>JAFAZH010000052.1 GCA_019239895.1 Abditibacteriaceae bacterium | reverse complement strand
GATCGAGACCAGCTTTAGCCAACTTACCGCCCGCTTTCCCAAGCATATTCATGCGGTGACACCACAAGGTTTTGTGCTCAAGGTGGTCTGCTTCCTGCTGGCATTCTCCATTGAGTGTCTACTTCGGTAGCAAGTTGAATTATAGTATGAGAATTTAAGTTATGACTCTATAACTCCGCTTACAAGATTCTTCGCTATGCTCAGAATGACAAACTCTTACAGTCAGATAAAGCGGCATGGTGGATGTAGGTAACAAAAGGCCGACTCTGATGCAGAGTCGGCCTTTTGCTGAATTGATGTACGTGCTTTACTGCACCTGCAACGGCCCGGCCTGCCCCGTTAGGATACCATAATTCGCATCGAGCAAGTTATTCCAAGTCACAACGACGCTATCACCAGTGTGCAATGCACCCGTTGGTAAACCTAAGCTGACGGATTTATTTGACGCATTGTAAGCCGCGCTCTGCACCGTGACAGCCACGCCATTGACCGTCACGCTAAAGTGGGACGGATCACTGGCTACATCAGGATTAAGCGCACCGGTAAAGCCTAACTGCACGCTCTCGGTGGCTGCCGAGGCAGTAGCTGTCGAAAGGCCGAAAGCGGAGGTGTGGCTGATGGTGAATACGTTGTTGACCTGAATGCTATTGCCCGCTTTATCGTAGGCAAAAGCAATCAGCACATAAATGCCATTGGCTAAGTTGGCCCCCGTCGGTAGCCCGGAACTCTTAACCCAGGTGGTGCCAGAGAGCGTTGTTGGCAACTCTTTGAAGGCACCCCAAGTCGTGCCAGTCCACCACTTGTTGTCGTTGGTGCGCAACAGGGCTACCGTTACCTTAGCGATACCGCTGCCATTGGGGTTATCCGTGGCCGCGCCCCGGAGGATTGGCAAGGCGGGCAGAATAGCACTGTAAGCGGGGGAGGTGATGGTGACAATAGTGGGCACGGTTTTGTCCACCTGGAAAGTGCTGGTGGTGCCAGCTTGGTTCCCGGCCCGATCAAATGCGGTGGCCGAAAGGGTATAGGAGCCATCGTTCAGAGTATCCCCGCTGGGTAAACCGGAATTGCGCGACCAGTTGAAGCCATCGAAGACAGTCGTCAGGCGAGCTGGAATGGTGCCCCAACTGGAACCACTCCAGAACAGACCATCACTGTTGCGTCGCAGCGTTACTACGACATTATTAATGCCAACGGTATCATCAATAGCTGTACCGCGAATTGTAGCCAGACTGCGCACGACTTCGTTGGGAGCCGGTGAAGTGACTGTGACACTACGCGGGGCCTTGGTATCAACGCGGACGAGGTTATCGGCTTGAATGCTGTTACCCGCTTTATCGTAGGCAATAGCCGTGAGAATGTAGCTGCCCTGCGTTAAGTTAGTGCCGGTGGGCAGGCCGCCACTGCGGGTAAAGGTGCTGCCCCGGAAGTTTGTCACAAGGGGTGTATAAGCACCCCATCCAGTGCCCGTCCAGAACTTGTTGTCGCCGATGCGGAAGATGGTTAAATCAACGCGGCTAATACCTGTGCCACCAGGATTATCCACCGCTGTGCCGCTAATCGTTGGCAGTTTTTGCAGCACTGCACTGTTAATCGGTGAGTTAAATCTCAAGACGGCGGGAGCCGTTTTATCTACCTGAACGGTGGTAACGGCACTGGTGCTGCTGTTGCCTGCTTTATCGTGGGCGGTTGCGGTCAGGCTGTAAGTGCCTTCTTGCAGGTCTTGGCCAGTGGGCAAGCTGCCACCCGCGCCAGGAGAACGCGACCAGTTATAGCCAGTAAAGACAGTAGATAACGCAGTTGGTGTTTGCACCCAGGCACTGCCGCCCCAGTAGGCTCCATCACTATTACGCTTGATAAAGAGGTCTACACTGCTGATGCCGCTACCATCGCGGGTGTCTGCCGCCGCTCCTGCCACTAAGGACAGGCTGCGCAAAATGGTAGCGCTGCCAGGCGTATTGCCCGGAATCGAGATATTAATCGTGGGTGGCGGAGTCGTATCAATGCGGATGCTGACCTGGGCTTGCTGGAAGTTGCCCGACTGATCAAAAGCTTGCGCAATGATGGTGTAAATGCCATCAATCAGGTTAGCTCCGGTAGGGACACTGCCCGTGAACGTCCAGGCGTTATTGGAAAAATTCGCAGGCTGCGTGGCAAATTTGCCCCAGGTGTTGCCATCCCACCAGGTGTTGTCACTGTTGCGCAGAATCCCTACTACGACTCGATTGATACTTTTATCATCCGCCACGGTGCCGTTAATGGCGGGGAAGGCGCGGAAAACAGCATTATTAGTCGGGCTAGCAATGGTAATAGAAGGTGGGGTGGTATCACTTTTAATGGTGATATTGTCATTCGCCTGCTTGGTGTTGCCTGCCACGTCATAAGCCTGGGCGATCAGCGTGTATGGCCCATCGTTTAATTGGGAGCCAGTTGGCAAGCCAGTGCTGAGCGACCAAGTATTGCCGGAAAGAGTAGCGCGTTGCACGGTAAAACTGCCCGTCCAACCCGTGCCCGTCCACCACTGGTTATCGCTATCGCGCAGAATACCAACATCTACGCGGCTCACGCCACTGCCACCAGCCTCATCCTGCACCGTGCCGCTGAGGGTGGGCAAACTGGGTAAGACAGCATTGGCTGCCGGGTTCGTGAAGGCTACCTGGGGGGCGGTAGTATCCTGCGCCCGCGCCGCCTGGCCGTGGCTGAGCATGATAGCGGTGAAGACTATCGTCAGCACTGTCAAAAAGGTCGGTTTGACCTTCGGCTTAAAAAATCGCATGTGATTTCTCCTAGAGAAAATAAAAACGAACTTTGCTGCTTGTATTACTTAACACAAAAGGTGTTGCTACGCGCCTGTGGTGACGCGGAAGTTGCTAGTAGCCGGAAAGTTCAGAGCAAAAGTTAGACCAAAATTGGCAGATGAAAAGTTCCCTCGTCAATAAAATTGCCGTTAATCTAAAAATCATCCACGATGAGGAAGCCATCATGAATGCGGAAGGTGACGCGTGGCGGCTCAAAATCGGGGGAAACCTTCGTGTGGAACGTGCGATCATTAGTTACCACATAGGCCCCGGTGCGCCGCGCCTCACGCGCCAGTAGTTCGTCGGCTTCCTGGCCCGAAGTAGTCATCTGCACTTCACCATTTTTCACCATCTGCATTAGCTCATTTGGTTCGTCAATGTGGTAGGGTAGGGAAGCGTCCGCGTACATAATGATAGGAAAGCAGTCTCGCCGCCGCAGTTCATCGCGCATGACCAACAAATGGCGCAACTGACCTTTGCCGTAGCGATTTGGCTCATACCGCGCTACGTTGCTGACATCCACGAGGACACGAGTCGTATCTACGGTTAGCACCCGGCTATAGTAGCGGTCGAACTCGCGGATGCGGTCTATGAACATGCGGTATCCTGGCTCATTAGTTTCGCGGAGGGCATCGAAAGCCTGGATTAGCGTAAAGACAAACTCTTCGTCGTTGCGATCAATAGCACGCTTCACCTCACGCGGCGTGACGCGGAACTGCCGTCCATCGGATTGCCAGAGGAAGAGTTGGTCTAAGGGCAAGACCTGGGGGCGGGGTGCCAGAGTTGGCGCAGGCGTCTTGGCCGGAGCTTTAGCTGCTCCTTTAGCTGCTCCTTTAGCCGTTGTTTTTGACTGAGGGATACCTGCTTGAGGAGTGGCCGCAGGAGCCGGGGTTGGGGCAGATGGCGGCGCAGAAAGAGTTTGCAGCCGCGCCGTTACATTCGCTAACTGCTTGCGCAACTCTTCATTCAATTGCTGCTGACGACGCATCTGACGCTTGAAGCGCTTATTATCAGCAGCCAGGTCTTCGGATTCTTTTTGCAGACTCTTCCAACGTCGCGTGATGCGATCCAGCGATCTTTTAGTCTCTTGCAGTTGCGACTCATCGGCGGCGATGCGCTGCTGGTTGTGCTGTGATTCGCGCTGGTGCGTCTTGGCTTGAGCGCGCAATTGTTCGTGAGCTTCACTCAATTCTCTCTGGGTCGTCGTGAGAACACTCTGGGTCGTTTGGAGGTTTTGTTCCGCCTGTGCCGCCCGTGCTTGCCATTGGCGTACTTCGCTCTGGGCCTGTGCCAGCGGGTCTATATCGCTTTCCGGTGGGTCTGCCTCACGCCGTGGAGCTTGGCGGCGCAAAAGGGTGCGGCGTTGTTCCGCGCGGCGCGTTTCGCCACGTCGGTTAAGATGCTGCCCTGTCCAAAACCCATCATGGATAGGAATTTCATCGGGGTTCCCGGTGGATTCGGCTTCGTCTGCCATCTCTGGCTCGGCGATAACATCCAGGGCTTCTAGCGCGGCGTTGCGGTTATCGAGCAGCAAAGTGAGCAGCACCGCCTCACCGCCGTGCCGTTGCCATAGGTCGGTCAACTGCTCAATCAGTGCTGTATCATCTGTCAAGGCGCGCACTTCGGTCACGACGTGCGGCGCAGGGTGAGCCTCGCCCCATAATTTGAGCACTTCTCTAAAATCTTCCAGGTGCTCGTAAATATGGCGAATAAAGCGGGAGCGCACCACGGGTTGGCGGAGTGCATTAGCCGTGCGCTGAAAACCCCGCGTAATGTTGTGAAGCAGAGATGCCCGTTTATCTTCGGACAGCCACTCCCATAGACTCCTTTGCGGGGTCGAGCGAACCAGAAAGGCCAACACTTCTTCCGGCAGTTCCTTAACTAAATCCTCCTGGCTTATGGTTTTGGCTGCGCTGTCAGGCGTCTGTACAGCATCGTCTAATTGTGCATTGTCTGCCTGTGTAGTGGCCCTATCTTCTGCCGTGAAGCCTATATTCTCTGCCTGATCTGGCTGCTGTTCTGCTACTGTCTCATCTGCTGCCAGACTATCATTTGGGTCATCTAAAGAAGATGTATCACGGCCCCCGCTTCTTAAAGGAGCTTTAAGGGATTTAGCTTTGGTTTTCGTTGATTGACCTGCCATCGTAATCAGTTAGCAAAGTCCAGCAGGACTTTATGAAGAACATGAGGACATGAAGAACGTGAGAACGCCTCGCACACGGCAGCGTGCGAGGCGCAATTATCAGTATTTAGGAAATGCGTTCAGGTTTAATAATGGACTTGCTCCAATCTTTAATTGCACCCTTGAATTAAAAAGTTATGCGCTATTACCACTGGCCATCAATTGCCGCAGCACATAGGGCAGAATACCGCCGTGCTGGTAATATTCCACTTCAATCGGCGTATCAATACGCGCTATAACCGGCACTTCCTGCGTTTCCCCATTAGCGCGATGAATCACCAACATCACATCCTGGCGCGGCTTAATGGTTTCCAGACCCAACAGATCGAAGGTTTCAGTGCCATCCAGGCCCAGCGTTTGCGCACTCGTGCCCTCTTTGAACTGGCAGGGGAGGACTCCCATACCGACTAAGTTGCTGCGGTGGATGCGCTCGAAGCTCTGGGCAATCACCGCTTTAGCCCCCAGCAACTTCGTGCCCTTGGCCGCCCAGTCGCGGGAACTGCCAGTGCCATACTCCTGCCCGGCCAATACGATCAGCGGCACATCAGCGGCCTGATAGCGCACGGAGGCGTCATAGATGCTCATCATTTCGCCATCGGGCTGCAAAAGCGTCACCCCGCCTTCGATACCCGGCACCATGAGGTTTTTAATCCGCACATTGGCAAAGGTGCCGCGTGTCATCACCCGGTCATTGCCGCGCCGCGAACCATAGGAGTTAAAGTCCGCAATGGAGACGCCTTTTTGTTGCAGATAAAGCCCCGCTGGTGACGATGGCTTAATGGCTCCAGCCGGGCTGATGTGATCGGTTGTCACCGAATCACCAAAGATCGCTAACGGTCGCGCATTTTTGATGTCGCAGACTTTATCGGTTTGTAAAGAGAAGTTATTGAAGAACGGCGGCTCTTGAATATAAGTGGATTCCACGTCCCACTGATAAACATCACCTGTGGAACTGGGAATGTTGTTCCACATCGGGTTCTGGGCCGCGAAGTCGGTGTACATGCGATGATAGGTATCCGGGTCGAAGGCCGCTTTGAGCATATCGTGGACTTCTTCCAGGGTGGGCCATAAATCGCGTAAATACACTTCCTGACCTTCTTTACCTTTGCCGATAGGCTCATGGGTTATGTCAATATTGACGCGCCCGGCGAGGGCAAATGCTACAACGAGTGGCGGACTCATCAAGAAGTTGGCTTTCACACTTTGATGCACCCGTGCCTCGAAGTTGCGGTTGCCCGAAAGCACACTGGCGGCAATGATGTCGTTGGTGGTGACAACTTCTTCAATACGCGGGTCAAGAGGGCCGGAGTTGCCAATACACGTGGTGCAGCCATAACCCACAGTCTGAAAACCAAGTTGATCGAGATACGGCTGCAACCCTGTATTGTTAAGATATTCCGTGACCACTCGTGAGCCAGGGGCCAGTGATGCTTTCACGGTGGGGCGGATTTTAAGCCCCTTCTCGACCGCTTTCTTAGCCACTAAGCCTGCCGCCAACATGACACTGGGGTTCGAGGTATTAGTGCAGGAAGTGATAGCCGCAATTAGGACATCTCCATGCCCAAGGTCAACTACGCCATGTGGAAACTCGCCATACGGCACTTCTTCCACGCGGTCGGGCGTGGGGCGATTGTTCATCATTTCCACTTCGGTCACGGCGGCAGTATCTTTTTCGGACACTAACCCGCTGAGATCAATTGATTCAGGCGTGGTCGCATTCGCCTGCTCGCCGCCACCGGTTAAGGGTTCTGCGGCATGACCATTGACCCCAATAGCAGTGGCGAAGCGGCGTGCGAGGTCACTTTCAGATTTGTTATAGCCATTCTCATTGAGTGGCTTATGGAACAGGTCAATAAACTTGTCTTTTAGCTCCGGCAAGTTGATGCGGTCTTGCGGGCGCTTGGGGCCAGCGACACCAGGCTGCACCTCTTGCAAATCCAGTTCAAGCAAGGTGCTATATTCAATGTCGCCTTTGCGGGGGATGCCAAAGAGACCTTGCGCCTGATAGTAATTGCGGAAGGCATTGACATGCTCTTCACTGCGTCCGGTGGCTAACAGGTATTTGCAGGTCTCTTCATCAATGGGGAAGTAGCCCATCGTCGCGCCATATTCCGGGGCCATGTTACCAATAGTGGCGCGGTCAGTGACCGATAAAGAGGCCGCGCCTTCACCATGAAACTCGACAAACTTGCCCACAACTTTGGCCTTGCGCAGCATTTCCGTAATGTGCAAGACCAGGTCGGTAGCTGTAACGCCTTCTTTTAATGCGCCACTGAGATGCACACCGACGACATCGGGTGTCAGGAAGTAAACCGGTTGACCGAGCATCCCGGCCTCGGCTTCAATGCCGCCCACGCCCCAGCCCACAACGCCCAAGCCATTAATCATGGTCGTGTGCGAATCGGTGCCAACGAGGGTGTCAGGATACACCACACCCTCTTTTTCAAGAATGCCCTGCGCCAGATATTCCAGATTGACCTGATGCACGATGCCAATACCGGGCGGCACCACATTAAAGCTGTGGAAAGCCTGCATCCCCCACTTTAAGAATTGATAACGTGTGTGATTGCGCTTGAACTCCATCTCCATGTTCATGCGCAGGGCGTCCGGGGTACTGGAATAGTCCACTTGTACCGAATGGTCAACGACAAGATCAACGGGGACAAGCGGCTCAATAATCTTTGGGTCTTTATCCAAGCGGGCGGCGGCGGAGCGCATGGCGGCCAAGTCTACGAGCAGGGGCACCCCGGTAAAATCTTGCAAAACGATGCGGGCGACAACAAAGGGAATCTCTTCCGTGCGCTCCTCATTGGCTTTCCAATGGGCGAGAGTGCGCACGTCTTTCTCCTGCACTTTCTGGCCATCGCAGTTGCGCAAGACCGATTCCAGTACCACGCGGATGCTAACTGGCAATTTGGAAATCGGGCCAACGCCTTCCTTTTCCAGTTGCGGTAGCGAATAATATTGCCCAGTCTGGCCGTTACCACGATCAAAGGTTTGGAGCGAGTTGAAGAGATTGTGAGCCATAGTTTTATAAAATAAACTAATAAATTAAGGTAGCCGTTGGATAACTTCTATCTATAGTTCAATTTAAGGCGAATAGCGCCCGGCGTCAAGCTAAAGGCGACTGCACAGCTTGAAATGTTAATCTTTGTATAATTATGATTGTCGGTTTAATCCGTAAGTTGTTCCGCTCTTTATGACTCGCATGGTGCCAGCCTCGGTAACATTAACCAAAAGTCAAGTTCAGCGAATTCCCCAGGCAACGGTTGCAAAACGGTTTCCTTATCATTCGCACGCTTCAAAGCAATGGAATTTTGTCTCCTATCTCCTGGCGCTCTGTGTGTTCAGTAGCATTTTGAGCTTGTCCGGGTGTAGTAATAATCCTTATCCCCCTGGCGAAACAGCACAACCAGTCCTTTATACTGCGTTAGGCGATGATCCCAAGACCTTAGACCCCAGCGTAGCTTATGATGAGGCTGAGGCTTCGGTGATTGATGTCATTTATCCTGCTTACCTTCAGTATCACTACCTCAAGCGCAATCCTTTTGTATTGGACTTGGCTCTAGGCGCAACCCCGCCCCGGCGAGAGCCATACCTCTATAGTACCCAGGAAAAAGGTAAGACTGTCCAGAAGCGAGGCGAGGCGTGGACGTTCAAAATCAAGCCACGTCTGCGTTTCCAGGATGACCCTTGCTTTGCCGGAGGTAAGGGCCGGGCTATTACAGTAGCCGATTTTATCTATAGCTGGAAACGCATGGGCGACCCCGCGGTGAATTGCCCAATAGTCAGTTTCTTCGGTGATAAAATTATTGGCTTTGCCGATTACATGAAGCAAAATGCGGCCCGCGAAAAGGCTGGACAGCAGCCCGATTATAATTTGTCTGTCGCTGGATTACAGCCTGACCCGAAAGACCCCTACATCTTCCGCATTTTGCTGAACCAACCGTATCCTCAGCTACGTTTCCTGATGGCAATGCACTTTACTTCGCCGCTGGCCCACGAAGCCGTTGACATGTATGGCAAAGAGTTAGCACGCCATCCAGTGGGGTGCGGGTCATTCATGATGACCGAGTACACCTCTAAGTTGCGTATCGTGTTAGAAGTGAATCCCAATCGCATGGTCGAGTACTATCCGACAGAGGGAGCGCCCGGAGACCGCGAAGCGGGGCTATTGCAAAATGCAGGTAAACAATTGCCTCTAGTCAAAAAAGTTGTTTTCAATATTATTCGAGAAGGCATTACGAGTTGGAATCTATTTCTGCAAGGCTATCAGGATTCAGCCAGTGTGACCCAGCAGAATTTTCAGCAAGTAATGGCGCATCCCGGTCAACTTTCACCAGAAATGGCTCAAAAGGGTGTGCAACTGCACCGTGATGTTGGCACTGATATTTTCTACTACGCTTTTAATATGAATGACCCTGTTTTTGGCGGCTATACTCCCCAGAAACAAAAGCTGCGGCAGGCGATTTCTACAGCCATTGATGCACAGGCGGTTATTGATCTCTTCAATCAAGGATTAGGCCGCCGGGCTGAATTTCTGCTGCCGCCTGGGATTTTTGGCTATGAGCCGGAGTATAAGAATCCTTACCGCCAGTATAGTGTGGAGCGGGCCAAGCAACTCCTGGCTGAAGCCGGTTATCCCAATGGCATTGATGCCAAAACCGGCGAACGGCTCACGCTGAACTATGATAACGCTGCCACGACCGCTGCCAGCCGGATGCAGGTCGGCCTGGTGCAAAAGCAGATTCAAGCTCTTGGTATTAACTTTGTATCACGAGCGACTCGCGTCAATGTTTTCCAGGATAAATTAGATAAGGGCCAATTTCAATTCTTTCACTATGGATGGATTGCCGATTACCCGGATGCGGAGAACTTCCTGTTCATGCTATACGGCCCCAACCGCCGCCCTGGGCCTAATGCCTCCGGCTACGATAACCCGCAGTACAACCGTTTATTTGATAGCGTCCGCATTATGGATGATGGGCCGCAACGGTTGGCATTGATCCGTAAAATGCGGCAGATTGCAGTAAACGATTGCCCCTGGATTTATGAGGAGCATAGTGAGAGCTATGGCCTGACCCAACCCTGGCTGCACAATTATAAGCCGCATCCGGTGGCTAATAATTCCGCCAAATACATAGGCGTTGACGCGGCGATGCGCGCACGCCTACAATCGGAATGGAACCAGCCCAACTTCTGGCCCTTGCTGGGCATTGTGCTCTTTTTAATTCTGGGGTCACTGCCAGCGGCGGCTGTAGTGCGTGGGCGCACGCATCGCCGGATTCGGCGAAGTCCTGCTCCCATCCCGGCTCCGCAAAGGGCAGCCTCGGAGGTGCAAGCTTAATGCTTCGCTATGTGATCCGTCGTGTTCTTTATGGCGTGCCTATTTTGATAGGAGTTTCGCTCGTCACTTTCTTTCTGTTTTATGTCGCGTCGCCGCCCGAACAAATCGCGCGCCGCAACTTATCCGCGAAAAACCCGACCCCCCAACAAATTCATCAATGGTTAGAGCAACATGGTTATGACAAGCCACTGCGCGAACAATTCTCCAAGCACATGTCTGAGCTATTCTTGTTGCGCTTTGGTAATTCGGATGCGAACGGTGAACCCATCTGGGATCATATCAAAGCCGGAGCTGGCCCATCACTGATGTTGATGTCACAGGTGTTTCTGGCCGGGATTATTGCGGAAATTTGTGTCGCTCTTTTTGCGGCTTATTTTCGCGGCACATATGTGGATTATTGGATTACTTTTCTTTGCGTCCTGTTGATGAGCATTGTTTATCTGGTGTATATCATTGCTGGTCAATACCTGCTGGGGAAAGTCCTAAAGTATTTCCCTCTGGCTGGTTATCGCGGTGGCTTGACAGCGTGGAAATTTATTCTATTGCCTACTGTGGTCGGAGTCATCACGGGGCTTGGCGGGGGAGTGCGCCTGTTTCGGACGTTTATGTTAGATGAGATTAATCAGGACTATGTTCGCACGGCACGCGCCAAGGGAGCCAGTGAGCAAACTGTTTTATTTCGGCATGTGCTAAAAAACGCGGCGATTCCGATTATCACCACCTCTGTCGCGGCGATTCCGTTTTTATTTATTGGCAGCGTGCTTTTAGAATCCTTTTTCGGGATTCCCGGTTTGGGTGGTTATACCAGGGACGCCATTGACAGCCAAGATTTCGCGGTCGTGCGGGCGATGGTGTTCCTGGGCACCCTGCTGACGATTGTCGGTTATATCCTCACCGATATTTGCTATGCCTTGGTAGACCCCCGCGTGCGCTTGGAATGACCGCTGCCTGTGCTTATCCAAATTGGTATGGAAAGAATCTATCCTATTCTTAATAATGTAATTCCGCTGCTTGTTGTCGCGGTTATCGTCGTCGCCATTGTGCGCGCCGGACGCGAGCCGCTGTGGAAGGAAGCCTATCGTCGCTTGGGTAGGAACCGCATGGCGATACTGGCATTAACGGTCATTGGCCTGTACGGATTGATTGGTGTGCTCGACAGTTTAGGATGGCAAGATTCACCAACCTCGGATCGAATGACGATTATAGACCGGATGTTCACCAATGTGCCGAAGGAGCGCACTTATTCTGCGCCCCTGGCTATAGTGACGACGGGCGAACCTAAACCGCATCCATTAAAGGGCAAGCATCTCTTAGGTACGGATGGGGTGGGCACCGATATTCTTTATCTAACGCTCAAGGGCTGCCGCACCGCAATGATTGTGGGTGGCTTCACATCCTTGTTAGCGACGCCGCTGGCGCTCCTCTTTGGCCTGATGGCAGGTTATTTCGGCAAGCGTGTAGACGATGCCATACAGTACACCTACACCGTGTTTTCCTCCATCCCAGACATCCTGCTCATTATTGCTTTGATGTTGGTATTGGGAAGAGGGCTTTTTAACCTGTGTATCGCGCTGGGCATAACGGCCTGGGTTGGCTTATGTCGCCTGACCCGTGGTGAGGTGCTGAAACACCGCGACCGAGAATATGTGCGGGCGGCGCGCGCGCTGGGCTTAAGCAATACTCGTATCCTGTTACGCCACGTCCTACCCAACCTGCTGCCCATTGTCATTATTTCAGTAACGTTGGGCTTTAGCGGCCTTGTTTTAGAAGAATCTATCTTGTCCTACTTAGGTATTGGTGTTGACCCTGGGACGGGGAGTTGGGGCAACATGATTGATGCAGCGCGTGTGGAACTGGCGCGCGAACCGGTTGTCTGGTGGAATTTGGCCTCAGCCTCAACGGCTCTTTTTATTTTGGTCTTGGCCTTCAATATTTTCGGGGATGCGTTGCGAGACGCTGTTGATCCTCGCCTGCGGAGTTCCTAAATTGGCTGAATCAAATTCGTCTACACCTTTACTCCAAGTCGAAAATCTCCACACGTTCTTTGATACGCCGCGTGGTACGGTGCGGGCGGTGGATGGCGTCAGCTTTACAATTAACAAAGGCGAGACATTGGCGATTGTGGGGGAGTCGGGTTGCGGCAAGTCCATGACGGCGCTTTCGCTCTTACAACTGGTGCCGGAACCGGCAGGTTATATTGAAAGCGGGCGCATCCTTTTTAACGGTAAGGATTTACTCGACTTGACCTGGGATCAGATGCGTGAGGTGCGGGGCAGTGATGTGGCTATGATCTTCCAGGAACCAATGACCAGCCTCAATCCGACTTTTACGATTGGGTGGCAAATGGTCGAGGCGATGGAGATTCATGATACTACCACTGGCCAGCAAGCGCGTAAACGGGCAGAAGAGTTGCTATCACTTGTGGACATCGGTAATCCGGCGCAAGTGATGCGTCAATATCCGCATGAACTTTCGGGTGGTATGCGCCAACGCGTGATGATTGCAATGGCCCTCTCCAATTCTCCCAAACTCCTTATTGCTGATGAACCAACCACGGCCTTGGATGTTACGGTGCAGGCCCAGATTCTGGGCTTAATGCGTAAGTTGCAGCAGGAGATGGGCATGTCCATTCTGCTGATTACACATGACTTGGGCATTGTGGCCGAAATGGCCAATCGGGTGGCGGTGATGTATGCCGGACACTTCGTGGAATATGCCACCACCCGTGACTTGTTTCGCACTCCACTGCACCCTTACACCCAGGGGCTTTTTGCTAGCCTGCCCGCACGGGCACGGCGCGGCCAAGACTTGGCCGTGTTGGAAGGCACCGTTCCCGATGCCGCGAATTGGCCCCCTGCCTGCCGCTTTGAGCCACGCTGCCCCTACCGCTGGGATACCTGTGCGAAGGTGCCGCCCAAATATCATCCAGCGGATGCCGTCTGGCCTTCCCGCTGCCACCTTTATGACCCGGAAATCACAGATCGCCCCAGAGTTGGCGCACCACGAGGCAAGGTTCCTTCCGGCTCGGAGTTGCAGTCAGCAGAACCAAAAGCTGAGACGCCCTTACCAGAGCAGGTGGCCTCCTGATGGCAGACACACTGCTTGCAGTGCGCAATCTCAAGAAGTATTTCCCCCTGCGCAAAGGGCTGTTCGCGCCGCGTGCCTATAACAAGGCCGTGGATGATGTCAGCTTTGAGATTCCCAAAGGCAGCACGCTGGCCCTGGTAGGAGAAAGCGGCTCTGGTAAAAGCACGGTTGGCCTCATGGTGTTGGACTTGTTAGAGCCAACAGGTGGTGACATTCTTTATAACGGACAGTCGTTTGCCGAGCGTAAGGGTAAAGACCGTCTTGCTCTGCGCCGCGAAATGCAGGTCGTCTTTCAAGATCCGTATGCTTCCCTCAACGCCCGCATGAATGTGCGCGAGACGGTGACTGAAGGCATGGTTGTCCATCGTATTGGTGCCAATGCCGCAGAACGCGAAGAGCGGGCCGCCGCACTTTTGCAGCAAGTGGGTTTACCGCCCAGTGCTTTAGATCGTTATCCTCACGAATTTAGCGGTGGCCAACGCCAGCGCATCGCCATTGCCCGTGCCCTTTCCGTCGAGCCAAGCTTTATTGTCCTAGATGAGCCAACCAGCGCCCTGGACGTGAGTGTGCAAAGCCAAATTCTTAACCTCCTGCGCCGCTTGCAACGTGACAAGGGCTTAACCTACCTCTTTATCACTCACAACTTAGGCGTAGTGGAATACCTGGCCGATGCCGTAGCCGTGATGGAAGCAGGGCGCATCGTAGAACGCGGCACAGTAGATGAAATCTTTGACCATACCCGCGAAGAATACACCAAAAACCTGCTCCGTTCCATTCCTTCCCTCGATCCAGAAAACCGTAAACTGCTGCTTAATGCTGATTGATTTTAACCGCCAAGGACGCCAAGAGCGCCAAGAAGCAGCAGAAGGGGAGAAAGGGAGAGGGGAAGTGGGGAATAGGCGTCAGTGTCATGTTGAGCGCAGCGAAACATCTACTGTGCGGAGCTATAGAGAGCCTGGTTCCGCTCAAACTTTATCCTCGCTCAAAGTAGATTCTTCGCTGCGCTCAGAATGACAAACCGTCCTGCTCCCTCTCTTCTTCTTTCTTGGCGTCCTTGGCGGTTAAACTACTTCCCATGAAAAGTGGATTTTGTGTGCTGTGGGGGCGGCCTAATGTGGGCAAGAGTACCCTGCTCAATGCCTTGTTAGGGCGTAAGCACGTCATTGTGTCGCCGCGCCCACAGACGACACGGCATCGTATTACGGGGGTGCTGCATGGTGATGAGTTTCAGGTGGTTTTTTTGGATACACCGGGCATCCATGAGCCACAGCACAAGTTAGGTGAAGCCCTGGTGCGCAATGCGCGAGGTGCGCTGGAAGATGTTGAGTGTGTCGTGTTTGTTGCTGATGCGACGGACGAGCCACATGATGATGACCAACGGGCTGCGGGACTCTTGAAGAATGTGCGTGTGCCGGTGCTGCTCGCACTCAATAAAGTAGATGCTGCCGCAAAGCTGGCGGAGCATCGGCCCCAGTTTGAAGCGTTGCGCACCTTTGATGGCACGTTTGAAATCTCCGCCGTGCGGGGCGATGGCGTCGAAGCGTTAAAGCAGGCCATCATCTCTCGACTGCCCAAAGGTGATCCCTACTTTCCGCCCGATATGCTGGGCGACCGTTCGCCGGAGTTTCATATTAGCGAACTCATCCGGGAACAGGCTTTGCTGCAACTGCGCGAGGAAGTGCCACATGCGATTGCGGTCGGCGTCGAGCGCATGGAGCCGCGTCCCAAGGGGCTGTTATTTATTGAAAGCCTGATCTTTGTCGAGCGCGAGAGCCAGAAGCAGATTGTGATTGGCAAGAACGGCAGCCGCATCAAAGAGATTGGACAAAAGGCGCGCGCCGAGATTGAGAGTTTGATGGGTCGCTCCATTTATCTTGAACTGCGTGTGAAAGTGCGCGAGAAGTGGCGGGAAAGTGATATGTGGATACGACGCATGGGCTACGAGGAAGGATAAGCATTTTAGTTGTCAGGAAATATCTATGTCCGCTGCACCACAAAGTCTCCAGGAAGCACGACTGGCTCGTGCCCGGCAATCCTTAGAAGGTCTGTCCATTGGCGATGCCTTTGGTGAGAAGTTTTTCTTGAGCTTCGAGTTAATTTATAAGCTCATCGAAGCGGGCTTGCTGCCAGGGCCACCCTTCATGGTGGAGGATGAGTTCATCGTCGAGCAAATCATTTTTCTGCGTGAAGTGCCGGGCGAAAAGCCCTGGCGTTATACCGATGATACTCAAATGGCGATGTCTATCATCGAAATCTTGCGCCAGCACGAAGCCATCAACCAGGATGCGCTGGCTCTGAGTTTCGGAGCGCGGCATGACCGTTCGCGGGGCTACGGCGCGGCAATGGAAGACTTGCTGCCACGCCTTTGGGTCGGCGTACCGTGGCAAGGTGCCGCCCAGAGCTTGTTCCAAGGGCAAGGCTCCTTTGGCAATGGAGCGGCGATGCGCGTGGCTCCCGTAGGGGCTTATTTTGCCGATGACCTGGATGCTGTGGTAGAAAATGCCCGGCGTTCCGCCGAAATTACGCACGCTCACCCAGAGGCTATCGCTGGTGCCATTGCCGTGGCCGTGGCCGCAGCCTGGGCCTGGCGTCTGCGGGACGAGGCGGTGATGCCGGGGCGTGAGGAATTTCTAAATTTAATATTGCCTTCAGTGCCAGACAGCGAGGTGCTCAACCGCATTGTGGAAGTCCGCGATTTACCCGGCTATGAAGAGATAACGGTGCAAGAAGTAACCGAGGCCGTCGGTAATGGCGAAGAAATCACAGCCCAGGATACTGTGCCTTTTGTCTTATGGTGCGCCTCTCAGCATCTAAACAACTATGAAGAAGCGTTGTGGTTGACGGTCAGCGGCTTAGGGGATCGAGATACAACTTGCGCAATGGTCGGCGGCATTGTAGCCATGAGCGCGGGAGCGGAAAACATTCCGGCTGATTGGGCAAGCACCCGTGAGCCTCTTCCAACGTGGCCTTTCGCGGACGAATAAAAGGCCCTCACCCTGGCCTGCGGCCACCCGCCGCCCAGAGGGCACCCGGCCACTGCGTAGGCGAGGGGAGCACGAACTCGAACTTGCTCGTCTTACTAATAAACCGCAGAGGCGCGGAGGACACAGAGAATTAGAGCGCATCCTTTTCTTTCTCTGTGTCCTCCGCGTCTCTGCGGTTTATTCTTTTTTGCTAAGACCTCAACTGCCAGTGAGGGGCGATGGCCACGGCAATCCTACCGCACGCCCAGGAGCAAATCTACCACTAATTGGTCGAGTTGTTCATAAGGCAAGGAGCGGTTAGTCAGAGCTTCAACATCAAAGTCCTGGGCCTTGAGCTTCTCGGCAGCCCCTTTAGAGTAACCAGTCGCTATCGGAGAATCGCCGCCTTTGCGTAACTGTTTGAGAATCGCCTGGATTTCTTTGTCCTTGTTAAACTGCCGCGCCTTCTCTTTCAAAATTAAGTATGATCTCATGCAGCCCGCGGCGAAGTTATAAACATCTTCGATGTCGGAGGAGCGATAGGCATGGGCATCAAAGTGGCGCGGGCCATCGTAGCCAGTGTCTTCCAGCAACTTGACCAAAAAGAATGCGCCCTTTTGATCTTCACTGCCAAAGCGCAAGTCCTGGTCGAAGCGTGAGGGTTTCTGGCCGTTTAAGTCAATGTGAAACAGCTTACCTGCATCAATAGCCTGGGCGACATGATGGGTGAAGTTGAGGTTCGCCATTGTCTCATGCGCAAATTCCGGGTTGACGCCAACGTTTTCGGGGTGATCTAGGGTTTCGATAAAAGCCAGCATATTGCCGGTGGTGGAAAGATAAATATCACCACGCGGCTCGTTGGGTTTAGCTTCGAGGGCGAGCCTAAAATTATAACCCTGATCTAAGTTGTAGGCGTTCAAGAAGTTCAGGGATTCACGCATCCATTTTAAAGCATCCAGGGGACTCTTGGAAGCATCCACTTCGGTACCCTCGCGGCCACCCCAGAAGACATAAGTTTCCGCGCCCAGTTCGGCCCCTAAATCCATCGAGCGCATGACTTTCTGCGTTGCGAAAGCGCGCACTTTGGGGTCATTGGAGGTAAACGCGCCATCCTTAAAAATAGGATGGGTGAACAGGTTAGTGGTCGCCATCGGCACTTTCATGCCGGTATCCTTGAGGGCTTTCTTAAACTCTTTGACAATCAGATCGCGCTCGGCGGGTGAAGCATCAAAGGGCACGAGATCGTTGTCGTGCAGATTGACGCCATAAGCGCCCAGTTCAGCTAAACGGCGCACCGAATCAACAGGGTTGACCACGAGACGGGTTGGTTCACCAAAGGGGTCGCGGCCAGGGTTGCCAACGGTCCAGAGTCCGAAGGTAAATTTATGCTTGGGTTTGGGAGTAAAGTCGCTCATTCTAATCCTCGTCGAAATTATGTGGGACGAACCGATTTTAGCTTGCTACATGGTATGCCGTCAATTTATCCCCCACATTTAACATTACTGGCGAGTGTTTGGGGCAGATAACGCGCCATTGTCACTGGCTGTATCGGAATCTAAGCGGATACTGCTTTTAATGCTAATTGGCCACGCTTCGCCTTGCGGATTTAAGGGGCTGCTTTTTAATTGAATCTGACCAGATGCTTTCTGATTCAACTGGGCATGGCTCAACCAACCGGAACTCTCGGCTACTTCCAGGGTGCCTTGTTGTTGCCCAGAGACAGAATAGTTTAGCTTCATCAGTCCTAACTGAAGTGGGTCGCCGTTAGGATTGGGTTCAATCGTCGAATGAGATTCAATGACAGCCATCCCCAGCCGTCGCGCCTTTAGAATCCAGGTGGTTTCCAGAATCATGGGAAAGCCTTTGCTGATGGTGACTTTCTTTGTCCAGGAATCACCGATGCCGACGAGCTTGCCAGGATAGAAAGCTAACATATTCTCTACTGAAGCCCGAATAGCTTGCTCGTTAAACTGCTTTCGTAAATTATCCTCCGCCGAAGCTCGCAGCGGGCCAGTGGGCAAGTCCAGGCGGGTAAAGGCCCGCGTCAGCATCGCCTCTGCGCCCTGTAGATCAAGCACCTGACCCACCGAGCTAAATCTAACAGTAAGGCTTTCTCCCACAAGCGCCGCAAATCCCTTGGCCGCTAAGGGCACCTCCTTGGGAGGATCAGTAGAGTCGTAGTCAATAACACCATTGGGCGTCTGGTTGCGGAAATGCACGGCCTTGTAAGTCAGCTTTATCGTCGCCGTGCCATCGGCGTCTACAGTCTGCACAGCAAAAACATAATCAAAGCCAATGGCTTGCACCACGTCTAACTTCTGGTCTTGAACGGTTTGCGAGATTTGCTGGTCGAGCAGGCTATGCAAAGTGTAGGATTTACCCGCTTCCCAACGTAGCCGCAAGTCTATTTTGTCCACAGTCGTTTGAGCCGCAGCGTTGTAACAAAAAGCCAGACAACTCCACACTGCGAAAACGAGCAGCTTCTTCATAAAAGGTCTCCTGAATTGTTTGCTATATTCCGCCGTCATGAGTTAAGGTGCAAGGGTGACAACAGGCATCAGATAGACATCACCGGCGTCGGTCGGATGTAGACGGACAGTGTAGCGTGTTCCAACGATTGGGTCATTAACGCGGCGTAAGGCATCGAAGCGAAAAGATTTTTTATCTTCAACTAGGGAGAGCGGAATCTTGATTTCGACATTATAGAATCCGTTATAGATTTCAATGGTGCTGCTCCATTGCAGCCCTTCAATGCCAAATTGCCCTTCTCTGGTGTGACGCTGCACTTCGCTCTGGCCGTTCGCTCTGACGATTAAACGCCAGCGTTCGGTGCTTGTTAGCGGTGCCAGGTCAACCGCAACCCACTCGCCTTTAGCAGTAGTGTCTTTAAGTGTGCAGCGCAGAGCGATATAGAGGTATTGCGCATCATGTGTCGCCCAGAGCGAAGTCAGTGGCGGCGTGACACTCTTATCGCCAGCAATCCGCTGGAAGGATTGATTAATACGAGTCTTGGCATTCCACACCGCATCGTCTAATTGCCCGTCAAGCTTTGGCGCGGTTTTAGTCTGAGCAATAGTGCCATTATTGGGCAAAAGCTTTTCATGCGTTAGGCGTTGCCAGAGCGAAGTATCTTGATGTTGTGTTGGTATAGGATGGCCTGCTAAAGCCGCAAATAGTTTACTGCGCAAGGAATTCCAATTAATCTCGTCATAATCGGCATGGAGAATTGGCGATGGCCCTTTAACAAATTCTTGTGTCAATTGCGCCCGCTGTGCTTCTGGCAAAGACAGTAACAATTCATAGTCCTCAATGGCATCACGCAATAACATCAGGCGAATCGAGGGCATGGGGCCGGTGCCGCCAACCAGTTCCGCGGGATAGAGCAGGGTGCCATCGCCATTGGTGCCTGCGAAGGATTGCAAATTTTGCAGGGGACGCGGCCCCCAACCGTGCGCCATTGAATAGACAAAGCCGCTAATCCCCCAGCGTGCCATCATCCAGCCATAGCTGCGCACTGCCGAGGCGTCATCATCGAGCAACCAGGTAGGGTAAGGGAACTTCGGTTCCACCATTGTGTACCACCATGTCTCATGGTCTTGCTTGCGCTCGGCTTCTAACAAGTCTAAATCCAGGTGGCCCAGGCCAAAGAAGTCGCCAATGTTGGGGCACCAGATGTCTACGGCTCCCTTTAGCGCATGGTTAGGATGTGCCGTGACACAATGTTTGAGGCCCGCATCTACTGCATGTAATTGCTGCGTGGTGGAGCGCACTTCGGCATAGCGTTGCGGGGGCGGCTCATCAATCCAGTAGTAATAGGCTTTTGGCAGTGCATTATTTTGCTTGAGCCGATGCACTGCAAGGGGCAAATCCGGCGAACCGAGCGTTGGCAAACGCACCGATAGCACGCGAGGATCATTGAGATAGCCATTGGCATCGTCACTATTCCAGGGTACTGGCAAGTCATAGGCGTTAATATGGTAATCCAACACGAACTCATAATATTGCCGCTTCATCCGCGCAAATTGCGCATCATCCAGCGGCTTTAAGTTTTTCTGATACCAATCGCGCAGCACATCATAATAGATAGCGACATTGCCCCGCATTGAGGCTTTAGGCAAGGTGATGGGTTCCACCGTCAGGGCAATGGCCAGTTGTTTGGCTTCGCCATTAGCCACAATATCCACCGCGCCGTAATACTCCCCCGACCTGGCATCAAGCGGCACTTGCACCGCGCCCCAGGCTACAATTGATTGGCCGGGTGCCACGGTTTGGCGCGGATGTAAGGCGGTGGGAATGAGGGCATCGGGCCACCACAGTTGCTCCAAGCGGCGGTTACCACTGGGGTGGCTTACCAAAACATAATTTTCCCAGAACAACTGGACGTTATGGACTGGAAGATATTCACCGAGATGTGTAGCCAGTCCAGTGGAAGTCACGCTAACATCGCTTAATGGTTGATTGCCAGCAGTGATGACAATTTGGAAGCATTCCCATTCGCCGCGTGCGGCATGGAGTTGCACGGGTTCTGCGGTGAAGGGTTCTAATACTCCAACTGTGCGGGCGGTCAACTTATGCAGCGAGGAAACAGGTGTGATATGCCAGGTAGCGGATGGGGTGGGAGCCGCCTGGCCGGAGGGAGCAACCCAAAAACAGAATAAGAGGACAACCAGG
This sequence comes from Abditibacteriaceae bacterium, assembly GCA_019239895.1. Classification (GTDB taxonomy): domain Bacteria; phylum Armatimonadota; class Abditibacteriia; order Abditibacteriales; family Abditibacteriaceae; genus JAFAZH01. Next base: position 358,515 of record JAFAZH010000052.1, on the reverse strand, counting down.
AGGCTGCTGAAGAGTTGCATTTAGCCTAATCCGCCAATATTTTCTGCGTGATCGAGGTGGTCGTCGCCTACGCTATCTCGCAGACCGCTAATTTCGCCATCGGCGCGGACTAAAGTAATTTCAGGCTCATGATAAAACATGGTATAGAGAGTGCGTTTTAGCCAGTTAACGTTGATAATTAAGTCCCATCCCGACACCGTGAGCCGACAGTTGTATTCGTGTCCGCCTTGAGGCGGCCCGTAGTACCATTTAGCATCTACGGTTAAGATGCCACATTCCACCGCGTTGACATGAATATACAGGTCGCTATCTGTCCAATTGGCCTGGGGTTCGGCGGGTTGTGCATCGCCGGAGCGGGAGACGGCTTTCTCGGATAACTGCCAGTCTTTGCAACGTTCAATATGAGGACGGGATTTGCCAATAAAGGCCCGCCAGCGAATATGATAATTGGAGAGGAAGGTGTTCTCTTCGCTATAGGGACTGGGAGCAAGGTGTCCATGAGGCGGCTTTTCCGTGACTTCGCGCAGCAAGCCTTCGAGATAATGCACCAGGTCGGGGCGATCCGCACAGATTTGTTGCAGGGCGTCCACATGGCGGGCTGCCTCGCGCACATTGGGCTGGCAATCAGCACACAAGTCCGACTCAGGGTTATCATGCTCCTGGCCGCACCCGGCACACTTGCTCCTGGCTATGTTACACCTCCTTCGCTCTTATCTGTCGACGCAAGGGATACGTCGAGGATCGAGGATTGAGGATTGAGGATAGAAGGAACGACTTCAGCGGTTGCAATCTTCTATCCTCGATCCTCTACCCCCGATCCTGTCTGCCTTAAGCGTATAAGCGAGCGTCCTCGTTGGGGTAATCCTCAATTGGTTCATCAGACGCTTCAAACTCTAACAGGTTGTCTTTTAAAAAGTTTTCTAGCCGCCGCCAGAGTTGCGCGGTTTGTGGTAAGGCAGGGTCACGCCAGAAACGCGGGGGGGCGTCGGGATAGACTTTGACTTCGCCCCGCTTATCATGCTCAGTCAAGCGTGCAATGAGACGCTCAATCTCGGATTTCGGCAAAGTCGGATCACTGCCAGCGAAAGCCCCCATGAAAGTGCCTTCGAGGTCAGCTACAAAGTTCAAAGGCGAGCCTGGCTTTTGCGCCGTGAGAACCGGGTAGGTGATGTGACCTCCAATGTCAATAACGGTCCGCAAGCGTCCATCGCAGGAACCGGCCATAAGTGCATAAGCCCCGCCTGAACCCCAGCCGATGATGCCTATACGGGTGGTATCCACATCTTCGCGCTGCGCTAACCACTGCACGGCGGCGAGGGCATCACTGATTAAGCGACTGTCGTCCAGGGCCAGCATAAAGCTGAGAATGGCCTTGTCGGATGAAGTATCTTTGGGCGCACCGGAATGAGCATACAGATCAGGCGTAATGGTTATATACCCTAAGTCTCTGAGCCGCTGCGCGGCCTCGTGGGTCGCCTCATCCAGACCGTAAATATCATGCAGCACCACCAGCGCCGGAAACTTGGTGCCGTTGCTCTGCGCACCCGCTGCCGGAGCGACCTCAACACCGTCAACATTGGGGGTGTCTGCGGCAACAGCTTCAATCAGGGTGGGTAGAGGAGTCTGCGGAACTAACAACACTGCTGGTATGTCTAAGCTTTTCGTAGGAATCACAACATTCTGAACTGTAGAGATCATGCTTTAGTGGGTCTCCTGGTTAGAGTAATCGGGCCTGGGGAGTTGCTGGCAAAATGGATTGGTCGCCAATTCTTGCTGGATTGTCGTCGGGTCATAATGACCGGGTAAGATGCGCGTTGCAGGCGGTAAAGCCACCAGTTTTGCCAGTGATTGTTGTAGTTGTGAGACAGAGCAGCGCGGCAAATCGGTGCGCCCAACTGAACCTTGAAATAAAACATCACCAGAAATGCAAAGTTCTTCAGCCTCGAAAAAGAAGCTGACGGAGCCTGGTGAATGGCCCGGTGTATGGAGCACACGAGCACGATGGGTGCCAACCGATAAGGTTTCGCCATCGGTCAGCCAATGATCAGGTGTTACGCCTTCGGGCGGGGCATAACCCATCCAGAGAGCCTGCTCGCGCAAGCGTTCCAGCCAAAATTCATCGCCCTGGTGCATAAAGAATGGCACGGAAAAGGCACCTTTCCAGAGCGCGTTGTCGTAAATGTGGTCAAAATGGCCGTGGGTATTCCAGATAGCCGTAAGACGTACCCCGGAGTTGCTCAAGTCGCGCATATGCGCCAGAGCCGGGGCACTGTCAATGGAAGGATCAATCAGAACCGCTTCCTGAGCAATGTCGTCTAGTAGTAAATAAAGATTGTTGCTGAGAGGGCCAACAACGAAAGCTTCAACCTGTAGGCTCACGCTCTATATCTTAGCAAATGCCTGTACAGGCTTCGATAGTGCGCTATACTCATTTTAGTGATTGTCAGGTGCTTTAAGGTCTACAAGAGTCTGTAAAATCCCGGCAGATGGCACTCGTAGTGGTTCAATATTAAGTCGCAATCTGTCGTTACCGAACTGGGGGCATAATCATGTTAGGTGCAACTCCAATCGAAAACCAGGGCACGCCTCAAAGCCAGGGAACAACGTGTCCTGCGTGCGGTAATGAGAATACCGCCGATTCCCGTTTCTGCCGTCATTGCGGTGCTGCTTTGAGTGCCAATGGTGATGGCATTGCGACAGCGACAGCCGCTACTACCGTCGCGCCGACCCCGCTAGAAGCCCCGTCAAGTTCAAGTGCTGATGGCGTGGCAGGTCTCAGCGCATCCGTGCCATCTTTAGCGGATACTGATGGTCAATCTAGCCATACGGTTTCCGATGAAATAGATCATCGCCGTGCCCAGCAATTGATAGACCGCGCTTTTATGCTGGCTGAACGTGGCGATAAACCTGCCGCGATCCTGGCTTGCCGCCAGGCTGTGGCTCTCGACCATAACTCGGTTTCGGCTTATTCTATTCTGGGTCTGCTCTTAGAGCAAACGGGCGATATTCCTCATGCGATCCAGGCTTATGAAAGGGTGCTGGAAATCTCCCCGGATAGCCTCTTGGAGCGGGAGAGCTTGCAGCGCCTACGCGCCTCATCGTCGCAGCAGGACACCGCCAATATGTTCCATTTCGATGAAAAGGAACTCTATGAGGACTCCGCTACGGTAGATGATGCAACAGCCACTCCGCCGCCTGCGGTGGCTCCCATCGCGGCGGCCAGTGCCGGGGCTTTGGCGGCCAGTGCAGCGGCAGCAGGCGCTGCTGCCCCAACCTCCGATGCCAGCATTACCGGAGCCACCTCGCCCGTGTCGGCTCCGCCGCCCTTGCGCCCGTCTCCTGCCGGTTTAGCATCACTGAATCAACCAGCCACCAATCGTCCGGCCCCGATTCGTCCCGTAGATTTCGGCATGTCATTCGACGATAACGCAGGGCGTGGCCCGTTGTGGTGGCGTGCCTTACAGCGACAACCATCGTTCTACTTCCGAGGCTTCCCACTGGCGGCGACGACGGCTATGAGCTTGCTGTTTTTGCTGTGGGCGCGTAACTGGGCGGTGTCGCAAGATCAACGCAGCCGCGCGAGCACCACAACGACAAGCTCGCAGGTTGTAGACAGTACATCCGGTGAACCTGTATCCGCTCCCGGCGTGGGGGGCACCGCTGTCAATAATCCAAATCGAAATACTACCGCACCGAGCAATACAACCAGTGCGGCCACTGGCTCGACGACCACTAACAATAGCGACAGTTTTAGTGTTAGCAGCGGTGGAGCGGGAACTGCCGCGCCTGGTGCAGGGCCAGCGACTAATAATACTGCTGGCACCACCGCGAATCCGGCAGCGGCTGGCGGCGCTGCCAATACGAATCATCCTGCCGGGGCCAATACCGGTAACGGTGCGCCGCGCAGCGTGCCGAAATTCCCGTCGGTTGCGCCTCATCCCTCGGCCCCTGGCAGCAATGGGAACAGTGCTGCTAACAACGGCGGTGATAATAGTGCTGATAATCTACTTAATACTCTGCCTCCCGCCCGTATTGATCCGCCAGTGCGTGGCTCGGACGCTGTGAAAGTGCTGCCACCCGATAACAGCCATGATCTTGGCCCTGCTTCCGGCGGGGGTGCTCTGCTCAACCCGGCAGGCTCAAGCCGTGGTTATGTGCGAGTTTCACCTTACCGTGTGCCACCTGCTGCGGCCCCGCCGCGTGGGGCGGCCCGGGCCAGCCAAGCGGAGCGCGATGCCGCCGCGCACCCTGACCGCGCCCCGGAGATATTGACGCCTTCAATGGACAGCGGCGATGTGGGCTGGAATTACCAGAGCCGTGCCCTGTCTTTCTTAGAGCGTGGCGACTATGCACGAGCGCGCGATGACTTCCAGACTGCTATCAATTACTATCATGACGAGATTGGACGCGGTGTGAACGTGGCGGCGGCCCGTAAGGGTTTGCAAGCGTGCGAAGACGGACGCCGTGAAGCTCTGGCGCGTCTAGGCCACTAAGTATCGTCACTGCTTCGCTGGCTCCATAAGTTATACTCAAGCCGCTCATGTTAAAAATTATTTCTTACCAGCAATCCAGTAAATATGGCTTGATATTGATGGCTACGCTGAATTGTGTCGCCTTATCAGGTGCCAGCGCAGCTTCCAATAAGGCCACCGCCCCTTCTGGTGCCACCAGTAAAACCGGCACTCAGCCGCCGAAGCCTCTTTTAGCGGTTCCTGCACCAGCGCCCAGGGTGCCAGTTAATAATGTTAACGTCTTAATTGTGGCTTTAGACGCTGTGGATGGCAGGCTCCCGATTGCAATAGACCCCCCGGCCCCTTCAGCGGGGCCACCAGCGGCCCAGCGCCAGCCTCAGCCGCCCGCCCCGGCACAGTCTGGTTCCATTACGCCCGCCGTGCCGAGCACGGTAACTCCGCCGTTGCCAGGGGCTATTACGCCTGCTGCGTTGCTGAATGACTGGACAAAGCCAATTTATCGAATTAATGCCAAGCGTAAGCCAGGTGACGGTGAGGTATTTCAGGCTGTGCCAGATAATGCGGTTGCCTATCCGCCGGGCCAACGCCCCGGCAAGGCGGCTCCCGGCGCGCCGCAGTCGGGCACTGGTGCTTTTTCCACCAGTCCATCGGGGGTTACAACATTGCCCACCCTGGATGGCGGCGCTAACTCATCGCCGAATCTGGCTCTCGAACGTGCGCCAGGAATAGCACAGGCAGCGGCGGCACCCCTGCGCCGGGCTTTAGCGCACCTGGGCTTCACGGATGTACTCAACACCTCGCCAGATAGTGCAGCCATTCAGCGGGCTGTCAATAACTGGCGACTCACGCCACATATCCTCGATAGCTTACAAGCTTCTACCGCACGCATCGTTGCTGTTTCGCTGGCTAATCCGGTGGGGAGCGCGGCGGCTAACCATGTGGCAACGGCTGCCGATGAAACGAAGGCTGCCGACACAGCAAGCTCGGCCACGGCAACACCAGGGACAACAGCAAATGTCAATGGAGCCACTGCTACAGATATCACACAACCTAATGAATCACGAGCCACTGCACTCAAGGAGATGTTGCAGCCAGCCATCGCATCGGCGTCTCGTATTGGCCTAGCCCTCAATTATCGTGCTGTCATTGTGCTGGCTGTCGTACCTCATGCGGCTACGGATGCTGGCTCCGCTTTATTAGTGCCCACCGCTGCTAGCGGAACAGGGCAGGGAACTAATACGGCAACGAATAAGAGCGGCAATGCTGCATTGCCGCCACCATCCCTGCCTGCCAAAAGTGCTACTTATGCCCTGTTGATAGTGGATGCGGCGCGTGAGACGGGCGAGCCTATCGTCTTTGATGAAAGCGGGGGGGATGACCTTTCGCTAAACGAGACTGCGGCAGATACCGGGGCCGCATTGATCGAAAAGAGGCTGAATGAGTGGGGGCCAGTGGCTCCGACCGACAGGGCGCAAAAGATCACGGCACACATGACAGCGGCCCGCGCCGCTGCCACTAAAGGCGACTTGGTTACCGCGGAAGATGAAATTGTGCAGGTTATCGCTTTAGATGGCACAAGGGCCGAGGCACAGGTGTTTTTAGGTGATATTCTGCAAGCAAGCGATCCGGCTAATGCCGCTGCGGCTTATCGCCGGGCAGTTGATTTAAACGCTAAAGATGGTCTGACCTGGGCCAAAATCGCTATCGCTTCAACGCTTGGCCCGCAACCGAACTGGCCGGGCGCTATAGAAGCTGGCCAGAACGCGATTAAGCTTGGTTATGATACGGCTTCCGTGCGCACGGCGATGGCCACCGCGCAATATGGGCGGGCTGATATTTTCCGTAAATACGACCGTATGGATAAGGCCCAGGATGCCGAAGCCGAAGCGCGTCAGCATCTGGACCGGGCGGCTCAACTGGAACCGGATAACCCGGATGTAGCGCGTCTCATGGCCCGCCAATTAGTGGCGCAAGGACGCTATTCCGACGCGCTGCAATCCTTAGACCGCCTGGCTCTGCAATATCCCAATGACATCGGCCTGCAAACTCAATATGCCCAGGTGCTAACCACCTATGGACGCCGTGATGAGGATGCTTTCGCGGCCTGGGCCAATGTCTGGAAATTAACGGGGGCGCAAGGCGTCACCCTGGATCCGCTGCAATATCGCCATATCTCAGAAGGCTTTGACCAACGTTTGGACGATATTGGCCGCAGCGCCGCGCAACTCACCACCAGCGTCGCCCAGGGAGCCATGCCCCGCGAGACGGCCCTCGTGCAGTTAGCTAAATTAAAAGAAGACATGACCGTGGCTGTCGCCGCCATCAAGATTATTCAGCCGCCCGGCGACCGTAACCTCAGCCTGATGCATACCTCGCGCACCTTTGCGGCTGACCTGATGGATCAAGCTTTAGACGCCCACCAGACCTATCTGGAAACTGGGCAGGAGAACTTCCGGGTGCGGGCCATAGAATTGCATCGCCAGTCCATAAATCGCTTAAACGCCGCCCGCGCTTCGCGCGATTAAGCACCAACTCTAAAAGTTTTAGGGATAGCGGTTTAAGGAAGTGGTGGTATGATGGCTGCAATGGGTTTGGGCAAAATGCTGATGCTGTGTGGAGCCGTCCTGTTTCTGGTTGGCTTGGTGGTTATGCTCGGCGGACGGTTTGGGCTGGGTAATCTGCCAGGTGACATCGGCTGGCGCAAAGGCAATACTGCGGTCTACTTCCCCATCGCCAGTTCGATTATTCTTTCGCTTGTGCTGACTATTGTGCTTAACGTCGTGTTGCGATTTTTGCGCTAAAAAGATGCTCACGGCTGATTTAGATTACCACCTTCCCCCGGAACTTATCGCACAGCAACCCGCAGAGCCGCGCGATCATTCGCGCCTGATGCATCTGCAACGCGCCACGGGCGCTCTCCAGCACCTCCGTTTTGATGCTTTACCTGATCTTCTGCGCGTAGGTGATTTACTCGTCTTCAACGATACGCGAGTTCTCCGGGCGCGATTGCATGGTCACAAAGAAATTGGTGGCGGCCATGTCGAGGCGTTGTTGTTGCGCGAAGTCAAAACCAACTTCTGGGAAGCCTTACTCAAGCCCTCCGCTCGCCTACGACCCGGTGCAACAGTTATTTTCTCTTCCCCCACAGCCGACGTGACAGCCCCGGCACAATTAATTGAACGCACTGCTATCGGCTGGCTGCTACGTTTCTTCAGCGAAGGGACCAAGCGCAACATCCGCGAGTTGCTACCGCAGTTAGGCGAAGTGCCGTTGCCGCCCTATATTAAGCAGCCACCACGCGAAGAAGCGCAATATCAAACCGTTTATGCGCGGATGCAGGCAGGCAACACAACGGGTGTGGCGCTGGATTCAGCGGCGGCTCCCACGGCAGGCTTGCACTTCACACCCAGAATTTTGGAGGCTTTACACGCTCGCGGCATTCGCACCGCTTTCGTTACTTTAGGGGTTGGGGTTGGCACGTTTCGGCCTGTGCAAACTGATACATTAGAAGAGCATTCAATGCACGCCGAAGAGTTTGAGGTTCCCGCCGCTACCGCCGCAGCCATTCAAACGCAGCGCGAGCGCGGTGGGCGAGTGGTAGCGGTGGGGACTACCACTACACGGGTCTTAGAATCTGTGGCGACTGCCGATGGAGGTGTGCCTGCCGGTTTTGGCAGCACACGCATTTTTATTCGCCCTGGCTACCAATTTCGCTGCGTAGATGCCTTGCTGACTAACTTCCATTTGCCACGTTCGACCCTGCTCGCCATGATCGCCGCCTTCGCTGAAAATAGGCCACACCTACCCATTAATCAAGAATCACTATCGGCAACAGAAGACCAGTTGACGGGTTTGGAGAAGATTCGCTATGCTTACAGCCGAGCGATTCAGGAGCAGTATCGTTTCTTCTCGTTTGGCGATGCGATGTTCATCGAGTAAGATAGAATCCGTAATCTTCAGAGGAAGTGGTGACGCGACAAGAATGCAGAAGTCAACGGGGCACGAAGCAAAGCCGCAGGGCCAGGCACCAGAGGCGACTGGCGCGACTCCAAAACCAAAAGTGGATGTGCTCAAAGCTGCGCGCTTAAGCGTCGTAGCACAGAACCGCCTGGGACAACGGCCCCCCGGTGCTGCCAATAATCTTGCGACTCAAGGAGTAGGCACGCCTGCCGGGCCGAACGGTGTTAAGCCTTTGCCGGGTTCTGCTTTGCCACCTAACGGGACTGCGCGCAAGTCTACCAGCCCTATCATTGTCCCGGCCTCTCGACGCCGTTCCCCGCGTGCTTCTAACGCCAGCAACTCGGCTAAAACGGAAGGTAGTTCGCCAGAGCCAACCTCGCAGTCCCGGCAGCGGGTGCGTCCTGAAACTCGATTGCAGATGTTAGAACGTTTAACTAATCCCCTCATTTCTTTGCATGAAGCCAGCGTGTTATTAAGTGTGTGCCCTGCCACCGTGCGGCGTTATACAGCAGCAGGATTACTAACACATGTGCGCACGGAAGGCCAGCAGCGGCGATTTTACCTGCGCGATGTGCTTGCCCTGATGCGTCAACTCGAAAGCAGGCGGCATTAAGCTTCCATGAATCCTGAAGAATACGCGCGGATGCACGCGCTGGAAACCAATTATTGGTGGTTCGCCGGACGCCGCGCTATTATTAGCACCCTGCTGCAAGACGTTACCAAACCCACTGCTGCCACTCCAACTGCCACTCCAACGGGAAACCTGCGCCTCCTGGATATTGGTTGTGGCACTGGTGCCAATTTGCCGATGCTGCAATCCTTTGTCGGTGGCGGCGGTACGGTAACAGGCATTGATTTCTCGCCCCTGGCGTTGCGCTTTGCCCGTTCGCAAATGGGTATGGAATGCCTGTCGCTCTTGCAGGGCGATGCTTTGCAGTTACCTTTTCGTGATGGCGCTTTTGATGCCGTGACGATGCTCGATGTATTGGAACACCTGAGCGACGACAGCCAGGCGTTACAAGAAGTGCATCGCGTGTTGCGACCCGGTGGCGCTTACGTGTGGAGCGTGCCCGCCTATCAAAGCCTGTGGAGTATGCATGATGAAGCCCTGCATCACTTCCGCCGCTATGAGTATCACGACCTGCGCGCTCTACTGCGGCGCAGCGGCTTTCGCATCCAGAAAATCTCTTTCGGCATGAGCTTGATGCCGCCCCTGGCCTGGTTGTGGCGTCGTCTCATTCTCCCCTTTCAACCACGTCGCCCGGCTGAGGCCAAGCGTCACTCCGAAGGCGCAGTCTTGCCATCACTGCCGCCACCCATCAACCGCGCCTTAATTAAGTATCTCGAAACCGAAGGTCGCATCATCGCTCGCCGTCCCCTCAACTTCGGCACTTCTCTCGTGGGCATAGCGCGGAAGCTTTGATTCATCTCATGCAGAGACGCTAAGCGCGCAGCGGGAACAACTGCCAAGTTACTGCTCCTTTAGCTTGGCATAGTGGTCAACATACGCCTGTTGAAGTGGAGTTAGTGGCTGCTTGTCCCACGCCAGGGCATACCAGATTTCGTTTTCCATCCACAAACGGTAAATGAACTGTTCAAAAGATGGGGCGCACAGCCAAAATTTTGCTTGAGTTAAATCAATGGCTTGCTGTTGTGTTATGGCATCGGCTGCCTCATCTTCGATAGAGAAGCCATAGTCTGCCTCTGAAACTACCACGAACTGAGCGCCCGCATTATTAAGGTAGAGATACCAATGAAAACACCATTGTGAATCGGATAAAAAGTGAATCAAAAAGCCATCTTCAATACCTGTGGTTTAGTTGCCCAGTCCGCCACATCCAGGTAGCAATCCGTGCAGGAGCGAATGCGTCGGTGCAATTCTGGTGATCGAATAAAATAAATAAAAACGTCAGGAACGGCGACGGGCGTTTCTTCAATAATCCTCTCTAACTTCCCCAAATCAGGCACAATGCCATCAGCATACATGCCTTCGATAAGGGAACGTTTTCGTACTGGTTGTGCATGAAGCCACTGAAACCCGGCATCTAAATCATCTGGAATGGGGGGTAAGTCTTCGTAAGAAAATAGGGAGTAGGTGCTGCTTCGTGGGTGTAGCCGATACCCTGGCAACTCGGAGAACCACCAGCCCTTATTCAACACTGAACGTAATGCTGTGGCTTTTTGAGGGCTGTTCATAGGAGGAGATAAAAGTAAATCCCAGACCCGTCACACCATCATTTAGCCGCGTAATAACCACTGGCTAATCATCAACCCAAGCAGAAGTATGAGTAGGGAGAAGCAAATCACCTCAATCGGTAGATACACGACGCGAACCCGCCGAAAACGCACGGTAGGTGGCTTCTCCACTTCTGCCTCCAGCCTTTGCTGGGTTTGTTCCAGAAGGGTTAGCTGATTCACAATATGGGCAACCTGTTCGCGCTGTCTGTTTAACTTCTTGAGTTGCCGATTAAGTATCCAGTGAAACAGGCGATAATTATGCTTCTGTTTCTGTGCTTCAATACGGGCTTCTAATGCAGACGTGCGCTCCTGCAAATCTGCAATCTGTTGCTGCAACACAATGATCTGCTCGTGACATACAGCGAGTTGTTGCTTGTGGTCGTGCTGTTTTTCTAACCAAGTGCGGTTATCTTTGTTCACAGTGCTAACTTCTGGTAACGAAGTGTTTGTAACTCTTTAAGCCGGTGCAAACTGAGCCGCGTTTAGCATTACTCGATTGAGTCTTAAAGCGCAGTAGTCATCCATCGCGCTGTCAGTGGTAGCTTGGGGTGCAGAGTAACAAGGCGAAAGCTATCCGTCACAACTCATGATTGTGCCGTTGTCTGTTGCCTTGTCCTATAAATCACCAGGCAGTAAACCTGTCTGTTTGGCAATGCGGGCTAACATAACTGGTCCAATTTCATCATTCTCATGGAAGGCAAACACGTAGTTAGGCCAACCTTCACGCTCTAACGTACGGTGTGAGCCACTTTGACGTTTCACCGTCCACCCGATACGCAGTAACGCTGCCAGAACACGCCTGGCTTTGGTTGATTTCCACTGGCTCATGCTTTAGGCCAGGCTGGCACGGAGAATAAATTAGCCATATCCGGCACTTCTTCCCCATGTTCCAGCCGTTCGGCGATAACCCGCAACGCCAAAGCTTTCGCGTAGGCCACGGCCTGATCATGGGAGGTGCCATAAGCTAAAACGCCAGGCAATTCTGGCACCTCAGCGATCCAGCGGCCATCTTCTTCTTGTTCAGTTTCAACCCGCAAGTTCATACCTTTATTATAACGCTCCACTTAAGCGCACACAGCAGTTCAACAGCGTGCTCTTTCCGTCGCAGCCAAATTCATACAACTCAGGAGGGTTTTGATTTATTACTGTGGGTTTAAGATAAGATGGCCCGTCTTGCAGGTAGGGCACAGCACAAAGTTGCGCTCCACAATTGGTTCCAGCCGCGCTCTATTCTCTGAGACAAATTGCAGACGGGGTTCGAGAGCAAAGGTTGCTGTGCGCAGGTATTCTATCGCTTCTTCGTCATCTTTGCTTAACCCCTCTGGTAATGTAAGTTTATCAACAGGGACTTCAATCTCATCGAAAGGAATCCCGGAATAAATCTTGTCCTGAATTTCAGGATCAGTAGATTCTAATAATTTTTCAAGATCGGATTGTAATTGGATTATCAATTCAGGATGTCGCTCATACAAGCTCTTCACCTTTAACAGCATTGGCAATTCTGCGTTAAATTCTGTATAGGTAAGATAGTCTTGGAGTAAGGTGTACTCTTCTTGTGAAAACACGGTTGAAGGAAATGTCGCAGCGCATGAATTACAGACCACGGCTTCAGTAGCTACGTCAGCACTCTTACCTATTAATTCGCAAATTTTGGTAAAGAATGCCTCTACTTCGGGTTTAGGCCCATCCCCCATATTGATATGAGATGGTTCACGCGTCCATTCCGAGAAGACTGTTCTACTAGGTTCACCCGGCATAGAAAATCCAACCTCAAGAGCAAAGTATCTCATTGGCAGGCTGTGCAGTTGACCCTTGGGAACAGTACTGACAGGGCCGAACGTGAAAGCTGTGTAATACGCTTCTGTGACGCGAAAGGCTTTTGGTAGCGTGATAATCGCTATTGCATAATCGTCAAACTTGCGTATCAGACAAGACAACCCGTCGGGAGAGAGCCTTTCTTGTCGCGGCAGCTCGTTGCCTACTGACTGCCAGAGCGACTTTAAAAATTCCGATGCATCAGAACGTGTCAGTGAGACAAGCATATGCCCGGATTCTTGGAAACCCATTTGCGGCAACATCCAATGAGCAAACTGATAGTGGTGAGTTCTAGCTCCTAAGTTAAGCCCTAATCCAGCCGCATCAAAACCATCATCGCTCGAAGAAGCTTGTCTCTTGAAGAATCTAGGCAGTTTCATAAAGCACATTGTAGCCTGCTAAGCTTCTCTAAACAATGCAAGACCTTATATGGGCGACATGGGCTGACATTCTGAATCATAAGAATTACAGCTTCTCTTTGGGACGCAAAGCCCCACTAACTTTGTGCGAAATTTCATACCGACGACCAAGCAGCCATAATAAGTCGGAGACGCGGTTGAGGTAGGGCAGCACTTCGGCATTGGGGACTTCTCCGGCTTCGGAGAGGCGTACGGTGTGGCGTTCGGCGCGGCGGGCAACGGCGCGGGCGACATCAATGGCGGCTCCGGCCTGGGTTGCGCCGGGAAGTGCCCAATCGCTCAGGATGCCGGACATGGCTTCGATTCCGCGCACATGGGCCTCAAGAGCGGCGGTCATTTCTGGCGTGACGCGGGCTTTCAGTTTGTGCAGTTGCTCCTTGGGGGTGGCTAATTCGGCGTTAATGATGAATGTCTCGCGCTGTAACTGTTCGAGGATAGCGTTAATGGCTGCATCATCGCATAACGAGCGGGCCAGGCCCAGGAACGAGTTAAGTTCGTCCAGGGTGCCATAGGCTTCCACCCGTAAATCCGCTTTCGAGACGCGCTCTCCATAAATTAACTTGGTCGTTCCGGTGTCGCCGGTTTTGGTTACGATGCTCATTAAATTGTGGCCTTCGGTTTTTGGTCTTAGGGCTTTGAGCTTGGGCTAAGGCGGTATGAGTAACATCTGGAAGCTCTACTTTGATGTATCCAAAGACCAAAGCCCCACATCCAAAGGCCCAGCAAAACAAATCGCCCTACCGAGGAGACCTCGACAGGGCGAAGATTTACAGCGTTCAGCTTTTCAAGTGAGGATTACGACCAATGCAACTTTACTGGCTGAGTTTGACGTTGGCGGCGCGTAGACCCTTGGCCTCTTTGCTGATCTCAAATTCGACCTGCTGGCCTTCTTTGAGACTGCGGTAGCCATCGGACAGGATGGCGGAGTGGTGGACGAAAACATCTTCGCCGCCGCCCTCTTGCTCGATGAAACCAAAACCCTTCGAGTCATTGAACCACTTAACTGTGCCTTTTGCCATCAAGACAATTCTCCTGTGCTGGTGCGACTTTTGCGTCTCGTCTACCGACAGCTTAGACAGTTGTACAACTTAGCTCGAACCGCCGGAGCTGTGCTACGCGCCCGTCATACGACCAGCTAAATTTGATATGGGTTCTTGCGAACCGCCGTCATTATAGGACGGATTTTAGGATTTGTCAAGCAATTTTTTGTAAACTGTTTTGTGTAATTTTTCACAAATTTTAATGGGGATTTAAAGCGTGCTTTGGGAGTGGCTTTTAGCAGGCTGCCAAAGCTGATAAAATTGGTTCGATATGGCATTAGCAGACGCGGCTTCCGCACCAACAGAAAATTCGACTCAGACTGCCACTCCCACGCAGCGGCAGCGAGTTATTATTATTGGCTCTGGCCCAATTCGCATCGGGCAGGGCATTGAATTTGATTATGCTTCCGTCCATTGCACTCGCACCATCCGCGATATGGGCTATGAGGCCATCGTTATTAATAACAACCCCGAAACGGTGTCCACCGACTTCGATATTTCCGACCGGCTCTATTTTGAACCCTTAACGGTGGAAGATTGCCTGAACATCATTGACCGCGAGCAACCCATTGGCGTCGTGGTGCAGTTCGGTGGGCAGACGGCAATTAACCTGGCCAAGCCATTGATGCAGGCGGGGGTGAACCTCTTAGGCACGCCTTATAACTCCATTGACCTGGCCGAAGACCGTGACCGCTTTGATGGACTGTTAATCGAGCTTGGTATTCCCAAGCCTGCTGGACGCGCTATCACCACGGGCGAAGCGGCGGTCGAGGTAGCACGGGAGATCGGCTATCCTGTCCTGGTGCGTCCTTCCTATGTACTCGGTGGCCGGGCGATGGAAATCGTCTTTAGCGAGGAAGACCTCCGCTCCTACATGGAAACGGCAGTGGAGGTTTCTTCCGACAGGCCGGTTTTGGTGGATAAATATATCACTGGCAAAGAGGCCGAAGTGGATGTCATCAGCGACGGTGTAGACTGTTTATTACCGGGTATCATGGAACACATTGAGCGAGCCGGGGTGCATAGCGGCGATTCGATGGCCGTTTATCCGCCGCAGTCGCTCTCGCAAAACGTGATTCGCCAGATCGAAGAGTATGCCATTCGCATCGCCCGTGCCCTAAAAATCAAAGGCTTGATGAACATTCAATATGTCATTGAAAACGATCAAGCTTATATTATTGAAGTCAACCCGCGCGCCAGCCGCACGGTGCCTTACTTATCCAAAATCACTGGCATTCCAATGGTTCAAGTCGCCACTCAGCTTATGATGGGTAAGACGCTCAAAGAGTTGGGCTACGAAACGGGGCTTTATCCTGATGCCGATCAGGTCGCGGTAAAAGCTCCCGTGTTCTCCTTCCAGAAATTGACAATGGTAGATACTGGCTTAGGCCCGGAGATGAAATCTACCGGCGAAATCATGGGTGTAGATAACCAGTTCCCCCGCGCCCTCTATAAAGCGATGGTTGCCTCTGGCTATGATATTCCGCTGCCGGGTCAGCGTGATGCCAAAGGAGAGGCTGTTGGACATGGCGCACTGCTGACAACTTTAGCCGACTACAACAAAGAGGAAGGCGCACCGATTGTCAAGGGTTTTGCAGAACTTGGTTATAAAATCTATGCCACTGAGGGCACGGCGGCCACCTTGCGCAAGCATGGAGTGGAAGCCGAAGTGGTGCGCAAAATCCGCGAGGAAGCACCGAACCTGATGACCCTGCTCACGGGGCCGGAAGTAGATTTTCTGATCAATACGCCGGAGCGCGAACGCACGCCCGAACGCGATGGCCTTAAAATCCGCCGCGCTGCTGTCGAACATGGCGTCCCTTGCTTAACTTCCCTCGATACAGCCGCCGCTTTACTGACCGCACTGCGCTACCAAAAAGCCCAGCGCGTGGTGGGCGTGCGCGCTGTCGGAGAATACCACCTGCCTGAGCACAATAAACATTAGCTCTACACTTGCCTCACATGGAGAACCCCCAGGTAAAGCAGCATAAGGATGCCATCATCCTCTTTAGTCATGGCAGCTTGCTCTGTGGCGCAGGGGAGAATCTGCGGCGACTGGCAGCGTATATGCAGCAACGCGGCGATGCCGAAATTGTAGAGGTTGGCTATCTCAACTACAGTGAGCCGCCTTTTGAGGCATCGTTTCGACGCTGTGTGGCAGCCGGGGCGACACGCATCACAGTCGTGCCATACTTTCTGGTAGCTGGTAAATTCGTGCAGGTGGATTTGCCACCCAAGATTGAAGCAATGCGCGCCCAGTATCCGCAAGTTGAGGTCTTGTTAGCGCAAGCAATGCGCTTTCATGAAGCCTTGGCGGATGCCTTGATAGCGTGTGCCCACAAGTCTGCGTCCCCGGCGCACTGGCGCGACATCCTGAATACGGCACCACAATTCTGCCGTGCTGATCCCCGCTGTCCTCTCTATGGCGAAGCGCCATGCCCCGCGCAGCCAAAGGGTGAACCCCAATGACCGAAGCCCTCTTAGTGATGGTGCATGGCAGTCCACGCCCAGCATCCAACAACGATATGTTTGCAGTCGTTGAAGTCGTGCGCCAGCGCGGGATTTATCCCATCGTGGAAGTTGGTTTTATGGAGTGCAATGAGCCGACTATTCCCACTGCGATCCAAACCTGTGTCGAGCAGGGTGCGCAACGGGTTATCGCCGTACCCTATTTCTTGCATAGTGGTAACCATGTGGCTGACGATTTACCCACCCTGCTCGAAGCGGCACAGCGACAATATCCCGAAGTCGAATTCCTGATGGGTGATTACCTGGGCCGTGATGAGCATATCGCGGATGTCCTCATGACCCGTACAGTTCAGGCGCGTGAGGCGGCTACTTTACACTAACCAAAGGCTGCAACTTCTCCATCTTTTTCTCTCCAATGCCCTTGACGTTCCGTAAATCATCCGCCGCTTGAAAACGTCCGGTTTCCTGGCGATAAGCGATGATCTTCTGCGCCATCGCGGGGCCAATGCCGGGCAAGCCCTCTAATTCGGTGGCGGTAGCCGTGTTGATGTTAACTGGGTGCTGTGCTAAATACTCTGGCGCAATCTTCTTGGATTCCTTACCAGAGGGCGTAGTCGCATGAGGGATGGCGCTATGAACCGTTGTTTTTAAGGATGGTGCGATTTTCTTCCCTTGGGACGGGGAACGTTTAGCTATCGTAATTGTAGGCCGTAGAGTAGGGGAAGGCGGAGAACTGGTTGAAGCTTCAACTTTGCCTGGAGCCTGTAGGGGAGCAGCAGGGCTGGAGGACGCTTTAATTTGAGCGGGCACTTCGATGCGCGTGCCATCTTCGACCCAGGCCGCTAAGTTAAGGGCGTCCACATCGGCATCCGGCAGCGGGCCACCAGCTTTGGTAATAGCGTCAATAATGCGTGCGTTATAGGACAGTTGATAAACACCGGGATGTTTAACGTGGCCAGCGACATGCACTATCACTGGTGGGGTGCTGTTGGAAACAGAGTTTGAGGTAAATGGCCCCACCAGTGGTGGTCTGGTTGATTTACTGCTGCTCCAAGACCCTATATAAAATATAGCGTAGAATAAAATTAAGGCCAGGAGACCGCGCAGCCAGAACGTAGTCGCGGGGTTCGATGTGGAGGGTAATGGTTCCTCGCCTGTGCTGCCATCGTCATGGGTTAAGAACTGCGCTGCTGAGTCTGGGTTATGACTGCCATGAGACGTTACACCGTTGGCAGTTGGCTCTGGCGACAGGGGGGCACCATCCGCCATTCCTGGCGGAAGTCCCGCTTCGGCATCCGATCTGTGGGAAGTTTGCGCCTGTGCCATAATGAGCAGTGTAGACTTGGAAGCTGTTAATTTCGCTTTAACATTTTACTAAAAAGTGGCCTATTTCTGGTAAGGCTTCGCACAGGGTAAGGGATTTGCAGGTAAAGGCAATAATTTTGTGATATTCCGCTGGCAAATGTTACCGGAAGATGTCAATATTGTTAACAGCGTGTTAAATTAGTTAGATAAGCGTCATTGATAGAGCTATTGTCACTGCCGGGAGTTGCTCATGGCTTCACATAAAATCACTGAAGAAACGCCAACTATCGAAGAGTGCCGCCGCGTCTTTAGCACTAATTCATTTTTAGCGGAGATTAACGACTCCGATATTCAGACCCTGACGCCCCTTTTGCGGGCGCGCAACTTCGTGGCGGGCACGATCATCTTTTTCGAGGAAGACCCTGCTGACGCGGTTTACCTCATTTCCAGCGGCGCGGTTGAGGTCTTTAAGAGCGACGAGCGCGGCAAGAAACTGCCTCTGGCTATTCTGCGCGACAGCGGCTTATTGGGCGAAATTGGCCTGCTTAATAACGTGCCGCGCACCGCCACGGCCCGCACCCTGAATGCGACTCGTGTGCTTTATCTTACGACTACTGATTTCTCCCACGCGTTGCACAATGGGACTGTGCCCGTTTATCGTATGGTTTTAGCCTTTGCGCGTATCCTCGCCCAACGCCTGAGCGCCGCGGATGAAAAGTTGTTTGAGCTATTCCACAATAACACGCGAGACCCCAAGTTTGAGCAGCTTGAAATGATCCACGCTGGTAAAGCTGACCCATCCAAGATCAATATCCGCTAAACCTGCTCCTCCAACCGCCACTGTTGCTCCATAAACGAGCAAAAACTTCCATTTCCTGGTAAATTGGGAAGCGTTGGCGCACGTCTAAATTATGTAAAAATCTGGCACACTTAGCTAGGACTATCAAACAGAGAAAGCGAGTAATAAGGTGAATGAATCAGCTCAGAACCAATGTGATATTGGGCTTATCGGACTGGCCGTGATGGGGCAGAATTTAGTGCTGAACATGGAAAGCAAGGGCTTCACCGTGGCGGTTTTTAACCGCACTACAGCCGTGACGCAAAAGTTGATGTCGGAGTGGCAGGTCGCCAAAAAGAATATCGAGGCAGGCACGACGCTTGAAGAGTTTGTGAAATTGCTCAAACGCCCGCGTCGCATCATGATTATGGTCAAGGCGGGGGCCGCCGTAGATGCCGTGATTGATTCGCTTTTGCCATTGCTGGAAAAAGGCGACCTGATTATTGATGGTGGCAATTCCCTCTTTACGGATACCATCCGGCGCGAGAAAGAACTCTCGGCCAAAGGCATTTATTTTATCGGCACGGGTATTTCGGGCGGCGAAGAGGGCGCATTGCACGGGCCATCTATCATGCCAGGTGGCGATCCCCAGGCTTACGCTTTAGTTGAGCCGATTTTTACCCGCATCTCGGCCCAGGTGCCTGACGGTGACAAGATGGCTCCCTGCTGCACCTACATTGGCGAGAATGGCGCGGGCCACTATGTGAAGATGGTGCATAATGGCATTGAATATGGCGATATGCAGCTTATCTGTGAAGCCTATGAGTTGCTGCATAAATATCTGGACTTAAACACGGATGATTTGCACGAAGTCTTTGCCAAGTGGAATACTGGCGAGTTGAACTCTTATCTCATTGAAATCACAGCCGATATTTTCACACGTCGTGATGCGGAAACGGGTCAACCGCTCGTTGATGTCATTCTCGATAAAGCCGGTCAAAAAGGGACGGGCAAGTGGACATTACAATCGGCTCTTGATTTAGCCGTTCCCATTTCCACGATCTATTCCGCCGTGGAAGCGCGAGTGCTGTCTTCGATGAAGTCCGAGCGGGTGGCAGCCTCCCAGATTCTGCCTGCGCCCCCCGCGTTGGAGCCTTACCAGGGTGACCGCGAATCCTTTATTGCGGCAGTGCATAATGCCCTTTATGCTTCCAAGATTGTTTCCTATGCGCAGGGCATGGCCTTATTGCAGCGTGCCGCAGGAGAGTATGGGTGGAATTTGCACATGGGCGAAATCGCTGCTATCTGGCGCGGCGGCTGCATTATTCGCGCTAAGTTTTTGGATCGCATCACTGAGGCTTACCGTCGCACTCCTGATTTGCACAATCTCCTGCTCGACCCATTCTTTACAGAAATTCTCACGCGCTGCCAGAAAGACTGGCGCGAGGTGGTTTCTTCGGCGCAGCGATTGGGCATCGCCGTTCCCGCCTTTAGTGCCTCATTGGGTTACTTCGATTCCTACCGCTCAGCACGACTGCCCCAGAACCTGCTGCAAGCCCAGCGCGATTATTTCGGCGCGCACACTTATGAGCGGGTGGACAAAGAAGGCAGCTTCCACACCAACTGGATTGGCGAGGAGTAGAGACGCAAGGTAGAGACGCGATTATGACTTTTGATTCTCTAAAGGACTAGAGGGCTACAGCTTTACAGACCCCCACCTCACCTCCCCCTTGTTAAGGGGAGGAACCAGGCTCCCCTTCAACGGAAGGGGCTGGGGAGGGTTCATCCCCATTAGGTCATTAGATTGTCAAACATCATCATCGCGTCTCTACGGATGATTTCGCAACAACCGTTCACGTATTGAAGGAGTAACATTGATGGCAACGATGCAAGGTGTAGTGTTGCCAGGCAACCGCCGCCTGGAAATGCGCGAGTTTCCTGTCCCGGAGCCTGGCTATGGGCAAGTGCTTATCCGCATGAAAGCGTCCTCGCTGTGCGGCAGCGACCTACGCGCTATCTATCGCCCGGTGCAACAGGGCGTTGGCCCCGAAGCTTATCAGGGCGTTATCGCGGGGCACGAGCCGTGTGGTCAAATCGAGAAAGTGGGGCCAGGCACCAAACGATTTAAAGCGGGCGACCGTGTAGTGGTTTATCACATCGCTGGCTGTGGTTTGTGCCACGAGTGCCGCACCGGATGGATGATTAGCTGCACCAGCCCTGGACGCGGCGCATACGGTTGGCAGCGGAATGGTGGCCACGCCGATTACTTAATCGCCGATGAGCATGTCCTAGTGGCATTGCCCGATGAACTGACTTATGTAGATGGCGCGATGGTAGCCTGCGGCTTTGGCACTTCGTACGCGGCCTGCCTGCGCGCTGGCGTATCGGGCCGCGATATAGTGCTTATCACTGGCTTAGGCCCGGTAGGAATGGGCACCGCCATGCTCTGCCAGGCAATGGGCGCGCGCGTGGTCGGGGTGGAGGCGGAACCCGCACGTCAAGAGTTGGCCAAACAGTTGGGCATTAGCGAAGTTTTCGCGCCCGGTGATAGCACTTTGGCCGAACTGATGAAACTCACGAATGGACATGGTTTTGAAGTGGCTATTGACTGTTCAGCTAATGCGGGGGCGCGGTACTTGTGCCTCGAAGCGGCACGGGAATGGGGCCGCATCGTTTATATTGGAGAAGGCGGCACCGTTAGCTTCGAGCCTAGCCCTCTCCTCATCCATAAACAGCTAACGCTGTATGGTTCATGGGTGTGTAGCATCGGCCAAATGGAAGATTTAGTCGAGCTTCTGGTGCGCTGGAACCTGCACCCGGAAAAGATTGTGACCCATCGCTTCACCCTCAACCAAGCCCGTGAAGCCTATGAAACTTTCGATAGTGGCAAGACAGGCAAAGTCGCTATTGTATGGGAGTAAGAAGAGAATTCTCATAGCAGCAGTTAGGCTCATGTAAAATAGTCTTCTGTTCCCCAGAGACCTCTTAATGGCAAATTGCTTGCGAGGAAATGCCATTGATGTTATTCTGAGGAGGTATAAAAAATGATAAAACGTTTTGTCTTGGAAGAAGAGGGACAAACCTTAGTCGAGTATGGTTTGCTCATTTCCCTGATTGCCTTAGTCGTTATTGCCGTCTTGACCATTATGGGTTCCAAGCTCAAGGGTGGCTTTAGCACCGCTGCCAACTCTATCACCACCACCACCTAAAAAGTTCGTCTATCAGGGCACTGAAAGGGTATCGGCATATAATCGCCGATACCCTTTCTGCTTTAACTTTGTGCCATTCCAATCGGTTTGGATAAAGGTCTGAGTAGTGGTCGGCTTATTTTAATCATGCGCCGTAAGCCGCTGCTTCCAAGAGTGTTCCATCTGGGTCATGGAAATAGCATAGCCTCTTCTGCCCCATTGTGGAGACGGCAAAAGGAACCAACACTGGCTCACTGACCAGGGGCACGCCAGCAGCCTGTAACTTCTGTACTAAAGCATCCAGATCATCCACCAAAAACGCTACGTGGCGAATGCCGGGAGTCTGTGGCAGGCTGTTTACCTCAATAGCTGCGCCAGCGGGCGAAAGATATTGCAGCAGTTCTAAGCGCGCAGACGGGTCATCCGATTCCATGAACACGCACTGCGCCTGTGCGCCCTTAAGACCCGTAACTCGCTCAATCCAGGCACCTTCAAGAGTGGCTTCAAACCCACGCCGCAGGCCAAGCAGTTCACTATAGAACTTAACTGAACGCGCTAAGTCAGACACCACAATATTGATGTGATCTATGCGTATCATCTTGTTAAATGGCTATCTCGAAATCTAGGATAACCTTGCCTGCATCAGCTTTAACTTCTGCTTTTTTTAGAAACTTGATGGCATCGCTCATAGTAATGTTAGGCTTTGAGGTAGGAGGCGAATCGGTTTGATATGAAGCCGCCGCTCCACCGTTAGATGGAGGCTGTGTTGATGTTTGCGATGCCTGGCCGCGCGTCAAGAACTCAGCAATCAGTTCATTGATGACTTGATCTTGCACGGGGACACGTCCGTTGATCGTAAGCCCTTTGAGAGCGGCAAAATCGTTAGCGACCAGCTTATTGATGATGTCGGGCATAATGTTTTTCCTTTACTACAGCGAATTTGCGGCTGGACTGACGCTTAATCAACTTCTAAAGTGACGTAGAGAAGCAAGGTGCCTTCTACAATGATAACTTCGGCGAACTTGATGTATCTTCTCCATTCTCCCCAATGTTGCTGTTCCAGAATACCGCCAACGTCAATTTCAATAAGTCGTCCCCTGGCCCGAACATGGGGTGAGGGTTGTCCCTTGAGCAGCAGAAGAAACTCTATGGCGGCATCTAATAAGAAATTCTGCGGCGACAGCCTAATTTGCAGAATAGGCGAGGTCGGGAAATTAATGCGCGGCTCAACTATTAAATCTAAATTCACCCGTTGGTTGAGCCACCACTTGCGCACCGTAAAACTGAGGTGAGCATGATTCTCGGCTTTAAAGGCCAGTTGTACCTGTTGGAACGTGGCCTGGCGCTGCTCCACGGTTGTCTGCACCAACTCGTTGGCTAATGCTTCACTAATTGGGAGGCGGAAGTTGATAACTGTGCCCTGGAAGCCCGCAAAACCAGCGGCCTGTTGCCGCTCTATAAACTCCTTAATAAGAGAATTATCCACCATGCGCTCGGTTTAGCGACACATCAGGCTATCAATCCAGATTTTTCAAGACTTGAGCGACAGATTGTAGTTGGGTTGCTGTCAGCTTGAGGGCCGTCAACTGGGCATGGGTTTGGTCCGCCTCATTGGTGAGGCCCACTTTGCGCTGGTGCTGCTCCAGGTCTGCCAGGGAAACGGCACGGTCTTGAGAGTCCCACTGGGGAGCCGCAAGATTATTATAAATTTCCACGGCGCGAGGTATCTGGTTATTATCGAACAGACTGCGAGCGGCAGTAATCGCCGCGTCCTCTAACTGCACGGGGGAGGCGTCTGGTGTCACCTGCGCCAGGTTCATGGCTTGCACCGCGTAGCGGGCGGCTTCATCGGGTTGTTTCAAGCTGCCGGAAAGTATCGCCGCCCGGTGCAGTGTCTCAATATCTCTTGGCAGGATCGAGAGAATATCATTGCGCGCTTTGATGGCTCCGTCGGGTTGGTTGGCCAGCCGGTAAGCCGCAGCTAATGCCAATCGTAAGTCCAGGTTGCGCGGCTCCGAGTCTACGGCGATTTGCAGCCAGTTTATAGCTTGGTCGAACTGGTGGGTGCTGAGAGCATTCTCAGCGAGTAAGGCCGCAGCGCGTCCGGCCAAAAGTTTGTCTCTCCCTTTCGCTACGGCCTCCAGTGCGTCCATTGAATTAACGACGGCTTTGGCAATAGAGGCCGGGGTCGCTTTCGCTTCGGCGGTGGCCTTGGGCGCAGCAGCCACCGCCTGTGCCACCTGAAGCAGTGCCTGATCCAGTTGCGTTTCGGCCAGACGCGCGGCGGGGTTATCGGTGGCCCGCAAAGCGGTCACGACATCAATGGCCAGGCTACCACGTTGCGCCAGAGTCAGGGCAAAACCATCTACTAAATCGCGGGCGGAGGAGTAGGGCCACGGTTCCCGCACCAAGCGCGTCATGAGGGCGGCGATAGCCGGAACGTTTTTCTGTCCGATGAGGAGAATTAGATAATTGCGTGCAATACCCAGTTCCGCATCCCCATCGCGCACCGATTCCAACAGGATTTCATATTGATGGGCGGCCTCGGAGGGTCTTCTTAAACGACGTAAGGCGGAAGCTAAAGTCTGATGCACACTCGAAGCTGTGGTATGGCGGTCGCCAGTGGTGGTTTCCCGTCCCGGTCGTCCGGCGCGTAAGCCCGCTTGCAGATCATCTACGGCATCGGCCAATTTACCAGGTTCTAAAGCCACTTCCTGCACGCCAATGGCGATTTGCACATCTGGGTCATCCTTCCAGGTGGTCTTTAAATCATCAAGGGCCGCATGGGCCGCGTTGAGGTTAGGTATCGTTTTACTGGCATCCATAACTGCGGTCTGCAAGCTTGCCCGTTGCGTTAAAATGAGAGTGCGCTGCACCTGGTAGAGTGGTTGCTTAGGATCAGCTTCAATTGCCGTTTGCATAGCTTGCAGGGCATCGTGGGTATTCTGGTCTCGTTGATTGAGTCCGGCGGCAGTCTGCGGTTGCGAGGCCGCTTGATCCGCAAGGTATTCAGCCCAGCGCGACTGCCACCAGGCGGAACGAGGAAAGCGGGTCAGCGCCGATTGAATGATGGAAGCGACATCATCATCAGTGCCGTAAGATTCTTGATAGGCCAGCCACAGGTGCCACTCTGCTTCGGGTGCATTGAGAGCTATTACACGTTGTTGCAGGGCGGCGCGCAACTCGTCCTGACGATAGGCTTTCCGCCATGAGGTTAACAGGGCATCTTCAATCCGGCTGCGGGCGCTTTCATCATCAGCGTCAGCGATGAGGTCATGAAAGAGCTTGAGCGATTCTGCCACCGCGCCCCGTTGGGCCTGCAATGCCATCAGGTGCATCCGCGCCACTGCCGTCTCTGGCTGGGGAGCGTGCTCGACCAGACGTTGCCAGGCCGCAATAGCTGTGTCATATTTACCTGCCCGCTCATTAGCCACCGCCAGAGCCGCCAGTGCAAAAGTGTCATCTAAAGTGGTGGGCGGTGCATCCTTGCCACTGAGCAAATCCAATAAATCATGGGTCAGCAGTTGCCCCCTAGCCGCGTTGTTTGGTGCCATGAATAAAGCCTGGGTCGCCTGAGCGTCATTGGCGCTTAAAGTAATGTTAGCGAGCATCACCCCCGCATCGGCCTGGGTGCTTGATTGACTTGCCGCATTATTAATAATTTCCAGCAGTAAAGAGCGGGTGGTGGCAAAGTCGCCACGAGCGCGAGCAAGATTGGCTCGCGCCAGGGTGATAACTCCATTTTGTGGCTGTGCTTGTTGAGCGGCATCCAGAGCAGCTTTGGCCCCATCCCAGTCCCGCCGGGCTATGGCTAAGTTAGCGCGATGGGTAGCAACCTCAAAGTGTGCGGTGCCCAGCAGTTGAGATAGCGCATTTAACGCTCGTTGCGCACGCGGGAAATCGCGTGTCTGGATAGCGGCATCAAAAATGGCGAAGTGAGGTGCAACGGCTTGCGGCTGAAGTTGGGCCGCCGCATCCCAGGCCGTAAACGCGGCAGGGAAATCTTCGGTATGGCGTGCTAAGGCAACCCCCAGATTAAAGCGCGCAGCAGCATCCTGTCCGTTCTGATAATCACCGAGCGGCTTTAGCTCCAGGTCTTCGATAATCTGACCGGGAGCCAGATCAGTCCCAAACGTAGCCACCGGGAAGGCTTCGGCGCGTGGCTTGAGGTCATAAGCAAATTGCGCAATTTGATGATTGCTGCCATCGCGCACAACGGCTGATTTTGGCAGACCCGATGCGGTATCCGTCACAAGCTCTGTCACTAAGAGTACACGGCCATTTTCATCTGTTACCGTTTCACTTGTTAGCGAATTTGTCTTAGTATCAGAGGTGAGTTCAATGCGGGTTGGTAGGTCAAAGACCAAACGCTTGGAAGCGGCATAGAATGGGCTGGTGCCCTTACCTCCAAAGTGGACTATATCTTGAACCCGGAAGCGTCCCACATCAGGCCGGGCTACAAGACGAACGGCTTTGGAATCAGCGTTGGGAGCAGCGATAGTCTCCATTGTATAAAAGCGATCTAACACTGGCTGAGGCAGGCCAAATAAAATAAAAGCCGCCGGGCCACCATAAGCTAATTCCCAACTGTGCCACCACTCCTGCGTGATGTTATACGGCAAGCGGCTCAACCGCTTAGTGGCCGGATAAAACAGCCGTGTCTCATCGCCAGTGGCGACAATGGTTTGAGCAGGCACTAATGCAGCATCATTGGCTTCAATGTCAATCCGCAGTTGATTTGGGGCCTGGAACTGTAATTTGGCGCGCGACGTGATGCCATTGCGTGTTACCGTTACCGTGCCTTCAACCCGTTCTACTTTTGGTGTATGGGGTAGCAAATCAGGCGTCGCCGGAGCAGCCTGGGTGGAATAAATAAAAGAGAGAAAGGTGCAAAGGAGCAGTAGATGTTTCACACCATTTAAGATAGCAAAAGGCGGGGGCAGGTTGCATAACAAAAAGCCGGGCCTGTAAAAGCCCCGGCAGGAAGGCCGTTGGCCAAGCGTCCGTTGGACGCACAAGGATAAAGTCTTAATGGGTGTACCGTCCAGAGGACGGTCGGCTTTAGCCTTCCAGCCGGGTCTTTTACAGGCCCGGCTTACCGATACTTTGCAATAAGCTTACTCAGGTCGCCAGCGCGCTGTTCCGGGTTGCTCTTGGTGCCAATGGCTGCCATACGGTCGGTGAGGGTGGGACGCTCTTTCTGATAGAAGATACCTAAGTGTTCAGTTTGGGTATCCCACGCCAAATCCATCGCCGCACGGAAATCACTCGTGTCATGCTTGCCTTCGAGTGGGATGATAGCGGCATCCAACTCATCATAGGTCTTGTTAAACACGACGCAGGGGCTTAACACCTGCACAAAGGAGAACCCTTTGTGGCGAATGGCGGCCTGGTAAACCTCAGCCAGTGGCTTGGGCTTGGCCGAATAGCCGCGTGCCACGAAACTGGCCCCGTAGGTCAACAGCATTGCCAAGGGGTTAAGGGGTTCTTCCCATTGACCGTGCGGATTGGTGGGCGTCAGTTTGAAGCCGTGGCCGGTGCCTTCCTGACTGCCAGTGGTCGGAGAAGTCTGACCTTTGGTTAAGCCGTAAATGAAGTTATCCATCACGATGTAAGTGATGTCCACGTTGCGTCGGGCCGCGTGCGGGATATGGCCGCCACCAATGGCAAAGGCGTCGCCATCGCCGCCCATTGCTAATACGGTCAGTTCCGGGTTGGCCAGCTTAATACCTGTTGCCACCGGCAAGGTGCGGCCATGCACGGTATGAAAGCCATAGCTTTTGACGAAAACTGGCAAGCGTGAAGAGCAGCCAATACCCGATACGATCACGGTCTTAGTCGGGTCAATATCAAGGGCCGAAAACGCCTGGTAGAGCGCAGCCAGCACCGCGAAGTCGCCGCAGCCGGGGCACCAGATGGGCTTGGCTTCTGTTTTATATTCCTTGGGAGGCATGAATGGCATAATTGTTTGTCCTTAGTCTTTTGTCCTTGGCGAAATCGCTTAAATCCTCGAAACCGCTACCGCGCCCGCCATTGCTGCATCCTGGCCTTCGTGACCGGGAGCTGGCACCGGAGCCTGACGCTGTTTTTGCACCCGCGCTATCTGCGATAGCACTGGCTCACTCTGGCCCGTATCCCAGCCATGATAGAACATAATTTGTTTCAGCAGTTCATAAGGCGTAAAGGGCTGGCCTGTGCATTTGGTGAAGCTCTCGACCTGAATATTCAAAGCGGCCCGCAAACGCTGCGCCAGTTGGCCGGTGTAATTCAATTCGGCTACAATAATGCGCTTGCGGTTTTTGATGAACTCGAAAATCGTTTGGTCTGGCAACGGGTTCAAGAGCAGCAGGTGTAATTGTGCTACTGACAAATCCTGACGGGCTGCGAGGTCAATCGCTTCTTGCATCGCGCCTTCGGTGGAACCCCAGGTG
Source organism: Abditibacteriaceae bacterium (assembly GCA_019239895.1). GTDB lineage: Bacteria > Armatimonadota > Abditibacteriia > Abditibacteriales > Abditibacteriaceae > JAFAZH01. The sequence goes on along the minus strand of JAFAZH010000052.1, from coordinate 330,400 downwards.
ATGACCGCAATATCGGCCTCTGGGTCGCCATACTGACGGGCAAAAGTGCCCTTTTTCTCAGCATAGTCAATGGCGGTTTGTAGCTTCTGGTGCCGCTTATCGCTCATCTTACGGTGCGCGGCGGGTGAAATATCCGGGTTGCCGATTTCATTATGCTCTAGGCCCGTGGCGATATAAAAAGTGGCATCGTCATAAGGCTTGGCCATCGGGGAAACGCCACTTTCCGTCAGCTTAAACCGCTTGTAATCTTTCAAGTCTTCGGCAGTCGGGCGCAAGCGATTGATAATCTCGTAGCTGCTAAGGTCTGGCTCCGGGGTGGTAGCAGCGGCCTGGGCCAGATAGAAATCGGTCAGGAACAAGGTCGGCATCTGGCACATTTCGCTGAGATTGAACGCTTCAATGGTGAGGTCAAAGCAGTCACGCACATTAGCCGGGGCTAAGACAATACGCGGTGAATCACCGTGACCGCCATAGATTGCAAGATTTAAGTCGCTTTGCTCTTCCTTGGTCGGCAAACCAGTCGAAGGCCCACCACGCTGAGCATCGAAGATGACACAGGGAATTTCGGCCATTGAAGCGAGGCCGATTTCTTCCACCATCAAAGAGACGCCCGGCCCGGAGGTGGAAGTGGCTGCTTTATAACCAGCATAGCTGGCCCCCAAAACACAACCGAGGGCCGCAATTTCATCTTCAACTTGCATGACTTTGCCACCGAAGGAAGGCAGCATGACTGCTAATTTCTCTAAGATGGTAGAAGCGGGGGTAATGGGATAGCCCGCGAAGACACTCAGGCCCGAAGCTATTGAGCCAAGAGCGATGGCATCGTTGCCGCCCAACTGAATCACCTGCGCCCCTTTGTGGGGATGCCTCTGAATACGGAAGGGCACGAGGTGCTTTAAATTTTGCGCAAAGTCGCGTCCTAAGCGGAGCGCGGCGAGGTTGTTGCCTATGACCTTTTCGCCCTTCTTGCCCCAACGGGCATGGACAAGTGGCTCGAAAAGCTCCGCTTCAATGTCGAGCAGACCACCGATAGCGCCCAGGGCCACCATGTTCTTGGAGAGTGCGCCGCCCGCTTCTTTCTTAGCGATTTCAGTCAGTGGAATCTCAATCTTGGTAGCGTCGGCGTTGGTCTCGTCAATTTCGCAGTCGGGATCATAGATGAGCACACCATTAGGCTTCAAATCGGCCTTGTTCAGATGGTAAACCTCGTTGTTAAAACACACCAGAATATCCAGGAACGAACCCTGCGATTTCGGCGGTTCTTCGCCCACGCGCACCTGAATCATGGCCGGGCCGCCCTTGATCTCGGCGGGTAGCGAGGTCACTTTGAAGATGTCCAGCCCCGACCGCGCCAGGGCCAGACCAAAAAACTCGCCTGTAGTGATAACGCCTTCGCCACCATCTCCAGCAAAGCGGACAATCACGTCATTAACTATGTGGTGTAACTCATCCATCGAATTAAGCTCCTGCTTTTAGCCTTTGTTAAGTTTCTGCTCTGACTCCAAGACCTACTGCCATACACAACAAAACCCAGCGGTGAGCTTTAGGCTCTGGTGTTCCGCTGGGTTGTGCTAATTACATTTTAAATTATCAGTGGCGGCGCGAGTGACAAGAGGAGTGGGTTCCCATTCTTCTTGCCAGGCGTTTGGCGACCAACGACTCTCTTGCCTATCCATACGAATAAGCCACCAATCCGGCACTGGCGGCTGCAACAATACCTTTTTGCTCTGTCTTTAAATTTTAGCACTCTGGTAGTCTTGCGTCAAATCTCTACTTATCGTGTCAGGATTCACTGTAATCGGGGCGCGCGGCGTTTGCATTAAGCTTTCCGGCGCATGGCTGCACTGCTACACTACAGCGCAGCGACCTAACACCGTCTTGGACAGAGGTAGGTTTTAGGATTATGGAAAGCAGCGGCAGTAGCCCTCACCCCCGGCCCCTCTCCCAATGCTGGTAGAGGGGAGGTCACACCACTACGCTTTTTATAGCGCAGAGGCCCTGCTTGCAGAAGTGCAATATTTCTTAAGAGGCAGTGATCCTTTGTGCTCCCCTCTACCAGCATTGGGAGAGGGGCCGGGGGTGAGGGCTACTGCCGCTTTCCACAATCCTACCTCCAAGTGCCCTCTGGGGGACGGGGGGTTAGGTCTAAATCCATGAGGGTTGAGAATCGCTATGCCTGAAGTACTTGTTTGTGATCCGATTGCCGATGAAGGACTGGAAATTTTAAAGCGGGCCACCAATGTGACGGTGAAGACTGGCCTCAAAGAAGCTGAACTGGTGCAGGAAGCGCCTAAATATGATGCTTTAATGGTGCGCTCCCAGACCAAGATTACTCGTCCCGTCATCGAAGCTACCCATAAATTGCAGGTGGTGGGGCGAGCTGGCGTTGGCGTAGACAATATTGATCTGCCAGCGGCCACTGAGCGCGGTATTATCGTGGTCAATAGTCCGGCTGGTAACACGGTCGCTGTGGCGGAATTGACACTGGGCATGATGCTGGCCTTGGTGCGCCGTCTGGTGCCTGCCAGTAGCAGCATGACCCAGGGCGAATGGAAGCGGTCACAATTTACTGGCAATCAGCTTTATGGCAAAACTCTCGGCGTCATTGGCACCGGGCGCATTGGCACTGAGGTGATTAAACGGGCGCATAGCTTTGGCATGAAGGTGCTGGGCTATGATCCGTTTTTGACTACGGCCCGCGCCACACAACTGAACATTGAAGCCACCACGACTGAAGAGATTCTGCGTCGCTCCGACTTCATTACGCTGCATGTGCCACTCACGAAGGAAAACAAGCACCTTATTAACGCCGATGCCATTGCCATGATGCGCGATGGCGCTTACATCATCAACTGCTCGCGGGGCGGGATTGTAGATGAGCAGGCTTTGTATGAGGCTCTAACAGCGGGCAAGTTAGGCGGAGCAGGCTTGGATGTTTATGAAAACGAGCCGCCCAAAGATTCACCGCTCCTGCAACTGGATAATGTTGTCTTGACGCCGCACTTAGGAGCCTCAACGGAAGAAGCGCAGGTGGAGGTCGCGGTAGATGTGGCGCAGCAGATTGTGGATGTTTTCTCTGGCCGTCCGCCACAATCAGCCGTCAACCTACCGCCGCTGCCTGCCGAAACCCGCGAGTTCATCGGGCCGTTCCTGCCACTCATGGAAAAATTAGGTCGGCTACAAGCCCAGGTCGCGGATGGCCGCATTGAAAGTGTAACACTTTCATATTGTGGCGAACTGAATGACTATGATACTTCGGCTCTGACTCGTGTCTTTCTCAAAGGGTTGTTGCAACCTTCTTTCGACCAGGTGGTGACCTATGTCAATGCGCCTATATTAGCAGAGCAGCGTGGGGTGGCCGTGACGGAAACAAAGTGCCATAAAAGCGAAGATTATGCGAACTTGATTGAGACCCGCGTCACGCGCAACGACGATAGCCATCAACGCGTGCGCCAGGTAGATGGCACGATTTTCAACGAGCGCGATCCGCATATCGTGGGCATCCAGGGGCTACGCGTAGATGTCATTCCCCAGGGCACTTTGCTGATTATCCCGAACACAGATAAGCCCGGCATGATTGGCTCTGTCGGCACAATCCTTGGTTCCGCAGGCGTGAACATTGTGGGAATGCAGGTGGGACGCCGCAACGTTGGCGAGAGGGCCGTCATGGTGATTTCTCTGGAAGAACCCGCGCCACCCGAAGTTTTAAAGCAACTGGATGCCCAACCGGATTTATTCGGTGCCCGCCAGGTGGATTTGCGTTAAAGCTGCGCCAATTTGTTCCTCCCCCTTAACAATGGGGAGGCTAGGAGGGGGCTGGTGAGACGTTGCTAAAGAACTACGGTTTTACTCATCTGGTTCTTGTTAAGGAAATTGCGGAATTTTATTACCTATTCCGTATTGGATTATTATGACACTTCAGCCTCTTCAATTGTGTCCCGCACAGCAACGCGCTTTAGAAGGATTAAAGCGCGGTTTAGGCATCGGCCATGTGCTTGCCTTATGGAGCGAAACTGGCCTGGGCAAGACGACTGTGCTGCGCGAAATCCAGCGCGTGACAGGTGGCGGATTCCTGAACATGGCTGACTTTATGGACGCTATGCGAGGGCAGCACCCCATTGCTCTGGAAGAGACTTTTGAGCGGCTCGTCCTGGATGCCCTGGCGATACATGATGTCGTGATCGTAGACGATCTGCACCTGCTAACCAACGTTTCCTCTTGCGGCGATTTTTATTTGCGCTCCAGGCTGCTGGATGCGCCGCTCACCACCCTCTGCACCTATGCGGAAGAAACGGGCAAAAGGCTTATTTTTGGCACCGATGATATTCCGGGTGTGGTGCGCAAGCGTTGCTATCCCTGGGGCGTGCGAGAGTTTGAAGTGTCGGATTACCAGTTCATTTGCGGTGCTTGGCTTGGTGCCCAACTATCCGCCCGGCTCAACTTTGAAAAGATTTACCGCTTTGCCCCTAAACTCAATGGGCATCAATTGAAAAGCGCGTGCTGTTGGCTGCGTCAGGAGAGGGACTTAACCACCGAACGATTTATTGATTATCTACGCGCCCAGCACATGACCAGCAACGTAGATTTGGGCGAAGTGCAAGCCGTGGATTTGCCTGATCTCAAAGGCATAGACGACATTATTCAAAGCCTGGAAGCCAATATCATCCTGCCCCTCGAAAACGATGAACTGGCCAAAGAACTCAACATTAAACCTAAACGCGGTGTGCTGCTGGCGGGGCCGCCCGGCACCGGTAAGACAACAGTGGGGCGTGCTCTGGCGCACCGTCTGAGAAGCAAGTTCTTCCTGATTGATGGCACCTTCATCTCCGGCACCTCCCAGTTTTATGCCCGCATTCATTATGTCTTTGAAGCGGCCAAACAAAACGCGCCTGCGATTATCTTTATTGACGATAGCGATGTCATTTTTGAAGATAACGAGGACATGGGCCTCTATCGTTACCTTCTGACGATGTTGGACGGCTTGGAAAGCGAAAGTGCAGGACGGGTTTGCGTGATGATGACGGCGATGGATGTTAGCAATCTGCCGCCTGCCCTGGTGCGTTCGGGCCGCATTGAACTTTGGCTGGAAACCCGCTACCCCGACGCAGCCGCACGCACCGCTATCCTGGAAGGTCTTGTGGCGCAGTTGCCGCCTGTCATGGGCACTGTGGATGTAACAGCACTCGTGGCAGCAACAGATGGCATGACGGGAGCCGACTTAAAGCGCCTGCTCGAAGATGGCAAGCTATTGTATGCCTACGAAAAAGCCGCCGGGCGTGCCCTGAGTTCTCCCACCGAATACTTTCTGGCAGCGGTTAAAACCGTAGTGGACAACAAGCAGCGTTACGCCGAGGCTGAAGAAATAGCTCGCCAGAAGAAAGCGGCTCCACCCTCCTGGCCGGAATTCTTTGGCGGCTTCACCAAGATGTCGGGGCCGGGCGAGAATGGCAACTAAACCAGATAAGCAATGATGCCTGGCGGCTGAAGCCACGGCAACAACAGCGCAAAGCCTGCCTGCGCAGGCTCACTAAAGATAAGGTTGTATCATGGCCAGTAGGGGGTCCGCTCAGGCGGACTTTGCGCTGTTGTTGCCGCGAATTTATTCACCGGGTTCCCTGACTACTTCAACCCAACTCCGACAACTCCACCTTGCGTCCCTCTTTGGCACTTTGAATTGCCGCAAAGACCATAGCCAGTGAGTTGAGGTTGTCCTCCGCGCTGCACTCTGGCTGTCGGTCTTCTTTGATAGCAGCAAAGAACTCATCAAGAATAGCCTGCTCTGAGGTCGGCACTGCAAGGTGCTGCACCGGTTGGCGATTGATCTTTTCTTGCGTGCGGTGCAGGTGTGAATGCCAGGTGCCTTCCTTATCCCAGTCTATGCTGCCTTGTGGCCCTTCGATGCGCCAGTCACCGTTCCAGCCCGTTTGTGAACCAACGGCACAACCACAGGCGACGTGCGTGGCGACCAGGCCATCGGCAAACTGAAAGACAATGGAGTGCGCGGCATCCCCCTTGTGCCAACCCCACGGTTGATTCCACGTAATCGCCTGCACACTCACCGGGTTTTCGTTTAGCACATAACGCATGAGGTCAAAGTGATGTACCATCATGTCGTTGATGAGCATGTAAGGCTGTGTAACGTAGTGGCTGCCAGGAAAGTCGGCCCAGGGAATGTAGAAGCGCACATCGCACTGCCCCGGCTGACCAATGATACCTTCTGCTAAAACCTTGCGCGTGGTGCGTGGTTGTGCGCCAAAGCGATAGTTCTGGGTAATCATGTGCTTCACGCCGCTTTGTTTACCCGCTTCGACCACTTTGCGTGCCGTTTCAAAATTATCACTGAGGGGCTTCTCGCCCAGGACATGCAAGCCAGCAGCAAAGGCTTTTTCGGCCACCTCATGATGCACGGCTGGCGGCGTGACATCTAAAACGAAATCAGCTTGCACGTTTTGCAGGGCCTCATCAAACGAATTAAAAATCTTTTCCTGTGGTATATTATGCCTCTCCACAGCGCGTTGGCGATTCGCTTCCATTGGCTCGACACAGACGACAATCTCTACATCCTCGCGTTGCTTTGTCTGGTTCAGCCAATGCAGCCCGCGCCCGCCTAATCCTGTCACAATACACTTATGCATCTTAAATCCTTTAGTTATGAGAGTTAATTAGCTTGCTCGATACAGTCGCGGACGAATTGTAAGCTCTTGGCTAAGTTGGCCGCTTTCTTCTTGGGTGTATCACCCGTGATGCCACATTCATAAGCCATATAGCCCTTGAAGCCAATCTTTTTCAACGCCTTGAATGCGGCCACAAAATCAATATCGCCGGTGCCTGGCTCCATGCGCGTGTTATCCGCCAGATGTATATGAGTGACATGTTTACCCGCCTGAACCAGCGCGGCTGGCGAATCGGTTTCCTCAATGTGCATGTGAAAGAGGTCGCTTAATAGACCTACGCCCTTCACGCCAGAGGCTTTGATGATGCGCACGCCATCGCTTTGCTTGCGTAGATAGTGTTGCTCATAGCGGTTCAACGGCTCCAACATAAAAAGAGTGTTATGTGCGGCAGCGTGCGGGCCAATTTCCTGGCAGGCGGCAACCATCAGTTTGTCTTCCAGTTCAAGAGGACTCATAACCGGCGCTAAGTCGGGTACCTTGGGGCCACCGAAAATTGGCGGCACAATCTGGCCAGCGGCACCGACTTCGCCGCAGAATTGCAGAATCGCCTTGCTGCCTTCGATGCTCTTACGGCGCTTATTCAAGTCGGGATCAAGAAAGTCGAAACTGGTGTTGCCATCCACATCGGCATTGCCGCACACGCTGGAAATTGGCACGAGGCCACCAATCGCATCGGCATCTCGACGCATGGCTGATAGTCCACCACCCCAGACGCCAAGTTCAATGCCTTCCACGCCATTATCTTGCGCCCATTTAGCTTTATCCGTTGCATTGTTACCCGGCAATAACCCTAATTGTACTGCGATCTTCAAGATATTCTCCTTAATGCCATGTGCGTATTTCGGTTTCAGGTGCTTGGTTTAACTACCCGGTGCTTGCAGCGCAAGGGCATCCATAGTTTTCAATTGGCAGGGGGTTGCACAGTTAAAACATCCGTGTAGCGTGCAATCTCAACGTCATGCTGCTTGCAGTAATCACGCAGCCTTGCATCAAGCCATAAGCGGCGATCAGCATCCCTCTCGCGTGCCACTTGTCCGGGTGCGAGTCCGGCGTGTCCCAGAAGTTGCATGTCAGGCGCAGCATAACCGGGATGAGTGACAAAGACATAATCGCCCGGCGGAGCAACTTCCAGGCTGGCTACTAAGCGATCTATCTCGTTGTCGAAAGTCTCTTTAATCCTTGGCAAGTGCCGTAAGGCATGGGCATCTACCAAACCTTCACGCGCAGCTAAATTGGCCAGGCGGGGGCGTAAATCCGACACCCAACTTACTCCCATATGCTCATCTAGATAGGAAATATTAAGTCCGCTCTTACGAGCAAGTTGTAACTGCGCCTGCACTTCGGCTATCATCTCTTCGCCCCTGGCATTATGTTCCTGCAACACATTCGGCGTGGTGAAGAAATGTCCCTGCTCATCTACCAGGGATGGCACTTGTTCTGGCGGCAGCACTGGCCCCCACTTTGGCCCATCCCACTCGGCATTCAGGGTCACATGCAAACCGAAACAAATATGGGGCAGACCTGCAAGCATTGATGCTACTTCCTCAAAGGCTGGCCCTGGAACCATAATAGAGACATTGCGCAAAATACCTTCTTGACACGCCTCTAAAATGGCTGCATTGGCACTGTGGCACGAGCCAGCATCATCACCTCTGGTCACTAATCGGATATGAGCATTTGTCATGTATTCTAGCTCCTAATACTTTTGCAAAAACTTGGTTGGATTATGTCATAAAAAACCGCTGCATCTCTAAAGTGCAGCGGTTAAGGTGCCAGATGAGATTTAAAATGGGTGATCCAAGGCAACGGGCCAAGCTTGCTCGGCCCATTTAGCCAGTGCGAACCACAATATAATCTACATCATAATACCAGGTAAAATCAGACGCCTGATTAAGAGCCGGTTTAAGGTTTGCATCATAAGCTTCAGGCCAGGTGTTGTCAGGCACCCAGGAATTAAAGTGAATTTGCATTCCATCATCGGGAATATGCTCTGGGTTACGCGCCGTTCGCACCAATGCTCCATTAATATACCATTCTACATAGCGCGTATTACCAGCATCCGTAACCCACCGAATTTTGTAGGTGTTCCAATTGCTTTGCCAGTTGAACGCCGCATTGGTGTAAGTTGTATGAGATTGGGCGCTATCGTTCCAGGTGTTGAGCCATACTGAATGTGGCCCTAACTTTCCCACAAACTCAAAGTCTATTTCGTCCCCCGTAGAGCCACTGCCAATAGTGGAGTAAGTAAAAAACGCTGCCACTGCACCGGAGGGCACGGCGGTGCCACGGAGCCGCGTTTCAAGTTCCACGTAACCACCAACATTAGGGCGTTTAGTGATTTCAAAAGGAAAGGAGTAAATCTCTGTGCCCTTAAAGAAACCTGGAGCAGGAGTGTGGTGTTCTGGATTATAACGGTGCAAAAAGAAGCGATAAAAAGACAACCCGGCTTCGGTGCGCAAGATCGGCGTGGTGCCGAAAAAAGTGCGCTCGTTGGGGTTCACATCATCATAGACTCTCCATTTACCGGGGTTTAATGGTGACGTATTAAAGTCATCTCTAAACACTTCGGGCATCAGGTCTCCTTTATGCTGCTGCTGAATTTATGACATTGCTGAATTCTCCTGGATGCTGCTCCAACCACACTAAGTACAACCCCACCAGACACCATCTTTAATTGGAGCAAGAGGCGCAAATGTCACTAGAGCATAACAGATGAGGGGAGATATGCCTACTTAACAGGTGATTCAGCCAGTGAAATGAACACATCATAAATGGCGCATCAGATGGCTGCGGCTGGTGGAATCCAGCGCGTTAAGGTTAAGCACATCATAACGATTGCCATCTACATCGGTGAGGAGGTAGCGGTTGGGTGATGGTTGTGCCATGTTCTCGCGGAGATTACGCGTCGTAAACTTTCGTTCGCCCCGGTCAGTTTGCACCTGCCAGTCGAGCGTGCCAAAACGCTCTTTAACGGCTATGACACGTTGTATCACTGGCACCAGATAGCGACGCTCCAACTCTTCTCCCACTAACTGGCGGCCTTGAGCATCCAGTTCGGCAGCATCGCGTAGCACGCCAACTTCTTTGTTGTCGCTTGTCCTGACACTCAGGTAACGCTGTGGCTCAGAGAGTGGAAACAACCGCACCACACTCACGCTCAGGCAAGACATTTCATCTGCAATAGTCAGCCGTAAAGTTGCTCCCGCACGAAAAAAGTGCAGCTTGGCCGATTCTAAATAGCGTAACTCCGAGGCTTCTAACAGAGATAAAGGACTTTGAGTGGTACTCATAGATTTTGTTTTTAGCAGGAGAGCAAGAAATGAGGGCTAAAGGTTGGGTCAATCATGTCATGCACCTATTCTATAACTCTTCAAACTTCCTCCTGCTTTCCTCATTTCCTGCTCTCCTGCTAAAGTCGTTCTATCCCTCCACGGCTTTAATCTTAGACATTTCCTGCTGCATTTCGACGAGGCGATAAAACTCGCCTTTCTTTTCTAAGAGTTCATCATGCGTGCCCATTTCTTCGATTTTGCCACCCTTGAGCACGACCAGACGATCTGCATTGCGCAGAGTGCTCAAACGGTGGGCGATAGCGAAAGTGGTGCGGCCTTTGGTGAGGCGGGCAATGGCATCTTGAATCTGTTTTTCGGTGTCCGTATCTACCGCAGAAGTGGCTTCATCCAGAATGAGAATCTTAGGATCGTGCAAAATCGCACGCGCAATGGAAACGCGCTGGCGCTCGCCCCCGGAAAGCGCGTTGCCCCGTTCCCCCACAATCGTATCATAGCCATCAGGCTTGCCCGCGATGAAGTCATGGGCATTGGCGGCTTTAGCGGCAGCCATGATTTCTTCTTGGGTGGCACCCGCTTTGGCATAACCAATATTTTCAGCAATGGTGCCGTTGAAGAGAAACGTGTCCTGCAACACCAGACCAATTTGTGAACGCAAGTCTTTCTGTTGAATCTGCTTGATGTCCGCGCCATCAATGAGAATTTGACCGCTGTTGACATCATAAAAACGACAAAGCAGATTAATGGTGGTGCTTTTGCCTGCGCCACTGTGTCCGACCAAGCCAATCATCTCTCCAGGGGTGACGCTGAGATTAACATTTTGCAGCACTGGCTTATGCGATTCATAACCGAAGGTGACATCTTTGAACTCCACGCTGCCCTGTAAATTCGGTAAGGCTACCGGGTCTACAGAATCTGGCACTTCAGGATCGCTATCGAGAATATCGAAGACGCGCTCCGCCGCCGCTAAAGCCCGTCCCAACCATTCGGAAAGGCGATTGACAAATTGCAGCGGCCCGTAGAACATGGCTAAGTAGGCGATAAAAGTCATCAACGTTCCCAGGCTAACGCGTCCCGTTAACACCTGCCCGCCACCAAAATACCAGACCAGTAGAGCGCCTAAACCCGTGATGAAGGTCAGGACGGGGAAGACGGTCATCCATGTCTGCTCGGCCAGGATACCCGCCTGGGCCAGGTCATAGCTGCGCGGATTGAATCGCTCGATTTCCCGATCTTCCTGGGCAAAGGCTTTAACCACGCGAATACCCGACAGGCTATCGTTCAAGACCGCTGAGAGTTGGCTGCGGTAATGCCACCACCGAGGCCACACCACTGAAATTCGCTTCCAGAAAATGCGCGAGAGCACGGCCACCACGGGAATAGGAATCATGACTTGCAAGAACAAGCGCCAGTCGAGCCAGCACAACACGATGATAATGCCAATTAAGGTCAGCATGTTCGCAATAAAGAACTGCGCGCCGATAGTGAGCACCGATTCTAATTCCTGGGTGTCCTGCGTCACGCGAGTCATCAATGAACCGATTTGTCGCTTATCGAAGAACCGTAATGAAAGTTGTTGCAGATGTTCATAGAGTTCGACGCGCAAGCCATGCGCGAGTTGGTGCGTCAGCCAGGCCGCGACACGCCCCTGCACGATATTAATTATCTGGCTGAGCATCTGTGAGAGCAGCATCCCCAGGACAATCACTTCCAACCAGTGGGCGCGTTGCGGTTGAGGCAGCGGGGTGCCGCGTGGCACCAGCACTACATCCATCAACGGGCGTGTCAGATAAGGTGATATTAACCCCAACGCTGTGCTGGCGAGGATCATCAAAGACAAGAGCGTTGTCTGCTTCCAGTAGGGCTTGAGATAAGTCGCCAGCCGACCTATCACCTGTGCCTTGTTCATGCAGGCGGGGCAGACAGTGGTACCCTCCGGCAAGAGGAGATTACAGCGCGGGCAACGCTTTTCCTGCTCGGTGTCCTCTTCCCACGCAGGCTCTTTTTCGGCGGCTTCGCCTTTGGCGATGGCTTCGTGATATTTAGCGGTATCATCTAGATATTTTTGGACGCGGCTAAATTCCCGTTGTCGTGCATTGGTGTAACGCACCAACTCTAGGCTTTTGCCATCCAGTGTCGCCTGGAGTGCGCCACCACCAATCAAAGAGTCAGCATGTGGCGACTTGATGGCTTCGAGCGGCACATCCAAGCGCACGGAGAAAGTTCCGTCCTTAGTGGCATGACCGTTAGCCAAATGTCCGTGGTCAGCTTGCCCGTTGGCAGCCGGGGCAAAGATACGCAACCGATCTTTGCTGAGAATAAGCCATTCTTCTCCATAGGTGCCATCAAGTTTGAAATCGGTGGCAACAGCGGCCACCAGGTCGTGGCCGCTGTTGGGAATACCGTTTGGGGAATTATCTAAAGCGTCTCGAATGGATGCTGGCAGGCTGTCCAGAGATGTGGCAGTTTGAGGCAAGCTAACCTCCTCGCAATGCGGTGTGCGATTGCGCTTCAAGCGGCTGCTCTACAAGGTGTGGTCGTTATGGTGCTGTAGAAGACGTGTCCAGACGGCGGATGCGAATGTCGCGTATGGCTCCAGTGGTGCGCCAGGTGGCGATGCCGAATGGCTTGGATTCGTCTACCTCGATACGAATGGAAAATTGTTTGTCCTGACGATCTAAGTCAACGATTTTCTCGTCGTCCAGCCAGGCTTCGATTTTGGGTTTGGTGACACGCAGGCGAACCCGATACCAGCGATTGGACTCGAAGGAAATACCCTTTGTGGTTTCATTCTCCGAGGCATCCAATCCATTGACGCTGGACAGGCCAGCGACCCCGCCGCCCCAGCCGCCTAAAATCAGACTACAGGGCGACTCTTCGACGGGGAAAGTAAGGCCACAGAAGAAGTCATGTCCCTCGACCCGCATCGCTTCCAGGCTGACCTCATAATCAATACGCGGAATATCCTTCGTCCAGGTGATGCCCGTCATATCATTGCCCATTGGCAGAATCACCTGACCGTTTTCGATACGCACCGGAACACGTCCGACAAAGTCGGTTTCTTTCCAGCCATTTAAAGTTTTGCCATCGAACATCATCTGCCAGCCGTTCTTGGCCACCGTCCAGGAACCAATAGACATAGCCTCGCCCTGTGTTACAGGCACGACGGGAATCGTCATCCACGGCGCTCGCTCTCCAGGCCGCCGAATATCCAGTTCATGGGTGCCTTTAGTTAAACCGTGCAGCACAAATGATCCATCCGCGCCCACTTTGGCTTGCGCATAACAGGCGCGGGCACCGCGTGCATAATCTGTGACAGCCGTTGCGCTATTAGCCCCCTGCTGTGGCAGGGTGGCACTACGCACGGCAACCGTATAGCCAGCCGCAGGCGTCTTACCATCGGCCATCTGCAAAGTGCCCTGAGTTGCGCCAGCCGGAGGCACAGTGAGATCAAGGCGTTGAGTATCCTGTCCAGAGGTCACCTCTACCGTATTGAAGATGACGCCGGGCACTTCATTAGCGGTCACGGTAGTGTTGGCAACTGCTGTGGTTGGAGTGGAGCCTTCCACCCAGAGATCGTAATGTCCGGCAGGTAAGCGACCATATTTTAGCACGCCATTCGCGTCCGCGACTGTCCCCGCAGGATTTTGATCCACCGCGCCAAAACTATTAAATAAATACGTCCGCACTTTCTTATCAAAAGGCTTACCCACAGCGTCCAGTAAATGCACTTCCAAGTCAGCGCGTGGCGCACTTGGTTTAATCACTAAATTGTTGCGCGTTTCTCCGGCCTCTATGGTGAGCCTTCTGACGCTGTCTACATCGAGACGACCATCCAAGAAAACGCAGAGATATTGTGGCCCGGCCTGAACGTTCTTGAAAACAAACTTCCCATCTGCTGGCAAGGGCACTGCTAATGATTGTCTGGTGCGCCCCGGCGTTAGCATTGCCGTCGGTTGCGGGAGTAAAGCGACAGTCCAACCCTTAGCCAATGGCTGTCCAGCGACTTCCACATGGCCTTGTAACGTAGCGGCGGCCTTTGCGGATGCTCCTGAGTGTTGGGGCGTTGTGGTTTGTGCCTGGCAAACTCGCGCCTGACTGAAGCAGAGCAGGGTTAATCCGGCCAGCGCAGTTTGTGACAATTGACGACCAACGGCAGAACGATTTTGCATAGGAAAAGAAAGGGGTGCAATCATGCTATAACTTTTACCACATCTATGCGGTCATGCGGATGCTTCGCTAAACAGGTGAGAGGAAAAGCACAAGCATTTTTAGGCTCGTTCCACAATAATGCGGCAGGTAGCGGATTCTGTATAGCCAGCGGGCAGCCAGCGCAAGCCCTCTCCATGATGAATGGCATTGGGTAAGCCCAGCCAGGGTTCGATGCAAAAGAAGTCAGAATCCGGCGCTTGCGTCCAGGTGGTCACATCATACCAGGGCACGGTCGAGTGGCTTTCCCTTTGTGGTGTATCTCGCGTTTGGCGCTGATTCAATAAGTCAACGGTTATTCGCTGGCCTTGTGACTGTTGAGTCAGCACAATCTGGTCGCTCGTGAAATCCAACTGGAAGCGGTCAATGAGGCTGGGGTCATCTAAGGTAAATTCTGTTTTGTCAGCAGGCACAAAGCGCACGGAGCCATCCGGGTTTTGCCAGCCCCAACGCTCGCAGGGCAGGGACAATGACCATTGAGGTCGTGCTTGATGCGGCACGGCAAAATAGAAGTGATGCCCGGCGTAATAGGGCAGGGGAGCGTCGCCCTTATTGGTGGTTTCAAGAGTCACTTCTAGCGTGTTTGCTCCTAACTTATAAACAACGTCGAACTGCCATTCAAAAGGGAACATCTCCCAGGTTTCTGGCGTGGAAAGCAGGCGCATTCTTAAGCTATGGGGATCGGCTTCGTCCACGACCCTGTAAGCCATATCACGGGCAAAGCCGTGCATCGGTAAGTCGTAAACCTTGCCAGAGTCATCCTGCCATTTGCCAATCACACCTTCGACCATGTGGCGGGCCACAAAAGGAAAAAGAATCGGATTACCGCCGCGCACATGAGCCAACTTGTCCCAATCCGCATCATCTGGCCAGTAGATAATAGGGTGGCCGTCCATTGTCCAGGTTAAGAGCCTGGCTCCCTGTTCAGGAGTCAGCAGAATTTGAGATTGTTGATTATCCATCTGCCAGACAGCATGGCCTTGAAAGGTGGTGTTGGTTTTCATAGTCGGTAAGGTTTCCCGGAAGTGAATTTGCATCCCACAAGCATAACCCATTCTCAGGCGGTTTGCTCCGCATGGCGCAGCATCAACAAGGATATGAGAGCGATGCGGGGGACGATACTTGAAATCGCAATATATTCATCAGGACTGTGCAGATGGCCACCAATCGGGCCTAACCCATCGAGTAGGGCCAGACCTACGCTGGATAAGGTATTGGCATAAGACCCACCTCCTGTCGCCACATCTTGCAAGCTGAAACCCAATTCCTCCGCGCAGCTTTGAGCCAGGCTAACCAGATCGGCCACTTGCGACGTGCGTGCCATCGGGCCAAAATGCCAGCCACCGCTCAGCGTTGTCGTCACGCCATCTATCGGAGAGTTTGCGGCTATGTCTGCAATTTGTTCGCTAACAACTTCCATATCGGCTGCCTGCACCACCCGCACATCCACTTCGGCGCGGGCATAATCGGCAACCACATTGGGCCGCGTGCCGCCTGCTACCACACCTACGTTGACAGTCAAGCCTTCGCGGGTGCCATTGAGTGCTTGCAGGGCCACGATTTGATGCGCCAGGGACAGCACTGCATTCGCGCCCCGGTGCGGTTCAACACCCGCATGGGCCGATTTGCCATGGGCTTCGAGGACATAGTTAGCAATGCCTTTGCGGGCACTGACAATCGCTCCATTGGGACGCCCTGGCTCTAAAATGAGGGCTAGGTCATAGGATGGTGCCAGATGGCGCAACAGGGCCTCCGAAGAGCGCATGTCGGTTTCTTCGTCGCCGCCGCAAACCATGCTGACGGTGGCGAAGTGGTCTAATAAATTCGACTGTTGCAGTGCGTCTATGGCATAGAGGCCAGAAAGTAAGCCACCCTTATTATCAGCGGTGCCAGGGCCAATGAGCTTGTCTCCTTCGGTACGCAGAGGATGCTCGGACAGGGTGCCAGGGGGATAAACCGTGTCCATATGCGCGGCTAACATCACTCGTAACTTGCCGCCACCTTGTACCGTAGCAACTATGCTATTCCCCACCGTCTCATCGGACCAGACCTCGACTTGCCAGCCGTGTTGCGCGACCCATTGCTGCACCCAGGCCCCGACCTCATCCACGCCGCTCTTGTGGTCGCTGGGACTCTCAATGGCGCAGAGTTGACCTAATTCTTCCAGATAATTTGGCATTAGTGGTTGCAAGTAACTGGTCAGCGTTTGAGCTGGGGAGGAAGCAGGCATAAACAGGATTCCTTTTGGTCAGGCGGCAGGCGGTTGGGCAATAGTGGTAAATAGATAAGTATGCCGACTGATACGACACCAACTGTTAATCTCTGGTATTTAACGCGCTATGTGAAAGCCTATCTGTGGCCGATGGTCGCCACTCTCCTATTTCTCATCGCCGGGCGCATCGCCACCAGTTTAGACCCGATATTGCTGAAGAAGATTATTGATGGCGTGGGCCATAGCCGTTCGCTGCCCGCCTTAGTGCCGGTCATTGCTGGCTACTTCGGCCTGAAGGTTCTGGCCTTTGTCTTCGATTACTTGCGCGATATTATTTTTGCTCCCACCGAAATGGGCATTGCCCGCACCCTCTCGCAAGAATTGTTCTCGCATTTAGTATCGCAGCCCGTTGGCTATCACTTCGAGCAGAAAATCGGTGGCCTGTCGCGCCAGATTACGCGGGGCGGACGCGCTGTCACCTTTATCCTCGATTTCCTAGTAATCAACATCTTACCAACCTTTGTGGAATTGGTCATTGTGGCGCTTCTGCTCTTCCGCCTTTACCCGCCCATCTATGCCACCATTACCATCGCTACGATCATTTTCTATACCTGGTTTACCATCTGGTCTACCGAGAAACGCCAGAAGTTTCGTCTGGGCGCAAATCAGGCGGATGATGAAGTGGCTGGTCTGGAAGTGGATGCCCTAACCAATATTGAAACCGTCAAATACTTCAATAATGAGGCCCATTTGCAGACGCGCTACTGGCCCGCCATTAACTCGCGCTATGAATTGAATGTCTCTTCCAATAAGCTATTCGCGCTCATTTCGGCAGGGCAGGCTTTGATTATCCTCGTTGGGCTGGGTCTGATTCTTTACCTCGCTATTCGCCAAACGCTGGCCGGGCAATTTACGATTGGCGATCTGGTGCTGCTGACCACTTACTTGGTGCGACTTTCCGCGCCGATTGGGGTGCTGGGCTTTGTCTATCGGGCCATTAAAGATGGCTTAGCCGATATGGATGCTATGGCGCGCATTCTCCATGTCGAGGCTACGGTGCCGGAGCCAGCGCATCCGGTTTCGCTCCACGAACCCAAGGGGGAAGTCACCTTCGACCATGTGGGCTTTGGTTATTCTGAAGAGCGCACCGTTTATCGAGACCTCAGTTTCACCGTCCAGCCGGGCCAACACGTCGCCTTTGTCGGGCCATCGGGAGTGGGCAAATCTACCGTGGTGAAGTTGCTATTTCGTTTCTTCGATCCGACCAGTGGGCGCATTCTCATTGATGGGGTGGACTTGCGCGACTTGGATAAAGACACGCGCCGTTGTCTGTTCGCCATTGTGCCCCAGGAACCGGCGCTCTTTAATACCACCATTGCCGAGAACATCCGCTTTGGCAAGCCCGATGCGACCGATGAAGAAGTGCGGGCGGCGGCGAAACTCGCCAGCATTGACCGCCTGATCGAATCGCTGCCTGAAAAATATGAGACCCTGGTCGGTGAGCGCGGCGTTAAGCTTTCGGGTGGCGAGAAGCAGCGGGTGGCGATTGCCCGCGCCATTATTCGCCAGCCGGTGATCCTCGTTTTTGATGAAGCCACCTCCAGTCTCGATTCCAAAAGTGAACAGGCGATTCAACAGTCACTCGATACCATTTCCACAGGCCGCACCACGCTTGTCGTTGCCCATCGTCTCTCGACTATCGCCAATAGCGATGTCATCTATGTCTTGGATAAAGGCGAAATTGCCGAAAGTGGCACGCATCAGCAATTGCTGGCACGCAATGGGCTATACGCTAAACTGTGGCGCATCCAATCGGATGGCGGCGAGACAGCTACCCTGGATGTTCAACCGGACAGCCAATTGCTGAATTTGTCGGGTGCCACGCACACCGCTGCCATAGATGGTTTGATGGAACAGGCGACAGTCACCTTGCCCCAGACTGGAACGGTCTAGTCACACTTTACATTAACCTTACATTACAGGAGCCAATAATGGGATTTGATCAATATCACGAGCCGCCCCAGGAATTATCCGCCGAGACCCGCACTTTCGCCCGCATGATGCTCTCGCTGATTGAAGAAGCGCAAGCGATTGACTGGTATGAACAGCGCATGTCGGTGGAGCAGGACGAAGAAGCCAAAGCCATCATGAAGAACGCCCAGCACGAAGAGTTCAAGCACTTTGGCATGGACTTAGAATTCCTCCTGCGCCGCAAACCCGAATGGCGCACCATCATGCAAACCATTCTCTTCAAAAGCGGCGATATTGTTGACCTCGGCGAAAAGGCAGAAGATGCGGATTAACTCTGATAGAAAGGTGTGAGATTTAAAGTTACTAACTCACAGTGGTTTTGCACCCACGTAGAGTGTTGTTAATAAATTACGATAGTTTCTGCTCCTCTCCAGGAATCATAAGGACATCGCCTATTGGAGTAATAGAGAATTTACGATGGCAATCACCACATTCCATTTCTGTAGCCTGACTCGGATTCCAATCCGGTATGTCTCGGTATCCACAATATGGGCATTCAACGATGAAGCGGTGAAAAGGAGGGTCTATGGATTCTTCCCCAATAACGCGGAACACTTTTCTTTGGTTGGTAACAGAATTCCGCACTCGCGTATTAAAACCAGATAGGGTGTTTTGCAGCAGTAGGTTACGCACTCCATCTAATACTTCTTCTAGAATGGCCCGATCTGTACGGATAGGCGCACTGGCTTCATTTGTGACATTCTCGGCTATGACTTTCAGCTTAGACTCTAATTCCGGCCATGCTCTATCGAACACACTATTTAGTCGGGCGTCTGGCAGTGATCGTTCACCATCTTGCCCATCTCTTTCAATAGCCTTGTTGATGGTGCTTAACAAGTGGAATACATCCTCCTTAGTACAAGTAGTATGTTGAAACTCGCTTAATGGTGGCTCTATATCAGCAGGACGTATATCTAGAAGGAATGTGCAAGCTCTAGCGTCTTTAGCCTTGGAGATTGCTCCGGCCTCAAATAATAGCCAACGAGCGTTTAAATTCTCATGAGTCATGCAGAATATTCCTACCTTTGATGCTTCTAATTGCTGAGCAATTTCACGACTCCACCGACTGCCTTTTTCAATGTCATTAGCTGATAGCCACGGCTCTACAGATTGAATTACATCTGGAAGCCAATCGCGTAGAAGTTCAGCAACGGCTTTACTTCTAGCCCCTGACCAGCTCAGAAAAACTTTCATTAATAGCTCCCCCTATAATCTGCTCTGCTTACCCTAACGTGTCTCTCTCCACCGCTTGAAGGGTTACGCTTATATGCCGAGAGTTTCAATAACTCAAGAAAGCAGGGCGTTAAATTCTGCTACTGATAAGCCAGCATCTCGAATAATGCCTTTGAGGGTGCCGGGCTTGAGAGTGGTATGTAACGGCACGCTCAGGGGCACCGCTTTCTCCTTGCTCATTATCACATGGCTGCCCTTTTGACGAGCGATACTATACCCTGCTTTAATTAGAGCATCAATACATTGTTTGCCGGATATAGTGGGCAAACGATTATTAGGCTGCTGTCGTCGCATGAGTGCGGATTTTGCGCGGCTTGGGCGACTGTGATGCTTGCTCGGCCACCACTTCTAAATAAAGCTCTGCGGCTTCATTAATGTTTTCTAAGGCTTCCTCGAAAGTGTCACCCTGGCTATGGCAACCGGGTAAGGCAGGGCAAGAGACAGAGTAGCCGCCGTCCTCTTCGGCGTGAAGTATCACCATGCGCCCTCCGCCAATGCGTGGCGAGAGCACGGTAATATCTTGCCCCCCAAGAAGAGTGAAAGAACTTCTTTTTGAGCCTTTTTTATATTTTGATATTTCTATCTTTGTTCCCATAATTGCACCTTCCAACCCTCTTCTTTAATTATAGCGTGCAGCCTGAAACGCAAAAGGCTCAAGAGAGTTGCAACCCTCTTGAGCCTCAGTGCTTGCCGTCAATATCGTCCAGCTTGATTTAAGCCGCTTTTTGGGCGGACTTGCGCTGGTCGTGGCGGCCTTCGGCGAACTCTTCTACCATTTTGCGATTAAAGGCTGGAATGTCGTCGGGTTTGCGGCTGGTGACGAGGCCGTTATCGGTGACGACTTCTTGATTCACCCAGTTGGCCCCGGCATTCTTGAGGTCGGTCTGGATAGATTCATAGGAGGTCATCTTGCGGCCCTGCACCACACCAGCTTCGACTAACGTCCAGGGGCCGTGGCAAATGGCGGCGACGGGCTTGCCTGCGTCAAAGAACGACTTCACAAACTGCACGGCTTGCGGATTGGCGCGTAGCTTGTCGGGGTTCATGACGCCACCCGGCAACAGCAGGGCATCATAACTATTGCTATCCGCACTGGTCAGCGGCACATCCACGGGGAACTCATCGCCCCATTCGGTATGCTGCCAGCCTTTGACTTTGCCCTCGGCGGGAGACACGATCTCGGTCTGCGCGCCAGCCTCGTCAAGAGCCTGCTTTGGCCCGGTTAATTCAACCTGTTCAAATCCATCAGCCACTAAAATAGCGACTTTCTTACCTGTTAAGTTCTGTGCCATCTTTACTCCTTTGTGACTTCTTTATCGCTCGAATACGGTATTGCTGTATCCATTTACAGGTCGGGCAAATCATATTCCATGTAGGGGATGTAGCAGGATTTTAGCAGGAAAGCAGGGAATGAAGAGACCAGGAAAAAGAGGGTGGGAGCGCAAGGCAAGACGATAAAGGCACGGAATTACAGCAGACTCTCTCATTAAATTCCTGGCTTCCTGTCCCTCTTGCTTTCCTGCTAAGAAAATTAAATTCATCTAAAAACACTTTAATCTCTAAATAAGGCAAGATATTTGCTCTACCTCATTTGCGATGTCAAGAAAACATCAAAAGTCTTTTTGAACAGGGGAATGTGGCCTACGTCTTAGGTTACATTACAGCAAAGAGGAGGAAGTGACATGGTAAAACATGGAAATCGTTGGGTAGCCCTCGGCACTCTGGGCGTAATGGTTGCGACTAGCTTCGGCGGTCTGGCGACGACTGCTCAGGCCAGCACCAAGGGCAAGCGGAACCTGGCTATTGGCTTAGGGGCTGTCACCGCCTATGGCTTACTGAAACACAAGCGGAGTCTGGCTATTGCCGGAGGTTTGGGCACGGCCTACGCTTATTCTCGCTATCGTAAGTCGAAGAAGAACGATGACAGGCGGCGCAGTGCTTCTTATTGGAGCCGCACCCATCGCTATAGCCGCTATCGCACCCGTTAATTCTGTCCGTGAGACATAAACGGCTGCATCGCAGTAAAATCAAGAGTCGCTCCCACAGCATTTTAGTGGGAGCGACTCTTGGTTTTTATGTGCCAATTTAGGGGCTTTTCAGTCTCTAAAAATAATGGGCGCGTAAGGCCCCATCATACAAACCCTGACGCATACAGCAGTTCTTGAAACCGCCGTCCTGACTGGCAGGGACACAGGTCATTACGTCCCAATTTTTCGGTCAGCTCTTTATCGCCATGTACCACGCGGTGGCCGCGCTTGACATGCGTCTCTGAGGGGAAGCCTTTGCGCCGCTTGCTGGTGCGCTCAAAAGCAGGAGAACTCCTCAAAGTCTTGTGATGGTGTGTTTCGCATCGCCGTAACCTCCTCGTAGATTCACTGCTAAGAAGTTAAGAAAGGATTTGCATAAGAGGCTGCCCTTGTGGGCCAGACACTCTTGTCTGGCTGAGCCTCCTGGTCTGATTAATCCTCAAGCAGACAGGCAGGAGTGCCTGTCCCACAAAGTTTCACAATCCGTATCTCAACCTCTCTAGTTTACCTATTATTAACCCCACCCGCCTGCGGTGCTGCGTTGACAAACGCTTGAGTGAACTCCCTTAGGGACTGATACCGACCAGCAGGGGCTGGATATGTAGCACGGGCCAGTATGGGAGCCAGCGTCTCAGCAAGTTCAGGCAAGGTTAGCAGCGCGTAACGACCGAGGTTAAAGACAAGCGTCCGCTGATCCAGCCGACTGCCCCGTATGAACTCCTCCGGAGCCATCAGCCGGGACGAGCCATAATTGCTATCCATCTCCAGGGTGAAACTATTTCCCTTGCGGCACAAATCCCAATCGAAAAGCCAGATTCGCCGTTGAGAGAAGTCGTAGATCATGTTCCCTTCATACCAGTCCACAATCATAAACTCCGCGTCGCATATAGCGGTGAGCGCAGCTAAGATAGTGGCGACTGCCATGAGACGTTCCGCCAGTGGGAGGGCTTGAAAGCGTCTCCGATTTTCCATTGGCCCCAGGTTCTCTCCCCGCACGCGATCATAAAGGAGTAGAGTCCCCTCGCGGCATTGAACAATTTGATGCAGGGGAACTATGGCGGGGTGCAAATTTGCCCCGGCGATGGCAATCTCGGTGGCGGCGCGTGGTTCTGCTAATTCGTGTGGGTAAAATTTAAGGAAGAAGTCCCGCCCTGAGAGCGTGGCGAACCAGGCGGATGTCTCTGCACTGTCCTTTGTAATCGGCTGTGCGTTTTCCAGTCCGTGCAGCTCAAACCATTGCATTAGGCTCAGTGGATTCAAAGTTGTCCCATTGTATTGACGCGGTTTCAAGTTGTGGCTGTTGAAGTGAAACATCAATCAACGCGCCGCTGAGGATGCCGACAGTATAACAGAGTAAGTCACCCCATTGAAAAGTAGAACCTAAAATGAGAGCGCCGATGGTTGTAGCGCGCACGCTATCAATCCAGGCGGTATGATAAAGCTGAGTCACTTCCATGCAATAGGAAAAGGCGAGGGCATAGCATAACGCCTGCCAAGTGACCAACCGGGAAGCGATAAAGACCAGCGCCAGATAGACCCAGAGCGCCCAGAGAGTATCGGGTACATATTGCGCGACCCAATGGGGCAGATGCCGTGCGTAACAGTGAGTGACTAAACCTGCAAAGAACGCCAAGAGCAGTGCGGGAAGATAGCGAAAACGCTGACGCGAAAAAGTTAAAGCCATGTTGCCGGAGAGTGTAAAGCGTACATTGCTGAGACTCTACCTCTCAAATCACATGAATTTCGCACTCAGGTGCTTGGATAACTGAAATCACTCGACGGTTTAATAGACCGTAGGGCACCCCTCGTGGGTGCCCTTATTGGCATCTGCTAAAACTTTACCCCGGCATCTAAGACTTCAGCTTTATGCAAAATAAGTATTCAGGTTGTGGGCGTGTTTTCGACATCTTTTCAACTGGTAAGGCTTGAACCCCACAAAGCAGTATATACTGTGTATATTCCTCGTAACAGCAACATTTGGCGGGAGGTGAGGCAGCGAGATAAATTTCCGCGTTATTCCGCGTTTCCCACACGCTCAGGAGCGACCTGCCACCTATTGCAAGCCTTGAATTCTCACCCCCTAAACTCTCATCTACCAGATTGAGTCACTACCAAATTTCAATGACGGCGAACCAGCTTTGCCTTACCCATCCACCGGCCCATAATAGAGTCCGTATATAATAACTAATAACCTGTAACGTGTTAATGTGTGCCCGTTTCATAAAAAACATTTAATAGTAAAATTAAGCTAATATGGGTTATAATCACAGCAGACCCGACACCAAGCCATATAACCCGATTAGAAGTCAAAAGGAGAATTATGCAAAGGTTTCACAGCTAATAGTATGTTCTATTTGCTGCGTGGTAGGATGCAAGACGGCTAACGCCTACTGGACAAACCCAACTGACAGCGGAGCCGCTTTCCCCAATCACTACACTGCCCCCATTTCTTCCATAACCGCATCTGATAATGATGGAAGCAAGCATGACAATCAGGGAGACAGTACCTCAGCCAATCCGTCCTTTAGAAGTTGGTCCTGGCAGGCTACCGGGGTTTTTGACTTTCCCACAGCAATTAATGCCTACGCCAACTACTCCGTGGATGCTCTCTCTGGAACAATATCCAGTAACAGCAATACCTCGAGCGCCAATGTGGATTTACAATGCCATGTCGTAGTGGCCGCCCACGATTTCTTCGTCAAAGATTTATCTGATACAGTTGTCAACGGCACCAAGTATCCATCCAGCGCCGCTGTTACTGGCAGTAATACCGGAACTGTTTCAGTTTCTCCGGCTGGCAGTACTATGACGGTTAGTGTGTACGTTGCTGCCAGCACCCACGCCACGGCGTACGCTAACGCTCTGGGTGACTCCGCATCTGCCACTACATCTCAAGCCAACGTGCAAGCTAATTATTTATCTTTTTAAGCACTCTGAAAATCTCATAGTCACCAACAGATGTCGGGTCAAAAAGAATGGGTCAAGCGTCTCCGGCTAATTAGGGACGCTTGACTTGCCATTATAGCTGTAGCCTTAATTGACGATTGGAGTTAAAGAATGAAGTTCTTCACGAATACACTTGCCGTTAGTACTGTTCTTCTCCTGCTGCCACTGCAACTCATTATGGCTGCGCCGCTGCCTTTAGTTGATGACCTACTCAGAGAGAAGATTGCAGTGCCTCAAGCCACACAGATGGATGATTACCTTGTCGAGTTAGGCCGCAATGCCGACATCAACATTTTGGCGGATGTTACAACAGTGCCCGACACTGGGCCGCTCAAGCCGTTTCCCGAAACCTCGGTAGCTCTTTTTACCCAGGAAGACGGCACTGTCGCAGACCAGGTGAAAGAACCCCGACTACTTGGCTTGATTTTAGATTTAGCGCAGCAACAAAAAATGACGCATTTACGTTATGACACCAAAACTTTCCTTTTTTGGAACAGGCCGGATATTCCATCCAAGGCGACACAGGCTCGTAAAATAGTGGCTGGTGAAGATGCGTCAATGCCTAATCTGGTGCGGGATGAACCGCAAGCCCGTCAACTCCAAGCCGAGACCAGCACCCTACTGGCGGCTTATTTTCAGCAAACGCATGGCTGGAATGGGGGTATGGCTAATCTTCCCATTGACGTTAAGTTTGCTGACTTACCAGAAAACATTCGCCACAATCTGACCACATTGGCGCTACAGGCCATGCTGGAGCCGACATCAGCATCAGAGTTCTGGTTTACCGATAAGCCCTGGGCAGAAGCTTTGCTAAAGATACAGGATGCCCCGGCCAGCGATGGTAAACGACATTACACGCAAATGATCACCGTGCAGAGTAACAGCGCCGGGCAACCACGCTACATTTCGATTAACAGGCGTTAATGGGCTGGCCTGCCATCGTGTTGCTTCTGTCGTTGCCACAGCTTAATTTTCTCTTTTGTGAATAATTTAGGTGCCCCATGAAACTCAAGAATTCCAACTTTCTTCGTTCAGTTATGCTCTGCACCTTAACGGCTCATGCTTTTAGTGCCTGGTGCGCCGCCGATCAACAACCGGCTCTTGAGCCACCGGGCAGCGGAGCGCCGCCAAACAATACAGCACAGGGCGCGGCACCCCCTGGAGTTTCCGAGCAGGCCGCTGATTCTCCTGTGGATAAGCCTTTAAGCGCCACCGCTTTAGAACAGGATGCGACCTTAGCTGTGAAGGTATCGTTCGAGGCGAAGCGGCTTCTGCTCAGCGAGGTTCTGCCTAAGCTGCAACAGCAAAGCGGTATTACCCTCCAAACTGCTGTGAACTCTCCGGCCACCCGTGTGCGCCTCACCGCCCGGATCAAAGCTATGCCCCTGTCTCAGTTGATGGGTGCGCTGAGTCGTATGTATGGCATTCAATGGATGAAGACAGGAGAAAAGGTGTATACCCTGCTGGATGGTGGACTGAACCCGGAGCAGATGAAAATGCTACAGATCGGTGATCCCTACTGGTTTACCTTACCTGAACATACTCCCGGCTACCTCACTCAGCAAAGACAGCAAAGCGATGAATTAGCGGATGAGATTATCAACGAGATAGATGTTCAGCAACTCCGAAACCCGCAAGGGGTGCCCCTGGCAAAGCTGTCGGCGGAACTGCAACAGAAAATCCGTCATCATGTTGAGGCTGAACTGGCTGAACCGGTAGTGGAAACCCACAATGCAGCTAAGGAAGCTTTGCAGCAGGCGTGGACACTGCAATTTGGCGTTGATCCAGTTACCAGGGCCTATGCGATAGCTCATAAGACGCCCCTGATTCCGACGTTGCGCATTCTTGCGCCAAATGGCAGCCTTATCACAGAACTTCCCTTAAAGCTGCACGCGCCACTTCCCACTCGCCAAACAACAACGACCCAGCCTGGCCCGGCCACACCGCCAGGGGGTAAGTCATGATGACACCCACATCAAGGAGTTATGCTGCCCCTGAGCATCGGCAACCGGCGGGCTTCACCCTAGTTGAGATTCTGGGTGTTCTAACACTTATAGTCTCACTGGCGGCTCTGCTTTTGCCGATACTGGCCAGTGTCCGCGAAGCCGGACATCGGGTAGGGTGCGCGGGTAACTTGATGCAAATTGGGCTGGCGATGCGGCAGTATACCGATGATAATGCAGGGTTTATCGTGAGCAGTGATTTGCCCAACGGAGACCAGAACTGTTCGTGGGTGGATCGCGTTTACCCGTATGCTCAAACCTCGCACATCTTTGAATGTCCCTCGCATCCCGATGGAGAGTATCAGCCCGGTTGTCCACCCTCAGACGCGGCGCCCATTTCTGAGGATAATCCACTGGGTAAAATTACTTATGACGGCAGTTACATGTTGAATACGATGGTTTTTCCACCCCACCGCGTTCGCAGATCGCAGGTAGTCTACCCGGAAAGCACCATTCAAGTTATAGATGGCAAAGGTAATATAACCGGGCCAGACCCGAAGTTGGGGCCAGGGTTTGCATACGCTGCGATGATGGGCAATAACTTCATCGCTGTGGGGCAAAACCCCATTCCAAACGTAGATGAGTTATTAAAAGCTGGATTAGCCAACCGCCATCGGGGAGGCGTTAATGCGCTGTTTGCGGACGGGCACGTCAAATGGCTGCGCCTGGAAGCCTTAACCAAACGCGGTCTCTGGCGTCTTGATGGGCGTGATAATCCGCCTGACCCACCTCTGGCCCCCACACCCACTCCCTATGCTCCCTAAGAGCAGAGGAACAACTTCGCACTTTAACCATCCACTGGCCCGTAATACAGCCCCCGCGCATCGGCCAAGCGTTGTCCGGTGGCTAACAGGGCTGTTCGCTCTTCGGGAGTCAATGGTTTATAAGCTTTGGCGGTAGCGACGGCCTGGCGCACTTCGTCTTCGCTGGAAAAGCCCATCACGGCGCAGGCGACGTTGGGCAGGCCCAGGGAATACCTCACCGATTGCTCGTAGTGCTCCACGAGAGTGCCGGGCGTCTTGCCATCATAGCGCCAATTGACGGCCCCGCCCAAGACCTTCATGGCGACACTGGCTGTGCCGTGTGCCTGGGCTACGGGCAAGACGATGCCTTCAAAGTCGTAATGGTGACGATCTGCGAAATTGAGAGCGTTCATCGTCAGGTCAATATCACCCGTTTGAATCAGCTTAACAAAGCGTGGTGGTCGCATGTGACCGCTGGTGCCGATAAAGCGGGTGAGGCCGCGCCGCTTGGCTTCTTTCAATCCCGCTAAGGCGCCATCTGGCCCTAAGATGCGCTCCATATCAAAGTCGCCCAGGTTATGGATATGCACGGCATTCACATGATCCACTCCCATGCGTTGGAGGCTTTCTTCCAATTGACGCTGCACACCTTCACGATCCTGGCGGTTTGGATTGACTTTGGTGACGAGAAAGATACCGTCGCGCCGGTTCTTGAACACGCCTTTGAGCTTGCTTTCCGCATTGCCATAATCGGGCGATACATCCACGTAATTGATACCCAGGTCAAGAGCCGTGTTGACAATGCGCTCCGTATCCGCCGCCGAGGTGTTGTCGCTGCCCAAAGGAGCCATGCCAAAGCCAATGAGCGAGACTTTCTCCCCCGTGCGCCCCAGCACGCGCCGGGGTAGGATGGTGTTATCGGCTGCATCGCCCCACACCGGTTGACGCTTTAACAGGGGCGCTGCTATTAATCCACCGGTTAAAGCGGTCACTTGTCCTATAAAACGACGACGTGAATTTGACATGATATTGCTCTCTTTGATTTTCTTCTCCCGCAAGCTACATTATGGCCCAATAGTTAGCATCTGTGCCCAATAGTTAGCATCTGTGCCCATTATTAGCAATTAGCGTGCGCGTAGCGTCAGGGGCTAATGCTTCCTGCAAATTATCCGTTATATATCGAGAGTGCAATCGAGGAGTATTGGTATAATTTACCGTGCTAACCTCAACAGGAAAAGGAGTCAAATCTTGAAGCTCGGACACTGCCCCGCGTGGCTCACCGTGCGGTGGTTTATTTTTGCTTTCAGTGCGATGGTTGCCACGGGAAAATATTCTATCGTGGCTCATGCGGCCCCGGCAGAGCCAGTTAGTTGGCCTGTGGTGCGTCCGCGCGACTCGGTGGATTGGCCTAACGTCGGCAACGATAAAGGCGGAATGCGCTTTTCAGAACTCCGGCAAATTAACCGGAATAACGTGAAGAATCTCAAAGTGGCCTGGGTCTATCACACCAAGGACGCCAACGCCCAGGCTAATACTACGATTGAATGCACGCCGGTGGTGGTGGACGGAGTGCTTTATCTGACGACGGTTAAGACGAAAGTTGTAGCACTTGATGCCGCGACAGGCCATGAGCTTTGGAGCTTTGATCCCCACGTTGGCAGATCGCCCAATGGCTTTGCCCGGCCCGTGACCAGCGGCGGAGTTAATCGCGGTGTCGCTTATTGGTCGGATGGTCTGTTCAAAGGCCAACGACGTGTTGTGGTTGGCCTGGCCGATGGACGTTTAATTTCCTTAGATGCCTATACTGGCAAGCCCGACCCAGCCTTTGGTAAAGACGGCGAAGTTGACATGAGTGCAGGATTGGAGCGAGACATCTCTGGTCTGGGCTATGGCCCCACTTCGGCACCGGCTATTTTTGAGAATCTCATTATCGTCGGCTATTCGGTTAGTGAGTCGCAACCATCGGCTCCCGGTGATATTCGCGCTTTCGACATCCACACCGGACAGCAAGCCTGGCGCTTTCATACCGTCCCCTGGCCCAATGAGTTCGGCCACGAAGGTTGGCAAGGCGACTCCTGGAAAGAGCGTGGTGGCGCCAACGCCTGGGCGGGTTTCACAGTGGACACGCAGCACGGCATTGTGTTCGCGGGCACCGGCTCGGCCACCAGCGACTTCTATGGGGCCGACCGCAAGGGCGATGATCTTTTTGCCAACTGCACCCTGGCCCTCGATGCGCGCACCGGTAAGCGCCTCTGGCATTTCCAGACCGTGCGCCACGATTTATGGGATCACGACAACCCCTGCCCACCCGTTGTCGTTTCGGTGCGGCATGATGGGCAAATAGTGGATGCCGTGGCGCAGCTCACTAAGACAGGCTACTGTTTCCTTTTAGATCGGCTAACTGGCAAACCGCTTTTTGGCGTGCAGGAGCAGATAGCCCCAGCCTCGGACATTCCGGGGGAAGTCGCCTCGTTAACCCAGATTGTGCCATTAAAGCCACCGCCCTTCTCGCGTCAGGGATTTACCGACGGCGATATTACCAATATCTCTCCTGAAGCCCATACCTTTATCGCTAATGCCTTGAAAACGCACCATTATGGTAGCCCCTTTACACCGCCAAGTGTGCAAGGCAGCGTCATCGCTCCGGGCTTTCATGGTGGGGCCACCTGGAGCGGCGGGTCCTTTGACCCGACCACCGGTTGGCTCTACGTCAACTCCAACAATACACCTTACCTTTCCCTGTTGCACAGTGTGGACAAAGATAAGCCTGATTATGCCTTCGATGGCTACACGTACTTCAACGATGCCCAGGGCTACCCGGCTATCAAGCCACCGTGGGGCAATCTGACAGCGATTAACCTCAATACCGGAGAATTCGCCTGGCAAATTGTGTTAGGCGAGTTTCCCGAACTCAAAGCCAGGGGCGTGCCCCAAACCGGCACCGAGAACTTCGGTGGCACGATTGTGACGCAGGGTGGTTTGATCTTCATTGGTGGCACTAAAGATGAGATGTTCCATGCCTTCGACAAAGGAACGGGCAAGCTGCTGTGGCAATACAAACTGGATGCAGGCGGCTATGCCACCCCCTGCACCTACTCCGTGAATGGTCGTCAATTTGTGGTCATCGCCGCTGGCGGTGGTGGCAAGCTACGCACCAAACCGGGCGATTCCTACGTTGCTTTTGCGTTGCCGCAGTAGGTAGTAGCCCTCACACTCCACTACCAATTTATTGAACCGCAGAGACGCAGAGGGCACAGAGAAGAAAAAGATATTCTACGTTTTCCTCTGTGCCCTCTGCGTCTCTGCGGTTATTTATCTTTATGAGAAAGCTCTATTCTGTGTCAAAGCCAGAATCATCGTGGAAGCCAAAGGCGAAAATACATGTTGCCATCAGGCTGGCAACGGTGGCCCAGGCGAAGAGGTGGGGCAGGCTGACTTGGGCGAGATGGCCGGAGAGAAAACTGCCAGCGATACGCGATGTGCCGACGATGAGCATGGTGTAAAGCCCTTGAATCGAACTGCGATAGTGGTCGCTGGCGTGGCGGTTCAGATAAAGTGCAGGTGCTACAGACGTGCTGACAACGACCAGGCCATGCACTGCCTGAGTCGCTACCACCACCGCGACGATTGGGCAAAACGCGAGAACGGCCATGCGCAAGCTGATACCCAGCGTGCCCAGCACCATAAATCTTTTCAGCCCCAGCCGACGCAGCAGCCAACCAAAGCTCAACATATAGCCAATCTCGCAAACGACGCCGACGTTGTAAATCGGGCCAA
This sequence comes from Abditibacteriaceae bacterium, assembly GCA_019239895.1. Lineage (GTDB taxonomy): Bacteria > Armatimonadota > Abditibacteriia > Abditibacteriales > Abditibacteriaceae > JAFAZH01. The sequence continues at coordinate 299,255 of JAFAZH010000052.1, read as the reverse complement.
GCCATTGTTGTTGCACGCCTAACACTTGTGTGAGATAAAGCGGAAAGAACGCATAGTAAGCGGAAGAGGCTAGGAGTGCCAGCAGCATCCCGACGCAAAAGATGAACACAGTCGGGCGCAGCAGAGCGCGTCCCGCCTCGGCGGTTGGCAAGCGATTAGAACCGTCTGTTACAGCCGGAGTGGTGATAGGCTCTAACTCTGGCAAGCGCAGGGAGTTGATTAATCCCAGGACAGAAAAAGCCGCTGCCATGAAGAGAACACTATTGATAGCGGCCCCCTGATGTAAGGTGCCAAATAGCAGGAGGCTGGGGAAGATGAATCCGATGGTGCCCCAGACGCGAATCTGGTGATAAGGTATGACACTTTCTCCCCCGGCTTCGCGCTGGCGTTGCACCGCAAAGTTCAGACCGTCTTGAATGGGCGACATGGCCACGTAAGCCAGGCTGTACAGGCACAAGAAGATGACGCTGGGCCAGAAGCCAGTCACAAAATAGAGAGCGACTAACGCCAGCCCGCTCAGGCCAAAGATACCGGCAAGCAGACGGCGTGCATCCTGATGGCTATCAGCTAAAAGGGTGATTAATACTGGCGTAAATAAAATAGCGACATTAGACGCTCCTGTAGCATAACCGATTTGTGCGGCGGTCAGGCCTTGCTGTTTGAGCAGAACGGGTAGGAATGGCCACAAGCTGCCCATCACGGCATAAGCCAGGAAATACTGCCGCTTAACACTTTCAACATCGCCCCATCTCCGCGCCCACCGTTGGTGCCACTGTCGTCTACCGACCAAATTTTCGTCCACAATAAAAGTTTGCTCTTTCTTTTGGATGACATTATCGGCCCCAAGCTTACAGCAATCCCAAGGCCAACGATGCACAGCATCAGGCTTTTATTTTTAGCAGGAAGGTAGGGGAAGAGGAAAGCAGGAGGGAAACAAGAGTGAACCACAATCATCGGTTACGTACTTCCAAGAGATTTGAACAAAATCGGCTAAGCTGCGGCGTAGGAGCCACTGTCATGTTGAGCGCAGCGAAACATGATGGACTTACCATTGTTAGGTTCTTTTATTTTGTGAGATGTTCTTAACAGTTTATTGGTTTTGGTTTCCCTTCCTGCTCTCCTCTTCCCCTGTCTTCCTGCTAAATCAGGCAATCCATTTGCTCAAGATTATGTGGGGAGCATTAAGCTACAAAGGAGTCGGAGTATGCCAGAAGGAAATAATGGGAGTGGGACAGCCAGTGGCATTGTGTCTCAGGTGCAGCAGACCGTGCAGCCCACCTTAGAACAGGCGCAGCAGAAAACGGGGGCGCTCGTAAGTCAAGTGCAACAGCAGGCGACTTCACAGGTGGAACAGCAGAAGCAACAAGTCGCTAACAGTTTCGGGACGGTGGCCGAGACACTAAGACAAACGGGGCAGCAATTGCGTGATAATGATAGTGGCGTGGTAACTCGATATGCGGCGCTGTATGGCGAGACAGCGGCCAAACAGTTAGAGCAGTTCTCCAACTATTTACGGGATACAGACACCAGCCAACTCATTCACGAGGTCGAAAATTTCGCCCGTCGTAATCCAACTCTTTTTGTCGGCGGAGCCTTTCTCCTGGGCCTCGTCGCGGCCCGCTTCCTCAAGAGCAGCCCCCCGCCTCCCCCACGGAACAGCACGCATATTCACGGGATTAGCAGCATTACGCCAGAAGGTGGTTCATTTTATCCGATGTATCGAATGCGGGCGGAAGAGGGATGATGCAATTAATAGGACGCAAAACTGCGTTATGCTACGCCACGCAAGCTGACGCTATTTTCTAAATGGCGTTTAAATAGCGCATGAAATGAGTGAGCGCAGTTAGCGTCCCATTTTATCTGGACTCTCATCAAACGAGAATATCCTTCACCACATTAGCTTGAATGGTGCCAGTGAGCTTCTGGTCAAGACCCTGGAAGCGGAAGGTGAGTCGCTCGTGATCAATGCCCATACAATGCAAAATGGTGGCATTGAGGTCACGCAGATGCACCGGGTCTTTGACGATGTTGTAACTGAAGTCGTCAGTCTCGCCATAGACAAGGCCGGGCTTAACACCGCCACCAGCCATCCACATGGAGAAACAGCGCGGATGATGGTCACGACCGTAATTTGTTTCGGTGAGAGTACCTTGGCTGTATACGGTGCGTCCGAATTCGCCGCCCCAGACGACGAGGGTATCTTCCAGTAAGCCACGCTGCTTGAGGTCTTTAATCAAAGCGGCGCAAGCCTGGTCTACATCCTTGCACTGAGCACTGATTTCGGATGGCAAGTTATTGTGCTGATCCCAACCACGATGGAAGATTTGCACCACGCGCACGCCCCGCTCAATCAGGCGACGCGCTAAAAGGGTGCTGGCGGTGAAGGTGCCGGGTTGATGTACTTCTGGGCCATACATTTCCAGGGTTTCTTTCGACTCGCTGGAAAAATCGGCCAGGTCGGGCACACTCGTTTGCATCCGAAACGCCATTTCGTACTGGGCGATGCGAGTTTGCGTTTCCGGGTCGCCAAAGCGATTGTAAGTTTCTTCGTTCAGCTTGTTCAAATCTTCCAGCATGGCACGACGCGCATCGCGGTCTACACCTGGTGGGTCTTTGATATACAGCACCGGATCACCGACGCTGCGCAATGCCACCCCCGCATATTTAGAAGGAAGATAGCCACTACCCCACAAACGGCTAAAGAGGGCCTGAATGCTGCCCTTGGCCGACCACTTGGGCGTCAGCACCACAAACGCTGGGAGGTTATCACTGACACTACCTAAACCGTAGGTGAGCCACGAGCCAAGGCTGGCTCGTCCGGGCAACTCATTACCAGTCATCAAAAACGTGGTGGCCGGGTCATGGTTGATGGACTCGGTAAAAGCACTCTTAATGAGGGTGATGTCGTCTACAATGCCGCTGGTGTGCGGCAACAATTCACTGACCCATGTCCCTGTCTTGCCATATTGCTGGAACTTGAACATGGATGGCGCCACGGGAAAACGCGCTTGTCCACTGGTCATGGTCGTGATGCGCTGGCCCATGCGAATGGAATCCGGTAAGTCCTTGTTATACTGCGCCTTCAAATCGGGTTTATGGTCGAAGAGATCAAGCTGCGAGGGTGCACCGTTCATTTGAAGATAAATAATGCGCTTGGCCTTGGGTGCAAAGTGCGGCAGCCCTGGTAATGAAGGATAGACAGAGGAGCCGTAGTTTTTAGCCGCTTCAGCAGTTTTCGCGGCGGCAGCGTGGGCCACGCCATTACCTAACCCATAGCGGCCCCCCAGCAGGTTCAGGGCGATAGCCCCCAGGCTCAGACCCGTATTGGCGATGAACTGGCGGCGCGATTGGAGAATGCCAAATTCACGAGCCGGGCCATGACCCAACAATCCTTCACAGCCTGTTGCATCACGCAATTCGACTTCGTGCGCCATCTCCTGCTCAATGAACCCTTCGTATTGATCTGCCATGAAAAATGATCCTCTATTTGTCCTCACGAACGAAGGGCACGATAAATCATGCCCCTACAGGGCGTCCTACGGACGCTTGGCGGTTTGTCCGCCTTTCTACCGGCTATTGAAATACAATACCCGGCCCTAACTAATTCTTCGTCACGGTCTCGTCCAGGTTCAACAGCACACTGGAAACCATTGTATACGCCGCCAGTTCCACCGGGTCGAGTTTAGTGTCAGGTGCTGATTCGCCATTGGTAATGACTTGTTTAGCCGCCTCCGGTTTCGTCTTAAAATGAGCCAACTGTTTGGCCAGGGCATCCTTTAAGATACTCATTTCCCGCGCTGTCGGATAACGGGCTGTGGCAATGCGGAAGCCGTAAGTGATGCGCTCGTCCTCTTTTGTGCCGCCGGAACTTAAGATGCGTTGCGCCAGGGCACGCGCCGCTTCAAAGTGCTGTACGTCGTTCATTAAGACCAAAGCTTGCAATGGCGTATTGCTGCGTTCGCGGCGTAGACAAAACGCTTCGCGTGCAGGTGCATCAAAAACGCTCACCGATGGCGGTGGGGCCGTGCGCTTCCAGAAGGTGTACAGGCTGCGCCGATAGAGGGCACTACCATGATCTTGCACATAATGGTCAGTATCCGAACCGGGATAAGCCAATGGCTCCCAGATATTAATGGGTTGATAAGGCTTAACTCCATGCCCGCCCAACTTCAGGTCTATCAAGCCGCTGACAAAGAGTGAGTTATCCCGAATCTCTTCGGCATCCAGGCGGAAGCGCGGGCCACGGGATAGCAAACGGTTATCGGGGTCGAGTTCGCGCAGTTGTGGCGTGACATGTGAGTCCTGACGATAGGTGGCACTGGTAACAATGAGTTTCACCATATGCTTAATATCCCAACCGTTGTCGCGGAACTCCACCGCCAGCCAGTCGAGCAATTCGGGATGCGTGGGAGGTTCGCCCTGCGCGCCAAAGTCGCCTGCGGTTTTGACCAGACCTATGCCAAAGCATTGCGACCACAACCGGTTCACATAAACACGAGCTGTAAGGGGGTGTTCCGGGGAAACCAACCACTTGGCGAAATCCAGTCGTGTCGCACGTCCCTGCGCCTTCAGCGGTGGCAGAATGGCGGGCGTCCCTGGTTGCACCACGTCACCCGGTTTATCATACTGGCCGCGAATCATCAGATGCGCTTCGCGCGGTTGAGGCAAATCGGCCATAACCAGCGATGCTGGCACTTCGGCTTCGAGCTTCTTCTTTTTGTCTTCAATGGCAGCGACTTCGCCCTGCATCGAATTTACGATGTCTCGCGTGCCGGAGTAAACAGTGGAAAGATAATACTCGTGCAGTTTCTGATTCTGCTCTGGCTTGCGCTCTTCTGGCTTGACCTTCTGGAAGATGTCCCGAATCTCTTGCGGCACATCTTTACCAGGGTCCTTGCCATTGTATTTCAGTTCCCAGGCATGTTGCGATAACTCAGGGTCAGTGGCGGGGTTAGAGTCATAACTCACACCGACATGATCCCAGTAAACGGTGCCCCCGCTTTGCGTAAAAGCGATGCCGCTGAACATGGTGCCAGGTTTGAGTTGTAAGTCGGCGACCTTGACTTCCAGACGCACCCACTCACCCGTTTTGGGCAGGTCGCCACCCTGAAGCTTGGAGGTTGTGCCTTTGTCACCAAAGGGGATAGCGTCCGGGTCACCCCAGTTGACGCGATGACTCCACTGCCCGGTATTGAACTGGAGCATAATGGACTTAGGCGGATTCTGCGGGTCAAGATAGACATAGGCGAAGATGGTGCCCTGGGCTGGCACCTTGAAAGGTTCTTTCAGGCCATCGAAAAAGTCCTGGATGGTGCCCTCGCCACTCTTCTTGATCGCCCGCTTACCACTCTTAACTGGCCCCTGATCTTCAGTGATGAAATTCGTTGGCTGCCCATCAAAATGCGCGGCAGCATTAACCGGAAAGTTGTCTTCGACCCAGATGGTCTCAACTTTGGTCGTAGCGGGCAGCGGATTTTGGGTGGCCGGGTCGGTATAGGCTATTTTAGCGACGGCCTCTTTAATCTTCTGCTGAACGCCACTAATGTCTTTGTCATATTGCGCAAGCTGTTTGTCTTGCTCGGCTGTCGGCAGCCGCAGCACCGGGGGCGTCCGCATAATGTTGCCGTCCATCGCAGGGTCGGCGGCGGAATTATAGAACGCATAGAGTTGATAGAACTCTTTCTGCGAAATCGGATCGAATTTGTGGTCGTGGCAAACCGCGCAGCCAGCGGTCAGGCCCATAAAGACGGCGGAGGTCGTTTCAGTGCGGTCTACGGCGTAGCGGAAGAGCGATTCAGCATCAATCGAGCCACCCTCGTTGGTGGTCGGAGAGCAGCGACCAAACCCGGTAGCCACTAACTGGTCGCGAGTCGGATGCGGCAACAAATCACCGGCTAACTGATCAATGGTGAATTTGTCATACGGCAGGTTATCATTAAATGCCTGCACCACCCAGTCACGGTAAGGCCAGATGGCGCGTTCGTTGTCAAAGTGCAATCCGTGAGTATCGGCATAACGAGCGGCATCCAACCAGTAGACGGCCATGTGCTCGCCATAATGCGGCGAATTCAAGAGCCTGTCTACAACTTTCTCATAGGCGTTGGGTGACTTGTCGGCCAGAAAAGCATCCACTTCCGCTGGCGTCGGTGGCAGACCAGTCAGATCAAAGCTAACCCGCCTTAATAATAGTGACTTATCGGCTTGTGCGGATGGCTTAAGCCCATGCTTGGCCAGTTCCGCCGCGATAAAGTAATCAATGGGATTCTTTGCCCACTTTGGATTAGAAATCTGCGGTAGCGGCGCTTTGCGCGGCGCAATAAAGGCCCAGTGCGGCTGATACTCCGCGCCTTCGGCAATCCAACGTTTGAGCTTCTCTTTTTGCTCGTCGGTGAGAGTCTTGTGAGCATCGGCGGGCGGCATTCTGACATCAGCATCTTTGGCAAAAATGCGCTTGATAAGTTCGCTCTGGTCTGGTTTACCCGGTACAATTGCACCCTTCTCGACAGCGACATCGCGCTGATCGAGGCGCAAACCTGCCTTACGCCGGTTCTTATCGGGGCCGTGGCAGAGAAAGCAATTATCCGATAAAATCGGTCGAATATCCCGGTTGAACCCCATCTTTTCTGCGGGCTGCGAGCCTATAGACTGAGAACTGATGGTAGTCAGGGTGACCAGTGGAGCAGAGGTCGGTGCAGTGAGTGCAGTCTTATGGCCTGCCGCTGCTGGCTTAGGGTTTTTTGGCTTGACGGACGCGGACTTGGAGTTGACAGGCTTTTTGGGAGCCGCTTTGGGAGTGGTTTTGGCAGGGGCCGCACCATACGGTGCCCCTTCACTAACCCATTGCTTTAAGATGTTAATTTGCTCGGCGGTCAGGGTCTTGTGCGACTGGGGTGGCGGCATCATTTCGTCTACGTCTTTAGTAACGACGCGCTTAATGAGTTCGCTTTTATCAACATTGCCCGGCACAATCGCGCCCTTATCGAGGGCCGCTTTACGATCATCAAGGCGCAAACCACCTCGGTGCTTTTCCGGCCCGTGGCAACCAAAGCAGTTATTGGCTAAAATGGGGCGCACGTCCCGCTCATATTGCACCTTCTTGGCGGCACCGGAACTGGCCCCCTGCGCCACGGGCGTGACGGTGGCGGCATCTGATGTGGCTTGCAGTGGCACCCACCGGGGAGATGCTGATTCGCCTTCTGCAAAGGCGACAAGAGTAAAAGGCAGTAATAAAGCGGCTCCAACCCAGAGATAACGCACCAGACTATCTGATAAAAATAGACGTGACATAACAGAGAATGGTATTTTCATACAATAACTTAGAGCTATTAAAGTGTTAATAGTTGTAATTAGGGTTTGATTAGTTTAACGCACTCCTTAACATTATGCTCCCTACTTTTGATATTCTCTGAACTGGCCTTTAACTACAGGCACCAGAAGAGCGGCTCGCTTTATGGGGCCGCTCTTCTTTTTTCACCATTACAGAACTACTATGGTGCGCCGGGCAGATGAAATGGGGTCTGTAAGTAGGCGGCGGCCCGTTCGCGGAAGTAGCCGCCATCGTCGTCGGCAACGGTGGCGCGGCGCGTGTTGCCGTTGATGGCTGCTGGGTTGGTGATGCTGTCACGCTCAGCGTCGGTGTTGGTTGTGGTGTTCGTATCACCGCGACCAAATAGCAGCCCGATGACACCGGCCTGTGCCCAGGCTGCGAGATGGCGCTGCCCATAGGCGGCATCTAAGAAGTACTGCACGCGGTTGTCTTGATAGTGTCCCGGAGTGTTATCACAGGAAAGCATTTTGGTGTTACCCAGGGGAATCTGCCATACAATAATGCGGCGTTGGACTTTACGGTTAAGATAACCAATCCAACTGGCTACGCGAGCGAAGTTGGGCAGACGCAGATCACGTTCGTCCCACCAAGTGTTCTGCCCCCGCACAATCTGCTTATAAGCGGCATCCCGATCCGCGACATCCACAAAGACCAGATTCCAGCCTGCGCCTAAGGCACTAAGCCAGGCTCCGGTGCGCTCAGCGTTAGCTTTCACATTATAGGATGGATCGGTATTGAGGGTGATGTCGGTTCCCTCCGCCCACGTTGAAGCGTGCAATGCCAGCAAGACTTTAGGCGCATAGCGGTCGCGCAGTCGCACCAACATTTGAGCAAAACCTACCGCGTTGTTGGGTAATTCCGTAGCATCCGCGTGCCCCGAACTGGCGACTTTCACGGTGTAGAGGGCAGGGGATGATTTGGTCATCATCATGTAGCCCCACGTATCCGGTTCGACATGCACTAACACAGGCTTGCCGAAAGCGGCGCACTTCTGCATGAGCAATTTAAAGTCGTTGTAGTAAGCTTTCATGCAGTTCGCATCGTTGAACTTAGCCACATAAGCGGGCAGCGTTTCATCATAGGGACGCGGATTGGACGCCAGGATTTGATAGTAAGTGAAAACCGGGAGGCAATGCGCCTGGCCGCTGTTGTTTAAGTAGTAAGTGGCATACTGGCCAGTGGGCGAGTTCCAGTAAGTCCAGTTATTCGGCGTGTTGACGCCACCAGTGAGATAGGTATAACGCGCACTCCAGGGAATGTGGCTTTGCACCAGCCAATTATAATCATCGGGTAAGCTGGACAAACCTAACATCATGTTGGAACCCAGCGCAGCCGGAATGACTCCCTCCGGGGCACCAGCCGGTGTCGGTTGTGGCGTAGCGGTGGGCTGAGGTGTTGGCGTGGGGGTGACGCCATCGTTAATCAAGCGAATAGAATCAACATAGAAAGTGCCCTGGCTACTGGCGGTGCCGTTTTGCCAGACCAATCCCGTGAGAGGTTGATCCGACAAATCTAAATCGGCCAGGGGAATGGAAACCGCTTTCCACGCATTAGCCGCCACGCCACCAGGGAGATAACGCGACAGAGGGACTTGCACTGGCTTGCGACCTGATAAATCCTCGGCATAGACATACAAGTTTTGTCCGCCGCTGCCACCCCCATGAATCCAGAACTGCAAATGGGTGTAGCCATCGAGCGGCACACTGGTATGATGCAGATAGAGTCCGCCCCATCCAGCTTTATAGGTAACACTGATGGAATGGGTGCCAGATTTGACAGGACTATTGGCTGCCAGATTAATGGTGGAATCCCAGGACCAGTCTGCCCAGCCTGTGGACAGGGCATCTTCGTAAATTGAGCGCGGCGCAGTTGCGGCCTGCGAGCCACACGCCACCAGGGTAAGTAGCCCGATAGCTAACACTACAGGCGTAATCACTGAACGGCCAAGCAGATACAGTCTTTGTTGAGAAGTGCGAGTAATCATACAGACAGCGTCTATCAGCAATAAGTTTGCCATTATAATAGTTGGCCTAATAAACGAGGGGCGTTGTGGTACCTGCTGCAATTTAGGGGAGATGGATAGTGGCAGATTCAATTTATTAGGTATGCTGGATTTATGATGAGTTTTAACCGTGACGAGACAATCGCACAACTAACCAGTGGTAACGAGGTTTTTGACTTCGCCATTATTGGGGGTGGCGCGACGGGTTTGGGAGCCGCCGTTGATGCGGCGGCGCGGGGCCATCGGGTTGCGTTAATCGAGCAAGCAGATTTCTCCAAGGGCACTTCCAGCCGCAGCACGAAACTGGTGCATGGCGGGGTGCGCTACCTGCGCTAGGGCAATATCTCATTGGTGCTGGAAGCTTTGAAGGAGCGTGGTTTGCTATATGCCAATGCGCCTCATCTCGTGCATAACATGGCCTTTGTCATTCCCAACTATAGTTGGTGGGAAGGCCCTTTTTATGGGATTGGGATGAAAGTCTATGACCGCATGGCGGGCAAGCTGGGGCTAAGTCCATCGCGGGTTTTAAGCAAAACTGAGACGCTGGAACTGATTCCCACGGTCGAGCAAGATAATTTAGTTGGGGGTGTTATCTACCACGATGGGCAGTTTGATGATGCTCGTTTAGCCATCAGCCTGGCCCGCACTGCTGCCGACCTGGGTGCGGTGGTGGTGAACTATGTCCGCGCCGTGGGGCTTATCAAAGAAAAAGGTATTCTCTGTGGCCTGGAAGCCGAAGATGTTGAGAGCGGGCGGCCCCTAACTATTCGCGCTAAGTGCATCATCAATGCCACGGGTGTTTTCGTAGATGAGATACGCCAGCAGGATGAGCCTGCTTCGCCCTCCCTGGTCACGGCCAGCCAGGGCATTCACATCGTGTTGTCGAAGGAGTTCTTGCCGGGGGCTGCGGCGATCCTCATTCCTAAAACAGCCGATGGCCGGGTGCTTTTTGCCGTCCCGTGGCATGAGCATGTCGTCGTCGGTACTACCGATACTCCCGTGCCCTATCACACTTTGGAACCCCGCGCCCTGGAGGAGGAAAAGCAGTTCATCATGGCTCATGCCGCGCAATACTTGTCCAAAGACCCTACACCAGCGGATGTGCTCAGTGTGTTTGCCGGATTGCGTCCCCTTGTCAAACAGGGCGATGGCACCAATACCGCCGCGCTGTCGCGGGATCACACTATTCTTGTTTCTGAGTCGGGGCTGATTACCGTCACAGGGGGCAAATGGACGACTTACCGCAAAATGGCGCAAGATGTGATAGATCAAGCCGAAATTATTGCTGATGTGGAAAATCGGCCTTGCACCACGCCACAACTTCCGATTCATGGCTGGACAAGTGCCGCCATTCCTGAACCGCACCTGCAAGTTTATGGGGCGGATGCGGCGGCTATCCGTCAACTACTCAGCGAGAATCCGTCGCTGCAAGAACGCTTATCGCCCATGTTGCCTTACCAATCTGCCGAAGTGGTCTGGCACGCGCGGCATGAAATGGCGCGCACAGTGGAAGATGTGCTATCTCGCCGTACACGAATCTTGCTGCTCAATGCGCGGGCGAGTATCGAGGCGGCACCAAAAGTCGCGCATCTGCTGGCGCGTGAACTGGGGCACGATGCTCATTGGGAAATGGAACAGGTTGCTGCTTATCGCAAATTAGCCGAGGGCTATTTATTTTGACAAGAGAAAGTGGATAGCCTGTCAGTAAACCATTATGTCATCATCCTTCGGGCAGTGCCCCGCTTGCGGTGCCCCAAACCCCTATAACCAAACCCTTTGTAGTCAGTGCCAGGCGCGTCTGCCGTGGGCGGAGGCTTTGGAACAGGCCCATCAGTCCGGTTGGCAAGCGGCGCAAGAGACAACGCATGAGGCGCTCAAGCAAGATAAGCTTTATCTCAAAGTGCTTGAGCTAATGCAGGCCGCTTTATATCAGCGCGATTTTAGGCTCAAGCAATTAACAGTGTTCGGAGCAAGCATTCATAGCATGACGGGCTATGACACAACTGAACTCACTGCCGAGGTGTGGGTGAGTCTGGTGCAGGAAACGATCATGCGCGGGCCAGCGGCGGGTCTATCGTTGGGCGAAGCATTAACCCTATCGAGAGCTGGACAGTTGCCTTATTGGAGCGCCGATTATCGCATCCGCACCCGCAGTGGCGAAGAACGCTGGGTATCCGATGATTCCATCCTGCTGACGGACGCTACCGGACAGCGCGTGGCAAGCCTTGGCGTTTTGCAGGATATTACCGTGCGCAAAGCGATAGAGACCCAGTTGCGTCGCCGCGAAGAATATTTCCGCGCTGTAACGGAGAATGCTCTCGATCTGATTTCACTGTTAGATGCCCAGGGCAACGCGTTGTATCAAAGCCCTTCCCTGGAGCGTGTATTGGGCTATCGCCCGGATGAATTAATCGGCCAGAATGTCTTTGCCTTGCTGCACCCCGATGATAGGCCAGCCGTGGTGACACTATTTGCCGATAAAGTTGTGGAAGCTGCTGCCACGGCCACCATCCAGTATCGGTTTCGCCACAAGAACGGGGGGTGGCGTTGGATGGAAAGTGTCGCTAATAACCAGTTGCATAATCCGGCGGTGGGAGCGGTTGTCATCAATTCCCGCGACATCACGGAGCGTAAGCAAGTGGAACAGGCGTTGCGCGAGAGCGATGAACGCTTCTACCTGGTAGCCCGCGCCACTAATGAAGCCATCTGGGATTGGGACTTACGCGCCGATACAATATGGTGGAGCGAAGGCTTTCAGGCCCTCTTTGGCTATTGCCCGGAGCAGATTCAGCCCGGCTCAGAATCGTGGACGAGCCGTATCCATCCTGAAGAATTGGAGCGGGTAACGCAGGGGATTCACACGATCATTGAGAGTGGGCAAGAGATGTGGACAGATGAATACCGCTTCCGTCGCGCCGATGGCACCTACGCCGATATTTTTGATCGTGGTTACGTGCTCTATGATGAGAATAGGCAGCCTGTGCGGATGGTTGGCTCGATGTTAGACATCACCGCTCGCAAGCAGTCCAGGGCACAACTCCAGGAGTATGCCGGAAAATTAGAGCGCAGCAATCAAGAACTCCAGGAATTCGCCTATGTTGCTTCCCATGATCTACAAGAACCCCTGCGCAAGATTCAAACTTTCGGAGATCGGCTGCTCAGTACACGCAGCCACCTCTTAGACGAGACCGCGCACGACTATTTGCAGAGAATGCAAAATGCCGCAGCCCGCATGAATCTACTGACTCAGGACTTGCTGGCATTATCGCGTGTCACGACGCAGAGCCGTCCCTTTAAAGAGGTCTCATTAGCTGAGGTGGTGCAAGGTGTGCTGCTGGATTTAGAATTGCGCATCGAGCAAACTGGTGCTACGGTAGAAGTTGATCCTTTACCCACCATCGAAGCTGATCCGGCGCAGATGCATCAACTGCTGCTGAACCTGATAAACAACGCCCTCAAATTTCAACGCTCCGGCGTGCCGCCCATCGTCCGCGTTCAATCTCAGGTGTTGGCGGATAGTGACCTATACCGCATCACCGTGCAAGACAATGGCATTGGCTTTGATCCCAAATATGTGGAGAAAATTTTCTTGCCCTTTCAACGCTTGCACGGTCGCAGCGAATATGAAGGCACCGGGATGGGCTTAGCCATCTGTCGCCGCATCGTAGAACGGCATAACGGTAGCATTACAGCGCAGAGTGAACCCGGCGCAGGCACCACTTTTCTTATCACCCTGCCTGCCAAACAGAATAGCAATGCACTAACTCCAGAAGCCTCAAGCTCGTAAAAGAATTGACCGTGAGAAGAAAATAGCCTGCGATAGAGTAAAATAATAGATAGCACAGTTTATATAAATTGTGCTGCATAGCTAAGTTTAATAGCTTACGCTTCAGGTCAGGTAAGGAGGATAACACAGTGAGAGAACCCACTCGCCGGTTTGTACTCCTGGTGGCAGAGGATAACGAGGGGGACCGCCGCTTAACGCAAGAAGCCTTAGCAGACAATCCGCTTGACCTGGATTTGCGTTTTGTAGAAGATGGGCAGCAGTTGTTGGATTATCTGCGGCATCAAGGCACATACAGCGATCCTCAGAACTCACCCCATCCTGGCCTTATCCTTTTAGACCTGCACATGCCTCGCAAGAACGGGCATGAAGCCCTACGAGAAATCAAGAGCGACGCCACCCTGCGTGACATCCCGGTTGTCGTGCTGACCACTTCCCAGGAACCTGCTGATTTATGGCAGAGCTTCGATTTTGGTATTACCCACTTTATGGCTAAACCGCTTGATTCAGTGGCATTAGCGAATTTGATCGAAGAGTTTGGTGCTTACTTCCGCCGCCAGCATCGTTGAGAATCCTGATTTGGTGTGAACTCGGTGGTCGGTTGTCTGTAGTCGGTAGTCGGTTTTGGAGCAGTTCTGATAACAATTCCCGCAGTAGCAGTTCCCCAGCAGTGATGTGGCACTTCCTCTTCAGGTAGTGGTGGTGGCGGCAACAGTTGGTAAGCCTGCTGCTACCTTATTGGAGTCTTGCGCTACACTAGCCTTGCGCTACACTCTTAGTTTATGGCTGAAACGCCCGCTAAACCCCTCATTCAACCGGAAGACATTTGCTCGCCAGAGTGGGCCGAATGGTACCGCCTCACCCCGGCTGAGCGCTGGGCGCAAAGCGAAAAGTTGTGGGCCATCTACCTCGAACTAGGAGGTTCGCTTGATCCCGAACCCGATACGCAAAGTCCTTTCTTCGATGCGAACGCACCAGGTGCAGGCATTACTGATGGGCGGTCAAGTCTGCGTGTTTTACGGCGCAGCGGAATTTAGCCGGGATATGGGTATAGAATGTAAAAGGTGATGCTTAACGCTCACAATTTATATTTGAATATTCTATTAAGGTCGTTATTAGCGGTAAATGTCACGGCGGTGGCCAATGTCTATAATCAGCACGCGTAACACGTCATCCTCAATGCTGTAGATAATGCGATAATCGCCAACACGCACGCTGTCCCCCATTTATGAAAAGAAGTGGTAGCTTATGCATGTGCCACAGCTTACGGCTCCGTATGGGCATAAGTTTACTTCAAGAGTTGCACCTCATGTAAGCAATCCTAACACAGACGGTGCTGCTAAGATTTACAAGGTTTATCACTGTCCTGGCGACACATGAGATAGGGCGACACTATGCGGGTCAACCACCGTGATGCTTTCCCCTATGCTGTAACGATGGAAGTCATTCCCATTAAAGGTAAGCAGGTGAGTCAAACCATGCACTTTCATGGCAGCTATGAGGCGGGCGTCATGCGCCGTTTTGCCACTCACTGTATAAGCTGTTACAATGCGCTTCCATTCAGCAAAAATGACCGAGGTGTCAGGTAACAGGTGAAAAGAGGCTTCAAATTGTGCTATTGAAGCCTGGGCCTGGGCCGGAGATAACCCTAATCCATTAACTGCTGTGGGTCGAGTCGCGGCCACCCAAAACTCAATTAAATTCTGAGGTATTAAGCATAGCGGTGCGCCAGTAGTGGCTAAAAACCGGAGAGCTTGGCGAGTGGTAGCGTGATGTGAATGCGAGGCATCCACATCACGTAAGAGAATATTGGTATCCACCAGATACAGCACAGGCTTAGCGGAAGCACCTGCTAAGGGATTGGCCGTAGCTGCGGTCACAATTGCACGTCCTCACGTTCAGAGTATCCATAGATATCAGACTCCGCAGAGCGGCTGGTGTCATCCAATGGAGCCAAACCGGTGCGTGTCTGGTAAGCGGAAATAGCATCTAAGGCCGCAAGGGTTTTCCCTTCCCCAGTAGGAACCACAAGAGTTAATGGCTCGCTCTGATCCAGACGATTAATACGGCCCGCTCTTTGTAAGAGCTTGGTTGAAGTGGCGAGATAAACAGTTAAGGCATCCAGAGCTATATCAGTAGGTTCCATGCCTAACTGTTCGGCCTGAGTCTGCAATTGCTCTTCTAATTCGATTGGTAACTCGATGGTCAATGTCATATATTCCACTCTGCCTACTACTTCAATCCTATTCCATTCAAATAGAATGTAGTGTGAGATTATATAGCAAGTGCAGCCAAAATGACAGCCCAACATTTATTATGTTGCTGCCCCCAGCATTACTGAAAGTATGGTTAGGAGGTGTGTTAGTGGTGTTCTTTTAGGCCACTTTTACCGAGAGAGTTATTTGGGGGCTAGAATGTACTGGGCGATGCTGGGATTGAACCAGCGACCTCTTCGGTGTGAACGAAGCGCTCTCCCACTGAGCTAATCGCCCTTTATCGGTAGTCGGTTGTCTGTAGACGGTGGTCGGTTGAGAAAAATCAAATTAATTATACCACTGTATTCAATAGTATTCAACTGAGGTGTGTCGCGTACGGGAAACCGACTACCGACAACTGACCACCGACTACCCATCTGCGTTCATGCGGGCGATGAGGGTTTGCAAGACTTCATCGGCTTTTTCGACGGGAACCTGGCAGGTGCCGACAGCGCGGTGGCCGCCACCGCCGTATTCCAGCATCAGGGCACCGACATCGGTTTTGCTGGTGCGGTTGGTGATGCTATGGCCGCAACTCATCACGATGTTTTGCTTCTGGAAGCCCCACATCGTTTGGATACTGATATTGGTCTCCGGGAACATGGTGTAAATCACAAAGCGGTTGCCGGAAAAGATTTCTTCCTGGTCGCGCAAGTCCAGCACAACCACGTTGCCATGCTGGGTGGCGTGCTCGCGCACCATTGCCCGGAATAAGTCCGTCTGCTCATAGTAACGCTTGAGACGCTCGTCCACGTCGGGCAAAGTTAGAATCTCTTCGATGGTGCGATGGCGGCAATATTCCACCAGGTCTTCCATCAATTGATAGTTGCTGATGCGATAGTCGCGGTAACGGCCTAAACCAGTGCGCGGGTCCATCACGAAGGAGAGCAAAATCCAGCCTTGCGGGTTTTCGATGTCGAGGACGCTTAGGTTGCCACTGTCGGCTTTGTCTACCGCTTCCATCATGGGGTCGAGGGCTTCCCGGAAGGTGTCATGGCCGCCGTAATAATCCCAGATCACGCGGGCGCAACTGGGACACTCTTTAAAACTACCCTCGAATTCGGGCAGCTTTTCGAGCCGCTTCTGCTCACTCAGGTGGTGGTCGAACCACAGGCCGCAGCCTTCCACGTAGGGAATATTGGCTAAGACATCGCTGTCGTTGACCTCCACCTTGCCATCCTGAATGTCTTTAGGATGGACGAACTTGTAGCGGTCAATCAGACCAACATCTTTTAAAAGCACGGCACAGGCCAAACCATCGAAGTCAGACCTCGTTAAAAGCCTCATCGTCGCAACCTCTTTGCTCTTTTAACTCAAGAATTTTGGTAACAGCCGGAACGTGTAAACTCCCCAACGTCAGGAATAAGGCTGGATTACGCCGCTCTCTGTGGCAGTAATTATAGCACATATCCGGCCAGTTAGCGGGAACCATTTTTGCTAACGGCACGACAGGGCTATAATCTTTCCGTGGAACCACGCACATTACGACTTTTAGAACTCGATAAAGTCCTCAAGCGGCTCGAAGACACCGCTGCGACTGCGCTCGGCCAAAATCGGGTGCGTACACTGCGTCCGGTGACTGAATTGGTCGAGGTGCGCCAGCGTCAGGCCGAAACCAGCCAGGCCCGCCGCTTTCTGGAACTGGGTAAAACGCCCCCCTTCGGTGGCATCAGCGATATTAGCGATACCCTGCGCAAGGCTGCCATTGGTTCCATCCTGGAGCCGCGCCAGTTGCTCGCGGTGGCGCTCTTTGCCTCCGGTTCGCGCCGCTTACGAGAAACCATCCTCAGTATCCCGCGCACCGACTTTGCCATTCTTCATAATTACGCTCAAAATATCACACCTCGCCCCGATTTAGAGAAGGCGATTCTGGATGCCATAGACGAGAGCAGTGGGGAAATTAAGGATGATGCTTCCCTCGCGCTTTTACGGGCACGACGCAACATGCGGCGGATGCAAGGCGATGTGCAAACACGCCTGCGCCAGATGCTTTCTGACCCGAACGTGCAGCCGCTGCTGCAAGATGCCTTTGTGACGGTGCGCGATGGTCGCTATTGCCTGCCCGTCAAAGCCGAATGTCGCTCCCGTGTGCCGGGTATTGTGCATGATCGGAGCGGTTCTGGCGGAGCTTATTTTGTGGAGCCGCAAGCGGTGGTTGAAATGAACAATCGCCTGCGCGAGTTGCTGTTGGAAGAGCAAGAGGCAATCCTGGCGATTCTAACCGATTTAACGCACCGGGTCGGGGGCGCGCACGATGACTTGATGGGCAGTCTCGGTGGTTGTGAGAACCTTGATTTTGCCTTTGCCAAGGGTCAGCTATCGCAAAAAATGAAGGCCCTGGAACCGTGCCTAGAAGACCCGGCCAAACGCTCCGCCTATGTGCTGCTGCAAGCCCGCCATCCCCTCATTGAGGATTGTGTGCCCAATGATATTTTCTTAGGCGATTTCGGTGATGGCAAACTTAGCCCCGAAGCGTATCAATGCCAGACGGGGGAACCCCTGCCGAGCCTGCAACTGCCTGATGAAAGCTTCGATGTCATGATGATAACCGGGCCGAACACCGGGGGCAAAACCGTTGTCCTTAAGACGTTGGGCCTCTTGATCTGCATGGCAGCGTGTGGCTTGCATTTACCCGTCGCGCCGGGGAGTTGGCTGGCGTTGCCTGGTGCCGTCTATGCCGATATTGGCGACGAGCAATCCATTGAGCAATCACTTTCGACATTTTCTTCGCACATTAAGCAAATCGTCGGTATTCTCAACAAAGCCAAAGCTGGCGACCTGGTGCTCTTAGATGAAGTCGGCGCGGGCACGGACCCGGACGAAGGCGCATCGCTGGCTAAAGCTGTCTTGCGTTCGTTGCAGCGGCGCGGCGTGCGGGTCGTGGCGACCACACACTATGGCGAGCTAAAGCAGTTCGCCCTCGGCTCGGCTCGCTTTGATAATGCTTCAGTGGAGTTTGATTCCAAGACGCTGCAACCGACTTATCACCTGCGCATCGGGGTGCCCGGAGCCAGTAATGCCCTGGATATTGCGGCCCGGCTCAAGATGCCGCCGGAATTAGTGCAGCGGGCACGGCGTTATTTAGGGCGTGATCGTGCCGAAGCGGATGCCGCGACCCAACGCCTGGAAGAAACGCAGCGTGAACTGGAACAGCAGACGGCCAGTGCCCAACGCGAGCGAGAGGAAGTGGAGCATTTGCGCCGCGATTATGAGGCGAAGTTGGCCCGCTTGCAAATTCAAATGGAAGAAGAAAGGGCGGCGGCTCGCCGTGAAGCCGAAGCCCTGGTGCGCCAGACGCAGGAGGAAGCCGATGCGGTGCTGCGTGAACTGCGCAGTGCCGCAAAAGAATCCAAGCAAACCGAAGAGGCGAGGAGCCGCCTGCGCACTTTACGAGAGCGGGTCGAATCCGAGCGTAAGTCCGCTCAAAATCGTCCTCGTCCTGCGGCGGCCACTGAGCCTACATCGCGCCATGAAGCCGCGCAGCATGAGGCCGCATCGGAGCAACCACGCCGCTCGTCTCCGCCTGTCAAGGCCCCGGCGGTGGGTGATTTAGTGCGGGTGATTAATCTCAACAAAGAAGGGGTGCTGCTTGCTTTGCCCGATGATAGTGGTCGAGTTTCTGTGCGGGTGGGGGCAATTAAGCTGGAAGTCCCCGCGCATCAAATTGAAGCTTTGCCGCGCCCGAAAGGGGCTGACATTGGTGCGTCGGCGATTCGCATTCGTAAAGCTGTGACCGTGCCCGAAGAAATCAATCTTATTGGTAAGCGGGTGGACGAAGCCTTGCCGGAGTTAGAAAAGTATATTGATGATGCCCTGCTCTCGGATGCCGATGAGGTGCGGATTGTACATGGGCGCGGCACGGGGGCATTGCGCACAGCGGTGCATCGCTGGCTGCGCGGACAACGGGGCGTGCGCGAGTTCCACTTAGCGGCCTCCAATGAGGGCGGCGAAGGCGCGACGGTCGTGCATCTCAGTTAACCAGGCCGCTCTAAGCTATGGATAGACTCTCCTCGCCGACTATCGCCGTAGACGAAGCAGCCTCAACGCCACCTCAAACCTCCATCCTATCTGCTATCTGGCAGCGTGACCGCGTTTTATTAGGATTGGTGCTGATCGCCGCACTGTTAGGACTAATCTATAATGGCGTCATCCTCTTAGGCAAAGGAGCAGATGAGCCGCGCCACATGGCCTATGTGCAATTGCTGCTCAATGAGCACCAATTCCCCTTTTTGGAGCCTGATCCCAGTAACCCAAGCCGGATGCG
Organism: Abditibacteriaceae bacterium; assembly: GCA_019239895.1. Taxonomy (GTDB): domain Bacteria; phylum Armatimonadota; class Abditibacteriia; order Abditibacteriales; family Abditibacteriaceae; genus JAFAZH01. The sequence goes on along the minus strand of JAFAZH010000052.1, from coordinate 279,623 downwards.
TGAACATGCTGGCGCACATACGCTTCATCCTCCGCTGTACTATCTGATCTTGCTGCCAGTTTATGCCCTGACGCGTGGCTTAGGTGAGAACACTGCCTGGCACTTGACGCGCCTGGTGAGTCTGTTGTTGTGTCTCGCCACTTTACCTTTGATTTATCAAATGGCGCAGGTTGTCGGACAACGGAGCACGACTTTTGCTCGGTTAGGTGTGGCCCAAGTCGCATTATTACCTATCTTCGGCATGACGGCAGGCACCATCAACAACGATAGTGCCACCTTCTTCGCTGTTACCTTGTTCTTATGGTTGCTGGCTGTTAAATATCCCCGTGACCATAGCCTAAAATCTGCACTTATCCTGGGTATCTGCTTCGGTCTGGGTGCCTTATGCAAGGCAACCTCTCTAATCTGCGATGGGGCCGCTTTGGTTGTTTATCTGCTGGTGCAGGATGGATGGCGCAAGGCTATAACTTCGCCGCGCCCCTGGCTGCGTTTTGCGATTGTGGTGCTGTGCGTGGTGGTCATCGCGGGGCCGTGGTATGGCCGTAACTTGCTGATGTATCACAAGATGACACCCATTGAGGCCGGCTATTCCACGACTGACTTGAAATGGCTTCCCAGCACCAGCATGGGGCTTCTCGTGGTGTTGCTGCACCCCAACTTTCCGCCGCTTTTCGCCTCGGCTAATTGGAGCATCTTTTACACCATGTGGTCGCAAAAAGATTGGATACCCGAAGGCTTACGCACTCCTGTTTATGTTGCGCTGGCGGCATATTGCGTGTTGGCAATTGTCGGCCTGATATTGCTCAAGGTGCGCCGTCAGCAGGCGCAGCAGGATGCAGTGGAAATAGCAGATGCAGGTTATAACACACAGCAGGTGATTCCCACTAGCCTGTGGAGTTCATTCGCGGCCTTTGCCTTTAACTGGTTGGCTTGCCTGGCGATGGCGCTTTTTGTGCATTGGGGCTGGGCCGAGGGTGGGCGCTACTTATTGCCCTCTTTGTGTGGTCTGAGCCTGCTGTTAGCGTGGGGTTGGAGCGGCTTAATGGGTTTAAATCGCTTGCCAAGTGTCCTTGCGGTGTGGTGTGTTGGCCTGATTGGGCTAAACTGTGTAACCATTTACTGGTTACTACATTACCTGAATCCAACCTTTGGGAACAGTTAAAACTGTTTTGAACACTCAACTGCCATATCGCCGTGAGGATGTATGGATTGTTATCCCGACGCTCAATGAGATCGCTACCTTGCCTTCACTTATTGAGAAGGTGCTTCCCTTCTGTGGTGAAGTCTTCGTCGTGGATGGCGGCTCCACCGATGGCACCATAGAAGCCGCTCATGCGGCTGGGGCACGGGTTGAAGTGTTAAGTGAGCGCGGTAAGGGCCTCGCAATCCGTCACGCCTTGCGCCTTGTTCCAGTGCCAATCACGCTCTTTATGGATGCCGATGGCTCCCATGACCCCGCAGATATTCCCGCTTTAGTGCAGCCCGTTTTTGAAGACCGCCTCGACTTACTGGTTGGCAGCCGGTGGACTGGAGGCAGCGATGAGCTACACGGCGATATGAATAAGTGGTTGCGTCGCTCTGGCTCAAAGTTCTTGACTACGCTGGTCAATCTGCGCTTTGGGGGGCACCTCACCGACATTCAAAATGGCTTTCGCGCGCTGAATACCGATTTGGGTCGTGCCATTGGCTTACAGGAGAATGACTTTACCATTGAGCAGGAAATGGTCATGAAGTTCCTGGCCGGTGGCTTTCGCGTCAGCAATGTGCCGACCCACGAATATGCCCGTCAGGGTGGTACGGCCAAGCTTGATTTGGGTAAAGTCTGGTTTCGCTTTGGCACGGTCGTGCTGCGACATTTATTTGGTTTGGCTCGGCCTAAAATACGATATAACAAAAATCGTAAAAAGTTGCGGTAAAACGTCTCGTTATTGCAGTGTAAGATTCGGTACCGTGGTGTTGTCCAGGTAAACGATTGATGACTGGGTTAACCTCTTGATGAAGCGGCCTGTATTGTTTGTTCAACTAACGGTGGGCCTAACTTGCTTGGTGCTTCTGCTTGTGGCCTGCCATGCCGTTCCGTTTGGGCTACCGCAGGTGTGGACTTGGCGCTACATTCCCCTGGGCGCACCCCTGCGTGTCATCTTTCCTCTTGTCCCTTTTGCGGCACTGGTGCTTGTCGTCTGGAAACTGTTGCCCGGTTTACTCACCGCAACACCTACTTCCCAGAGTGAGTGGCGTGCTCTGCTAAGTCTCTGGGCCGCAACTTCGGCCCTCTCTTGCGGAGTCGCTCTGATGCACCCCAGTGGCTGGATGCAGTTAGCGAGCTTAATTATCAACCCCGCCTCTAATAGTTACTTTTCAACGGCCATAACCCACCCTAATCTTGTTGGCCTGTTGGATCACTACGAGCAGAAGATGGGTGGCTTTGTCTCCCATGCACAAACTCAGTCGGCAGGCCCTATCGTGTTAAGTGGTGCCTTACATAAAACATTAGGTGCTTTGCCAGGAACGCAAGATGTGGCTGATACGCTTTTCGCTTTGTCACCTGGCGTTAACTCCGAATTTATAGCGCACAACGCGGCCCAGTGGTGGCAGGTGCCAGTGAGTGCTAAAGATGTGAGTCTTGCGTTACTGATCGCTTTTATCTTTATCGTTATCGGCAGTCTTGCTGTTGTCCCCATTTACTTCTTAGGCAAGTGGTTATGTGATTCTACCGTGGGGGCCTATGCTGCTGTGGGTTTTGCCCTGCTGCCAGGCTTTCATTGCTTCACGCCCTCTGTAGACCAAATGTATCCATTAATCACTGGAGTGGCACTGTGCCTGGTCGTCATTGCTGCGCGTTCGCCTCAACGCGCCTGGGTCTGGATGGGCATTGTCGGAGTCTGGTTAGCCGGAGCCATATTTATGAATTTGGGCTTGGCGACACTGGTTCCGCTCTGCATTGTGCTCTGGTTATTCTGTGGATCACGCTCTACAGTCCCGCTTGACTTACGGCAGAAGATCATACCACCTCTTATCTTGATTGTGGCTGTCCCATTATCTTTACTCCTCTTATGGGTGGTCTTTCATTTTAACGTGCTGGCCGTCTATAGAACTTCTGATATTTTGCGTAATCAGCTTTACTATAATAATCGTTCTTACTTATGGTCGCTGCCAGGGAATCTGGGAGACTTCTTCAGTTTCTGCGGTGTGCCAGTAACGCTTTTGTTTTGCTCCCACTTATGGCACACGTTACGCTCTGGAAAGCAGGGCGATAATGTTGCTAACAGTCATCTGGGGGCTAAGCCATTATTATGGTCGTTTCTGGTGGTGCTCCTGCTGCTTGACTTATCGGGCAAAACACGCGGTGAGGTCGCGCGCATGTGGCTGTTCATGACACCCTGTGTCCTAATCCCTGCGGCAGCCGAGGCGCAGCAACTCTTGCGCACCACGCATGTCCAGGCTCAACGCAGGGTGTTAGCTCTGGGGGGCTGCCAATTTCTTCAAGTTGTTGTCTTCCAATATTTTGTGCGAGTTTGGGGTTATTAGATACAGTGATAGCAGTAGCTCTTCGGGTGGACTATTAAATGGCTGAACTCTGGCGGCGCAATAGACCACATTTCATAATTATCCTGTTTTTTGCGTTGCTGGCGGCCTTGCTGTATGCTTGCGTCTTGTTTGGTCAGGGTGCGCTGTGGGGCTTCGACTGGATACCCCTCTTCCACCCTTATACCTTTAGCGTGCAGGAAAGATGGCAGCAGGGGCATCTCTTACTGTGGAATCCCCAGATGGGGCTGGGTTATCCCCAGTTTGCCGAAGGACAATCGCTTGATTCCTATCCACCGATGTGGGTGCTGCTCAAGCTCATGCCATCCTGGTGGGCTTGCAGCGTCTTAATGGTGATTCACCTTGGGGTCGCGGCTTCCGGCACTTATGTCTTCTGCTTGCGGCGTGCTTTACCATCCAGTAGCGCCATCTTAGCGGCTTGCACCTTCGCCTTCTCCGGTTTTATGACCGTGCATTATCATCACCCTACGGTCATTGCGGCAGTAGTGTGGATGCCCTGGTTATTAGCTCTCTTAGACATGGGAATAACGACGGGACGCCTGGTGCCTTATGTGCTGGGGGCAGGGCTTATTCTCGCCTTACAATTGTTAGGTGGCCATCAACAGTTCACTTTCTATTCGCTCCTGTTGGCCGTAGCCTATACGCTGTTTCGCTGTCAGGAAACTTCACTGCGCCAGTCGTGGCGGCGAGGGCTAAACGCGTTGGTAATATTATCGGGTGTTGGGATTGGTATAAGTTGCTTTCAATTAGTAGCGACTTATACAATGGTGCCGTGGACTTTAAGGCGGGCTTTGCCATCAGAAATGTTTGTTTCCGGGTTTGGCCTGCCCGTGGAAAACTTTTTCTTCTGGTTTCTACCGCATCTCTTCGGTGACGCGCAGAATTATATGGGACGTTCGCTTTATGGCGAAACCAATGGCTATGTCACTGTCTTGCCGTGGCTGCTGGCGATTACAGGCTTTCTGCTTAAGCCACGCGACCGCGATTTGCGTTTTTGGACAGGTGTCGTGGTCGTGGCCTTGCTGCTGGCGATTACCGATTCTAATCCCGTCTATTCGGTGCTGCCCTATATTCCTTTACTCAATGCCTTTCGCGCTCCGGCGCGTTATATCATCCTCGCGGTTTTTGGCATGTCCATGCTGATGGGACATGGCCATGCCCTGCTTCTCCAGAACCACGACCAGAACTATGAAACGCGTCGTCAACAAAACGCTGCAAGGGGATTATCCATTGTGGCTCTCTTGATTAGCATTAGCACGGTGATGGCTAATTTCGCTTTTTGCGGCGGGCAACACTTTTTTCTGGCACTCTTGAGACGGCAACCACTAGATGCTTTTTTTCATCCTGTCCGCACTCTGGCGGATGCTATATTTAATTCATTGGCAGGCTGGGATAGTGCGTTTCTCCTCTTAAATGTTTTGGTAGGGAGTGCCTTAATTAATACTCTGCTGAAGCGGCGATTAAATCCCACTATTGGCGCGTTGGGATTGGGTTGCTTGCTGCTGGCCGACCTGTTCCATATGAACCTGACTATGTTACAGACTATTACGGCAAGTTATTTTACTTACCAACCGCCCACTGTATCTTTTATCAAACACCATGATGAGTTCTCGCGCATTTGGGCTGTTCAGGTTGATCCGGCTGTGGCGCAACAGTCACCTCAACTGCGCAACGCGTCCACAGACTTTATCGAAAAGGGCCTGTTGCAGCCGAACTTTAACATCTTTGCGAATCTCAACCAAGTAGATGTGCGCCCCGGCCTTGACTTGCTTCGCCAATTTAACTTGCAAAAGTCGCTGAACCTCAACCCTGGTGATCAATTCTTTAGTGCGACGGATGAGGCCAGCAAACAGCAACTAATTTTGCATAGTCTTTCTGATGCCACGCGGGCGCAGCTACTTAACCTGCTCAATGTGCGTTATATCATTACCACAAGTGAGCAAGTGAATCCTAACTGGCATCTGGTTTATAACGAGAGTGTCCGTATCTACGAAAACCGCGCCGTATTACCGCGTGCCTTTCTCGTGGGCGCAGTTCAAGAGCAACCCCCTAACAATGTCTTGAACACCCTTCTCGACCCCGACTTTCAGGCCCGACGCATAGCTCTGGTGGAAGCGCACCCGACTGTAGATTTACCCTCGCAGCCACCGCCTGATTTCACTGGCAGCGCAAAGCTAACGCGCTATTCGGATACAGAAATCAGAGTCGTGGCACAGAGTAATCATCCGGCACTGTTAGTGATTGGGGATGCTTTTTATCCTGACTGGCGAGCGTGGGTGGATGGTGTGGAAACTCCGATTATCGCTGCGGATTATGCCCTGCGCGGTGTTGCCCTGCCGCCCGGACAGCATAGCGTAGTGTGTCGCTATGCGCCGCGTTGGTGGGGGCTATCAGTGCTTATCAGTGTGCTGACCACTACTATAACCTTGATGGCATTATTGGGCACCGGGTGGCGCAGCAAAAAGCGCGGCCCGTCAATGGACATCGCCAGAGAACCCCTCCCTGAGACCTCAACGGAATCAAAGCGCCTATCAGCAAAGGTCTGATTTATGTCATCGTCGAGTAGCCTTCTACAGCAGTTTCGACAGCGTTGGCCATTTTTAGCTCTGGCTGGCGTTATGCTGCTTTTCTTCTGGCCCTATTTTATCTTAGACTTTGCGCCCTACAGTGGTGATACCGCTTTCGTCTTTGTACCGTTTCACCGTTATATTGTGGAGCGATTGATACATGGAGATTTACCTCTCTGGAACCCTTACCTGTTTGGCGGTATTCCGGCAATGGCCGAGCCGCAGTATCAGTCCTGGTATTTGCCTAATTTGTTGGCGCTCTTAACTGGTGTCCCGCGTGCGGTCGGGTGGCTGATGGCCTTCCATGTTTTAGGGATGGGGAGCGGGACTTATCTCTTCACACGGCGCAGCCTCAACCTGATGCGTCCGGCGGCTCTAATAGCAGCTCTGGTCTTTGCTCTTGGCGGCTGTGTGCAGAGTCGGTTGATTAATGCTCCCTACATTGAAGCGGCAGCGTGGATCCCCTGGATTTTATTAGCTTATGACTATGCGCGCTTAAAGGGTGGGGCCGCATTGCTATGGCCCGGTGCGTTGATGGCACAACAGCTTTGCACCGGAGCACCTCAATACACCTATTACACCTTGCTGTTACTTCCCGCTTATCACTTGTACCGAGTGTGGGGACGGCGTCACCATAATTCTGCCCATGACGCTGCTGCTCTTGCCAATTCCGGGTCTCTCGATAGTCAACAAAATGGCCGTAAGTTAGCCAAAGTTCCGGCGGGCTGGCTGATCTTTATTATGGCCATTGGCTTGATGGGGTTGTTGGATGCGGTTCAACTGCTGCCACAATTTGAATTGGCAAGTCTTTCGGCGCGTGGTCTTCATGCGACCTATGCCTTCATTGTTGGTACGCCGATGCCTGCTCGCCATTACTTCATGACGTTATTATTCCCTAAGTTCTGGGGACTCTTTAGCTCCATGCCTTTGGACGGCTACATTCCCAGTGTGGAGATGGGCTATTTAGGAGTGCTTTCTTTAGGGCTAATTGTAGCGGCCATTATTGCAACGCACCCCCGCCACGTTGTCTGGTTCTGGCTCCTAGTGGCAGGTGCAACTTTCATTTTAGCTCTTGGTGATAACACGCCGTTATACCATCTGCTGTATGGTTGGGTGCCTGGCTTCGCCTCGTTTCGCACCCCGGCCCACTGGTTAATTATCACCACCTTTGCCGCCGCAATGCTGGCTGGATTCGGAATGCAGTCACTATTAGGAGAAAAGCAGCAGGCTAGGCTGGCGGCGCGTGTTGGCCTGGGCACCTCTATTATTCTCGTGGGCCTGGGAATAGTAATTCTCGTAAGTCCTTTTGGTGCCTCAGCTTTCCAGACGCCACAAACCCCTTATGGCCCGTGGGGCCAGATTATTTTATTAGCTTTATCCGTTGCGTGCTTCATCCCTTATGTTTTTCCCCAACGCTTTGCGACTTCAATTCGCTGGTTGCCAGCCGCCATGTTGATATTGCTGACAGTTGATCTCTTCGCGGTTTCGCAAGACATGGAAATGCAGCATACGGTGCCCGTTGAGACTTTAGAAGCGCAACCCAGCACCGTGACTCGCTTAAAAGCGGCTCCGGTTGCCGAGCGTTTCTGGTCGCCGCAGGATACGCTGCCCCTGGAAGAGTGGCAAATACCGGGGGCGCAGTTCCAACTTTCGCCCTTAGAATTTCGCACGCGTAATGCCCCTTTACTGCGCGGTCTCATGCCTTCGTGTCTCGCCGCAGAGTTTCAAATGCGTGGACTTACGGGTGCCTGGGGCGCGTTGATGCCTCTACGCCGTCATGCGCAACCGATTTATGAGGCCAATACCGACTGGCCCGTGAAGTTGCGCTGGCTCAGGTTGCTTAACGTGCGCCACTACCTGGCGTTACGTGAGTTAGCCCAACCGCAGCTTCAATTAGAATCGGGTGAGCAACCATTAATCTACCGTGATCCACAAGCCCTGCCCCGCGCTTTTATGGTTGGCCAGGCTAATTGGGTGGATGGAATCGAAGCGGTGCAGAAAATTTCGGGGACAGGTTTTGATCCGCACCAAACAGTGTTATTAGAGCGCAACGCGGAGGCACTACCAACTCCGACTGCACCCACCGCAACAGGTGTCATGCCCTTCACGCCCGCACAGCTTTTGGCAGATGAGCCAGAGCATGTGGTGATGAATGTTCAGTCGCCGGGAGATGGCTATTTAGTGTTGATGGACTCACCCTTTCCCGGCTGGCACGCACAAGTGGATGGACAAGATAAGCCACTTCAAGTGGCTAACTGGGTTGGACGTGGAGTCGCTGTGCCTGCGGGTCAGCATCAGGTGGAGATGTGGTTCGAGCCACCCAGCGTCCGCTTAGGCTTGTTTATTTCTTTATTATGTTTGGGGTTTACCGTCGCTTTTGCAGTTGCGAATTGGGGTCGCTTAAAAGCCAATAAGTCTGCACTCTCTTAATGCCGATTCAAACCATGCTGCGGCATTGTGATACTGGTGGTGAAGCTGCTTTAATCTCGCAAACCTCGCGCACAGGAGCATAGCTGCGACGATGCAATAGACAAGGGCCATGCTGTTTTAAGGCTGCCAGGTGTTGTGGGCATGGATACCCTTTGTGCCGTGCAAAGCCATACTGGGGAAATTCTTGATCGAACTCTTCCATCATGCGGTCGCGGGTGACTTTGGCAATAACCGAAGCCGCCGCAATGGAGAGCGAACGGGCATCTCCTTTAACTATCGCCTCATAAGGCCACGGCCCCGCTCCATAAGGTAAACCATCTATTAAAACATAATCAATGTGCTGCGATGGCTCCCCAGCAATCCTTCTCTGTTGAAGGGACTCTTGGAGTTGGGCCACCGCAAGTTGCATGGCTCGCCAGGAAGCCTGGCGAATGTTGATAGTATCAATAGTGGGCGCATCTACAATACCTACACCGAAAGCGATAGATTGGGTTAAATCGGCATGTAAGTAGGCGCGAACGTCAGGTGTCAGTTGCTTAGAGTCGTTAAGGTGTTGAAAATGCGGCGAATCAAAATCGAATGGCAGGATGACCGCTGCTGCCACGACTGGCCCTGCCAATGGCCCCCGCCCCGCTTCATCAACGCCCGCGATACGAGAATAGCCTATAGCCGTTAGTTCCTGCTCTCGCTGGAAAGTTGGCCGAGTAGGGGACGCTTTTTGCTGGCGAGCCATGATGTATTGAACGCAACTGAGTCTAACCCGGTGCTCACGCTCCGGGTTCGTTAGGCTTTAGTTGCTTGCTCTTCGCTTTGCCTATATTTCTATTGTGCCTCAATCTGCGTCTGTGGTGTATGTTTCTGAAAACTCAGGTGTTCCAGTAGGCCCAGACGAGTTGGGGGCCAGAAGATGGCGATGGCCTTGCCCAATACATTGGCACGCGGCACAAATCCCCAGAAATGGCTGTCGAGTGAGTTGCTACGATGATCGCCTAACATCAAGAACATGCCAGGCGGCACTTTGCCCGGACGAGCTTCCGTGATACGCTGTTGATCCTCTTCGGGTATTGCCTGGCCATAGTGATTCCAGGGGCCAGCCATACCCATTGAGTTGTATTCACGGGAATAAATCTCTTTGTCTACGATTTTCATATCATAAAAGTTCGATCCTCCGGGACTCCACTTGGCATAGGGTTCCTGAATGAGTTGACCATTATGATAATACTTACCGTTCTCGGCATAGACGACATCACCGGGGGTGCCGATGCAACGCTTGATAAAATCTGTCTCTTCTGCCGGATTGGATTCCACCGCAGAAGAGGACGATTCACGGATGGCTTCCGGTGGGGCTTTGAAGACTACGATTTCTTGAAAACGCGGATCGCGCAGGCGATAAACCAGCTTGGAAACGAGCAGGCGGTCTCCGACAGGACGCCATTGCAGGGTGTCTTCCATTGACCCAGAAGGAATGTAAAACGCTTGCAACAGGAAAGGCTGAATCACAAAGAGCACCAGACCAATGGCAATGGCTGCCGAATCTAGAGTTTCAATTAGCCATTTTGAGGTGTCATCGCCCTTATTGATGGCCTCTGCCGCTCCGCCGCGCAGATTGGGTGTGACATCGGCAACAGGCTTGGGACTGAACAAGCGCACTAACTCACGAGCGCCTAATAGCACCAGAATGATGGTGAGTTTTCCAACTAAAGTATCGGTGTGAAACGGCATAGTGAAATATCCTCAGGGTTGAGTTATCGGTTCCGTTGCGGGCAGCGAAGGTGAATCAGCAGCGCGGGGATGGAAACTCATGCGGTCTAAGAGACCTAAACGTGTTGGGGGCCAGAAGACGCAGACGGCTTTGCCAACCACATTAGCGCGGGGCACGAAACCCCATTCATGGCTATCATTAGAGTTATTGCGGTGATCGCCCAGCATCAAGAATTTACCTTCTGGCACCGGGCCGGGCTTGGCCCGGTTGATCCGCTCCTGGTCGGCCTCTGGAATGGGAATGCCTTGCGCCCGCCAGACACCTGGCACTCCTGGCGCTTCATACTCTCGTGAATAGACAACGCCTTCGACAATTTTCATGTCGTAGGAGTAGCTAACATTGCCATTGAGCTGACTCCAATGGACATAAGGCTCATCCAGGAGTTGACCATTATGATAATACTTGCGGTTTTCCGCATAGACGACATCGCCAGGGGTGCCGATGCAGCGCTTGATATAATCCGTTTCCTCTCCGGGGTTACTATCTTCACTGCCGGATGAGCGTAAGGCTTCGGGTGGGGCACGGAAGACCACGACATCCTGAAAGTGGGGAGGGCGCAAGCGATAAACCAGCTTAGAAACTAAGAGACGATCCTTGATCTGAAGGGTGTTTTCCATTGATCCCGACGGAATATAAAACGCCTGAAGCAAGAAAGGCTGGATAATGAAAAGGACCAGACCAATGGCAATAGCCGCTGAATCGAGGGTCTCGATAAGCCAGCGGCTAGTCTCTCCGGCAGATTGAGCACTGGGAGTGGATGCTTCCTTGGGACTCAACAAGCGCACAAACTCGCGCATCCCCACCAGAGCGAGGACAATTGCGAGTTTCCACGGCCAGGAATCGAAATGGGGCATAAATGTCATTGGTCCTTAGTCTCTTGTCCTTTGTCCCTTGCGCCGAAGGTATGCGGTTACAGAGGACAAAAGACCAATGACAAAGGACGGCTACGCTTTTTCTTTGATGCGAATGGATTTGCTGCCAATACGACCGCGCAGGTAATAGAGTTTGGCGCGACGCACTTTCCCTTTGCGCCGCAATTCAATGCGATCAATGCGCGGCGAATGCAGCGGGAAGGTGCGCTCAATACCTACTCCCTGAGACACGCGGCGCACGGTGAAGGTTTCACTTAGGCCGGAATTACTGCGACCAATGCAGGTGCCTTCAAAAGCCTGCACCCGTTCGCGGTTGCCTTCGACAACTTTGACCTGCACGCGCAGGGTGTCGCCCGGCCCAAACTGGGGAATATCGCTTTTATAATGCCGCTCTTCCACGGCGCGAATTAAGTTCTGATTCATAGTTCTAACTCCTCTTTATCGCTTAATTTAATCTTCGTTCGATGCTGTATTAAATTCTGGCTGCACGGTTAAGTGTAGCTCGCTTTTTAATTCCTCTAAAATTCTTAACTCCGTCACTGTCCACTGGCGCTGCTTTAGTGCCGCTTCCACCAAGTCAGGACGCCGTTGCAGAGTGCGCTGCAGCCCCTCTTTCCAGCGCCATTTCGCCACTTCGCCGTGATGCCCGCTGAGTAGCACGTCCGGCACGCGCAAGCCGCGCCACTCCACCGGGCGGGTGTAGTGTGGCGCTTCTAATAACCCATCGGCAAACGAATCCCCTACCGCCGACTCTTCATTGCCCAAAACTCCTGGCACCAAGCGGGCTACGGCATCCACAATCACCGCTGCCGCTGGCTCACCGCCGGTTAGAACGTAATCGCCGATGCTGATTTCATCCGTCACAAACAACTCGACGGCCCTTTCATCCAAGCCCTCGTAATGGCCACATAAAAGCGCCACCCGCGGCAACTGGCTTAACTCCTGCGCTACCGCCTGCGAAAACCGGCGGCCTTGCGGCGACATCAAAATCACCGGACAGGCTGCTTCACCAGGCCCAACTTTTAAATTTAACACATCTTCTATGGCTTTGGCTACCGGTTCAGCCTTCATCACCATGCCAGCCCCGCCGCCATAAGGCGCATCGTCGCAGACATGGTGGCGATCCGTCGTCCACGCCCGAATGTCATGCACAGCGATTTCTATCGCCCCATTGCTCTGAGCACGCTTGAGAATACTGCTATGGAACGGCCCTTCAAAGTAGCTTGGAAATAGCGTGAAGATGTCGAAGCGCATGAGTGGGGTTTAGGGTTCAGGGTTTCGGGTTTAGTAGAGCATGACGAAATTGAAAGACTATCGAATTGCAGATTAGCCAATTGCTAACATACCCGAAACCCCAACCCCTAACCCCTATTCAATCCTCAGCCCCGGCACGTCGCGCACGGTCATAACTTGGTTGTCAAAGTCGGTCTGCACCACAAAGTCGGCATGGCCGGGGATCATTGCCAACGGGGTGACATAGACCAAATTGGCAGGTGTCTCTAAGACTTCTTCGATTTCTCCTAAGTCCTCGCCCTCTTCGGTTTGCACGCGCAGACCAATAAGTTGATCGAGATAGAACTCACCTTCGGGTAGGGGCGGGCGCATGGAAGGGTGGATGAAGAGTTCGGCACCGCGTAGCGCCTCGGCTTCCTCCGTTGTAGCTAAGCCGCATTCCAGAATCCAGGAGTGCCCGGTCTGGCGCGAACGCTGCACCGTCAGCAGACGCCGCTCAGCCGGAGTCACGGCACATAACCGAGCTCCGGCAGCGAAACGACCCGGTGTGGTGGAGTAGGGCTTAACTTTCAGATCGGCGTGGTTCCAGCGCCCGCTAATTTGTCCCACGAGCACATTCCACGTCGTCAGATCGTCGAGACTCACAACCTCTCCCCGCCCTCTCGCTCCCAGGTTAATAGGCGGCGAGGGGAACACAGGCAAACTCTATAACTCATAGCCAAACTACAAAGTCGTCCTTTGACTCCCCCTTCCTGTGTCGGGAAAGGGGACGGGGGTTAGGTCTCACGCACCTGTCTCTGGCGTGTCTTCTGCATCGCTATCGGCGACATCCAGCGGCGCGTCATCGGTGATGATTTCGACCGAGACACGCGCCCCGCTCTTGGTGGCAGCGGCCTTGACGACATGGCGCAGTGAATTGGCGATACGGCCTTCTTTGCCGATTACGCGCCCTACATCTTCGGGATGCACGCGCACGCCGTAGATGGAGCCAACATCATCAAAGAATTGATCCACTTCCACGTCGTCGGGATGCGCGACAATGCCCTGCACCAGATAGCCGACTAACTCGATAAGGCGCTCGTCCTCTTCGGTTGGCTCATCATAGCGGGTGTCATCCATCGCGGCGGACATGATGTCATCCGCCTCATCACCGTGATCGCCGTTAGCTCCGCCCTGGGGAGTTAATTCGTCGCTCATTTCAGGCGGCCCTCTTTGGTCAGCAAGCCCTTCTGTTTCAGCAGAGAAGCGGCGGTCTCACTGGGCTGCGCGCCCTGCGACAGCCACTTGCGTGCTTTCTCTTCGTCAATTTCCACGACGGCGGGTTGACGTGTCGGCAGGTAGTAGCCGATGGTCTCAATAAAAGCGCCATCGCGGGGGCTATTCTGATCGGCAACTACTAAACGATACGTCGGGTTGTTCTTGGCACCAGTACGGCGCAAACGTATACGAACCATTTTGTTCTTTGTCCCTTGTCCTTTGTCCTTGCCACTGATTGTTCTATCCACAAAGGACGAATAACCAATAACAAATGACTATTTTACCTCATAAACTGCATTGGGTTAAAGCCACGCGGCATTTTAGTTTTGCCGGAGGCCATTGCTTGCATTTGACGCAGCATCTTTTTCATGTCGCGGAATTGACCCAGCAACCGATTAATCTCCTGCGTGCTGGTGCCTGATCCGGCGGCAATACGCCGCTTGCGACTGCCATTAATGATTTCCGGATCGCGTCGTTCCTGGGGCGTCATGGAGCGAATAATCGCTTCCACCCGTGCCATCTGCTTTTCATCCACTGCGACGCTCGGGTTATTTGCCATCACGCGACTGGCTCCAGGAATCATGCCCAGAATATTTTCCAGCGGCCCCATCTTTTTGACTTCCTGCATCTGCGACAGGAAATCTTCCAGGTCAAAGTTGCCTTGCAGAAGTTTCTCTTCCATCGCGGCAGCTTGTTTCTCATCGAACTGCTTCTCGGCTTTTTCGATGAGAGTCAACACATCGCCCATGCCCAGAATGCGCCCCGCCATGCGGTCGGGATGAAACGCTTCCAGGGCATCCAGTTTTTCGCCCACACCGACGAACTTTACCGGCACACCTGTCACAGCACGCACCGATAAAATCGCGCCACCACGCGCATCGCCATCCAACTTGGTCAGCACTACACCAGTAAGCGGGATAGTATCATGGAATGCCTGGGCTGCATTCACAGCATCCTGCCCTGTCATGGCATCCAGGGCCAGCAATACTTCCTGGGGCTTTGCCACCTCTTGCACGGCACGTACTTCGGCCATCATCGCTTCATCAATATGGAGGCGGCCCGCGGTGTCGAGAATCACCACATCCAGCCCATGTTGATCAGCATATTTCAGGCTGGCTTTAGCGATCTGGGGTGGGGGAGACTGCCCCATTTCAAAAACCGGCACGCCCACCTGCTGCCCCACTGTCTGCAACTGCAAAATTGCGCCAGGGCGATAGATGTCACACGCGACCAAGAGTGGCTTTTTCCCCTCTCGCTTGAGATGTCCGGCCAGTTTAGCGCAAGTCGTGGTTTTGCCCGTGCCTTGCAAACCCGCCAGCATAATCACCGTCGGCGGCTGAGAAGAATATTGAATCCGCTGCGCGTGGCCGCCTAAGAGTTCCGTCAATTCATCGCGCACAATCGCCACCACTTGCTGATCGGGCGACAGGCTTTCCAGCACCGAGGAGCCAATAGCCTTCTCGCGCACGCGGGCAATAAAGTCTTTCACGATGCGGAAGTTCACATCGGCTTCCAATAAAGCCAACCGCACCTCACGCAAGGCCGCATCCACATCCGCTTCCGTAATGCGACCTTTGCCGCGCAACTTCTGGAAAGTTTTATTTAGTTTTTGACTGAGACTCGATAACATATTTTAAGCGTTATAATTTTACCACAATGGCGCAGTCGCAGCTTAACTTTTCCATTAGCTAAACATCTCGTCCGCAAAGGCTTGCGGGTCAAAGTCCAACAGGTCTTCCGGTTTTTCTCCGACTCCAATCAGCTTGACGGGCACGCCGGTCTCGCGTGCCACAGTTAAGATAACGCCACCTTTGGCCGTGCCATCCCATTTGGTTAGCACCAGACCAGTGAGCGGAGCAGACTGGGTGAAGGCTTGCGCTTGCACCAAGCCATTTTGTCCAGTAGTGGAATCCAGCACCAGGAGGGTTTCTAAAGGTGGGGTGCCCGCCTCCCGCTCAATGACCCGACTGATCTTGGACAACTCGTTCATTAAGTTCGATTTGGTATGTAGGCGTCCGGCGGTATCTACGAGCACAATATCGCGGCCCCGGCTTTTGGCGGCGGCGAGGCCATCATAAACCACAGCAGCCGGGTCAGCGCCCGATTGCTGCGCCACGACGGGAACATCGGAACGGCGTCCCCATTCCTGTAATTGCTCGATGGCGGCGGCGCGGAAGGTATCACCGGCCACTAATAAGGGCTTGTGGCCTTCACCTGCGAGGCGACGGGCGAGTTTGCCAATGGTGGTGGTTTTGCCAACGCCGTTGACGCCCACAAAGAGCCAGATCGTGGGGCCGTTTTCGGCAAACCGCAAGGGGGAAGCCTCGCGGCCCAGCAAGGCGGCTATTTCCCGTTTAAGGACGCCTTGTGCTGCTTCGTCGTTGGGCACTTCGCCGCGCTTGGCGGCAGCGCGCAGTTCTCCAATGAGGTGCTGGGCCGTGTCTATGGAGACATCGCTCATGATGAGTTGCTCTTCCAACTCTTCGAGCACCTCTTCATCAATTTTGCGCCCGGCAAAAACCGAGCTGACACGCTTGAGCAGGCTTTCACGGGCAGGTGCTTCGCGGTTGTCGCGGCGGAAGAAGCCAAAACGCCTTTTCTTCTCCTGCGGTTGAGCTTCGTCTTCTTCGGCGGCGATTTCGTCCGCTACTTCTTCCGCTTCGTCGCCAGCCGTTTCATCGAGGGCGGAAAGGGTCTCGTCTTCTGGTTCTTGCGCCTCCTCTGGCTCGTCCAAAAGGGCTGGCGCAGGTGCAATCGCTGTGTCACTTAGGACTGGCTCCGGCTCATCCACTGCCGCTCCGGGCGTAGAGGGTTGCCCAACCTCCTCTGTTTCTTGCACCTCTGGTTGAACTTCGGGGTGGGCTGGCTCTTCGCGCTTGTCGCGTCGGAATAATTTAAACATAAGCGTGCCGCGTTAATATCAATTTTGGACAGACACAGAAAAGACGGAGCCATTTGGCCCCGTCATCTTTTGGACAACTGTATTATTACTGAACAGTTTATAAACACCGTTGTGGGGTGTCAAACTGTTGGCTGGAGAGCCGGTCATTGAAATACCCGGCAGGGAGGCTAAAGCCGACCGTCCTCACGGACGGCTCTAACTCTTACTCTGTTGTTTGACATCCTAATCTTGTGGCGTCCGGCAGGACGCTTGGCCAACGGCCTCCCTGCCAGGTATTTCAATGCCCGGCACCACCGACCTAACCCGCACTCCCCACCAAAGTTTTATTACTGCGGGTCAAGGTGCCATCGTCGCTCAGGTGCAGACCGCATTCCCGTTTGGCGGTGCCTGCCCAGCGACCAGCGCGGTCATCTTCACCGGCGGCTACCGGGCGGGTGCAAGGCCAGCAACCGATGGAGGGGAAACCCTGTTCATGTAGAGGGTTGGTGGGCACGCCATTGGCCTTAATGTAATCCCACACCTGCTGCTTGCTCCAATTGGCTAAGGGATTGATTTTGACGAGGTTAAACTTTGGTTCCGGGCCGACAATGGGGGCGGTGGCGCGTTCGGGTGTCTGGTCGCGGCGAATGGCGGTAATCCAGGCGTCGAAGCCTTGCACCGCGTCCTTTAACGGCACCACTTTGCGGATGCGGCAGCACTGATCGGAATCGGTTTTATAGATGGGGCCACCGAAACGCGCTTCCATCTCCTGCACGGTTTCCTTGGCCTGCACAAAGCGGATGGGAATACCATATTTCTGCTGCATCTTCTCGCGCAGTGCCAGGGTTTGCGGAAACTGGTAGCCAGTATCAAGATTGAAAATATCGGGCGTAATGCCAGTTTCGTCTCGAATGTCAGCGATCATGGCGATGAGACAGCAGCCTTCAGCCCCGAAAGCTGTGGCCATCGTCAGCTTATCGCGGTAGGTCTCGATAGCCCATCTTAAAATCTCCTGTGGCGTTGCCGTCTCAAAACTGTCGCTAATACGTTGTAATTCCGCTAATTTTATCTCATCCATGAATGCTCACCCTATTAACTCTACTAGACGGGTAGGAATTCAACCAGTTCCCTGTTGCTGCGATTGTGAACCGAGTTCCCCGTGACTCAAGTCACAGGCTGCAAGACCAAGTTGCCCTGCGGCGACTCAGGCAGTCCACGAAGGTGGACTTCGTTTTGCAGCCCGTGGTTTCAACCACTGGGCGGGTCTCCCACGTAAACGCCATTTCAAGCCTTAGGCCGAGCCAGCAGCATGGACATATAGATGCCCAGATTGGGGCGAAAGTATTCGATCTCGAAATCGGTCTCGACTTCATCGCGCAGTTCTTCCTCGGTAAAGCGGGTGAAGGGAATGCCGCCGTCGTGCTCGCCTTCTTTGCCAAAGAACCGAGTAATGCCGCCATAGCGATAGGCCGAGAGCAGCAGGGTGCCGTTGGAATGGAGGGTGCGGCAGGCATGGGCTAAAAACTGCTGGCGCAACTCGCGGGAGGGAATATGCTCGTAGACGCCGCAGTGCGCCGTGCGCCCGAAGCTATCGCTCTTGAGGGGCAGGTGGGTCAGGTCGGCATGGACATAATGCACCGGCGCGGCGGTCTTGCCCGCATGACGCACGCGGTTGCGCAGAATCGAGTCGCGCGACATATCTACGGCCACCAGTTCCTTGGAGAGTTCGGCGAAGAGTCCGGTGAAGCGTCCTGTGCCGCACCCCGCTTCTAAAAGAGGGGTGGTGAAATCCTCGCCCAGAGCCTTGCGATAGGTTGGGGTCTCGATGTATTCGTAGACTTTGAGGGAAATCATGCGATCATACTGCTCCGCTTGCTCGTCGCGTGCTCGGCGCTCGCTCTCGATGCGCGCCAGTTCGTCGGCTGCCTGGGTGGGGGATGAATCGGCAGGAGCGGCCTCGATGTTACAGCCCAGCGGCGTCATAGCCTCGCGGTAGCGGGCCACAAAAGGCGCATCGCCTTCGCGCAGGGCATCAATAAAGAGCGTGGGGATACCGTCGCGGATGGGATACCAGCGTCCCGTGTGGGGGTTCAGCAGCACGCCTTCACGGGTGTCTCTGGCATTGCCTTCAAACGAATGTAACTCTAAGGGCAGACCGTCGTTGGGGTCGGCTAAATAAGGGAGAAGTTGTGGACTCATTCACATCCTAAATGCGTGATAATAGAGATAGGAAACGCGGCGCGTCCCCGGGTGTCATTTTATGTGCCGTTTCAAAGCATAGCGTAATGGCGGGCGACTTGCACCGCATCCAGCCCGATAAGTCATACCAGATAAACTAAAGAGCATCGAGGAGCCTAAGACTATGAGCCTTTTAGACAATATGCGGCAGACGCTGAACGACGTGACCGAAAACGTGGTCGAGAAGAGTCAGAACCTCAGCGAGCAGGCGCGCTTGCAAGTCGTGATGAAGAAAATCCAGCTTGAACGCGCCAAACGCCTGCACGAACTGGGCAACCGCACCTTCAACTGGTATCAGACTGGCAACCTCGTGGTCGGTGGCCAGGTACCGACCGATGTCACCGCGATTTGCGCCGAGCTAAACACCCTGCAACGCCAGATGGAAGAAACCCAGCGCCAACTGGAAGAAGCCAAACTGCGCGCCGAGCAGGGTACAACCGACCCCAACGGCCAACAGGTGATTGTCACCGTCGCTTCGCCCACGCCCGACACCAATATCCCCCCCCCCGGCCCCGGCACCACCGCCCCCTACAGCTATCCCGGCCCCGGCGCTGGCACTCCCCCCCCGCCGCCCACCTACACCCCGCCGAACGTGGTAGATAGATCAACCACCAAACTCGGCGACGATCCAAACGCCCCCACCACTGGAAGTGGCTCCTATGACCCAATGGTGCCTTAGGCAAGTAACTTACAGGGAATTGAGAGAGTTATCACAAGCAACTTTAGAACAAGCCTTTTGACAGCGCCACGCTGAGAGGTAGAGACATCATTTACTACTAATTAATAGGAGTAGAAGATGGATATAACCGGCATTATCATAGGGACATTAGGGGGGACTGCTGTCGCTGTTGGGGCCATTGGGGGATTGATGGCATGGCTTGGCGGAGTTTGGTCAAAGCGCATAGAGCAAAATGCTAACAGTGAACACCAAAAGAATTTGGAGGCAGTCAAGGCACAATACCAAAAAGAGTTAGAACAATTCAGAGGACAACAGCAAAAAGAAATAGAGGAGTTCAAGCACCATTATGCCCGCGAACTTGAATCAGCAAGGTTTGACATAAACAAGCTGTTTAGTCGGGCGTCGAAAATACACGATAAGGAATTTGAGGTATTGCCTATAGCTTGGACAAAGTTTTTAGATGCTTGGGGACAAATGATGGCATTTACTTCTTTAATTCAGGAATACCCTGATCTTGATAAAATGCCAGCAGATCAACTTGAGTATTTTTTGGAACAGTCTCCGAATCTAAGTCCACCAGATAAAGATGAAATCCGAACTGCCAGCAAGAAAACTGAATGCTATATAGAGAAGCGATATTGGTCACGCCTGAACGAAACCACCGAGAAAGTTAATGAGTTTAATAATTACATCATGCATAATCGAATCTTTCTCGGCACCGCCTTGTTCAACGAATTTAAAGAAATCGATAAGTTCTTATTTCATGCATTAATTGAGATTAGAACTTATAAGACCGTAGGTGATAATAGACCCTTGTCCAAAACTTTTTTGAGTCTGAGAGAAAAAGAAGAAACAGTTATCAATAAATTAGAAGCAATGGTACAGAGTCGCCTACACTATGATGCTGCATAGACAGTTCGCATTTACCGAACAGTAAGCCATTCCGTACCGATAGTGGCAAATGGGAGACTAGTTCAAATCAAGGTAACATACGGTTGTTTATAGGAGGACAATGGCTGCATAATTATGATTAGAAGAACGGTAAGACTAACGAACCCAGAGCGTGAGCGACGGGCTTCCGCTGTAGGAAGAGGAGACTCTTACGGAAGCCCGTCGCTCACGCTCTGGGTTCGTTAGGGTGCTCAGGCTCCGGCGGCCAGGTACATCTCGTGCATGACACGGCTTTCTTCGGCGGCTTGTTCGACGGTGACTAAATCCACACCGATGGGCTTGCCGCCCAGCTTATCGAAGAACAGTTCAAAGGCGTGGGACTGCTGGGCGGGTAAATCTGTCCATTCGCCGCCATCGGCTCCCTCGACGTGCTCACTGTAATAGAAGACTTTGCCGCCAATGACTTGAATCTGGCCCTGGGTGCCGAAGACTTCGACCGGGCTATGCAGCTTGGGATCAACCCAGGAGGCTTCCACTTCGGCAATCGCGCCGGAATCGAAAGTAATCAGGCCCGCGCCGTATTCGTCAATATCGCCATAGCGATTGGTGGCGTGGCCAACGCTGCCTGCGACCCGCTTCACTTCGCCGCATACGCCGCGCAGCACCCACAGAATAATATCGAGGGAGTGGGCACCTAAGTCGGCAAAACCGCCGCCGCCCGCTTGCTCGGCATCGGCAATCCAGCGCCATTCGGTATCGAACCAGCCGCCCAGTGAGCCGGAATGACCATTGCAGTGGCGCATCCGAGTGATGGTGCCCAGATGACCCGCCGCCACCTCACGCTTGATGAACTGCATTTGTGGCGTGCTGCGCGAGGCGAAGCCGGTCTGGAAGGTTACCCCGGCCCGCGTGATGGCATCGGCCATGCGCTGCGCTTCGCTGCCTGTGACAGCGAGGGGCTTTTCCACAAACATGTGCTTGCCCGCCGCCGCTACACGCTCCACGAGATCACCGTGCCGGTTGGTTTCGCTACAGATGACGACGGAGGTAATTTCCGGGTCATTGAGAATGGAATCAATATCGGGTGTAAAAGTGGCGTGGCTCGCTTCGGCTCGTTTTTGGCCGCGCTCGGCCTCATGGTCGTAAACGGCTTTGACCTGCACGTCTTCGCGCTTGTTGAGGCGATTAATAAAATCGGGCGTGTGGATATGCGCCACGCCCAGAAAGGCTGTCGTCAGCATGGATTGGCTCCTGAATTGAGTTATTGCGTTTGCTCCTTTCCTACTGTACCAAAAACCGCTTCTTCCCGGCATACACTCTGCATATTTTAAATGGGACGCAACACGGGGTGACGCTAACTTCGTGCGCAAGCTGACGCTATTTTCTCAATAGCGTCAGCTTGCGCTGCGCAGCATAGCGTAACGCAGTTTGGCGTCCCATTTTACATAAGGAACAATATGCCGCAGACCATCACGCCTGAACTATTGAAAACCATGCCGCTGCCGGATTGGGCAGCCGATGCCAGTAAAGACGATTATGGCAAGCTCTTGATTATCGCTGGCTCGGCTCGATTACCCGGCGCGGCGATTCTGGCGGCGCGGGCGGCGTTGCGCGTGGGATGCGGCACGGTGCGCGTCGCAGCCCCCAAGGGAGTGGCCTCTTACATCGGCGTGGTGGTGCCAGAGTTGATGGTGCTGCCGATGCCCGAAACCGAGGACGGCACAATGGCACGCTCTGCCCTGGAACTCCTGGAAAGACAATACAAACCCTGTGATGCCGCTGTCATTGGCCCCGGTCTGGATAATCATGATGAAGTGAACGAACTCATCCAGCAAATTGTCCCTAAGATTCCATTGCCAGCGGTCATTGATGCACAGGCGCTCACAACTTTAGCGGCCCCTTCGCTCGACACTCCCGTGGATTATGGCACTAACCAAGCGGCGCGAATCTTTACGCCGCACCCTGGCGAAATGAGCACTCTGATTGGCCGCGAGGTAGACGAAATAGAAACTGACCGAGAAAACACCGCCCTTGAATTTGCGCGTACGCGTAATGCCACGTTGGTGTTAAAAGGCCGCGAGACTTTGATCGCCGCGCCTGATGGTGGGCTTTATCGAAACACCGCAGGAACGCGCGGTATGGGCACGGCAGGCAGCGGCGATGTTTTAGCAGGGGTTATCGGTGGCCTGCTGGCGCAGGGCATTGAAGCCACCACTGCCGCTGTGTGGGGCGTCCATCTTCATGCCCTCGCTGGTGAAGCCGCCGCCCAAGATAAAGGCGACGATGGCATGATGGCGAGTGATTTCCTGGAACTCCTGCCTTACGTGCTGCGCGAACTGCGCAGCGAAACGAGCGGGTAAGATTTTATTTTAGCCACAGAAACACACAGAAAGACACGGAACGAAGATGGGAAGGGGAGAGTGGGAGAAGGGGAAACCACGTAGGGGCGCTGCTTGCCGCGCCCCGGTTCCCATCGCCACAGGCAGGGCGCAGCAAGCAGCGCCCCTACACCGTATCATCCCGCACGCGACAACCCCGCTCCTGGTCACCTATATCTTAATTTCCGTGTCCTTCCGTGTGTTTCCGTGGCTAAAATTAGTCATGCACTCCGATGCGTTGCTCGGCACTGATGGCGCGCACTTCGGGGGCATACATGGCATAGCCGTTGGTAGGCAGGGCATGGAAGCGGCCCGGAATTTCGACGTGCATTCGATAGCGCAGGACGCGGGTGCCTTGCGGCAGGTGGTCTACGAAGAAGGCGACTTTGGTGTCGCGCAGTTCCACGTTGCTGCACAGGCCATCGCCCCAGCCATAGCCAGAACGCACATCTACGGGTTCCAGGCCAGCGGCTTTCATATCCTCGAAGACCAGATATTCATAGTCGTTAGCGGCATCCAAGGTTAGCTCGACTTCGACCAAATCACCACTCTGTAAGGCTGTGCCGTCTTTGAGTTCGGTGCGGATAAACTCTGGTGGCGGCGGCTCGGATGAACCGGGATGAGGCCGGGGCACGATCATTTTTCTGGCTCCAATATTGGTGGGTTTAACCGCAGTGTTGTCGCCCTGTTCCGCTTTGACATCAGGATTGCGCGTCAGCTTGAAGTAGCGGCGCTTGATGCCGATCTCGTTGCCCGATGCCTGGATTGGTTCTTCAAGGGAGAAATACTCCGACGCTGCGCTCCAGTAGACGTTACCACGCCCCTGCTTCTCAATGGTTAACTGATTGGCTCCATCTTGCAAAAAGAGGTCGCCCACGATGAAGCGGTTATCGAAGTAGAGGGCGTTCTCACTTGTGACATGATAGGTGCGCTGCACCTTATCTCCCAGACGAACTGTAAGTGTATAATCTACATCCAACTCTTTGTTCACTCGCACATAATCCGCCAGGGCATACACCGCCATTGCCGTCTCTTTCGTGCTGCGCCAGTGATTGCCGCGCGCCTGAATCGTGAGCCACTTCATCATCATCGGCACCAGGCGATTCTTGGGGTCAATTTGCAGGAAGGCGCGCAGGGCAATGGCGTTGGTTTCGACACCGTTGTTCCACCAATACCACCACTGATTGCCTAAGTTCCAGCGGGCCGTGCCGTTGGCTTCATCTACCCTGACGGTGTTTTCCAGGTTGCGCACCAGAACATTCGCCTGGTCACGGTTGCCCTGATTCCACAACGCCATTGCCAGCAGCGATTTCGAGTAAGCTGTCAAACGCTCGCGCTGATTAAACAAACGACCCGTAACAATCTGCGCCACATCGTTGGGCATCTTGCCGCGCAACGATAACGAGTAAGCTATGGAGGTTAGCAGGTGCAGATTGTCCTGCTCCTTCATCTGCTTTTGCAGGTAATCAAAGCCGCGTGATAACACATCGTTACGCACTTTGACTTCGGCAGCCCGTGCGGTGGCTAAGCCATATACCACATAGGCCGACATATAAGGATCGCTATAAGCGGAGCCTGTCCACCAACCCCAGCCGCCATCCGGCTTTTGCATGTCATAGAGGCGTTCCAGCCCTTCATGCACCATGCGATCTATCTCTTTCTGGTCGTAAATGGGGTTATTGCCGCGATCCCAATACCAGAGCGTGGAGGCCATCTCTTGCAGATTGCGGGCATTGGGCATTCCGGTGGGGTAGGTGTAGCCAGTGTTTTTAACGCGGTCGCCCAGCGGTTGCGCCTTGGCTTCGGCAGTATACGCCTGTGCCCGTGCGCGCAACGTTTGCAAATTGACGCCGCTATCACTGAGCACCTTTGCTGTAACGACCGAGGGCAGGAAGCGCGACATAGTCTGCTCCACACAGCCGTAAGGATAATCGGCCAGGTAGGGCAAGGCGTCCAGCATGGTGGCGGCGAGGCTGGGGTTCAATTGCACATTGAGCGTACTGGCTCCGAAACGCCGCTCCTTGGGCATGTTGATGGTGATGGTCTGGCGCGTCGGCCCGTTGCCCTGGCGAATCACGCCGCTCTGGGCGGCGAAACGTTGCACGCCATGCACGAGGACGGGGAAGTTCATTTTTACCGCATCCGATTCTTCATCGGTCTGCGCCGTCATTTGCACATTGGCCTTGCCTTCTTTGGCGACATCCACCAGCCAGTTAACCCGCGCTTCCTCGCCTGCTTTGATTTCGACAAAGCCGGAAGTGCTATTCATCGTGACGCCGGTGGTGCCGATTTGCTTGGTGGCAGAGGCCGGAGCAAGTTTCAAACTGCTATCTGTTTGCAGAGCAACTTTGACACGCTTGTTGGTTTTGAGATAGTTATGCACATTGGCCGTTAGCACGACCTGGTCACGCTCCACAAAGAAACGCGGTGACTGCAAGCGCACCAACAGGTTTTTCTTGGTCTCGACATCATCTTCGCCTGAGCCAACCTGCGCCGTTTCGGTCAAGCCACGTGCTGTAGCGTGCCATTGGGTGAGCGAATCGGGGAAGGTGACTTCGACCTTGGCGGTGCCGCCTTCTGTCACCACCGCAGGCGACCAGAATGCGGTCTCCGAGAAGTTCGAGCGTACTTTGGCTTCGGCTAATTGACCTTGTGGCTGGCCATTTTCATCTCGACTATCTTTGGCTCTGGTCACAAGACGGTTGTCTGCCCTTCCTCCTGCGGTGGACAGAGCAGCCACAACGCCCGCAGGCCCAGAAGGAGCAGGTGCAGCCATCGGCGCGGCAGCGTCCTCCATTTCAAGACCAAGTGCGGCTGATTTATTCACGCCTCGATAGCGGCGCGGATAATAGCCCCAACCGCCGGGATTGAGGTTGAGCATTCCCATATCATCGGGCATTTCCCAGGAATGCATTTCATACTCTTTATACTTCACATCATCTTCGGAAGCGGGCTGCTGCTGACCAGAGCGATAGGAATCGAGGTTCACGCTGATAGCACGTCGCTCGCCATAATAGAAAGTGCGAATGTCCGGTGCGTAATCTTTTTGAATGTAGAAGAGACTCGCATCTAAAAGAGCCATGCTGAGTTCGGCGCGAGCAGGTTTGCCCTGCCAGTCGGTAGCTTTGAGGGTGAAGACGCCTTTCTCCCCCGGCTTGTATTCGGGCTTGCTGCTTTGCACGTTGACGTTAATCAGGGCTTTGGTCGGTGGCACAAAGACTTCCTGCTGAGTCTGGTAAACCTCGAAGTTCTTCACCAGGGCCGCCGCCAGAGCAAAGTTTGGTGTGTGCTCATGGCGCACTGGTAAGGTAATCTCCTTGCTCTTGCCCGTAATGGTAATCAGGTCGCGCCGTAGAATTTCATTGCCCGCTTCCTGAGTAAACAGCACTGTTGTATCCGGCTGATCGGCAATGAGGAGGGCTTTAAGCGTATCGCCTTCTTCGTAGTAGCGTTTATCCAAGACAATGGTGACGCCCTGTAAGCGGAACTGGGTGGTGTTCAGTCCGGGGCCACCCACCCAGAGATTGGTGGAGGCCAGAACTTTTTGACCCCACTCATCAGTGGATTCGTAAGCGATGCGGTAACTACCAGCGGCATCGGCTTGCCACGTCCAGAAGGCGCGGCCTTGCGCGTCGGTTTCGATTGGCTCACTAAAGACCTGATGCTCTTTATCACCCGGTTCTAATTTGTAGACCACCATCTTACCCGCGGCCCGGAAAGGTTGCTCGTTGGCATCGCGGGTAGCGACTTCAATCTGTACGCGGTCGCCAGCTAAATAATAGCCGCGTTTAGCATCGAGGAACGCAAAGTATTGTTGACCCGCCACTTTGATTGCACCCTGTCCATCAATGGTGCGACGGCTGGCGTCAGTGACTTCAGCTTCCACGGTATAGAGAGGATTATAGTAGTAACGCCACCAGTTGTTGGGGTCATCGGTTTGCGGGTCTTTGTTAGCCTGGAACGTAACTTCGGCATTGCCTTGCGCATCGGTTTTAACCGTGCCCTCTTTGACAATGGTGCCGCTGCCTTCGCCGCCAATGTTGCGCCGCCCGGTATCATAATCCCCCACGCCCCAGTAAGTGTACAGCCAATCAAACGGCGTCGGGAAGCGATAGCTGGCCCACCAGGAGCTACGGCGCACTGTGTATTTGACGGTGGCGTTCGGCACGGGCGAGCCAAAATAATACTTGGCATTGATGCGCGCCGCCACCGTCTCGCCTGGTCGCACGGGTTTGGGCGGCACGGCTACATTGACCACGAATTCTGGCCGCTTATACTCTTCCACTCGAAAACGATTGCCACCACTGGCCGCCACATTCGCTTCGGTCTTGGGGACTTCGGCGTTAACAGAATACTCACCTAAAGGTGTATCCGCAGGCAACACAAATTCATCATTTACCGTGCCAAATTCGGAGCTGGTGATGGTCTTCTCGAAGATGATTTCACCCTTGGGATTATTCACCGTAACTTTAACCGGTACCCCCTTGGCAGGCTGCTGGTCGCCACCTTTGACGCGAGTGGAAAGAATCTGCCGGAAGTAAACCTTCTGGCCGGGCCGATAGACGGGGCGATCCGTATAGGAATAGACTTTGAACTCGTCGCGGTTATCGCCATAGCCATAATAACCGCCATTGTTGGTGCTGGTCATGGCATAGCGGTTACCTGTCCAGGCGAAGACTTCAACCCCGTTGGTATAGCGGTCACGACCACGCACCAGCTTCTTGGTAAAGAACCCTTGCTCATCGCTGGTGCCACGCGCCACATCCGTCTTTGTTGTGCTATCTTCGTTGTAGGTTTCTTTAATGATGACCCGCGCATTCATAACGGGCTTACCAGTGCGGGCATCCGCAATGTAGGTTAGGGTCTCATCGCGGTCAACTTTTTTGAGAATCGCTAAGTCGCTAATAACTAATACTCGCGCCACGCGCAGACCATCCGACTGCGCCACGACCACATAGGCTCCGCGCTCTTTAATGGGGATATCAATGGTTTCTGAGGTATTCTGATAATCGCCTTTGTCTTTGGTATCAAAGTTCCACGTTGCTACCTGTGGCCCGAACCACTTGCGCGCATCCGCAATCGAGCCAAAGTTGCCAGTGAATTGTGTAAATTGAACATCATGATTATTCAGCGTAGCGGGTTGAGTCAGCACGTTTTCGAGGTTCACACGATATGCCGAAAAGTTGACGCGCTTGACATTGCGAGTCCAGATAGATAGCTTGGCCGTTTGGCCCGGTGGCTGCGCGCCCATGCTATCGAGAGAAATCTCGTGGCGTGTTATCTGTTGGATATGGGCATGGGCATCGCTGACCCATTTCGAGCGGGGGAATTTATCAAGCACCATGCGATAGGCTGCCAAAGCCTTGACTAAATCGCCTTCACCTTCATACGTTTGGGCAATGAGAATCTGCGTGCGGTCGGCAATGGGGTCTTGGGGAAAGTTGTTGACGATGGATTGCCAGACGGGAATTGCTTCCAACCGATTGAACGGGTAGGGCCGCATGACGTTTTCCTGCTGCTTCTCATCCCACTGATTGGCCCACGCATCCAACTGCTGCCGGTAGGCGCGAATGAACAAGCCTTTGGCCAAAAGAGAAAGTGCCGTTTGGTGTTTCTCTGGAGCTTGATCAAGTTTGGGAATTTCGTTGTAGAGGTAGAGGACTTTCTTTGGTAACGACCAAGCTAAGTTATAGGGCTGGCTGACATCAACCGTTTCATCAAGGGGCTTCTTTTCGTCCAGCGATTTAATGTATTTAGCATATTCACGAGTTGGCAAATAAGCGGCGAGGTCGAAGTTGAGAGCGATCTCCTCATTCCAGGGCAATGGGTAAATTGCCACCAGATAACGATTGCGCTTGGCTTTCTCGTCTTCCTGTTGGGCGGCGATTTTGGCCTGCTCAAAATAATCGAGTGTCTTTTGGGCATCCTCTTCGCCCAACCATACTTGCTGCGGCTTCTCCGCTGTGTTGACTCTGGGATAGTCATTGCCGCGATAAGTCCTGACGCCAACCTTATAGCCCTGATGCGGCACGACCGTGTAGAGCCGCCCTAACCAGTAGAGGACACGCGCTTTCCATTCGGTTTTTGGCAAGAGGGCCTCGCCTGCCGTGATAGCGGCATCCCATTGTTCAGTTTTACCAAGCGATACCGCTACACGATATTCGACATCTTCACGCCGCGCACCTACGCCATTATTCGCCAGTGCCTTACGGTAAAGCTCCAGGGCGCGGGCATAACTCTTTTCATTCCAGGCCGCATCCGCCTGCTGTACAACATCCTGCTGCGCGTGCGCTGGCAGCAATCCCCATATCCCTGCAACGACACAAACCAAGCACAGCTTAACTATGTTTTTCATAGCGTTGTACTTTCCTTTCTGAGCGGCTGATGATTTTGTCGAATTCCCGAACTGGCAACTATGCCCTTTGACGGCATGAGCAGGGTGAATGTTCCGGCCTTCACCTCAGCCCTTACTCATAGATATTGACCGGCTCAACACAAAGGACACAAAGATTACACGAAGGACACCAAGACAGTCAAAGGTGAGACTTGAGTTTGTTGCCCCTGCTTAAGCTTTGTGTCCTTTGTGCCTCCTTTGTGTTCTTTGTGTTGAAATAAAGGAATGCAGGTGAGGACAAAAAGCACAGGGAATAGGATGTTCCCTGTGCTGCGATATTGTCCTAAATGTTAGTTCTGCTTATGGCTTGGTCGGTTTAGAGCCGCCATTGCTATTGCTTACTGGCGCAGGAATGGTGATGGTTTTGCCACCGCCGCCAGCGGGGATGGTCAGGTTGCCACCACCTAAGCCGCCGAGACCGCCCATGCCACCGCCGGGGGGTGCGGCGGGTGGTTTGATCTTTTTGCGCTCAGCGGTAGCAAGGTCTTTTTTGCCCATCGCTTCATATTCGGAAGCCACCTGCATCCGCACCGCATCGTTGGGATTGCCGCCACCCATTGAGAAAGGCGAGGCCGGAGCCGCCGGTGAAGTATCGAGTTGCTTATCCAGTTGTTGCAGTTGCGCCAGGGCTTCTTTGTCCTTCTTCTGTTCGCGTAAAGCACGCGCCAGTTCGAGGCTGACGGTCGTATCGCGGGTGTTCTCCTTGGCCGCTTCCTGCAACATCGCTACAACCTTGTCGGGTTGGTTCATCTGGCGATAGAGTTGGGCAAGTTGATACTGAATCGCTGATTTTTCCAGCGGCCCGGCATAGTTGAGGGCTTCCTGATATTTATCAATTGCCTGCTGACGCAGTTGGTTCTGCTGATCCGCTGGAGCCGTAAAAATCTTCTCACTTTGGAGTTGATAGGCGCTCAGAGCTGGATCATCCACTTCGACTTCGTTCTTTTTCTTTAAGTCGTCCTGATATTTCGTCCAGACTTCATTGTCCTTCTGGGTTTTGAAGTTCTTGATGTACTCTTCCTTCTTTTTGGGCTTCGAGTAATCTTTCGGCAATTCCAACTTACGGCCTTTGATGTAGAAGATGTAGTAATACTTGCTCATATCATCTTGCAGCGGGCCAATGAGACTGGTGTTGCTCTTGGCGATGGCGTCCTTGATGGTGGGCGAGTAATACAGTTCTGTGGGCAGTTTCCAACCCACGTCGCCACCCTTGGCTTTGGTGGCAATGTCATCGCTTTCCTTTTTGGCAATCGGGGCAAAGTTGCCGGGAGTGCTATTCGCCTTTAGCTCCGCCATGACCTTGTCGGCACGCGCTTTGGCGTCCGCCGCATTTTTCTCTTGCGCGGCTTTCTGGTCTTTTTCCCCCGGCGCAGGCAGCTTGGGTTGAATCACAATTTGCAGCAGGTCGAGCTTGGTCACGCTTTGCTTATAATCGGCTTCGCTAACTTTATTCTGATCTTTAATCTGCTTTTCTAACTTTTCGATCATCAACTGCTTGCGCACCGCTTCACGGTCTACGTTCTTGCGCATATTCTCTTGATACGCCGCGAGCGAGCCATAGGTGGATTCGATCTGGCGACGGAAACCGGCTTCATTGGCCCCTTGATCCTGCTTAATCGCATCGTTAATCTCCGACGTGATCTTCTGGTCAATATCCGCATCCGAAACGGTAATGCCTGCATCCTGCGCCGCTTTATATTGAGCCGCCTGGTCGGTGAGGGTTTGCAGGGCGCGTTGCTTGGTGCTTAGCAATTCTGCTACCCCAGTGGGTTGGCCAAATTGCTCCATAAAACCCAGTTGCCGGAGGAAGTTGCTCTGCAAGCTCTGCCGTGAAATGTCCTGCCCAGCCACCCGCGCCACTGGGTCGGGGCCACCCGTGGCCCCACCCGCAGCGCCATTGCTGCCAGCACCGCCAAAGCCCGTGCCAATACTCTGCAAGCCGAAGCCAATCGCAAAAATGGCAATCAGCACGAGCAGGACAATCTTCATCAGATTGCTATACAGTAGCCCGCTGCGGATGCCTGTCATCGAAAGCGGCGTGCCAGTGTAAACCGCATCCGGCCCTCTGCCGCTGCCTTTAAGCCGCATCGCTTTGGATTTGGCATCCGCTGCTGAGGCGGTTCGTTTATTGTCTTTCAAAGCCATAGTAATTCCTCTTCAATATCCTTCCGTTAGGCAAGCGGAGTACGAATTCGCACTCCACCTAAATATCCTTGAGATGACCTGTTTCATTAATATAATGAACCATGATAGGTGGCTGTGTCCCAGCCGCAGCTTCAGCTTTAATCTCAACCCGCGTTAGGCCACAGTTACTCATATTGATACGACGATAGCTGCTAAAGGGCGCATCCAGCAGATGGCATAGTAGCACGCGCAACGCCGAATTATGACTGACAATAGCCACCGTTTGGCCCTGATGTTCGTGGACGATTCTCTGCCACGTCGGTTGCCATCTGGCCCATAAATCATTGAGACTTTCACCGTCGGGCGCTCCCACCTGCACCGGGTCAGACTGCCGACGCTGCCACTCTTTCTGCCAGTCGGCCAAAATCTCAGCTTCGCTCAAGCCTTCCCACGCACCAAAATTAATCTCGCGCAGGGCGGCATCGCACTGCACGGTGACGCCGTGTGGCCGGGCAATATATTCCGCCGTGCGACAAGACCGTTGCAAATCCGAAGCATAAACTGCCTGCAAATTCTTGTTTTGCAATCGCTCCGCGACCGCCTGCGCCTGGGCTTCGCCGCGTGCTGTCAGCGGCTTATCGCCCCAACCCACAAAGGTGCGGCGCAGGCCACTGTTTCCTTCGACTTCCCCATGCCGTATTAAATAAATATGAGCCATTCTATTTTATCAGAATTGTCAAACAATAATCCGTCGTTATTTACCCTGCATTCATGTGGAGCCTAAGAGTCAGTGTCATTCTGAGCGCAGCGAAGCATCTACTGTGCGGAGTATAGAGTTGAAGTTCTACTCTCAGGACACCGGCACAAGATTCTTCGCTGCGCTCAGAATGACACTGACTTAAAATCATTGGGTAACTTGACAATTACCTCTACATCAAACTCACTGCCAAATCCGCATTGCGCAGTGCCTTAGCTTTTAATTCTGTTATCAAAGCGGCATCCGGTGGACGCGCTGCCTGGACTGCATCTGCTACTTTTCTCACCGCGTGATCAGACCTAAAGTCTTCACTTTGCAATAGGGGAGCGCCGATCAGTTGAGCCAGAGCTTCCACTTTCGGATCATAATTGACCGCTACGCATGGCACCCCCTGCGCCGCCGCGAAGATGAGCGCGTGCAACCGCATTCCCAGCATTAAGTTCGCCTGTCCGGTTTGAGCCATGATGTCGCGGGGATGCAGGTTCACTGTATCGAGAATAGAATCCTGAGCATCCGCATACAGCTTGAAATTCTCTTCCGTCAACGGGCCATCACTGGGCGGCTGCATCGGCAAGAACTCTACCTTAGCTCCTGCTGCACGCGCTGCGCCAAATACCGCCTTGAACATTGAGGCCGCCTGTTCACTTGCATTCTCAACATGCAGCCACGAACGCAAGGCAGCACACCAAATACCTACCGATTTATCTTTAGCTCCGCACTCCGCACTCCGCACTCCGCACTCCAACGCCCACACGGGGTCGGCAGTAACTTCGATAGCCCGCCGCACACCGATTCGTTCTAGGAGAGCTTTTGAGTCTGGATCACGCACTGTGACAATGCGCGCTCCCTGAATCGCCGCCCGTGCCAGTTTTTGCGACAGGCTCTTTTTTAGCGGCCCTACGCCTTGGGCATAAATCATCAACGGCTTGCGGGAGAGCCGTGCCAGGCGCATCAGCGAAGTGTAGTACACCACGTTACGCAGACTGGTGACATCTTGCAGCAGGCTACCACCCCCACTGATAAAAACATCACAAGCGCGCATGGCTTGCAATAACGCCTGGGGATGCTGGCGGGGAATAGCCGCGACGCGATGTTGAGGACTGTTGTGCAGCGAGACAGTGCGTTCAGGGTTGCCAGAGGTTACAACAAATTGGGTGTGGGCGGGCACACGCGATGCTAGGGCTTCCAGAATTGCCGCTAAGACCGCTTCGTCACCGGCGTTGGCATAGCCATAATAGCCTGAGAGCAGAAAATTCACAGACTTTATGCCAGCCCCAGATAGCGATTACGCCCCTGTACGATAGCTTCCATTTTGCGGTCGGCCACGCTGCGCTTGAGCATCCAGAAGCCGCAATCAGGATGCACATACCGCACGCGGTTATCGCCTAACATCTTCTCGGCCTGTTCAATGCGTCGCGCCACTTCATCCGCAGTTTCGACAACGGTTGTCTTGATGTCAATAACACCTAAGCCAATGCCAATTCGTGGATCAACATTTTTTAATGATGCGATTTCCTTAGAGCTGCGGCGTGTGGTTTCCAACACCAGATGGTCGGCGTGCAGCCGGTTCATAAAATCGAGCAGCTTATCCCAGGTGCCTTTTTGAATAGTTTGGCCGCCATAGTTGCCGAAGCAGAGATGCACCCCTTTTTCGTGTGGTATGGCATCTAAAACGATATTTATAGCCTCGGCAGCCCAGATGGTGTCTTCCGGGTGGCCAGGAATATTGGCTTCATCTATTTGCACCACATCGGCATCAATGTGTCGCACTTGCGTGGCCAAGACTTTCGCAATCGCATGGCAGAGTGCCTCTGGTTGTCCGTAGTGATAGTCCAACAACGTTTTGGATAACATGTGGGGGCCAGTGAGAGTGAACTTCATGCGCGAGTGGGTCAGCTTACGCGCCCGTTCGTAATCGCGCACCAAATCCAGCGTCCCCTCATTAATAGCGTCTTCAACCACACCTGCGGGTTTGCTGCGAAAGCCCATACCTGCCAGTTGCGAGAATGCCTCACCATCGGCGCGGCCAATAGCCGAACGCACGCCACCCAGGGGGCGCACAAAGTAGTCAATCATGCCGTTGGTATCGGGGTGATTGATGTCAAAGCGGTACATTTCTCCATCCGCAACCAAGTCAATACCCGCTAACTCTTGAATCTTAAACACCACACTGGTGGCATCAATGAGTGCCTGTTCACTGGGCAAAGCCGCCAGCCAATCGGGAACAGGATAGCTGCCGACAACGGTGGTTTGAATGCGGGGTAGGGCAGAAGTAGCCATTTAAGGTAAAAAGTCTATGACCATCAAGACTTAGAGAACGGTTTAACTGGTGTGACATCGGCTTCTTGAAGATAGACTTTGCCGTTCGTAGAACCATCGGGGATGACCGCTGTGGTCAGTCCGTTGCTGGTGCCATTGGTAGAACCGCTATCCCGCGCAGAGCTGCGATTGAGCCACCAGCTTTCCAG
Source organism: Abditibacteriaceae bacterium (assembly GCA_019239895.1). Classification (GTDB taxonomy): domain Bacteria; phylum Armatimonadota; class Abditibacteriia; order Abditibacteriales; family Abditibacteriaceae; genus JAFAZH01. Next base: position 245,146 of record JAFAZH010000052.1, on the reverse strand, counting down.
GGGCGCATATATGCACAAGGCGACGGCTCCGACCAATGCACCAAGCCATACCCCGTGAATAGTTCGCAAGAGCGAATAGAAAATGGGAGTGTGAATATGGCAGAACGTGTTCAGCACGTCCGCCTGGCCAATGGTGGTGAGAATCACCGCTGCCAGAGCCAAAAGTCGCTGGCGGCGCAAAGCATACCACACCGCGAACATAATGGCGGGGTGGCCCATGAAGATTTCTTTCGTGCGTGGGCGCGTAACGAAGACTCGTTCCAAGAGGGCACGGAACTTTAATTCAATTGGTGAAATCTCCATGCCGCTATCATTACCAGTGCGTGCAATCCACAGACTGCCGAGGACAAAAAGGGCTAGTGCTATCAAGGCGATGCGAGCCGTGAAGGGATGACTGAGCACATTATTAAGTCGCGCCAGGGCACGCTTACGGGCGGGATAAGCACCTTCTACCACAACGCGATGTGGGAAAACTTCACCCGCGAAGGCCATACCGACTAAGAGCAACGGCAAAAGCTGGGTCGCCTTGGGAAGCAGGAATTTATCAGCACCACTGAAGAACTTCCAATAGTTAAGTAAAGCAATTATCAGTAGCGGCCCGATCATGGTCAGCAGCGTGGTTTTAAGCAGAATCATACAGCCACGCCCAATGGCATTGCCTACCGAGATGGTCTCGACATTCTTTGCTGCTTTGCCATCAAGTCCCACCACAGCAGCCCCGCGATCATCCCACAGTGTGGGCAGGCCGCCCCACATCATGCCAATAAAGGAGAAGAGACAACCGACTTGCAATGCCATCAACTTCGCACCCATGCCTGGCGATAGGGCTAATCCGGCTACCAGGAGAATGCCCACAGCGGCCCAGCCTATTTGGGCCTGATTACTCAGGTCAAAGAACAGGTTAAGCAGTAGTAACGTGCCACCCACTGCGCCCAGTCCAGCCAAAAACAGGAAAAGCGAACGGACTATTTTGGCTTTGCGCTCACTTCCCACCTTTGGCTCTAACAGGCTCACCGGATAGTCGTGGAAGCCCCGCGCACCGCTCATGACTAAACCTGGCCGTAACCAGGGTGCGCGGGATATTGGCTGACTGCGTAGCTCACGGCTGATTTCGCTAATAAAATCCAGATTTTGTTCCAGGGGCGTTTGCTTGGTAGTGATTTGCCATTGATTGGCGGTGCTGGTGGGGACGTTGGCCGTTCCTGGTGCAGTCGCTGTAGCGCCCGGCGTTTGATTAGCGGCAGTTGGCTCGACCGCGTAATCGCCCTTGGCCTGACGAATGAGGCGAATATAGGCGACGCGAATGTTGCGTTCTTTGACCGCACGGGCATAGCGGTCAATCAACATTTCTATTTTGGCCTTGGCGACTTCATCGCCACCTACGCTATGTACGCGCACCAGCATCCCTTCGGTTTCGCGTGAGAAGTCGTCCCAGCCGCGCTGTTTGCTGAACTCAATGTTGCCAAACAGCAGTTCGCGGTTGCGCATCTCACGGGCCACAATCTTAATCATAGATTGATAGCCCAACACTTCATCTTCCGAGAAGATGACCACATGCGCTCCCGTGGCCTGAGCCTCATCCAATAGGGCGCGCAAGCGGTCAAGATTGAGGTTCAAAGGGTTGGACAGGCGGGCCGTGACTTGCAAACCGAGGTCTTTTACCGCTTTAACCTGGGCCGGATCAAAGCCCATTTGCGCATCGCTAAAAAGCTGGCGCGAAGCCGGAATAAGAATACCGAATTGGGCTGTGGGGTGATGGCTGCCGCCCTGTGCTGAGATCGTTTGCACGACTTTAGGCGGCAAACTGGGCTGTGATTGCACCTTCAGATGAGCCAATACCTGATTCAGCAATCCCTGGTTGTCGGGTGTGGCTGTAATCAAATAACGGTAAGCTGAGCCATAATTTGTCCAGCGTGTGCCTGGATAAAGCTGCTCGGCTTCTTCTCGCGGCCAGATAGAAATGCGGGCGTTATCGCGTAAAGTGGACAAGTTTTGCTCATACAGCCCGATGCTGGTGACGCCTCGGTCTTTGAATTCTTGCAGCAGCTTTTTGTGGGGTATCTGATAAGCGTCGGCCAGGGCACGCGTATCGTCATAATCAAGGGTTATCTGGCAATTGGAATAGGAGTTTTCATAACTCCAGCGAAATAGCACCGAACAAAAAGACGCTAAGGCGGCGATGGTAATCAGAATCCAGCCGAGCCGAAAGCGTGGGGCACCGAAAAAAATACTCAACGAGCGTCACAACCTTTTTAAGATAAAACAAAAACGCGGCCCCATTTCGCAAGAAATAGGAACCGCATCAAATTGTGGCGAAAATTCGCCGCCACGTCAAATTGTAGAGGCTAACCGCTCAGTGCCGGGGCTATAAAAGCCCCGGCAGGGAGGCTAAAGCCGACCGTCCTCACGGACGGTACTCTCATTCAAGCTTGATCCTTGTGGCGTCCAACGGACGCTTGGCGGCTTGTCCGCCTTCCTGCCGGGGCTTTTATAGCCCCGGTTGACCACAGGTTTATTGAGGGCCAAAGCGTGGATTGTTGTCAGGCGAGATGTCCCCACGCGCCTGGATGAAATCGGTGATAGCACTCCGCACGGTGGCCCCCGAACGCTGGGAGCCTTGATCCTTCCAGACCCGAAAATAGCCATCCGCGCCTTGTGCCAGGCTCACTGGCATAGCAACGCTCACCGTGGCTGTATCGGCAAGATCACGCCCTTGCACCTGAATTTGTGTCACACGTTGGTTGTTCGGGCCTTGCGGGTTGAAGTGCGCGACGAAACCGGAACCATGCAGATAGGCTGTGGAACCAGTCGGGTAGGCTTGGGCCGCTCGATTTAAAGCCGCTCTCACTTGCGCTCCCGTAATGTTCAAAGTCACCACTGCGTCATCGCCAAAGGAGAGCAAGGCGTCTATATCGGTAGCCTCAATCTTCCCCGCTTTCAGCGTGCCGCGCTTCAAAGTGCCAGCGTTCACGAGAGCGATGTCAGAATGCGCCGTGTTGCGTACCGCATCTGCGACCAGACGGCCCCAGGCCGTTTCGCCCCGGTCGGGCCGCTCATTGTCGAAGGCGGCTGTCGCTTTGCCAATCGCCGCCTGTGCCGAAATGGTAGTCGTGACAAAAAGCACGCTTAACACGGCCAGCGTCATAAACCTGGAAAAATGTTTCATAAAGTGCCTGCGATAAATAAACTGGCTACTTGCGCTTCCTGACTGTATAAGCTGCAAGCAAATAACCACCTTTATAAGCATAGACGATGGAAGCCCATTTGTGTTCTGCTTTCTTGGATTGACTACGAAGTTGGTGCGATAGAGGCTGTTTAATCTGTAACTGAAGGCGCTGTGACTGCATGACTTGTGGCATGATGTCCTGGTTCCGTGCCCTCGCGCAGCAAAACGGTGGCATGGGCCGCACTGGGGGAAATCACCGCTGTGATGCGGTCGCCGACTTGTAAACGGGTGTTAGAAGTGGGCACTTCGGTTTTGACGCCCCGACACACTGTAATAATAAGGCAGCCGGGAGGTAGGGCTAATTCCGTGATGCTCTTGCCCGCAAAAGGCGCACCGGCCAAGACAGGCAATTCCAACAACAGGGTACCCTCTAATTCAGGGTTTTCCTGACCACGCAACAAATCCCGTTCTAAGAGAGCTTCATAAATAGGCCGATCCCCTAACAAATCGGCCATGCCATAAGCCGTAAAGCAAGCCGCCAAGAGAGGCAACATCAGCGATTGGCTGCCCGTCATTTCGAGAATCAGCACAATACCGGTCAGGGGAGCGCGGACAATGGCGGTAAAATAAGCTGCCATGCCGACGACAGCGAACATAGTCGCTTCTGGCACCGCTTGGGGCCACCATTGATGGGCAATAAGGCCCACGAAGAGGCCCACCTGCGCGCCTAGGACTAAGAGCGGCGCGAAAATGCCACCGGGCGCTCCGGTGCCGTAGCTGAACAGGAAAAGGGCAAAACGTAGTAGGAAAAAGAGCGGAATCATGCCCAGTGCGACTCGCCCGGAAAGCGTCTGCTCAACCAGAGGGTGCCCGCCGCCCAATGCGTCTGGGACAAACCAACCTATCAGGCCCACACACGCTCCCACTAATGCGCCCACTGCACCGGCAGGCCAACCACTCGTGCGCTCGAACAGCCGTAAACTACCCAGCAAGGCGCGATTAAAGACAACGCCTAACAAACCTGTCAGCAGGCCCAGCACCAGGAAAACAGGGATCGTGCTCAGCGGCGGAGGGGGATAAGGCGCGACATGAAAGACTGGGAGTTGGCCCAAGATCAAGCGGGCCACCAAATCGGCAGTGACCGACGCCACGAAAGCGGCGGTAAAGACAGCGGGGGTAAAATCGCGCTGCACTTCTTCCAGCACGAAAACTAACCCAGACAGTGGCGCATTGAAAGCCGCCGCTAACCCCGCGCCCGCACCCGCAGCGATAAGCGTCTGGCGCTCGCGGGGCGTACTGCCCAGCCAGCGACTCACCATCTGCCCCACGCAGCCACCCATTTGAATGGTTGGCCCTTCTCGGCCTAACGCCAAGCCGCCGCCAATGCTCAATATGCCACCGAAGAACTTAACGAGTAGAATCCGTGCCCAGCGCATCTCCTTTAAGCGATGCAAGACGGCTTTAAGATGAGGGATACCACTCCCAGAAGCCGCCGGGGCGACCTTCTGCACCAGCCAGACACCCGCTCCAGCTCCCACAGCGCCATAGATAATGGGAATAAGAATACCTAAGGGAGCATAGTTGTGGGAGAGATGAATGAGCCAGGTGCGAAATTGATCGGCGCGATCCAGACTGGTGCGAAATGCGACAGCGACTAATCCGGTGAGAAACCCCACGATAACAGCACGCGGCAGTTGACGGCGACGGCGCTCATGAGAACGTAGGAAATCTCCGATTTCCCCGGAGACCACACGCGGCGTGATCCCCTCTGGCGGCGCAATATTGGGATTATGGCTAAGCTCTGGTTGTTGCGCCTGTGGAGTATCCATCAGGCTGAGTGTATCTGAGCAGGCGGACAAAAGTTGGCTGTGGCAAGTGGCTCCCCAGTGCCGACGCATCGGAGTCACCCGCCCCTGAAAGGAGCGGGCTGCACGCGAAAAAGCCCTCTGAACGGGGCTACTGCCGCGCACTAAGACGCTGGTAGCCCCGTTCAGAGGGCTTTTAGGCTTAGCCCACTGCTTTAGCGGTGGGTCTCCTGGAAGAATGTGCCTCTTCTACTAATTACCTTCTCGGTGGAGGTGGAGCAGTTGGTGGTTGGGGTGCTGGTGGAGCCGGGTGTGCTGGTGGCGGAGTTATGGCCTGATGCGCGGTGCCGTTACTGCCATAGCCATCAACCATGCCACTCTTGGCAACCAGTTGAGCCGCTAACACGGTTTGAATAACGCCAGTGATGTTGTTTGTGGTTGAGTCGGCTGCGCCATGTCCATCGCCGCCACCGGAAATGGTGACCATCTTGGCCTGGGCGAGGGCATCCGCGATAACTGGGGCGATGTCGGGCAGCATTTCGATCTGGCGATAGCGGAAGTAACTCTCACCGCCGGATTTGATAGCCTCATTAACCTTTTGGATACTTTCGGCGTTCGCGTGCGCCACACGGGTAATGCGAATGGCTTCGGCATCAGCCTGGGCGGAAGCTTCAATTTTGAGCCGCTCGGCATCGGCAGTGGCCTGGGCAATTTGTGTAGCACGTAACTCCGCTTCACGTTGCACAGCCAGGGCATCCTGCTTCTTGGCCTCGGCCTGAGCAATAAGGGCTGCGTTGGAGGCGCGCGTCTGTTCCAATTCGCGTTGCTTGTCGGAAATAACCCGCTCCGCTTCCAACTGCGCTTCTTTGGCACGCCGCGATTGCAGGGCCGATACAATGTCGGCATTGGCCTGCGCTTCGGCTGCTGACTGACGCCGCCGCGCTTCGGCGACTTCCGATTGCACCACTTTGATGTTGAGGGAGTTAAAGATAAGCCCTAAGTCAGTCAATTCGCGGGAGCAGGCTTTGCGAATGATGATCGCCAAGGGGTCATCATCCTCTTCGGCGGCTTGCAGGGCTTGGTTAGCCCCTGGAATCCCCCCCTCGGACAAGTCTCGAACTTGAGCAGGTACGGTGGCCATTTGATTAGCCGGGCGAGTCGGCGTGGTTTTCGCCGAAAAAAGTTGATCGTGTGTCAACAGGTTAACGGCGCGACGACCCGCACTGGAAAGCAAGTCTCCCAGCGTGCTCATCTGCTCGGCTTCGGGTTTTGAAAAGTAGCGGTTAGCCGCTGTCTTAATCAGGTTATCCGTATCACCAACTGATACGATAGCACTGGCGAGAACCCGTACTTTGATAGGCTTGGGTAAGCCATTCTCATCTAAGTCCGCCGTTTGGTCAGTGATGTCGAGATCAACATTGATGGCCTTGCTGGAAAGGGTGGTGCCAGTCGTCAGCAAGGGAATTTCATACGATTTGCCTGGCCCTCGATAAATTTTGGTTGTGCCGCCCCACCAACTGACCATGCGGATGGTGCCCGCTTCGACATTGCGCAGGAACATGCCTACGATGGCAGGCAGCACAAACAACAGCACGAACAGAATCGCGCCACCTGCGACCAAAAAACTCATTACGTGATCCATTTTCTATCTCCTTCGGCGTGCTATCCTATTCAGGATGCTCAGGATTGCACCGCCGCACCTTGGTTATTAATTGAAGAGACAACACACGAATTGCGTTTGTTATCCACTGATTCTACGAACAGACGGTCTCCGGTTCGCACGCGTACACCAGCAGCACGATCAGCCGAACGCAGGGTGCCCAACACTTGCACTACTTGACCATCCAGGTCGAGGGCAATCAAGCCACTCCCGCTGGCATCAAAATCGGTGGCAGCACGGGCTTCTTCGGCAACAGCATCTTCTAAGGTGCGAGCCGGGTTGGAGGCAAAACCCAGGAGCAGGTTCCAGACGGGTGAGACCAAGAGGCGCTCAAAGCCCCACCCCCCCACCAGGGCAAGGGCCATTGTGGTCGGCTCATGCAGTAACTGGTGAATCAACATGCCAGTCGCCCCAAAGCCGAGAATTACACTGAAGATCACGCGAGGCGACAGCCACGCCATCAATGACCCGGATAAGCCAGAGCCGCTTTGGGTTTGAAGTGAAGTCGAATCGCCACGAACTTCGCCATGCTCACGGTTGGCTGATTGGTGTCCGTGTGTGGCTGCTGACTGTGTACCGTGGGTGTGAACCCCCTGTCCGTGTGCGGCATGACCTGCTGGCCCATGTAAAGCGTGTCCGTGAGCGGAGCCATGACCCAGAGCATGAGCGCCGCTGCCATGACCAATATGACCGCCGTGCGCGTGGCCTCCGGCTCCATGATGGCCCAGGCCACTGAAGGCCATAGCGACCAAACCGACAAAGCCTAGAAGTAGGCAGAAGATGTAGATGTCCACTGTTTCTACGGCCTCCCTTAAGAGACGCAGTTCGTGTTCCACACCTAATTTTACATCAAAAGGGCAGAGGGCAAGTGGGAAATTTTTAATACCGGGCATTGAAATATCCAGCAGGGAGGCTAAAGCCAACCATCCTCGCGGACGGCTTTAACTCTGGCTCTAGCGTGGCGTCCGGTAGGACGCTTGGCCAACGGCCTTCCCGCCGGATATTTCAATGCCCGGCTACTCCTCATCCACTAAATACAACGCGATCAGTTGAGCGGTGGCAATCAAGGCGTCCAGGTGCGTGCGCTCGTAGCCATGGGTGGCATCGGTGCCAGGGCCAATCAGTGCGACTTTGGCATCGCCACCAGCCAGCCAGAAGGCTTTAGCATCGGAGGAGAACTGGGGGTAAATGTCTGGTTTCAAGGGAAGGTGGTGTTGAGCCGCTAAACGTCGCAGTTTGCGGCCCATTGAGGGATCATAAGGGCCATCGGAATCTTGGACGCAAAGCGAGCAGGAGTATTCGTTAGAATTCTGTCCAACGCCTAACGGAGCTACGTCTGCTGCTAACACTTCGGCAATATCATCGGGAAACCCGGCGGCACCGCCGTGACAGACTTCTTCATAATTGGCCACCATGATGGTGGTGCGTTGAGCGGGTGTTTGTCCAGCGTCTTGCATCGCCTTGAGAGCCGCGAAGATGCAGGCGAGGCACGCCTTGTCGTCCAAATAGCGCGAGCGTACAAAGCCGTTGTTGATTTCCAGGCGGGTATCTACATGCACCACGTCGCCGACTTCAATACCCAGGGCGCGGGTTTCTTCGGCGCTCGAAGTGCGGGCATCAATGCGAATTTCTTCGTTGCGCGTTTCTAAGGGCTTGCTGTCCAGGCGGTCATTGCCCTGGTGAACATGATAGGAACCGTTACTAAAGAGGATAGAGCCTCGGTAACTGGCCCCGCTTTGAGTCTGAATGGTGACGCCCTCGTTTTCCACAACTAACCAGTCAAAGCTACCAACCTGGGCCACACGAAGGCGGCCATTGCTCTTGATTTCCTTAACGAGCAAGCCAAGCGTATCCACATGAGCAGTCACGCCACGGGGGGCCGCATCGCTATGTCCGGCCCAGGTGCCAACAAGCATACCTTTGCGGGTATGCTCAACTTTTATATCGTTGAGATCGCAGAGAATGCGAGCGCATAGTTCAACGCCACGCGCTGTATCACCAACTGGGCTGGGAGTGTGAATAAGCTGAGTTAGGACATCCGTTAAATACTGAGTATCAATTTTCATGGAGGAGCAACTTCAAAGTGCAGAGTTTAATTAACAAATCTGAGTGTCTCTCTGCCAATTCAGTGCCCATTTTATGATGCCGCTGGTGGTGCCTCCGGCTCCCTACCACGCAAGCCGAGGGCAAAGACAAAAGACACCAACATAATCGCCGCCCCCACGAAGTAAGGCGCACTCAAGGAGACCGTGTTAAAAAGGATGCCGCCTAGGGTCGGGCCAATGATGCGGCCTAAGCTTTGCGTAGATTGGAAAACGCCAATAATTTCCCCCCGCTCGGCTTCCGGCGAGAGCAGTGACACCATTGCCGTTAGAACTGGGGCAGAGATGCCATTGCCAATCGCCAGCATCGCGGCCACCGGGAACTGCCAACGAAAATGTTGCGGAATCGGCACTATGGCGAGGGCTACGGCCATTAATAAGGTGCCCACGAGAATCAGATGCACATCACTAACACGTTTCTTGAGGGGGCGAATGAGACCACCTTGAACAATGATAGCGAGAATACCAATAGTAGTAAATATCCAGTTTACCAGGCGGGCCGCACGCGGTTGCACCAAAAGTTGTTCCACACGTCGCCACGATAGGTTAGGCGCTGGTGCCGCCACTCCTGGCAGATTAAAATCGCCGCCTATCGCCGGGGAGTAGGGTGTTACATCACCGCTTTTACCACCCGCTTCGGCAGTGGGTGCAGCGGGGCGGCCTTCATCGGTGGTAATTGGTGTAGAGTGTCCTGCCCCCTGACTTAAACGGATTTTAGCTTCTTGTGCGGAGGCTGTGGGATTATGTCGAATCTCGGTCTGGACTTCGGGCCGCACGTATTTAGTGATGAGATAAAGCGTAAAGGTGCCCTGCATGGTGGCAAAGGCGAGAATCGAAAAGAAAGCAATGGCCATCACGAGGTTCAAACCGGGGATGGCAAAGGCGCGTTGAAAGCCATGCACGTTAATCAACTGCCAGCGCCCGCCACCTTGTTCCTCCTGTCGCGCTGTATTCGTCGCCCGCATCTCTGGGGTCAGAGTTTCAGGCAGACGCTTAATCGCTAACAGCCAGTTAATCAAGCTGAGGGCCGCTGTAAATGCTCCAATGCCCAGGTTGCCGCCCCACGCTCCCGGCAGGTGGCTCAGTTGTGCGCCAATGAACGGCCCAATGGCGAAGCCAATGCCAAAAATTGCTCCAAAGATGCCGAAAGTTTTCGAGCGTTCTTCGGGTGGCGTGGTATCCGAGAGGTAAGCCTGGGCGGTCGAGATATTCGCGCCTGTAATGCCGTCAATCAGCCGTGCCGCAAACAGCCAGGGCAGCGATTGGGCAAAGGCAAAAAACACATAGCCAATGGTCGTGCCTAAGATGCTCCACAGCAAAACCGGGCGGCGACCTACACGGTCACTGAGACGGCCCCAGAACGGCGTAAAGAGAAACCCCATCGCCGAGTAAGTGGAAGCAAGGATGCCTACCACCGTTGGCGAAGCGCCGAACTGGGCCGCATAAATGCCAAGTTGGGGAATGATAATGCCGAAGCCGAGGATGTCTAAAAAGACCGTTAGTAGCACAACGCGCTTGGCGGCTTCTAATTGTTGCTTGCGTTGTGCTTCTTCTGGCGTCAGATTTTCATCTGGTGTGGGAGATGTTGGTTGTCGTTTTCTCACAAGGTTGAAGTTGACCTAACCCCCCGTCCCCCTTCCCGGCACGGGAAGGGGGTGTCAGAGGATAAGCGTCGGGGGATAATTGGAAATTTCATTAGGAATAAAGAACAGATGTCTAACTTACGATTAACCATTAACGCCTGGAAACCGTAAGTAAAGAGAACAGGCATCCTCTGACTCCCCCTTACCGTGCCGGGAAGGGGGACGGGGGGTTAGGTCTTACTTATACCCCGGGAGAAATTCCTGTTCCGCCGCGAAAAGCTCAAGGGTCATTTTCTTAATTTCCTGGGGGCTGCATACGGCAGAAGTTAATGGATCGAGCATCAGGGAGTAAATGGCGGCTTCCTTGCTCCGTTCGATGACGGCGGTGGCGGCGAGGTCGAACATCCTCATGTTGGAGTCGCACAGGGCGGCCATCTGTGACGGGAGTTTGCCATAGCGTGTTGGGTTGATGCCGTTATGATCCACCATACAGGCGACTTCGACACAGCCATCAGCAGGCAGGTTGGTGATGAGCGTGCCGCTATCGCCTGCGGAGTTCATAACGTTGCCGTGAATGCGGAAGGGAGAATCTTTTTCCCGCGCTTCGATGATCCACGAAGCATATTCCCAGCTACGCTCCCAGTCAATCGGCTTTTCGCCGCGTACCATCGCCATGCGCTCGTTATCTGCATTCTTGCGCCAACCGGGCCACTCGTTAGCGTAGAAACTGGAGCCGCCGTCGTAACCATCGCGGCAATACTGCTCCATAATATCTTTGCGCTTGCGATAATAGGACAGATACTCGCTGAGGTGGCCACTCGATTCCGTGATAAACGCGCCAAAATGGAGCATCATATCTTTGCGCACCAGGTCTTTGGCATCGTTGGGATCAGACGGTTCGCCGGATAAATCGCGCCGCGCCTTATCCATCAGCAGGGGATACAAGTCCTTACCCTCATGCTCCAATTTGGTAAACCAGGCGAGGTGGTTGATGCCAGCACACTCCCACACCATTTCCTCATAGGTCACGCCAGCACGCTTCGCCAGTAGATGCGAAGTGCCCTGCACCGAATGGCAGAGACCAACAATGTTCATTGAACTGGTGCGCCCGGCAGCCAGACACATCATGCTCATGGGGTTGGTATAGTTGAGGACTAAGGCATCAGGACATAGCCGCTCCGCATCTTTAAGAACTTCCAGAAAGACCGGCACCGTGCGCAAACCCTTGAATAAGCCGCCCGGCCCAATGGTGTCACCGATGCACTGATCCAGACCATACTTTGCGGGAATATCATTGTCATGGCGCACGCATTCCAGTCCACTAACTTCGATGCAGTTCACAATGTAGTCGGTGCCTGGCAGCACTTCGGTGCGGTCTTGCGAGGCAACCACCTGCCAGTTGCTTTTGCCCAGTTGTTGCAGCAGTTTTTGAATAAGCTGCTGCATGGTGTTCAAGCGGTCGGCATCAATATCCACCAGGGCAATGGTGCCGCCCCTTTCGCCGGGAATGCGTACTACATCATTGACCAGACGCGGCGTGAAGCCGCTGCCCGCTCCCATCATGGTAATTTTTATGGGGCGACGAAGGCTGCCAGGTAATCCTTTCTCTTCAGAAGATTGGGTATGGGCGGCATGGCCAGTTGTTTTGGTAATTTCTTGCTCTTTCGATTTTTCTTCCACTTCGTGTGTCGGCATCAAAAGCTCCTTAGCAGGGTGCCGTCGGGCGGCACGTTCTCAAATAGTGCGGCTTTAACTTGTGATTGACAAGCAAACCGAACTTTGAGTATATTTAATTTTAATAACCAGGGTTCAACGGCTGTGATGAGGAGTAGTAGGCTGTTGTTACATTCGAGGAAGTCGGTTGACGGGCTGTGAGACCGATAATGTAACACGCTGAACTCGCCTCGGATGCCGCCAGCGCGAAGGTGTTTGACGGAAACTGACACTGTGTAGTTCTGGCCGGGTGCGCCCGTTAACGCGCTTTCGAGTGGATAGTGAGAAGGATACAGTAGACAGAAAACAGAACACGATTGCAGTGGCCTGTTTTCTGTATTCCGTTTCCCTTATTCTTACAATCAACGCGGGTGGTAACGCGGGAGACTGACTTTAAAAGCGCCTCTCGTCCTGCAACGTTTGCGATTCGTAACCGTCATGAAGACGAAGACGAATCGGAACTTCAGGGCGGGAGTTTTTTGTTGTATGGGTCATTTTAGTTCTATGGATGGATAACTATGCCTGAACAAGAACTGATTACACCGGCACAGTCCGACCATCTGGTGATGATCGCCATGATAGTGGTGACCATCATCGGAGCCATCTGGGGTTACCGGACAGTTGGTGGGCGCGGCGCTTTAGCGGGACTGTGCGGGCCGTTAGTTTTTGTGATGTGGCAGTTTCATAAATATGTCACCCGCTTCGATCCAGGTTTTGACCCGGTGACTCATAAATATGATCCCAGCCGCGAGTATTACGGTTTAGATAAAGTCAAGGTCTTGCTATTTGAAGTTGTGCTGTTCGTGGTGCTGGGCGCAGTCTTAGGCTGGGTCTGGACTTTATTAAGTCGTGACAGATTAACACAAGACACAACACAAAAAGCACAAAGTCTGCACGAGGCACACAAAGAACCCATCTAATCTTTGTGCCCTTTGTGTTGAAGCAGGCGTGTAAAAACAAGGAGAAAGAAAGTGGCGCAGATTTATTACGATCAAGATGCAGATTTGAATGTCCTGTCCGGTAAAACGGTGGCCGTTATCGGCTATGGCAGCCAGGGGCGCGGCCAGTCGCTGTGCTTGAAGGATAGCGGCGTGAACGTTATCATCGGCACTCGTCCCGGCAAGTCGCGTGAGCTTGCCATGTCCGATGGCATGGAAGTGGTTGATACCGAAGAAGCGGCGCGGCGTGGCGATGTGATTCAGATTTTGGCGCAAGACCACTTGCAAGCTGAGATTTATGATAAGCAGGTCAAGCAATATCTCACCCCCGGCAAAGCCTTATTGTTCTCGCATGGCTTTAACATTCACTATGCCGATATGATCGAGGGTCTCATCAAGCCGCCTGCCGAAATAGACGTTTTGATGGTGGCTCCCAAAGGCCCCGGTCCGTTCGTGCGTCGTCAATATCTGGAAGGCAAAGGTGTCCCTGCGCTGCTGGCGATTTCGCAAGATGCCACCGGCAACGCCAAAGCCATTGGTTTGGCCTACGCCAAAGCCATTGGCGCGACCCGTGCCGCCGTGTATGAGACCACTTTCCGTGAGGAAACAGAAACCGATCTCTTTGGCGAGCAGGCTGTGCTGTGTGGCGGCACCAGTGAACTCGTGCGCGCTGGTTTTGAGACGCTTGTAGAAGCAGGATATGCTCCTGAAATGGCTTATTTCGAGTGCCTGCATGAACTTAAACTCATTGTTGACCTGATGTATGAAAAAGGTATCACCGGGATGCGCGAGGCGATTAGCGACACCGCCAAATGGGGCGATGTGACACGCGGCAAGCGCATTGTGAATGAGGCGACCCGTGAAGAGATGAAGCGTATCTTAGCCGAAATTCAGAGCGGCGATTTCGCCCGTGAATGGATGGAAGAAAACCGTGCTAGCCGCCCACACTTCACCCCCATGCTGCAAAAAGAGGCTGACAGCCAGATTGAGACAGTAGGTCAGCGTCTGCGTGGCAATATGAGTTGGATTAAGCAGAACGCCCAGGAGCGTGTGGCTCCCGAAGTGCAAGCCAAGCAGCCAGAAAAGGAAAAGCAGACGCAGACAGCAGGTTAATTAAGCTTTGGGAGCGCCATCATAGTGGAAAGCACTCGTCCCAATCAGCAATGGATAGAAGAATTTGAGGCTGCCGCGCGGCGTCCGCTCGAAGTGCGTCTGCGCTATGCTTTCATCAAAACGTACAAACCTGTGTTGGATGATGCGCCCTACCGGGCTTTTGACACAATGGAAGAGTATCGGCGTTGGTGTGAAGAAAACTTACCGTCTTGGTTAGGCTATGGGCGTGATTGAGCAAGGTGAACCTCATGCGCATTATGTACTGTTGGCGTTGTGGGCAGGATGTTCCCATGTTTGATGAGGCAGAATTTGCAGTTCTTTCAAAACTTTATCATGAAGGTGGAAGTGGCCCACTTGGACCTGATGGCATTATCTCCTTCAGTTCGGGGCGGTCAGGAGAAGCGGAAATTCTAATTGCAGAGAAATTGACGCCATTAGAAGGTGCTCCATCTCCAATCAATCCATTCAACCCGTTTGAGTCTATTTTACAAGGAGAACGTTTTAAACCTCTGTGGGAAGCTTATGAGCATCTGACAGGCGTACCAGGTGATTACACTTATAGATTCTTTCACCACCGTATTTCTCTTTATGGCCCGCTCTGCAAACAGTGTGACAAGCCCTTACGATCTCCAAGAGCAAATTTCTGTTGTGAATGCGGCACTATCAGGAGTGAATCTTAACCCGCAATCTTAAATTAAAGGAGGTATGCGATGTCCCCAAGTGTAGAAGAAGTTGTAGAAGACGTAAAAACTCATGGCGTGAACGGTAGCATCAATGGCAAGACCAATAGAAAGGTGGACTCGCTACTTCCACCATCCAGTGCAACTCGCCAGCCTTTGAGTGTCGGACGCGGTGGGATGCAGAAGGGCAAGATTACCAAGTATCAGCCTTTCCCCCAAGTGGATTTGCCCGACCGCCAGTGGCCCTCGCGGGTGATTACCGCGCCGCCGATCTGGTGCAGTGTAGATTTGCGCGACGGCAACCAGGCGTTAGCCATTCCGATGAGCGTTGAGGAAAAGTTGGAGATGTTCCAGACGCTCGTGCAGATTGGCTTTAAGGAAATTGAAATTGGATTTCCTTCCGCCTCGCAGATTGAATTTGATTTCTGTCGTCGCTTGATTGAAGAAGATTTGGTGCCGGATGATGTCACCATTCAAGTCCTCGTGCAAGCCCGTGAAGAGTTGATCCGACGTTCCTTTGAAGCATTACAGGGAGCGCGGCGGGCGGTTATGCACATGTATAACTCCACCAATCCGGCGCAGCGACGCATTGTTTTTGGTCTGGATAAACCCGACATTAAAGCGATTGCAGTCAATGGGGCCAAGTTGGTTAAAGAGTTGGTGGCTACCCAAAGCGATACGGAATGGGTGTTTGAATATACCCCGGAAAGTTTTGTCCTCACCGAGTTGGATTTCTCGCTCGAAGTTTGCGAAGCGGTGGTGGATGTCTGGCAGCCGACAGTCAAAAACAAGATTATCTTGAATTTGCCCACGACGGTAGAATCGGCAACGCCCAATGTCCATGCCGATCAGATTGAGTGGTTCTGCCGCCACTTGCGTAACCGTGACACGGCCCTAGTGAGTCTGCACACGCACAACGACCGGGGCACGGGTGTCGCCGCGACCGAATTGGCGTTAATGGCAGGAGCCGACCGCGTAGAAGGCACGCTGTTTGGCAACGGCGAGCGCACCGGCAATGTGGATATTGTAACGTTGGCGCTCAACCTGTATACGCAGGGCGTTGATCCAAAGTTGGATTTCAGTAACCTGGAAGAGATTAAGGAAGTGTACGAGCGTTGCACCCGTCTGGAAGTGCCGATTCGCCATCCCTATGCCGGGGAGTTAGTGTTTACAGCGTTTTCCGGTTCGCATCAGGATGCCATCAACAAAGGTTTTGCCCAGCAAGACCCCGCGCCGGGTGCCCTCTGGCAAGTGCCTTATCTGCCGATGGATCCCAAAGACATTGGCCGCAACTACCAGGCGATTATTCGCATCAACAGCCAGTCGGGTAAGGGTGGCGTGGCCTATGTGATGGAAAGCGAATACGGCTACCAGTTACCCAAAGCGATGCGCAAGGAGTTCGGCAAGATTATCAATGACCTGGCTGACGCCAAGGGTGAAGAGATTTCCAATGAAGAGATTCTGCGCACCTTTGAGCAGGAATATCTGCACCGCACCACGCCTATTCAGTTAGAGACTTTTCATACTGAGACCAATGCCGCCGCGGGCGATGGTAAAGAAGTTGAGTGTATTGCCCGCTTAATTATGAACGGTGAGCCAAAGGAAATTCGTGCTGTGGGTAATGGCCCGATTAATGCTTTTGTCCTCGCGCTGAAAAACAATGGTGTGGCGCAGTTCGACCTCCTATCGTATGCAGAGCACTCGCTGAGTAGGGGCGCGGAGGCTAAAGCTGTGGCTTACATCGAGATTAAGACGCCGAACGGCAAACATTACTTCGGGGCGGCCATTGATACCAACATCGAGTTGGCTTCCATCAAAGCTGTGTTGAGTGCCCTGAACCGCGCCCTACAACCGAGCCATTAAGCTGTCATTCGTGGAGCGTATAGGGTCGTGAAACGTCGCTCAAAAAGCCCAACTTATTGTTGTTAATTGACCCAATAACTGAGAGTTATTTTGGAGGAAATTTATGTCGAAGCCGCGCACATTATTTGAAAAAATCTGGGATGCCCATGTGGTTCATCAAGAAGAGGGGCAGCCAGCCTTGCTGTATGTGGATTTACACTTGGTGCATGAGGTGACTTCACCACAGGCATTTGAGGGCTTGCGCATGACGGGCCGCAAAGTGCGGCGACCCGATCTCACCCTTGCCACGATGGATCACAATGTCCCCACCACCGACCGCTCCTTGCCGATTGTGGATCAAATTTCGGCCAAGCAGATGGAGACCCTGACCCGCAACTGCGAAGAGTTTGGTGTGACGCTTTTTGGTTTGGATGATCCACGTCAAGGTATTGTCCACGTCATTAGCCCGGAGTTGGGTATCACTCAACCGGGCATGACTATTGTCTGTGGCGACTCACACACCTCCACGCACGGCGCTTTTGGCTCGTTAGCTTTTGGTATTGGCACCAGCGAAGTAGAGCATGTGTTGGCGACGCAGACCTTGCCGCAGAGCACGCCTAAGACGATGGAAATTCGCATTGAGGGCGATGGCCCGCTGCCTACCGGTGTGACCTCTAAAGACATCATCCTGGCGATTATCGGCAAAATTGGCACCGCTGGCGCGACGGGTTACGTGGTGGAATACACGGGTGCTCCCATTCGCGCGCTTTCAATGGAAAGCCGTATGACCATCTGCAACATGAGCATTGAAGCGGGTGCTCGCGCTGGCATGATTGCGCCCGATGAGACCACCTTTAATTATTTGAAAGGCCGTCCTCATGCTCCCCAAGGCGCGGAGTGGGATGAAGCCGTTGCTTACTGGCGCACCCTTACTACCGATGAAGGCGCGACCTATGATACCACTGTGGTTTTGAATGCCGCTGACCTTGCGCCTCAGGTGACGTGGGGCACTAATCCCGGCCAGGTGCTGCCCGTGACCGAGCGCGTGCCCAATCCCGATGATTACACCGACCCTACCGACCGCAACACCACCCACCGCGCCCTGGAATATATGGGCTTGGAACCAGGTACGCCGCTCGAAGGCTTGCCGTTGGATCGAGTTTTTATTGGTTCCTGCACGAACTCGCGCATTGAGGATTTGCGTCTTGCCGCGCACTTGGCAGACGGCAAACAGGTGGCTTCTACCTTACACGCGATGGTGGTGCCTGGCTCTGGCGCTGTCAAGCAGCAAGCGGAAGCCGAAGGTTTAGACAAAATCTTCAAAGCCGCAGGTTTTGAATGGCGTGAAGCCGGTTGTTCGATGTGTCTGGGCATGAACCCCGACACCCTGGCTCCTGGCGAGCGTTGCGCTTCGACTTCCAACCGCAATTTTGAGGGTCGCCAGGGCAAAGGGGGCCGCACCCATCTTGTCTCCGTCCCGATGGCTGTCGCCGCCGCCATTGAAGGCAAACTCGTGGACATCCGCCAGTGGGATAAAGAGAATAAGGGTAAATAACTAGTTAGCCACGAAGAAGCACAAAAAGCACAGACGTTAAAAAATGGATAATAAGTGTGCTTTCAAGGTAGCACAATGTAGTTACAGCACAACCAATGCTACATTATGTGTCCTTTTGCGTCTTTTGCGCTTCTTTGTGGCTAACTTAAAAAGGAAAGTAACATGCAACCTTTTGTAACATTGACGGGAGTAGCTGCGCCCTTGGATCGGGCCAATGTGGATACCGATCAAATCATCCCCAAGCAGTTTCTCAAGCGCATTGAGCGCACCGGGTTTGGGCAGTTCTTGTTTTACGACTGGCGTTATGAAGCCGATGGGGTAACGCCGAATCCCGATTTTGAATTAAACGCCCCGGCTTACGAAGGCGCGACAATTCTGGTGGCGGGCCGTAACTTTGGCTCTGGTTCATCACGGGAACATGCGCCGTGGGCTTTAGCGGATTACGGCTTTCGTTGCATCATTACGCCCAGCTATGCGGACATCTTTTTTAATAACTGTTTCCAGAATGGCATCTTGCCAATTATCCTGCCGGAAGAAACCGTGAAGCAACTCATCCAAAAAGCGCAAGAGCAGCCTGGCTATGAACTGACCATTGATCTGCCCGCTCAAACGATTCGTGATGAAGAAGGTCTCTCCATTCACTTTGATATTGACCCCTTCCGCAAGAACCGTCTGGTGCATGGTCTCGACGACATCGGCACCACCTTACAACACGAAGCTGAAATTACCGCCTTTGAGCAACAACGGCCAAAGTGGTCGTCACGCGTTCAAATGCCAGCTTAGAGTTTAGTAGTGCAACAAAGACGCCCTGCCATTCGGCAGAGCGTTTTTGTTTATTGGGCACCTATTGAGACCCATCCTCATTTTGCGCAATCCTACTCTGTAGCAGAGGCAAGTAAAAAGGCACACTGCTTTTTTGATAAGCCTTATAAACTTCACCATATGCGGCGCGTAAGCGCGTCTCTTCATGAATGGAACCCAGCACCAGGTAAGCTGTGCTGGCGATGTTAAACGCTAACAGCTTGGTCGTCATACGTGGCCACAGCCAGAAGATGAAGACGGGGACTAAGTTCAACGGGTGACGACTATAATTGAATGGGCCACGCACGCGCATTGTACCATCCGCAGCTAAAGCAGGCCCTTGAGCCTCTGGTTCGGGAGCCGTGGCTTCACCCGCAAGCCATTGTCCGATACTCTTTAGTCCTAACATCTCCGAGATACCTACTTGATAGGCAGCCCAGACTGCATAGCAGATTGCACCGGCCTGCACGAAACGCATCAGCCAACGTAAGGGGCCGCGCACCTCATAGAGGTCACGCGAGGGTAAACGGTGCAGATACGCTCCTAAAGCACCGAGAGTTAAGAAAGATTGGGCTAAATAGAAAAGCCGATACCATCCATTGCGCTGGCGCTGTCCAAATATGCGGGCTGCTGCCTGCTTCGCGCCACGACTGGCGAGGAGGCTATGAATAGCCGCAAAGCCGGTGGTGGCCCCCAAGATTTTCAGTGTGCTACGCCACATTGCTTCCCCCTTTAGTAGAAGCAGACAAGGCAGATTCGGTGCCGCAATTGCTGAAGCGGGTATAGGGCCACCCCAATACTTAAGGCATAAGGGAGGCGCATCTCTCTTATAATCAGTCATAATAAAGGCGTGAACGCGCACAAGCACCGATTCGATGGGCGGTTGTTGACTTTGCTCTTCATCGCCTTAGCGGTTCCCTCGCTTAGCCCCATTCTGGTGGCGCGAGCACCGGCGGTGCGACAGCTTGAACTCCTCTTTTATGACTGGTACTACCATACCCTCCCAAGACGACGACCCGACCCCCGTATTGTCCTGGTACGTATGGATGATGCATCCCTGGCCCACTTGCCCTTAGCCTCTGCCGCTTATCCTTTGCCGCGCCAGATGCACGCTCAGATAGTGGATAAGCTCCGTCAAGCCGGAGCTATGGTTATTGGCTTTGATGAGTCATTCTCACGTTCTGTTCCTGCGGAAGATAAGTCTTTGGTGGCAGCCCTGCAACGGCAAGGTAAGGTTGTGGTGGCATTAGAACCGAGTGTCAATGAAGGTGCAGATGCGAATGCCACCACTTTTTTGCCTCCTGCTCCATCATTACGCGCTTCTACAATAGCCGCAGTGGACTTATTCCCACGCCAACTGGGACGCGTGCGTTGGTTCATGCCATATGCTTACGATGCCATCAGCCACAAGCAATATTCGCATTTTGCCATTGCCCTGGCTACCGCTTATCTTGGTGCAGGAGACGCGACTTCGCATAACTCAGAGCAAAATCCTCTAGAACCTATTAATGTGACAACTGGTGATAGGGGTGAAGTTCTTATTCGTTATAGTATAGCGCCAGGAAGATTTGCCTCCGTGCCCTACTCAGAAGTTTATAATGGCACCTGGGAAAAGATGCATGACCGAGATTTCTTTACGGGCAAAATTGTCATTATCGGTTCTCCTGCTGCCCTGGCGGAACGCGTAGATACACCCGGCGGCGTGATGTCAGCGTTAGAAGTTCAAGCCAATGCCACACAAACGGTGCTACAAGGTTCTCGGCTGCGCCATTGGAGCCGTACAGCGGCTTATTTAGTCAGCCTTCTCTTTTGCCTTTCTATTACCCTGGTGATCTGGCAATGGGGCTTGCAGGGCGGGCTGTATATTATTGTGGGTGAAGCAATGCTCTGGATGATCATGGCTCAGCAGTTACTCTTAGCCACAGGTCTCTGGATAGATACCGTGCAGCCGTTAGCCACTTTAGTTGTGACTTATCTCTTAACGAGCGCCACCGAAGTTTACCGAATGCGCCGCGTTTTACAGCGGGTTATGCCTTCCTGGGTTGCCAAGGAAATGATGGCGGCAAATCCTAACGATGCCAGGCAAACGGAGGAAGTAGAAGCGGCAGTTATTTTCTGTGACGTGCGCAGCTATACCTCGCTTTGCGAAAGTTTGCCATCCCAGACCATTGAAGAGTTGCTGCGCCGTTATTTTACGGCTGCTGAGCAAGCCGCCCGTCGTTGGGGCACAGAAATAGATAAATTTGTGGGCGATGAAATTATGCTCTATTACGTGGAACGTCGCAAAGGCTGGCGTCCGGGACAAGAATCGGTGTCGCAGCGTGCCATCCGCTGGGCGCTCGCCATGCAAGAAGCAATGGCAACTATTAATGCCAGTGGTCTGGCCGGAGAGATAGGTTTCCGTGTCGGGATTGGGATTTCAACCGGCGTGGTGCGAATTGGTACCGTGGGTGGACAGCAGCGGATTCAACACACTTTGATTGGTGATGCTGTTAACACCGCTTCTCGTCTGCAAGAAATGACCAAAGAATTAGGCTGCCATATTATCATTAGTGAAAGCACCTACGAGCAAGCTATGGAGCACATTGAAGTGAAGGCTTTAGGTGAGGTATATGTCAAGGGTAAACAACACCCGCTCAAGATTTACTGTCCGGTAAAAATTGTTGAAAGTGAACCTGCTAAGACGTGAAGCACCACATATAAGAGAGGACTGCCGTAGCAAGTCATATGGCATACGCGGCCCCGCCGCTAAAGTAGCGGGCTGAAGAGTAAAAGCCCGGTTTACCGGGCTGCGCTGGCCTCAATAGCCCCGTTCAGGGGGCTTCCCATTCAGCCCGCTGCTTTAGCGGCGGGTCGTACTTCATAATTCCCACTGAACAGACCAATTATCACAGTGCTGTCCCGCTCCAACGTTCGCCAGCGCGCAGAACGTGATAGGGCTGGTTAAGCCGTTGGGCCGTGGCGGTAAATTCATCAGGTGAAGCTGTATTGAACTCGAACATCTCATAATGGCATGGGATAACCAAACCCGCATTAATTTCTTTCGCTAAGGTTGCGGCTTCACGACCATCCAAGTTACCAGCCACGCGCCGTTCGGGTGCGCACCCGTTAATCGGCAATAGGGCGACATCTACTTCGTAAGGCTGTAATCGCTCCACCATACCATCGTAACGCATGGTGTCACCGCTGTGATAAAGAGTCCAGGGGCCAAACTGGATGATATAGCCGAGATACTTGTGGTGCCCTTGCTCGTCCTGTTCTAATGTCTCGTGGGCCGAGGCAATGCCCGTTAGCACGAAAGCACCAACCGTTACGGAGGTGCCGTCATCTAAACCCAAGGGACGCGACGGCTCAATATGTAAACGCTCCGCTACAAATTGGCGATTCGCTTTGGGTATGACCACCTGAATGTTGGGATTTGCGTGCAAAATGGGCAACAGAGTTTCGGCATCTAAGTGATCGGTGTGATTATGGCTGGAAGTTACCACATCCAAAAAATCAAGTTTCTCCGGTGCTACAACACGAGAAGTCATGCGGATATGAGGCTTATTGGTTGCTGCGTACTTGGTAGTTAAGGAATCAGAAAGATACGGATCGAGCAATAAGTGGTGGCCTTGCCACTGCACCAGGAAGCCGCTTTGCCCCAGCCACCACAGATGTACGGCATCTGGCTCACTTCTGGCGGCTGCAACATCAGCCAAGAACTCATCATCTACTAGTATCGGTTCAATCACAGCCCTAACTCCTGGCGCACTTGCCTCACGCCTTGCACCATGTTCTTTAACTTGAGTTTAGCGGCCCACCGCGCGGTCTGGCTCAGACCGCAATCGGGAGCAAAGGATAACCGCTCCGCAGGTGCGTGTTTAAGGCAGAGGCGAACGCGCTCCGCAACATCTTGCACGGTTTCGATGTAGTAACTTTTAACATCAATGATACCGACTGCCACATCTTTATGCTGCGCAATGTCGTGGATAATTTCGATCTCGGCAAATTCTCGGCTCGCCATCTCGACGTGAATCTCATCCACCTTCATCGCCAGAAATGCCGGGAACATCGGGGCATAACGGCGCAGACCCACAGCGTGGCCTTTGTAATTGCCGAAACAAAGGTGGGTGGAAAGGCGGCATTTGCCAACGATTGGTTCCACCGTGCGGTTAAAAATATTCACGAACCGCTGCGGGTCTTCTCGATGGGCATAGCAACTCATAGAAGGTTCATCCACCGCAATCTCTCGGCAGCCAGCGTTGATTAACGCTTCCAATTCGCTGCGCACAATGGGCAGCACGGCTTCGGTCAGGGCATAACGGTCGGGATACTGTTCATTAGGAACGAGGCGACCGCTGAGGGTATAGGGGCCGGGGACACTGGCTTTGAGAGTTGGCCCGGTCGGAGCCAGACGTTTCAGTCGCTCGAACTCTTCGACCGCACCCAGACCGCGTGGGGCGCGCAAGTCACCGAAAACGCGGTGCTTGCCACGTTGGTCATGCGCTGGCGGCCCAAAATGACGTGGCGGAGCTGATTCTAACTCAATGCCATCTATAAATCCATAGAAGGATAGATTGAAATCTAAGCGGCTCTGCTCTCCATCGGTGATGACATCCAGCCCCGCCGCAACCTGGTCGTGAATGGCGACCGTCACCGCGTCGTCTTGCACCTCAGCGACATCGGCGCTGCCAAACTCCTCTAAATGCCGGGCGGCGAACTCCAGCCAACCCGGAAAAGGATAGCTACCGATAACAGTGGTTCTTAAAGGTTGTGCTTGCATAATCGTTTGGTTTATTACTGTTGATTCGTGCTTTCAACCTATATGTTTTCTCAGGTTTTGTCAACCTAAAACAAGTCAAAATTAAAGGAATGGGACTTTTATATTTTGTTGCGGCGCGAGAGTTGCTACAGCCGAACAAAAGGGTTAGCTCAGGTTGCACATGGTATCATTGATAAATTAAGCTAACCCCGCGCAGGTATCTCATAACTAACCAAGTTGGTGACAGTTAGAGACACGTTTCGGGTTACCGCTCCTTCAGAATCAAGTAGTATCTAAGCAGGGTGCAACGAAATTGCATCATTGCGTAGAGGACATATTACATCCAGAAAATTACTCAGGGAAGGCCATGCTCCATGACTGAACCGGGTTTAGTGTTAGGGTTTTATCGAGATCGCCAGGCGGCGACTGAAGTTCTGAGAATCCTGCGCAGACAACATTTCCATCGCTCAGCAGCCATTCATAAGCAAGCGGATGGCCAGATTTCTATCCAACAGAACGATATTTCCAATAAGCAAGGCGCGTTGGCTGGGGCCGCTGGTGGTTTCTGGCTGGGAAGTGCGCTCAATTTGCCGCGTGCGGCTCGCGTGATGCCGGTGCTGGCTGGCGCGGGGGCGGGATGGATGGTAGCGCGTGCCCTCGACCTGAGTGTCAAGGACAGCATTTTAAAGGATTACACCCAATGGGTGGTGCGCGGTGAAACGCTGATCCTGGTGCAAACTGCCGTGTCAGAAATGCCCACCGTGTTGGCCACCATGCGCCAGAACGATGAAAGTCAACCCACTATATTCGTCGTGCGTCCACAGCAGTCTATTAAGTCTGCCGCGTCTACCGGTGAACCCTTACGCCAGGAACTTTATACTGCCGAACGCTTGCGGGAACATGCGGTTCAACTGGCACAACAGCACCGGAGTCGGTTAGGACAGGGGCGGCGGCACTCACTCTTAAAGCGTTTGCAATCGAATGCTGGGGTTATTACAACGATCAGCCAGAATTTGGCGGATGCCGCTCGCCTGGAACAGCCTATTTCGCTTTCTGCGGAATGGCTGTTAGATAATGCGTACATCATTGAGGGCCAAATTGCCGACGTGCAGCGCAACCTCTCGCGGCGCTTCTACGCTGAACTTCCGTTGTTAGTGCGGGGGCCAAATACCGGAGTGCCGCGCATCTATAGCATGGCCTGTGAGCTTGTGGCGCACACCCACGCTCGCTTAGATCGCACCGATATATCCGACTTTACCAACGCTTACCAGACGATAATGCCGCTCAAAATGGGCGAGCTATGGGCGTTGCCCCTTATGCTGCGCCTGGCACTTGTAGAAAACTTGCGCCGTCTGGTGGTGCAGGTGGACTTGCGCCAGCGGGAGCGGGAGCGCGCCGATTTCTGGGCCAACCGCCTCCTCAATGCGGCCCACCATGACCCCGACCAGGTGCATTCTTTAATGGCTAATCTGGCCCAAGAGCAGCCCAGCGTGCGCTCCCATTTCGCAGACCGTCTGGTCAGTCATCTGTATGATGAAGAGACGGCACTTGGCCCCGTGCAGAGTTGGCTGGAACGCAAATTTGGGACGCCGCTGGCCGAAATTATTCAGGGGGAGCAACGGCGGCAGACTGCCGGCCAGGTATTGGTTTCCAATACTATTACCAGTCTGCGCGTCCTAGGCCAACTGGACTGGCGTGCTGATTTTGAGCAACTCAGCCTCGTCGAGCAAGCTTTGCGGCAAGACCCGTCCGGTGTTTACTCTCAGATGGATTTTGCCTCGCGAGATCGTTATCGGCACGAGGTTGAGCGGATTGCACGCGGGGCGCGCAGTGCGGAACTTCAAGTAGCGCATCATGTGGTTGAGGCCTCCCGCCAGAGCGGAGTAGGCGATGAGCAAACCGCTCCGCATGAAATATCAGAGGGTTCATCCAACGGATCAAGTCTTATTCCCGAAAATCAATTACCCGCGCCCTCTTCAGATTTTCGTAAAGGGCATGTTGGCTATTACCTGATAGATGAGGGAAAGCCGCAGACAGAGGAATTTGCAGGTTATGCGGCGACACCAGCGCAACGAGTGCAGCGATGGGTGTTAACTCATCCAACGCCAGCGTATTTAGGTGCTATTGGCCTGGGCACGGTTTTAAGCACATTGGCTTTGACACGCAAAGCTGGTGGTCGCTCTTCACCCCTGCTCAGCGTGTTGTCACTGCTGCCCGCCAGTGAATTAGCAACCCAGTTCATCAACTACTTGAGTAGCAAGGTGGTGCCACCCCGCGCCTTGCCTAAGATGTGCTTTGAGTCCGGCATTCCTGATGAGTTTCGCACGCTTATCGTGGTGCCTATCCTGATGACCTCGTCAGAGGATGTCAAAGAAGAGATTAATCGCCTTGAAGTCCATTATCTTTCTAATCCTGATCCCAACTTTCGCCTCGCGCTGCTGGCCGATTTCCGAGATGCACCGGCGGCGCGCGTGCCAGGCGATGATGGGTTGCTGGCCGTTGCGGTGCATGGCATTGAAGAACTCAATGGGCGCTATGCCGGACAAGCCCATGCACCGCTGCAAGACGAGCCGCCAAAGGCTGCGCCGAGCACGCCATTTTTGCTCTTTCATCGAGAGAGAAGTTGGTGTGAGAGCGAGCAGCGCTGGATGGGTTGGGAACGCAAGCGCGGCAAATTGGAACAGGTCAATAGCTATTTATGTGGTGAGTGGACAGGTGCGCCCGAAGAGTCTCATCCCATTGTCGGTGACCCTGCCGTCTTAGATGGTGTGCGTTTCGTTATCACGATAGATGCTGATACGGAGTTGCCGCAGGATTCCGCGCGGTGCTTAGTCGAAACCCTGGCCCATCCGCTCAATCGCCCGCGCCTGGTGCCCGCGCCAAAGATGGGTGAGCGTGACCGTGTGACAGGTGGTTATACCATTATTCAACCCCGTGTCAGCACCAGCCTACCCAGCGCCACCGCCACCCACTTCTCTCGTTTGTTTACTGATCCTACGGGGAGCGACCCGTATACCCATGTCGTTTCCGATGTTTATCAGGACTTATTTGGTGAGGGCAGCTATCATGGCAAAGGGATTTACGATCTCCAGGCGTTTCACCGTGTCTTGGCGCGTCGTTTTCCTGATGCCACGTTACTCAGTCACGATCTGTTAGAAGGCGCGCACGTCCGGGTCGGGTTAGCCAGCGATATTGAACTGTTAGATCAATTCCCGCCCAACTACCTTTCTTACACCAAACGTGAGCATCGCTGGATACGTGGCGATTGGCAAATCCTCGACTGGATTCTGCCCGCTGTGCCCGCCCGCCGAGGTGCTAAAGCCACATACCGTGTGGTTAATCCACTATCACCACTCAATCGCTGGAAAATCCTGGACAATCTGCGGCGCAGTCTGGTGCCGCCCGCAACGGTTTTCTGCCTGGGCGTGGGATGGCTTATCTCGCCTCAAACTGCCGTCGCTACAAGTTTCTTGGTAGCGGTTAGCTTGCTTGTGCCAACGCTCACCCAATTGACAAGCCAACTCGTGACGACACCGGAATCACTGCCGTGGTCGGGTGGTGATTATGTGATGAACCTGGCTCGCACTACTATATCCGCTGCCCTCTTGCCACACCAGGCTGTTTTGTCGTTGGATGCCATTATCCGCGTGCTCTATCGTCGCCTGATCTCGCATCGTGGTCTGTTGGAATGGGAAACCGCGCGGGCGTCTTATCAGAGCGCCAAACTCCGCGAGAACGTCTTTTTATTGCGACTTACGGGTAGTAGCTTGTTTGCCCTTGGCATGGGCATTACCGTCTTTCGCTATAATCCGATGGCGCTGAGTGCCGCCGCTCCTTTTCTGGCGTTGTGGGCCGTGGCACCTTTGCTGGTGAAATGGTTGAGTGGTGGTCGCCGTGTGGCAAGAGAAGCCGTGCTTTCTGACGAAGATCGTCAAATGCTACGCGAGGTGGCGCGGCAGACGTGGCGTTACTTTGATGATTTTGTTGGCCCCCAAACTAACTGGTTACCACCCGACAATTATCAGGAATCGCTCCGCGTTGAAATCGCGCAACGCACATCGCTAACTAACATTGGCTTATGGCTACTGGCGATCCTCGCGGCGCATGACTTTGGCTACTTGCCCATAGATGAAGTGGTGGCACGCGCACTGCCGACCATGAAAACGGTAGAGGAACTGGAACGCTACCAGGGCCACTTGCTCAACTGGTACGATGTGCAGAGCCAGGAAGCCTTGCGTCCACGCTATGTTTCCACTGTAGATACTGGTAACCTTGTTGGTTCGCTCTGGGTTATGTTGCAAGGTTGCCAGGAGATTCTTCATGAGCCTGTGATAAGTCCTAATGCTTTGTTAGGTCTTCAAGACACCTTGCGGCTTTTAGAAGCAGCCATTGGTGATGATCCGGCAGCGGACACCTTACACAGTGCCATGAGCGAACTCAAGCGACTCTTTGAGCCAAATGTCGAGGCACCCGGCGAGATTATCAAGCGGCTGCGTTCAGCTTTAGCCCCGGCTCAACAATTGGCTCAATCGCTCAGTGCCCGGCCCTTAAATCGTAAGCCAACGCTCCGGGAGCGCACCGATTTACAAGCCAAAACTTCCGACCCACGCTTTGCCATCTCTGCCCCCTCTTACTGGGCGGCGCAGATTGACCAGCAGCTTCACCTCTGGATTCACACCATTGATCGTTACTTGAACTGGATGGAGCTACTGTCTCAACAGCCAGATGAGTTTTTGTTGCCGCTGGGCGAAGAAGCTCTGGAATTCCGACACGAAGCACTCTCCACTGCCTCTTCAGTGGAAGCTTTAAGCCGAGGCGATGTGCCTGCGCTTATTCGTTTATTGGAGTTGAGACCGCAACTTGAGTCATCCGAGACAACACCTCTCCTCGATTGGCTGAACCAGGTTTCGGATGCCTTCTCACGCGCCCGCTGGTTCGCGGGCGAAATGTTAGCGACTACGCATGACCTCATGGATCGCTTGCGTAAGCTGTCTGATGAGTTGGATATGCGTCTGCTTTATGACGAGAACCGCAAGTTATTCTCCATTGGCTTCAACGCCGAAGAGATGCGCCTGGATGGGTCTTATTATGATCTTATTGCCACGGAATGTCGCATCGCCAGCTTTATTTCCATTGCACGCGGCGATGTGCCAGTGGAGCACTGGCTAACTCTTGGTCGCCGGTTTGGTGATGTTAACGGACGCCTCGTGTTATTGTCCTGGACTGGCACGATGTTCGAGTATTTAATGCCACTGCTTTTTATGCAGGCGTTTGAGAACTCCTTGCTGGACTTAGGTTGCAAAGCAGCAGTGGCGCGACAAATAGAATATGGCCGCCAGCGGGGTGTGCCGTGGGGCATTTCCGAATCAGCGTTCAGTGGCCTGGATACCAATAAAATTTACCAATACAAAGCGTTTGGGGTCCCTGGTCTTGGCCTCAAACGTGGCTTAGAAGATGACCTCGTGGTGGCTCCTTATGCGACGGCGCTGGCTCTTTTGGTAGATACGGACGCGGCTGTGGCCAATCTGAAGCGACTGGAAAAGTTAGGGATGCGCGGTGATTATGGATTCTATGAATCCATTGACTTCTCTCGTGCCAGTATTGGCGACCCGGAACAGGATGGCGCAGCAGTTTCAGCACATAACGGGCAAGGCGGGAAACGCGAAGCGAACCCCGGAGCGATAGTGCGCGCTTTTATGGTGCATCATCAAGGTATGAGCTTGCTCGCTTTCGATAACTTGCTCCACAACAATATTATGCAGCGTCGCTTTCATGCTGATCCTTATGCACGCGCGGCCACGCCGCTCCTCTATGAACGTATTCCGGCCACGCCAACGGTATTAGAAGAAGCTATCGGGGAGAATCGGCCTCGACGCTTTGCTCTTGATTCGCAGGCCACTGGTGCAGCAGAAGATCGCTTCTTGACTCCCGACACGCCAACGCCGCGCACGCATCTTCTCTCAAATGGTAACTACTCGCTCATGCTGACCAATGCCGGTGGCGGTTATAGCCTCTGGCACGATATGGAGATCACGCGGTGGCGTGCAGATACCACTCGTGATAACTGGGGCAGCTTCATTTATTTACGTGATGTCGAGTCGGGAGTGGCTTGGTCAGCCGCGCACCAACCACTACGGCGGACGGCCCGCTTCGCCTCGGTGACTTTTAATGCGGATCATGCGGAGTTTCGACGCCGGGATGCGGAAATCGAAACGCTGATGGAAGTCTTCGTCTCGCCCGAAGACGATGTGGAAATCCGCCGGGTGATATTAACGAACCATTCGACCCGCACTCGACAAATTGAACTCACCAGTTATGCGGAGTTAGCCCTTGCGCCACACAACGCGGATCGCGCCCATCCTGCCTTTAGCAAACTATTTGTGCAAACCGAAGCGTTGCCCGATAAAGGAGCGTTGCTGGCCTGGCGACGGCTTCGTTCGTCGGAAGACCCCTCTATCTGGGCTGGGCATATCGTAGCCACTGATGAGCCGGTGCAAAACGCGCAATATGAAACCGACCGCGCTCAGTTCCTGGGTCGAGATCGCACAGCCGAGAATCCGCTTGCCCTTGAAGGTGAGCTTTCTAATACCGCAGGCGCAGTTTTAGACCCCATATTTAGTTTGCGCCGCCAGATTTCTCTCAAGCCGGGCCAACGCGCTGAAGTTGCCTTCATGACAGTTGCAGCCGCCACCCGCGAAGCAGTTGTAACCTTGTTAGACAAATATGCGGAGGTAGCCTCGGCTCAACGTGCCCTGGATATGGCCTGGACGCACGCTCAACTGGAAATGCATCATTTGCGCATTCAAGCGGAGGATGGCCTGCGCTTCCAGCAGCTTGCTAGTTACATGCTTTATCCCAGCGTGGCTTTGCGCGCTCCCGCTCGACGTTTGCGGGAGAATCGGTTATCGCAAAAAGGGTTGTGGGCGCACGGCATTTCCGGCGACTTGCCAATCATGGTCGTAACCATTGATAATGTGCGCGATATTGGCACCGTACGGCAGGCGTTACTGGCGCATACCTATTGGCGCATTCGCGGTTTCAAAGCCGATTTAGTTGTGCTCAATGACCAGGGGGGCAGCTATGAACAAGACCTCTCGGAAGAACTCAAGAAGCTAATTCAAAGCCACGCCCACTATACGGGCATGGATCAACCAGGTGGTGTCTTTCTGCGCCCGGCCAGCAACATATCGCGTGAAGACCTGACGTTGATTCTGGAATCTGCGCGCGTTCTCTTGATTGCCGCGCGTGGTTCTCTGGCTCAGCAATTAAGCATTTCGGTTGAACAGCCTAAACAATCGCCGCGCCTCACCTTGGCCCACCGACCAAACGAAGAGCCATCGGCCCCCTTGCCATTCATGGAGTTGCCTTACTTCAACGGCTTCGGTGGCTTTACAGTTGATGGCCGAGAATACGCCATTTATTTAGGCCCCCGCCAGCGCACGCCCGCCCCCTGGATCAATGTCATGGCCAATCCGCAATTTGGCGCAATAGTTTCAGAGGCCGGGCAAGGCTATAGCTGGTATGGCAACAGCCAGGCCAACAAATTGACGCCTTGGTCGAACGATCCCGTTTCCGATCCTGCCACAGAAGCGATTTATATTCGTGATGAAGACAGTGGTGTATTCTGGACGCCGACCCCGCTACCAGTGCGGGAATTGGACGCTTATCGCACGCGGCATGGGCAGGGCTACACAGTTATTGAACACAATAGCCACGCTATCGAACAGGAATTGGTGACTTTTGTTCCCGTTGATGATAAGGGTGGCTTGCCCATAGGATTACAACGCTTGCGCCTGCGCAACCGCTCTTCGCGGCGACGGAAACTGACCATTACGTCCTATCAAGAATGGGTATTAGGCACCACCCGCGAAGAGATGCAGCCGCATGTCGTGACAGCCTGGGATAGCGAGAACCGTATCTTGCTAGCGCGCAACTCTTATCAGCAGGATTTCGGCAATTGTTCGGCTTTCCTCAGTTCCAGCCCACCCCCGGCCAGCTTCACCGCTGATCGCACCATGTTTATGGGCCGTAATAATTCGCCTGTTAATCCTACAGTGATGCGTCGTAAATCGCTGGTAGAGCGTGTCGGAGCTGGGCTTGATCCCTGTGGGGCGGTGCAAGTGGCGGTTGAACTGGAACCAGGCCAGGACACTGAAATCACTTTTATGCTGGGGCAAGTGCCGGACGTGGAACAGGCGCAGCAATTGGTTAACCGCTTTCGGAGTCCGGCTCAGGTGGAGGAAGCCTTACGCCACACCAGGGAATGGTGGGATAATTTGCTCGGCACCTTACAGGTCGAAGTGCCCGATCTCGCTGTCAATTTCCTCTTGAATCGCTGGTTGCCTTATCAAACTCTCAGTTGCCGTATCTGGGGACGTTCAGCGTTTTACCAGTCAGGCGGCGCTTACGGCTTCCGTGACCAGTTGCAAGATGTCATGGCCTTCCTACCGACCATGCCGCAAGTGGCCCGCGAGCAGATTTTGCGGGCGGCGGCTCACCAATTTGTGGAAGGCGATGTGCAGCACTGGTGGCATCCGCCTTCAGATGCAGGAGTCAGAACGCGTTTCTCAGATGATTTGCTATGGCTGCCTTATGTGGTGGCGCACTACGTGCGTGCCACGGGTGATGGCGCGATCCTGGATGAACAGGTAGGATTCCTGCAAGCGCCGGTGCTAACGCCGGAGCAGCATGAGCAATATATCATGCCCCAACATGCTCCTGAAACGGCGTCACTTTTTGAGCATTGCCGCCGTGCTATCACTAAAGGCTTGACCTCTGGGCCACACGGATTGCCGCTGATTGGCATTGGCGACTGGAACGATGGCATGAGCCGTGTCGGTGTCGGAGGCAAAGGCGAAAGTGTATGGTTGGCGTGGTTCCTGATTGATGTGCTGCATGGTTTTGCTGAGCTATGCGATGGGCGCAACGAAAACGAGCAAGCTAAGACTTATCGTGAGCAAGCTGAGCAACTGGCGGCCACGGTGGAAGCCAAAGCGTGGGATGGCGACTGGTATGTCCGCGCTTACTTTGATGATGGCACGCCTTTAGGCTCGCATACGAGCGAAGAAGCGAAAATAGACTCCATTGCTCAATCGTGGGGTGCTATCAGTGGTGCGGCACGGCCAGAGCGCGTAGATTCAGCCTTGCGGGCCGTGGAGCAATATCTGGTGCGCAAAGAGGACAAGATGATTTTGCTCTATACGCCACCTTTTGATAAGACGCCACATGATCCGGGTTATATTAAAGGCTATCTGCCAGGAGTGCGAGAGAATGGCGGGCAGTACACTCATGCCGCTATCTGGACAGCCCTGGCGTTTGCCCGTGGTGGGGATGGGAATAAAGCGGTTGAATTGCTGCGTATGCTGAACCCCATCGAACACGCCCGTACCGAAGCCGATGTGCAACGGTACAAAGTGGAGCCTTATGTGGTAGCTGCCGATGTGTACGCGTTAGAGGGGCATGTCGGGCGGGGCGGCTGGACTTGGTACACGGGTTCCAGCAGTTGGATGTATCGCGTCTGGATTGAATCAGTCCTGGGCTTTCAATTGCAAGGGACAGAGCTTGTTATCAATCCCACTATCCCCTCCGATTGGAAAGAATTTAAGTTGCATTACCGCTACCACAGCGCATCGTATGACATCACAGTAGAAAATCCTGATGGCGTTAATACTGGCGTCGTAGCGGTTGAAGTAGATGGTACTCCCATTGATGGCAAGGCAATTCCACTCCAGGATGATGGGGCACATCACGCCGTGATAGTGCGTATGGGTAAAGTTTAAGCAATAGCCGGGCGAATAAATTCGCCCGGTGATATAATGAGGTTGCTTTCAAAGTTCCGATGATTTATAATTTGAAATGATGTATCAAGAATCACGAATTATAGCGCGAATTAGCAAGTCGGCGGTGGAACCCGTGCGGCGTTGTTGAAACGCGTTTTCTAAAGATCGCAAGACAACACGCCCACGCCCGCTGCTGAAATTGAGAAAATTCGGCAGCGGGCTTTTTGCTGTGTGGTTGGTTTTAGTGGCCTCATAGCTCAGTCGGTGAGAGCGCCATTCTTATAAAATGGAGGTCCCTGGTTCGAGTCCAGGTGGGGCTATCCATTGCGGATTGTGGATTGACGATTGCGGATTATTTGAGAGACGATCAAAGGACAGAATTTATGGTAAAGAAACAAGCCGTTGAAATGTATGACACGACGCTGCGTGACGGGGCGCAGGCCGAGGGCATCTCGTTTTCGGTAGCCGATAAGCTCAAGATCGCGCGGCGGCTGGATGAGTTTGGCATCCAATACATTGAAGGCGGTTGGCCGGGTTCTAATCCCAAAGATGAAGAGTTCTTTGCCCTGGCTAAACAGCAAAGCTGGCAGCACGCGAGCCTCGCTGCTTTTTCCATGACACGCCGCGCTGGTATTGCGGCCCGTGACGACGCCAATCTACAAAAGATTCTGGAAGCTGAAACGCCTGTTGTCACGCTCGTTGGCAAGACCTGGGATTTCCATGTGACACACGCCCTCAAAGTTTCTCTTGATGAAAATTTAAAAATGATTGAAGACAGCGTGCGCTATGTGCGCGAGCATGGACGCCGCGTATTTTATGATGCCGAACACTTCTTCGATGGCTGGCACGCCAATCCTGAATATGCCTTACGCACCCTGCGGGCTGCCGCTGAAGGTGGCGCGGAAATACTGGTGCTCTGCGATACCAACGGCGGCAGCTTGCCCGAACACATTGCGGCTGGGGTCAACACGGTGCAGCGCGAATTAGGCATACCCGTTGGCATTCATACGCACAACGACTGCGAATTAGGGGTGGCCAATGCTATGGTTGCTATCCAAAATGGGGCGTCGCAAGTGCAGGGCACCATCAACGGCTTTGGTGAGCGATGCGGCAACTGCAATCTGATTTCGGTGATCGCTAATCTACAGGTTAAGATGGGGATGCAATGCGTGCCACCGGGCAGCGAGAAGCAATTGACGCACTTAGCGCATTTCGTCAGTGAAGTGGCGAACCTTACGCCTGATGATCGGCAGCCCTTCGTCGGCCATTCAGTTTTTGCCCATAAGGGCGGTATGCATGTTGACGCGGTGCAGAAAGCGGGTGGTCAGGCTTATGAGCACATAGACCCGGAAAGCGTCGGCAACGAGCGGCGTATTTTAGTCAGTGAGTTGGCAGGCACTTCCAATGTGCGCGAAGTGGCGGCGAGTCTGGGCATTGAAATCGAAAAGGGCAGCAAAGAAGCTAAAGCGATTTTAAAAGAAGTCAAACGGCTGGAATCCGAAGGTTATGAGTTCGAGGGAGCCGAAGCCTCATTCCAACTCTTGGTGCAGCGCACCCTGGGTCACACGGTAGGCAAATCACAGCAGTTGTTCGACCTGTTGGGCGTCCGCACCATCAACGAATGGCGGCCTAACGGTAAAGGTGAAGCGGAGTGGATTACGGAAGCCACGTTAAAACTGGGAGTTGATGGTGAAGTCATGCACACCGCAGCCGAAGGCGACGGCCCGGTTCATGCTCTCGACAACGCGCTGCGTAAAGCTCTGTTAATGGTTTATCCAGAAATGGAAGCCATCCACCTGACGGACTTTAAAGTGCGCGTCGTCAACACGCGTGAAGGCACAGCCGCTAAAGTGCGCGTCTTAATTGAATCTACCAATGGCGACCAAAGTTGGAGCACCGTGGGTGTCAGCACCAACATTATCGAAGCCAGTTGGCAAGCTTTAACGGAATCCATCGAATATGGCTTGATTAACGCCGCAGCGAAAAAGTAGGATTGAGTGAAGCAAAGCCGTAGGGGCACCTCTCGTGGGTGCCCTGAAGTGTTAGGGCCAGAGGCACTATTGCGAGGATGCAACAAAGAAGGGCACCCACAAGGGGTGCCCCTACGAGGTCTGTCCCTGTTAAAATTGTAGACAATGGCAGGTGTTTCTCCACTACGAGCTTTTGGCGCGCATCGCGTGCGCCATCCTTTCGAGGGCAAGGTAGACACGCGGCGACGGCGACGCTTTAAAGAACAAGCGCGTACGTTGCCGCGTGCCCCTGGCGTTTACTTCTTCTATGGCTTCAACGACCGCTTGCTCTATATCGGCAAGGCGAAGTGTCTGCGGGAAAGAGTGCGCTCCTACTTTGCAGACACCTCTCTCCAGAGGCCACCTAAACTGCGCCGCCTGTTGGCTGAAATTACGCGCCTCGAATGGGATGAGTGCGGCTCTGAACTTGAAGCCCTTCTACTCGAACGCCGCCTCATCGCCGAGCGCCAACCGATTCTCAACTGGCAGCACAAACGCTTCGTGGTTTATCCTTATCTACTCCTCAGTGATGAGGCGTTCCCACGTCTTACTTTGACTCGTGCCGAACCAGTTATAGAGGGTTCAGGGTTTGGGATTGAAGGTTTAGAAGAAGCTGACGAGGATGCAGACTTAGAAAAGCTTGCACAGCGATGGGCTGCGGATAACCCACTGACCCCGAACCCTGAACCCCAAACCCTGCCGTTAGAAACTCCACCGCCTGTGGGTGAATTGCCGGGGCTTTATCTTGGCCCCTTCACGACCCCCTGGGCGGCGTCTTGGACAATGGATGCCATGCGCCATCTTTTTCCGCTGCGTTCGTGTGAAGGCCCGCTAACACCTGATCCTGATGGCCGCGCCTGCTTTTATCATGATATTGGCCGTTGCTGTGGCCCCTGTGTATCGGCTATCGCGCAAGAGGAATATGCCAAAATTTGCGATGACTTAATTAAGCTGCTGCACACCGGGGATGCTCCCCAATTAGAAAAGCTTAAAGCCCGCATGATGAGTCTGGCGGATGACCTACGTTTTGAAGATGCGGCCAAACTCAAAGCGCAAATGGAGGCCATTGAAATCTGCACCGCGCGGTTACGACGAGTGCATCGAATGCGCGAACAGAATAATGTCGTCATCGTGCAACCTGCTCGCAAACCGCAGGACAGCAGCGATAACACTGCTCCGCCAAGTGGTATCTTTATGGTGCAGGGTGGGGCAGTGCGTCGCCATCTGGTGGTAGAGGATTGGCCTGCTTTGAAGGGTGAAATTCGCAAGCTCTATGCCACTCCGCCGCCTGTGGCAGCCTACACACCAAAAGCCGAACTGGATGAGATGATGATTATTGACCGTTGGCTCCAGGCACATGGTACAGAAGCCTGTTGTGTTTGGATGAACCAGCAGCCATCGCGCCAGTGGGCCAGTAACGCCGTGCGGCAGTTGCAGGCTTGTGCCAGAGTGCAATATCAGGCATGATCCCAAGATAGAGGCAGCGGCTACCTTCTGACTAAGGGCAAGAGTTGCTGCACCAGTTTCGTTTTGAGCAACTCTTGATAATATTGGTTGCCAGCACGATGGCCGATTTCGGAGAGAGTCGGGTAGACGTAGATAGTTTCCGCCATCTCCTGAATCAAGGTGCCATCGCGCACCGCAGGCACGAAAGAGTGAATTAATTCGCCTGCTGCCGGGCCAATAATATGCGCGCCTAAAATCCGGCCACTACTGCTCGTGATAACTTTCAGAAATCCTTCGGTTTCGCCTTCAATAATGGCGCGGTCTAATGCGCTAAATGGCACGCGGTAGATTTTACAGGGGCTATGCTCTTGTTCGGCTTCGGCTTGAGTCAGACCTAAATGTGCGATCTCCGGGTCAGTGAATGTCGTCCACGGCACCACGCGATAGTTGGCTTTAGTCTTGAGCGGCAGTAAGGCGTTTTGGGCGGCTATTTTGCCCTGATATTCGGCTACATGGGTGAACAGATATTGCCCCGTCACATCACCGCAGGCCCAAACGTGAGGTGCGGTGGTGCGCAAGTGGTCATCTACCAACACTCCCTGCTTATCCGCAGCCACTCGAACGGCCTGAAGATTAAGCGATGTGGTGTCTGATTCTTTACCGACGGCCACTAAAAAATGTGAGGCTTTGACCGTTTGAACCGTGCCCCCCTCTGTCGCAAATTCAAGTTGCTTGCCCGTTTCATCCTGGCGCACACGGCGTGTCTCGGCCTTAAGATAAACCTGCACCCCCTCCTGTTCTAATATCTTCTGGCAGGCAGCCGAAATCTCGGCATCTTCTTTCGGCAGGAGGCGGTCGCCTTGTTGCACGAGGGTCACTTTGGTGCCAAAGCGGGCAAAGGCTTGGGCGAACTCGCAACCGATAGGGCCACCTCCCAGAATCAGCAGCGTGCGCGGCAGGTTCGGTAGATCGTAGATATTTTCGTGGGTGATAAATTCTGTTTCCTCCAGCCCTTCAATTTCGGGCAAGCGTGTTTTGGTGCCAGTCGCCAGAATGAACTTTTTGGCCTGAATTCTTTGCTCTCTCGCTTTAGCCGTGATAAGTAACGTATGTGCGTCTTCAAAGCGTGCCGTGCCAGTGATGATTTTTATTTTAGACTTCTGTAACTCGGCACGTTCCAGGTCTTTAATTTCATCGCGCACGGCGGCAATCCGCATCCGCACGGCGGGCCACACCAGGCGGGTAGACTCCACATGCACCCCGAACTCTTCGGCGCGTTTCATGGTGGCATAAACACGCGCCGACTTGATAAGCGTTTTTGAGGGGACACAGCCTGTCCACAAGCATTCGCCCCCGATGCGCTCGCGTTCAATGAGCGCGGTTTTAGCTCCTAAACTATCCGCTATGAAAGCCGCCACCAGGCCACCTGTGCCTGCGCCAATAACCGCAATGTCGTAAAGATCAGATTCACTCATATGTAAAGAATAATTGCAACATTGTAGGCCAGACACTCTTGTCTGGCATAATCTGAAACAGCCAGACAAGAGTGTCTGGCCTACAGACTTTCAGACTGCTCATATTCAAAATGTGCTATTAAAGGCTCCGGCGTAGCCAGTCAATTCTACATAGCCCATGCCATGCAGGGAGCGGCTGCCCTGGGTGCCCGTAACCCGAACGCTACCCTCCCAATAAGTCACCCCGGTGGAATGCTGCGTGGCCAGTTCTTGATTGGCAATGGTGGGCATAATGTCGAGATTTATGCCTTCTCGCGGCAAAGTGACGCGCCAGTGCGCCGGGTAACTGGCATGAGAGACCGGGCTGCGCCAGGTGTTAAGAGGCTCAATCCGAAAATCCTGGAGCCTGAGATGATGGGTTTTGCCATTGCGCTCGACGAGAGTGCCAGAAGAATAGGGATCGGTGCCGCCGCTACGCAAGCGCATGTGATACAGCATAATCTCGCGTCCATCATCCAGTTGCACCCCAAACCAATCCCATCCCGCCTGATCTTTGCCTAATTGATTAGAACCAAACTCATGGTCAAACCAACTCTGCCCCGTCACGGCGAAATGCTGATCACCTAATCGTACAGTGCCTTGAGTGGTTAAACGAGTGAAGGAATAATAATGTGAAGCACGCCCCACTCCCGCCGATTTTTGCGAGACGCCCTTTTCGCCATGAATGACCAAGGGCTTGGCCGGGTGTTGCACGAGGTTGATAGCGAACTCGATGTCATGGCTTTTGCCCGTGGCACGCAAGGTCTGCGCACTACTGTTGTGTCCCCCAAAGCGCAACGACCAGCCATTGATCCAGATGTGGGGCATAGCAGTTTCGGCCCCGGCTAAACCTAAAGCGGCACGCGAGGCGCGGTCTACAAAATAGAACTGATTGCCAGTTTCGTCCGTGAGCGCCAGGTGCCCCAGCATAATATCTCGTGTAGCCCATTTGGAAGTGCGCCCGGCGAGACTGGGCATGAGTCCGATACGGAAAAAGGTCAGTTCATACCCAAAGCGTTTCCCGTTTGCGGCTTGCAAATGGCCAGTATAATACCACCACTCGGTAGCATATTCCGGGTGCGCGGTGTGGTCACGGGGAAAGTGATACTGATAACCCGGCAAGGCGGGACGGAAGGACGCCGCTTGGCCTTGAGGGGAACCCCAGAGCAAGAATAAGCCGATACAGACTAAGACTGTCGTCTGTATCGGCTGTGGGGCTAAAGCCGCGCGGGACATAGCATTAAAAATAAGCAAGCCAGAAGCTAACTTCGTAGCTTCTCGATTTGATTCAGAAGTTCCTGGGGCAAGATGGGTTTCAACATCAAGCAGTTAGCACCCACTTCGATAGCGTGGTCATAGTCTTCATCGCCACCATAAGCGGTGAACATAATAATCGGAAGTTGGTTCCCATTCTTCAATTGCCGGATGTGGCCAACGGCATCCCACCCGTTCATTTCTGGCATTTCCACGTCCATAATGATCGCATCAAAGCTTTCTTCTTTAACGGCTTCGACGGCCTCTAACCCGTTCGTTGCTACACGCGTGGTATGGCCTTGGATGCCAAAAGCCAGACGAAAAATATCGCGGGTATCAGGCATGTCGTCTACAAACAGAATGTGCATCGGCAAGCCGCTCCCTCCAATGAAGTCGAACTCGCCTTGCGTGCAAATTAGGTTCCGCTATTTCGACTAAGCTGGAACTATCTTCATTAATTACCCCATGATCTCATTCAACTTGGAGGGTGGCGGCGATATTGCGACGGGTCGCATTACGCGCCGGGAACACTCCGGCTCCAATAGCGGCGAGCAAAGCCAGCACCAGCGCCCGAAATAGCACATCTGGCTGCAATGTCCATTGTATCGTCCAGCCAAAGAATTGGCGATTAATGACATAAATCAGTTCCCATGCGAGGCATAATCCTGCTGCCACGCCTATTGTCCAGGCAAAAATTCCTATCAGGACAAATTCGATGTAAGTCATCTTGTTAATCTGCCAGGGCGACGCGCCTAAAGCACGCAAGGTCGCTAATTCGCGGCTGCGTTCCAGCAAGAGGGCGATGAGTGTATCAAAGATGCCAATCGCCGCCACAATAATGGCGATTAGTTGGAGCGCATAGGTAACAGCAAAGGTTTGGTCAAAAGTTTTGAACACTGAGGCGCGGATTTCACGATTAGGCAGGAGAGTCAGTTGATATTTTGCACCGAAGCGTTGCTCCAACTCGCGTTTGACCTCATCGGTTGACACATCATGCTTGAGATAAACCGCAATGCCGTCTATCCCATAGTCATGCCAGTATTTGCGGTAGAGGGTCTGCGGCATATAGAGCAGGCATTCATTGGGCGTATAGTCGTAAAAGACGCCACCAATGAGAAAGGCTATCGGGCCACTAGGGGTGGTCAGGGTCAAAGTTTGCCCTGACCTATAGCCCAGGAGGTTTTTGAAGCGTTCACTCACGAGGATGATTTTGGATTGAGCATAGGCACGCTTAGTAAGTGCATCGCCATAAAGCGTTTCCAGAAATCTGGTTTTTCGCTCACCATTGACCAGACCCGGCAGCACATTCGCGGCAATATAAATGGGCTGATGATTAATCTCCGCATCCGCGCCGCGCAACGTATCGCAGAAGCGAGCCGAGGGCATGGTAGTGACATACTGCACCACTTCACGCGGCAAACCGGGGCCGGGGTCTTCAGCAAAACCTCGCGCTGGCGCAACATACAAGTCCGCGCTAATCGAGCCGCCCACCCATGCCGCCACTGTCGCGCGAAACGAGCCGACCATGACCGATAGGCCGATCAGCATCGCTAATGAGACCATCAAAGCGGCTATTACCAGACTGCTGCGGTTCAGGGCGCGGCGCAGATAGGAACCGGCCAGAGTGCCCTCGATGCCAAACGTAGCTCCGGCCCCCACTTGGGCAACGCGACTGCCCCATAGCGTCAGAACTGGGGTGAGCAAGGCAAAGCCGGATAAGGTCAAGAACGCTGCCGCAAAGCCTGCAAAGACGGTGCGCCCGCTGATGAAGGGTTGACAAAGCACAAAGGCTAAAGAGAGAGACACCACTCCGGCCATCGCCATTGGATAAGCAAATCTTTCCGTAGCCTGGTGCAGCGTGACCCGCAACATCGCGGCACGGGGTGGAGTATTGGCGGCTTCATGCGCGGCAGGCAGGGCTGATAAAATGGACAGAACCGTGCCGCCTAGAGGCGCACCCCACCACAGCCAGAGCGGAACACTGAGGCTTTTAGCCTTCACCGCAATATAAAGCGCACTGATCGTGGTGCTGACTGCCTGTAGCGTAAAATGAGCCAGAGCAATCCCTAGCAGCATTCCTACAATTGAACCCACCAGGCCAATAACTGCTGCTTCCACCAGGAACAAGCGCATGAGCTGACTTTGCCCGGTGCCAAAAGAGCGCAAGATACCAACTTCAGCCCGTCGCCGCACCACCGCAATGGCGATTGAGTTATAAATCAGAAATGCCCCGACGAAGATAGCAATGCAGGAAAGAGCAGAGAGATTTAATTGAAACGCCGCCAGCATCGCTGAGACATCCGCACCGCGTTGTGCTGGTCTTTGCACGATTGCATCCGCTGGTAGATTCTTACGCAAGGCTGCCTTCACCGCATCAAGCTGCACCTCATCCACAATGAGGTCAATTTGCGACAGGCGACCGCTTTGGGCCAAGGCTTCTTGCGCAGTGGCAATGTCCAGCAAGGTGAAGTCGCCGCCAAATGCCTCATTAGAAGACTCGTTCGGCAGAATGGCTACTACATAAAAGTTTTTACGCTCGGCACCGACATAAAGTTGAAGGGGGCTGCCGATGCTCAGGTGATAGCGATTAGCCATCGCCTGGCTGATGGCAGTAGTATGGGGGCCAGTGAGAAATTGCAAGAATGCACTTTGCGCATTCTGGTCTGATGGAGTTGTGCCACGCGTTGAAGCTTGTGGTGGTGGAGATTCCCCGCCAATCTCCCAATCGCGGAAGTCAATTTCCGCAAAGGGGTCTACCCCCATAATGAGGATTGAGGTCTGAAGCGTCGGGGAATAAAGTGTGCGGGACACCACCGGAGCCGCCGCTTTAATGCGGGCATCTGGTGTCAATTTGAGGCGCGTGTAAACTTCTTCTGGCAAGCCGCTCGCGCCACCAATAATCTGCAAATTGGCTTTGCCTGATATGGCATCTAAGGAAGCGGCAAACGAGGCTAAAACGGAGTGATTAGCAACCTGCACCGATACAAAAACCGCTAGGCCCAAAGCCACGCCCAAAGTTGCCAAAAAAAATGCGCCACGATGCCGCAACCAGTAACGGAGCGAGAGAAAAGCTAAAAGATAACGCACACTGCTTTTGAGTGTAGCGTAGTTAAACTTCAATGACCTTGAGTGAAGCGGTTAGATTGTGGATTCTCGTGCTATGTCAAGTGGACTATCTTGAATAGCCGGGCGGCTAAAGCCGCAGGCAACAACGGCACAAAGCCTGCCTGCGCAGGCTAAATCCTGAGTCCGCGCAGGCGGACTTCGCGTTGTTGTTGCCGCGATTTTAATCGCCCGGCACTATACAACAGTTTTAGCCATTAATTTCGCCTAACACCATGCCACCCTGTCCGGCGTGTAGCCTAACCCGGCGGCTCTGCCCTGGTTCTGCTACCACTTCGTAAGTCCATTCATTGGCATTACCATTTTCCCAGAACACCACCAATTTGCCCCCGCCTGCGGCCCAGGTGCCCTTGGTCGTTTCGTAAGAGTCGCCGGTATCCAGTGAGACGCCCGGAGCGTTCACAATGGTGCGCGAATGAGAGACCTTAGCGACGGTGCCATCGGGGGAGAAGGTATAGCGGGTTGAGCTATCGGAAGCCGAAGTTGTTGAGACACGACCCGCAGCATCCTTAATCATCATGCCATTGTCCGCCACGCCACTCTGCCAATGACCGACTAGTTGCGGGTCTTTCTCGCCCTCGAAAGCGCCGAACGATGTGAAGATGCCACGCGTAATTTTATCGCGGGCCGCCACCCGATTTTTATCACCTACTGCAAAGACTGAGACACCAAAGCCCTTCAGCACG
Organism: Abditibacteriaceae bacterium; assembly: GCA_019239895.1. GTDB lineage: Bacteria > Armatimonadota > Abditibacteriia > Abditibacteriales > Abditibacteriaceae > JAFAZH01. The sequence goes on along the minus strand of JAFAZH010000052.1, from coordinate 201,654 downwards.
GTGGCAAAAACCTGAGCGTGCACCGTCATGCCAGTCGGATTCTTGCCCTCCCATTGTAAGGCAACACCAGGCTCGTTGCCAGCCCGTACCTGTTCCATATCACCAACACGCTGCATGAAAGGAAACAACTTGCTCACAATTAGCTCAATTGCCTGGATAAAGCGGGGGTCTTGGGCACTGGTGATATTGCCGACCTGTTGCGCCGAGACCAGATAAGCTTCCGTAGGCCCGGCTGCGTTGGCAGCAGTATCAGGTGGCACCAGTTGCAACATGCCCGGCATTTCTTTGAGCGTCCATTCCGCAGGATAGCGCATACTCAGGCCAGCCGGGTGTTTATAGGTCTTCCATGATGCTGTATGCACCACTGGATTCGCGGGTTTGGTAATAGCAGTGGGACTCGTTCCACTTGGCTTGGCGAGTGGATTATGCGCTGGCGGTTTGGCGAGCGGGTTGGCCGATTGCGGCTTAGCCGACTGTGGTTTAGCCAGGGGATTGGTGGCTGGCTTAGGATTCTGCTTGGCAAGCTGATAAGTGGTGCCCGCCGTGACGAAGGTCAAGGTGTTACCATTGAGCGAGGCCGTAAAGGGAAACTTGTCGTCTTTGTTTTCAAAAGTGCCTTCAAGCCCGTCGCCTTGGGGCTGTCCGGTGAACTTAAACGTCTGTCCGTTGAAGCTAATGGTGCCAACATAGTGCCCAGCCGCATTGCGACTTTCAATAGTCATATCGGCGCTCTTGAAGATGCCAGCATAAGCGCCACCCGCATTGCCGCCGGGGACGGCATCTGTTGGCGCAACACCAGTCGGATTGGCCCCTGCCGCATCGCCATTACCCCCTCCCGGTGCCCCGCCTGCTGCCGGAAAGATCACGGTATTAGTTTTGGTCAGGTCTGGCTTACCCTCGGCATTGGGTTGGATGAAGACAAATTCGATACGGCCATCGGGATGCTTTTGAGCGGCAAAGAACATCGTCGCCTGTTCATTGTGCAATGTCCCCGCGATCATCTTGCCTTTGGCTTCGCCTTCTTGTAGCATTTTGCCTTCGACCTGGAACGTCATCTGCGCATTGCTCAAGGTGCCAGTCGCATTACCAGCAGCATCTTGTTGTAAGGTCAAGTCTAAAGCAGGCCCGGCACCGGCAGGGATATGATAAGTGCCGCCGAACTGCTCATCCGCCTGGCATAGTGGCAGGTTCAATGTGCCTAATACCAGCATCAAGATCAAACATAACGACCGCGATTGCACTTTCATAAAGCTCCTCTTTAGCTGTTGGCGGGGCTAACTTTTAACGATTGCAGAGATTATGACACGAGTCAGTGAATGGAGTCAAAATTCTAGTCTGGCTAATTGCTGTTATCTCTTCATCACAACTCCCTTCTGCTAAACTCATGTCATGCTTTCTTTTGATCCTGCCGTGGCGCGGGAAATTGTGCGCGAGGCGGCACAGATGGCGTTGCACTTGCGCGGTCAGTTCAAGGCTGAGATAAAACCCGATAACACCTTAGTCACCGAGGCCGACCGTCAGCTTGAACTCTTCTTGCATGAGAAACTCAGCCAGTTGGCCCCAGAGTTCGCTTTCCTGGGTGAAGAAACTGGCTTAACGGGCGATCCAAACGCGCCGTGTTGGGTGATAGACCCCATTGATGGCACCACCAACTTTGTGCGTGGCATTCCGCTCTGGTGCATTTCGGTGGGAGCGGTGCAGGGTGGGCAGGCCATTTTCGGTGCCGTGGCGGTGCCGCCGCAAAATGAGATTTACTGGGCCGCCAGCGGAGAGGGAGCCTGGTGCGATAGAGGGGGCGAGGTGGTGCGCTTAGAAGTGCCGGATGGCCCCGAACTGATGCAAGAAGATTTAATCGCCTGCAATACCACCGTGGAGCGTGTCGTGGACATCACTACTGTGCCCTGTCGCTTGCGCAACTTAGGCAGTCTCGCTTATCACAAGGTAGCTCTGGCCAGAGGCTCGTTACGCGCCAGTATCGCCCACTGGCACAAGCTTTATGATATTGCCGGGGGAATGTGTCTGTGCCAGGAAGCGGGCTGTGTGGCCCGCTATTTGAACGGTAAAGAGTGGGTCGCCGATGTGAGTTCATTCAAGGAGACCATGCCCTTACTGGTGGCACCACCGCAAACGATGGATGAACTCTTAGAAAAGTTGGTCATGCTGTAAGGTTGAAAGGAAATAATGGTTGAGCATTTAGTGTGGTTTAAATTAAAAGAAGGCGTCACCGAAGAGCAGCAGCAGGCGATGCTCAATGCTTTGCGCGCCTTAAAGGAACAAATTGATGGCATTGAGCATATCGCCTGCGGTGAAGATTTCTCAGGCCGCTCCAACGGCTATCAGATAGGGTTAGTGGTGCAGTTTACGTCGCGCCAGGCGCTTGATCAATATCAACCGCATCCCATTCACCAGGCGTTTGTCAGCGAGTTTAAACCTTTGTGGGATAGTGTGCAGGCGCTCGATTTTGAAGCGTAGTTTGAAGCCTATTTAGAAGAGATCATGGCGAAACCCCTTATTGCGATAGTAGGCCGACCGAACGTTGGCAAGAGCCTGTTGTTTAACCGCCTGGCACGACAGCGTATCGCGGTGGTGGAAGATTTGGCTGGCACCACGCGCGACCGGCTGTATGCTGACTGCGACATCTGGGGACGAGCCTGTACGATCATTGATACGGGCGGCTTTGATTCGTTAGAAAAAGAAGGCTATACCCCGGCTATCCTGGCGCAAACTCGCTTTGCCATTGAAGAAGCCGATATAATCGTCTTCTTGACCGATGGCCGCGAGGAACCGACCACCCTTGATTTTGAGATTGCCGATGTTTTACGCCAGACGCGCAAGCCCGTTATTCTAGCAGCGAATAAAGTAGACAATCCCAAGATGCCCATTAGCAATCTGTATGCGTTGCGTCTGGGAGAGCCGGTGTTAATGTCGGCAGCCACGGGCTTTGGGGTAGCCGAACTAACCGAGCACATTGAAGAATTATTGCCGCGCGATGAGCAAGAGTTTCCAGCCGACGACTCGGTAAAAGTAGCTCTAGTGGGGCGTCCTAACGTCGGCAAAAGCTCGTTAACGAATCACATTCTGGGCTATGAGCGTTCAATTGTCTCGCCTGTGCCCGGCACCACCCGCGACGCCGTAGACACCAAACTCGAATGGAAAGATCAGCCTGTTACTTTGATTGACACGGCGGGAATGCGGCGCAAGGCCCGCGTACGCTCCGAAAAAACATCACTTGAATATCACATGGTATTGCGGAGTCTGCGCGCCATTGACCGTAGTGATGTGGTCATTATCGTTTGTGAAAGCGGCGGCATTGCAGATCAAGATACTAAAATCGCTGGTTATGCCCACGAAGCCGGTAAAGCGACATTAATCGCGGTCAATAAGTGGGATATCATTGAAGCCGAAACCGGCAAAAAGCGCACGGCAGCCCAGAAAGATTATGAGGCCATGATCCAGCGTTATCTGCCTTTCATCAGTTATGCCCCGGTGCATTTTGTATCGGCCCAGACCGGCATGGGCGTCGAAACAATGTTGGATGATGCGATTAGCATTGTAGAGAACCTACGTGAGCGCATCCCCACCGCGGTCTTGAATGACACCATTCGCCGTTCTATCGCGGAACATCCGCCGCCATCCGTTAAGGGCAAGCAAATCAAAATTCGCTATGCGACACAGACTGAGATTGCGCCACCGACCATTATCGTTTTTACCAATCGCCCGGAACTGGTGCATTTTTCCTATGTGCGCCATCTGGAGAATGTGATTCGCGCCCGCTTTCCATTTCGCGGGGTGCCATTGAGGATTGAACTCCGCAAGGGTAGTGGCGAGCGCACGAAAGAAGAACGCCTGCGCGCCAAGCGTGAAGCGGCCCTGGCAGGCAATGATGTCGTAGATGATGGTGACGATGGGGATGAAGAGTAAGTCCGCGGATTGATTCGCGGCAAGAGAACCTACACTAGGAATTGTAAGTTTTATTCAATCATGATGCGGGGTCGGATGAAAAGGCAAGAGCTAATTCTTCTCTCGGCACTGCTCCTGGTGGTGTTAGTATTGAGAGGCGTGACTTTATATCACCGCACTGGTTGGCCTTGGCCTGTTATTGATGTTGATGTGGTCCCGTATCCTCCTGGTAGTTTTCATGCAGTCGCTGATGGGTGGGAGAAGCCAACCGATAAGCAACCTCTAGCCATGCAACGGTTGTCCGAGGAGTTGATACGTCATCCGTATAGCAAACAAGTGACTGTGCGTTGGGATTCCAATAGTAAAATTGATATCTACTGGCACCTTCTCAAATATAGCTATAATCGAGATAAAGCTATATTTATCTATGAGAACAATAATGGCGCAGCAAATGACCTTAATCCAGCTCATTACTATCGGGAGACCTATCGTAATGTGACGGAGCAGATGATTTACAGCATCGCTAACCGTAGAGGTCGGCACACTCAACTGCGCACCTACGGATGCCCGGTGCAAATCAAGTGGCCTAAATCTAAGAACGGTTTCGGTTTCTATTAACCAGAGGATTGGCTCAACAGGTTATTGTATCAAAAAGGTATCGCTCGGCATTAAGTAATTAACTTCTATGGGGGCTGCTATTCGCAGGCCCTCCTACCGCCAATTTACTCGTTAGCTCTCTAATTCATGACACGAATTCTTGTCTTTCTCTTGTGCTATCTCTGTGGCGCGATACCATTTGGTGTTATTGCGGGTAAGCTGCGCGGTATTGATGTGCGCTCGGTGGGTTCCGGTAATATCGGCACAACCAATGTTTATCGTGCTTTAGGGCCAGCGGCAGGTCTCACCGTTTTTTTGTTGGATGTCTTGAAGGGTTTTGCTGCTCCTTGGCTGGCGCGTATGCTACTGGGGCCAACCGATAACACAAGTATTGCCCTGTGCGCGCTGATCGCAGTGCTGGGGCACACCTTTTCAATTTTCCTCAACTTCAAAGGCGGTAAAGGTATAGCCACCGGGTTGGGAGCAGCTTTGGGTCTGGCAACCAAACCGGCCCTCTCCTGCTTTGCGCTATGGGGCGTCGTGGTGCTAATGACTCGGATGATTTCCGCAGGCTCGGTGGCGGCTTGTTTAGCGATACCTGTAGCTTACTGGTTGGCTGCGGTGCCATTGCCTTCATTGGTTGTTATGACCTTAATTAGCACAGTAGCGTTCTTAAAGCACATCCCTAATATTAAGCGTATTTTAGCAGGCACGGAACCACGATTAGGTGCCAATAAGACCGTAAAAGCGGATGCGCAGCCCACGACCGAACGGGCAAACGTCGTTGAGACCAGAGGAGAAACTGTCACTGGCTCATGAGGCAAGCGAAGCAAGACATCGTGGCCGTTTTAGGGGCTGGAAGTTGGGGCACGGCCCTGGCGTTTCTCGCCAGTCATAATGGCCTCACCACGCGTCTATGGGCGCGCAGTGCAGAGGTCGCCAGTAGCTTGACCCAGGCTCAAGAAAATGTTAAATATCTGCCGGGTGCATCTCTACAAAATGTCGTTGTTAACGCCGATTTAGAAGCGGTGCTGCAAGACGCAGCGTGGGTTGTAGCTGCTGTGCCGTGTAATGCTGTACCTGCTTTGGCCACTACATTGCAAACTAAGCTGCCGTCACAGGCGATTGTGATTAGTGGCACCAAAGGGTTGCACTCGGAAAGTGGTTTGCGCCCGGCGCAGCTTTGGGCACAACGAGCCGCCCTGCCGCCAGAGCGTTATGTCGCTTTAAGTGGCCCGAACCTGGCCAAAGAAATTATCGCTGGCGTGCCGACTTCCACAGTGGTCGCTTCCCAAGCAGCAGGTGCGGCGGCAGCGGCGCAACAACTGTTTTCAACACCATCATTTCGGGTCTACACCAATACCGACCTGATCGGGGTTGAGTTAGGTGGTGCCCTGAAAAATGTGGTCGCCATCGCTGCTGGTATTTGCGATGGGTTAGGTTTCGGAGATAATTCCAAGGCCGCTCTCATCACTCGTGCCTGGCGCGAAATGACGCGTTTAGCGGTGGCTCTGGGAGCGCAGGAGGGGACGCTCTTTGGCTTAAGCGGTATCGGTGATTTGTTCGCTACTTGCGCTTCACCCCATTCGCGCAATCGCACGCTTGGTTGCTACCTGGCCAGTGGCGAGAGCCTGAAAGAAGCACAGCATGATGTGGCCCAGGTCGCTGAAGGTGTGCATACCACAAGAGCCGCCTTGCGCCTGTCCCAGGAAACGGGCATTGAGCTACCGATAACCGAGCAAGTTGGGGCGATTCTTTTCGAGGGACGCGATCCGCGTGTGGCGGTGACGGAGCTAATGCGCCGCCAGGGTTGCAGTGAATAGTCAATCGTTGTAGTAAATAGTTAGCAAAGTCGCAAAGTCGTGATAAATAACGCCGTTATCAATGTAGTAGGGCATGGACATTGCAAACAGCGGTGCGAGGTTTGTCTACCAGGATGCTTAATGAGGAGTCGTCGTTCTCGTTGAGCGTGTATGGCACCTTTCACCTTGGTCTATACGACGTGGTTAGACAAACGGTCACACCGTTGTTGAGACGTTAAATTTCCAGGGGGTTAATCGGTATGGCAGCATCCGGTAACAAAGGCAGCAAAGCAGCACCATTAAGTCGTGGCGACATCGTTAGCGAAGTCGCGGCATTAGCCGACTTACCGCAGTCGAAGGCGGATCAAGTCGTGCGGGCTTACGAAGACGCAATTATCCGGGCACTCTCCAGTGGTGGCGAAGTGCGCATCGCTGGTTTCGGCACGTTTCGCACCAGTGCCCGCGCCGCCCGCACCGCACGCAACCCACAAACTGGCGCACCACTCAAGATTGCGGCCCGCACTGTGGCCCGTTTTACACCCAGTTCAGCTTTTAAAGAAGCTGTTGGTGGCGGCAAGGGTGGTTCAAAAGGCGGGGCCAAGGGTGGCGCTCAGAGCGCCGCTAAAGGTGGCTCAAAGGGCGGCGCGAAAGGTAGCTCCGGTGGCGCTAAGGGTGGTGCCAAAGGCGGCAGCAAGAAGTAACGCCTGAGTTTTAAATGATGTAATTCAACTTGATCTCAAACGACCGGGATATTAATATCCCGGTCGTTTTTGTTATTCCACCTTAAGTTGCTACCAAGCTATGGGCGAATCAACCAGCGAATAAATTCGCAGACCGCAAGACGAAGTCCGCCGACGCGGACTACGGCAGTCACGGGGGCAACTTCGCTTTACAGCCCTCGTTTCAATCAGAGGCTTATGGTAGCAAGTTGAGTTATTTTATTGTAGCTACATCATGATTCGCACAATGACCGTATGCTCAACAGTTTCCGTTAGCGATAGGGGACGGAGCCAAACTCCCACGCTCCATAAAAATGTCTGACCTCCAACACCCTTGGTGCTTGAGCTATCCAAACAGCACCTTAACGCCAAGGGCGAAGCCGTAGCCAATAAGGGTCATGGCGGTTACGTTCCAGCCTTCGTCTTCAGCGTGGGCTTCGGGGAGTAGGTCGCACGCGGCGACATAAAAAAAGCTGCCGCCAGCGATGCCCAAAATAATCCCCTTCATGCTGTTGCCGACGGCTGCGAAATGATAGGCGAGGGCACCCCAGATGATAAAGGAGGCTACGATGGTGGTGGAAAGCAGGACACGGCGGCGATGGCGTCCGGCGCGTAAGAGAATCGCCCCCAGGCTTAGCCCGGCGGCGGTTTGATGAATCATGATTGCCAACACTACAACGAGGCCAACGGTGCGCGACACGGCGAAAGCGGCGGCGGTCGTTAAACCATCAGAAAAATTGTGAATAGACATCCCCACTAGGGCCATTGTGTCAGTATGGGCGTGATGACGCGGGGCCGGGGTATGCTCGGAGTGATGGCTATGCGTATGGTGAACGTGAGCGTCATGGCCATGATGGGTGTGCAATGTGGCTTGCGAGGCGTGCTGATGCGTGTCTTCTATTTCCGCAACGGCCCATTCAATATTTTCCAGGCTGCCTTCAAGAGCGCCAGCGGTTTCGGTCTCGCAGAGGCGATGGCGGCAGGCGTGGAAGTGTGTCAGTCGCTCCGCTACATAGAGCGAGAGGAAACCGAGACTGCCACCCCACATGGCGCGTTGCGAATCAGCTTCCAGGGCTTCAGGGAAAAGTTCCAGCATGGCAGTCGCCAGCATAAGCCCCGCCGAAAACCCGATTAATAGCGACAGCCGCTGCTCGAAGAATCGCGTACGCAGAATGGGCAACGCTGAGCCTACAACCAGCGAACCGGCTGCCAGAGTCGCCAGGAGTAGGGAAGGCCAGGGACTGGTCATAGAGATGGATAATCCATAAGCAGAAGCAACGGTATGGGGCAGCACACGGCACACAAATTTATAGCCGCAGGCGAATGCCCACGGCTATAGTTTATTCGAGATACCGAAATCATGAATTAAACGTAGGGGCGTATGACAATCCCTCGATCATGCATAATCTCAAAGGTATGCTCTGATAGGTCTATAGGCGTACCGCGCATTTTGCGCACGAAAATCTTACGCTCGAATTTGTTGCCTGTTTTTTCCAGGCGTAGCCCAATAATGCCGCTGACGAGATATTCCTCGATACCAACGCCTGCTAACCCTAACTGACCGGGCCAGACATGGGAAGTCATTAAGGTCGTGCAGCCCAGGTTATCGTCAATGCTAAAGACGAGGTTACGGATGAATTCCTGCACATCGTGGACGCGCTCGCGGTGCAGCACCAAGGGCACCACCGAGTCGAAGACCAGGCGTTTCGCATTAATGCGCCGAATCTGTTTGGATAAATCCTGAATCACTTCATTGGTATCAATGGTATTTGTCTTGCCATAGCGCACCCAGTTGAAGTAAGGAGAAACATCCAGTAGCGTCAACTTGCCTTCCTCGACAGGAGTGCGCAAATCCCAGCCGAGGCTTTCGGCATCTTCCACAACGTGGGTCGGTTTCTCGTCAATCGAGATAAAGACGCCGTTTTCACCATTGCGAATGCCCTGGAGAATATACTGGGCCGAAAAGGTCGTCTTGCCCGTGCCCGGCTCCCCGGAAATCAGATAGCTCTTGCCCTGGGGCAAGCCACCCTTTAACATTTCGTCCAAACCTTCTATGCCCGTCGCAACGCGCTCTCTGGCCATATATGCTCCGTGTGCCCTTCATCGCCCTGAATTCTGCGATGTTCTAGGTTTTGCTAAATACTGTCTCAATAGTTATAGTGCGCCTTGAGTCGAAACGCAACTGTCGGGTAGAGACGCGATTAATCGCGTCTCTACAACCTATCTCCCCCAGATTAGAGCAGAATGCGCGCCGTGATTGATTTGCAGCGTTACACCTTCTCCAACGGCGCGTAAGCGACCACTAGTTTCTTCTTGCCCGTCTCGCTATTAAGAAAGGCCACTTCGACCCATTCGCCTGCCCCCCCCGAAGGTGAAGCATTGACCACTAAGCCCTCACCAAAGGTCGGATGGCGCAGGCGATCCCCAATACTGAACTTGGGCGGTTCAGCACTGCTCGAAGCGGCAACACCAGCCGGGCGAAACGTCGAGCTGACTCCGGGACGGTTCCAGGAGGTCGCTACATCATAGGCACTGGGCGCATTCGCTGCGGCGAGGCCAGCCCGCTCCACCAGGTGGCTTGGAATCTCATCCAGAAACTGTGAAGGCTGCGTGGATTCGGTGCGGCCCTGAAGAGTGCGCTGGGCGGCAAAAGTCAGGAAGACTTGTTGCTGGGCGCGGGTTAGCCCAACGTAGCAAAGCCGACGTTCCTCTTCCAGTTCCTCTTCCCCAGCCTGTTCCCCCCACAAAGCACGCGCATGGGGCAGCAAGCCTTGTTCCATCCCGGCTAAAAACACGATGGGAAACTCCAACCCCTTAGCGGAATGCAGGGTCATGAGGGTGACAGCTTCGTTAGAGCCCGCTCCGGTGCCGCCCTCGGCATCGCCTTCAAGTGCCACTGATTCCATAAAGGTGCCCAGCCGCTTAATGCCTTCGGGAAGATCAGCATCCCCCGTGCGCAGCAGTTCCTGATCCTCTTCGTCGGCTGCTTCCGGCTCCTCCATTTCGTCCATCCGCATATCGAACTGCTCGGCGGCGTTGATGAACTCTTGCACGTTCGCCTGGCGATCAATGCTGTCTACCGTTCTTTCGCGGCGCAAGTGTTCAAGATAGTCGGTGCGGTCAATCACCAGACGCACTAAATCAGCGACTGTGTTATTGACTTGCGCTTCTTCCTGCAAGGTCTTGAGCAGATTACGCAGAGGGGCAATTTTAGCGGCCACCGCGCGACCTAACGCATTGACCGCTTCGGCATCCAGAATGACTTCGTAAAGCGAGCGATTACTTTCCGCCGCCAGCCACTGCAACTTTTGAATCGTCACATCGCCGATGCCGCGTCCCGGCACATTGATAATACGCGCCAGGGCGACGCTATCATTGGCATTATAAATGACCTTGAGATAAGCCACTAAATCTTTGACTTCCTTGCGGTCATAAAAGCGTTGGGTGCCCACTAACTTGAGTGGTACACGCGCCCGCATAAAAGCTTCCTCAAAAGGACGACTCTGGGCATTGACGCGACAGAGAATGGCAAAATCCGATAAATGCTCGTGTCCCAGGCGTTGTAGCGATTGCACCTTGCGCACCACCCACAGGGCTTCTTCTTGAGCATTGATAGCACCATGCACCGTTAAGGTGGCACCGCCCTCGACTTCTGTCCACAGTCGTTTAGCCTTGCGCCCAATGTTCTGCGAGATAACGCCATGTGCTGCGTCTAGGATATTCTGCGTGGAGCGATAGTTTTGTTCGAGGTGAATTACCGTGGCATCCTGATAGCTGACCTCGAAGTCGAGAATAATCTTGACATTTGCGCCGCGCCAGGCATAGATAGACTGGTCATCATCGCCCACGACACAGATATTGCGGTGCTTTTCGGCCAGCATTTGCGCCCAACGGAACTGCGCCATATTCACATCTTGGAACTCGTCAATCAAGACGTGCAAGAAACGCTCGCTCCAGTAGTGGCGGGCCTCTTCACTTTCGCGCAGCAAACGTACCGCTTCACCCAACAGGTCGTCGAAATCCAGGGCATGAGCTGCCTGTAATCGCTCCTGATAACGCGTATAAACGCGAGCTAAAACTCGCTGATACGGTGAACTGGCAACGCTTTCCACATCCTGTGGGCTACGCAGGTTATTTTTGGCGTCGGAGATGCGGTGCAGAATCCGGCTGGGTGGGTAGCGGCTGGTATCAATGTCCGCTTCCTTGAGGATTTCTTTCATCAGCCGCAACGTGTCATCGTTGTCAAAAATGACGAAGCGCCGATCAATCCCGATGAGGTCGCCATTGATGCGCAGCATTTGCGCACACATGGCGTGAAAAGTCCCCATCCAGATACGACTGGCATCATTACCCACCAGATGCGTTAATCGCTCGCGCATTTCCTTAGCGGCTTTGTTGGTGAAGGTGACTGCCAGGATGCGTCCGGGGGGAACTCGATGCTCGCGGATCAAATAAGCGATGCGATGAGTTAGGGTGCGGGTCTTGCCCGACCCGGCACCGGCAAAGATCAGAAGTGGCCCCTTGACGTGTGTGACAGCCTCGCGTTGGGGCGAGTTTAAACCTGCTAATAAATCCATGTTAAATAAATGACCTAATCCTCGTCTTTGGTTCAGAGCGGGAAAGGGCGTGGCCAAGCTTTGTCCTTGATTGCTCTACTATTGCGGCCAATCTTAGTTATGGGAACCTGCTTTCAGCGCACCGTTGAGCAGATGGACGTAGTGGGAACAAAAGGCACAAAAGATCATAAATAGGATCATACTAACCACAAACCGCACTAAGCTTACGACCCGATAAAATTGTCTGAAGTGCATAAACATCAGGTTACAATAGGAGGGACTCAGAACCAATGTTAGTGTCGTTCCGTGTTGCTCTCGCCGTTTATTGAATTGGGAGCGAGAGGGGAAGAGGTTCCACAGTGCTTAACCGTACTGGTTTAGAATATTTTGTGCTTCAGCATAGAGCAAGGCATCTTGGGCAGTTTGACTCTCGGCCTCATCCATTGACTTATTCCCGCCCCCGCTATTCGTGGCTGATGGATAATCTACTCCATCCTGCCAGCTATGCCAATTGGCAATGGTGCGGGCATTTTGGGGCCTGAGATGAAATTCTATCTTTTCCCAGTAGTAAGAGCCATCATCATCCATGACGCCCTGGGCATAGTCAAGGCATGGACAGTCATTGCGATAGGTGAAACGATGGTCGCCTAAGCCTGCCACATGGTGTTCACCCACGGGACGCCCGCAAAACGTGCAGTAGCCTGCCAGGAACGCCAATCGAACGGGGCTAACTGTCTCCTGGAGGTCAAGCATAGTAGCGCCTTTGCGCGTCATTAGTTAAGGAAGCAGCACAATTAAAAGTTTTCAATACACTGCCAGAGTAAGCAGACTTTATGCCAGAGTCGCATACTCCAGCACAAGAACTGCTATAACAGTTGTTGAACGATTTATGCCACTTTATTCTGGCTGAGGCACGGGCGATTCTCCGCCACCCGATGAGCCGCCAGAACTGCCCCCGGAACTTTCGGAGTGTGAAGATTCACCTTCGGGGCGCGGCACTGGGGATTCATGCGTTTCATGGGATCGCTCACGGCGATGATGGCGGGTCGCACGATGCTCCCCACCACTGTCACCGCTGGAAGCGGATTCTGAAGAGCCAGAGGATTCGCCACCAGAGGATTCGGTGGAACCGTAAGCACTGCTGTCAGAGCCGGAGGATGAGCCGCCATCCCCCGTGACGGTTGCACTTGATCCGGTATCGGTGGTGCGTGCTGTGCCAGCGTCAGTAACGCCTGCTGTAGTCGTCTGATGGCGACGGCGGCGACGGCGACGCGAATGTTCTTTATCATACGCATAGCCGTTGCGCGTCTCATCATCGCTCCAGAAGTCGAGTCCACCATCTATGTTGCGAGTGCGATGGCGACCAGACTTAGTAGTATTGTCTGGCTCTGTACCATTGATAGGGTTCTGACTGTTGCTGTTTTGACTATTGTTATTAGCAGTGTCGGTGGCGTGCCGGGTAGATGAAAGCTCACCGTTTTCCGGGCCAGGCCCTGCATCTTCAGCGGGCAGCACTTGCAACTCGACTTTTGGCTTGTCGCCACGATAATTAAATTGGCGTGTCACCGACTCTGCAACTTTAGGGGAGCGCGTGGTGGATAATCCACTGCGGGTATTAGGCGTCACCGACTGGCCAAACAATTTTGTGCTCAGCACATACTTGCCAAAGGCATAGGAACCGTAAGCCAGACCACACAGCAGCAGGCACACGGTAAAAAGGCGAGAGAGGAGTTTCATAATTAAAAGCCTAACATGACCGGGAACTTGCGGTCAAGAAATGGCTCCAATGATACTAAACCATGATGAATATTGGCATTGATGCCACGGCCCTTTATGGCCGCTATGGGGGCGTTGAGTATGCGCTCTGGAACCTGTTGGGCGCACTCCACGCCATTGACCAGGAAAATGCCTATACGGTTTACATTCCCCACGATGGCCCTCCCCAGGACCATTTAAGCAGCTTTAACTCGCGCTGGCGCTGGATGCGCTTGCCCTTTGAAGGCAACCACAAAGCCCGCCGCGTGCTTTGGCAACAAACGCAACTGCCGCGCCAACTGAAACGCGATGGCTGTTCCCTCCTGCACGCCCCCACTTATATTGCGCCGCTACTCGCTACGGTGCCTACGGTGCTAACGGTTTATGACCTTATCGCCCTCACCCACCCGGAATTTGCCACTCGGTTAAACCGTGTCCACTATGGCGCACTGCTGCAACGCTGTCTGGCACGAGCGCGGGGTATTATTGTCCCTTCGGAAGCCATAAAAGCTGAGGTCTCTCAACGCGTGCCAACCAGTGCCGCCCGCACCCATGTCATTCCATTAGGGGTTGAACCGTTATTTTTCAAGGCACACAATAAGGCTACTCAAGAAGACGTGCGGGCACGTTACGCGTTGCCTGAACGATACTTGCTTTTTGTGGGTAATTTCGAGCCGAAGAAAAACTTGCGCAATGTGCTGCGGGCGCTGGATCACATCAAACTGCCAGTGCCTTTAGTCGTGGTTGGCGGTGCCCGTGCCTGGACGGGTTACGAACTCAAAGATTTAACAGGAGCATCGGCGAATGGCATGGCTAATACCACAGACAAAGCTACTACTAGTGAATCTAAGTTAGCGGCCCCGATTTGCTCTCTCGGTTACGTGCGCCGCCGCGACTTGCCCATTCTCTATGCCATGAGCGAAGCTTTCGTGTTTCCTACGCTGGCGGAAGGCTTTGGAATGCCAGTTTTAGAAGCGTTAGCCAGTGGCACGCCTGTTGTCACGAGTGTCGAAGCGCACTTGCCCGGTTTAGACAAAGTGGCTTTAATCTGTGACCCGCAAGACCCAAAATCTATTGCCGCGCAAATTCAACGTATTTTGCACGAACCTGGTTTGCAAGATCAACTGCGCCAGCAGGCCAGAGCCTATGCCACCCCTTTTACCTGGCGTCATAATGCCGAGATGACTTTGGAAGTGTATAGAAGCGTGGGAGGAGGAACCTAACCCCGGCCCCTTCCTGCAACGGGAAGGGGAGGGAGGCCAAAACTACATAACTCAAGTTGCTACTTGGGCCAATGGTTAAAACCACCGGCTGCAAAACGAAGTCGCCCTGCGGCGACTGCCGTAGTCCGCGCAGGCGGACTTGGCCTTGCAGCCCGCGAATTGATTCGCGGGTAGCTCCATAGCCACTTGCGTTACACACATTTAGCCGCTATGAGTCTAAATTGCAAATATGAAGATCGCGTACATCCTCGATACCTTCCCCTCTCTCACGGAAACTTTTATCGCCCGTGAGATTGAGGCCCTGCGGCAGCAGGGGTATGACATTAAAATTTTCGCTTTACAAGCGGGCGAAGGTGCCTATCCAATAGCTTTATCCCCCTTGAGCAAACGCTTGTTAGGTGCGCTTGAGCGAATAGCAATCAAAGCACGGCCTCATTACTTCACCCAGATAGGGGCCGATTGGTGGCGGCAGAGTAGCGCGCAAGCTGAACTGAGGGGAGTGCAGCACATTCATGCTGGATGGGCTTCCCATCCGGCCTTTATCGCATGGGGCACGGCCCAAGAAGCTGGTCTCCCGTGGAGTTTTAGCGGGCACGCCAGAGATTTATTTGTCGAAGGGGCGTCCTTGAAAGAAAAGTTGCAAGCAGCCCAGTTTACCGCTGTCTGCACGCGGGTTGGCCAGCAGTTTCTGCAAAAAGAAGCACCACAATTCGCTGCTAAAGTTCTTTATGTGCCACATGGTCTGGACATGGCCCACTATCACTTTCAGGTGCCTGCCCTGGATAATGAGATGCGGCTTTTGAGCGTGGGGCGATTGGTGGAGAAAAAGGGCTTTCGCGTGCTGTTAGATGCGCTTTCCGTTTTGCAATGGCAAGGCCACCAATTTCAAACCACCATTATCGGGGATGGCCCACTACAGCAAGAATTAGTGGCCCGCAAAAACGTGTTGGGGCTGGCAGAGCAAGTTACGTTTACGGGTGCGCAAACTCAGGCCGAGGTGCGGGCAGCGATGGCGCAGGCCAACTGTTTTGTATTGCCTGCTATCATCGCGCATGATGGTGATCGTGATGGTCTGCCCAACGTGCTGCTGGAAGCGGCAGCCTCTGGCTTGCCTCTCGTTTCTACGAACACAGGGGGGATCACCGATTTCTTAGATGCCAGCACAGGTCGTTTGTGTCCAGCAGGAAATGCCGAGGCACTGGCCGCAACACTGCTTCAGGTATTTCAGGACAAAGCGGAGACCCTGAATATGTGCCAGGCGGCACGCCAACGGGTAGAAGAGCAGTTTGATATTGGCCGCAATGTTGAACAGTTGGCGAAGGCTTTCTCTGCCCGCCCTTAAATATCTTTGTGGCCTTTGCGCCCTGGTAATTTCTATGCCTAACGTTTACGGCTGCGGGGCTGCGCCTTTCGTGACTGCACCTTTCGGGGCTGCGCCTCCTGAGTGCCATTAAGGTGTGCTACTTCCACCGACACAGGCTCGGCCCGGCGTTCAAGAGGATGACGAAGCTGTTTGGTGTATTCGGAAACCCACCACACCACTTCATCGGGGTCATCGGTCAGGCGCAGCAATTCCAGGTCGCTCGGCAAAATAGTACCATGCGGGATCATGGTGGTGCGAATCCATTCCAGCAAACCTTGCCAGTACTCGGTACCAAAGAGCACCACCGGGAAATTTTGCACTTTACGTGTCTGCACCAGCGTTACCGCTTCAAATAATTCATCCAGCGTGCCGAATCCGCCCGGAAAAATGACGAAGGCCGAGGTGTATTTGACAAAGTTCATCTTACGGCAAAAGAAGTAGTGGAAATGCAGTTTGGTATCCACATAACGGTTCGTCTGCTGCTCGAAGGGTAATTCAACGTTCAGGCCGACTGATATTTTGTCCTCGTTAAGTGCCGTGGCCGCCGTGTAGGCACCACGATTAGCCGCTTCCATGATGCCAGGGCCACCGCCCGTAATTATCGCCCAGCCCGCGTGCGCTAAACGTTCACTGACAGTACAGGCGGCCTGATAGTAGGGGCTTGATTCGGGAAGGCGGGCCGAGCCGAAAATGGCGACGGCGGGGCCAACTTTGCTCAAGACTTCAAAGGCGTGGACAAACTCTGACATGATGCGAAAAATGCGCCAGGTATCGCTTTGTGTAAAGTGCTGGGCGACTTCTGCCGAATCGGTTTGATTGAGTAAGGCGAAGTCATCCGTTTCCTGCGCGGCTCTTTGCAGTGCGGAGGTAGGAGCCTCCACTGCACTGCCCGGTACCGCATGGGTCTGCCGCCGCTCTTGGCGGGTGCGGCGCGTTGTTGCCTCTTCAAGCGGAGCGAAGGTGGAGTCGGTCTCGCTGAGAGGCGGGAGGTGCTGCGAGTTCTTGTTGCGGCCCGCCGCTTTGGACTTCTTGGCCTTTCCTGTGTCGTGCTTCGCCTTGCCGGGCTTCTTGGATTGCTTCAACGTGCGTCCTCTCAGTGCTGTTAAATTTTTATGAAAAATAAGTAATGTGCGGAATTAATGCCGGACGGCGGGCTGTGGCCCGGAGAGAGCCAGCTAACCCGAACTGCTGAGAAAGAGTTATAATTTTTCAGGCTAACGCGCTTTTCGGTAAGCGTCTTGATGAAGAATAGCCCAACGATTCCGAGTTCATATTGACAGAGGAGATGTAGCATTGCAAGTTAACCGTTGGTTCTCGTTGCAGCGACTGGCTGTAGCGATGGTCACGCTGCTCAATACCGGGGGCTTTAGCGTCCAAGCGGCTCCCGCCCCCACCAAATTGGTGCTCGATGACTTTGAAAATGGCGTCGGCGCATGGACACGCAACGATAAGATAAAAACTGATAACCCGGCGGCGGATGTGCTGCTAGTGGATATAGCCCCCTCACGTCCCGCTTCCAGTGTGGTGCCTGGCTCTAAAGGGGCAGGGCTTTTCGCTTTCAAAGCGGCTCAAAACTCCTGGGCTTCCGCTTCTCTGCGCGTGGATGGCGCACGCTGGGCACAAATCGGTGCGCAACGGTTGACCTTCTGGCTCAATGCAGGTGGCGAACAGCTTGGCGTCGGCTTGGTGTTGCGAGGCCGCTATCAGGGAGCCGATGGCACGCCACACGAAGAGGTGTTTGAGCTACCCGTTGATCTCAAGACTAAACTTCCGGCCCCCGTCAAACTGACAGTGAAGCACTGGCGCAAAGTCGTCATTCCTTTAACCGACTTCCACAGTGCGCGTGGGCCATTGCCGCCCCGCTTGAGTGGCGTGTATCTGTTGCAGTTCGTGCAGCGGGGTAGCTGGAATTCACGTTTTTTCACCGTAGATCAGATGGAAGTCGAAGGGAATGGGATTCCTATCCCACAGGTGACAGCCGCCACCCCAACCCAGCCCACTCAAACTGGCAACAATACACCGGATGACACGGGTGCGGTTGCGGTTAATGTAGATTACCTGCGCTTTTTGGGCAAGGTGCGGCCCTCGGCTAATGTATCCATTGGCGCGACATTGCCGGGTGGGTCGGGCACCAGCGAATTTCCCCTGGCGCAAAGCGACCAGTTTCGGCGGGCGTTACAAACGCTTACGCCTCGCTTTGTGCGCCTGGATGCGGGGGGGCTGGTTGAACTTATAGATTCTTCTCGCCCTGGCTTTGATTTCTCACGTCTCGTCAATGCAGTAACTCAAGTGCGCGCCCTTGGTTCAGAGCCATTTGTAGCATTGCCCAATCCTACGGCCTGGGGGTTAGATGGGCGTGCTTATGCACAATTTGCGGTACAAGCGGCTCGTGCCGTCAATGCCAGGAGCCAGGCTGTGCGCTATTTCGAGTTGCCAACGGCACTGGATGCCACCGATGATGCCAGTGCGGTGGCGCTGTACAATGGGGCGCGCACCGCTTTAAAAGCTCTTTCGCCAAAATATCTGGTCGGTGGCATCACAGCCAGCAGTGGCCGGGCTAATACGCTGGCTGCCTTGTTAAAGGGCACAATGGGATTGGATTTCCTTTCCGTGCAATATTACGGTGCATGGGCCGGGGAGCCGTCCGTGGCCTCTCTGTATGGCATGGCACGCGATGTGAAAACACTGCACGAGGCCGGGGCAGCTCTTGACCACTCGCGCTGGCGTAATATTCCTATCTTTGTCACCCAGAGCAACCTCAACGCGGCCCGTTCGGACGGTGGAGAAGCCACGGATAGCCGCATCACCCAGATGGTGTCAGCCGCCTGGTGGCTCACCTTCATGAGCAATGCCTCACGGATTTCTGACCAGATTTTTCAGAATGATGCTGGCAATCCAGAATGGGGCCTGTTGGATGAAAGCTCACGCGCTTATCCCGCTTATTACGTGCTCTGGATGTGGAACTCCTTTGTGCCTGCTGGCAGCCAGCGTGTCGAGGTGCGTGTCTCGCGGGGTGATATTGTCGCCGTGGCCGCTAATACCGCCACCGCTCACAATTTGTTGTTAGCCAATACGACTGACAGAGACCAAACGGCAAAGATTGCTATCCGAGGCTTTCCCGTCTTGCGCTCAGCGCGCACCCGCATCCTGGAAGACCCCCAAAAGGGCGTGCGCTTCGAGGACTTGCCCAAGAGTCCATTCCAGACTATCACGCTCAAGCCTTACGCGGTGGCGGTGTTGCAGTTCATTGAGCCGCCGAAGACCCGATAAACCTCTTCAAAGTGTAAAAGCTTTAAAGGTGCAGACGCATCACCGGAAACACAGACAAGAGCCGCGCCATGTCATTCTGAGCAAAGCGAAGAATCTATTATCAGTATCCATAGAGCAATACTCTAAAGAGGCTCCTACAAGATTCTTCGCTTTGCTCAGAATGACAAACTCTTCTGCTACTCAGAGGGCGGGGCTTCCCTCTACATAATAACCCCAACTCTCTCGTAAATCTGCATAGTTTCCCCTGTTGTCATAGGTTTTAAAATCTCCCCCTCTTATCCTTATATACGTCTTTGACATTTTTGCGCTATTTCGGTATAATTAAATACAGTGAAAGCGATCCCTCACGTCGAATTATCCCCTCCGCTTTCCTTGCCTTTTGCGGTGCTATCAAAGACCGGAGTGTGTCTTTTTGAGGGTTGAAGTGCAGTGCGGGAATTTTGGAAAGGAAAAGGAACTTTATGTCTGATACGGCCAAGAAGTCGGCGCAAAAAGGTGGTTATACAGCCGAGAATATTACCTGGCTCGAAGGTCTGGAAGCGGTGCGCCATCGTCCCGGTATGTATATTGGCGATGTAGGTCGCCTGGGGCTTTTCGTCCTCTGCCGTGAAGTGCTGGATAACGCCACTGACGAAGCGATGGGAGGGCACGCCAATGACATCGTGGTGCGTTTGCTGTCAGATAACGTTGTCTCGATTGAAGATAATGGGCGTGGCATTCCCGTTGATATTCACCCGAAGACCGGCAAATCGGCTCTTGAACTGGTCATGACCGAGTTGCACGCGGGCGGCAAGTTCGACGAGGGCAACTACAAAGTCGCCGCCGGACTGCACGGAGTTGGTGTCTCGGTGGTGAACGCACTCTCGACTTTTGTGGAAGTGGAAGTGAAGCGTGATGGCAAGCTGTATCAGCAGCGTTATGAAAAAGGTATTCCGCAATACGATGTCAAAGTCATCGGCAGGGCCGAAGGCACTGGCACCAAGGTAACGTATCAGGCCGATACATCCATTTTTACCACCGACGAACTAGATGTTGATCTTATTACCAAACGGCTCCGCGAATTAAGCTACCTTATCCCGCAGTGCAAATATACCCTGGAAAATCACCGTGTCGAGCCAGCCACCATCGAGGTTTATCAGAATAAGGGTGGCCTGGCCGCTTTCTGTGAGCATCTCAACAAGAACAAGACGCCGCTGCATCGCCATGCGGTTCATTTCACGCGCCAGAACGAGCGGGTGGAAGTCGAGGTCGCCATCCAATACAACGAAGGCTATCATGATACGATTGTGGCCTTTGGTAACACCATTCACAACATTCATGGTGGCTTGCACGAGTCCGGCTTCAAAACGGGCCTCACCCGCGCCATTAACTCCTATGCCCGCAAGAAGGGTCAACTCAAAGAAAAAGATGCCAATCTGACCGGTGAAGATGTGCGCGAAGGGCTATCCGCCGTCATCTCGGTTAAGGTGCCCAACGCGATGTTCTCCAGCCAGGCCAAAGAGCGTCTGACCGGGCCACAGTTTGTGGAAGGCGCAGTCAACTCCATTGTTGGTGAAGGGTTGGCTGAGTATCTGGATGAGAATCCGAATACGGCCACTCGCATTATCCAGAAGTGCATCACGGCGGCACAGGCGCGTGAAGCGGCCAAGAAAGCGGCTGACCTCATCAAGCGCAAGAACGCTCTCGAAAGCGATTCTCTGCCTGGTAAGCTGGCCGATTGCGCCGAAAAAGACCCGCGTGAGTGCGAGATATTCCTCGTCGAAGGCGACAGCGCTGGCGGCAGCGCCAAGCAGGGCCGCGACCGCCGCTTCCAGGCTATTCTGCCGTTGCGCGGTAAGATCATCAACGTGGAGAAGAACCGTCTCGATAAGATTCTGGCGAATGAAGAAATTCGCGCCATGATTACGGCGTTTGGTACTGGTATCGCGGAGCGTGTGGACTATAGCGACATCGCCGACGACATTGCTGAAATGGAACAGGGCAAACTTGACCTGGAAGCGATGACATCCACCAGCCTGGAGGATGGCGATGGTCTCAATGGGCATAACAATGGAGCCAACGGCAACGGCGCGAATGGTAATGGGGCCAATGGCAATGGTGTCTATAAGCGTAGTGCGCGAGGTGGTAAAGTTGGCTCAGAATTCGATATTCAGCGTTTGCGTTACCACCGCATAATCATCATGTGCGACGCCGACGTAGACGGCAGCCACATCCGCACCCTGTTGCTGACCTTTCTCTTCCGCTATATGCGGCCCTTAGTGGAAAGCGGCCATGTGTACATCGCCAAGCCGCCGCTTTATTCGGTGCGCAAAGGCAAGCAGTTGTTCTATGCCTACAATGACCGCGAGCGCGATAAAATCTTGCAGCAGTCGCGCGGCGAAGTGGGCCGCTACAAGGGTCTGGGCGAGATGAACCCGGAAGAACTCTGGTCAACCACAATGGAGCCGGACAAGCGCCTGCTGATGCAAGTTGGCCTGGAAGACGCCGCCGAAGCCGACCAAATCTTCTCCATCCTCATGGGCGATGCCGTCGAACCGCGCAAAGAGTTCATCGAGAAAAACGCCAAGCTGCTGGATGCCGCCACGGATTTGGATATTTAAGCTAAACGGAGGTTGTTGAATGACTAAAGATCAATTGCAAGCTTTGATTGAGCCGCTCAGTTGGGAAGACCTTCAAGTGTTGCGTCAATTGCTGGACGAACGGTCACATTTACAACCTCCTACACAGAGTGAACCAGTTACAACTGAACCTGAACCAAATGAAAACCCACTAAAAGGTTCTGTCTTGCATTACGATGATCCCTTCGAGCCAGCAGTGCCCATAGAAGATTGGGAAGTTCTTCAATGATCTTGCTCGACACACATATCTGGATATGGTGGGTTGATGAAAATATACGCCTTTCAGCGAGGCAAAAGCAGCTACTCGAAGCAAATAAAGAAAATGGTTTAGGTGTCAGTGTAATCTCCTGTTGGGAGGTTTCTAAACTCATCGCTGCTCAGCGCATTTCATTTTCACGCCCTATCGAGGAGTGGATTCGCTTGGCTCTGGCGCGACCTCATGTGCAATTGTTAGATTTTACGCCACAAATTGCGATTGAATCCACTCAATTACCGGGTGACTTCCATCGTGATCCAGCAGACCAGATTATCGTGGCAACAGCGCGAGTGTATGATTGCGAGTTGATTACTGTGGACGCGAAGATACTTGATTATCCTCATGTTAAAACTGTGAAATGAGAATATTAGGAGAGTTATGTCATTGATTGCCCGCGAGATTATTCCAATGCGTATCGAAGATGAGATGCGCTTGAGTTACACCCGCTACGCTATGAGCGTGATTGTGGGGCGCGCGTTGCCGGATGCGCGAGATGGGCTGAAACCGGTGCACCGGCGCATTTTGTATGCGATGTTTGACCAGGGTATGACGCCTGATCATCGCCGTGAGAAGTGCGCTTCGGCGGTGGGCGAAGTGCTCAAGAAGTATCACCCGCATGGTGATATGTCGGTGTATGATGCCCTGGTGCGTATGGCGCAGGATTTTTCGATGCGCTATCCGCTCGTGGACGGGCAGGGTAACTTCGGCTCGGTGGACGGCGATGCGGCAGCGGCCTATCGTTATACCGAGGCGCGGCTTGCACCGTTGGCGATGGAGTTACTGCGCGATATTGAGATGGACACGGTTGATTTCGTGCCCAACTTTAGCGAGTCTTCGACTGAGCCGCATGTCCTGCCCGCTGTTTACCCCAACATGCTGGTCAACGGCAGCGCGGGCATCGCGGTCGGCATGGCAACCAACATTCCGCCCCACAACCTGGGCGAAGTGTGCGATGCTGTGTCAATGGTGATTGATAATCCCGACGCCACGGTGGATGAATTGCTGACCGTCTGCCACGGCCCCGACTTCCCGACTGCGGGTATGATTTTGGGCACCAAAGGCATCCGCGAAGCTTACACCACCGGACGCGGTTCCGTCATTATGCAGGCACGCGCCACGATTGAGCCGATGGATGGAGGACGGCAGGCGATCCTCATCACGGAGTTACCTTATCAGGTCAACAAAGCCTCCCTAGTGGAAACCATTGCGCGGATGCACCGCGAGCACAAGATCGAAGGTATCAGTGATCTGCGCGATGAAAGCGACCGCACCGGGATGCGGATTGTGGTTGAACTCAAGCGCGAAGCCAACGCCCATGTGGTGCTAAATCTGCTTTATAAGCATACGGCATTGCGTAGTTCGTTTGGCATTATCAACCTGGCCCTGGTGGATGGACAGCCCAAAGTGCTGAATCTCAAGCAATCGCTTGAAGCTTTCATCGGGCATCGCCAGACGGTTATCACCCGTCGCAGCCGCTTCCAGTTAGCCAAGGCCGAAGCGCGGGCGCATATCCTCGAAGGTTTCCGCACCATTCTGGCATCGCTTGATGAAGTCATTGCCCTGATTCGTGCCAGCAACTCGCGGGAAGAAGCGCGTAATCGCTTAAAAGAACGCTTTGGCCTGTCCGATGAGCAATCGCAGGCTGTGCTGAGTATGCAGTTAGGCCAGCTAACTCAACTCGACCGCTTGAAGATTGATACGGAGTATGCCGAGTTAATCAAGGACATCGAGCGGCTGCGTGGCATCATTGAAGATGTGCGCAAAGTGCGCCAGATTATCAAGCAGGACATGGCGCGCATTAAGAAAGAGTATGGCGATGCGCGGCGCACGCAGATTCGCCCCCAGGAAGCCCAAGACATCAAGATTGAAGACCTCATCAGTGAGGAAGATGTCATCGTCACCATCACCCGCGATGGTTACATCAAGAAGCTGCCGATGGATACCTATCGCACCCAGGGCAGGGGTGGCAAAGGCGTCATTGGCCTGACCAAGAAGGAAGAAGATTTAGTCGAGCATCTGTTTATTTGCACCACCCATCACATTCTGCTCTTCTTCACCAATCGCGGCCAGGTCTTTCAATTAAAGGCTTATGAGGTGCCCAGTGCCAGCCGCCAATCGCGCGGCACGCCGATTGTGAACCTGCTGCAAATCGAGCGCGGTGAGCAGATTACCGCTGTGCTGAACATTGACGACTTCTCGGCTGACCGCTATCTCTTCATGGTGACCAAAGAAGGCACAGTGAAGAAGACAAGTCTGGAAGACTATGCGACGCGGCGTCAGGGCGGTATCATTGCCATTAAGTTAGACGGCAAAGACGAGTTGCGTTATGTCTTCGAGACCAACGGCAAGAAAGAAATTGTGATGGCCTCGCGCCACGGCATGAGCATCCGCTTCAACGAGTCGGATGTACGCCCCACCGGTCGCAACTCGATGGGCGTCACCGGGATGCGCTTCAAGGATAAAAAGGATTACATTGTAGGCGCTGGTGTAGCCGACCCCCACGATCAAGTGTTGGTGGTTAGTGAACAGGGCTATGGCAAGCGGAGCGAAGTCGAAGATTACCGCTTTCAATCGCGCGGGGGCACGGGCGTTATCACGCTTAAAGTGACCGATAAGAACGGGGAACTGGTGAGTCTGCAAGTAGTGAAGCCCAACGAAGAACTGTTGGTCATCACGCAAAAAGGTGTCATCATCCGCCAGCGTATTGATGACATCCGTGAGACAGGCCGCGTGGCTCAAGGCGTGCGCCTCATCCGTCTCAACGAGAACGACAGAGTGGCCGCCGTTGCCAAAATCTTGCAGCCGGAAGAGCCAGATGAAGTGGACAATCCATAGGTTAATTCATGTTATGAGGAGGCGAACCCTTGGGTTCGCCTCCTTTTCGTATTTGGCTCTTACCAGATAAACTGAGGGATAAGGGTTTAAAGTATCTATGGATAACATCATGCTTCTATCTCAAATCCGGTCTCTGGAAACTCAGCTATCCATTTTAAAAAGGCAAGTTGAACAAAGTAGCAATGAAAAACAGCCACGCTCCTTCGCGGATTTATATGGCATTGCTGGCCCCTGTGATGTACCGGAAGAGGAAATTGACGCAGTGCTCTATCGCTTTGATCAAGAAATTTGAAGCCGTGTTTGATGTTAGAATGTAAGAGCAGCGTGTGCATGTCGCTTGATGCACGCGCTGTTTAGCATGTGGGTCGGATTACCGCAAAGGAAGAAGCATGTCATTGACTGGAATTAAGAATTATCGTGCCCTGGGAGCCGGGGCATTGTTTGCCTGTGCTCTGATTATCGGTGGATGCCAGCACCAGACAGCGCAGAATACGGCATCGAACAACTCAGATAACACAGTAGCAATGGCACCGACGGAAGCACCTGCCAATAGCACAGCAAAGATTGATGCGGGGGCGCAGCAGTTGATGGCCCAGATGGTGTCCACTTATCAGAAGATGAATTCCTATTCCAGCACTACTGAGTTCAAGAATGCCAGTGGCTCACAGCACGGGCGTATTGCCTGGGCCAAGCCAAACAAGTTGCTGGTGCTGATCGGAGACCCCCAAATTCATATTCTGGCGGTATCTAATGGCAAGATGCTTTATGGTCGTCTGGACGCGGCTCCTTCTGCTTATATGAAATTCACAGCACCCCCGAACATACCGGCTGTGACCGACACCTTCGAGCAAAGTGGGTTAAAACTTGGGCTAACGGCTGATCCCACTATTTTTGGGGATGACCCCGTGCATATTATCGGTTCTCGCTTAAAATCGCTCTCCAGTGGGCCAACGGATACGGTGGATGGATTTCCGGTCAATACAGTCGTGCTCAAAATGGGAGACGAGGAAGAAATGTCCATGACTTACTCTATTGGTCAGCAGGATCATCTGCTGCATGGAGTGCGTGCGGACTGGACAGCGGAGGGGAAGCCGAACCAATGGGAAGTTATCCACAAAGACATTAAAGTGAATCCAACTTTATCGGATGCGGCCTTTCACTTCACGCCACCAACCGGAGCGCAACCCGTTGATTCTTTTGTGCAGCAATCCTACGATCATCATCTGGCAGTCGGCACCCGTCCCTTTCCGTTCACGGCGAAAGACCTGGCAGGTCAGTCAGTTTCTCTGGAGCAGTATAAAGGCAAAGTCGTGCTATTAGATTTCTGGGCGACTTGGTGTGGGCCATGCGTGGCTTCAATGCCGGACGTTATCAAAGCGTATAACAAATACAATAGCCAGGGGTTTGAGGTCGTTGGCATCTCCTTAGATCAGAGCCGGGACGACCTTAACCAGTTCTTGAAAGATCAAAGCGTGCCGTGGCGTCAAATCTGTTCTGGCGAGGGTTGGGCTGGGCCAATCCCCAGGCGGTATGGAGTGACGGCCATTCCATTTACGCTTCTCATTGGGCGCGATGGACGCATCGCAGCGGTTAATCTCTTTGGTGACGATTTAGCGCCTACCATTGAAAAAGAACTGGCCAAAACGGCGTCAAGTTAGGAAGTTAATTAATCTTAACTGCTACTTATGCGTAGTTGTGTCATTCCGAGTCCTTCACTGCGTTCGAGGATAAACTCCGCACAGCGAAGCCGAGGAATCTTTGCAGAGCATCTATGCCGTTCAACAGCAAGATTTCTCGACTCCGCTCCTCACGTCGCTCCACTCGAAATGACAAATGACACAGGTAACTAACATTAATTATGCTGCCACTTCCCGGCAAAGCTTCGCTTTATTCCTCCGGCATAAAAACTGCGCCTCTAGGTCAAACTTAGCTTGCTGTAGCAGCTTAAGTCTCGTTATTCTGCCATTGCATCTACCGTCTTCTATTGATCACCCACTGTCTGATCTAGGGGTTTACTTTTTGACGTTTACAGGAGATTCTAAATGTTGTGTTTTATGCGATACTCGTTAGCCAAACGAGCATCCTTACCGCTCATCGCCTTAGTGCCGATGGGACTTTATGTACGGCCTACCCTGGCTCAGAGCAAGCCAGCGGCACCGTCTATAACCGCTCCCGGTTCAACTAACCCAGCCCCCGGTACTGCTGTTTCACCAGCGATACCAAGTGGGGGTGCCGCTCCCCCTTTATCTCCCGCCACGCCAGCAGCACCAACGGCTACCCCGGCCAAGATTGATGCGGCTGCGCGACAGATGATGGAGCAGATGATTGACACTTACAAGAAATTGAAGTCTTACTCCGGGTTGATGCAGGTTAAATCATCCAGCGATCCCAATCCGCAAGGGCTGCGTGTCCGCATTCTATACCAGAAACCAAACCGTGTGGTGGCAACGGTTAACGATACCAAGACCACGACTAAGATGGTATCGAACGGCACCAATATGTTTGTATCGGTTTCCAATCAGTCTAAAGCTTACTTGAAAGTTCCCGTTCGACCAGGGCCGGAGACCATTACTAGCATCCTGTTGCACATCAACGACACTACACCCGGTTTAGCCCCTTTAGCGGGCGGTTTCGATCCCCTCATTCCCTATTCTGGTTCGATGAAATCCTTAACTGTTGGCAGCGATGACAGTATCGGGGGTGTTCCGGTTGCGACCGTGATAGCAACTCTCAGTAATGGCAAGGCTGAGGGCAACATAACGTATGCGATTGGCAAAACGGATCATCTGTTGCGCCGCGTCGTGTTCAAGATGATGTTAGAGGGCCAGACGGCAACCATCACCGAAAATCACAGCGAGCTTAAAACAGATTTCCCTGTGCTGCAAAACGCCTTCGCCTTTATTCCACCCCCTGGCGCTAAAGCCCTCGACCCGGAACACCCCCAGACTCATAGCGCGCAGTTGAAAGTCGGGGGCAAGCCCTTTGCTTTTAAAGCCATTGATCTCACTGGCAAGCCGATTAACCTGGCCCAATATCAGGGCAAAGTCGTTTTATTAGATTTCTGGGCGACGTGGTGTATGCCGTGCCTGGAAGAGACCCCGAACGTGGTCAATGCCTATAACAAATGGAAGCGGGCCGGATTTGATGTCATTGGCGTTTCGCTGGATGAAGAGAAGGCTAATGTGCATGATTTTATTAAGCAGTTCAAGATGCCCTGGCGACAGATTTTTGACGGCCATAAATTTGAAGGGCCATTGGCCACTCGCTATGGGGTGATGGCGATTCCCACCAATTTGCTGATCGGACGGGATGGCAAAATTGTCGCAACGGATGTTCGTGGCCCGGCCTTGGAAACTGCGATTCGCGCTGCCTTGCGCCAGAAATCTTAAGCATCAGACTCTTAACCTTATGGAAGTTCCACTCCGCATTCTGCATTTGGAAGACAACCCGGACGATGCCAAATTAATCGCATGGACACTGCTGGAAGCAGGCATTGATTGCCACATTCAGTTAGCCGAATCGCGTGATGAGTTTGTCGCCGCCCTGGAAGGGTGCCCTTTCGACCTCATCTTATCCGACTATCGCTTGCCCGCCTTCACCGGACTGGAAGCGATGGCGCTGGCTCATGAGAAATGTCCTGATGTCCCGTATATCTTCATCACCGGGGCTATGGGCGAAGACCTGGCGATTGAATCCCTTAAAAGTGGTGCGACTGATTACGTCCTAAAGCAGAAACTGGCTCGCTTAGCCCCCGCTGTCCAACGTGCCATCAAGGAAACAGAAGAGCGCCGCAAGCGGCAGCACGCGGAGGAAGTCTCGCGCCTGTCGGAAACCCGATTTCGCACCCTCTTCGAGCAATTCCCCTACAGCTTGCAGATTATGGCTCCTGATGGTCATACCCTCCGTGTCAACCAAGCGTGGGAGCAGTTGTGGAATGTTAAATTGGAAGATATTGCAGGTTACAACATGCTGCAAGATCAACAGCTAAAAGATAAAGGTGTGATGCCTTATATTCTTAAAGCCTTTGCGGGTGAGCCATCGCCGATCCCGGCCATTCGCTATGAACCTGATGAAACGTTGGACAATACTGGCGGGCGTCCCCGTTGGGTCGAGGCTTTCATTTGTCCAGTTAAAGATGAGTCTGGTGCAGTGCGGGAAGTCGTGCTGATTCACCAGGACATCACGGAGCAGCGGCTTGTTGAAGCAACTTTGCAGCAGACCGAAATGCGCCTGCATAGCCTGGCCGAATCCAACCTGATGGGGATTATCTTCGGCGATGTGCATGGTGGTATTTCCTACGCCAATGATGCCTTCCTTCAGATGATTGGTTATACCAGAGAAGACTTCGCTGCTGGCTTAGTGCGATGGACGGATGTAACTCCACGAGAATATTTTTACTTGGATGAACGTGCAATTGCTGAGGCCAAGGAGAAAGGCAGTTGCACCCCCTATGAGAAGGAATATATCTGCAAGGATGGCACCCATATTCCCGTCTTAGTCGGCTTTGTGCTCTTAGGGCCAGAGCGGGAAGAAACGGTAGCTTTCATCTTAGATTTAAAGGAACAGAAACGCACTGAGGCAGCCCTCAGAGAAGAAACCGAAAACCTGGAAACGATTAATCGGGTGGGGCAAACCTTGGCGGCGGAATTAGACCTTCAAAAGCTCGCTCAGGCGATCATGGATGCCGCAGTGGAGTTGTCTGATGCCGAATTCGGTGTTTTCTACAACATGAATTCAACCGATAGAACCTATACCATATACGCCATCTCTGGCGACCCCCCTGAGGGATTCGGGCATATCCCCTCGGCTCATAACACCTCCTTTGTTGGGCCAACCCTCAGAGGTGAAGGTATAGTGCGCTTAGACGATGTGACAACTGATCCTCGGTATGGTAAAGAGATTCCTTTCAATAAAATGCCACTGGGCGACTTTCCGGTGCGCAGTTACCTGGCAGTGCCTATAGTCTCCCGATCTGGCGAGGTGCTTGGCGGCTTATTCTTCGCCCATTCGCAAGCCGGAGTCTTTACCGCACGCACTCAACAAATTATTGAAGGATTAGCAGCGCAATCGGCTATCGCAATGGACAACGCCCGGCTCTTTGAGGCGATCAAGCGAGAGCAATTGCAAACGCAGGCCAGTGAACAGAATTATCGCTTCCTCGCTGAATCCATACCCCAGATCGTGTGGACGGCGCGTCCTGACGGTTACTTGGATTATTTTAACCAACGATGGTTCGATTACACCGGATTATCGGGGAAAGAATCACAGGACGCGATCTGGGAACAGGTACTACATCCTGACGATGTGCAGCGGGGTGCTGAGACATGGCAACCTTCGCTCGCTACTGGTCAGCCCTATCAGATTGAATTCCGCCTTAAACGTGCTAGTGACGGGGCCTATCGTTGGCACCTGGGGCGTGCCGAGCCATTGCGCGACGAGAATGGCCAGATCGTCAAATGGTTTGGCACCGCTACAGATATTGATGACCGCAAGCGCACCGAGGAATCCCTACGGTTTCTGGCCGAGGCGACTACTCTTTTAACGTCTTCCTTAGACTATGAACTGACTTTGAATCAAGTCGCCCAGCTTGCTGTTCCGCACATCGCGGATTGGTGTGCCGTAGACATCTGGGAAAACGGCAAGCTGCGACGTATTGCCACCGCGCACAAAGACCCTGAAAAAATTGCGATGGCCCAAGACTTGGAGCGGCGCTACCCGGCGCGGACTGACCTGCCCTATGGGTCATATCACGTTGCTCGCACGGGACAATCGGAGATAATGTCTGATATACCTGAAGAACTGCTCAAAGCCTCCGCACGAGATGAGGCCCATTTAGAGCTTTTGTTGAGCATCGGCCTTAAATCTTATATGTGCGTGCCGCTCCTGACGCGCGGGCGGGTCTTAGGCATCATTACGTTTATTGCCACGGAATCAAAGCGGTCTTACCAGCAGGAAGATTTAGTGTTAGCCGAAGAGTTAGCACGCAGTGCAGCCCAGGCTGGGGATAATGCGTTGTTGTATCATACAGCCCAGCAAGCCCGCCAGGTGGCCGAAGATGCCAGTCGTGCCAAAGATGAGTTTCTGGCGACGCTGTCTCATGAGTTGCGCACGCCCCTCAACGCGATTTTAGGCTGGGTTTCGTTACTGCGCAGCGGCAAGCTTGATGCGGAGACAACTTCTCAAGCCCTGGAAACTATTGAACGCAACACGCGAGTGCAGACGCAACTGGTCGAAGATATTCTGGATGTCTCGCGTATCATAACGGGCAAGCTGCATTTAGAATCACGTCCGGTTACCCTTGTGCCTTTGATTGAATCGGCGCTGACGGCGGTGCGCCCGGCGGCAGAAGCCAAGGGTGTGCAACTGCGAGCAGTGCTTGATTTTTCGGTTGGCCCCGTTTCCGGCGATCCGACTCGTTTGCAACAGGTCATTTGGAATCTGCTCTCTAACGCTATTAAATTTACACCACGCAACGGGCGTGTCGAAATTCACTTAGAGCGTGTGGATTCACACCTGGAAATCGTTGTAAGCGACACCGGGCAAGGCATCAACCCTGAATTTCTACCGCATGTCTTCGACCGCTTCCGCCAGGCCGATAGCAGCAGCACCCGCGCGCATGGTGGTTTAGGTTTAGGGCTTTCCATTGTCAAACACCTGGTGGAACTGCATGGTGGCACCGTGAGCGTCCGAAGCGCCGGAGCCGGGACGGGATCACAATTTACCGTGTGCCTGCCGCTCCTGGCGGTTCATCCGGCAGAAGTCACCCTCAACGGGCAAGTTGAACCTGATCGGCCTGAAGTGGTCGCCAGTGCTCCTTTCGATTGTCCTCCGGTGTTAAAAGGCTTGCGCGTTTTGGTGGTAGATGATGAAAACGATGCCCGCCAGTTGATTACGCAGGTGCTGCAACAGTGCAGTGCTGAAGTTATCGCAGTAGCTAGCGTGGCTGCGGCTTTAGAAGCTCTACAGCGGGATAAACCGGATGTCTTAGTGAGTGACATTGGAATGCCGAACGAAGATGGCTATTCTCTCATTCGCAAAATCCGCGCTTTGCCTGCTGAAAGTGGTGGGCGCATTCCGGCGGCAGCCTTAACCGCCTATGCCAGAACCGAAGACCGCACCCGCGTCTTAGCCGCAGGCTATCAGATGCACATCCCTAAGCCGGTTGAATCCAATGAGTTGGTGGTGGTGGTGGCGAGTTTGTCTGGTCGGAGCGGCGCTGAGGTTTTGGGAAGTTGAAGCGGTAGAAGCGCGAGCTTGATAAATTCTATGCTGGCTTGTTTGCGATTAGTCCATACTTTCGCTTGGCCCACTGCACTCTCTCCAGGCTATCCCGCACCCGTGCTGTTGAAAGAGTGCCATCTGTTACGGCCTGGTAAATCGCTTCCCGCGCCACTTGCGCCTTTTCTGAACTGTGGCAAAGCAGCAACATATCGCAACCGGCAGCTAAAGCGCGTACCGCAATGGAGCCAATGTCTTCTTGGTTAAGGGCTTTCATCTCCAGGTCATCGGTAAATACCAGGCCACGAAAATCCATTTGCTCCCGCAAAATACCGGTGACAATGGGAGCCGATAACGTTGCTGGTGCCTGGGTGTCATCCACGGCGGGAACCGCAATGTGACCAACCATTACCGCATCCACGCCAGCCGCCTGGGCCGCACGGAATGGCTGTAAGTGCGTAGCATCCAACTCATCGCGGGTGCCAACAAAGGTTGGCAAGGCATGGTGCGAGTCAATACCGACGCCACCATGCCCCGGAAAATGCTTGGCGACACACATGACGGTCGGCTGCGCGCCGCGAATATATTCTGCCACTAACAATGAGGCTTGAATGGTATCGCTGCTAAAGGCGCGGTTGCCGATAACCGTATCTTCGGGGTGAACTGGCACATCACACACCGGGGCGAAATTGCAGGTAATCCCCGCGCCGCGCAACTCAGCGGCGACGGTGGCGGCTACAATCCCTACCTGGTTCGCGCCCGCCTGCCCCAGTTCACGCATGGACGGAATCTTCATAAATCCCGTTGCCGTCAACCGCTGGACGCGCCCGCCCTCCTGGTCTACAGCAATCAACGGTGGGTTGTCACACGCTTCCTCAATACGTCGTGTGAGGCGGCGCACTTCTGCCGCTGTGCCGCCATTGCGCCCCATCAGCACCACACCGCCCGGCTGCAACTCGGCTATGGCAGACAGATCATTATCTGCCGGGATTCCGATCATTAATAGCTGGGAAATGTCGGTTAATGAAATATCGCTCATAATAAGTAACTCCTCCTCCTTAACAAAGGGGAGGTTGGGAAGCGGTCTGTCTACGCTGCTGGTTACAGATGGCGCAGCACAGCCGCCGCCAGTTCATCAGTGGTGCAGGTTGGGCCACCAGCGGCGATGTCAGGTGTGCGCAAGCCTTCATCCAGTGCCCGCTGCACGGCATGTTCGACATCGCCCGCTAAATCGTCGCGTTCGAGGCAGTGGCGCAAGAGGAGGGCACACGACAAAATCGTAGCCAGAGGATTAACCACGCCTTTACCCGCAATGTCGGGCGCAGAGCCATGCACCGGTTCAACCATGCTGATGCCACCGGGATTGATATTGGCGGACGGACTCATGCCCAGGCTGCCGACGATAGCAGCAGCTTCATCGGCGATAATGTCGCCGAACATATTGTCGGTGACTACTACATCCCACTTGCGCGGCGATGGGTCTTGCAAAACGAGCAAGCAAAAGGAATCTACTAATTGAGATGAGCATTTAACTTGCGGATGCGCCTCGGCCATCGCTTCAAATTTGCGCCGCCAGAAGAGTGAAGCGGACAGTACGTTCGCTTTATCCACACTCACCAAATGATTGCTGCGCTTTTGCGCAAGTTGAAAGGCAAATTCCAGTATCCGTCGCACGCCTCGCTCACTAAAAAGATTTATATCCGTAGCGGAGGTTTCGGTGATACCACCCATGCGCGAATATAAACCCTCAGAATTCTCGCGCACGATGACGAAATCTACACCGCGCTTGAGCAACTCATCTTTGAGGGGGGAGGCAGCTTCGAGGCCGCGAAACAGCTTGACTGGACGCAGGTTGACATATTGCCCGAAATGCTGGCGCAACGCCAGGATACCATCGCGCTCGACCACACCCGCTTCAATATCCGGGCGGCCCATCGGCCCTTTCAAAATTGCCTGGCAGCCGCGCAGGGTTTGCAGCGATTCGTCGGGTAGAACCTTCCCGGTTTCTAAAAACGTCGTGCCGCCAACGGATGCCTTAACAAATTCAAGCTCAATGCCGCCCCGCCGCACTGCTGCTTCTAAAATGGAGACGCCCCAACTGATAACTTCAGGCCCGACTCCATCGCCTTCCAGAACCCCAATTCGGTATGCCATCCGCACTCATCCTTGGTTATTTATTAATTTCTCAAACGCCAGGTGGAACGCATCAGGTTTAACCAATTAAAGCTGCTGGCGCAATACCGATAGTGTCCACGCTGGCTGGATTCTGTTCACTCCAAACAACCCAGCATAGACGCCACATAGTTAATCTGGCCCTCGTGGTAAGACATATTCCAGTAGGGATAGGAGATAATCTGCGCCAGAGCCATCGGCCCCCAGGGCATCTGCACTTCAACCTGTAAATCTTCATCCGGCACGGCGCGTATCGCGGCGATGGCGCGGGCCGTATTCTCTTGCAAAAGCGATTGCACCGCGTCCCCATGCTGCGCCAGCACCGCTTTCTGGCGTCCGTAGTCAGCGAAGTCAAAATCAGCCGGAAAGGTTCGATTTGTTATAACATCTGCGGTGCTTCCATTAAGAATGGCGCATTCGGCGACCATGTCCTGGGCGGTGCGGGATGTCGTCTCTGGACTCCAATTTCTTTTGTCTTCGGGCAAGCGGAGTAGAGCCGTTATCAAATCGGCGGCGGCTTTTTCAGTCGAGGTAGCTAAGAACTCTGCAGCGTGTTTGGCATAGTGATTCCTTTAGCGTAAAAATGGTAATGTTAGTAGCACCAGACATTGTATCATGCCCTGTGTTTTCCATTAAGCCATATGGCCTACAGTTAAATAGAAATGCACCCATCGTATGAGCGATGGGTGCATTATTCTTAGCCCGATTAGTAACCAATATCAGGTCTCATGTCTTCCGCGGATGAATTACTCTTTTCGCTGCTATTTGTATCAGCGCCGTCACTGCTCTGGTTCTCATCGCTGCTCTCATCGTGACGATGCCGGTGCCGACGGGTGGAACCGCTCGGCTGGGTTATTTCAAACGATTTGATAGCTTGATCCAATTGTGGGCGCAGTTGGTCAAACTGGGCAGCAGGTGCTGAACCGAGCAGAGCATAGCCCTTACCGTTGGCATGAATACCGATGTCCACTTTGCGCACTGTACCTTTATCGGTCACCAAGTCGAAATCCCAGACCGCCGCCGGATGCCCTGCCACAGTCGTTTGCTCAATGCCGCGTGAGGTGTAACGCAGCCCATACTTCTTACGCAGCGATGCATCAAGCCGCAGCCAATCACCGAAGGGACTGCGGCCTGGCCGGTTCGTAGTTTCGACCAGGAAAGTTGTGCCATCAGGCCCGCTCCAAATGGTACGCTGCCCCTTTTTGACCAATTTAAAGCCGGGCGGCGGGGTCACGGCATATCCAGTGCCGCTATGCACAAAGCGTTCTGATGCCGAAGTTGGACTGTCCCCAGCGCCACTATCGTTATCGTTGGTATCATCATTCCGGGGCGCGGCAGCCATGCGTGGCTTGGCGGCAGTATCGCTGCTCGCGTTATCTTGCGCATCCTCTGATGCATCAGTTGACGCTGCACTCCTGTCTTGACCTTGAATTGTCGGTGAAGTGTCATCCAATGCCTGGTCACTGGGTGTGCTTTGAGATGGACTAACGTTTTTGTGAGTGTGGGCAGATTTCTTAACCTTTGTTGTCACCGTGGGCGCTGTGTCATTATCACTCGTAGCAGACGCTCGGTTATCCGGCATCGCCACACTTGTATCTGTTGTATCTGTTCCCTGTGGGTTCGTCGCACCGGTTGCCGGAATTGGGGCCGGATTTGAGGGGGGCATGGTGACAGTACTCGGATTGGCTCCATTTGCTGGATGATCGGCAACGGTTAAAGTGCGATGCACAGCGCGACTGATGAACGCGGAGATGAGAAGTACCGCCAAGGCTCCTCCCGCCATTGAAAATCCAATGATGGTGCTAAGTGGAGTGCGCTTAAGAGATAACCGCGAGGTGTCATTAGGCACGCCTGTCGGCACGTTCGGAGGGACTGACCCAATGTTAGGGAGCGAGCCAGGCGCATTATGAGTCGCTCCAGCCATTGGTGTGGGCGTATTTCCTGGTTGGGGTGGCAGCAAACGGCTGGGACGTAGCGGTTGTGCGCTTGGTCCTGATTGTGCTGGCAAAGGTTGAGTGTCTTTCGGCGCTCCGGGATCGGTTACAAGGTCGTTATCGAAAGGTGTCCGGCTGGAACCATTAGGTCTCATTTTCTTACTGTCCTTCTCTAAACTCAGATGGAATTCGAGTTCACATCTACCCGCACTTCATAGCTCAAATGCTGTGCCAACTCTCGATTGGCACGCAAGTTGCGATACCTGTACCATGACGATCTCTTATCAAAAGGGACGCCTAAATTTTTAGGAGAGTGACTGACAATGATTATCACAATTCTGGCTGGAGCGTTCATTGGTTGGATCGCTTCCATGATCATGAAGACCGATGCGCAGATGGGTGCAATTGCGAACATTGTAGCAGGTTTACTGGGCGCATTCGTTGGTGGCTTTATAGCCAACATGCTGGGTTTCGCAGCACGCGGAGCGGGTTTTGGATTTACTCAACTGCTGTTTGGCGTGATTGGCGCTTGCATCGTCATTGGCGTTTACAAAGCAATCGCTGGCCCCCGTCCAGTAGTTCGGTAAACCACTTTAAATTTAACTTGAGCAGAAGGCTCCCTTCAATGAAGGGAGCCTTCTGCTATTTATATCCCGGTTGTTGCTGCTCCTACTGTAGATGATCCTGGTTAAAATTTAAAGAGATATTACAACAAACCGATGATCTGATGAGTAAAAGAATTTGAGTAACTGCAACTGACAATCATGAGTCATGACGCTTTAACTTCAACACAATATTTCTGGCTCATACTGATCGCCTTTTTAGTGGCGCTGGTGGCGCGTCGCGTTCAAGTTCCCTATGCATTAGCCCTTGTGATGACGGGCCTCATTGTAGGCATCCCCCATCTGCTGCCACACACCCACCTCGACCCGAAGTTGCTTTTTTCCGTCTTCCTGCCGCCGCTCCTCTTTGAGTCGGCCATTCAACTGCCGCTGGTTCACCTCCGGCGAAACTGGAAAGCCATCACTGTCTACACTTTTGGCGGCACAATTCTGTCCACTTTCATTGCGGGGAGTCTGGCCGCCGGATTACTGCACTGGCCTTTGACGACGGGGCTGCTCTTCGGTGCGCTCATTTCTGCGACCGACCCCATCTCGGTTATCGCTATTTTTAAGCGTCTGGGAGCAGGCAGGCGTTTAACTCTGCTGGTAGAAGCAGAAAGTCTCTTTAATGATGGTGTCGCAGTCGTTCTCTTTACAGTGATGCTGGCCCTGGGAATGGGGCAGGGCATTTCGCCTGTGGGAAGTATTCTCCAGTTCTGCCAACTGGTGATTGGCGGCGCACTCTTAGGGGTTACTATTGGCATGATCGCTTCACGAGTGCATTGCGCACTGGACGATCACCTCCTGGAAATTACTCTGACCTCAGTTGTCGCATTCGGAGCTTATTTGGGGGCTGAAGCACTGCATG
This sequence comes from Abditibacteriaceae bacterium, assembly GCA_019239895.1. Lineage (GTDB taxonomy): Bacteria > Armatimonadota > Abditibacteriia > Abditibacteriales > Abditibacteriaceae > JAFAZH01. The sequence goes on along the minus strand of JAFAZH010000052.1, from coordinate 163,966 downwards.
TCTCCGGTGTGATTGCGGTGGTGGCTGCCGGGCTGGTCGTTGGCAATTACGGGATGCCAAATTCGATGTCACCGGGGACACGGTTAGCCGTGCGCAGTTTCTGGGAATACGCCTCCTTCGTAGTTAATTCCATTGTTTTTTTGCTGATTGGCATTGAAGTTTCGTATGTGCAATGGGCGGATAAAATTGGCGCGGTTCTCTTAGCCATTATTATTGTCTTAGTGGGGCGGACTGCCATTTATCCACTGTCCTGGCTGGTCAATCGAATGAATACAGAACCGGGTCGTGAGATTCCCCTATCCTGGCAGCACATTATGGTGTGGGGTGGCTTGCGCGGGGCGCTTTCGATGGCTTTGGTGCTGGGCTTAGATCAGAACTTTCCCTATCGAGATATTCTGGTGGCTTGCACCTTCGGGGTAGTGTTGGCTTCCTTACTGTTGCAAGGGTTGACTGTTGGCGCGTTATTGAGACAATTAGGACTGGCCCAGACCGCAAATAAAGTGTCTGATGAGCAGCGCCGATTAGCTGGGGAAATTGTGGCTTGCGAAGCGGCCATAGCAGAATTAGACAAATTAAAGGAGCAAGATAGCTACCCTAACACCACCGTCGAGTCGCTGCTGCGGCACTATCAGGAGCGTCTTAACCAATTACAGGAAACGATGCAAACGCTCTACCCACAGCATGATGTGCTCCAAGAGGAACAGGCGAGTAAAGCCCGTCGCGCCGCATTGCTGGCAGCTAAAAGCGCATTCCAGGAGAGCGAGCGTCGAGGCTGGCTGGAAGCTGAGGATTGGCAGGATATTGCGGCCCACATTGATACCGAGTTGGTTGAGCTAACGTAGGCAAAACAATAGCAAAACAAAAGGCAGGTCGCTGCATTATGCAGCGACCTGCCCCGTGGGAGGATGTAGTTGTCTAAACAAAAAGTTAAGCTTATCGTTTCACGCTGTTAGCCTGCACCCAGTTACCCTCGCCACGACCAGCAACTCGCACACGGTCACCAACGCGAATAGATGAACTCAGGCCCTTGCTGATCTCGACATCATAGTCATGCCCGTTATCACCCCGCACCACCAAGCGGGTGTAAGAACGGATAGCAACAACGCGTCCGGGGAAGTTGACCTTCCGGCTCAAGCCATTATTCCAGTTGCCATTGTTACCATAATCGCGCAGAAAGTTGATGTTATCGGCCACAAAGAGATTGTTGTCGAAGTAACCAGATAGTTGCACTCGATCATTAGCCGTTAAGCGAGTCGGCTCACCATTGCGGGCTAAGACGCGGAAGACTTGACCATTATCGGCGCGTAACTCGAAGTAATCGCCTTTGAGATCGCGGGTGACAGTACCACGCAAAGTGCTGCGCTCGCCATAAACATAACCATCTCGATCAGAGTTGCCTCGACCATCTCCGCCATTATAGGGATAATCGCGGTCGCGGTCATCTCCATTGCGGTAATCATAATCGTCATTGTTATCCCCACGCCAACCGTAGGCCGGAGCATGATTTGGCGGGTCGGCTTGCGCCACCTGGCTGCCTCCGATGAGTGGGGCAACGGTGACGGCGCTCATGGCAGCAAGAGTAGCGAAAGGCTTCAGAAAGGCGGTGTGCTTTGTGATTTTTCTCATGGTTCTCCAACCCCGTTCACTTGTTAAAATTGCTTCACAGCAACAGAACACTATCTGTTACTGCTTGTGTAATTACTATGACGGCAGGATAGGGTTATTGTTCAAAAATTTCAGTGATAAAGAGTTCTCCCTTGTGCCAGGGCGCGTGAGACGGAACACTAAGAGAAAACAGGTAATTACAGACTGAGTTAAACTGTGATGGTTCATTTGGAGAAATTATTGTGAGTCAATCCCATGCATCCGCTTTAATGATTAGCGTGTCGGGTATTCGGGGCATTATTGGTTCGGCGCTCTCGCCCGGCAACGCTTTAGATTTTGTGCAGGCTTACGCAGCCTGGCTCAAAAGTAAAGATATTGCTAAACCCGTTGTGCTTTTAGCTCGTGACACCCGCCCATCGGGAGAAATGATGCGGCACGCGGTTTTAGCAGGACTTATCGGCAGCGGCTGTCGCGTTATTGATCTGGGTATTGTGGCCACGCCCACACTACAATTAGCGATTCCCTATCACCAGGCTGATGGCGCGATTTGCATCACCGCCTCGCATAACCCGGTGGAGTGGAATGCCCTCAAGTTCTTCCAGCCCAACGGCATGTACCTCGATAAAGCAATGGGCACCCAGGTGATTGACATTTACAACGCCAAGAACTTTGCTTATGGCAACTGGGATCAAATGGGCACAGTCGAAATGGATAACGAGGCCACGCAACGCCATGTGGATCGCATTTTAGGTTTTGTCAATGTAGACCTGATTAAGTCGAAGCATTTTCATGTGGTGCTCGATGGCTGCTGTGGTGCGGGCAGCGCCATTTCGCCGCTTGTGCTGGATGCCCTCGGCTGCTCGGTGGCGAAGATTAATTGCGACCTCTCTGGCATCTTTCCCCACAACCCGGAGCCGCTGAATGAGAACCTCGTGCAACTGAGCGATGCGGTGTGGGAACACGGCGCGGACATTGGCTTTGCGCACGATGCCGATGCGGATCGGGTCGCTATGGTGACAAATCAGGGGGAGCCTATCGGTGAAGATTATTCCCTGGTGTGGGCCGTGGCGCATGTGCTCAAGAATCGCAAGCAAGGCCCGGTGGTGACGAATCTCAGCACCACAATGGCAGTGGAAACGGTCGCTCATCAATATGACTGCCAGGTGCATCGTGCCCCGGTGGGTGACATCAACGTTAGCTCGCGCATGAAAGAAGTGGGCGCGGTGATTGGTGGCGAAGGCAATGGCGGTGTTATCATCCCCGATATTCAGTATGGGCGTGATGGCATAGCGGCCTTAGCCCTGACCCTCGAATTTTTGGCGACGAGTGGCCAGACTTCGGCGGAGCTTGCTCGTTCACTACCACACTATCATATTATTAAGAGCACGGTGGACTTCCCCAAGGAAAAGATGGGCACGCTGCTGACATGGCTTAAATCGAAAGAAAAGACGGCCCGCATAGACGAGCGCGACGGCATGAAATTCGAGTGGCCCCGCGAAGGCGAAACTACCAGTTGGGCACATATCCGACCTTCGGGCACCGAGCCTTTTGTGCGCGTGATCTGCGAGGCCAAAACGGAGACTGAAGCCAAGCGCATTGAAAAAACCATGCGCGATGAAATCGCCTCCTTTGCCCAGGCGTGGTAATTTAACGACAATTTTGAGTTCTGAGTTTTGAGTGTTGAATGGAGGTAAGCTAACTCATAATTCAACATTCAAAACTCAAAATTATGATGATGCAAACGGTTCAACAGCAATTACAAGAAAAAGTTAATACCGCTTTACAAAGCGTTTTAGCAGGTGCCTCATCGGAAGTAGCAGCGGATGTGCTGCAAGTGGTGCCGTGTGCCAATCCGCAATTTGGCGATTATCAGTTCAATGGGGCATTGCCATTAGCTAAGGCGCAGCGTACCAATCCTCGTGCGCTCGCACAAAATATAGTAGCTCAACTTGATGTCGCAGGCATCAGCGAGCCACCAGAAATCGCTGGCCCTGGTTTTATCAACTTTCGCTTGAAACGTGAGTTCATCCAGCGCATGGCGGCACAAGCTTTAGCTGACCCACGCGTTGGGGTGCCACAGACGGATCATAAGCGGACTGTTATCGTAGATTATCCTTCGCCCAATGTTGCGAAGTCGTTGCACATTGGCCACATTCGCACCACGTTTATTGGGGATGCCATTGCCAGGCTATTGCGTTTCGCCGGGCATACAGTCATTAGTGACAACCACATCGGCGATTGGGGCACCGGCTTCGGCAAAGTTATCATTGGGTGGAAGAAATATCGCGATGAAGCCAACTTTCAGCGAGACCCCTTAGATGAAATGGATCGGCTCTATCGCTTGGTCGAGGCTGAATCAAAACAGAACAAAGAGATTCAAGAAGAGGCCCGCCTTGAAACGGCCAAGCTGCAAGCAGGCGATCCTGAGAATCGGGCTATCTGGCAACATCTCCGGGCCGTATCCCAGGTGGAGTTCGACCGTATCTATGATTTGCTTGACATCCATTGTGACGAGACTTTAGGAGAAAGCTTCTATAACGATAGATTAGCCGGAGTTGTGCAAGACTTGCTCCAACGCGGTATCGCAACCGAGAGTGAAGGAGCCATCATTATCCGCTTTGAAGAACCTGCGAACCTTGGTGACAAGATCATGGTTATTCAAAAGAAGGATGGCGCGTCGCTTTACAGTACAACGGATTTAGCCACCGTGCAGTATCGTATGGAACGATGGCAGCCTGATGAAATTATTTATGTGGTTGATGCTCGTCAAAGCCTGCACTTTCAAGAGTTGTTTAACGTTACGCATCGTTGGGGTTTTAAAGATGTAATATTGCGACATATTACCTTTGGTACTATTTTAGGCGATGACGGCAAGCCCATTCGCTCGCGCAGTGGAGAAGCTATTAAGCTGAAAGACCTAATGGCAGAAGCGGAGCGACGTGCGTTAGAGATCGTGCGTCAAAAGAATCCAGATTTAGAAGCTCAGAAGCAACAGGAAATTGCGCGAGTGATTGGCCTGGGAGCACTCAAGTATGCAGACCTGGCACCCAGTCGCACATCCGATTATATCTTTTCGTGGGATAAATCTCTGGCCTTATCCGGTAATAGTGCCGTTTATCTGGAATATGCTTATGTGCGGATTCGTTCCATCTTCCGCCGTGCCCAAGCCGAAGGCATAGCGGCTGATGTGCAACAATTAGAAACGCTGCATTTGGAGCAACCGGCTGAATTAGAACTGGCAAAATTTATCTTGCGGTTTCCATTGGCTATTGAAACAGCTTTGTCCGATTACCGGCTCAATGCCATTACCGATTATCTCTTTGAATTAGCGCAAAAGTTCACGGCCTTTTACGATGCTTGCCCGGTGGTCAAAAGTGAAGAACCATTACGCTCTTCACGGTTGGCTTTATGTGAACTCACTGCTAATGTATTAAAGCAAGGCTTAAACCTGCTGGGCATTGAAACTATCGAGAAGATGTAGTGCTTCTTGTGTAGCATACGAAAGGAATGACTATGAAACTGTTTAACAAAGTTTTCTCCCTCTTCCTTTTAATAGTTCTAAATTCAAGCGTTAGCTATGGTGGTCTGTTAGGCCCAGGCACGTATTATGGAGTGGTTGTGTTCGATAGATGGGATGGCTGCACTTTATACAATGGCGTTTTTCTCATGTATATTGCCGAGCAGGTTAAAAGCCAACTTCGCCCGTATAGCAATCAGGCAATACAAATAAACGCCACCGACGTACTTCAGCCCCGTAATCCCGGCGACGCCCTGATCCGTAAGTTTGTCTATATGGGGTCGGCTCCTGCAAATCCAGATTGGCTGAATAAGCCAGGACTGAAACTCAAGACAATTCCGGCTTTCAAGAATGGAGAAAAGCCAAGTGTTATCATTGAGATAGTTAATACAGGCCAACAAGAACTGGAGATTAACAGCCACGATCTTGCGCCAACATTATTAACGCAACGAGTCAGCAAGTTTGCCAGATTTAGCTCATCTGATGGGCCATCATTTGCTTTATGTACAGACCAGACTTTCTGGAATGACTCGCCGCAGTGGGGGTGGCTTAAAGGCCAGCGGGTCGAAATGCCGGGCCGTGGGGCAGTTCGGCAAAGTGCTGACGATGAAAATGGACGACCGTATTGGAGCATGGACAAAGGCCAAACCTTGCCAGAACATTTTATGTTACAACCGCAACAGACCCGGCAAACCAAACTAACTTTTGATTTACCAGACGGAGAATACGAGTTCTTATGCGGCTATGGCGGTGTTAGTCACTACCTCACCCAGTGCATTGCCAGTAACCCTACCGCGTTCGACATAAAGAATGGCAAAGGGAAAATCATTACAGTCGAAGGCAGATAACAGCCGCGTGCGACTTGGCTATACTCCATTGCATGACTAGTTTAGCTCATCTTCCCACTGAAGCGGTTAATGCTCAAACGGCTGACCTATCACGTTTGCCCACCCGTGAAGCTCTAGAACTCATCAATGACGAAGACCAGAAAGTTGCTCTGGCCGTGCGTCTCGTCTTAGATGAAGTGGCGGCGGTGGTGGATGCGGTGGCGCAGCGTATTTTAGAACAGGATGGTCGTCTCTTTTATATTGGTGCGGGCACGTCCGGTCGTCTGGGTGTGGTAGATGCCAGCGAATGCCCGCCAACCTTTGGCACGCCGCCAGAATTGGTGCAAGGCATTATCGCGGGTGGCCCTCAAGCGATGTTCGTCTCACAAGAAGGGGCGGAAGACGTGCTGGAAGATGGCGCTACCGCGTTACGTGAGCGAGATTTAAGCGCGGCAGATGCCGTGATTGGCATCGCTGCTTCGGGCCGGACTCCTTATGTCATTGGCGCATTGCAATATGCCCGTGAGGCGGGTGCTTTTACGGGCGGCATCACCGTCAATCCCGATGCTGCTATCAAGCCCTACTGTGATGTTCTCATCGCTCCAGTAGTTGGCCCGGAAGCCGTTGCTGGCTCCACACGCATGAAAGCTGGCACGGCGCAGAAATTGGTGCTGAACATGATCTCAACTGGCGTCATGCTGCGCATTGGCCGTGTTGAGGGCAATTTGATGACAAACCTGAAGCCGACCTGCGGCAAGTTGGTAGATCGCGCACAACGGCTCGTGATGCGGTTAGTATCGGTAGATGAGGAAACAGCACAACGCGCTTTAGATGCGTCTGGCGGCAATGTCAGTCGGGCGGTGCAGAATATTAAAGAAACAGCGGGTGGAAGCTGAGGTATATAAGCCGGGGCTATAAAAGACCCGGCAGGAAGGCCGTTGGCCAAGCGTCCTCTGGACGCACAAGGATAGCGTTTTAATGCGTGTACCGTCCAAAGGACGGTCGGCTTTAGTCTCCCTGCCGGGGCTTTTATAGCCCCGGCTTGTCTTTTAAGCAAACGCTTCATCAATAGCTTCACAGAACAAGTGGATGAAGAGCAGATGCACTTCTTGAATGCGCGCCGAAGTGCCCGACTCCACAATAATCTCGTAATCGGCTAAGCCAGCCGTTAATCCACCATCACGTCCTAATAAGGCCACCGTTTTGAGACCTCGCGCCCTGGCTCTTTCCATCGCGCGACGCACATTTTCGCTGTTGCCACTGGTGGAGAGGCCAACTAATACATCACCGGAGCAGCCCAGGCCATCTACCTGCCGCGCAAAGATTTCGTCGGCTCCGTAGTCATTTACGATGCAGGTGAGTAGCGTCCCATCAGCCACCAGGGAAACCGCAGGCAAAGAGCGGCGTTCGCGCTTGTAGCGACCCACCAGTTCTTCCGCAAAGTGCTGCGCTTCCGCCGCTGAGCCGCCATTGCCGCAGGTCAACAGCTTGCCGCCATTGCGCAGGCAGTTTACTATTTCTTCTGCAATAGCCTCGATGGTTGGCAAATAAGTTTCTACTCGTGCCACTAAAGTGGCGGCTTCACGGCAATGGGCTGTTAAGATTTCGTGCATAGTAAGTGTCTTTGTCTTAGGGATTATAGGAGTATTATGCCCGTGCGTCAAATGAGTCGGCCCTCCGCTGTATCTGGGCGCGATAGGGCAGGGCAGCGGTAATTTTGCTAAGCTATTTACAGATATACAACAGATACCTAAAGGATAAGCCATCAACGGAAGAGCTATGGAAAAGATATTAGTTACTGGCGGTGCAGGGTTTATCGGCAGCAACTTTGTGCGCGTTGTGCTGCGCGAGCGCCCGGAGTGGCAGGTCACTGTCATTGATAAGCTCACCTATGCCGGACGGCTGGAGAATTTAGCCGAAGTGCAGGATGATTCCCGCTTCCGCTTTGTGCAGGGCGATATTTGTGACGCTAAAGCCGTGGCCCAGGCAATGGAAGACTGCACGATGGTCTTTAACTTCGCGGCTGAATCGCATGTTGACCGCTCGCTGATGGGCGACCCGGAACATGCCGGTGCCTTTGTGCAAACCGATGTCTATGGCGTTTATGTGCTGCTGGAAGAAGCCAAACGACGCGGCATCAAGCGTTTCCTGCAAGTGAGCACTGATGAAGTCTACGGCCATGTGCCAGAAGGTTATAGCCTCGAAACCGACCCCTTGGAGCCACGTTCTCCCTATTCGGCTTCTAAGGCGGGGGGCGAACTGATCGCGCGCTCTTATTTTGTCTCGCATGACATGCCGATCATCACCACACGCGGTTCCAATACCTTTGGCCCTTACCAGTATCCCGAAAAGCTGTTGCCGCTTTTTGTCACCAATGCCCTAGATGATCTGGCCCTGCCGATGTATGGCGATGGCCTCCAATGCCGCGACTGGCTTTTTGTCGAAGACCACTGCCGGGGCATCCTTTTAGCGGCGGAAAAAGGCGAGCCAGGCGAAGCCTATAACGTGGGGGGCGGCAACGAGCGCAACAACCGCGAGATTACCCAAACCATCTTGCGCCTTTTAGATAAGCCAGAGTCCCTCATACGGCGCATTGCTGACCGGCCCGGTCATGATCGTCGTTACGCTCTCAACTGTGACAAGATCAAAGCCTTAGGCTGGCAGCCATCACACGACTTTGAAGTGAACATGGCCGCGACAGTGAAGTGGTATCGTGAGCATGAGGCATGGTGGCGTCCCCTCAAGTCCGATGCGGAGTACCAGCAATATTATCAGCGTAACTACCAAGAGCGACTCAAAGAGAGTGCAGCGGCGTAACATCAATCGCCAAGAGTCTCACAGACAACTCGTATCTAAGAGACTCAACAGCATCTGCCAACGGCAATTTCCGTATTCTGTTTGATGCGACTTCACTCTCGGTTTGCCCCCGGCCTCACCGATCCTACAATCCACACAAAATGCGTACGCTGTATTCTCGCCGTAAAGCCACACTGACATGGCTACTTTTGGTAGCCTTCTTAATTCGCTTTAGTGCGGTGCTGGCCTTGCGGGACATCCATGCGGGGCCAGGTGATGAAATGGGCGCGGATGGCATAGAATTTAATATGCTGGCGCTTCAAGTCGCACATGGGCTCGGGTATACTTGGGGGCATTCTCCGACCATTTCTCCCCACTCAGTAGGTCATCCCACGGCATTTCGTGCCCCCGGTTTTCCCTTGTTCTTAGCCATCATCTATGCTATCGCCGGGGAGAATTATGTGCTGGCCTATCTCTCCTTCTGCCTCTTAGGGACTCTTAGTTGCCTGCTCACTTATTTGTTAGCCCGTGAACTCTTTAGTGCACGACAAGCTCTCCTGTCTACAACTCTGGCGGTGGTTTACCTCCCCGGTGTTTATAATGCAACGGTCTTCGCCTCAGAAAACCTCTTTATTCCCTGCATGGCGTTAGGGTTGTGGTTCTTCATTCGCTACCTCAAAAAGCCATCGTCCAAACTGTTAATCCTGTGTGGCCTGACGCTGGGTTGGGGCACCCTGACGCGACCTTTTACACTTTTGTTGTTGCCTATACTGCTGGGACTGCTCACCCTGCATCAACGGCGTCAGCAGACCAAGATCATGCCGCATTCGGCGGCGCATCCAGCATTAAAGATCGGCGCACCCGCCAGAAGCTCTAAGGGTTCTGTCTTGGCAGCCGGAATCCTTTTCACAGTGTCATTCTTAATGGTTGTTTTACCCTGGACAGCTCGCAATTACGCGGTGTATCATAAGCTGGCGCTGGTGGCAACGAACGGCGGCTCAACGTTTTATGGAGCCAACAATACGCGGGTGCTTAAAGAATTGCCTCATTTGGGCAGTTGGATCTCCACGACAGAACTTCCTGGGCGCAGTGCCATTGTAGCGACACCAGACGAAGTAGCACATGATAAGATGGAGTGGAAACTTGGCTTTGCGTGGGTGCGCCAAAATTTGGCCTCTATGCCGCTGCTGTGCTTTTATAAATTCCTTCGTCTGTGGTTGCCCGATGTAGAATCCGGCAACAAGAAATACGTCTTTCTGCAAGTTGTCGGCTACACCCCATTCTTGCTGCTTTATATTGTGGGCTTCATCCATTGTTGGCGGCATCGCCGTTACTGCACGATGCCCTGGTGGGCTGTCCATAGCACCTTGCTGGCTACGGTGTTGATGGCGTTAATTTTTTGGGGTTCCCCCCGTTTTAGAGACGCCAACATGCCAATTTTACTGCTGTATGCAACCATCGGATGGGAAGCCCTCCGTGCCAGGAGGCGATCAGCTTAGCTGATGATTATTTATATTCTGTTTCCTGCATCCTGTATTCCGTTTCCTTCAGGAACTTGCTACAATAGAGAACGTCTTTAACATCAGACAACTGGGGGCGACAGGTTTCGACGTGGAGCCTGAAAGCAACGGTTGCAGGTCGAGTTGCTCAGACTCGTAAAACGGGGCAAAAACACAATTGCCAACACTTACCAGGCTCCCCTGGCTCTGGCTGCTTAATTAGCAACCATGCTCTTTGCAATTTTGTCCGTCGGGCTGCATTGAGTATCACTTTAGACGGATGTTACCAGAGCGGTTCGTTCGCCCCGACTTCGGTAACGGCATAAATGCGGACTCGGTGCCCGTTTTCCCGTCGTTGTGTCGGGGACGTGTACCTAAACTAAAACACAACTAAACCTGTAGATACTGTTGTCGTTCACTTTGCGGACCAGAGTTCAATTCTCTGCGCCTCCATTCGCAAAAACAAAGAGCACACTCATGCAGTGTGCTCTTTGTTTTTGCCTACTCCGATCTAATATCGAGGGCATTCCGGCAAAGCTAACAGATTATCTGGCTGCACCCCATCAGGTTCGGTCTTCAAATACTTGTTGCCATTGTGGGTAGCTACGATTACGTTAACGCAGTACCCGCCACGTCGAACTACAAAAGCAACTTGGCCGCGTGCCTTTGCGGTCTCTGTTACAGTTATTCCTTCGGACTGAGTCATTCGCCAACGGCTACCATTCTCCATACCACCAATGTGCGTAATGCGCTCATGGGGATTAGCCCGGTCACTCTTGTTAATACACTTAATCTCAGTTGCCATTTGAATTTGTCTCCTAGTCAATTTGTATAGTGTTGTTATACCTGCGTTTCATATACGGCGTGTGGTGCAACATTTTACAACTGATTACTACTTCTCGATTCTAAGGAACTTAAATTTATCGCCTCCTTTTCTTCCTCTGTTCACATTATACGCCGCGTTCGCCGACTTGTCAACACATGGGGTAAAATTTTTTATTTCCACATCTCTAATGAGTGTGGCCCAGGTAGCAGTTGAAGTTTTTGAAGGCGAATGCGTGCTGCTTGATGTGATACCCTGAATTCTTGGGCTAATTTATGAACCATGTCATCTGCTTGCTTGCAATTGGGGTGAGATGCCCCATGCCTTTGAGCATTCTTAAGAAGAGGTTTTGCCAGAGGTATGAAGAGTGATTTTGGCATCAACAGCGCGGCCATAGCAATGTTAGCCTGAATCTCGACTCTTTCTATTGAACCACTCGTGCGGTGGAGATCTCGTTTAAGGCAACGGTGAAAACAACGAACATCTTTTTCCAGATCACCACTAAACAGTGAGACTTGATCTTTTTCATCAAAAGAGAATAGGGATTTATGTAGAATTACGTGTCCGGCTTCATGGGCAATTGTAGCTCTTAACCTCCCTAAGACACCTAACGAATCGCCATTATCAGCATTTTCTGTCAAATCCCGATTTATGCTGATATGTGGTTTCTTGTTAAATTCAAAGCATACCTCACCCATAACTTCTTGGGGTAACTCTGCATATTCATCCAAGGTGGTCATAAGGTGCCTCTCTATAAATTGGGCAAGGTTCAAAACTGGGTTTAAGATGGGAGGCTTCAGACCTGACCTTTCTAACTCATCCTCTATAAGCTTTTCAATTTGATCTTCAGGAATATATGGTGCTGGTAACACTTATTCTCCTTTCTGCTCATTTCTTTTCTTAACCTCGTTTATCATCTCACGTAACTGCTCTTCGCCAAGATTAGCTTCCGAAATACGTCTAAACAGTTTCACAGCAGTAGGCTGACTCTTCATATACCGTTCTGCTTTTTCCCCAAATCTCCCAGCCAATGCCATTAAATCTTCAAATTCTATTTCTAAATTGCTAGCGAGAGTCCTCAAAACATCTTCGGCTGGAACACGTCGGTCATTCTCAATATCGCTCAAATAAGATGGTGTTATTTCCATCTGGCCAGCTAGAGCGCGTAAAGATATATTTTTTTCTATTCTGGCATCACGGAGAGTCTCACCTAATGATTTCATGAATTTAAGCTTTCTATAAAAGTGTTGGTTACACAATGTATGCCGTTTAGCTTACACGATTAATTCAGTTGGTGCAAATCAGCCTGACGACTGGCTTAAGTATGTATACTTCTGGCGTGGCTTCTGCTTCTCCTACAACTTTAGATCAATATGATGTCGTCGTCTGCGGTGGCGGCCCAACCGGGACGATGGCGGCGGTCAGCGCGGCCCGCAATGGCGCGAAAACGCTGGTTATTGAGCGTTATGGTTTTCCTGGTGGTAGCTCGACGGCGGCGATGGTACATCCCTGGCTGTCGTTTCATAACAAACACGGTGAGCAAGTCCTCGCCGGGTTAGGGCAGGAGTTGGTGGATCGCTTACAGGCTATTGGTGGCGCGATTGGGCATGTGCGCGATAGCATCGGCTTTGTTTATAGCCTGACACCCTTTGACCCTGACCTGACCAAGCAGGTGATGTTGCGGATGTTGGTGGAAAGCGGTGCGGATTTGATGTTGCACACCTTCATTACCGATGTTCAGACCACCAACGGCATCGTAACCGCAGTGCGTGTGGTGAATAAGAGTGGCAGCCAGCTTATTCCTGCTAAATTTTTTATTGATGCCACTGGCGATGCCGATATTGCTATGCGTGCTGGCGCACCGATGCAAGAGCAACGCAAAGACGGACAACTCATCACCCAGCCCCTCACCATGAACTTTCGCTTGAGCGGTGTCCAATGGGAGCCAATACGTCGTTATATCCTGGATAACCCCGACGAATTCCATCACGAGACGATGTTCCATGAGTTGAAGCGGGGCGAACCGTTAACGGCAGTCAGTGGCTATTTTTCGGAGTGGCGTAAAGTCAATGAAAAATTAAATGTGCCGCGTGACCGTCTTTTGTTTTTTAGCGGTGTGCGACCTGATGAATGCTATGTCAACACCAGCCGCGTGACGCAATTAGATGGCGCGGATGCCTTTGATTTAACTGCCGCCGAAATTGAAGGGCGGCGTCAGGTGACGGCGATTGCCGATTGGATGAAGGGCAATATTGCTGGCTTTGAAGACTCTTATATTTCCATGATTCCCACACAGATCGGCGTGCGTGAGACACGACGCATCCTCGGTGACTATGTCATCAATCAAAATGATGTCGTCAACGGCAGCAAGTTTGAAGATGCTATTGCACGCTCGGCGTATCCAGTAGATATTCATGCCCCTACGGGAGCTGGTCTGATTACATCCGAAGCACCGGATGACTATTACGAAATCCCTTTCCGCTGTCTGCTACTACAGGGACTTGATAATGTGATAGTCGCTGGACGGTGCATCTCCGCCACCCATGAGGGCCATGCTTCAACGCGCTTAACCCCCACCTGCTTTGCGATGGGGCAAGCCGCAGGATTGGCGGCGGCTCAATGCGCCAGCAAGAATCTGTTGCCGCGTGACATCAAAGGCTCGCAACTACGCAGTAAATTGCGCGAGCAGGGAGCTGTCTTATAACTATTAGAGTCTTATAATGGAACGCGAAACTTCGTTACGCCATGCTGCGCAGCGCAAACTTACGCTATTTTCTTTATAGCGTTTAAATAGCGCATGAAATTAGCGAACAGAGTTAGCGTCCCATCAAGATAAACCCATCATGAAATCAGAACCATTTTTCTCGCGCATCTTACATGGCGGCGATTATAATCCCGAACAATGGCCCGAAGCGGTCTGGGATGAAGATGTATCCTTGATGCAGGAAGCCCACGTCAATGTGGCAACTGTGCCGGTCTTTGGCTGGGTGCATCTGCAACCGGACGAAGACACCTATCGCTTTGAATGGCTGAATCACCTGCTTGACAATTTACACACCGGGGGCATCTCCGCTTGCCTGGCGACCGCAACGGCCTCAGTTCCGGCGTGGGTGGAGCAGAAATATCCAGACGTGTTGCGCGTAGAACGCAACGGGCAGCGACGCAAGCATGGCGGACGCCATACCTTCTGTCCGCATTCGCCGAACTTCCGGCGTTTATCCACGGCCTTAGCGCGGCGTCTGGCGGAGCGTTATGCCCAGCATCCAGCCCTGACGGTCTGGCACATTTCCAATGAATATGGCAACTACTGTTATTGTGACCTGTGCGCGGAAGCTTTTCAGCAGTGGTTGCAAGCTCGCTACGGCACGCTCGAAGAAGTGAATCGCCGTTGGTACACCGCCTTCTGGGGCCACACTTATACCGATTGGTCGCAGATTGAGACACCGACAACTAATGGCCAAACCATCCTCCAAGGGATGCTGGTTGATTATGACCGCTTTCAGTCACAGAGCATCCTTGATTGCTTCAAAGCGGAAGCGACAGTGCTGCGCGAAGTGACACCGGATATACCTATCACCACGAATCTTATGGGCGCTTTCAAGCCCTTGGATTATCACCGCTGGGCGCGGGAGATGGACATTGTATCCTGGGATTCTTACCCCCGCAAAGGTGCCGCGCCCGCCGAAATCGCCTTTGCCCACTCCCTCATGCGCGGCTTAAAAGAAGGGCAGCCCTTTATGCTGATGGAGCAAACGCCCTCGCAGCAGAATTGGCAGCCATATAACGCCCTCAAACGGCCTGGCGTGATGCGTCTATGGTCGTATCAGGCGATGGCACATGGGGCTGATACCGTCATGTACTTTCAATGGCGGCGTTCACGGGGCGCGATAGAAAAGTTTCATGGCGCGGTAGTAGAGCATGTCGGCACCAGCCAGCCCCGTGTGTTTCAAGAAGTCGCGGCTTTAGGGCGCGAGTTGGAAAGCTTAGGGACGCGAACCATAGGTGGGCGGGTGGCGGCGCGGGTGGCAATCCTGTTCGACTGGGAAAATTGGTGGGCACTCGAATATTCGGCTGGCCCCACCATTGATTTAAAATATGTGCCGCAGTGCCAGGCTTTCTTTACGGCGTTACACAACCTGCACATTCCGACTGACATTGTCTCGCCAGAGGCCGATTTATCGCATTACGATTTGGTTATTGCTCCCGTTCTCTATATGGTCAAGCCGGGCATTGCCGAAAAATTAGAAGAGTTCACCCAACGGGGCGGCACATTCCTGACCACCTTCTTTAGCGGTATCGTGGATGAGACTGATTTAGTTTATCTGGGTGGCTATCCGGGGCCACTGCGCAAATTGCTGGGTATCTGGGCCGAAGAGATAGATGCCCTAACGCCGCAACAAACCAATCAGGTTGTCTTTGATGCACCCTATGAAACGTTGACGGGAACGCACTCTTGCCATCTGTTGTGTGATCGCATCCATGCCGAAGGTGCCACGATCCTCGCAACGTATGGCGAAGATTTTTATGCTGGTGAACCTGCTGTCACGGTGAATTCATTCGGTCAGGGCGAGGCTTATTATATCGCCACAGCACTCAATCCAGAAGCGTTGCAGGCTTTCTTACAGGCTATTTGCGAACGCCAAGATATTCATTCGGCCTTGTCCGATATACCGGCAGAAGTCGAGGTTATGCCACGAGTCTCACCGCAGGGTGAGACGCTGTTGTATATCTTAAACCACAGTACCGAAACCAAGACGGTCAATTTACCCGATGAGAAGTACAGAGATTTGCTGACAGGCGAGACTTATCACGGCTCAATAAGCATTCCCGGCTATGGTGTTTGCATTCTTGTCAAAGAACCTTAAAACTGCTGATAGCGATGTTTGGTGCAGGAGGTTATATGGAAGCGAAAATATCGGCTGCATTGACCATAAAATATGAAGATGTCGGGCAGGGGAGTCCAGTCGTTTTGCTCCACGCCTTTCCGCTCTGCCGCGCTATGTGGCAACCTCAGATAGATGCCATCAGCAAGGAATACCGCGTGCTTGCGCCGGATTTACGCGGTTTTGGTGGCACCTCGGCTTTTGAAGGCACCCCTTCTATTGAGCAAATGGCGGATGATATTGTCGCTTTGTTGGATGCCTTAAATATACAGGAGCCTGTAGCGTTAGCTGGCTTGTCAATGGGTGGCTACGTGGCCTTAGCCTTGGCGCGCAAATATCCCCAGCGCTTGCGGGCCTTGATTCTGGCCGATACCAGAGCCGAACCGGATACCGCAGAAGGTAAGGCCAAACGGGATGAAATGATTCAGCTAGCCGAATCTAAAGGGGCCTTGGCTGTGGCGGAGCAAATGGCCCCCAATCTCCTGACGGCTGCAACGCGCGAGAAGCAACCATTAATCATGGAAGAAGTGGTAACAATGGGCGCAGCCCAAACCCCCACTGGTATTGCCAATGCGCTTCGCGCCTTGCGAGATCGGCCCGACGCGCGCGTGTGGTTAAGTGAAATCAAAGTTCCAACTCTGGTCATCGTTGGCAGTGAGGATGCCCTCACTCCCGTGGCAATGGCGCAAACCCTGCAAAAAGGTATCACAGGCGCATGGCTCATCACGATTCATGAAGCCGGGCATCTTTCTAACTTAGAACACCCGACGGCGTTTAACCAAGCAGTGCTAAGCTTCCTCCGTTCTCTATAAAGCGTGTTTTGCAGCGACATCAAGTCGGGTTATCAATAAACAGGTCGGGTTATCAATAAACAGGCAGCCGCAGAACTTCTAACTCCAGGCTAAAACCTTACTATTATGTTTAACCTTTTCGATTTTAAGGTATACTTATTAGTATGAGCACGCCAGAAACGAATCGAGGTTCGGATAAATACAGTTGGATCGCTAATGAATTGCGGGGGCAGATTGCCAGCGGCAAGTTCGCTCCCGGAAGTCAGTTGCCGCAACGGGACGAGTTGGAAGAGACCTTCAACGTTAGTAAAGTGACTTTGCAACGGGCGATGAATCTGCTGATTGAAGATGGATTTGTGGATGCCACGCGCCGCAAAGGCTCTTTTGTCGTACCGAATCCGCCTCATTTGTATCGCTACGCTTTAGCCTTTCAGAAGAAACCAACTGGCGACGAAAGCTGGCTACGGTTCTGGACTGCCTTATCCAATGAAGCCAGTAAGTTAGAGAAATCGCACCCTTGCCGATTTTTCACCTTCTATGGCATAGATGGACACACCGATACTGAGGATTATCATGATTTAGAGCGTGAGGTGCGCGAACATCGCTTGGCTGGCGTTATCTATGTGGCAACTCAGAGTGAAGTGCCAGATATACCCGTTTTGCGCGAGTCTAACCTGCCGCGCATGACCGTTAAAAGTAAACCTCAACCCGGCTGGCCAGCTCTGACTATTCATACGGATACCCTCATCTGCAAGGCCCTCGATTATGTCGTGGCCCGTGGTCGCAAGCGCGTAGCCTTCATAACCCCTCCTCACATAGCTCAGGTGCGCCACGATTTTATATTGCAGGAGATTGCCGCTCGCCACTTAACATCGCACATTTACTGGCTCCAGGGTATCGGATTGGAAGCCCCGGCCCTGGCTCGTAACTGCGTCCATCTGATGATGCATCCTGGCCAAAACGAACGCCCCGATGCGCTTGTCATTACCGATGATAACCTGGTTGAGTCTGCCACAGGAGGGTTGGTCGCAGCGGGGGTGCGCGTGCCCCAGGAGATGGACGTAGTCGCTCATGCTAACTTTCCGTGGTTAACTCCCAGCATTGTTCCCGCGAAGCGATTGGGTTACGATGTTAGCGCCATTATCAAACTGTGCCGCGAATGTATAGATCGTCAACGGCGTGGCGAAAGCGTCCCGGCTGTCACCGAGATAACCCCTCTCTTTGAAGATGAAATAGGCTCCTATCCTTAATTTTTCCTCGTATCAGTTAGCTTTACTCCTTTTCAAAATAAGTGTTCCTCTGTACCATTATTTGGCATTTTTATTTTCTACCAACCCAGAAATGGGGGATAGGTTTATTAACTACAAGGCTTAATAATTAAATTTACGTTAATTTTTCTGGATTATGTTTAATCTTTTTTTAATGTGGGTATACTTATACTATCCGAGTAGTGAAAATATAGGTCTTATTGGCAGGAACTGGCCAACTTATGCAGCAAGTCCTCGTGCCTGACAGTAGTGACCCAAGTCTCCCACAGATTGAACGGAAAGCACTTTAAAGGAGAAAATATGTTTAGACACCGTGCAAGCAGTAGGTCACCTAGAAGAACTCAAGGTTTTACCTTGATCGAACTTCTTGTGGTCATTGCCATAATCGCAATTTTGGCAGCCATTTTATTTCCCGTGTTCAGCCGGGCAAGGGAGAACGCGCGCAAGGCTTCGTGCGGCAGTAACCTGAAACAGCTTGGACTGGCTTTTGTGCAGTATACGCAAGACTACGATGACCATCTGCCCCAGTATTCTTATACAATTAATGGCGTAGGATATTACTGGCCTAATCTGCTTGATCCCTATGTTAAGCTGCGGGGCCTCTGGTATTGTCCATCCTTTGCCCAAGATATGGGCGTCCCTTCCGCCAACAGTTCAACTTACGGTGCGAATTTCCATGTCTTAAATAGTGCCAGTGCCGCCACCAAGCCGCTGCCACTGCCCGCTTTTACCCGCACCAGTGAGTTGCTTTTCGTCGCCGATTCGGAAGATGCCACAACAGGCTCCCCGGCCCGCAATGCGGGCTGTAGCTCATTTCAGGCTGGTTATCTTCGCATCAGTGATCCTTTAGCCGCACATGGCTTGTCGGCAGGTTGCTATGCGTACTCCAAAAACACGGGTCTTATTGATTACCGACATTTAGGTGGTGCCAATCTGCTCTTCTTGGACGGGCATGTAAAGTGGTCTACACGCGACAAAATTATCAGCAACGATAACGATCTGTGGGGGCACAACCAAATATGAAGCCAAATAGCTCAAAATGGATAGGAGCGGTAGCGTTGCTCCTACCTTTGCTGGCCGGAGCCATCGCCGCCCGCGCTGATGGTACGACAGTAGCGCCTAACACCCCAACCATTAATTCCACGACCATCCACATCGCGTTACTCTCTGATACGCATACCACGCGCAGCACCAAAGAAGACAAACCCCTCTTTAAGGGGCGGTTAGACAAAGTGATAGCATCTGTGAATGCGGCGCATCCCGACCTCGTGTTGATTGCAGGAGACCTAACCGATGGCGGTTTAGCGGAGCAATTTTCGGATTTCAAAACTCAGATTCAAGGCTTCCAAGTGCCAAGCCTGGTGGTGCCAGGCAATCATGATGTCGGCGACAAGATAATCCCCGGTAAAGAAGGCGGCATCACCGCGAAGCGGCTGGCACAGTATGAGGCCGTCTTTGGCCCTTCATTTTATGTGTCCAAGCAACCACATCTCCGGGTTATTGCTGTTAATTCTTCCCTTTTAGGGAGCGGCTTGCCCCAGGAAGCGCAACAGTGGGATTTTCTGGAAAAAGAATTGGGACAGCCTGCGACTCTGCCGACTGTACTCTTGATGCACTATCCGCCATTTCTTAAGACCGCCGATGAAGCGGGTGGGGGATATTGGAACATCGAACCCGCGCCACGACAGAGGCTCTTAGACCTAATCAAACGCGGTAAGGTTACTGCGGTATTAACGGGCCATCTGCATCGGCCCTTGCAAAACCAATTGGGTGAGACGGTCTGTATCACCACGCCTCCCGTTTCCTGGGGCATCCCCAAAGGTAAGCAGAAAGAAGGCTGGACTTTGGTCACTATCACGCCGCAGGGCCAGGTCACAGCAGAACATGAATACACTGATGATTAGCCGCGTGTTGTGATCGTGTCACAACACTACAATCTCTTACTCTCTTTAACGCATTCTACAGGAGGTGCGCCTATTTAGATATTACTGCCGGGCCGACGCTAGGCTATTCTTGTCGCATCTTATCGGAAATAGTTCATACAACTGCAACTCTTGAGTTCCTCTGGGTGCATTGGCGAGGGATTCAAGCGGTTAAAATCCAGATGTGTTTAGAGGTTTCCCAATAGGAGGAATCAATGAGGTCTTGGCGAACCCTGGCAACTGCCAGCATGATTATCGGAGTGACTGTAGCGACAGTCCTTAGTCCGACCTCCGCCGCTGCACGACTTTATGACAAGTTCGATAGCTCCACGAACTGGAGTTTAGTCTCAGGCAGTGGTAGCGCGACTATAAGCTCAGGTCATTTGACGTTAAGCCTTCCAGCCAACACCATTGCGCAACCGACTGCTACGAGTCTGAGCAGCTATGCTTTGACTGGCTCCCGCCAGTCCATCCAGGTGGTCTCGCATAGTGGCGTCGGAGGCAAGAGCGTCTTCTTCTTTAATGCCTTGATTTCCGCAGGGACGAATTCGCTGGAGATGAAGTTAGACGACCAGACTGGCGGCACGAACATTGTCTGTGGCTATTACCTCAATGGCACCTACCATTGGGTCGGCTCGGCTGCTTATAATCCGGCGACTGATCGTTACCTGGCCTATCGAGAGGCGAGTGGCACGATTTACTATGAAACCTCACCCGATGCGCAAAACTGGACGCCAGTGACTACCCTCTCCAATCCTTTCACTGTCGCCTTAAATGTGATCTTCCAACTTCAGCACAAGGTTTATGCCAGTGGGGCAGGCGTTGCGACCAGCACGGTGGTGGATAACTTTAACTATCTGGAAGGCGGAGCGCACAATAACTTAGATGATGATCCATTAACGGCCTGGTCGCTGTATACCGAACCGCCGGGTAACGCCATCAGCCCCAGCAAAACGCATGTTACCGATACTTCCATCCCCGCGGGCGACAGCAATGTGTTCGATTTTCAGATCACCTCGTCCGATGCCTACACAAACGCGTACTATTTCCAGAGGCTGCCACTCGTAGCCAATACCGACTTTGTGTACACGCTCTACTGGAAATTCTTTCCCACTCCCAGCACCTCGCCCATTGCCCAGGCTTATGAGTTTCCGCTTAACAAATACACGGGTTCGTTGCGTGAGCAGGCGGCGTTGCAATGGCTACCCAACAAGGATGGCAACGGCTATCGCTGGCGTGTGTGGGGAGCAGATAATGGCAAGTGGCGCGATAACAAACTGAGTGGGACTCCTTATAACTTCGTGCAAAATCTTGCCGCCAATACCTGGCACCCCCTCACCTTAAATGGCACTTTCAAAAATGGCCGGGTTTACTACACCACCTTCGTTTCAGATGGCACGACCTTCACCATCAACGAAGATTACGCCGCCACGACCGATGGCACTGCCGCCAATATAGTTCCTGCCTACCAGATTGATAACAACTCCAGCGGTAGCCACCAGAACGTTTATATCGGCAACTGGAATGTGAAGTGGCTGGAAATGCAATTGCCATAAGCGTTTAGCTTGATTAGCAAAGAAAAAGCCTTCTGGCTCATAAAGAGTCAGGAGGCTTTTGTTCGCTTCTATGACTTAGGTTTATTTAGCAGGAAAGCAGGGATAAGGGAAAGCAGGAAGAAGAGAAATAGCCCAAGAGAAAGAAATCCTCATAATCTCCTGGTCTCCTCTTTTCCTGCTCTCCTGCTAAATAAAATCAAGCAGCTTGATTACTAACCGTGGTGCCTACATTTTCGCCTAAGGCTACACGGCGAATGTTACCAGGCACTTCCATGTTAAAAACAACGATAGGAATGTTGTTATCCATCGAGAGCGACACAGCGGTGGAGTCTAAAACCTTGAGGCCGCGATCCAAGACTTGCAGGTAGCTTAATGATTCATACCGCACCGCATCGGTGAACTTTTGGGGATCACGGTCGAAGACGCCATCCACATCGGTCGCTTTGAAAATGGCCTCGGCGTCAATCTGGGCAGCGCGTAAGACGGCGGCGGTATCAGTAGTAAAGAATGGATTACCGGTGCCTGCCGCGAAGATAACCACACGGCCCTTTTCAAGGTGGCGTTGGGCGCGACGGGCGATGAAGGGTTCAGCCACCTCTTTCATCTCAATGGCCGACTGGACGCGGGTGATGACGCCAGCGCGTTCTAAGTAATCCTGCAAGGCAACGGCGTTTTGCACGGTCGCTAACATGCCCATATAGTCGGCCATAGCGCGATCCATGCCCTGTTCCACAGCGGCTTTCATACCGCGAAAGAAGTTGCCGCCACCACACACGATGCCAAGCTGGATACCAGCTTCATGGACTTCTTTAATTTCCCCGGCAATGCGGTTCAGCACACTACCGTCTAATCCGAAACCTGCTGGCCCGGCTAATGCTTCGCCGGAAATCTTTAAGAGAATGCGTCTATATTTCATAGCGGCCTGAGTGTAGCCTTCGTTAAACTACCTGTCAAACTCCTGGTGATAAATGTTTAAGAATCCGCGCAAACTTGTGCTCTGGCTCGGTTGTGTCCTCTTCCTCATCGGCGGCTTCCTGGCCTGGCGTGCCATGCACCCGCCGCTCTCCGATCAGGAGCAAATAGACGCCCAGATCGAGGAAATTCGCACCGCTGTCAACCATCGCAGTTCAGGGGGCGCGGTTAAATATCTTGCCAAGGGGTTCACCTATGGTGGCATGTCGCGCAGCGAACTTAAATCGAACATGGGTGGACTTTTTCTGCAATGGCGTCATGTGGAACTGAATGTGACTGGATTGCACACGCAAGTCCAAGGCGATACAGCCAAGTCCTCCGGCCATTTCATCTTTAACACCCAGAGCGAAGAAGGGTCTCCCGTGCAAAGTCAACGCGGCGATTTTACCCTGCACTGGGAGAAGCGGGACGGGCAGTGGCAAATCGTCCAAATTGATGGCGGCCTTAATCCTGGTGATGTGCAACCTTAACATCTCGCCGACAATTATGCTTCCATGCCCGCGTAATCAAAGTGCGTTTCCGAGAGCATGTCTATCTGGTCTAAGGCTTGTCCTGCGCCAATGGCTACGCAGGATAAGGGGTCTTCTGCGATATGCACCGGAATACCTGTCTCTTGCATGAGCAGTTGATCTAACCCCCGCAGCATCGCGCCGCCTCCGGTGAGCCAGATACCATGTGAAACGATGTCCGAGGCCAGTTCCGGTGGCGTTTGTTCCAACACGGAGCGGGTGCGAGCTACAATCTGGTTTATCGGTTCGGCCAGTGCTTCCCGAATCGCCCGCGACGTGACCATGACCGTTTTGGGCATCCCCGTCACCATGTCACGGCCTTTAACTTCCATTGACATCTCTTCTTCCATTGGAAAGGCCGAGCCAATGGACATTTTGATCTCTTCCGCCGTGCGCTCGCCAATGATAAGGTTGTATTCCCGCTTGACATAACGATGAATAGCTTCATCCAATTTGTGGCCCCCGACGCGCACACTTTCTGAGCGCACAATGCCACCAAGCGAGATTACAGCCACATCGGTGGTGCCGCCGCCAATATCAACTACCATGTTGCCTTCGGGGTCGCTGATGTTGAGTCCCGCGCCAATAGCCGCCGCCATTGGCTCTTCGATGGGATAAGCTTCTTTAGCCCCAGCGGAGCGGGCCGCATCCAAAACCGCCCGACGCTCGACACTGGTCACGCCGGAAGGCACACAGATAATAACGCGGGGCTTGAAGAGGAAGCGTTTACCGACGACCTTGTTGATAAAGTGCGCCAGCATTTGTTCGGTGACGGTGTAATCGGCAATCACGCCGTCGCGGATAGGCTGCATGGCGATAATAGAGCCGGGAGTGCGGCCCAACATCTGCCGTGCTTCTTCGCCTGCGGCTTTGAGGATTTTGGTGTTTTTATTGATAGCGACAACAGTCGGCTCGCGCAAAACGATGCCGCGTCCCCGCTGGTAAATCAGGACGTTGGCAGTACCAAGATCAATACCGATGTCTCGCGCTATACCGAGCATGTTAGAATGACCATTCTATAAATCAAGTTGCTAAATGAAATTCGACTTAGCCACAGCTAGGCACATGGCTCTCAACAAAACGACTTGCGTCCAGGGGCTATTTTTTGTTTCCCGACTTTGTCTGGCGCACGACCTGTCCGTCGAGGGAGCGTAGCTTATCCACGAAATGTTCATAGCCACGATCAATATACTCGACCTTGGTGACTTCAGTGCGGCCTTCGGCCCCTAATCCTGCAAGAACCAGAGCGGCCCCCGCGCGTAAGTCCGTCGCCTGCACCTCGGCACCACTCAACTTGGACACGCCGCGCACAATCGCTGTGTTTTCGGTGAGTGTAATATCGGCCCCCATGCGCAGCAGTTCGGCGGCATAATTGAAGCGCACATCGAAAACATTCTCTTCAATGGCCGAACGGCCTTCTGCAAGGCACATCATAGTAAGGAATGGTGCCTGCAAGTCCGTGGCGAAACCAGGAAAAGGCGCGGTGGCGACATCTGTGGCTCGTAAAGGCTGTACAGTAGCGGCACGAATCCAGCGGTCGCCATGTGTGATTTCAATACCCGCTTCTTGCAACTTATCTATGTAAACCGAAAGATGAACTGGAGGCAGGCCATGCACCGTCACGTCGCCGCCAGTAATGCCCGCCGCTGTTAGGTACGTGCCCGCTTCAATGCGGTCATTATAGATGGTGTGTTCCGTGCCGTGCAGCTCTTTAACGCCTTGAATAGTGATGGTGGCTGTGCCCGCGCCGCGAATCTTGCCACCCATCTTTTTCAAATATTCGGCCAGATTGACCACTTCCGGTTCGCGCGCCGCGTTTTCGATAGTGGTGGTGCCAGTCGCCAGACAAGCCGCCATCATGATATTCACGGTGGCACCCACAGAAGAGTTTTTTGGCTCTAAATAAATGCTCGCGCCATGCCAGTGTTCCGCAACGGCGTTCATGGCTCCGCGCTCTACAGTCGTCACGGCTCCCATTTTCTGGAAGGCGTCAATGTGATAGTTAACGGGACGCGGCCCTAAGACACAGCCCCCAGGGAGCGGAACTTCGGCACGATGTAAGCGAGCGAGTAGGGGAGCGGCCACATAAAAACTGGCCCGCATTTTACGGACCAACTCAGTGGGTGCGCTGTGAGACTGTAGGTTTTCGGCATCAATGATGACCGTATGCCCCTCGCGTTGCACGGACGCGCCTAAAGCCTGTAACATCTCGCACATGGTACCGACATCGGCGATGTGCGGTACGTTGTGCAGGATGCACTGGCCCTTAGAAGCGAGGAGCGAGGCGGCCAGAATCGGCAGAGAAGAATTTTTAGAGCCAGAAACTTCGACTTCGCCGCGTAAGGGAACACCACCTAAAACAACAATGCGTTCATCTCCGACCCGGCTGTCATGTGAATTAGAAAAAGCGTGTGGCGTGTGTTTGGATGTTATGGACTCAGCCGTTGCGCTCGTACCAAGTCGTGGTGCGTTATCTCTCATTGAATTCAAAGCTTCCACTCGAAGTCCCCCATTCTACGGTAGTCGTGCGACAGAGCGGCGGTTGATGAGAACGGCTGCTGCGCTCAACGACTGTGCCGACAATGCCATGCTGCTACTAATCTTGCTGCGATGTATGCTGCGACTGTTGCTGCGCATTTGTGGCTTGGGTGGAACTACCTTCGTAAAGCCTATAAAATGCGGGTGAAAATTAGTTGCCCTTAGTATAAGACAAAAACCTCTAGTTCACCCGTAGTTACCCTAAATTTTTATAAAGTTTTAATAAATCTTATTAATCAACAGGTTATAGCTTCTTTAGCAATAACTTAGCCAAATCAGCGACCCGCAGCGACACGGAGACGCGCTTGGGCACGTTTGAGGGCACTTTCCGCCCGCTCCCGCTGCAACTCATACTCTGCGCCCATTTGACCCGCCAACCGTGCCCGCGCTCGTTGCTCGGCTTCCTGTGCCCGCGCGACATCAATTTCAGCGCGGTCTTCAGCGGAATCAGCTAAGACCATCGCCTGATTATCCGAAACCTGAAAAAAGCCGCCACCGATGGCCATAAACATATCCTGGCCCTGGTCATCAGTGATTGTTACCTGGCCTGCATCCAGAGACGCAATGAGAGGGGCGTGATTACGCATGACACCAAAAGAGCCATCCGAACCCGGCAGTGCAACCATCTCCACCGGGCCATTAAAAATTTCACGTTCCGGTGTCACAATTTGTAAGTTAAATAATCCAGCCATCTTAGTAGGTGGTAGATGGTAGGTGGTAGATAGCAGGAATACATCCCGTATGCCATCTACCACCTACTACCTACTTATTTCAACGTTTTCGCTTTCTCGACCGCCTGGTCAATGGTGCCGACCAGATAGAACGCTTGTTCGG
Source organism: Abditibacteriaceae bacterium (assembly GCA_019239895.1). Lineage (GTDB taxonomy): Bacteria > Armatimonadota > Abditibacteriia > Abditibacteriales > Abditibacteriaceae > JAFAZH01. The sequence continues at coordinate 137,626 of JAFAZH010000052.1, read as the reverse complement.
GGAGATCATCGTGCAGTCCATCCAGGATTTCCTTGAAGCCACGCACGGTCTCTTTCACAGGCACGTATTGGCCGGGGATAGAGGTAAAGACTTCAGCCACGAAGAACGGCTGCGAGAGGAACATTTGCAGCTTACGCGCACGGGCCACGGTCAGTTTGTCTTCATCGCTCAATTCATCAATACCTAAGATGGCAATGATGTCTTGTAGGTCTTTATAACGCTGCAACACCTGCTGCACGCCACGCGCCACGGCGTAATGCTCCTCGCCGATAATAGCCGGAGAAAGAATGGTCGAGGTCGAAGCCAGGGGGTCTACCGCCGGGAAGATACCTAAGGAGAACTGTTCACGCGACAACACTGTAGTGGCTTCCAGGTGAGTAAAGGCCGTGGCTGGGGCCGGGTCGGTGATGTCGTCGGCAGGCACGTAGACCGCTTGCACCGAAGTGATGGAGCCTTTACGGGTGGTGGTAATGCGCTCCTGTAACTGCGCCATTTCATTAGCTAAGGTTGGCTGATAACCTACCGCCGAAGGCATCCGGCCTAACAGAGCCGATACTTCTGAGCCAGCCTGCGTGAAGCGGAAGATGTTGTCTAAGAAGAGCAGCACATCCTGGCCCTTCTCGTCACGGAAGTATTCCGCCATTGTCAGAGCGGTCAAAGCCACGCGCAAACGCGCACCCGGCGGCTCGTTCATCTGACCAAACACCAACACTGTCTGATCTAATACGGTTTTCTCGCTGCCATCGGCTTTCTTGGCACCGGGCAAAACTGTTTCGCCCATTTCGTTGCGCAGGTCGGTGCCTTCGCGGGTGCGCTCTCCCACGCCGCCGAAGACCGATACACCACTGTGCTTTTGCGCCACGTTGTTAATCAGTTCGGTAATTAACACCGTCTTGCCGACGCCCGCGCCACCGAATAAGCCCACTTTACCACCGCGCGGATAAGGCTCTAAGAGGTCAATAACTTTGATGCCGGTTTCAAACGGCTCAATGGTGGGGCTAAGGTCTTCAAAGCGCGGCGCGGCGCGGTGAATGGAAAGTTTCTGATCGGCGTTGACTGGCCCTAAACCGTCGAGGTCGTGGCCCAGCACGTCGAACAGACGGCCTAAAGTTGCCTCGCCGACTGGCACCATGATAGGTGCCCCCGTATCGGAAGCTTCCATGCCACGCACGAGGCCATCGGTAGATTCCATAGCCACACAACGCACGACGTTATCACCCAAATGCTGCGCGACCTCAACAATCAGATCATGCGTGCCAGCCTGACTGTCGAGCGTAATCTTGCCCGCGCTACTTCCATTTGCACCATTGGCTGCCGCGCCATTGCCGTTAGCTGATCCTGGATCAACGGAAGCGGGGGCGCTGCCCACGGTGCCATTGGCTGATGTGCCACGACGATTGATGGACACCGCATTATAAATATGAGGTAATTGTTCCGGCGCGAACTCAATGTCCACCACCGGCCCGATAACTTGAACAACTTTTCCTGATGTCATATAGCTCCTTCGGTTGTCGGTAGTCGGTGGTCAGTAGTCGGTGAATTGTTACCTATATAGCTTCGTTATAAATCAAGCTATGCAGTGCAATTAAGTTTGTTAATACCGACTACCGACCACTGACAACCGACTACTACTCTTATCCTTTAAGTGCCTCAGCGCCGCCCACAATATCTAAGAGTTCTTTGGTGATGCCCGCCTGACGAGTGCGGTTCGCTAATAGGGTTAAATTCTCAATCTGGTCGCCTGCGTTTTTGGTGGCATTGGTCATAGCCGTCATCTGTGCGCCAAGCTGCGAGGCTGCCGATTCCAGAAGCAATTGATAGATGCGCGTCTCCACGAAACGGGGGAGAAGTCGGCTTAGTAATTCCGGGGCTGCTGGTTCAAAAATGAAGTCCCGCCGACCAGTTCCGCCGGTGGCTGCCGCATTGGCCCCAACCGGGCTGTCAGCCGTTTCCGCAGGACGCTCAATGGGCAGGAACTTGATGCTGTGCGGGCGCTGCGTCATGGTGGTGACGAATTCGGTATAGCAAATGTAAACCTCATCCACCTGGCCTGTCATAAACATTCCGGTAATCATATTGGAGGCAGCACGCACCTGATCATAGGGCGTCTGTGCGCCAAGCGATGGGTAATTCTGCACCACCGGATAGCCGCGCTTGGTGAAATAGTCAGTGGCCTTCCTGCCAACTGTTACAATGCGCACTGGCTGGCGGCCATTTAAATGTTCCCGCCCGGAGCTTTCCACTTCCCGCGTCTTGCGATCCACAAACTGGTGTGCCAGGCGCAGGATGTTGGAGTTATACGACCCTGACAACCCCTTATCCGCCGCAATCACCACAATGCCGATAGCGCCCACCGGGCGGGTATCTAACAGGGGATGCGCGAAATCGCGGACATTGGGTGCGAGGGTGCCGACCAATTCAGCCATTGTTTGCGCATAGGGCTTACCTCGCTGCACGCGCTCCTGCACGCGCCGCAGCTTGGCTGCCGCCACCATCTTCATCGCCTGAGTAATCTGGCTGATGTTTTTAACAACTCGAATTTTGCGTTTAATATCGCGTAACGATGCCATTGGATAAAGAAACTACAATTGATTTTTATGAGGCACGGCGAGACGCCTCACCGGGAAGCGCCTCGCCGTTTAACATCCCTACTGATTCGCGGTCACAGGTTCTTTGACCGTGGGCGACTCGCTGATGGCCTGGCCATTGACGCCCGCGCGGGAACGGTCGGCGGCATCACGCTCGATGGACGAACCCTGCTGTCCGGCTCTGAAGCTATTGGTGTTGAAGTCTTCCAGAGCACCCTTGAGACGCTCTTCAATCTCTGGCTTAATCTGCTTATCGTTGACAATGGAAGACACCACATCAGGATAACGCTCGGCGATAAAGCCCAAGACTTCAGACTCATAGCGAGCGACATCTTCCAACTCAATGTGATCGAGGTAGCCGTTACCCGCCGCATAGATAATGATAACCTGCTGCTCGACTGGCATTGGCTCATACTGTGGTTGTTTCAACAATTCGGTCAGACGCTGACCACGCTGCAACTGCGCCTGGGTAGACTTATCCAGGTCACTGGCGAACTGGGCGAAAGCGGCCAATTCGCGGAAGCGAGCCAGGTCTAACTTCAAGCGGCCAGCTACCTGTTTCATAGCCTTGATTTGCGCGGCTGAACCCACACGCGACACGCTTAAACCAACGTTAATAGCCGGGCGCACACCGGCGTAGAACAAGTCGGCTTCCAAGAAGATCTGACCATCCGTAATGCTGATAACATTCGTTGGAATATAAGCGGAGATGTCATTGGCCTGCGTCTCAATGATAGGTAAAGCGGTCAACGATCCGCCACCGAGATCACGGTGCAGCTTGGCCGCCCGCTCTAATAAGCGCGAGTGCAGGTTGAACACGTCGCCCGGATAAGCTTCACGACCCGGCGGGCGGCGCAACAGCAAGCTCATGGAGCGATAAGCCACGGCGTGCTTGGACAGATCATCGTAAACAATCAGGGCGTGCTTGCCGTTATCGCGGAAATACTCACCCATTGCGCAACCAGCATAAGGGGCGATGTATTGCAGCGGCGCGGAATCGTTGGCGGAGGCTACGACTACAATGGTGTATTCCATCGCGCCCGTTCTTTCTAACTGGTTGACGAGAGCGGCAATGGTGCCCTGCTTCTGACCGATAGCGACATAGATGCAATAGACATCCTTGCCCTTCTGGTTGACGATGGTATCGGTGGCCACCGCCGTTTTTCCGGTCTGGCGGTCGCCAATGATAAGTTCGCGCTGGCCACGGCCAATGGGAATCATCGAGTCAACGGCTTTAAGACCAGTCTGCAATGGCTCCTTCACACCTTCGCGTTGCATCACGCCGGGGGCTTTGACTTCAATCAACTGGCGCTCGCTGGTGACAATCGGCCCTTTACCGTCAATAGGCTCGCCCAGTGCGTTGACCACACGCCCAATAAGGGCGTTGCCAACGGGCACGTCCGCGATGCGTCCGGTGGTCTTAACCGTGTCGCCTTCTTCAATATGGGTATAGTCACCAGCCAGCACCACACCCACGTTATCTTCTTCCAGGTTGAGTGCGATACCCATTGTGGGGCGGCCCGTATCAGGGGAAACCGGAAACTCCAACAGTTCGCCCGCTTTGCAACCCTGCAACCCGTAGACGCGAGCGATACCGTCACCGATTTCCAACACGGTGCCGACATCCACCATCTTTAAATCTTGATCAAAACCCGCCAGTTCTTTCTGGAGGATACTGGTTATCTCTTCTGGTCTTAAAGCCATAAAACTCCTTACTTACGGCGTCCTTTGTCCATTGTCATTAGTCCCTGGCTAAGTCGCAACACGCTTCAAAGGACAATTAACGAATGACCAAGGACAGCTTAGCTAACTTTTGCCTGTTTTAACTGTTCGCGCATCGCCTGCAATTGCGTAGCGATGCTACCATCTATCAGTTTATCGCCAATGCGCACAATGAGGCCGCCTAAAATACTCTCATCCACGCGTGTGGTCAAGCGCACCTTATAGCCACTGGAAGCTTCCAGGCGTTGGCGCAAGGCTTCCGTCTGCGCCTCGGTCATAGGCAGTGCAGTGACAGCCTCAACATCTACCTCGCGGCTGTATTCATCTAATAAGCGGGCGAAGGCCACGAGGACTTCGGGAATAATATTAGCCCGCTCTTTATCAATCAGCAGAAAGAGGAAATGCTCAACGTCAGCAGGCACCGACTCAGAGAATACCTGGCGGAGCAACTCTTTCTTGCGGTCGCGCGTGATGCGTGGATGCTCTAAAATGGTGAGCAACTGCGGCGAGCCATTGACCGCCTGCGAGATCACCTGGATGCCAGCCGCTATCTGGCTAATTTCATTGCGCTGGCGCGCCAGGCCGAACAAGGCTCCGGCATAGCGGCGAGCAGCGCGTAAATCTCCCGCCACTAGTGCGCTCCTCCTCCCGGCGTGCCATTGCCGGGGCCGGTGCCATTCACGCCAATGCTACCAATCACTTCGTCTATCAGGCTGGCGTGGCTTTGCGGATTCAAATGCTGGCGCGTCACGCGAGTGGCGGCGGCAATGGCTAATTCGGCAATCTGATCGCGCATTTGCGCCATCGCTTGCGCGCGTTCGCGGGCGATGTCTTGCTGGCCCCGCGCCAGAATCTCCTGGCTTTCTGTGTGAGCACGCGCAATAATTTCGTCCCGCGCCGCTTGCGCGTCCCGCACCGCCGATTGAATCTTATCGCGTGCCTCATCTTCGATCTGGGCGAGGCGCTGCTGATATTCGTTCTGCAAACGCACCATTTCATTGCGCCGCGCTTCGGCTTCGTCCAGGTTATTGCGGATGCTATCCTGGCGCGTCTGTAACATGCCCAGTATCGGCCCAAAGGCGTACTTGGACAGGACAAACACCATAATGATAAAGCCGACCAACTGGACAAGGAAAAATCTAAGTTCTATCCCAAAAACATCCACAACGCTATCCTAGTTAAATTACGGATTTGTACTCTTGTTAAAACAACGGAATACGATAATCGAAACGTCTTGAACGACCTGTATGGACTATCTTATGACATCCTTTAGCGTGCCAGCCAGTTTGTTAGCTTAACACTGGCTGGCACGCGAGGAGCACTTCCCTACATTTGAGACATTAGCTACCAGGAGCCGTGACCGTGCTCGTGGCGCCCGTGTTTTTCATGGCGGCGGTGGCGGTTGGAATATCCGGCAGCAACGGCTTCAACATGAAGAACATCAGCAGCGCGTAGATAACCAACGATTCGATTAGCGCGAGACCGATAATCATACCCGTCTGAATCGTGCCACTGGCTTCAGGTTGGCGAGCCATACCTTGCATAGCGCCATTGACGGCGATACCTTGACCAATACCCGCACCAATAACAGCAATCGGCAACCCAATAGCGGTGCCCAGACCTAACAAAGCCCAGTAAATCATCCTGCTCTCCTTTCCCTGGCTAATCACCAGGTAATATTATTTAACATAAGTTCATTGTCATCGTTCTGCACCATCGCCAGCTTTTAGCCTCTGACATCTAGTCCTCGACATCATGCCACGGGCGTTTCGCTGGGATGCGCGATAAGCTCATTGCGTCCATGAACCCGCACTGGCTCAACATGGCCGTGGTCATTATGCACATCATGATCGTCATGATGAGTGGCTAGAATCGAAATGTAAATAGCCAGCAAGGTGGAAAATACCAGGGCCTGCAATGCTCCAAAGAAGACACCCAGTAACATCATCGGCAACTGGAATGGAATGGGAATCTTAAACAGCGCCATTGCACTAACAGCCAGCAAAGACAACTGCAAGGCCACCATTTCTTCGCCGAACACATTACACAATAATCGCACCGATAGACTCATCGGCTTAATCAATTCACCAATAATGTGCAACGGGAAGTTGAGGGGAGCCAGCCACAGCGGTTCACCCACAAAATGCATAAACCAGCTTTTTACCCCCGCTTCTTTGATGGCAATAAAATGCACGCAGAAGAAAGCGCAGATGGCCATTGTGATGGGAATATGCGGATTAGCGGTTGGCGCGACCAGCCCCGGCACCAGCCCTAACCAGTTCATGATGAGGATGGAGAAGAAGAAGGACGCAATCAGCGGAGTATACTTATAGGCCAACTCCTTGCCCATGACGCCCACCAGATACTCGCGGTAGCCATCTACCGAAGCTTCAACCAGATTGGGAAGAGCGGTAGGCTTGCCTTCGGGCCGCAGTTTCATCTGCCTGGCGGCGGTAACGCCAACCGCAGCCAGACCTATCATGGTCAGCAGGGAAACTATGATAAAGTCGTATTTAATATTGGTATATTCACCGCTTTTGGTCTTTTGGACAGGGCCTAGCCCAAAAATCAACCGTACAATAGGGTTAAACCAGGTGCCGTGATCGGCGTCGAAGGTGCCACGCTTTTCTTCAGGTTCCGCCCCGGCTCCCGTTTCGCCAGCATTACCCGCCGGGCCAACATCCTTATTGGTCATTTGCGCGGTGGAGTGTTGGACTGTAGACGCCGCTGGAGTATTGCCACCATTTGCCTCTTGCGCGTGGGCAAAATGGTGACAGGAGACCAGGAGGGTTGAGACAACGATAATGAAGAACCAGGCACGGAGTTCACGCGCCTTGCTAGATAACATCTGCTCTGCCTTACTTTCCATAGACTTTATTCATTTCATGAATCGGACGAATTCGCTGCACTATCATATAGCCAAAGATTTTAGCGATAATCGCGGTTTGCACTGCCATAAAGCCCGCCGTAAACCCAATCGGGTGGAGCAGGTGACGACTGATTAGCAGCGCGAAAGCGGTGCCAATCAGAATATATTTTGCAGGCAGGAGCACGGCGAGCGGAAAACGCGCATCCCAACCCTGATAGGGCGCGCTATCCTTGGGCCGCAAGATGCGTCGCACGAATAGCTCTTGCGACTTGAGCAGCAAAGCTGCCAGCAGCGCCCCCGCTGCGAATGACCCGGTGATAAGAATTGAAGACGTTAGGGTATAGGCGCACAGAGCCAGTAGCGTGCCGAACCACAACATAGTGCCATAGGTGCGACTCAAAAAAGCGGCGTCCAAAGGCGCAAGGGGTTTGGACGCCATAACAAGCGGCTGAGGCCGCAAACGCTGCGATTTAGTTTGGTCTGAGCCACCTGCCGCGTTTTTCAACGTGGGTTGCGGCGGGGCTGGAATCGTAATTTTACTCATTGCGACGAGGGTTGCTCGTGGTCTAATAGCTTTTTAATTAACTCCTCGCTATTGGCTACTGCATCCGGCATCTCTTGATCGGTTTGAGCCGACCCGCCCGTAACTCCTTCACTGACAGCATCTTTCGCTTCTCTATTGTGAGACAACAGTGTGGCATTCCCAGCCCGCTGCCCAAAACTGGGTTCCGGCGGTGGTGGCACCTGGAAAATGCGCGGTTTTTCCGGCTGCACGGCTGGACTACTGGTTATGGGAACCGCTGCCTGGTTATTCGGCCTGGCACTCCGCGCCGCACTCTCGGTTCGGTTTATATTCTTTATATTCGCAGCATCCGGCTTGCGAGACTTCTGGTTGAGGCTGGAAACTGTCACTAACATTTCCCGAAACCCCAGCACCGCACCCACAAGCAGCAACACGGGCGTCCAGAAGGACGTGTGAAAGTGCGAATCCAGCAAATAGCCAATACCCGCGCCTCCCAGAATCGAACCCACCCATACGAACCCGACAACCGACGCTTCGCTTCCTAAGCCAACCAAACGTTGGATGCGGAGGCTGGCATATGTCGTCTTTGGCGGACGCGTATCAGATTTTTCAGGCCCGTCCATCTGGGTTCGGCTCCCTTTAAGCCATAGCAATTGTAGCAGCATTTCGGGCTACCCGTCAACCCGAAATAATGGCATCCCGCCTTATGGCTGTAATCATGTATACTGGCTTTTCAGTTTTCGCGTCCTATGGGAAGATACCTAGGACGCTTTTGTCATGTAAGGCGTCTGATTTGCAAGTTTGGCATGGTTTGGTATCCATCCAACCTGTTCATCCATGCCGGTGAACAAATTAAATTGTCACTTTAAGTTTTGGTTATGTTGCCTATCGTTTTGCTGTTAGCTTGTCTTCTGACATCATCGCTGGCTCAAGCAGCCCCGCTCCCTAAAACCCAATCTCCCGTTCCCATTGTGCAGCGCACGCAAAAGTCACTGACGCCCGCGCTGGAAGCTCCGTTACCTAAGAGAATTGCGGAAGCATCCGTTGCTCCGACTCCAGTGCCCCTGGTGATGTTTCCTTTTGTGCTGCCGCCTTTCGATAATGAAAGGACAGCCACCGATGTTTCGTGGCTGAATCCTGCACCGGCGGGGGCGACTGGTTTTGTGCGTGCCCAGGGCGAGCATTTTGTGGACGGGCAGGGGAAGCAACTGCGCTTCTGGGGCGTGAACCTGAACTTCAATGGCGCGTTCCCCTCCAAGGAGGATGCCCCCCGAATCGCGGGACGCCTCGCCAAGTTTGGCTTTAATGCGGTGCGGATGCACCATTATGAGGGCAACGCGGCTCCCAATGGTCTCTGGAAGCCTCGCTCAATTGGCTCAACCCAGGTCAAAGTGCCGCGTGAAGTTGACCCGGAACAGATGGATCGCTTTGATTATTTCATTGCCGAACTGCTGCGTCGTGGCATCTATGTGGATTTAAATCTGCATGTGGGACGGACAGTGTTTGAAGGCGAAGGCATTCCCAACGCTTATCTGTTACCGGAAAAAGCCAAAGGCACCGACTATTATAATGAGCAACTCATTAAAGCGCAGCAGGACTTTGCGCGTTTGATGCTCACCCACGTCAACCCTTACACCAGACACGCTTATAAGGATGAGCCGGGCGTCTGTGCGCTCGAAGTGAGTAACGAAGATTCCCTGTTGAGCATGTGGTTGGAAGGCAGCCTAAACAATATACCCCGTGTCCACATTCAAGCCCTGCAAGACCGCTGGAATACCTGGCTTAAAGCGCGTTACAACAACGACGACGCGCTCCGCAAAGCCTGGACCGAAGCCGATGAGCCTTTTAACCCAACCGACATTTTAGATTTGCCCTTACCACCCGATGTCCTCAATCCAGAAGCCCCGGATGCCAGAGCCGCCGTCTCGCTCCATGCCCTACAACAATTCCAATTAGCCACCGTGACGGGGGCGCAAGGAAAGTTAGATGCGGATGCTCTCAGTGGCCCGACGGTAGATGATTTTGTGCGTCCTGGCCTGACGGCAACGCTGCAAGTGCCTGGTACTGTTTCGTGGGCATTTCAAATCAATCGAGATGGCCTTGATCTCACCGAGGGCCGTGTTTATACCCTCAGCTTCTGGGCGCGGGCGGATGTGCCACGACGGGTTTCTGTAAACCTCTGGCAAGACCGCGAGCCACACCGCTTTGAAGGCTTCACCGGCTATGCAGACTTGACGGTGAACTGGGAGAAATACTCGTTTGTATTTCGTCCAACTGGCCCCGACCCGCAGCATTCGCGCCTGAGTTGGAACTTGGGCAATCAGGCAGGTGTGGTGCAAATGGGCGAAGTGGAACTGCACTCCGGGGGCCACCTCGCCGCACCCGATGAGTGGACGTTGCAAGCCGGGGTGCCCATCATAGACTTTAAAGCCACTCCCGTCGTGCTGGCCCGCCGTGACTTCGCCGAGTTCTTAGGCTCGATTGAGGCCGAATACACAACGCGAATGCGCAACTTCTTGAAAAAGGATTTAGGCGTACAATGCCCCGTCTGGCAAACGCAGGCGCAGTTTGGCGGGTGGGGTGGTCTCTGGCGCGAAACCCAGAGCGATGCTATTGACCTGCACGCTTATTGGAAACACCCGGAATTTGGCACTGGTGGCTGGAACAGTAGTACCTGGAAAGTGGAAAACGTCTCGATGGCGGCGGCTCCCGGCACCGATCCCTTATCGGGTTTTGGCTTGTTTCGTCTGGCAGGCAAGCCCTTTGTGATGAGCGAGTGGAACAGTGGCCAACCCAACGACTATAGCTCTGAGAGCCTTCTCATGGCAGCGGCCTATGCTTCCTGGCAAGATTGGGCGGGAGTCTTCATATTCGACTACCACTCTTCGGGAGACTATAACCGTGACCATTTTGAGGGCTTTTTCTCGATTGATTCGCACCCGGTTAAGATGGCCACCGCTCCTGCCGCTGCATTATTATTCCGCCGTCCCGCAGCGGATAACACGCTGGGCGATGTGGCACCCTCACAGGATGATGTGACCCTGACTTTGCCCCCCTCAGCGATCTGGTATGAAGTGGCCAATGCGCCTGGCGGCCCGACTTACTTACCAGCCGCTAAAACCTGGCAATCGGCGGGGGCTTCGCGTGCGGAGCCACTGACGGGAAAAACCTATGTGCGCTGGGAACAGGGACTATTCCCCATTTCAACTTATGCTGACCTAGATAGTGCGACTGATTATATGTCGGATACTCACGAGATTCATTGGAACAAGAACACCGACACCTTCACCGTGAATGCTGACAAATCCAAGATCGCCATCGGGTTATTGGGTGGACGGGGCGTTGATTTAGACGAATTGAAGATAGCCATGCCACCTTCACAGAATAACTTCGCCACCTTTGCCCTTAATAGCCTCGATAATTCCGAGGTGGGACAATCACGCCATTTGCTCTTCACCGCTGCTGGTCGTACCGAGAACCAGGGCATGGGTTGGAACCCGGAGCATAATTCAGTGGGCGGTCAATGGGGCACTGGCCCCACTCAAGTGGAAGGCATCACTGCCGAAGTTCAAGTCCTGAACGACTCGTCCCGCTTGCATATCTGGGCACTGGACACCACCGGAGCCAGACGAATCGAAGTCCCATCTACCTCGCAAAATGGCGCGTTGCGGTTCTCCATCTCTCCCCAGTGGCAGACACTCTGGTATGAAATCGCCCCGGAGTAAATGTAGTCAGAGAATGGCTTAGATCCTGAAAACGCCTCGTCCCGAATGGCGATTTCGGCCAGGGTAGAGCTATTGGCGCGGCCAGTCCTTAGCTCACGGCTTGCTTCACGAGGGCGCTGATCTTTGCCTCTTCGGTGGCAGTCAACTCTTTGAGTGCGAAGGCCACTGGCCACATGGCACCTGCGTCGAGGTTCGCAGTTTCGCTGAAGCCTAACGTGGCATATCTCGTATTGAACTTCTGCGCGCTTTGGAAGAAGCAGACCACCTTGCCGTCTCTGGCATACGCGGGCATCCCATACCAGAGTTTCGGTGTCAGGCTTGGTGCGCTGGCTTTGATGATCGCGTGGAGCCGCGTGGCCATGTCGCGGTCTGGTTCCTGCATCGTGGCGATCTTCGCCAGCACGTCGCCTTCCCCAGCCGCCTTATCCGCCTTCTGGCCGCGCCGCGCGGACGCCTTCAGTTCCTGGCTGCGCTCCTGCATCGCCGCCCGTTCCTCGTCCGTAAATCCCTGAGACTTCTTGTTAATTGTGGTGGTGCTTTTTGTGGTGCTCTTGGCGGACTTTTGCGTTTCCGGCTTGGCGTTCATAGAAATCTCCTTATACGGACTTGATTGGTGACCTCGCCGTAGTGCGCCTCTAAATCTGCACTCATGCGACACCTGGTATTTCATATCATTGCACCAAAAGTATGGTGCAATCCGCAACGCCGCGTGCAACGGCCCAACAGTATATTAGATGAACTACCTACTGCCGCGTCATACGAAACTTTCGTCTAATTCACGGCATACATTGGTTGCGATCATAGCCTGCCGTGGCAGCATCCAGGTGTTTGCCAGTCATCAGGCGTCGAGCTTCTTGCAGGCGCAACTGCTTCTATGCACTGCGTCAGCCACGAGATTGATAATGCTTTCGAGGACTAATGTATAATCAGCCTGGATACTTCTCGGCGGGGGCCGACCCTTAAGTTGTGCCCTACGGCGGTAAACGCGCGCCGATGCCGGGGCCACGCAGAAACCTTGGTATTGGTTAGTTGAAATTTGTTAATGATGAGTATTTTTTCGTTAGGAAAACGCAAAAAGAAAGTGAGTGAATCCCTGTCTGAAATGGCTGGAAATGTGACTCAGACACCGGAGGATCGTTCCGCCGATAGTGCGATCACGCTTTTGGACGAGGATGGGTTAGACCGTCGGGAGTTCGCTGTCACCATTGCAGACAGCATCGCTAAACGCTTTAAAAGGCCGTCGTATGTCATTGGCTTGTTAGGCGCTTGGGGATGTGGCAAAACGTCGCTCAAAAACATGATTCTGGATAGGTTGAATCAGTTGCCTGGGAACGAGCGACCCATCATAGTTGAATTCAATCCTTGGCAGTTTCGCAATGCTGATGCGCTATTCGGAATGTTCTTTGAGCAAATCGCGGTCGAAGTCGGCAAAAATCATGAAGCAACCGCAACCCAATTACGTGCTTATTCGAGAACTTTAATTTTAGGTGGCTCAGTGGCAGCTACCATTTTTGCGGCGGCGGCTACAGGCGGAGCTGCAACTCCTCTTGCTGCACTGGCACTGGGCCAATTCTTGAAATCCGCAGGTGAGGCAACTGAGCAAGCGGCGAAGCAAAAAGATGAAGCACTTGGAGATTTACAAGAGCAGAAAAAGCGTTTGTCGCAGATGATGAAGGAATTACAACGGCCCGTTTTAGTCGTTATTGACGATATTGATCGTCTATATGCCGAGGAGATCGCATTGATTTTTCAATTGGTGAAGGCCAATGCGGACTTCCCTAACTTTACCTATCTGCTTTTATACGATCAGGATATAGTCGCCAAGAGTTTGGAAAGCAAGGTGATAGCGGGGAATGGGCGTGAATACCTGGAGAAGATCGTTCAATTCCCAATAGATATTCCACAGCCTAAGAGAGAAAGTATTGGTGAGGCTTGGGTTAAGGGAGTTCAAAGGCTTTTCAAGAATTAAATGTAAAAACGCCTGAAGACGAGAAATGGTATGAGAGCTTGCGGGCGGCTCACCATGAAGGTTTGCATTTATACTTGCAAAACTTGCGCGACGTATGGCGGGTGCTGAATACGCTTGAATTCTCTCTACCAGCTTTGGTGCGTGACGAATACTTGGATGTTGATCTGGTAGATTTTGTGATGCTAAGCGTATTACGCATCCACGAGCCGAATGTTTTCGCACTGCTGCCGCTGTATAAAGCGGCACTAACCGGCGACAAGAAAATGGATATTGATAATCAGCAACGCAATGCACCTGAGGGAACTCCACCTCATCCATATCAGGTGCAAATGGAGACTCTATTACAAAGCGCATCGGTAAGTGAAAACCCTTTTCGACTGCGGGCTTTACATAAAATTCTTAAAGGTATTTTTCCCGATGCCCCTTGGCCTAAACTTCTTAAATTAAGTGTGAGCATCGGTGGCAAAATCAGTTATGAGGATTATATTTCGTGGCGGGAATCAAGGTCGCATCTGACTATAGGAAAAGAAGGCAACTTCGACCGCTATTTCGTGTTTTCGCTCAACGATGATACCATCCCAGAGACTGAAGTTCAGGCCATTATCAAATCACAAGACAGAGAATTTTTAATTGGGCGATTTAAAGAGTGGGAAGCTCAAAATCAACTACATGTGTGGATAGAGCGAATCTATTCTTCGATTTCCAGCACCAACACCATCTGTTCTGACACGTTTCTGATTACCTGGCTTGAGATAGGCGACATCTCGCAAGATCACTGGTTCTTTCGCTATTCATCAATGACTAATACTCCTTGTTTTGTAGTCATCAAAGCATTATCCAATAAGCAAACTATAGGTCAGCAAGGTAAAAGCCATGAAGCAAACCTTTGGGTCTCAAGTGGGGAGATATCAAAGGACTTCTTGGAAATTATCCAGAAAACGCAGGGCGTGCATCTACCTATCCAGTGCATTGAACTTGTTCAGTGGATGTTTGAACAAACTCGGCATATAAGGGGTGATAAACCACTCGTCAGCCCGGATGTAATAAATGAGTGTAGTCAGATCTGCGGCCAACGGATTGCGGATATGGCACAACAACAAAAGTTGAGCAATCATCTATACGTTGATTACTTAGTGTGGTTTTGGCGTCAAGTGGATGAAAGTGCAGCCCAGCAATGGATTGATATGCTCCAAAGCGATGCGGAGCAATTATTCAAGATCATGCGCGCATGGTCAAGTTCGTTCAGGGGCAGTAGTCTCGAACGGCATGACTTAGCTGAGTTACTACTTGCTATAATTCCTTTACCAAAAATTGAAGAATTGCTGAGCGCCTATAACCCAGTTGGAACGGACGACATTAACGCTGCTGTGGTGCGGCTAATACGTGAGTTGTTACCTAGTATCCATGAATTCGATGAGCAGTTGAGAGAACAGGAGAGGAATAGGGCTGACGCCGTTGATATGAGCAATTCCCCTGCTTAGGATCAAAGAGCGGCCCAAACTTCAGCCGCTCCTCGCAGCCGTCCAACATCACGCAGCGGCGGGACAGCAAAGAGGCGTTTGTATTCACGGTTGAAGTGCGAGGCATCGCCATCTCCTCCAAGTCAACCTCTGGACGTAGCTCAGACCCCACACCCACCCCTAAATAAAGCACCTCTAAATCACGAAGTTTTGCCTCTGAGATGTTAGGCGAAGTAGGGGCGTGCAGCCTCGTCCGCTTGGGCGCGGTACTCAGCGATTTGCCCGGCTTCAGCCTCCGCGAGCGCGGCGGCCACCGCTTCGGGCGTGCCCATAACGATAACCGCGCTACCCGCGTGACCCCTCCGGCCCAGGCTCATTGTTTTGGACTGCCACATGATCAAAATAGGTTGTGTTGGCATTGTCGCTATTCGCGCTGACCGCCAGCCCTATGAAGTATGTGTTGCCCATCGGCACCGTGCTGGTACCGACGCGGAACCACTGCGCGCCGTCGGAAGATTCAAGTGCGGTGAAGACATTGCCTAGGCGCTCCAACCGGAACCACGCGGGCAGCCAAGTGTAGTCGTTGCCCCCGACCCACGTCATCGTGTCGCCTGGCGCAGCACGCGTGCCGAACCCCGCCTGGCGAGCGCCAACGTCGCCCAGTTTCATGACGAGCGTGGGGGCGTCTGTGGCCAGGGACGCGCGCATCATAATGCCGACTTTGGCCAAGCGCCCGCCGCGGTTCCAGTTCACGTCAGCCAAACGCGCGGTCAGGGTGGCGTCTCCGGTGACGCTGCGGCCCACAAAGCACAAGCCATCGGATGAGCCACCGATGCCGGTGCCGGAACCGCCCACCACAAATGTTCTGCCACTGACTGGGGCAAAGCCCGCCGTCGCACCCTGCACAGGGCCGATGCTCGTTTGAGTCCAACCGGGCGGCACCGCGCTCAGGCTGGCTGGGGTGGCGCTGGCAGGGTTGGAAGCATCACTTTTTCCAGCCTGGTTTTGCGCCGCCACCCCATAAAAATAAGTTGTGCCAGGAGTCACGTTGGTATCTATATATTCGCAGCGAGTGCTGTCGGCCCAGGCCGCGATGCTCACGAAAGGGCCGTCCTGGCGCGTCGCGCGCTGCACCTCGTAGCCTTGCGCGGTGTCGCCACGGCGCGTCCAATTCAAGAAAACGCGGCCCACGCCTGCGGTCGCGGTGAGTTGGGTGGGAGTGGGCGGAATCGGCGCCGGTGGATAGGGCGACTTCGCCGCATCAAGGGTGAAGGTCAGGGTGCCATAGCCAAAGTGGTCAATGCTGCCCCCTTCCAAACGCATCAACTCTACCATCGCCTGAGTATGCGGGGCGCGCAAGCCCCGGCGCACCACATAATGATTGTAGAGCAATTCCCAAATCGGGCGGTCAAGACGCCCGCGCCCATTGACAGACGGCCAACTTTGGTTGGCTCTGGCGCTGTTGGTGTAGTATTTGTAAGGCACAGGCTGCCACAGATTCCATTGCGCGACGTATTCAGCGCCAGCCAGCAGGCGGTTATTGTCGTAACCATACAAATCCACGCCCTGCTTCCAGGCCACTTCGCACAACTGGGCCATCATGCCCACGCCAAGTTGGGCGTGTTCCTGATCGCGTCCGCTTTCCTGCCATTGCCCCAGACCACCGGGATGCAGAAAATAGACCGCGTGCTGAATGCTTCCGGTGCCAGCCCCGTTTTTGAAGTAGGCGACGCCCTCATCGAAGATGGCGCGATTATCGCATAGCACTCCGATGGCAATGAGCGCGCCGACATTGGCAATATCCCAGTTGGCCCAGTAATGCGTATTGCTCTGGTTATTGTGCCGCGTTAGAAAGTCATGCGCCACCGGATACCAGTAGGTCAGCATCATGTGCTTGAAGCGGGCGCAGTCGTCGGCTTGCCAGCGCGGGCAAATCCGCAACAATTCGCCCACGAGCGCGAACTCGGCGATGGGGATGCCACTGAGGCCGGGAATGTCGGTGCCGGTCGGAACCTGGTTCACTTTTGCAGACCAGTCGTTGCAGATGCGAATCGCGCAGTCGGCGTAGCGAGCATCGCCGGAGATGTACCAGCGGAGCGCGTTAAGATAGGCGGCATGAGCGTCGCGGGAAGCCCGTTGGCGGCTGACGCCCATATTTGCCTGTGGGTTGGGCCGGTAGGTGTCTTGAGCCAGGGGATCGCTGATGAGCTTGTGCCAGTCGTCAATCCAAGGGTGAGCGCCTGCCGCCACTTTCGCCTTCATGCGGTCGAGGTCGGCCTGGTTGTGCAGACCGCCCGGATGGACGAAGGCGGTCTGAGACGCGATTTGTCTTGTTGCGGTTGCCAAATTCGGTGGTGCAGCTTGCTGCGCGCGCACTGGCAAAACGGCGATGGCAAAGGCGCAAAGGAGTGACGCTGCGGCTTTAGCTTTCTGGCAATTCATGGTGGCTGTAGTTTAGCGCAAGTCGTTAAAGCACAGCATTGCTTCACAACAACCCGCTCGTTCACGGGCAGGTAGCGCAGCCTAACGGCGCTAATGTAGCCTGCAATTTGTTATCCGCTATGCAAACACGCCATAGTTGAGGCATGGTTTAGCATCAAATATCGGCCCCAACTTCAGCCACTGCCCGCAGGCGTTCCACATCCCGCAGCGGCGGGACACCGAAGAGGCGTTTGTATTCGCGGTTGAAGTGCGAGGCGTCATCGTAGCCGACGCGGTAGCCTGCGCTGGCGGCGTCGAGGTGTTCGCCGACCATCAGGCGGCGGGCTTCTTGCAGGCGCAACTGCTTCTGGAATTGGAGGGGACTCATCGCCGTGACTTCCTTGAAGTGGTGGTGGAAACCCGAAACGCTCATGCCAATGCCCCGCGCTAGGTCTTCGACGTGTAAGGTTTGATTGAACTCGCGGCAAATCTTTTCGACCGCCTGGGCGATGCGATGGGTGTGGCCGCCGATCACCGTCATCTGGCGCAGGCGATGGCCCTGTTCCCCGGCTAAGAGCCGGTAGATAATCTCGCGGGAGATGAGGGAAAAAAGCAGCTTGCCATCACAGGGCGTATCCAAGAGCCTGACCAGGCGCACGGTGGCGTCGAGCAAGTCGGAGTCGAGGCGACTGACTTCCATAGCTCTGGCCGGGCCTTGATTGCGCGGTGGTAGTTGGCCCATCTCCACCATCACCGACCCCACGACCGCCGGGTCGAGCACGATGCGCAGGCCCAGATAGGGTTGCTCCTCCGATGCGGCCAGCACGCGGCTCACGATGGGCAGTTCGGCGGTGGCGAGGAGATAGCTGTAAGGGTCGTATTGGTAGCGATGGCCGCCCAGAAATATCTCTTTAGTGCCCTGGGCAATGATGCAGAAGGTGGGTTGCGAGACGCCATACACCGGCTGATTGACCCGGAAGGAGCGAGACAGGAGCAGCCCCTTAATCGGCTCCGCCGTCCCCGCTGCGGGAATGGCGCGCAGCATCCGCTCGACCAGTTCTTCCCGGTTGCTTTGTTCCCGCTGCACTTCTCGCGCATTGGGTTGCTTTTTCTTGTTATCCGCTTTCATGGTGCTCACTTTCATAGCATTCATTCTACCTGGCAATGACTTCACTGTGTCATCTTTCTCCAAAACTTTGGAGAATTGTTCAATAATCTTCCAGAATCGTTATACCGCCCGGCGTTCCCCAAAGCGTAGAATGATAAGCATGAAGACGGGGCTATGTGCGGTAGAGAACAGTGTAAGCATACCGCCATGCCTACAATACAAAGCAGCAAGAGGTGCCTCCGGTTCATTCTGCTATGGACTCCCATACAAGAGAGTTTGCTGCTTTGAACAGAGGGCTAGACCTCAAAGGAGCAACTATGCAAAAACGTAAATTAGGAAACAGCAATTTGGAAGTCTCGGCCTTGGGACTGGGTTGCATGAGAATGAGCTTTGGCGACGCACCCGTTGGCGACAAGGCGGAGATGATTGCTTTTCTGCACGCGGCGGTGGAGCAGGGCATCACCTTTTTCGATACGGCGGAAGTCTATGGCCCGTTCACCAATGAGGAACTGGTGGGGGAAGCCCTCGCGCCCTTTCAGGGGCAAGTTGTGATTGCCACCAAGTTCGGGTTCAAGCACGATGGCGAAAAAGGGCCAAGTCCTGGGACTGGTCTCGATAGCCGACCGGAGCAGATCAAGCGCGTGGCCGAGGCATCATGCCAGCGCCTTGGGGTGGAGGCCATTGATCTGTTCTATCAACATCGTCCTGACCCGAACGTGCCGATTGAAGAGGTGGCGGGAGCGGTCAAGGAATTGATACAGGCAGGCAAGGTCAAGAATTTCGGACTGTCTGAATCGGATGCCCCCACCATCCGTCGCGCCCACGCGGTACAGCCGGTGACGGCTATTCAGAGCGAATACTCGCTGTGGTGGCGCACCCCGGAAGAGGCCGTGCTGCCGACCTGCGAGGAACTAGGCATCGGCTTTGTGCCCTACAGCCCACTGGGACGGGGCTTCCTCACGGGCAAGATAGATGAGAACACAACCTTTGACGCTTCTGATATTCGCAGCCGCAATCCCCGTTTTACGATAGAGGCGATTAAGGCGAACCAAGCCGTGGTTGATTTGCTGGCTCGCATTGGACAGGAAAAGGCGGCGACCCCGGCGCAGATCGCGCTTGCCTGGCTCCTGGCGCAAAAGCCCTGGATTGTGCCCATTCCAGGCAGCCGCAAGCTGGAGCGTCTGGATGAGAATATCGGTGCTGTTGCCGTCGAACTCAGCCCCGATGATCTGCGGGAAATCGAAAGTGCCGTTGCAAAGATTACGATCCAGGGGGATCGGTATTGAAGATGATAAGGGAGCAAACCCGTAAAACAAGGAGCAGTCATGAACAATGTCATTGTCGTCATCGGAGCCGGTCAGATTGGTCAAGCCATCGCGCGGCGCGTTGGAGTCGCTAAGCACGTCCTGTTGGCCGATATGCGTGAAGAGAACGCCAAAGCAGCGGCGGAAGTTTTGGAAAACGCTGGATACGAGACGAGCACCGCAACGGTGGATGTGTCCTCGCGTGAAGCCGTGCATACACTCGTCGAAACAGCCACAGCGTTAGGCGACGTTACCGGCCTGATTCATGCAGCGGGTGTGTCTCCCTCGCAAGCATCACCCGCCACGATTCTCAAAGTTGACTTGTATGGCACGGCGCTTGTGCTCGAAGAGTTTGGTAGTGTCATCGCTCGTGGTGGCGCTGGTGTGGTGATCGCATCGCAGTCCGGGCATCGCCTACCCCCGCTCAGCGTGGAACAAAACAAAGCGTTGGCGACCACCCCCGTGGAGGAATTGCTCAGGCTTTCCTTCTTGTCGCCCGACCAGGTGACGGACTCACTGCACGCCTATCAACTCTCCAAGCGCGGCAACTCGCTGCGGGTGATGGCCGAGGCGGTGCGCTGGGGCCAGCGTGGGGCGCGGGTCAACACAATTAGCCCCGGCATCATTGTGACTCCACTCGCCAAGGACGAACTCACCGGGCCGCGTGGTGCAGGCTATCGGCGCATGATTGAGGTATCAGCGGCTGGACGCCCCGGCACGCCCGACGAGGTGGGGACTGTCGGCGCGTTACTGATGGGGACGGACGGTGGGTTCATCACCGGCAGCGACATCCTTATGGATGGCGGCGTGACCGCTGCCTATTGGTATGGCGAACTTGCCCCGCAATGAGCTACTGTCCCAAAGACAGACTGACTAAACCAAAGGAAATATAAGGAGATAGATTGTGAAAGGAACCACTTTATACGGCCCACGCGATGTGCGCTTTGAAGATCGCCCGGAGCCGAAAATCATCGAACCAACCGATGCCATACTCCGCATCGCGGCCACCTGTGTGTGCGGCTCTGACCTGTGGCCCTATCGCGGCATTGACGCGCCCAAGGAGCCAGTGCCGATGGGCCACGAATACTGTGGCATCGTGGAAGAGGTTGGGAGCGAAGTAAAACACGTCAAACCGGGCCAGTTTGTCGTCGGCTCGTTTTTCGCCTCGGACAATACCTGCCCGATTTGTCAGGATGGCTACCAGAGCCGGTGCGTGGACGCCCGACCTATGGGCAACGAGGGCGCGCAGGCTCCTTATCTGCGCGTGCCCCTCGCCGACGGCACCTTAGTCGCCACGCCAGAGATGCCATCCAACGACCTGGTGCCAAGTCTACTCGCGGCCTCGGATGTCTTAGGCACGGGCTGGTTCGCCGCCGATGCCGCAGCGGTGGCCCCCGGCAAGACGGTAGTTGTGGTCGGTGACGGCGCGGTCGGGTTGCTCGGCGTGCTTTCGACGAAGCAGATGGGGGCCGAGCGCATCATTGTGATGAGCCGTCACGCGGATCGGCAGAAGCTGGCGCTGGAATTCGGGGCGACTGACATTGTAACCGAACGCGGCGATGAGGGCGTAGCGCGCATCAAGGACATGACCGACGGGTTAGGAGCGCACTCGGTCATTGAAGCGGTCGGCACACAGGAGTCCATGATGCAGTCCATCCGCTCCACGCGCCCCGGTGGCCACATCGGCTTTGTCGGAGTCTCGCACGGCGTCGAGCTGCCTGGTCGGGAGCTGTTCTTCGCTGAGGTTCACCTGCTCGGTGGCCCCGCTCCGGTGCGCCGTTACCTGCCAAACCTCATTGACTTGATCTGGAACGAGCAGATCAACCCCGGCAAAGTTTTCGACCTGACGCTGCCGCTTGATCAGGTGGCCGAGGGCTACCGCGCGATGGACGAGCGCCGCGCTATCAAGACGCTGTTGATGCCTTAATACGCGTGCAAGATGAACGCACAAACCAACAAGAATGGAAAGGAGGTGACAACCAAGATGAATAACCACCAAGCCTTAGACGCGAAGCAACAAAGTATCGTCACGGTGGCCGCTTTGACGGCAGTGGGCGATCTGCAAAAGCTGCACACCGCCTTGAACCGCAGTCTGGATGCGGGGCTGACCATTAACGAAGTGAAGGATGTCCTCGTTCAAATCTATGCCTACTGCGGCTTTCCGCGCAGTCTGAACGGCATCAACGCGCTGATGTCCGTGCTGGAAGAGAGAAAGCAAAAAGGTATCCACGACGAGACAGGAAAAACGGCGACGCCAGTTGCCGACGGCGATAAGTACGAGCGGGGCCGCAAAACACTGGAAACCCTCACCGGACAGCCGCAATCAAAACCCGCCAAAGGTTTCGGCGAATTTGCTCCCACGATTGATCGCTTTTTGAAAGAACATCTCTTTGCCGATATTTTCGACAGCGATATTCTTACTTACCAGCAGCGCGAATTAGCCACCATTGCCGCGCTCGCCGCCATGCCCGGCGTGCAGCCACAATTGGCATCGCACTTGTCAATGGGTCTGAATACCGGTCTAACGGAGAGTCAATTAAGCGAAGCCTTTGATTTGATCGCCAGCAACATCGGCCAGCCGCAGGCCGCCGCCCGCCAAGCGTTGGCGCAAGTGACTGCCTCCAGGCAAAAGCAGCCGTAGCAGCCATTCAAAGCCAATAAACTTTAGCATGGAGTCAAAGCGTATGCGTCCAGTGATCGGCAGTCTTGTGAAAAACTTAGTTCTCTGCTTAATGTTGTTGATGCTTGCCCGTTATAACGCGGCTGCCGCCGGGCAAAAGGAGAAAAAAGCAATGATGGTGCGTATTTCGGAGATTGAAGTTGGGGCCAATGACCTCGCAGCGTATAAAGCCATCCTACAAGAAGAAGCGGCAGCCTCGATCCGATTGGAGCCGGGCGTGGTTGCCATCTTTCCGATGTATCAAAAAGACAGGCCGACCGAGATCAGGATTCTGGAAATCTACGCGAATCACGCCGCCTATGAGTCGCATCTCAAAACTCCGCATTTTCAAAAATACAAAACCACGACACTGCACATGGTCAGATCGCTCAAGCTCATTGACATGGGGGCGATAGATGCGGCGACGATGACTCAGATATTCAAGAAGATGAGCGATTAAGACGCTGCACCTTTGAAAGAATAGAGGAGACTATGATAAATACAGAAAATCAAAACGCTATTTTCCCGCCAGGGGACAAAGCCCCGGCAGATTATTTTACGGGCACGGCTTGGGTGAAGGTTCTGGTGCCGCAGGATGAAACGGGCAGCTATTCCAT
The DNA here is from genome assembly GCA_019239895.1 of Abditibacteriaceae bacterium. Taxonomy (GTDB): domain Bacteria; phylum Armatimonadota; class Abditibacteriia; order Abditibacteriales; family Abditibacteriaceae; genus JAFAZH01. Next base: position 114,661 of record JAFAZH010000052.1, on the reverse strand, counting down.
CGGCAATGTCGTGTTTGAGCCGGGCTGCCGCAACAACTGGCACACCCACGCGGCAGGCCAAATCTTGCTGGTGACCGATGGACGGGGTTATTATCAAGAACGCGGAGAACCTGCCAGACCCCTGACGAGAGGCGATGTGGTGGTTATCCCCTCCGGGGTCGAGCACTGGCACGGCGCAGCGCAGGACAGCAGCCTGACTCATATCGCCATCACCAATAACAGCGCCTCCGGCAATGTTGAGTGGCTATCACCAGTCACCGATGAGGAATATCGCAGCGTCCATGCGTCAAGTTCCCAAAGATAATAATAGAGTTGAACGGCTTGGCTGAAGGATACTGCTAACCGACTGCAACAGCCTGCTGCGCCGAAACTGCACGTCTGTAAGGTGTCGAGAGCATCTCACGATTGCATGGAGCTACCCAGTGTGCAGCGAAGTTTTGCGGGTCATGTTAGCCGCAGTCGCCAATCACTCTCTACAAGACAAGTCGTGCCATAATGCACCTGGCACTTGAGTGCAACCTTGGTGCTGCACTCAAGTGCTTGAGCACATCCGAAGCAACGGGCATACTGGGCGCAATAGCGTAGTTAATGAAAGGATGTGTGATGAAAAAGGAAGACAATAATATGTGGGCGCTGTTGTTAGCGGCGCTGGCGACTGGCCCCGCTATCGCGTGGATGGATACACGTCCCCACTGGGATGATACCGCCATCTCTGCGGCGGCGCTCTTTTTGGGATGTGCTGTCTTTGGCAGCGTGCGGCCTAAATATGCCTGGCTCTGGGCTTTGCTAATCGGAGCATGGATTCCCGCTGTCGGCATCGCTCGTTATCACAACTACGGAACTCTCTTAGCCTTAGCATTCGCAGTGGCTGGAGCTTATAGCGGAGCGTTAAGTCGAAATCTGCTGGCCAGAGCCGATGATGCTTGATAACAGGCAATGATATATCACGCTCAGCGGTGCTATCATTTTATTTAACGCGACGAGCCACGAAAAACCAACGTTCCGAGCGGCCATGAGGACGGTTGAGGGTGTAGGCATCGAAGACATTCAGCAGTTGCCAGCCGGTGGCGTGCAGCATGGTTTCGATTTCGGCTAACGAGTAAGCTCGTTCCCGATGCATTTCATAAAACACTTGCTGGCTGCCGTCTGGTTGGTTACGCTCGAATTTCATCTCGACAGAACAGACGCGGGTTGGCGGGTCATAACTGGCACGCCAATCGTAGTGGAGGGCCTGGCGGGGATCATAGTTGCGCTGTGAGAAGAGGTCGGCTTGTAGCGCGTATTCCGAGTTCATATCGAAGACGAAAACTCCATTCGGCTCAACGTGCGACGCGATACAGCCAAAAGCCGATTGCAAAGCATTAGGCTCCAAAATATAGTTCAAGGAATCATAGAGGCAAGTGGCTGAATCGAAAGTTTCGCCCAAATCGAAAGCCGTTAAATCTGCCTGTAAGAAGCGCACGGGCAGGGGAGTCGCCAGTTTCGCGGCCTTTTGCTGCGCGACTTCGATCATGGGTTGGCTCAAATCTACGCCAGTAACTTTGAGGTGGTTTTTAGCCAGTTCCAGCGTCACGTTACCTGTGCCACAAGCACAATCCAAAACGTTGTGTGGTGTGTGCTCCACAAAGCCAAAGAGCACCATGACATATTCAACCCACTGCTCATAGGGCACCATGTGCATCAATTCGTCGTAATAGGGTGCCAGATCGCCGAATTGGGACTCAGTAGTTATATTCATGAGGTTGTGGGCTTATGCGCCATGCCGCACACCGTTATGGCGTGGTGCGGGTGTTACATACGGGCCTTCGGGGATAACTGTAATTTTGGCATCGTTGCCATGCTTTTTGAGAGCCGCTTTAAGAGCTTCCCCAACGCTTGGCATCGGCGTCAGCAGGCAATCGCGTAAGGTCTCCGCAGGCACCCCGTCAGAGATTATCATCACTTCACATTTTTGCAAAACCTGCATCATCTCCTGGAGTTGCCACTGGTCAATCACTACACTGGAACCATAGATGCGGGCCATGAACTCATCAACAGAGCGCAAGCTCCTACACATTTCAGAAAACTCGTGTCCACCCACGCCCTGGCTCATACCTGCTGCCAGAATCATGGTGCCACCTGGCTTAATCGCGGGGAGTGCGCCAACCATACCCTTCACCGCCTGGTACAGCGTCGTGTCCAGGGGATAGCCCGCGCCACTGGTGATTACAATGTCGGCTGGTTCACAGGCGACTTTGCTTTGCTGGTCTACATGCGCCATGCCCGCCGTATGCGCAGCATCCAAGTCACCGCTGAAGACACCTGTAATCTCACGATTTTCACTGAGCGTGACATTGCAGATAAAGTCTACACCTGCGATTCCGGCCACGGCACGACTCATCTTATGCACCGGGTTTTCCTGAACATTACCAGCATAAGCTTTAGGGTGGCCGATCATGGGCGGGGAGTGGAACTGCATAATCGTTTCGGCGGATGCAATACCAGGACACACCAGCTTACGTCCGCCAGAATAACCTGCCATCAGGTGTGGCTCCACCAGACCCGTCGTGATTTTTAAATCGCTCTGTAGATAAATGCTATCAATGGCAACCCGCGCACTGTCACCATTGATCCCCAGCGGCACCTCACCAATAGGCGTTTGCATTTGGTTATCACGGGCGACATGGTTAATCACTTTGTATTTGTCTTTAATCTTTGCCCCGATCATCTCTTCCAACTCTGGCCCTTCGTTGGGACGGTGTAAGCCGGTGGCAACCAGAATCGTAATTTTATCTTCCGCGATGCCGCTGTCGTGCAGGCAAGCCAACATCGGCTCCAAGATTTTTTCGTTAGGGACGGGGCGTGTTACATCGCTGATAACAATGCACGCCGATTCACGACCTTGTGCCAGACGGTCGAGCGACGGTGAATGAATTGGAGAGCGGAAAGAATCCTCCAATGCTGTTGCTGCATCGGCCAGTGGGGGCAGGGGATTGAGACGCAAAACTTGAATATCTAAATCGTCCGAAATATCTACAGGCATTCCTTCACGCCCATAGCGAAGTGTCACATTCATGCTAATTTCACCTTCTGTGACTCACAGTTTAACGATTTTGGCGCAGCAGTCCTACGATTTCATCGAGTAGCCATAAAACCTGGTTTTCCTCGCGTTTATACTGTTGCAACGTTGGCCGCAGGTGTGCTAGCTGGCTCTGCACCAGTGCTGGCACATCTATGGCCCGTCGCACTGGCCCAGCGTAACCATTCTGAATCTGTTCAGCGATGCGCCGAGAGGCTAAACGCGAACTTAGCAGGAGATGATTGACCCGTTCCTGCTGTAAGCCTAGATAGGCGGCCAGAGATTCGGCTCGTAGTAGACGCGCTTCCTGCGCTTTTGCCCCAATATCCACTATTTGCTGCATAAGATAAACCAGCACATCATGCACCACATCGCGCTGCCCGGCATCCAGACGCTGTTCTACTAATTGGATCACGCGCAACGAACCAGACTCAAAATATTCCAGGCTCATCCGCATACCGTTGAGCGACATGGAGCGCCGCACGAACTCCTCCGTAGTGAAGTCAATTGCTGGCACTGGCCATTCCAGCAATTGGGACAACAGCGTGGCCAGCAAACTCTCTCCGTCCAGTAATGTTCCCGCCGACAGAACAGCCATAAGGTATTTCGGGTGATATTTATGGGGTGCATCCCCACACATCTCATGCAGCACAGCCCACCATCCCCCGCGCTGGCTAATACTGGGGTAAGGAGTGGGTAAAAGCTGGACTTGCCAACGGTTTTCTTGCTGGCGTGGAGCAATATAAAATGCAGCCGGTGGAGTAGGCGCAACGGCTAACTCCACTAACTCTTGTAGCGGAAGGGTAGGTGGTGACTCTGCCATAGCTTAAGCGGTTGCTATCTTAAGAAGTTTAAGAAGTTGCGGACGCGTTCTCCGGCGCATGATGCACTAGGACTCTGGCTGTAATAAACCAGTGCCCGCACTCAATAATTTCAATAACGGCTGGCGCTGGATGTTCGGGTTGGCTACGGTCAGGGCTTGCTGCATTCTCATCTTGTAGCCACACCAGCATGTTTTGCAGCACAGTATATTGAGGCGTAGCATCTGGAAAGAGAGGAGACTGAGGCGGTAAATGTAAGCGCGCACCGGGGGAGGTATCTGGCAATTTACTCTCAAAGCTCGCAGTCGGCCCAAGTTCCATACGACTGGCTTCCAAATGAAGGTTGAAGTCAACCCTGAGAAATAACGCCGCCCCCGTACTCTGCTCAAGGTTATGAGCATACTCTGCATCGGTGCCCAGAAAAGCCGCAGCGACTTCAGGATGCAACGTAACCTGTATCGCAAGACCAGGTGAGGCACGGGCCATATCGCGCACGCGCCGCCGCATTTCAATGGCAACTGTGGTCGCTGTTTTGATCGAGCCATCACCGGAACAATAGGGGCAAGGGCGTTGCATAATCTGACGCAACGAATGACCTTCACGACGGCGCGTCATCTCCACCAGACCAAGAGGTGAGAGTTGAACGATGCGAGTTCGCGTGCGGTCATGTTTAAGGGCAGTTTCCAGGGCATTCATCACCTTGATTCTATCCCGCGTGCGTTCCATGTCAATCAAATCAATGACAATAACGCCACCAATATCTCGTAGGCGAATCTGCCGGGTGGCTTCTTCCACAGCTTCCAAATTAGTTTGCAACACGGTATCAGCGAGGCGGCTCTTGCCCACAAAGCGGCTGGTGTTAACATCAATAGCTGTCAGTGCCTCAGCCTCATCAATAACCAGGCCGCCACCGCTGGGCAATTGCACAACCCGTTCGCAGGCGCGGGTGACTTCTGCATTAATATCAACGTCCCTGGCAACTTGCTGAATATCAGGACTATAGATAACACGATCCACAAATTGTGGAGCTAACTGACGCACAAAGTCTTGAAACGCATGAAAGACATCTTCGGCATCAATGTGAATCGCCACCACATTCTCACTGAGACGATCCCTTGCTAAGCGCCCTAATAATCCTAGGTCACGGTGTAATAAGACGGGAGTTTTTCCTCCCGTCGCGCGTTGCATAATGTTATGCAGTTGCTGCGACAACATCGCCACATCGGCCGTTAACTCCGCTTCCGAAATACCGTCAGCCTCGGTGCGAACAATCAGGCCATGATCGAAAGGCCGCAGTTTATCGGCAATGCGGCGCAGTCTAGCGCGTTCCTCATCACTCTCAATGCGCCGCGAAATGCCCACATTATCAGCCTGGGCCGTCAGAACTGTATAACGGCCTGGAATGGAGACACGAGTTGTAACCCGCGCGCCCTTGGTGCCCACTGGAGGACGGGCGATTTGAACGACGATTTCATCGCCAACACGAACCAGTTTTTCAATCGGTAAAATGTGAGGTTTATCGGCAGTGCGATCCACTGCGCCAATATCGCCTGCATAAATAAGCGCATTACGGGTCAGGCCGATATTAACAAAAGCTGCATCCATGCCTGGGAGGACACTTTCTACGCGGCCCTTATAGATGTCACCCAGCAAACGTCCGTCACGCTCGACATGAAAATCAAAGACGCGATGGCCCCGCAACTCGAAAACGCGCATTTCGGGCGGTTCTATATTGACCAAGAACGTAACTTTGTCCATTTCCATAGCTGACGCTTGAGGTAACTAATGTATCCGAAAGGATGGATTCCCTGCACCTTACATACCATTTCTATACCATCTTATTGACAATTATAGAACCACCAGCTTCGCCTGAGGGTTAGAATGCCATACAAAGTGCCATACAAGCAGGATATTGATCGTATTACGGATAAATAGAGCAAAATTCACCACCCCGGTTTTTAACAGCCCAATAATTATTGTCATTAAAGGGGGAGAACGATGTTTCTTTTATTTTTTACATAATATATATTATCATATTTAATTTACTTATGAAATCTTTACATAGATAGTTGCTCTACATGCGTCCAAACTCATGTCTATCTTAGTACTTTACATAGAAATCTCAGTTATAACAAAGGAAATCACGAGGAAACTATTTGGTATAGTCCACAATACTATATGAGGATTAGGACAAATCTGGAATTCTTATAAGAGGTCAATATTCTTTACTATTTTTTAATTATCATATATAAGTGTATACAATTTTTGATCCGCTTACGCGTATTAAAGGTTAAAATCTGCGTATTTTGGTAGATAAGAGAGGGATAAGAGAGGGAATTGATAATTATTTTGCTACATAAAATATGCATTATCTGTAGCAAGATGATAAAATAGATTTTAGAGCTTCTAAATCGCAAAATACGAGCGTTTATTAAGTCTCTAGGAGGGGTGCCTTGCAGGAAACCCAAGCAATTCAACCTGTAAATTCAGCAGTAGAAAAAATTAATCCTTTTGAACTGCTGATTGCTGACAAGCGTTCGGAGGCGACCCGGCGCGCATATCGGGCCGATTTGGAAGCGTTTTTCTGTGGGAATCCCTCAGTAGAAGAAGTGGGACGCTTTGTGGCACAACCAGCAGCTAAAATTGCCCTGGAATTAGCTGTCTATAAGAACAGCCTTTTACAGAAAGGATTGGCCGAAGCAACGATTAACCGTAGGCTAGCAGCCATACGGAGTTTGCTCAAATTGGCCCATCGCTTAGGTTATGCCTCGACCGATGGGCGCAATCTGGTAGACAGTGAAAAGATTATTGCTTATCGGGATACACGAGGCGTTGACCTGGAAACACTGCGGCAACTGCTACAAACGCCAGGCACCGGCGATTTGCGGGGTTTGCGTGATACGGCGATTCTCCGGCTATTCTGTGAAAATGCCCTGCGCCGAGCCGAGGTTTATGGGCTTAATGTGGGTGATTTCTCGGCATCACAACGCACATTAATGATAGCTGGTAAAGGGCGTGGCACTCAGCGGCAGCCCGTAACGCTTTCCGAGCGCGGCGTGGAAGCGATTGTGGGTTACTTGCTGCGCGCTGGCCATGCCACCGATCAGTCAGGGCCACTGTTTCGCAACTTAGACCACCGGCCACAGCATTTGCGCCAGCGGCTCACTAGTGACGGGCTTTTTTATTTGGTCAAGAGCTATGGGGAAGCTATTGGCGTGAAGAACCTGACGCCCCACAAACTGCGCCATAGCGCCATTACTGCCGCGTTGGATGCTACTGGCGGTGATGTGCGCAAGGTGCAGCGGCTCTCGCGCCATGCCGATTTACGCACACTCAGCATCTATGATGACAACCGTAGTGATTTCCAGGGTGAAGTCACAGGCGTGCTATCCGACTTGCTATAACTTCTTGACACCTATAGCCGATGCCATCAGACATGCGCAGTCGGAATGGAGAACGCCCCCATAACAACAATGATTGCCCCAATGAAGAGAGCCGCGATGAGACACACCCCAAAAATCTTCACTAACCCCGATTGCGGTTTGTCAGTTTGGGCAGTCGCCGCAGTGGAAACTGTGGGTAAATGTTGTTCTTGAGTGTATGGACGAGAAACCAACTTGGCCATCCTAATCTCCTATTCAAATATTGTCAAATTAAAACTTTGTCTTTGTATCCTTTAGCGATGGCCCCAGGCCCATATCGCCTTGCGGCCTGCTAAGAGCCGACGCGTCCCAGACATGGGTTTCATACCAGTAGATGCCGCACGGTAGGCGTAAACTCCAGGGCGCACTGAACGTGTAATGGTACTATTGCGTCCCAGTTCCACTGAGACATGCTGCGGTCCCACCAGTCTTAAACTGAGGGCACGCCCAACTTGGTTCATGATCGTTAAACGGGCTGCATCCGGCCCGCGATAACCCTCTTGAGCAATAGGAGTGAGAATACCGGCCCGCTCCCCGACGCGAATCACGGTAATCTCGCCTTCGGGTATCCGATCCACACTACCACCCAGCACTTGCACAATGAAGCGCAGTGGCACAAAGACGACATTTAGTCGCTCTTCGGCTGGCAACGACAAACGCACCGTGTGGCGACCTGTAGTGTCTTGAACCTGGGCCACCCCCCCACCCGTGCGAATTGTAATAATGCGAGTTCCTGGTGGCGTTTGTCCAAAGCTTTTCGTTAAGGTGATGATGCCATCGCTATATTCAACATGTGCTCCCAAAAAAGCACATAAAGGGCGCATGGGAGCCATTGCTACGGCCTTATCGGTGTAAGGTGGCACATCCGTGATAATCTTTTCGATGGTTGACTGGGTCGTTGGTGTTACCGGGGTGGCCGATGATGATGGGGCAGGCGGCAACGACTGCATTTCATCGGCATGATTGGCTTGAGGCGAGAAGATGCCAATCAAAGCCCATATACCGCAACCAGTCAGGGTCTTTAAACGCATAGAGCGTCTCACGCCGCCTCACGGGGCGAAGGAGTCGCCGCAGATGTTTCTTCAGCCTGCGTCTCGGCGGATGCAGTATTCCCATTAGTTGCGCTACTCTTGCGGCTTCGATTTGTCTTCTGTCCACTAGAGCCACTTTTACTGGCGCTACTGTTGCGAGACCGGCGCGCGGAAGCGGGTTTATCTTCTTCTGCTAGCGCTGTGCCATTGGCTTGGGCGGTGGCTGCCCGTTTGGCTGTAGCACTCCTGGAACCTGTGGCGGTGGGTGCCTCGGCTGGTGTCTCATTTGAACTGGAGGCTTTCGCCAAATCCTGAAGATGCCCTTCAACACGCTCCACGGCAGCCGCCAGCCGCTCCAGGGCGGTGCGGATACGCATCTGCTCGGCTCCAGCTTCTTCCGTGAGTTGCTGCATCGCTGCCTCACGCTTGAGCCAGAGCACCGTGCCCACTACAGTAACACCTGCCGCTGTGATGATAGCAGCATCCTTCAATTGAGAAACAAAACTTTTCTGCTCGACGTATTTCATTTGTTGATCCGCTTTGCTCTAAATTATGAGGCAAACGCCCAATTTATCGCAATCTGCAATTCCCCTGCCCTACTTTTATTATGCATTTTAGCTAAAAACTGACGTAAGGGCTTAGCTTCTCCAACTTCTTAGGGCCAACGCCCTTCACCGCATCCAGGTCACTAAGAGCTTTAAACCCTCCCTGTTGCTGGCGGTATTCGATGATCCGTTGTGCTAAACCTGGCCCAATGCCCGGCAGGGTTTCTAACTCAACCGCACTGGCTTTGTTAATGTTAACTGGCCCACTGGGTGCTTTCTTACTTTTACTATGGCTTCTGGCTGCATTTCCCGCTAAGGCGGCTGGATGCGGCGAGTGGGCGACCTCTACTAGATGTGCCTGCTGCTGTGTGGGGATGACAATTTGTTGACCATCGGCTACTGGCGCGGCCAGATCAAGCGTGTCTGGCACACCATCAGGAGTAGCGCCTCCCGCACTTTGCACGGCACCCAGGATGCGTGCATCATTGGGTAGAGCGTAAACACCAGGCTTACGTACCGCGCCGCAGACATGCACCAGAATATGCGGCTTATGAGTGTCCCTCGCTTGACGCGCTTGAACTGGCCGATACTGTCCCGGCAGACTGGGCGCATCGGTAAAGACAGGGGGTAATGACTGCGCCGTTCGTGACCGTGTATAATTGACGCCCGCACAGTAGCTCAAGGCAGCAAGGCAAAAAACCAGCACGAATTGCTCGTCGCGCCGAAACCCATGCCACGCACGCTGCCACATGGCCTGAAAATTACTCATGCCAAAACCACCCGTTGCGCGTTATTGTAGCAAACCAGCCGCAAAACGCCAAACGATGGCATAAGCTTCTTCCATCTGAAAAGATGACAATTACTCAGGGTGGCTTTGCATCAATTGCTGCAACTCGTCGCGGATGGCCGCCATGAGGGGTGCATCTCGTGCGGGGTCAAGATTATACTGGGACTCGCGGCGTGCAGCCTTGTCATGTGCCCACACGGGCTTTTCCCGTTGCTCATCATCTGAGTAACGCGGGAAGATATGCCAGTGCAGATGATGTACCATATTACCCAGACATTCATAATTCAGCTTGTGTGGCTGCACAACCTTACGCACTGCCTCAGCCAATAACGCCATCTCTTCCAGATACTTCAGACGAATTTCTGGCGTCAATTCATCCAACTCAGTGGCCGGAGTTTTACAGAGCAGCAGACTATAGCCACGAAAAAACTGTGAGTCTCCCAGGACGGCGTAGCCAGTTTCCATCTCCAGGATGAAACCGGGATGCTCACCTGCTTTACATTGGGCAATGCGCTCGCAAATCTCACAATTCTCCTGATGAATCGCCATGATGAATTATTTTTAGTAGGAGTAAAGAAATTTACTTGATAATACTGCCAGGCTGAACCTCGGTGCCAATGGTGACTAAGCCAACGGGTGGGCCATCGGCGCTTTCGGAGGCAGCTAAGAGCATACCTTGCGATTCAAAGCCGCGCAGTTTGCGGGGCGCGAGGTTGGCCACCACCACGACGGTTTTACCGATCAGCGATTCCGGCTCGAATTGTTGGGCGATACCGGCCAAAATCTGGCGGCGTTCCGTCCCCAGATCAACTTGCAAACGCAGCAATTTGTCAGCTTTGGGCACGCGTTCGGCTTCTAAGACGCGGCCGGCCCGAAGTTCTACTTTGGCAAAATCAGCATATTCAATGGTATTGCTGGCAGCTTGCGGTTCACCCTGGTGAGAGACTGCGGCTCCTCCTTCCGATGCTGCCGTTGCGGGGTCGGTGGTGGGAACTACAGTAGCTTCTGGATTCGGCGTAGCAGTCGCCGGATTAATTGATTCGTTCGGCACTTCCATATAATCTTCTTCCTTAGCGTTTTGAATGCGGGGGAACAGCGGTTCCGGTGGCAAGCAGTGATGGCCAGGTGGTAACATCCCCCAGTTCACAGCATCTTGCCAACCTAACTGACTTTCAATATTCAAGAGATTCAACAGACGGCGACTGACATGTGGCATTACGGGCGTCAGGACAACCGCGCACCACTGGCAAACGCCTAATAACTCGCGTAACAGCGCAGCGACACTGGCCGAGTCGCCCTCTTTCATCTTGGCCCACGGCTTTTGCTCCTCGATAATGCGGTTGCCTAAAGCCACAACTTCCCAAATCGTGTTTAAAGCACCACTGTAATCCAGGCTAGCATAACCTGTTTCGACCGCGGGCAGGGCGTTCTCGGCAGCCGTGCGCAAGCCCAGGTTATTCTCACCATCAGGAACAACACTATCAAAATACTGGCGCAGCATGGAAAGCGCGCGATTAACCAGATTGCCTAAGCCATTGGCGAGGTCACTGTTATAACGGTTGATACATCCGGCACGGGAGAAATCACCATCCGCGCCGAAAGTCACTTCACGCAGGCAGTAGTAGCGCAGGGCGTCCACGGCAGTGTCAAAATCACAGCCTGATAAATGGGAAATCCGCTGGCAGAACGGCACTGGCTGCACCACAGTCGCCGGATCGCGCTTGCTCATCTTGCGCCCGTCTACTGTCCAGAAGCCGTGCGCGAAGAGTTCCCTGGGCAACGACAAGTCCAGGGCTTTTAAGAGGGAGGGCCAGAGCGAAGTATGAAACCGGGTAAAGATGTCTTTGCTCATCAACTGCAAGTCGGGCGGCCAGACCTCTTGAAAAAAGGCTTGACGTTCTGGGTCATCACTGAGGTAGCCGGGAGCCGAGAAGTAGTTCATCAGCGCCTCGAACCACACATAAATGACATGGCCCTGACTGGCAGGCACCGACGCAGGCAAGGGCACGCCCCAGTCATCTTCGCGTGAGATGGAGGCATCACGCAGTCCAGAGCGGATATAGGAAAGCGTCTCATTGCGGCGCGTGCGGGGACGCAAGGTCTCCGGGTGCTGGTCGTAATATGCTAATAACCAGTCCTCAAACTCCGACTGCTTGAAGTAATGAGTTGTCTCTTCCACCCATTCGAGAGGGTCTTTCGACTGATCTTCGCTTGGGTTAGCGATATAGTGCTGTCCATCCCGCTCCACCGTTTCCTCAATCGGAAAAAAGGTTTCATCGGGCACGCTATACCAACCGCTATAAGTGCCAGTGGAGAGATAGCCACCCTGCCATAACTTCTCAATGACTTGCTGGGCGACGACTTTGTGGCGCGGCTCCGTCGTCCGCACAAAGTCGTCATAAGAAATATTGAGAGCCTGCCACTCATCTTTAAATACCTGCGCCAGTTCATCTACATATTCCTGGGGATCACGGCCCATTTCACGCGCCACCCGCGCCACTTTAACGGCGTTCTCGTCCGTCCCCGTCAAAAAGTAAACTCGGCGACCCCGCAAACGCTCAAAGCGTGCCCGTGCATCGGACGCGATCTGGGTATAAGCATGGCCGATGTGCGGCCTGCCATTGATGTAATAAATGGGAGTGGTCAGAAAGAAAACTTTATCCGACATAATGATGAGCACCTCCTGCGAGGCGCATTAAATTAATTCAGCATTCTAAAGTTTTGAACTGGCTCTTATATAACCCAAGTAGCTACCTGCGAGATTGTCATTTCGAGCGTAGCGACCAGAGGGAGCGCAGTCGAGAAATCTTGTTATTGGTATTGCAGGGAAGGCTGCAAAGATTCCTCGACTGCGTTGCACTTCGCTCGGAATGACACATTCGCACTAAGTTATCTGAGTTATATAGAAATCAGAGTTCGGCGCCGATTATTCAAGACTTATAAGGAAATAGCAACAAACAGCTTCAAACAGCTACAAGCTCTGCATTTTCCAACTTTTTAGAAGTGCAACCGCAACCGCCATCTTTGCCGCAGCCGCCGCCGGAGCTACAGCCACCACCGGACGCGCCGCCACAACTGCCGCCGTTCTTAACGTGATTTTTGCAGGCGCGCACCGGGCCGCGCTCGTCGCGCAGGTCACGTAGGGTTTCGCCACTCACTCTGATTTGTCGCCCATCGCCCAGTTGAACCACACTTTCTTCGCTGAACACGTTAATATCCACGATATGACCGGGGCCTTCAGGGGTATCCACCGGATCACCGGGACGTGGCAGTTTCGCGTTCTGATCCCGATAAAAGTCAATCTCATAGCGCAAACAGCACATCAAACGCCCACAAGCGCCGCTTATCTTGCTGGGCGTGAGCGATAGGCGCTGTTCCTTGGCCATCTTCAATGTCACGGGCGGCATGGAAGTCAGGAAGGTGGCGCAGCACAGAGGTTGTCCGCACGGCCCTACCCCACCCAGAATCTTGGCGGCCTCACGGGAATTAACTTGCTGAAACTGCATTCGCATATTGAGCTGGCTCGATAGATCGCGCAGCAGCTCCCGGAAATCCACCCGTTCTTCGCTCTCATAATAGAGAAACAGCTTGGCGCGGTCGTGCATGACTTCCACCTTAATTGGCTTCATAAACAACTCATGCGCGGCGATACGCTCTTTAGCCAGCAGCAGCGCCTCTTGCTCAAAGGCGCGGTTATCGGCATCTATGGCTAAATCCTCTGGCGTGGCCTGGCGGATAATGGAACGCAAGGGTGGAATGATTTTGTCTTCTGGCACCTCACGGGGCAGGAATTTGACGTGTCCCAACTCCACGCCGCGCACAGTTTGGCCGATAATAGCGGCATTCACATGTATCTCTAACTCGCCCGGCTCCAGAAAATAGGATTTCGCTGGCTCCCGGAACGTGCAAGTGGCAACGTATGGCATAAAATCTCCCTCGACGACGGCACGGCATGGCAAATGGAACTATCGCTTTTGCAATCCCTGCCCCTTGCGATTATAGCAATGACGGGCGACAGTCGGTAGGCAGCAGAGATGATATAAGCCTCAAAAGTCGCATTTCCTGACGCTGCCTAATCCTGAGCCTGTTACACTGTAGAACGTTTACATGCCAACCGATACCGCAAGGAAAACGACGAAAAAAGCCACCTCTCAAGGGCATTGTGCTCAGTGCGAGGCTTTGAACCCTTATACGAATATCACCTGCAAAGCTTGTGGTGCGCGTCTGCCGTGGGCCGATGCCATTGATGAAGGGCGGGAGAAGGCTAAAAGTGCTGGCAGCACCGCCATCATCATCGGCTTTTTGGTTATTGCCGGGCTTGTCATTACAGCGGCCACCATCTTTGTGGCCCTCTATGCCGCCGGTCTTATCCATTTGCCGCAACTGAATAAGTAACTGTTAAGGCCGTAACGTTGCGTAGATGGCAGATAGCAGTGAGTATTCGCCTTTGACATCATAGTCTAGCGACCAGATCATAATGCCGCCCAATTCCCGCTCCTTGACATAGGCTGCCTTCGCTTTGATGGTCGGGATGCCGTTATACCAGATGGTATTTCCTACTTGATCGGTATCCTGTGCGCCAGGAAATGCCTTGATAATCTCCTTATAAGAATAATCACCTTTGCGAAAGGCGGCTCCGAAACCGTAGCCGTAAAAAGGCACGCCCAGCACCGCCTTTGATTTCGCCAGCCCGCGCTTGAGCCAGTAATCAACGTTACTTTTGGCAAATTCCAGCGATGAATGTTGACCCGGTGTGTTTGGGGCCCAATTGCCAACTGCATCATAGGCCATGATGTTTACGAAATCGAGCTGTTCAAAGACCGAGTTGGGCACCGAACTACCGCCATAGCCTTGTGACAGAGCTGCGGTGAGCAACTTACCCTGGGGCCGCAACGCCTGGGCCAGATCATGGATGAAGGCACCATAATCTTTGCCAATAGCTGGCCCCTCTAAGTCCACATCCAGACCATCAAAATTATGCTGCGCCACATAAGCGGCTATTTTTGCCGCAAATCCGGCGCGTTTGGCATTGCCAAGTAAATCAGCATAGCGCTTCAGCAGGACTTTGTCGCCCGCAGCGGATCCGCCTCCAATCGAGAGCAGAACCGGGATATGATGGGCATGAGCTTGAGTTAGCAGCGCGTCATTTTTCTGGTCAAAGGAGAGGTCGTCCCGGTCGTTGGTAGGATTCTCGAACGCGATATTAATGTGGGTGAGCCTGGCGTAGTCAATGGTCTGGGCGAAGGTAGCCAAATCTATCCAGTTCGGCACATACGCCACGACTTTACGAGTCACCCCAGCGTTAGCTTGCTTTGCCGTCGCGTTTGGCCCCGCTATAGTGTTTTCCGCCGCTAAAGGCGAGGCCAGCAAAATTAGTGTCATGGCCCCGGCCAGCATTTGCAGAGTCGGAATGTGTATCATAAGCAGCAGTTCATCACATCCCTGCTTTGTAAGCCACACCAAATAACAAGGGAGTTGACACCATCAAGAATCTTCTCCCGCACTTTTGTAGTCCCTTGTTCCCCTAATGCTTAGCACTATAGAGGTTGCGGGAAACGCGGAATAACGCGGAAATTAGCTCACTGCCTTGCCGCGCACAGCGGGGCGGGAAGAGGACGTTGTCTATTAGGAATATACGCGGTGGGCACACCTTTGTGGGATTTAATATGGGCTGGTTGAGAAGATGTTGAAAACACGCCCAAAAGAGGAACACTTATTTTAAATGATGGTAGTGGTTTGGGAGACCTGCGGGGCTAGGCAATAAAGCGGTGCTGCTGACATCCAGGGAAGAGGGAACATTCGAGGTTTCCAGCGAGCGATACTCGCCCAGAACGGTTATTCAAGGGCCTTCCAACACAGCGCGCCTACGGGTCGTATAAAAAGAGGTGTGCCTTGACATTAGCTTGCGCAGCCTTGGCGCTGCGCCAAGCGCCGCTACGCTCCAAGCTTTATCTGCGGTGAGCCGTCTGGCCGCCAGTCGTTTACCATAGCCATTCCGTCGGTTTTAGGTGTTGGCATAGGCGGCTAAGAACTCATCCCTGGACACGCCAACTTGGGTAAGGATAGTTCTTAATGTGGAGCTTTTGAGCGTGCTGTGGTTGGGGAGGGTGAGTGGAGTTTTAGTGCCATCCTCATTCTCCCGTTCCATCGCAATATGATTGCCTTCACGGACTAAGCGGAAACCCAGTTGCTCCAAAGCTTTGATAACGCGCCGCAAGGGAGCATCAACCGGAAACTTGGGCATCAGACAAGAACCCCGGCTTCAGCAACGAAGGCTTCCAGCACGTCATCTTCCTCTAAGACTTGTGGCCCGAAGGTCTCAATGTGGAACTGAATGGCAGATTTGGCATCCGCTAATGCCGCCTCATAGGTAGCGCCTTGAGCCACCACTGCACCTTGGAGACCGAGCGGATAAGCGACATAGCCATCAGGATGCTTTTCAACAATGATTTTGAGGTTCTTCACTGCGTTTCCTCCACTGTTGAGTATGCCATATTGTCACTGTGGTCACAGCCAACTCGCGCAGCAGGCTAACGCTCAGGTCAGCCGTGCCTGGAAGCAGAGGCACGAAACTGGAAAGCATCGGTTTCAATGCCTGGTAGTATGGGTGGTGATTGGCTACGCCGCCTGCCAATCAACGCCTGCCATCAAGCCCGCCACCGACAAGTCTTCATCAAGTTCAGGCCAGTGGAGACCTCGACCACCCGCTCCAATTTCATATTGAGTGCGTTGTGCTGCTGAAGCCTCCTGTAAAATGGGAAACCAAATCAGCGGCACACTGATGATACGCCCATCAGTAAGATGAACATGCATGAGTTCATCATCAAACTCAATGGATTGAGCCAAAGCCGCCGTTGGCACATAGGCCCTTCCCAACTTAGAACTGCTCTGCACTGAAATAGCCATTCCATGCCTCCAACAAGGTAGCCTGGTGTTCCCTGATTAGCCGCTCGACTTCGTTCAGTTCGTGACTTCTGTAACCATAATTAAACGCTAACCGCACCGGATTCAGCCAGAACTTTGCTTCGTTTTCTGCCGCCTTGACATGAATATGAGGCGGTTCTTGGTTTTCATTGCTATAAAAAAGAAGCGGAATCGCCCTATCCGTAATACGGTTGGCATAGCTTCAATTTTAGCACAGGCGACCCCTAAATGCTGTACCCACTGAAACGCTGCGCGCCGCCGCACAACGCCTAAATCAGCCGCGCTTGGAGGCGCAGCACAGCGGAGCCGGAAAGCGTCCGTTGCCACCTGGTTGAGCCACTGTCTGTTTACACATGTTTACAATAGCCTCATTAAGTGATTAACGATTCTCTCCTTGCTATCTGAGGTCAAGTGAGCAGCACGAGTTTCATGATCTTTATAGAGGATTATGTTCTCGTGCTCTTGTAAGTTCCAATTCTGAACTTGACGCATCACCACTATCATCGCTTCACCGCGTCTGGCTCTTGGTGCCAATGTATTCTTAACATAGTCTATTATCAGTTTAGGTGAGGTTAGCTGCTTATGAACTTTTGAAGGTAAGCCAAAGCGTTCTGAATGATATGGGACGTATTGTAGGCATGAGATGTTTTGCGCTACATGCCTTAAAGCCTGATGATATGTAAGTCCGTTCGCTTCGATCTTCTGAATAATAGATGCAAACTTACGCCTCCAGTACAACCCTGATGGGTGCCAAGCAAAGGCAGGGTTAAGAGAGAAAAAAGGATACTCATCCTCCTCATTATCTTGCCGTAAATTCCTTATCACAGCATCTCTATAATCTTTTTCATTGTATTCGGCAAAATAGTCACAAGGTTTCACCCCCGGATTTAATAGGAGAAGAAACACTGATGAGTTATTGAGATTGCCTCTATAGGGTGCTGGCAATAAACCAAGATGGAGCCGCTTATCAGAGGCAAGGCCAAAGTCTTTACTTGCCACGAACTCATTATATGAATGGTGAATACTGACCCATCGCTGATATTGTGTGTTCTTGAGTAGGAAGTCATCACCCTGTAATACATATGGTGCATCATTGACAGAACATTCTCTCCAAGCCTCAAATAACTCTTTATGTTTCATAGAACATCATTTTAATAAGTTTATGCGCAGCAATAAAGCTACGTTCGCACCGTGCAGGAGTTGTTGGTTCACAGGTCGCCCACAACGGAAGAGATAGCGTGCTATGAGCTTCGGAGTCAGGGAGTTGCCAATTGTCGCCAGCGCATGATGTGCATGGGCTGGGAGAACCACGCAATCTTGGAAGGAATTTTGACTTTGATGACTTTCCATGCGCCGGGGTCGGCTTCGAGCCAGGTTTGGTTGCCAATGTAAGCGAGGGTATGCACGCCTGAATCTGTGACCGCAAAGTCGCCCGGTAGCAAGGCCGCATAGTTGAGGTGATTCAGGCTGGAAGTGGTTAAGAGAAGCTGCGTTTGGTGACGGTATTCTTCCTTAAGAGCTTTGGCCGAGCAGTCGTGCCACCATAAGTCGCAGCCTGCCCGGATCAACGCTGGATTCGCCGTGGCGAAACCTGTTTTGAGATCGGCATCAATCATCCCCCGCCGCACCAGGCCAGAGCAATCTATGCCCCGTAAGCCCTCGCCACCCCAGACATAGGGCACGCTCTCGTAACGGTTTAAAGCCACCACGTAGCCCTGCCGCAGTTTCGCGCGTCTACCGGCTGGCCGGGCAGGACGAGAATAAGTGCTATCATTACCGCCAGAGCGACAGCCAAGGCACGCGTCCATTTACCTTTCCATAAGACGAATAATCCTATTAACAAAGCTAAGGTTCCACCCACTATCAGGCACCGTAATGCTTTGTTTTTGATGGGGTCAATGATGGCCCAGAGGAGCAGCGGCCACAGGGCGCACCAGAGCGCGAGACCAATCTTCTGCAAACGCTGGCGACAGTCAGTTTTATCAAGCTGCACGCTATAGCCTCCCCTATTCCCGAACTGCTCAACATAAGCAATATGTGGCCGCTTATTAGTTTACTTTTTCTTGCAAGAGGACTCGCAGATGCTATAATTAATAAGTAAAGGTGATGAAATGGAGCTTTATCAATTAAAGCTATTTGTAGATTTAGCGCAAACGGGTAACTTTACGCGGGTGGCGACTGAGAATTATGTGACCCAGGCGGCAGTCACGATGCAAATTCGCAAGTTAGAAAGCGAACTGGGCGTGAAGCTGTTCCACCGCACCACACGCTCCGTGACTTTGCTCGAAGCGGGCCAGCGACTCTTGCCTTATGCGCGCGAAATCTTACAGAAGGTCGAAGAGGCCAACATCGTGGTGCGTGATACTAAATCCGAAATTTCGGGTATCGTGCGCATTGCCGCCGTCCATTCCATTGGCCTCTATGAATTACCACCTTATATTAAGACCTTTTTGAAGAAGTATCCTGAAGTCAAACTGCGCATTGACTATCGCACTTCGGAAGAGATTTATCCGATGCTGACCGATGGCGAGATTGATGTTGGGGTAGTGGCCTACCCGTGCGAAATGCTGCGCATTGAGTGCATTCCCTTTTTAACTGACCGCCTTGTCTTAATTTGCCCGGAAGACCATCCCCTCGCCTCGCGTCGTAATATCGAGATGAAAGAGTTAGCGGGTCAAAACTTTGTCCTCTTTGGCGGGGATACCCCGACCCGTCGCGCCACCGATGAAGTGTTTGCTAAAAACGACGTGCCGATTAATGTGCGCATGGAATGCGATAATATCGAAATCCTCAAGCAAATGGTGGAGGTTGGTTTTGGCGTGGCCCTGCTGCCGCGCCAGTCTGTAACCCGCACCGACCGCGCCGCCGGGTTACGCACGGTGCCGCTCAAGGATGTCACCATTGAACGCCCCTTAGGTATTCTGCTGCTCAAGAATGCCCCTCGTTTTCGGGCGGTGCGCGCCTTTGTGGAAATCTTGAAGAACAGCCAACATGCCTCTACCGCCAAGTCGAAAGCCGACGAAGAGTAGGCTAAAATGCCTGTTATGGCACCACCCCACACACTATAATATTTGATACCACAGCAAGGGCGTGCCCTAGTGGTGCAACGGAACGTTGCCCGCACTTTGCCGTATGGTGTTTAGAATCCAAAGGGTTAAAGACAATTTCTGCTATGACACCCCAAGAACATGTCGAACACAAAGCGCACCGCGCCCAGCAAGCGGCTACCCAACTGCGCACTACGTCCACAGCCGTAAAGAATGCCGCGATTTTAGCTATCGCCGATGCCCTGCTGACTCACCAGAACAAGATTTACGAGGCTAACGAGCGAGACTTAGCGGCGGGCCGCGAGCGCGGCTTGAGCGAGGCAATGCTTGACCGCCTGCGTCTGAATGAAGCGCGCGTCGCAGCGATGGCCGAAGGCTGCCGTCAGGTAGCTGCCCTGCCCGACCCGGTGGGCACGCTGATTGGTGGTTGGACGCGCCCCAATGGTCTTAACATTGCCCAGGTGCGCGTGCCCCTGGGCGTCGTGGGCATCATCTATGAGTCGCGTCCCAACGTCACGGTGGATGCCGCCATTCTGTGCTTAAAGGCCGGGAATGCCGTTCTGTTGCGCGGTGGCTCCGAGGCCATTCATAGCAATTTAATCCTGGCCGAGATTATCGCGGAAGCCGTGCAAAGTGCTGCTGCGCCTGCCGACAGCGTGCAATTGATTGAAGTCACCGACCGCGCGGCAGCGCAACATCTGATGACGCTCAATGGCCTGATAGATGTCCTCATTCCGCGTGGCGGTGCGGGCTTGATCCAGACGGTGGTTAAGACCGCTACGGTGCCCGTGATTGAAACCGGAGCCGGTAACTGCCACGTCTTTGTGGACGAGACGGCGGAAGTGGAGATGGCTTCTAATATCGTCTTTAATGCCAAGGTGTCCAAGCCCTCCGTTTGCAACGCTCTCGACACGCTCTTGGTGCATCAAAACATCGCCGCCAAGTTCTTGCCCTCCGTGGCGGAGCGGCTGCGGGCAGCAGGAGTCGAGTTGCGTGGCGATGAGCGTGCCCGCGCTGCCGTGCCGGATATGACGCCAGCTACGGAAGAAGAGTGGGACAAAGAGTTTCTCTCGCTTATTCTGGCCGTGCGCGTGGTGGATGATGCCGATGCGGCGATTAACCATATCGCGCAACATGGAGCCGGGCATTCGGAAGCAATTGTCACGCAGCACTTTGGTAATGCCGAGAAATTTTGCGCCCGGATTGATGCCGCTGCGGTGCTGGTGAACACCACGACTCGTTTTGTGGATGGCTTTGAGTTCGGCCTCGGCGCGGAGATTGGCATTTCAACGCAGAAACTTCATGCGCGTGGCCCGATGGGTTTAGAAGCCTTGACTTCCACCAAGTTCGTGGTGCGCGGTAATGGTCAGGTTCGCTAACGTTTCGATGTCCCCTTCCCCCACAGTAACGCCGGGCAAACTGTGCCCTTTGGTGCTGATTGGCTTCATGGGCAGCGGCAAAAGCTGTGTCGCACGTTTGTTGGCACAGTATTTGAATCGTGAAGCCATTGATTTGGATAAATGCATTGAACAGATCGCAGGCTGCACGATAGCCCAACTCTTCGCCACACGGGGGGAGGCGGCTTTCCGCGATCTGGAAACCCAGGCTTTGCAGACCGCCCTGCAAGCGCCGAGCATCCTGGCGACCGGCGGCGGCGTTATTACGCGGGCCACTAACCGCGAAGTCTTGCAGTCCTGTCCAGACGCGCTGGTGGTGTATTTAAGAGCGCAGCCCGACACCCTGGCGGCTCGCATTCGCCGTCAACCTGGCAAGCGGCCTCTAATTGATGGGAACGGCGCAATTTTAAACATGGAGCAGACCCAGGCTCGTGTCGAGCAACTGCTCGCTGAGCGCGAGACCTATTACGAGGACTGTGCGAACCTTATTATTGAGACAGATAACCTGCGCCCGGTTGACATAGCCCAGAGAATCGTGGCGGCATTAGCAGACCGGGCCGGGGTCTGAGCAGAGCCTAAGCCTTGGATGCAGCAAAGGTCGCAGAAGGAGATTGATGTGGCAAAACACATGACTTATTTTGTGGTGCAAGGGATGCCTAACGAGGCAGAGTTTGGACGTTCCTGGGCCGCTCGCTGGCAACCGCGCACCGATATTTATCAAACTCCTGAAGCGATTTATATCCAGCTTGAAGCGCCGGGTTTGGATCACGGCAATCTCCGCCTGGATTATGAGCCGGAACCAGGTCAACTGATTGTCGAGGGGCGGCGTGAACGCGCCAATTTACGGGGCGCGGCCTGGCCGAAGACAGCCCACTGCATTCAGGCCGAAATTGAGTATGGCCCCTTTCGCCGCGTTATCAATTTACCGCCCGATATAGACAGCGAAGCCATCGCCGCCACCTATGAGGCCGGGTTGCTGCTGATTACGATTCCCCATAAGAAACCGAGCGAACCGGTTAACGTGCGCGTCAGTGTCTCCTAATCGCGTTGCCCTGGCTGCATGGCACCCCAGTTGCGTGGCACCCCAACGTTGATAGATGCCCAATTGATAAATACCGAGATGAAAACATGGCAAATAATGAGCTTCCTCCCATACCCCAACGCCTGCCTGTCGTCGCCACAACCAACTTAGTTGTTTTCCCTTACATGGTCGCGCCCGTGACGGTGGGGCGGCCTGCTTCTTTGCGCGCCCTGGATGCCGCGCTGCAAGAAGATCGGTTTGTGGCGATGACGCTGCAAAGGGATGAGAACATTGAAGAACCCACGCCCGATGACCTCCATCCCATTGGCTGCGTTTGTGGCATTATGCGCATGATTCGCACCCCGGAGGGCGGCGCACAAGTTATTGTACAGGGCGTTACACGGGCGCGCATTACAGAGTTCACCGACGGCGAAGGCGTGTTACGCGCTCACGTTGAACCCCTGCCCGACCCGACCGAAAAGCCAATGGCAGTGCAGGCGTTAATGAACAACCTGCTGATGACGTTCCGGCGCATTGTAGAACTCAACCCCATCCTGCCGGACGAAGCGATTCAGGCCGCCCAAGCACAAGAAGGCCCCGGCCAGTTAGCGGATTTTGTTGCCACCACGCTCAATATTGAGGCTAACGTGCGGCAGGAGTTGCTGGATGAATTAAATGTGCAGCGTCGCTTGGAGCGCGTCACAGAATTAGCCAGTAATGAAGTCAATGTCCTGGAACTGACCAGCCAGATTCAAAATGAAACGCGCAAAGAATTGGACAAGGGACAGCGCGAATATATTCTGCGCCAGCAATTGCGCGAGATTCAGCGCCAGCTAGGTGAAGGCGATGAGCGCACGGAAGAGACAGAAGAACTGCGCGCCCAGATCGAAGCCGCCGGAATGCCGGAAGAGGTGCGGAAGGTGGCCGACCGCGAGTTGGAGCGTTTATCGCGGATGCCCCAGGCAGCGGCAGAGTATTCCGTGACGCGCAATTATCTGGATTATCTGATTGCCGTGCCGTGGAGCAAAGCAACCGAGGATAACTTAGACATTACTCACGCTGCTCAGATACTCAACGAAGAGCATTACGGACTCGAAGAAATCAAAGACCGCATTCTTGAATACCTCTCGGTGCGTCGCCTCAAGCCAGATACCAAAGGCCCGATTCTCTGTTTCGTTGGCCCTCCCGGTGTGGGTAAAACCAGCCTGGCCCACTCCATCGCCCATGCTCTGGGTCGCAAATTTGTACGCATGGCTTTAGGCGGCGTGCGCGACGAGGCCGAAATACGCGGCCACCGGCGCACTTATATTGGCGCGTTGCCGGGACGGATTGTGCAAGGCTTGCGGGATGCGGGCACTAACAATCCGGTGATGATTTTGGATGAAATTGACAAGTTAGGTTCCGATTATCGTGGCGACCCGACTTCGGCTCTCTTAGAAGTTCTCGACCCGCAACAAAATAATTCTTTCCGCGACCACTACTTAGAAGTTTCGGTTGATCTTTCGCATGTGATGTTCATTACCACCGCGAATGTGTTAGATACCATCCCCGGCCCGTTGCGCGACCGCATGGAGATTCTGCGCCTGCCGGGTTACACCGAAGAAGAAAAAGTTTTCATTGCCAAGCAATACCTGCTGCCCCGGCAGATGAATGAGAATGGCCTCACCGCTCAGGAAATCTTCGTTTCGCAGGCAGCCTTACGGCACATCGTGCGCGGCTATACGCGGGAAGCGGGCGTGCGTGGACTGGAACGTGAAATTGGAAGGGTTTGTCGCAAGGTAGCTCGTCAGGTGGCGGAAAAAATGCCGCCCATTGCCGCAGGAGACACAGAGCAACCAACGCCACCAGCGGCAGATCAGCCCGCGACCAGCCAAGCACCTGAAAGTCCAACTCCTGAAAACCAGATAGAGGCACACTTCTCGATTACGGCGCACAACTTGGAAGAGTATTTAGGCCCGGCTCAGTACCAGTCGGAGATGGGTGGACGCGAGGCTCAAGTTGGCGTTTCTACGGGCATGGCCTGGACACCGATGGGCGGCGAAATCCTCTTCATCGAATCGGCCCGTGTGCCGGGACGCGGCGGCTTGACCTTGACGGGCCAGTTGGGTGATGTAATGAAGGAATCGGCACAGATTGCGCTGGATTACCTGCGCAGCCATACCGACCTCGTTGGCATACCACTGGATGCGGAAGCGGAAAAGGATGGCATCCATGTTCATGTGCCCGCGGGGGCCATTCCCAAAGATGGGCCATCCGCCGGTGTCGCTATGACCACCGCTCTCGCCAGCCTGCTCAGTGGTCGCCCAGCCCGCCATGATATTGCCATGACCGGGGAAGTCACACTTACGGGACGGGTGCTGCCGATTGGTGGCGTAAAAGAAAAGGTGCTGGCGGCCCGTCAAGCAGGGATTACTACTATCATCCTGCCGGAGCGCAACCGCGCCGACATCCGCGATATTCCCGACGCCACCCGCGCCGAGTTGAAGTTTGAATTCGTGGATGATGTGCGGCAGGCGATTGAAAAGGTGTTGCTGCCCGCCAGTAGTGTGGATGCCAGTAAAAACGGCCACTCCGACGCCGCACTAGACATCACCACGCCAATGGAGCAGAATACCGACAACACCGATCCGGCTATGCCACGAGGGTAATGATTAAGCCGGGTTGCTACGGTTGCCAGGCGGCTGAAGCCGCAGGCAACCACGGCGCAAAGTCCGCCTGCACGGACTCATCCTAACATACAGTTCATCCTTGAGAGAGCCTGCGCAGGCAGGGTTGACGCAGTTGTTACCGCGAATTCATTCGTCCGGCTCTAGTATCTTAGGTTATTACTCAATCGTGAATCATCAAGCGCCGTGCGATGCTGGCACTGACGGGATAAAGGCGTTCCGCAGGTAATAGCTTTTTCGCCTTATCCGCTTGCCCTGCTTTCAGCAACGCATGTAGCTTCTTGACCAGCGGCGTGTAGTCCTCAATATCCACAATCCATTCATCAATGTAGCGTTGGATCAGGTGACGGCTGATACCCACTTGAATACTGTTATAACCCAGGTCGGCACCGCGCAATGAACGCTCCGGGTCCCACTGCACATGCACGAGTGCCGCATTGAAAAGAGCTTGATAGGCACTTTGACTGCCATGCACTGTCGTTTCAAAGTGAGTCAATACACCCTGCGCCAGAGCTTCTTCCCATCCCGCACGAGTTATTTTGATAGCCAGGGTATATTCTTGCCCTGTCTTTTGGCCCCAGTTGCTACGCTCCATGAGCCACAGGAAGGAAGGTTTTATCCAGGTCATGCGGTTTAGCGAAAACGGGGGCACAAAGCGTTGGGCCTGGAGTGCTGGCAAGGCAATAGCTGCTGAGTAAGCCTGGTAAACCGTAATGGTTTGAGCGTCGAAATGGGCGCGAATTTGGTCAGTTTTACTCATGGCAAAGTTAAAGTCACCGGCACTCGCGCATGGAGATTATTTTTATTGCTGCCGCAGCAGTGCATAGCGCAGAATGCCCATGACGCTGATGGCATCGGTTATCTCACCATCGAGCACCATCTGTAAAGCTTGCTCAAATGGAATGTGCTTAATACGTAATTCTTCGGTGCCTTCCGGTTGGGCTTCGCCTTGATGCAAGTCGGTAGCTAGGTAATAAATAGCCTCTTCATCCGATACGGAGTTAGATAATTGTGCTGTTCCCAGGATTTGCCACGAATCGGCTTGCAAGCCGGTTTCTTCCAGCAATTCTCGCTTGGCTCCCTCCAACGGCTCCTCGCCAACTGGACAACCACCTTCAGGAATCTCCCAGGAATAAATATTCAGCGGGTAACGATGTTGCCCGACCAGGTAGATATACCCTGCGGCATCCACAGGCAGCACGCCAATGGCCTTGTTCTTATAATGCACCACCCCATAAATGCCCGCCGCACCATCGGGACGAATCACGGCGTCTTCCCGCACCGCAATCCAGGGATTGCTATAAATATCACGGCTGCCTGTTGTCTGCCACGGGTTTGAATACTTTTCGCTCATAATTGCTTTAGTCAAAACCTGCCCTTCTCTCACAGCAACAGTGTAACTCCCAATAGGCTTTCATTCATTTAGTAGGAAGACAGGAAGTAAGGAGAGCAGGAAGAGAAGTAAGAAAGTGTGGCCCCAACTCTTAAGGTGAGACAGCGCAGGCATCAGTTCTTATACCTATCCTATTTTCATTCCTGCTCTCCTTACTTCCTGTCTTCCTGCTAAATGGAGAAACTTTTCATCCTCTAGCACGCTATACTGTTTATTGAGAACGTCTTATGCTTTGTGACCGCCATCATCGCGTTATTTCTTACCTGCGCATCAGCGTGACTGAACGCTGCAACTTTCGCTGTGTTTATTGTATGCCAGCCGCAGGGATTCAACTCGCGCCACGAGCGCATCTGCTCACCTATGAAGAGATTGCGCGAGTCGTGCAAGTTGGTGCAAAATTGGGGCTTTCCAAAATCCGCTTAACGGGCGGTGAGCCGACTGTCCGGCGCGATTTACCCGATTTAGTAGCGATGTTGGCGGCTATTGATGGCATTAACGAAATCACCATGACAACCAATGGTGTATTACTAGCCTCATTAGCTCAACCTCTCAAAGCCGCCGGACTCCGGCGCGTTAATATCTCGTTGGATACTTTACAGCCGGAACGGGCTGCTGCCCTGGCGCGGCGCGATTATTTTGATGCTGTGCTGCGTGGTATAGACGCGGCTCGTGACGCGGGTTTAACGCCCCTCAAATTGAATGCGGTGGTGATGCGGGGCGTAAACGATGATGAACTGGCTGATTTAGTGTCGTTCGCGCACTCCAAGGGCGCACAAATGAGATTCATTGAATATATGCCAATGGGAGTAGCACGCCTGAATGAGCAGAACAAATTAATGACAGCGCGTGAAATGTTGGAGCGACTCAAAACCCATTTCGATCTAACGCCAGAGCAGGACGGCGATCTTGCAGACCCCGCACGAGGTTGGGTCTGTCAGCGCACCGGAGCCAGAGTCGGTTTTATCACTTCGATTAGCGAACATTTTTGTGATACCTGTAACCGGATGCGCCTGACTGCCGAAGGTGGCCTGCGTCCCTGCCTGCATCAAGATGCCGAAGTGGATGTGCGGTCTATCTTACGTTCCAACGGCAGCGATGTCGCTATCGAGCAAGCTTACCGCGATGCGGCTAATCTCAAGTGGGCCGGACACCACATGAACGATGTGATTCCCCTTTATAGTGCCAAGGAAATGGTTGCTATTGGAGGCTAAAGTTTATGGCTGAACCCACCGACCGGGCCAAACCAGCGACGATTCAGGTGAGCGTTGAGCACAGCGAGGAGATTTTCGCAGATCGGGCTGACCTTTTTGCCTCCATTAGAGGTTCATCACTTGTTACGGGTAACGCGGCTCTGACCAAGGCGAGGGAAGTTACTCAACTGGTGAGTGACTTAAAGCAGTGTGGTATCGAGGACAAGGACATCCTCCTCGAAGGGGTCTATGCCGAAGTATCCAGCGGAACCCTGACTAAGTCATCGCACGCGACCTACCAGTTAAAAATTCATTGCTCGCAACTGGACAATTTGGCTAACGTGTTAGGAGCTATTACATCGCAGAAGAATACAACCTTACGCTACATTCAATGGGATTACCCGGATACCGATAAGTTGCGGGAGCAGTGGTTGGTGTCATGTATCGAACAGGCCAATCGCAAAGCCAGCCTCATTAGCCAGGCTCTGGGCGTGCAACTAATGGGCGTCTATAGCTTTCGAGACAGTTATGCTGATCCAGAATCGCCGCGTGGCCCCGAATACATGATGCCGACAGCGGGGATGCAGGCAACCCGCAGCAAGAGTCGCAGCAGTATCGGCATCACCCGCGAAGACCTGGGCATGGAAGTTTCACATGCCAAGACCATCATGCTGCGTGTTGAAGTGGAATATCAAGTTTCAGGTTTTAAGGAGCAAGCTAATGGAGAACCCAACAGACAACATTGTGACAGGTGAAGATATTGAGCCGGATGAATCGCGCACGCCAACAGAGTTTGCCAGCGGCGAATGGATGTCACTGGAACAGGTCGCCAAACATTTTGGCTGCTCAGCCATCCAGGTGCGCGACTGGGTCGCCAGCGGAATGCTGACACCAGAACCATTCGGCTCTACCGAGCGGGTGCGGCGTAGCGAAGTGATGAAAATCGGTAATCCCGATGCAGGCGCGGCCAAAGAGTTTGAGAAAGAGCATCAGGAATAGTTATTTGCAAGCCCTCACCCCCGGCCCCTCTCCCAACTTTAGGAGAGGGGAGCACAAAGGATTACTGGCTCTTGGAACTATTAGTCTCTTGAGACTATGAGTGCTGTCACTATGAGAAACATAGGAGCGTGACCTCTCCTCTACCAGCATTGGGAGAGGGGCCGGGGGTGAGGGCTTGTTAAAGAATGTTAATCGCCCGCGCTGCTAAGACAGCAATGATCGTCAACGAGGTCAACGCCTGTAACATCATGAGAAGTTTGGCCCAGGGGGAGAGAACCGGGGCGTCGGTAGGCGAGAGCGCGGTGCTGGTGTTGAAGGCTAAAAACAGATAATCAATAAAGCCGGGTCGCCAATCTTGCTGGCCGGTTCTGGCTCGGTCTTCCGCCGACATAGCCATCTGTGGGAAGAGAAACGCCCCGTTACAATGGAAAGGGCGTTGATCCCTGATATGAGGGCCACCCGCATCCAAGCGCCAATACCACAGCGCAAACACTAAGACATTGGTGAGCCACAGTGACCCGGCGGCCCGCAGCAGCGTAATCGGTGTCTCTTTGTGGGTAGGCAAGGCTGCCACTAACAGTATCACGGATGCAATCATTGCCACGGTTTCAATGAAGATAACCAGGTAGCCAAAGAATTTATTCCAATCATGGTGCCCTGTCTGATGGGTAATGATGGTGGGGACTAACAGAATGCAGATGACACCAAAAAGCACGCCGCGCGGCGCAATAGAAAGTCTGAGGGGAAGCACCTCATACAAACTCCCAACGCACAGCAAAGCAATAACAGCGGGCCAACGAGGTTCCGGTTCTACATCTCGTTGCACTTGAAGTTTCATAGCAAGAAATTCCTACAACCCTAAGCATGTAGTTTAGCTAAATAGGCACTGGCAAAAATGATGATGCCGCTTAAACCGACCAAGATGCTAAAAATCCATACCGGCTTGAGCTTGGCCAGGGCAGCAATAGCAGAAAGTGCCACGGCGACCTGAATTAAAGTCACTGAACGCGCAAACTTCTCGTGCAATTCCATGTTAGTGGCCGATTCCTTCTCGGTTTTCTGCGCTTCTGTCTTTAACTCGTCTTCTTTTTCGCGCTCATTATCCACCTGGCTCATGTACATTTTGAGCCGCTGCCCTGGCGAAAATGCGCCCCAGCCAGCCTCCTTCTTAGTTTTGCTGTTGGTGGTAGGTTCACTGGTGTCGGGCTGCGCCGCACCCGTTGTAGCGTGGGATGGTGCATGGCTTTCTGGTGAGCCAGCGGGCTTAACGCCCTGATCTAACAGAGAATAGGCTGCCACGGAATACATGTGGTCTTTCTGGCGATCAGCCTCATATTCGTTCCACTTGTCCGATGCTTTCAGTTGCAACATCATGGCTTCGTTGACGAGGGCACCAGCTTGCAATGCTCCAATCGCCGCGAAGACCGCAAGAAAGGCTGTGGTCAGTGCCACATAACGCGTCCAGCTTGAGGCTTTGGCTTCGGCGGCACGCTCCTTGCGTTCTTCCTGAAGTTCTTCAATTGTTTCTTGTAGTTCTTTTGTTTCAACTTCGGGTTCTTCGGGCATGACCGTGCCTCCACGCTATAATTTTTCTGAGAAAAACTACTCTCCACTTTGCTGAATCAATTTGGCCACTAAACCTGTCCACCCCGTTTGATGACTCGCGCCTAAACCCGCGCCATTATCACCGTGAAAGTATTCATGGAAGGGAATATAGTCTCGAAAGTTGGGGTCAGTTTGAAACTTCTCGGTGCCGCCAAAAACCGCGCGTTGCCCCTCGTCATTCCGTAGAAAGACACGCGTGAGACGTTGCGAAAGCTCGGTAGCGACTTCCCACAGGCTCATCTGCTGGCCAGAACCGGTAGGGCATTCTATGGTGAACTGGCTGCCGTAGTAATAATCGAACTTCTGTAAAGATTCAATTAGCAAATAATTGAGGGGAAACCAGATCGGCCCACGCCAGTTCGAGTTACCGCCAAACAGTCCAGTTCTAGACTCGGCGGGTTGATAGCTAACTTCAAAGTGGCCACCATCCAGGCTTAAAGCATACGGATTCTCTAAATGGTAGCGCGAGACCGAGCGAATGCCATAAGGTGATAGAAATTCGCTTTCGTCTAAAGCCCGTGTCAGGAGTTTATGAAGGCGATCAGGATTCACAATGGAAAATAAGCGACGGCTTTCACGGCCCTGCGTTTTCAAGGAGGCCACGTCTTTGCAAAGGTCGGGCCGGTGGGCAATAAACCACTCTAAGCGTTCTCGAAAGCCCGGCAGCTTTTCGAGCAAGCTGGCATTGAGAGTCTCGACCGCAAAGAGGGGAATCAGACCGACCCACGAACGCACCCGCAGAAAGATGTTCTCGCCATCGGGCAGGTGCAACACATCATAATAAAAATTATCCTCGCTGTCCCATAAATCAATGCCAGCATCCCCCGGCATCGAAGGGCGGTCATTCATCGCGTGTGCAATGTAGAAGAAGTGCTCCAGGAATTTAGTGGCAATATCTTCGTAGGTATCGTCTTGCCCGGCCAGTTCCAGGGCGATGGCCAGCATATTCAAGCAATACATCGCCATCCAACTGGTGCCATCTGATTGGGCTAAAATGCCATTTGCTGGTAGTTTGGCGCTGCGGTCGAAGACGCCAATGTTATCTAACCCTAAGAAGCCACCCTGAAAGATATTGCGCCCCTCGGCGTCTTTGCGATTGACCCACCAGGTAAAGTTCAGCAGCAATTTATGAAAAACACGCTCCAAAAACTTGTTGTCCCCTAC
The DNA here is from genome assembly GCA_019239895.1 of Abditibacteriaceae bacterium. Classification (GTDB taxonomy): domain Bacteria; phylum Armatimonadota; class Abditibacteriia; order Abditibacteriales; family Abditibacteriaceae; genus JAFAZH01. Next base: position 83,591 of record JAFAZH010000052.1, on the reverse strand, counting down.
TCCACGAATGCGCCGTTCAATGCGAAAGACACGCAGCGCAGCCCAGGCTTGCACCGGAGGATTCACATCGCCAAACGCCCATTCATAGGCTGGTATCTGACCATTGGGGTGCATATACCATTCACGCAAGAGAAGAAGGAGTTGCTCCTTGGCAAAGTCGGAATCCACTATCGAAAGTGAGATGCAGTGAAAGGCTAAGTCCCACGAGGCATACCAGGGGTATTCCCATTTATCGGGCATAGATAGCACTTCGTGGTTATTGAGGTGCGTCCAGTCGTGATTGCGGCCTTCCCATCGCTGTTCTGGTGGGGATGGCTGACCGGGATCACCAGTGAGCCATCGCTCCACGTTGTAGTTATAAAACTGCTTGCTCCACAGCATTCCGGCCAGAGCCTGGCGCTGCACATTTTTAATGTCGTCTGAGGCTCCCTCTGGGGCAATGGTGTCATAAAACGCATCCGCTTCCTGCCGCCGCACTTCAAAAATATTGTCAAAAGGCTTGCCCAGCGGAGCCGACTGCGGCTCGATTGCTGATAAACGCAGGCGCACCGTTTGAGTCGCGCCGGGTTCTACCGTCAAACGGTAATGTGCGGCAGCTTTAGTGCCCGTTTGCTGTGGATTCACCGCACCTGTATTGCCGTGGATAACGTAATCGTTAATGCCATCTTTAACGTGCGGTGTCGGATTGGGTGCATTAAAAAGTCGTTGGTTATTGGTTTCGTTTTCGGTAAAGAGTGCTTCCGGCCCACCATCCAGGTGTTCGCAGGTGAGGTAGTAATTGCCTAATGAATGGTGCTTGGCGAGGATGATGGTTTCGTGCGACGCTTCAGCCGTTGGCACCGGCCCTGGCGACAAGATACTCAGTTGGGGCCGGGGAACTCCGGGATGGCAACTCCAGATATTGCGAAACCACAGCGTGGGCAGCAGATGGAGGTCAGCCTTGTCCGGGCCACGATTGCTAATTGAGATAGAGATCAGCAAATCATTCGACTCCGCTTTGGCGTATTCGACGAGGACATCAAAATAGCGGTCTTCGTTAAAAACACCGGTGTCGAGGAGTTCATATTCTGGGGCGTTACGATCACGGTTATGATTCTCTTGCACTAGTTGGCTGTAGGGAAAGGCTTGCTGCGGATACTTGTACAGATATTTCATGTAGGAGTGTGACGGAGTGTTATCAAGATAATAATAATACTCTTTGACATCTTCCCCATGATTGCCTTCGCTGCCCGTTAGTCCGAACAGCCGCTCTTTGAGAATCGGGTCATTTCCATTCCACAGCGCGACCGCAAAGCATAAAATCTGCCCGTCATCGCAGATGCCCGCTAATCCATCCTCATTCCACCGGTAGGCACGGGAGCGAGCCTGGTCGTGGGGCAGGTAATCCCAGGCCGTACCATACTCGCTATAATCCTCGCGCACCGTGCCCCAGGCCCGCTCGCTTAAATATGGCCCCCACATCCGCCACGGTTGCTGTCCCTCACGAACTTCTTGCAGTCGCTTTTCCTCTGCTGTCATGGGTTCTCTTTTCTTTTCAATTTAGCCACAGAACCACACAGAAGGACACTGAAAAGAGGATAGAAGATGGAAGATCGAGGATCGCCACTGCACTTAGGGATAACTAGCCCCTGCTTAGCTCTTGCTATCTTCGATTCTCTATCCTCTTCTTTCCGTGTTCTTCCGTGTAGTTCCGTGGCTAAAAAGATTCATCAAGAATCGGTTAAGAATTAATAGAGTGTGACTTGTTGGGTTAAGCCGCCATCCACGTAGTAGGTGCTACCGGTGACGTATTCGGATTCATCACTGGCCAGAAACACCGCCACGGACGCCACTTCTTCTGGCTTACCGAAGCGGCCCCAGGGAATTTCGCTGATGGCATTCTTGCTGGCAACGGGATCATCCAGGACTGCCTGGTTAATTGGGGTGGCAATCGCGCCAGGGGCGATGTTGTTGACGTTGATTTTATAAGGCGCAAGTTCCATTGCCAGGTTGCGCATCATCATACGCACGCCGCCTTTAGAAGCGCAGTAGGCCGTGTATTCGGGAAAAGGAATATCTTCATGCACCGAGGAAATATTAATCAGTTTGCCGGGGCCACCTTGCTTGACCATCTGTCGCGCCGCCACCTGGCTCACCAGATAAGCGCCAAAAAGATTGACGGCAATGACCTTGTTCCATTCATCATCGGTGACTTCCAGAAAAGGCTTTTTAATCTCGATACCAGCGTTATTGATGGCAATATCAAGGCGACCAAATTTAGCGACAATTTCCTGCACCATACGCTCGACATCCTCGCGCTTACTGATGTCCGCCGATACTGCTATAGCCGTTGGGCCAAAACTGGCGGCTTCGGCCTGGGCTGCTTCCATGTCTTTCGCCCCACCGGGACGATAGTTCACTGCGACGTGAGCGCCCTCGGCGGCAAAACGCTCGGCAATGCCTTTGCCTATGCCGCTACTGGCACCCGTCACTAAAGCCACTTTATCTTGTAACCGCATGATTGCTCTCCTTGCTAAATGGATAGTCTTCTTCATTCTAACTGATGTCAGACATACTTATCTGCTTCTGTCTACCAACTGTCGAGTGACTGACACAACCAGGCATTCAATTCAGTTTATACTTACCCTAACATTTTGATGATATCTTGATGGCATCAACAGCATGAAAGGCATTCACTCAGCGCACAATTAAGGGCACGCTTATGGAATTTTTCGCCAAGCTTTTTGACGGCTCCGATTTCGTCCCCCGCGCCATTTGCGGGCACTGGACACGCGGTTTGATTATGCTGCACAATATCTCCGACTTCTTTATCTGGACAGCATATCTGGCCATTCCGGTGGTGCTGGTGCGCTTTGCCTATCGGCGGCGGCATGAGCTGCCCTTTGCCCAGTTATTCTGGCTCTTTGGGATTTTCATCGTGGCCTGCGGCACCACGCACCTGATGGATATTGTGATGTTCTATAATCCCATTTATAGATTTGCTGGCATGGTGAAGCTGGTCACGGCTGCCGCCAGTTGGGGCACAGTGGTGGCCCTGGTGCCGATTGTGCCGCGTGCCTTAGCTATGCGCAGTCCCCAGGTTTTAGAGCGCGAGATTGAAGAGCGCAAGCGGGCTGAAGCGGCACTGCGAGAAAGTGAAGAGCGGTTCCGCACTTCGATAGAAACCTTGTTAGATGGCTTTGCGATCTTTACCGCTGTGCGCGATGTAAGCGGCAAAATAACAGATTTCCGCTTTGAATATATCAATGAAGCGGGCTGCCGTATGACCGGTAAAAATAGGGGAGAATATCTTGGACAGAGTTTGTTAGAAAAATTTCCTTATGTCACAGAAGTAGGGTTGTTTGAAGACTACGTGCAAATTGTCGAAACGGGTGAACCTTTAGCCAAAGAAACTACCTTTTATAACAATGACCTCGGCCAAAATGGACAGAGTGGCGAACGGCGGCTGGCACGGGCGATTGACCTACAAGCCGTCAAATTAGATGATGGGCTTGCCATCGCCTGGCGCGACATCACACGCCGCAAAGTCGCCGAAACTGAACTGAACCGCACGGCGGCGGAATTGGTCCGCTCTAACGCCGACTTGGAGCAGTTCGCTTATGTCGCCTCGCATGACCTGCAAGAGCCGCTGCGTGCAGTGGCAGGAAGCGTGCAACTGCTTCAGCGGCGTTACACTGGAAAACTCGATGAGCGGGCCGATGAATTTATCACTCATGCGGTGGGTGGCGCGGAGCGAATGCAGAGCCTCATCAATGACCTTTTAGACTTTTCTCGCGTCGGCACCAATAACAAACCTTTTGAGGTATTGGATAGCAGCATGATAGTAAACACGGCGCTGGCTAACTTGCGAGTTGCCATAACCGAGAGTGGAGCGAAGATAACACATGATGAGTTGCCGCAAATTTACGGCGATAGTGGCCAACTTACGCGTTTGTTCCAAAACCTGGTTTCCAACGCTCTTAAATTCAGGGGTGACCAACCACCGGAGATTCATATTGGTGTGGAACGTCAACCAGATGCCTGGCAATTTAGCGTGCGGGATAATGGTGTGGGCATAGACCCTCAATACTTCGAGCGTATCTTTATTATTTTTCAACGACTCCATACCCGGACAGAATATCCTGGCACTGGCATCGGATTAGCAATCTGCAAGAAAATCGTTGAGCGGCATGGCGGGCAAATTAGGGTCGAGTCGGAACCCGGAAAAGGCTCCGCCTTTTATTTTACGATTGCCGATAGGAGACCATGAGCGTGCATCTCGCCGAATTGAGCCGACCCGTTGAAGTTCTACTCGTGGAAGATAGCCCTTCCGATGTGCTGCTGACTCAGGAAGCCTTTGAGCAGGCGACTTTGCCAAGCCATCTGCATGTCGCGCCCACAGGCGCGGATGCTATCGCTTTTTTGCATCGAGACGGTAAATATGCCAGTGCCCCGCGCCCCGACCTCATTCTACTCGACTGGAATTTGCCTCTCAAACATGGCCGCGAGGTGCTGAGTGAAATAAAAGCCGAAGAAGGGTTAAAGCGTATTCCTGTCCTCGTCTTAACCACGTCCAGAGCCGATGAAGATGTCATTCGGGCTTATGACCTGCACGCCAACTGCTATATTCCCAAGCCCGTTGACTTTAGTCAATTTACCAAAATTGTACAAACCATCGAAGACTTCTGGTTTAAGATAGCCGTCTTTGCCGAAGAGGACTAACATCCGCAAAGACAACCCACAAGAGTTCAAAGCCCGCGCCGATATGGTTGCAGGCAACGACAACTGGTATGTGCCCAAGAGCGAAGTAAATTATCAACTCTGGAACCGTCTCATCGGCGTGCAGAACTCCGAACGCACTGGCGATGCCGATGATTCTTCAGTCGCCGCATAATATTCCCCGCAATGCAATCAAAACCAAGAAGCTCAGCAAAGCAACCACTGCAAGGGATTGCCAGAGAAACAAGTTTGAACCTCGCAAGGCTGTTGCGCGTGTAATACAATAATTGACAACGTTGTCAATTATTGCATTGCTATTTTTCGTGTTTAGTGGGGGTGAGATATGGCAGCACCATCCAATGACTGGGAGGAAACGACCACTCAGCAACCAAAGGAAGATAAGAACGGTTCGCAGCCTGTCGCGCCTGAAGATGTGACTCCAACGCATAATGCTGAGCGTGCCATTCCTGCCCCCGGTCGCAAGATGGGCTTTCAGGAGGCTCTCCAGGAGACGCTAACGGAGAACGAGGAATTATACCGTAGGCTATCCTGATGGAATACTTAAGCTATGATGAAGTCATAGCAATCCATAAAGCCGTTATAGCACAGCATGGAGGGAGCGCCGGTCTACGTGACTATGGCGCTCTTGCTTCATCTATAGATTAACCGCTGGCCAGCTTTGGTGACTTTGAAGCCTTCCCCACAATCGTCGAAAAAGCCGCCGCACTCTGTTATTACCTGGTCGAAAATCATCCTTTTGTGGATGGGAACAAGCGAATGGGCCACGCCAGCATGGAGGTCGTATTACGCAAGAATGGCTACCGGGTCAACGCGCCTGTAGATGAGCAGGAAACGGTTGTGCTTAGCGTTGCCAGCGGCACCTTAAGCCGAGAAGCCTTTGTGAACTGGGTCTCAACTCACATTCAGCCACAGCCTTAATCAACTGTTTCCAGATCACGGCTGCGGGGCTATTTGCTTCGACTTTTAGGTATATTTTAAGTGGAGAAGACGCCTTGACCGATTTATTGCAAACCACTCAAATGATTGACGTTGGGGCCAAAGCGGACACCCAACGCGAGGCGGTGGCAGAAGGCACCATCCGAATGCAGGCTGCAACAGTGGTGCTGGTGCGCGACAGCACGTTGCCCAAAGGTAATGCGCTTGAAACCGCAAGGGTGGCGGCGATTATGGCAGCCAAGCGCACGCCGGATATTATTCCGCTCTGTCATCCCCTGCTGATTAGCCATGCGGGTTGTGAATTTGTCTGCGATGTCGAGGGTGGCTCTATCCACGTCACCACGCGAGTGCGCTGCAATGGCAAAACAGGTGTGGAGATGGAAGCTTTAACGGCGGCCTCGGCAGCCCTGCTCACCATCTACGACATGACCAAAGGTGTGGATGACACCCTGGAAATCACCGACATTCGCCTGCTGGAAAAGCGTGGCGGTAAAAGCGGCGATTTTGTGCGATGATAAAGAATCAGGCATAATGCGTAATAGTCCCTATGCAAAACGATTTCTTAGAGATTCAAGCGGATGATGAAGGCTGGCTAAAACTGGGCGTAGCCGCAGAATTAGCTAAAAAATATAACGCTGACCAGCGCGATTTCATGCAATCCCTGGCGCTGCTTTTAGAAGGCGTCTTGCCCAATGAAACGCAGTGCGCGCAGCGGGGCGGTTGGTTCGCCAAGAAAACGCTATATCGTGTTATTGTCACCCTGGGCGAAAACCGTTACACCCTCGAAGACCCCGGCCAGGGCATGTTACAGGCCAGTCGCACCCGCATCGTGCGCGGTATTGCGCTAAAGACCGAACCGTTGCCCATTGAAGAATGGATTGCCGAACTCAGTGCTGTCATAGACGAGCGGGCCAAAACCAGCCAGAAAGCCCGCGAAGCGTTGTCACGACTGGTGGGTTCCAGCGCGATTTAAGAGCTATGCATGATCTGGCAAGAATCAGGATTGAAGCAGACCTGCCGCTAAAGCAGCGGGCTGAACCGCAAGGAAGCCCCCTGAACGGGGCTAACGTGGTCTCTCCAGCCCGGTTCACCGGGCTTTTGCCCTCAGCCCGCTCGTTTACGGGCGGGTGCGTGTAAGTCCTAAGAATAACAGGCGTCATGCTGAGCGCAACGAAGCATCTACTCTGCGGAGTATAGACTCATAGCTTTACCAATGTTCTAAGGACACTCATACCAGATGCTTCGCTTTGCTCAGCATGACACACTCTTACACTTAACTTTAGAATAAGACTTGTTATCTACCAGTCGTTTCAGGCAGCAGCTTGGTCGAATAGGTTAGCCGTTCCACTTTGAGAGGCTCGTATGCGACTCCGTGATTTATTTGGCGGCAGCGACCCGGCACAAGAGCAGGCACGGGAAGCCGCCCAGCAACGGCAGGAAGCCAGCCAGCGCAGCATCGAAGCCGGTGGACTGCCCCTCAATGCGACAGCGCGTCTTCAAGAACAAGCCTCGCGCCAGGGCACTCCACAGCATTTTTTTACCAGCGATCTCAGCGTCAATGAGTTATCCCTGACACGTCAGGCAGGCTACCATCCATTGGGTCAGGTGATGGGAAGTTCTGTCTACCATGTCGGCTGGCAATGGCGCACTCAGTCGTGGCGTAACGGTGTCTGGCAAACTGGGGCTTCTTACGAATTGGATGTAATGACCCAGGCGTTTTACCATGCGCGCCATCTGGCTTTGGGCCGCTTGCAACAGGAAGCTCAACTCTTAGGCGCAACTGGCGTGGTGGGCGTGCGCCTGGAACGCAAAGAATATGAATGGGGTGTGGGCTTACTGGAGTTCGCGGCCATTGGCACCGCCATCCGCGAAACCACAGCACCGCGCCCCACCAAAGCCACTCAACCATTTGTCGGCAACTTATCTGGCGAAGAGTTCTGGACGCTGCGCCAGGCCGGTTATCGTCCGGTCGGTTTTGCCATCGGCAACTGCTCTTATTATGCGATTCCGAGTTGGAATACCCAATGGGCCACACAAGGCGGCATCTTCAATTCCAGTAGTTGGCAGAACATGGAGTTAACCGAATACACGCAGGGTCTTTATAATGCGCGGGAGTTGGCGATGGAGCGCATGGAGGCCGAGGCTCGCGCTGTGGGAGCCGACGGCATTATTGGCGCGGATGTGCATGTCGAGGCCGAACCGGTGGAGATAGATACTGGCAATAACCAGCATCGTACGGATATGCTCTATCATTTTACAGCGATTGGAACCTCCATTGTCTCCGCCCCGCATCCGCCCCGCCAACTTTCGATTACTCCGGTTATTTCCATGAAGCCGTGGGCTGAAGGCAAAAACGCCAGTGAAGATGTTCAGTTCAATGTGTAATTAAACCGATGCTTAGCGCTCGGCCTAGACTGTTGCTGGGCGCAAACTTAATGCGCAATTTATGTGTGATGAATAGACATGCTGTACTTGAGCGGCGGGGACGACAATCCACACGTCCGCAAGGCCCGTGAAGCGGCGCGGCAACGTCAACAACTCAGCCTGCTGAGTGTTCAAGAGGGAGGCTTACCGCTTAATGTCAGAGACCGTCTGCTGGAACAGGCCCGGCGTCAAAATACGGAGCGACATTGTTTTACCAGCGACCTGAGTGTTAATGAACTCTCTTTAGTGCATCTGGCTGGCTATGAACCGCTGGGGCAAATAATGGGCAGTGCCGTGTGTTATGTGGCGCAGGATTGGCTGCCTTATGATGTGCGCCAGGATGGATTCTCGTTTGCCTTAGAAAGCTTACCGCAAGCCTTTAACGAAGCTCGCCAATTAGGACTGGGACGCTTAAGCCAGGAGGCAACTTTGTTAGGAGCAACAGGAGTTGTGGGGGTGCGAATAGAAACCACAACGCACGAATGGACGGAGAACGATATAGGAAAGGAACTATTAGAGTTTACAGCTATCGGCACCGCCATTCGTGAAAAGGGTAAGACTGCGCCAATTGCAGGCAAACAAGGTAGCAAGCCTTTCTTGAGTAATTTATCGGGCGCGGAATTCTGGGCTTTACAGCAGGCGCATTATCATCCAGTGGACATAGTGTGTGGCTATACGGCTTATGCCCACATGCCAAGTCGAGCCACCATATCGCGCCTCAGGTCATTTAACAATCAAGAAATTAAAGAGTATACCGATGCTTCCTATAAGGCTCGAAGGTTAGCCATGTCGCAACTTGAAGCAGAGGCCAATGACTTGGGCGTGGAAGGTGTCGTTGGGGCCAAGACAGTAATAAAGGGAAGTATGCGCGGGATAACAGGCGTGGAGCAAAATATGATGATCTTTTATTTTTCGTGTATCGGTACAGCGATTGCACCGATCCCGCCAGACACCAGAATGCACCTGCCGACACAGCATAGTCGTGGTTTACTGCCCGTCATTTCTCTCAAAGATAACTTGTAAAACACACGAAAACAGCTATCGTTTATGAGTCTGTGAATGCTATTTCGCCTTGAGGAGAATTTAAATGGTTTACACACCCGGTTCTGAAGAAGGATTGCCATCAGCCGCCCACCAACGTTTGCTCCAGATGCGCGGCGGTGCCGGTAAAAGCAGCTTATTCACCAGTGATTTATCGGTTAACGAGTTCCTGCTGGTGCGCGAGGCCGGGTTCGACCCCCTAGGCCTGGTTATGGGTAGCTCTATTTATCATATTGGCCTTCAGATTTCCGGCTTTTATCAGAATCAGGAAATGGAAGTGCTGACCCAGGCAATGTATCATGCCCGCGAATTGGCGATGACCCGCATGGAAGAAGAGGCCGATGTCTTGAGCGCGGATGGCATTGTCGGGGTGCGTCTGACGGTAAATCGCTATTCGTGGGGTGAAAGCCTGGCGGAATTTATGGCGATAGGCACCGCCATTAAGCATCGCCAGGGCGAACATTATCGCACGCCAGACAATCGGCCATTTACCTCTGACCTCAATGGGCAAGATTTCTGGACACTACTGCGCGCCGGTTATCGCCCGGTCTCAATGGTAATGGGCACCTGTGTTTACCACGTCGCGCATCAGGGCCTCTTAAAGTCGCTGGGCCAGATGGGTCGCAACGTGGAAATGCCCAACTATACCCAGGCCCTTTATGACGCCAGAGAATTAGCCCTGTCACGGATGCAAGCCGAGGCCGAAGCCGAGCAAGCCGAAGGCATTGTGGGCGCGCAGGTGCATGAGAGCAGCCACGGCTGGGGCAGCCACGTTATAGAGTACTTCGCTTTAGGCACCGCCATTAAATCCATTGCCGAAGACCATTCCATTCCCGCGCCCACATTGACTCTGCCATTGACGGGTTAGCCCTCACCCCCAGCCCCTCTCCCACGCTGCGGGTGAGGAGAGCACAAAGGATCAATTGCTCGTTGATTCTATTGCGCTATGTGAAGCATATTAATGTGACCTCCCCTCGCCCGCAGCGTGGGAGAGGGGCTGGGGGTGAGGGCTAATGTACAAGCAACTTCTCAGGCGCAATGCTTTGTCCTTGCTCTTTCTGTTCTGCGGCATTTTGCTACCGCTCTTGATCTTGGGAAGCCTGACGGCACAGGTGAGAGGCAACCAGTTAGTGCCGGGTGATATTGCCGGGCTGCATTTTGTCCATCGCTACTCTACGGCAGAACGTGATAAATTAGTCGCTTTTGCGACGATTGCCGGGGGCTTGATAGCTCTCCCCGGCATCTGCACCGTTATTGTCGGGTTGCGTTTCTTGAAGCAAGCTGAGAGTGCGCTGTTCTTTGCGGTAACGGTAGTTGGAGCCTGGGGCTTGAATCTTTTGGCCAAAGTCTGTTTCCAAAGAGCGCGACCGACATTATGGCAGTCGCCAACACCTCGCTCCGACTATAGTTTCCCCAGCGGTCATGCCATGATTAGCATGGCGATTGCAGTCTGTTTCATTATCATCGCCTGGCCAACACGGTCGCGCTGGCTGGCCTTTAGCTGCGGCAGTTTAGGCACACTTGTCATTGGGCTATCCAGGCTTTACCTCGGCGTTCATTTTCCTTCCGATGTTATCGCTGGCTGGTGTGCTGGTCTGCTCTGGACTATGGGCGTCTACTGGATTTTGAGGCGCAACTCCTCCCTTGCTCTCATCAATACATCCTCTACTTCGCCTTAACTGGCATTGTTGGTTACACTCCATTCCCATAATCGAATAATGATCTCCGTGCCCATCATCCCTATGTAAAGTAAAAAGCGAGGCACTGGAATTGCTTTATTAAGTTTGTTTTGAGACTATCTCAATTTCTATTGAGACCATTCGGGAGAGTGCGAACGTGGCTTTGAAGATGGAAGATATTGTGTCGCTGTGTAAGCGGCGTGGTTTTGTATTTCAGTCGTCCGAGATCTATGGTGGCTTTGCTTCGTGTTATGATTACGGCCCACTCGGTGTAGAACTCAAGCGCAACATCAAGAACGCCTGGTGGCGCTCGATGGTGCAAGAGCGCGACGACATCGTCGGTATTGAAACCTCGATTTTGATGCACCCCAAAGTGTGGGAGGCATCCGGCCACGTTGCCACTTTTAACGATCCTCTGGTAGATTGCAAAACCTGTAAGGGTCGCTTTCGCGCCGATCATTTAGAGCATATTCCCTGCCCGATGAAGCCCAGCAAGATGGCCGGACAGGCCGAGCCATGCGACTTAACCGAGGCTCGCGCGTTTAACCTAATGTTCAAGACCACTGTCGGCCCGGTGGAAAAGGAAGACGAATCGAACATCGCTTACCTGCGGCCCGAAACGGCGCAAGGCATGTTTGTCAATTTCGCTAATGTGTTGACCACAGCGCGCAAAAAATTGCCCTTCGGTATCGCCCAGATGGGCACCTCGTTTCGCAACGAAATTACCCCTGGCAACTTTATTTTCCGCACCCGTGAATTCGAGCAGATGGAGTTGGAGTTCTTCTGTTATCCCGACACGGCTGCCGAATGGCATGAGAAATGGATTGATATACGCTATCAGTGGTATCTTGATCTCGGTGTGCGCCGCGAGAACCTCAGTATCCGCAAACATGAGTGGGATGAGCTGTCGCATTATGCCCGTGATCCACGCGGCACCGGCACGGTTGATCTTGAATATAAATTCCCATTCTTAGATAAGCCCGGCGAACTCGAAGGCGTGGCTAATCGTGTGGATCATGACCTCACGCAACACGCCAAACACTCTGGACAGAAGCTGACCTTCTTCGATCCGCAAACCAATGAGCATGTGGTGCCCTTTGTCATTGAGCCTGCCGCTGGCGTGGGTCGCAATATGCTGGTTTTTATGATTGATGCTTATCACGAAGAAGAAGTGAAGCCGGGTGATACCCGCGTGGTGCTCAAGTTTCATCCCCAAATAGCACCCATTAAAGTGGCCGTGCTGCCGCTACTAAAGAAACGGGATGATATTGTCAATGTTTGTCAGCAGCTTACTAAAGACCTCAAAAAGAAAACCGCTGCCGTTTACGACGATACCGCTGCCATCGGCAAATTATATCGCCGTCAGGATGAAGTCGGCACGCCTTATTGCATCACAGTGGATGTGGAAACAGTGGAAAAAGACAATGCCGTGACAGTGCGCGACCGCGATACCATGCAACAGGAACGGGTGGCTTTAGATCAAGTCCAGAATTATGTGTTGGATAAATTAGGGGTGTAGCAATGCCGACTATCGAATCCTCAATCATAGAAGATGACTTGTGGCGATGCACAAAAGACCAGTATTATCAGATGGACGAAATGGGCTGGTTCAATAACACGCGAGTTGAGTTGCTTGAAGGTATTATCTACGAAAAACATCCTGATACTCCTTCCGGCGAACCGCGCCCACTTCCCTGGGACATTAACCACTATTATCATATGTGGGAATTGGGATGGTTCGATGGCTTACGGGTCGAACTTATTGAAGGGGCTATTATTCCAATGACTCCAATGCTCAGTCTTCATGCTACTGCCGTGACTCAGATAGGAGATATACTGCGGCAAGCTTTTGGAGCCGGATATTTCGTGCGGACGCAGTTGCCTTTGCGATTGAGTTCACGCTCAGAGCCAGAACCTGATATTGCAATCATAGCGGGGCTGACCTCGGATTTTCGGAATGCTCATCCGACTTCGGCAGCTCTCATTGTGGAAGTCTCCGATACCACTCTACGCTTTGACCGTCGCCACAAAGCCAGCCTCTATGCTCGCTCGAATATTCGAGATTATTGGATTGCCAATCTTAATGCCAATCAGTTAGAAATATATCGCCAACCGATAGAAGCGCAGGAAGAACCGTATGGATATAAATACGAGGATGTCACCATACTGAGAAGTGGCGACACCATTTCGCCCCTGGCTGCACCCCAGGCAACAGTAGCCGTAGCTGACCTGTTGCCGTAACTCTATAACCTTACTTTTGTGCCTCCAACAACTGCCCCCCATCTGCCTCGCCCGATTACCCTGATTATTAATGGGAAGTCCCGGCGTGGGCAAAGCGAGTTTGATACTGCCGTAAGATTTCTGCGACAAGCGGGAGTGCCTTTGGGCGCTACCGAGCTATCACGCGATAAAGCTCATACAGAGCGTGTATTAAGACGCGAGGTGGCTGAAGGCGCACAGACAGTCATTGTCGGTGGCGGTGACGGCACTCTCTCGGCTTGCGCTGGTTTCCTCGTTCATACTTCCGTAGCGATGGGCGTGTTGCCGCTGGGTACTGGCAACACCTTAGCGCGCAGTCTGGGCATTCCGCTTGATCTCGAAGGTGCGGCCCAGACTATCGCTATTGGTCATGCCGAGCCGATGGACGTGGGATGCGTTAATGGCCGCGTGTTTCTCAATAGCGTAACACTGGGTTTATCCGCCGACATTGCACATGCTCTGGATAGCGAGACGAAAAAACGACTGGGTCTCTTGGCATGGCCAGTGATTGGTGCCCGCGTCCTCTGGAAGCACCGCACAATGGTGGTGCAAGTAACTTCACCTAATAAGAAGTTTTATACCCGCACTCATCAGCTTGTTGTTAGCAACGGACGCTACATTGCAGGCCCCATTGCCGCCGCACCGGATGCTTCGGTGCAAGATAGCTGCTTACGCGTTTTCGTGCTGGGAGGATCAAAGTTTCAAAGCTTAGCGCGCACCGCCGTCAAATGGCTCCTGGGGCAACACACCACGGCCCGCGAAGCGCATTACTTTGCCACTCGTACCGTGCGGGTGGAAACTATACGCCGCAGAGTGCCTGCCGATGTAGATGGCGAAATCAACGAGCACACGCCGCTGGATTTGAAGGTACTACCGGGAGCATTGCGAGTGATCGTGCCCCGCAACTTTGAGGCGGATGAAGTCTAAATAGACCTTGCCTCAACAATGTGCAATATCTTGTAGTTCTGCTTCTATTTTAAAGTAATAATCTGTCATTCTGAGCGCAGCGAAGAATCTTGTGGTAGTGTCCTTAGAGTATTAATCAAGACTCTACAACTCCGCAAAGTAGATTCTTCGCTGCGCTCAGAATGACAGGCTATCAGTGCCTTGAGCAACTGCGATTTATACAGTCTTATTGAGCTACCGAGAATCCGAGTTAGCTCTATTGCGTCGGAATGACAGTTAAGGCCGAAGTCACCCGTCGCTCAGTGCCATCAGAAGGCTGATTGAGCACCGTCTCATTAACAACGAGCGTAGTTGAACCGCCACCGTCTAAATTCATAGCTGCCACGCACCCCAGGCGGCGCATTTCTTCTGCCAGTTCGGGCAGCGTTAAGCCTCGGCTATAAGCAGGGCGCTTGCCGCCCACCACAAAGAGAATGAGGTGATGGGAGGCGGTGTAGCCAACTGCCGTGCGCGGATAGGGCTTGCCGCTTTCAAAGCCGGAGCCGAAGAAAGCCTCTTCGTCGTAGGTAATTTTCACCTGACCGTCTTGCACCAAAATTGGCCCGCCACCAATGGCATCGGTTATGTCAGACCAGATGGTTGCCCCTGTGGGATAGGTCTGTGTAGGAGGTGGAGCAAGGGAGGCAGGAGAGTTGGCAGTCGGTTCAGAGTAACGATAGACATCATCGCCCAAGTGGGCTATCCATGCCATGTCAAAGCTTCTATCGCTCCGCACGCCAAAGGCACTGCGCGTCACAAAGTAAACGCCGTTGGGCCGCGTCACCTTCGCCACGTTCTTGCGTACAATATGCCCATCAGTTTTGACCAGGCTAAATGTTGTGGCAGGCTGACCACTCATATCAAAGTAGCCGCCATTGATGGCAACATAAGCCGCCATCCGCTGCGCTATGGCACTAACGGCTTCCTTCCCGCTGGGAGCCTGCGCCAAATAAGGTCGCACTTGAAGCGATGTGTCGGAGTAATCTACATCTACATACCAGGCGCGAATCGGGAGACCATCAGTCGTCGTGGCTGAGCCGACAAAGACCCTGATCGGTGGTGGCGTTCCCCAATCCTGCTCACTCCACACCATTGGCTGTGCCGCCGATTGAGGCATCGCCACCTGAACCTCATCTCCATCCGCACCAGCAGGACGAACACAAAACAGCAACAGGCTGAGGACGACTTGTGCCACACAGAGCAGACTCCTCCATCGAAGCTTGCGCGTGAGCAGTAGCGCATCTGAACTCCGCAATCCGCAATCAAAAATCCGCAATTGCTTAGCCGCCACCACCGCCACTACCCTTAATGCCGCCTTCTGTCATGTCGCGGGCGTCCAGCAGCCGGTCTAACTCTTCAGCCGACAGGTCGGTCTGCTCACGGGCCACATCTTTGAGACGACGGCCTTCTCGATAAGCCTGCTTTGCTAAAGCCGCACCTTTTTCATAACCAATGATAGGATTGAGCACTGTCACCATGATGGGGTTCTTATCCACCAGTTCCAGCATCGCTTCCTGGTTTACCGTGAAGCCTGCCACCGCTTTATCGGCTAAGACGCGAGTGACATTACCTAAGAGGGTTATGCTTTGCAGCAGGTTGTAAGCGATAACAGGCAGCATCACGTTAAGCTGGAAGTTGCCGGACGCATTGCTCCACGCAATAGTGGCATCATTGCCCATGACTTGGGCGCAGACCATCATGGTCGCTTCAGGAATCACCGGGTTAATTTTGCCCGGCATAATAGACGAACCCGGTTGCAGGCTGGGCAGCACTATCTCGCCTAAACCAGCTTGCGGCCCAGAGTTCATCCAGCGCAAATCATTAGCGATTTTGAACAGCGAAGAGGATACTGTTTTCAGTTGCCCGCTCATCTCGGTAGCAGCATCCATCGCCGACTGGGCCGCAAAATGGTTACGCGCTTCGATGAAGGGCACATGAGTGATCTGACTTAATTGGGTGGCGAGGCGCTGACCAAATTCAGGATGCGCATTGATGCCAGTGCCAACCGCCGTGCCCCCGGTGGCCAATTCCAATAAGCGCGGCAGGGAACCGAGAATTCGTTCTATCCCCCCTTCTACTTGGGCCGCCCAGCCACCGATTTCTTGACCTAAGCGGACTGGCATGGCGTCCATTAAGTGGGTACGTCCAGTCTTTACCACATCATTGGTCTCCCCGGCCCGCTGCCTTAAAGCCTGATGCAAACGACGCAAGCCTGGTAGTAGATTATCGTGGACTTCCAGGGACGCCGCGACATGAATGGCTGCTGGAATCACATCGTTGCTGGACTGGCCATTGTTGACATCATCGTTGGGGTGAATCTTGAGGCCGCTTTGCTGCGAAGCGAGGGTGGCAATCACCTCGTTGGCATTCATGTTGGTGGAGGTGCCCGATCCGGTCTGAAAAATGTCAATCGGGAAGTGCCGGTCGTGCTTACCCTCGGCGACTTCAAAAGCCGCCTTCTGAATCGCTGCCGCTTTATCGGCATCCAGCAGGTTCAGTTCCACGTTGACCTGGGCCGCTGCCGCCTTAATCAGAGCTAAAGCCCGAATAAACGAGCGGGGAAATGTATAACCGGAAATGGGAAAATTTTCCACGGCCCGTTGCGTCTGCGCACTATAGAGCGCATCCGTGGGCACGCGCATTTCTCCCATCGAATCTTTTTCTATCCTGTAGTCCATGCCAATCCTCCTGATCTCCTACCATTCCTAATTTTAGCCGATTCTAAAAGCGGACTTCTCCGAACACCTTCGACTCACCCAAACGGCGCTTTCTCGTTGAAACTTTATTCGCCTTTCCTGCCTTACGCCATTTGCCCCCGTTGCCGCTGATTTCCTTTACCTTGAGCACACGAGCGATCAGCAAAAAAGTGATGGTGCCGCCGATTGCTCCCAGTACAAGGACACCCAGACGGGCCGCAATTTTAAGCAAGGAGGGGGTTAGTTTAGAATCCCATCCCTTGGCCGTGATGAACTGGATGCCATAACGCGCCACATAAAACGCTACAAAGTAAGTCGCCAGAGCTGCCAATGTCGCCTTCCAGATAATGTGTCCTGTGGCACCCTCATCCCAGCCTTTTAACTTCGAGCGCAAAGCTAACCACATCGCAATGGCTAAGAGCGAAGTCGAGCAAGCTGCCGCCAGCGCCAACCCCGACGCTCCCCCCGGCCCTATGGTTAAAAACAATTTACCGAAAGCGTAAAATAGCGCCATTGCGCCCAACCCAATGAAGACCGGCGTGCGCGTATCTTTGAGCGCATAAAAGCCACGCGCCAACATCTGTTGCGCGCCCAGCCCCACGATGCACAGAGAGTAGCATAGCAATACTGGCGAGGTGTATTTCGTGTCCGCTTTATCAAATTTGCCGTGCTCTAATAATAAATGAATAATGGGAAAGCGCAACGCCGCTAACAGCGCCGTCGCCAGGAGCGTCAGCAGGAGAGTGCGGCGGAGCGCCCCGGAAAGCTGCAGGCGTAATTCGTTCAGGTTGCCCTGCGCGCTAAGCAGTGAAAGTGTCGGGAAAAGCGCAATCGCTGGCCCGGAAGCCAGCAGGTCAAGCGGCACCTGCATCAACCGATTGGTATAACCGATTGCAGGCAAATCCGCCGGGGGCAGAGCATAGCCCGCATAGAAGCGAGGTAAGTTCAAAGCGATAATCTGGCCGCTGGCTAAACCGAAAACAATGGGCAATAGGGAAGCGAGAACCCGCCGCACCCCGGCATCGTTCAAGTCCCACAGGGGGCGTAGCGACAAGCCATTGCGCAAGACAGCAGGCATTTGAATAATGAGTGAGCCAACCACCGCGCCCAGCAACGCGCCCCACGCCTGGCTCTCGATGCCCATACCGAATTTCCAGGGCAACAAAATACCAAAAAAGATAATGCCGCAGTTGAACAGCACTGGCTGCAAGGCAGGATACCAGAACAGGCGCAACGCATTCAGCGTACCGGAAAAGAGTCCGCCCAACACAAAGAAGAACTGCGCCGCCAGTAATATACGCAAGAGCCGCAGGTAAAGGTCAATATACTGCGGTGGCACTTTTTGCGGCGCCAGTTTGGCACCCCACGGTGTAAAGGTTAAGGCAAAGAGTATTAAGGAGATAACGCCAAACGCCGTGCCTAAGAGCGTCCACATCGCGCGGAAAGTGCGCCGTGCCGCTTCTTCCTCACCACGCGACAGGTATTCTGTAAAAACTGGCACAAACCCGGTCGCCAACGCACCACCCGCAATGAGAATAGTAATGGTATCCGGGATATTAAAAGCGGCCTCAAAGACTGCGGCTTCTGGTCGTGTGGCGTACAGATGAGACACCAGAATCATGCGCCCAAAACCCGTGATGCGCGACAGACCGATCATCGCGGCCATCACCAGGGAAGCAGCCCCAACGGTCATCTTGTTGGAGATTTTGATTGTGCCTTGAGCTTGTGGAGGGGCTTTATCTGTGGTCTTTGCAGTCACCATGCTTGGCTGAGTCTACCGATACGCCTTACAGTGGACAACTTCACGCAATTGAATAAAAGTCCTTGTAAGGGCTAAACTGCTATTAATAATTGAGTTTGTTACCTCACTTTATGGTTCTTGCGCCGACTGAATTGCCCGCCGAAATTGTCACCACCGGAGCCACTCCCCTGCTCCCGGATCGGGAAAGCTTTGCTTCGGTTTTGCTGCGCCATCCTCTGGTGCAAGCCGGGTTAGCCATTATCGCCGTGCTGCTTTTAGTGGCTTGCTTTGCACCTTTCATCTCGCACGTTGACCCGCAACAATCACTGCCCAAAGGCTTGTCCGATTTAGGCGAGCCACACCGACCCGGTGGTGGGTTCTTATTAGGGGCTGATACACTGGGGCGTGACGTATGGACGCGTACACTTTATGGCACTCGCATTTCGCTCTTAGTGGGCGTCTGCGCGATGTTCACGGCAGTGGTGATCGGCACCACCATTGGCCTGATGAGCGGCTATTTCGGTGGTTGGGTGGATATACTGCTCAGTCGCGTAGTTGAGACCGTGATGAGCCTACCAACAATTCTGCTGGCCATTGCCCTGTTTGTGGTGTTACCTGGCGAAGGTTTCTACCCAAGACTATTAAAACTGCTTATTGCTATCTCCCTCGTGACATGGACGGGCATAGCACGGGCCGTGCGGGGTCAGGTTATGAGTCTTAAGGAGCAGGAATTCATTGAGTCCGCGCGGGCGATTGGCTGCTCCCCAGCGCGTATTCTCTTTGTGCATTTGCTGCCTAATGTATTGCCCACAGTTATTGTCTTAGCCACGTTAGCCACCGCCAATACCATTCTCCTCGAAGCGGGCCTTTCTTACCTGGGCTTAGGAGCCGACCCCAGCGCGGCGTCCTGGGGTGGCATGATTAGCGAGGGGCAACCCTATATGCTCTCTGCACCGTGGATTATTATCCCCCCCGGCATTGCGGTAGTGTTGGCTGTCGCTGGCTTCAACCTGCTCGGACAAGGTTTGCAAGAAGTCTTGGAGCCGCGCCCATGAAAGCATTGAAAAATTTAAATGCTGTCTTATTAATGACACAACAATTACTTCGTTGGCCCTCACCCCGCCCTCACACTCCCAGATTAATCAAAGGAGAGGGGAGGTCACAGGCCGACTCTGCTCAAAATAAAAAATATAGTCCCACAAGCCACTTTGAGCTTGTGTACCCCTCTCCCTTGCATGGGAGAGGGGCCGGGGGTGAGGGCCAACGTCCTGGATGGGGGGCTGCTTGCCTCTGCTGTCTAATTCTCAGCGCCATACTAATATCAGGCTGTGCTCGTGAGCCAAGACAGCCGGGCACCTTGCGTGTCGTATCGCAAAACGATGTTTCTACTCTTGATCCCGCGTTAGCCTACGACACCTCTTCCATTAGCTCGGTGCGTGTCCTCTATCGGGGCCTGGTAGATTATGGCAAGGGCGCGGATATTGTGGACGTGGTCGCCAGTAAACATACCATTTCGCCGGATGGCAAGGTCTACACCTTTAAGCTGCGCCCGGATGTGCATTTTCACTTTGCCCTCGATGGCTCCGAGCCGGGGCGACGGGTGGTGGCTGAAGATTTTCGCTATGCCCTCGAACGTGTCTTAGACCCGGCTACGGCTTCTGATGGATTGGGCTTGCCGGGTTATAAGTTGATTGAGGGAGCCGATGAATTTAGCGCGGATCGTGGCAAGCCTAAAGCACAGCAGCGAATCCAGCATGTGCGGGGCATTCGGATTAAGGACGAGGACGAAATTTCGTTTACCCTCATCCACCCGGATGTTACCTTTATCAATTATTTGACTCTACCTTTTTCCTATGCGGTACCACGTGAGTGGATTGAAAAGCTGGCCAAGGAAGGACAGGACATCAGTGAGCATCCCAATGGCTGCGGCCCCTTCGAGTTTGAAAGTTGGGTGCATGACGCGCACGTTTATCTGAAAAAGAACCATCACTACTTTGACCAGAGCTTGCCGCGCTGCGAGCGCATCGAAAACGAAATTGGCGGCGATGGCACCCTGCACCTGATGCGCTTTGAAATAGGCGATATTGACGTGCAATCGCTGGAAGAAAATCAACCTCCTGATTTCTTACGCTTAGAGCGTACTGCACGCTGGCAGCCCTATATTGAGCACGCGCCGATGATGGATGTGCGCTATCTCTGTCTTAACACCGAGCTTAAACCTTTCGATAACCGCTTGGTGCGCCAGGCTCTCAATTATGCGATTAACCGAGACCGCATTGCAAGTTTCCTGGCGGGGCAGGGTGTTCCGGCGCGCGGCATTCTGCCAGAGGGGATGCCGGGGTATAATCCGCACCTCAAGTCCTATAATTACGATCCGCAAAAAGCGCGACAGCTTCTCAAGCAGGCGGGTTATGCCAATGGCTTTACCACCTCGCTGCTTTATGACGCTCACCTCTGGTATCCTAAGGCGGCGCAGTCCATTCAGGAAGATTTGAAGCAGGTTGGTATCACCGTTAACCTCAAGCCGACCACCTATCCCGAACTAAAAAGCGCCGCTGGTAAGCGCAAGAACGTGCAAATGTGCATTATCGGCTGGATTCAAGATTTCCCTGACCCTTCCAACTTCCTGGATGTCTTGTTGAACGGGAAGAATATCACCGATACGGCCTCGAACAACCGGGCGTTTTACTCCAATCCGAAAGTCAATGCGCTTTTAGATGCGGCGGCGGTGGAGCAAGACCGCGCCAAGCGATTGAATATGTATAGCCAGGCCGAACAGATCATTGTAGACGATGGCCCGTGGGTGCCTTTAGTGCATACGGATCGTTATATCATCCGCCAGCCGTGGGTCGAGGGTTATCATCTACATCCGATGTGGTCTGCACGTTACGAGTACGTCAGTGTGTCCTAAGAATGATGCAAGAAGGATAAGTCACAGCAATGGTAAGTCACACTCAATCAGAAGTCACATCAACCAGTTTGCCAACCTCCCCCTTGCGTCTGCCGCCACTGCTGATGACTCTACTCAAGCGGTTGGGCTGGGGTCTGTTAACACTGTGGGGCGTGAGCGTTATCGTCTTTGTCCTGCTGTTCGTGCTGCCACGCCTGCGGGGTGGCGACCCGGCGGATGCCATTGCCCAGACAATGGCGGGCAATCACAGCACTAAAGAGACCATTGAAAACATCAAGAAAGACCGGGGACTCGATCAGCCCCTCCTCGTGCAATACACCCGCTTCGTCACGGATGCCCTGACGAACAACCTTAAGTCATATCGGAACAAAGCCCTGGTGATGAATTCCATTTGGCATCGTTTCCCGGCCACCTTGCTGCTGGCACTGGCGGGGCTGACGGTTTGGCTGGTGGTAGCCATCCCACTTGGCCTGATGACGGGTGAACACGCCGGAAGTTGGCTGGATCGCAGTGCGCTCTGGTTAGGGCTGATTGCCATTAGTGTCCCCACCTTCTTCCTGGGGCGGCTTTTGCAACACTTCCTCGGTTATGAGTGGGGCCTGTTCAGTGTTGGGGGCAGTGCCAAGCTATGGAATCTGCCCCTCCCGGCGATGACGCTCGGTTTAGGCGGCGCGGCTTATTATTCCCGTCTGCTGCACACCAACCTGCGCAGTGTCCTAACCCAAGATTATATTCGGGCGGCACGGGCGAGGGGGCTGTCCGAAGGTGTGATATTAGGTAAGCACGCTTTAAAGAACGCCCTGATTCCGATGGTCACTATACTGGGAATGGACATTGCTTCGCTGTTGAGTGGCCTGATTTTTACCGAAAAGATTTTTGGCTGGCCCGGCATCGGCAGTTTAGCCGTAGATTCCGTGCTCAATTTAGACCCACCCATGATTATGGGCACTGTTTTATTCTCGGCCTTGATGGTGGTCATTATGAACCTTATTGTAGATATTGCTTATCACCTCATTGACCCACGGGTGCGATTGGGTGATTAAAAGAAACTACTCATCAATGTCTTATGCAACCGTTAGAATGTCCTCTTGCCTCATGCGCACTTTGCGAACGAGCGGTTAATAACTTAACGGTGCATCATCTGGTGCCCCGCTCGCAGGCCAAGAAAGGGCAGACAATCCCGACGGTGAACCTGTGTTCGGCCTGCCATCGCCAATTGCACGCTATGTTCTCTAATCGACAGTTGGCGCGGGAGTTGGCTTCTTTAGAAAGCCTTAAGCACGAACCAGCTATGCAGAAGTTTTTGCGTTGGGTGCGCAAGCAGGACGCTAATAAACGCATCAAGGTGCGGCGCTAAGAGGTAAACTAAAGTTACTATGATTTTGATGATAGATAACTTCGATTCCTTTACCTATAATCTGGTGCAGTATTTGGGCGAAATGGGCCAGGAACTCGTGGTTAAGCGTAACGATGAAATCACCACGGATGAAATCGCGGAGATGAATCCTGACCAGATTATCATTTCTCCTGGGCCATGCTCGCCTACAGAGGCGGGTATTTCCGTCGAGACAATTCAGCATTTTGCGGGCAAGATTCCCATTTTAGGCGTGTGTCTGGGCCACCAGTCTATTGGCCAAGCCTTTGGCGGCAATATCGTGCGCGCCGAGCGACTGATGCACGGCAAAACTTCCCCCGTGGTGCATGATGGGCGCACGATTTTTGAAGAATTGCCAACGCCGTTTGACGCCACACGCTATCACTCGCTGCTCATCGAACGCTCTTCCCTGCCCGACTGTTTAGAGATTTCCGCCGAAACCGTTGAGGGCGAGATCATGGGCGTGCGACACAAAGATTTGCCCATTGAGGGAGTGCAGTTTCACCCGGAGAGCATCCTGAGCGCACCGCACGGCAAAAGGCTGTTGCGCAACTTTGTGGAACGGTATTAAATTGCGGATTTCGGATTGCAGATTGCGGATTGATGGCACGGGCTGCAAGTATTTGATGGTCTTGCTGTGGCTTGTGGGTTGCGCTGTGCTGTTAAGCGGTTGTGGGCAGCAAACTAATAATTCAAATTCGGCCTCAGTTACCAATGCGGCTCCCCCCAAGCTTTCGCATCAGTTAGAAGATGTCACGAACTTCCCGTATCCTCCCGGCACGGTACTGGCGGCTCATGCCGCCAAAGGCCAGTATTCCCTGCTTAAAGTTTTGCGCGTGGATCGCACCAAAGTACAAGCTGGACAGCACCCCCGAGTTTTTATTCATTACCGCACCTATGAAGACCTCTACCCTTCTTTAGCCGCCGCGAGGACTGCCGCCTCATCGCCGCATCTTAAAGTCCGAGTAGCGCATGGCGTTGCCCAACAGGGATTTCTGGAACGTGGTGTGCAAGCGGTGGCCCACGTCCCGGTGCGTGAGAATGAACTGGCAGGTTACCACAAGTGGCGCAAAGCCTATGAAGCGGGCCAGGCGGATGTCGTGGCTATGTGAACGCGAGAAGTTGGTAAACCGCAGAGACGCAGAGAACACAGAGCTTTGAAGTTCTCTCTTCCTCTGTGCCCTCTGCGTCTCTGCGGTTCATTTATATCTGTAACCACGAATGAGCTTGAATGTGACCACCCCTCGCCTACGCAGTGGCCGGGTGCCCTTTGGACGGCGGGCCGGGGAGAGTACTACCTCTCCGATTAGAACAACCTCTTCAAACCAGCTAAACTGAGTTATCCAAGTCATGGAACATAATGGGTCACACGTACGAAACTTACAAGCCGCTCTAAAAGCCATAACATCAGGCCAAAGCCTGAGTGAAGTCGAAGCCGAAGCCGCAATGGGCGATATTATGGACGGGATAGCACCGCCGTTACAAGTCGCAGCGGCGCTCGGCGCCTTGCGGGTGCGGGGGGAAACCGTGCCCGAAATTACTGGCTTTGCCCGTGCCATGCGCGCCCGTGCGGTGCGTGTCAGCAGTCATCATCCGATTCTCGTAGACACTTGCGGCACCGGAGGCGACGATCCCAAGAGTGGATGCAGCACCTTCAATATCTCCACCGCTGCATCGCTAATTGCAGCGGGGGCTGGAGCGATTATTGCCAAGCACGGCAACCGCGCCATGAGCAGTCGCTGTGGCTCGGCGGATGTGCTGGAAGCGTTGGGCGTCAATCTGGATTTGGATGCCGAGCAAATTGGCCACTGCATTGACGAAGTCGGCCTCGGCTTCATGTTCGCGCAGAAACACCATCCCGCCATGAAGCATGTCGGCCCCATTCGCAAAGAACTGGGTATTCGCACTGTCTTTAACCTGTTGGGGCCATTAACGAATCCCGCCGGTGCCACCGCGCAAGTGATGGGAGTGCCCGATAAGAAATGGCTGCGCCCCATTGGAGAAGTGCTTTTAGCTCTGGGCACGCAGCACGCAATCGTGGCACATTCGGAAGATGGGCTGGATGAGTTCTCCACCTGTGCGCCGACCTATTACGTCGAAGTGCATCAGGGTTCGCTACGAGAGGACATTCTACATCCTGAACAATTAGGCTGTGCCTGCGCTTTGCCCGAAGCCCTTCAGGGCGGCGATGCGCAACAGAATGCCACGGTGATTCAGCAACTCCTGCACGATGGCCAAGGCCCTACCGCCGACATCGCCTGCCTCAACGCCGCCGCCGTGCTGATTGCGGCAGATATGGCGCAGGGTTTCCCAGAAGGCTTGAAACTCGCTCGCGCCTCCGTCAACGCCGGTGCCGCCCGCGAAAAATTGGCGCACTTGATTAAATTTACGAACTCAATAACGACAATGGAGAACCACAGAGACACAGAGGCACAGAGATTTTAAGAGTAGGAGCCAGCAGAATATGGATTGTAAATTCATACGCAATCAAAGGCTTTATACTCTCCATTTCTCTCAAATCTCTGTGCCTCTGTGCCTCTCTGTCTCTGTGGTAAACCCCAATCATGATTCTTGATGATATAGTCGCTGCGACACGGCAGCGAGTAGCACGGGATAAAGAAACTGAAAGTTTGCTGCAACTGGAACGCCGCTTGCCAGAGGATAAGCCACGTCCCTTTGCCGCTGCCTTAAAGCACCCCGACCGTCTGGGGCTGATTGCTGAAATCAAAAAAGCCTCTCCTTCAAAGGGCGTTATTGCCCCAGACTTCGATCACAAGCAGGTGGCGGCTTTATATGGGCAGTCGCGTGCGGACTGCCTGAGTGTTCTCACCGAGTCGCAGTTTTTCCAGGGTGATTTAACTTACTTAAGGGAAGCACGGGAGATCAGCGGCAAGCCCTGTCTGCGCAAAGACTTCATCATAGATCACTATCAAATTGCCCAGGCGCGGCTTTATGGCGCGGATTGTATCCTGCTTATTGCGGCCATACTCAAAGACTGGGAGATTCGCTCCTTCAAACATGCGGCTCGTGAGTATGGCATGGATGCCCTAGTCGAAATCCATGATGAAGCTGAAGCCACCCGCGCTGTGGCCAACGGTTGCCGATTTATTGGTATTAATAACCGTGACCTGCGCACCTTTCATGTTGATTTAGCCACCACGGAAAAGCTGCGGCCCCTGCTGCCTGATGAAGCGATTATCGTGGCAGAAAGCGGCGTCTTCACGGGCGAAGAGGCTCAACGGTTGCGCCGCGCTGGAGCTGATGCCATTCTAGTAGGAGAGTCACTGATGCGAGCCGGTGATGCGATTGGAGCGGTAGAAGAGTTGCTGCAATGAATGTTTGATTTTACAAGATTAGGAAACCTGTATAATGACCGAGACAGCCCTCAACAACCCGGCGCAAGTTAATGGACAAGTAACCGATACTGCTGTAGATGCACAACTCAATGCCTCAGTGCGCGGGCATTTTGGCGATTTTGGCGGGCAGTTTGTGCCGGAAACACTAATGGTGGCACTGCGCGAACTGGAAACGGAGTATGAGAAGGCCAAGCAGGATGAGGCATTTCGGAATGAGTTAGCGGGGTTGTTACGCGATTTTGCGGGGCGGCCTACCCCACTCTACTTTGCCGAGCGATTGACGCAGCATTATGGCGGCGCACGCATCTTCCTCAAGCGCGAGGATTTGCTGCACACCGGGGCACACAAAATCAATAATGCTCTGGGGCAGGCATTGCTGGCCAAGCGCATGGGCAAGCCACGCCTAATTGCCGAAACGGGGGCTGGTCAGCATGGAGTCGCCACCGCGACCGTAGCCGCCCGCTTTGGCTTTGACTGTGATGTTTATATGGGCGAAGAAGATACCCATCGCCAATCGCTCAATGTGTTTCGGATGCGCTTGTTGGGTACACGAGTGATTCCCGTTACCAGTGGCACCAAAACACTCAAGGATGCGACCAATGAAGCGATGCGCGATTGGGTGACGCGGGTGCGGGATACGCACTACATCATTGGCAGCGTCGTCGGGCCACATCCCTTCCCCGCAATGGTGCGTGACTTTCATGCTGTAACGGGACAGGAAGCGCGGCAGCAAATTCAAGAAGTGATCGGGAGCCTGCCGGATGCCTGTGTCGCGTGTGTGGGTGGTGGCAGTAACGCGATGGGTATATTCTACCCCTTTGTAGAGGATAAAAGTGTGCGCCTGATTGGTGTTGAAGCGGCTGGCGAAGGGTTAGACACGCCGCTGCACGCGGCTCCTCTCAATCGTGGCTCTAAAGGTGTTTTGCATGGTTCTCTCAGCTATATCATGCAAGATAAACAGGGCCAGATTCTGCCGACACATTCCATCTCGGCTGGGCTTGATTATCCTGGTGTAGGGCCGGAACACTCACATCTCAAAGACACTGGCCGCGCTGAATACGTGGCTGTCACCGATCAGCAGGCGCTCAACGCGCTTCAATTGCTGTGCCGTCTGGAAGGCATTTTGCCAGCTCTGGAATCGTCCCATGCCCTGGCTTATCTCGAAACCTTAGTCCCGCAGCTTGGCCCGGATAAAAACATCATTGTCAATCTCAGCGGACGCGGCGATAAAGATGTCCATACTGTGCAGGGGGCTTTAGAAGCAATGGGACGCTAACTACGTTCGCTAATTCCATGCGCTATTTTCCCGCTATAAAATTAGCGTTTGCTTGTGTTGCGCAGCATAGCGAACGTAGTTAGCGTCCCATTTTAAGAATATGTCACGACTACAACAAACCTTTACATCACTTAGAGCCAATAACGAGAAAGCTTTTATTCCCTTTGTCACCTGCGGTGATCCTGACTTAAAGACAACACGCGAGTTGCTGCTGGCTTATGTCGAAGCCGGTGCGGACATCGTGGAAATTGGGATTCCCTTTACTGACCCCCTGGCCGATGGGCCGACGGTGCAGCGGGCTTCGGAGCGGGCACTTGCGGCGGGGGCCACGATGGATGATGCGCTGGCCCTCATTGCCAATGTGCGAACGCAAACCGAGGTGCCGCTGGTGCCCATGACCTATATTAACCCGGTCTATCAAATCGGTTATGATCGCTTCGCGGCACGCTGTCGTGAAGTGGGAACCGATGGAGTCATTATTTCGGACTTGCCGCCGGAAGAAGGTCAGGCGTGGGTCGAGGCAGGCCGTAAACATGGCGTGGATACCATTTTCCTTCTGGCTCCGACTTCTGATGATCGGCGCGTCGAAACGGTGGCGCACGCGGCGTCTGGCTTCATCTATGCTGTAGCGCGCATGGGCGTGACCGGGGCGCGTAGCGATGTGCCGCCCGAAATCGGCGACCTTATTGACCGCATCCGCCGCCACAGTAACACTCCCGTTTGTGCCGGGTTTGGCTTCTCTTCGCCGCAACAAATCCAGAAAACCTGTCGTGATACAGCCGTAGATGGCATTGTGGTCGCTTCGGCTCTCATTGACCGCATAGAAAACACGCCCGGCACCTCCGAGGAAAAGACTCAAGCGGCTGCGACATTTGCGCGTGAATTGAGAGCCGCCACACGAGCTACGGCTTAGTGGCGGGTGGAACATCTAATCCGCTCTAACCGTCTCTCCAAGGTATGGCCCGCACTGCTGCCTCATCCACTTATCCGGCCCGTGCCATCGTGTTGCGCGTGCGCTCATTAGGTGAGAAAGATCGGGTGATGACGCTCCTCTCGCCAGAGCGCGGCAAGTTTTCCGCCGTGGCACGCGGGGCGCGGGGGGCCAAGGCCAAGTTAGCGGCGGTATCCCAGCCCTTCATGCTGGCTCGATTTTTAATGGCACGGGGTAAATCTCTCGATATTGCGACCCAGGCGGAAATTGAGAACGCCCATATTCATATCGCCACTGATTTACTCAAAACGGCCTGGGCCACCTATCTCTGCGAACTGTGTGATGCCGTGCCCGAACAGTTGCCAGATGCTGAGTTATTTGAACTCCTCAGCGTGACCCTGGCGCATCTCGACGCGGCCCCCAATTCCACTTTAGATATTGAACTGATTGGGCGGTGGTTCGAGGCTCGCTTCCTCGCTCTCTTAGGTTACTCGCCTACTATTGGGCGCTGTGTGGCCTGTGAACAGAAGATAGTGGTGCCGCTGGAAGATACGACTCAGCGTTTGGCCTTCTCTCCTTTATTGGGCGGCACTTTGTGCGCGGGTTGTGCTTCGCGTGACCCACAGCGTTTAACAGTGAGTGTGCAAACCATGCGGGCACTACACAAATTAGAACGTGCGGTAACGGTGCCCTCTGGCGAGGATTTGGCTTTAACGGGGGCAGGCCGCCGTGACCTGCGGGATTGCCTGCGCGCCTCCCTCTATACGCAGTTGGAGATTAAACTAAAATCACAAAGTTTTCTGGAAGATGTCGCGGCCTCTCAACTGATGGGTCAAAATGACGTATAATACCCTTCTACAAGCCCACAAAATCGTAGTTTGTGGCCGCTACAACTTATGACTGCTCATTACTGTCTGACATTGCAGCAATGGGTGTTGCTGTTGCCTCCAGGAGGGCTGCATCATGGCTGAAGAGACTTCTCGCCCCAAGCAGGGCACCGATCCGATGGCGGGTGTAGATTTGCGCTGGGTCTGGCTCGAAGTGCGCAAACGCGTTTTTATTAAATTACCATTTTCTTTAGGTGTCGCCGACGCAATGGAAGCGATTGTGCCCATTACCCTCGATGACGATGCTTTCATCTGTGGCCTGGCCCCGCGTGACTATCCCTTAGCGACTCATTTGGTGCCGGATCAGGTTAAGAATACCATTGAAGGCATCTTGCGTCAGGCGGCGGGGCGATTCATCCGCTTTGAGGTCATTGAAGGCACCACAATGGACGACTGGGAAGAGGTCAAGGAACGCCGCAAGCGGGCCCAGGAAGCCGTGATTGCTATGGCCGAGCAGCAGGTCAGCGCCCATCACTTTGAGGATGTGCTAAACCAGATCATTTCCGAGCTTCGCCAGCGCATTACGGTTTCTAAAGATCGTGCTTTGCCCCAGGTGCGTGCCCAACTGATCCTGGATGTAGTGCCCTCATTGGCCGATGCCGAAGAGATGCTCTTTGCTGACCCTGAGTCGCATGACGCCCGGCGCTCCATGTCCCGCGTGATAGACCGCATTGCGGGCTTCCTCGAAATCACACCCATTATGTTGGCCATTGAAGTCGAGCGGCATCGTCGCCAGATGCACGCCGCAGGCGTGACCACAGCTAAAAATGAGGCGACTGATAAAGCCATTGCTCAGTTAGTGAGCAGCGCGGCACAAGCTGCCAAAAACGATACTCCCTCAACTCCTGGCGCAGTGGCTCAGCCCGCTTCAAGCGATCCCAACTCGAGTGCGACTACAGCTCCCACACCAGCAGCGGCCAGCTCGTGAAGGGAGTAACCCCTTGGTGAGGAGCGTTGCCGTAACGCGCGTTTGATATGGAGAATCAGGAAGTTGCCTCAGTCTTAAATAACGCGCTAACCTCTGCGCAGCCGCTGCCGCGAGAGCTACCGGTGCCAGCATCGCCTGCGGTGGGGGCAGTTGCTTCTCCACCCATTGTTATTCAAACCAAACCGCAGCTTCAGGCAACGGCTCGGCAGTCGCGCGTCTTGGGCGGGGGGTTCGCCCTGCTGGTTTTTGGTGGTCTACTCAGCTTAGGACTCCTGTGGGATAACAGTTCTCATAGCCCGATTTCGGTTCCGCCGCATGAAAATTCAGTCGCTCAGGCAGGAACCGGATCATCGCCAAGTTCCAATAGCGGCTCTCCTCTTTTTCCTGAATTCGGGCTGTCGCCCCATAGCCCGTCCACCAATCCTTTCGCCCTGCTCCCTCCCTCTGATCCTCCTACCTCAACAGGGCACCTCGGCACTAAAACGCCACTCACTCAGCCAGCAAATCCAGCGGCGCAACGACTGGCGCAGGGCATGGCGGCGCAGCGTGCTGGCAAGAATCAGGAAGCAATTGCGGCTTACGAGCAAGCTTTACAGCTAAACCCAGCTTTAACTCCAGCCCGCATGGGCCTGGCGATGATTTATCTGCAAGGGCACCGCACCGATGAGGCGCTAAAGCAATTGCGCTTAGCGCAGCAGAGCGATCCGAAAAACCCAGCGATACCCTGGCAAATGGCGCAGACTTTGCTTTCCCTGCATCGTGCCCCAGAAGCCATTCCCCCGCTGCGTGCAGTGGTGCATTTAGCTCCCACTAACCGCGCTGGTTATGTGCTGTTGGCCCAGGTGTTGATGTCTCTTAATCGTAAGGATGAAGTCTACGCACAATGGGTGCGCCTGGCGGAAATGCAGCCTAAAGACCCCGAAGCGGCGTTTACCGCAGGCGCTATCGCCCTGGAGGTTCTCAAACGATTGCCCGACGCCGAGCGTTGGCTGCGGCAGGCGCAGACCTCATCTCCCAAAGACCCGCGTGTGCCTCTCCTATTGGGGCGCGTGTTGGGGATGCGCGGTAAGACCGAAGCAGCCGCAGTGGTATTAGCGCGAGGGGCACAGCAGTTTCCCGACGTTATCGAGCTGCACACCCTGCTCTCCGATGTGCGTTGGGCACAGGGTGATAAGGATGGGGCCATTGCTGCCTTGCGTACGGCGGTGCCTCATGTGCCAGCCAGCTCAGGCGGCGGAGTGCCCTTAGCACGCCTTCATGTAGCCATCGGGCGTCTTTATGCGATGCGTGGTCAATGGCCCGCAGCCGCACGCGAGTGGCGGGATGCGACTAAGCTTCAACCCCACGATGCCGATGTACATGGCCTTTTAGCCGAGGCATTATGGCGCAGTGGCGATAGAGCCGGTACCGCAGCTCAACTGAAGCAAGTATTAGCCATTGATCCCAAGCGCCACGATGCACGGCATCGCCTTGCCAAAGCGTTAGCCGATCTAGGCCGCTACAACGAAGCCCAGAAAGAATATGCTGCTTATCTCAAAGCCAAACCCAATGATGTAGGAGCGATGGTGCAACAGGCAGCACTTTATGAGCACCAAGACGACATTCCACGCGCCATCGAATCCTGGAATAGAGTGTCCACTGTGTGGCCGGAGAATCCCCTGCCCGCTTTACAACGCGCTCGATTGCTGCGGAAAAGCGGCAATGACACCGAAGCCCTGGCCCAGTATCGGTATGCCCTGCAAATCGCGCCAAATGACCCGCAAGCCCTCAGTGGCGCGGCGACGCTGGAAGAAAAGAGTGGGCAGGAGATGCGCGCCCTGACTCATCTGAGAACTCTTGCCAGCCAGCAGCCCGACAATGAAGCTGTTTACGCTGCCCTGCTCCGCGTTTCGGAGCAAAAGCAACAGTTGCCCGCAACTCTCAATTTTCTCAAGCAACAACTATCTAAAAACCCGCACCATCGCGCCGCTTATGCAGCCTTGTTGGACGGTTACGCTAAAAGCGGCGATGCCGATGCTGGCCGCACGGTGGTCAAAGACTTCATGGCCCGTTACCCCAAACTCACGGCCCCCCGCATGGCCCTGGATGCCTTTGATCTGGCTCGTGCCAAAAAGCAGTTAGCGGACTTACGCCGGGCTAAACCGGTGTTAACCCCTGCCAGCGCAACACCGGCTGCGGCTCCACTACCAACGCCGATTCCCAATACAACTGCCACCACGCCATCAGAAACGGCCCCATCCAAAGATGATGCAGCTAAACCGGACAGTAATCTGGCACCGGCTGAGGGTGAACCGTCTGAACATCCGCCAGAATCGAAACAATAGAATTTACTTTTGATTGCCTCTTCTTCTCTGGCACACGTAGTTATATGGCCGTTGCCTCTATCAAGATGAAGGTTGAGATGCTCTCGTAATACGCCGCATCAGTTCCAGTTCGCGGTGTATCTGATTGAGGTTTAGGCTCATATAATCGTGTGACAGCCAGACGATTGGCACGGAGGTGGTCAAAGTAAAAGGTCAGGCTACGGTGATAGTGATTGTGGCCACCGAAACCTTCTATGAGCCAAACTTCTGGCTGGAGGTAGCCTGTAACTTTCTTATACAAGCGGCCCTCTTCATCACGGTGGGATTTCAGGTTGAAGAAGCAGGGGTGCGGCATGGTGAAGATGAACTTACCTTGAGGTTCAAGCACTTCACGCACTGCTGACATCAGCCGGGTTAGGTTAGGAATATCCATAAGCACCATGTTGGCAACAATGCGGTCAAATGCATCGCCAAGAGGTGGCAGACCTTCCAATAAATCATGTTCTATGAATTGAATATGGGGATAAGATGCTCGTGCCGCTTTGAGTAATTCCCCGGAGCCATCTACGCCAATGACTTGAGCGCCAGCCTCGTGCATTAGCTGGCTGAACCAACCGGGGCCACAACCGAGATCGAGCACCGGGCGGCCCCGAATATCGCCCAGGCATTCCCACAGTACGGGCTGCAATTGGCGATTAATAAAATGGTTAGGGCTAACAAGCTCGTTATAACGTTGAGCGATTTGGTTCCAGTCTTTGATGTCTTCAGTTGCCATAATACTCTGCTTTCGCTTCTATTCACAACCGATGCCATGCCGTTAGAAGGCGTAACACATCCTCTATTTCTTGGCCTGTGGCCGATGGAGCCATTGCAGCAACTCATCAGTGGTTTTGGTATTCAAGATATTCGCTTTGGCACACCAGGCGCGGCGAGCGGTGAGGACGCCTAAAGCTACGTTGGGTAACATGCGCGGTGAGTGGGCATCACTATCAATCGAAAGCAGCACGCCTGCATCGCGGGCGGTGCGTGCATGAATGTCATTAAGGTCAAGGCGTTCGCTGGAATTGATTTCTAAGGCTGTATGGGTGTCATGCGCGGCTTCAATCAGGGCGTCCACGTTCACAGCATAGCCGGGGCGTCCGCCTAAAATGCGTCCGGTGGGGTGCGCTACAATATCTACGGCAGGATGCTCAATGGCTTTAATCATGCGCGCCGTCTGAGTGGCTTCATCGAACTTAAAACCAGAGTGGACACTGCCGATTACAATGTCCAGTTCATGTAAAATTTCATCATCCAGATCGAGCGTCCCATCGCGTAAAATATCGCATTCGACACCGCGCAAAATTTTCAAGCCGGGGAACTCGGCTTGCACTTCAGCAATCTCTTTGGCCTGGTCGCGCAAGCGTGTGGCATTAAGGCCATTGGTCATAGCGAGAGCTTTAGAGTGGTCGGTCACGGCGAAATACGAATAGCCCCGTTCATGCATAGCTTGAGCCATTTGACGAATCGTGACGGAACCATCGCTCCAGGTCGAGTGCGTATGTAAATCGCCGCGAATATCCGCAACTTCAACTAATGGTGGCAATGCACCGGCCTCGGCTGCTTCCCATTCACCGCGATTTTCGCGCAACTCCGGCAGAATATAGGGAAGCTCTAAAGCAGCATAAATATCTTTTTCCTCTGCTGCGGCAAGCGACTTGTCACCACGATAGAGACCATCCGCTTGCAGCCTCAAACCATGACTTTCTGCTTTTTGCCGGGCAGTGGCTAAGTGCTCTACAGAGCCAGTAGCCTGAAACCAGACCGCGCCAAAGTTTTGTGGTGAGGCACAAGTCAGATGCACTTCGATACCAGGGCGCACGCATACTGTCGCCTTCTGTTCTCCTTGCTCTAATACCGATAAGACCTGTGGCAGTTTGACAAAGGCTTGCACGAGGGCAGACGCATTGCGCCCAGTCGTCACCAGGTTGATGTTCCCAACCGTATCGCAACCACGGCGCAATGAGCCAGCAATTTCCACACGTTCTGCTGCTGGTGTAGCCGCTAAAGCAGTGACGATATTTTTAGCAACTTGAAGAGCTTCACCAATGGGGAGGCGCGTTGTCATCTGGGCTAAACGCTCAATGCTTTGCCGCAGATTCTCAATTGTCTTAGGGCCAAAACCCGACAGTCCCGTGAGTTGGCCTTGCTCAATGGCACTGATTAATTGTTCGACACTCGTGATGTTGCGCTCGCGGTAAAGCTGGGCCACTTTCTTTGGGCCAAGGTTGGGCACCTTCAAAAGTTCAAGTAAGCTGTGCGGATATTCCTCGCGTAACCTTTCCAGATAGCGCACTTTGCCCGTTGCCAGGAATTCTTGCACCTTGGCGGTTGTCGCCTCGCCTAAACCTTCAATCTCGCGTAAGGTGCCATTCTCGGCGGCATCTTCAATCGGTTCACTATAAGCGGCAATCGCTTCCGCCGCCCGCCGGTAAGCACGAATCTTAAAAGAGTTCTCGCCCGCAATTTCCAGATAGTCAGCGATGTCATCGAACATCTGAGCTACAGCAAAGTTTTGCATAGCTAAAGTATGCGGCGAAGCACCCCGCACTGACAATTCACCGGGGTTCATCTGGTAGAATAACGGCGTGCGCGCTTATCTAACCCTTTTGCGGTTGCCCTATCAGTTCCAACTGGGGCCGATCTTCGGCTGGGGTTATCTGCTGGCTGGCGGCAGATTAACAAACTGGGGCGAAGCACTGCATTTCGTTCCTATCTTTCTCATCTTTCATATCGGCGCGTTTGGTGGATTGACAGCCCTAAACTCTTATTATGACCAGGACAGCGGCCCGGTCGGTGGGTTATGGGAACCTCCCGTACCACCGCCTCGCCTATACCTATTCTCCTGGTGCGTGCAACTCAGTGGATTACTCCTGCTATTGATTTTGAATTGGCACCTCATGGCCGTTTACGGCACCATCTTGCTGCTGTCGCTGGGCTATTCCCATCCCCGGCCACGCTGGAAAGGCCACGCCTGGAAAAGCCTTATCACCGTAGCCGTTGGGCAAGGTGTGCTCGACTTCCTGGCCGGAGCTTTGACTGTGCCGCATCTTACCTGGAACTATCTGCTGTGGTGGGGCATGGCCGGAGCCACATTAACCGTTGCTGGCTTTTATCCCCTGACCCAGCTTTATCAAGTTGCAGATGATACAGAGCGTGGTGATCAGACTTTAGCCTTAGTGTTGATGCAGCGGCGGGGCAGAGCGGCTGTGTTTATGTGGTCTATGATCTTGCTCGGCCTAGGCATCACCAGTAACGCTCTGGCCTTGTGGCTGTTACGATATGCCGCTGATGCCCTATTACTTTTAGCGGCTGGGGTTATCTCACTCGGCAGCGTGTGGCGTTGGAGTCGCAGCAACACTACAACCCCAGAAAGCGATTTCCAGCGCGTGCATCGCCAGATGCTGCTGACATCCCTGGCGTTCTCAGGTTATGTCTTAGCGAGATTGGTAAGCGGGGGATTATGAAGGAACAGACCCCCAGATATGGCCCTCACCCCCAGCCCCTCTCCCACTGCGTAGGCGAGGGGAGCACCAGGGCACAATTGCTGGTGTTAGTTATTCTCGTTGTAGCCTTCAGGAAAACAGTGAGGTGTATGCTATCGAAGTCATTCTCCTGTGACCTCCCCTCGCCTACGTAGTGGAGAGGGGCTGGGGGTGAGGGCCATGCCCTGCGAGGCTGTCCCTAACGATTAGTGAGGGGCTTGTCCATTCTCAACCGGGGCTGACGCGATTTGAGTTGCACCCGTGAGTTTCATGCCCTTCAAACGATAAGTAGCGCCCAGAGGATTGCCATCGAAGCCCACCCAACGATACTCATCGCCGTGCAAGGCACCCAAGGAAAGTTGATCCACCTTCCAACTATCGGCTTCGGGATACATTTTCTTCAATGCCGCGCCTAAATCGAATGTCACATGCTGCCACCCCTGAGCAGAGGCTTCCTTTTTGGCGGTGCCCAGAATCCGCACTCGCGCATCGGGCCGCTGGTTATTGGTTAAAGACACCATATGCAACATGCCGTCAATAGTGGCATAGAGATCAACCTTCACATTTTCGGGCAAAGCGACATCGAAATCCAATTTGGTGTTGGGCGTGACTTTCCACGGTTCGGTTGCATTATCGCCCGGCTTTATAAGCTGTACCTCAAACAAACCACCTGCGGTGGGATTGCGTAGCGTCCAGGTTCCCTCATTGCCACCCTCAGCCCGCTCGACAACGGCGGAGGGCAAGCCATCTGCCACAATGGGCCGCGGTGCCAAATCGCCAGTGGTAGCCTTGGGCATGGGGGCTTGTACTGCGGCATCCAACAGGCCAGTGGGGATAGTGCGGCTGCCCATACTCGCGCTTTCAATTTTGGCGCGGGCAATCATAATGGTGCCATCCACCGTCCAGAACGCCACATGCCCTCCCTGCTGAAAAGCTTCTATGGGCGTGGGGTCGAAGTATTCACATAATAAGGTGTCATCCACTGTCAGGGACACCTTCACACCTGGCTTGCCATCCTTCGCAGCACGGCGAACTTCAGCACGGATGTAATACCAACGCCGATGGAACTGCATATTATGGTTGATTGGGCGGGGGAAGCGCGCGTCTTCCGTGGTGTTTTCCGCCACCGACTGGGTGCCCTTCAAGATGCGCGTGCGGGTGTTGTCCCAACCCGCAACGATAAAGGAGTAGCCAGAGGCCGGGTTCTTGCCATCGCCGCCAATGGTGATGTTGAGGTCGCCCGGATGCGAATAGCCAACTTCCTTGGGCAAATCCATCTGGTTGTGAGCATACATTTCGACGACGATGTCACCGGAATAGGAACGCTTGCTCCACAGCACCGGGTTGACGCCCTTGCCGCCAAAGAACGACCAGTCGGAGTAGCATGGCCAACGCGAAATAACGCTCCAGGTGCCCTGTGGCGAGTACCAGTCCGTGGGCGCTTCGTTAAAGGTATAGTCATCACGATGAGTGCTGATAGCCCGTAATTCTTTGGTTCTTAAAGCAAAACCAGAAGCGCGCACCGCGATGTTAGTCCCACTAGGCGCAGTCGCAGTATCGGCAGTCAGATAACTAAAAGCGGGTCTATCCGCTACCCGAAAAGTAATAGCATCACTTTCCAGGTCAATTCTGATTGGCACCACGGCATTGCTGGCAGAGGCGGACTTGCTGCCATCTCCGCCATCCAGTTCTTTCCAATCGAAGGTGGATTCCTTTAACACCTGCGTGCCCTTGAGCAAAGCCAAGTGCAGGCCACTCCTGTCGGCCGTGCTTTCACAGCGCACCACATAGCCACTGCCAAAATCGCCCCGTTGAGCGCGCAGGGCCACCTCTAACTTGCCCCGTGTATAGGTGGCCCGCCGCCACATCATTTCCAGCGATGAGTCGCCAAAGAAATCGCCGGTGTTCCAGAACTCCGTGCCGTTATCGCCAAAGGTTGGCGGCCACTCACCGGAGTTGGAAGCCCAGCCCACCATCAGAGCGTCTTCTTCCATCTTGGGCGGCACTTTGGGCGCAACGGGTTCCGGTGGGAAGAATACCACCACGTCACGGAACGCCACGGGTTGAGTGCCCTGTGACCAGAGACCAATGCGACCCGAAGTGAGCTTTTCATCGGCCATTGAAGCGATGGGGCGACCATTGTTGTAAACGGATAAGGCACCAGGCGTTAAACGCAGCATCACGTTAGCAAAGCCATCGTTCTCGGTTGCCTCGGTCAGCTTTAACGGCTGGTCACTGATGATAGAGGCTTTGCCCCCACTATAATGCATCAATTGTTGGCGACCATGAAAAGGCAAAGAGCTACTGGCCCCGGCCCAGCGAAAGACCGAATAATTCTTGTTATCATGATAGCCCACCACCACGCCACAGGCACCGTTAGCCCCCGTGCGTCCTGAAGCCAACAGTTGATAGCCGTTCCAGGCGCTACCACCCGAAAGCAGCACCCGCGAGGCTCCATTATCGCCTTGTTTGGGGGCCGAGGTTAAGATGCCACCCTTGGCATTCCAGGTGCCGCCATCCGCCGTCCAGGAGTCAATGGGGCCATCGAAATCCTGACGATAATAAGAATAGGACTGCACCCGTACATCATCAAAAGCGGCGAGACTGATGTTTTGCGCCAAGAGGCCAATACCACCTTGCCCAAACCAATCGTCGCGCACTTTGAATACCGCGTCGCCATCAATAAAGGTTTCGACATAGCCGGGTGAAGTGCGCACTCCCAGGCGATACCACTGGCGTGGCAAAAAGGCCCCGCCAGCATGGGCTAAGACTGTCGGCTTGCCATCTACCACCCGCACCAATTGGCGTGCTTCCGGGCCTTCGGCAGCGTTCCACAGAAAGGCTATATAATTCTGCGGGTCTTGCACGTAGACGGCCAGCCCGACCGTGCCGCGCCCGGTAGGTTTAACCGATACTTCGGCATGATAATTGTCCCAGAACCAGCGCCCCGATTGGGTGAAGGCTTTGCCGGTGGGTGTGGCAATTTGATAGGAGAACGGATTCGCGCTCATGGACACATTGCGCGCATTGATGTTTTCGCTGGAAGAGGTCAAAGTCCAGTTGCCATTGACCGTCTTCCACTCACCTTCCTGCCCTTCCTGGCGCGTGAAGTCGTCCGTGAAATACAGTTCTTCTACTGGCTGCACCCGCACATCGTGCCAACCCCAGCCACCGCTCGATGTGCTGCCAATTTTGCCTTTATCGAAAGTGGCATCATACGCCGTGAGCACCACTCGCCGATCCAGAATAACCTGCATCACCCAGGGACGCCGCTTCAAGGTCATCTGGCTGCTGCCCGACCACTTCACGGGAGCCGTGCCCAGAGAGCGTGTCACGCCGCCGATGACTGATTTAAGTTCAACCGCGTGCGGCGTTAGGTCGAGGGCATAAAAATTCTGATCGTCTTTATAGTCGAAAACGACCGTCATGCTGCCCGCCGTCGCTGTCTTAACGCCAAAGGTGACGCTGACCAGTGGCTCCGCGGCTTCTTCCTGGAACTGGTAGGCCGCTGCCGCATGAGCTGGCACTGCGGCTAGTAGAGAGCCTCCGCCTGCAATAGTGCAAGCAAGGCCGACCAACAGGGCATTAAACTGGTTTTTACAGCGGTTTTTCATGCGATACTCCTGGCTATAGCCCTAATCTCACTCATGCAAGCTGTTGTTTCGGCGCATTATGATTGAAGTGAGGTGGCGTGGAGATTAACAATTACAAAACGTCAGACCCTTTGACAATACGTTAGGCACAAAGTTCCGCTGTGCCATATTAAGTTTGCGTTAGGGCTGTGGTTTGGGCTTAACGGTTGCTATTCATTGATAGCAGTGTCATTCCGAGCGGAGCGCAGTCGAGGAATCTTTGTTGTGTGGATTCATTATATTCAACAGCAAGATTTCTCGACTGCGCTCCCGTTGGTCGCTCTGCTCGAAATGACAAATTACAGACGCATCACTTAGTATTTAAATTTAGATGCTTTCAGTGTCCAGGGAAGTTCGGTTGTGCTTGCACCCGCACTGCATCCACTTTAACCCCGCTGTGAGCGGTGCGGGCGCGGAGGCGGACGAGATTGTCTGGTTGTCGAATCAAATTGCCAACATTGGGAATATTCTGCTTAAAGACCCAACTCTGCCCGCTACTGCCGCCCAGTGATTGCCATTGTGATTTAGCAAAGTTCCAGATTTCAAATTGCACGGCAGTCTGACTTCTCGTGTGCATTGGATTGGGGCGCGGCACAATTTCATAGCGACGGCGGCGCGGATTCCAACGCCGGTTATTATAGTAGTAGGAAGAGTTTGAATTGTAATCTACGTTTCTGCCATGTGCGACGATAGAGAGACTGCGCCAGGGGTTTGACTCTGCCCCAACTTGCGCACCTGCTGCTCGCGGTAACTGGCAATTATAAGTTAAGAGCGAGCCTGAACCGCTATCGGGATTAGCATCTGCGGACTCGACGCCCACTGGGCGTATCACCGCACCTAAGCCCGCAACAGTGCCGCCTTTGCCTGACGCGTTGGCACCCGGCGAGGGCAACGCCAGCAGCGACTCATCGCTTAAACGGAAGACATACAGAGTAATATTTTGCGCCTGGGGCGTTTCGTTCTCAACATTCAGGGCATTAGCAGGCTGATTGCTCCATGCTATTAATAAGGCGCCAGGATTGCCGCTTTTGCCAAAGTCCTGGCCCAGTGCAATTGGTAACGCGGCAGTCGCCATGTTTTGTGGCGTGCTCGTCGCCGTCGCCGGGAAGATCGCGTCTAAATGCGAGGCTTGCAGGATGCGGCCTATCAAACTCGGATCCGCTAAATCCACTTTGTCCGATGAGACCAGTTTGGCCGCGCTGGCTCCCGCTTTGAGGTCGCCATACGCCCGCACCTGGCCACCTGTTACCAACACCGTGCCGCGCAAATCAAAAGGCGTGTTATTTTGTACGCTCGGTTGCCCCCCACGGATGCCGACATGCACGCCCTTCCCCACGTTGATAACCGCCTGCCCGACAAAAGAGCGACGATCCCACATATTAATGGCCGCGTTCTCGACTGTAAAAGCGGTCTCATCCGGTTCTCGAATCGTGACACGGGAAGTATCCTCATTGTTAATATAATCGGCAATGATGGTCTGCGGATCGGTGCTGGTAATGTTGTAAGTCGTTTTGCGTGGTGAGAAGAGCCAGAGCATGGTATCGGCTCGTGCCGTGCCAGAATCGCTCGCCCCCTGCACAATATTAATATGGCGCGTTAAGACAGTGTGCCCTTTAATACTGAGAGCCGCTGCGTAACTGATGACAGAAAACGCCAACACAATCACTGGCACTGTGACCCAAGCCAACTCGCGCTTATCAAAGTAGCGCAAAATACAATAGTTGACGGGCACCAGAAAAAACACATAAAGCGCCAGAAACCAGGCGATGTAAGAAACGGGCGGGGTCTTAAGCTGCTGAGCGGTGTCCATCTGTTGCAGCAGGTTCATCAGCGGGTTATTGTCTTGATTATCTGCATTAGAGCCGTTGTAATAACCCCTGGAATAACTGGGGACAGAACCATACGAAGAATCAATCGGCATTGAGGCGTTGGGGTCAATGCTTTCGATACGATGTGGGCGCACCGACACGTTAAAAATATCGGCCCACAGGCTCGGATCGCCGCTCCACCCAATAAAGGGCGGCTTGGTGGCATCGCCTGCGAAGAAGATCACCTGTCCTGCCCCAACACCTATGCTGGCCAATAGCGGTGCAGCAGCGGAACCCGTTAACAGATGCGCTCCAGGCTGTAATGTGCCTCGCGTCAAAGTCACCGGAGCGCCACCGAGTCGGTCAGCCCCGGTGAGTGGCGAAGCGGTCACATAGCGTTGCACCAGGGTGTTCATTTCAGCGGGGATGGCTACGCTCCAACTGGCAGGATTCACGGGCCATAAATCAGCTAAGGGCGACTTTGCCAACCGCTGCCAATCGGCCCCCCCAAATATCAGGATCGAGCCACCCGCCGCGACATAGCCCCGCAGAGCCGTAAGCTGTTCCGGGCGCAAGGCAGTGTGAGGGAAGTCTTGTAACACCACCAGGTCTACCCCATCCAGGCCAATCCAGCGCGTGGGCACCATCTCATGCATCGCACCCAGGGGTCGCACTAAATTTTGGTTCGGGTTGGGCGCAGTGCCCGGATCAACATCTTGCAACTCCTCGGCAACCCCAAAACCTGCGCCTTTTAAACCACTGAGATAGGATAGTTTTTCATCGGCGTCGCTGACCGTCAGCACAATGCGGGTGCCCGGATCAGCAGACTTCAACAGCATATCACCTTTAAGGGTTTGGATACTACGCCCGCGCAGGGAAACCACTGCGCCATCTACGTCTTCGCGCTCGACTCGACCGTAGAGCCACACCCGCTTGTGCGAGTTAGTTGGCAGGTCTACCTCGGCGTAGAAATCAGATGTTGAGACCGGCTGACCAGAGCTTGAGGTGAGTTGGAGGGAGAGCGTGGCATGGACAGGATCACCAGTGTTGCTGAGTGTCACCGCAACAGGAAACCATCGCCCCTGGCGCACTTGCAAGGCAAGCGGCTTTTCTGTCAGCGCAAGGGGCGATCCCAACTCCATTGTGATTGGCCCTGCCGCGTAAACGGCTTGTGTGGCGGCACCGCTCAACAGGGCGATGGAACATAAAATGCTAAAAAGAGCAAAGCGAAGTCTCATGTCAGTCTCCCGGTCGGGGCCATAAGGGACTATGGGGGCAGCGTGGAATCGCGCTGAGATATAGGAGATTATAGTGTGATTGGCAATATTGGGTCAACGCAACAGTGCAACTCAGGTTAAAGACTGCCGTCTGAGGAGAAGAACTCAATGACACCATCAATTTATGGGGAGAGGTTTATGAAGTCAGGTTTTCATTGCGCTTTAGGATTAGCTATTTATTTGTGCTTGGTCAGCGCTAGCGTCCACGCCGCACCATC
This sequence comes from Abditibacteriaceae bacterium, assembly GCA_019239895.1. Taxonomy (GTDB): domain Bacteria; phylum Armatimonadota; class Abditibacteriia; order Abditibacteriales; family Abditibacteriaceae; genus JAFAZH01. Next base: position 40,725 of record JAFAZH010000052.1, on the reverse strand, counting down.
AACGAATACAGTGCCGCGACAAAATGCGACTCATGCAGCGACTGTGGTTCCTAATGGTCAGGCAAATAACGTCGAAGGGGCGCTGGTAGCTTATCAAGTCGCGCTTGACCAAATTGCAGGTGGACATCTAGCCGAAGCGCGGGTGATGCTGGAAGAGAATATCCGCCGCAATGGAGATAAGCCGGAACTCAACACCCTGTTAGCCTATCTGCTACAGCGCGAAGGTCGCAGTGCTGAAGCGCGGGCCAAGTTGACTGCGGTAGCCCCCACTTCGCCCCTGGCCGCAGCGTATTCCAATGAACTCGCCAGAGCAGGCAATAGTTCACCCAGAGTCCCCGGCGCAACAGGTGCCTATACGGGCATGGTAAGCGGGGCATCTTCAAAACCCGCTACGAGCTTACCCCAAGCTGACGCCCGTTTAGAAAAGATGGAGCAAAGCCTGGCGGGGTTAGTCAATGCTGAGCGAGCGAAAGCTGGACTGGGGCCATTGTCTTACGATCCGCAATTAGCTGCCGTCGCCCGCGCCCATTCCGCCGAGATGCGCGACCTGAAATACTTCGCGCACGAATCGCCGACCTTAGCGCTGCACGAGCCGCTCGACCGCTACCGGGCTGTCTTCAATACGACCCCTGCTGTGGTCGCCGAAAACGTCTTCCGCGCCTGGGGCACGCAGCACGAATTAGGCAACCCGGATGTGCAAAGTGCCCATACTGCCCTGATGAACTCCCCTGGTCACCGCGCCAATATCTTGTTTCCCAACGTCAATCGTATCGGCATTGGTATCGTCGCTAATGCTACGGGGGATATTTGGATTACACAAATGTTCTCCAAACCATGAGCCGTAGCAGCCCTCACTTTGCCACCAGATTAACCTTGCCATCAGCCACCAATTGCCCTTCCGCGTCTCTCAGGTTGCTCCAAGTCACGAGCACTTTGTTGCCCGCTTGTAAAGCCCCTTCGCTCAAACTTAACAGCACGCGATGTTTAGCCGCATCATAAGCGGCACCTTCTACTGTGGTTGTATGACCAGATACCAAGACGCTGTAATGGATAGCATCGGCGGCAGTGGCGGCATCAAGCTCCCCAGCAAAATTCAACAGCACAATGTTCTTCGCGGAGTCGGCCTGTCCGCTGGATAAACCTAAACTGCTTTTCTGCGCCACCACATTGACCACTGCGGTCGCCACCAGTTCAGGATGTCCCGCCACTGTGACTACCACATGATAATGTCCTGGCACCTCCGGCGCAGTATACAGGCCAGTCGTGGTAATCGCGCCGCCAGAGTTGGATTCCTGCACCCGCCAATTAATCGTTACCTTCCCCAAGCCTGTGACCGTAGCCAGGAACTGCTGTTGCTGACCGACATGCAAGGTGGCAGTTAGCGGCGTGAGCGTAATCGTAGGCTGACCAACATTATCCAGATTCGTAACCTGGACATCCGCCGCGTTTAAGCCATTGTACTGGGTATCTGTGCTCACCGCAGGCGCAGTTATGATTTGATAAGGTTCGCGGGGAGTGTGGGCATTGTCTTTCACCCCTGTTACGGTAACGGTGTGCGGGGTGTTCCAGTTAGTGGAGGTAAAAGTCAGTGACGCAGGCGATACGGTGCCATTGGATGGATTGCTGCTCTTTAAGCCAATCGTCACATTCGCTTTCGGTTGGCTATTAAGTTTCACCGTGAAGGTGGCCTTGCCGCCTGCTTCAGTGGTGACTAATCCGCTGGTGGGTGTGACGGTGATACCGGGTGGCGTGCTGCCAGCGCATTGGCCTGAGCTACCAGCAACATAATTCGCCCGAATTTCGGCGGCGGACATGGCAAGGTTGTAAAGCGAGACTTCGTCAATTCGCCCATTGAAGTAACGGCCCCGAAACGTGAAGTTCTCTCCGATCGTAAGAGGATTACCATTGGCTTGCCGTGTCACGCCGGGGATCAACGTGGTATTGTCAAGCACGCCATTGACATAAATTGCTATGCGGTCAGTGGCCCGGTAAGTCGCAGCGATATAATACCAGTGGCTACTTTGAATGACGATTTTGGAGACGACTGTGGTGCCACCAGCAACATAAAAGTGAAATTTATTGTCGGTTTCGGCCTGCAAGTCCAAATCGCGGCCAGAGCCGGACTTGGCTACAATCTGCATAGTATGCCCGGCAGCCGAGGGAAGTTGGTTGAAGTACACCCAGGCGTCGTAAGTGGCGGCTTGTATCGGGTCCAGCGCCGGGCTACTGGGCACTTGAACAAAGCTGTTCACGCCGTTGAAACTAAACGCCTGCCCAACTTTGCCCGTCGTAAACGTCGCGCTACCTTGCAGCGTGCCGTTGTGCCCATTGCCGCTGCTGTCATTGGCGTTGCCTTCGGCGCGATACCAGGCCACAAGACCGGCAGGAGGCACTGCACAGGCCGAAGATGTGGGCTGCGTCAGGGTCAATGTCAGGTTGTCGGCATAACCGTCATTGTAACTGCCAGCGGTGCGCGTCAGGGTTAGCGTAACAAGAATGCTGCGTGTACCTCGTGGCACGGTTCCCGTTATGGTGCGTTGCACCAACCCCGTCGCGCTCTTACGCTCAGCCGCTGTAACCGGGCCAATGTGAGCGTTGCCCAGCGCTGCACCCGCCGCACTCTTAAAAGTGATAGCTAAAACGGCGTTGTCCTCCTGTTCAGCGAAGCCACCCAGAAAACCGGACAGGTTGAACGTCACGCCGCCCGCGTCAATCGCTGTCGCACCAGAGGAAACATTGATAGTCTGGGTGGCGCTCGAAGCCGCATTGTTCGGCCCACCAGCGAAATAATTTTTGCCGCGACTTGGAGGGCCGGGGTCTGTGGTGGTGATGCCACCGTTGTTCGGGCCATAAGGAATAACGGTAAAGTTACCGCTGGTCGTCCAACCGGGCACCGGCTCAATATCATTGCCACTGGTTGACCCCGGCCCAGCTTCGGCACCCGGATTGACAATCAAATTACTGCCAAAGGAAGACGACGTGGCAGCTTGCGCGGCGCGCGAAAACTCGGAAGTATTCCCGGCATTATCCGTTGCTGTCGCGGTGAATGATTGACCAGTGCCAGTGGCGGTGAAGGTGAATGTCGTTTGACCATTCTGTGCTGTGGTAGCGTTCTGGCTACCAATATAAACCTGGCCCTCACCGAAGCCAGTTGGGTCAGTGACCGTGTTACGGTAGAAATCAAGCGTGAACGTCGCATTGGGGGTGGAAGTGAGCGTGCCCGTGATAGTCGTGTTGTCACTGGCCACGCTGACATTTGTAATAACCGGATAATTTTGCAGCTTATTGGGGCCGCTACGTGGATTAGTGCCGTTAGCCGTCACGCCCGCCGCGTTTTCGGTGCCACCCACGAGGTTAATGCCAAGCTTGCCGTTATCGTGAATAGAGTTGCCGCGAATTGAATTGTTGAGCGTTGTCGCGTCTTGCACATGGACGCCATCACCTGTATTGAAGGCAATCAGATTGGACTGCCCGTCGCTCACGCCGCCGATGAGGTTGCCGCTAGCGCCGCTAATGATGTCCACTCCAGCCAAGGCATTGGGCAGTGCCGCTGTGCCCGCCGCATTGGTGCCGATGTAATTACCCTGCACCGTGTTATTGGCGGTGTTTGCGCCCGAAGTTGTGCCGTTGTTGCCGCCTATGCCAACGCCATTGGAGCCATTGCCTGAAATTACGTTGCGTGCCAGGGCTGTTGTGCCACCGATGGTATTTTGAGATGAGCCGTTGATAATGTTGACGCCGAGGCCGTGGTTGCCGAGCGCTGCCGTGCCCACCGCGTTGAGACCGATAAGGTTGCCCTGTATTGTGCTGCCGCCAGTTTTGGCACCGTTGATGATGATACCGTCAAAGCCATTACCGGAAAGCACATTGCCTGCGCCTGTGGCCGTGCCGCCTATCGTGTCGCCGCCTTGCGTTATTAAAATCCCCGCATTGGTATTACCGAGTGCAACGCTCCCCGAAATGTTGGTGCCAATGTAGTTGCCCTGAATTATATTGCCGCCAGTGTTGTCGGTGATGCCGTTGCCGCCATTACCTGAAATCACGTTACGCATAGGGGCCGTCGTGCCACCGATCACACTGCTGCCCGTTGTGTTGCCGAAGGTGATGCCATTGCCGCCATTACCGATTTTCGCTGTGCCTGCCTGATTCAAGCCAATGATATTGCCTTGAATGGTGTTACTGCCAGCGTTGGTGCCGTTGAGGTTAATGCCATCGCCGGTGTTACCGGAAATGACGTTGCCTGCTCCATCGCCCGCTCCGCCCACCGTGTTGCCGCTACCATAATAACCGAAGGTGATGCCGGTGCCATTAGGAATTGCCGCCGCACCTGCTGCATTGAGGCCGATGAGATTACCCGCAATGGTGTTGTTACGCCCGCTACTTTCGTTGCCGCCGCCGGTGTCAACGCGGACGCCGTTGGTGTTGCCGGAAATGACGTTACCTGTGCCAGCCGCCGCACCGCCGATAGTGTTGTTGTTGGCAACGTCAATGACCACGCCTTCGCCGTTGGACAAAGCCGCCGCGCCGTTTTTATCGGTGCCAATGTAATTGCCCTGCACCAAGTTTCCGGTCGGGCCAAAGATAATCTGCACACCGGTGTTCGCATTGCCAGAAATAATGTTGCGGGCGGCGGGCGTGGTGCCGCCCACCACGTTGTTGTCCGAATGATAAATGTTCTGGCCGGGGTTAGTGTTAATCCAAACACCGCGATAGTTGTTGGCCACCGCCGTGCCCGTCGTGTCGGTGCCGAGCCAACAACCAGTCACAGCATTGTTATTGCTCATCAGATCAATCGCGCCACCGGAAGTACCGTTACTTGCCGGTTGAAAGCCGTTGATGATCAAGCCGCGCACCACATCGTTGCCGCCGCGCAGGAGCAGGCCAGTATCGCCCGCATTGGTACCAGTGATTTGAATTTTGAGATTGGCGTTATCACCGACGCTCAAGGTATTGGCGGACGCGCCGGACTGCGTATAGCCGTCAATAGTTGTGTTGGCAGCCGTAATGCCGGGGAGTGGCGAAGCAGGTGTAATGGTGCAAACGCCAGTCGCCGCATTGCAGCCGGAATCCGTATTTGGGATATTGAAGGTAATCACGGTGCCAGGTGTGCTATTGGCCGTTGTGATAGCATCACGCAAACTGCCCGCGCCACTATCGCCAGTATTGGTGACAGTAAGAGAACCTTGGGCCAGTGTCTGGCTAACAAGCATCAAGCAGAATAGGCCCATCAACAGCAATCTATTCATCCCGCCCTGAGTGACAAACATAGGTGGTCTCCTGGCTCGGCAAGGGCTAACACTAAATTACCTTGCTATTAATATCGTGCTGCCATTAGCCATAAGGACACCCTTGGCCGTATGCATCCCGTTCCAACTGAGGATAACAGAATCTCCCCTGTGGAGTGAACCTTCAGGCACACTCACAATAACACGATGCTGACTCACATTATAAGAGGCACTTTCAACCCGCACAGCATGACCAGAGGACAGGACACTATAATGGCTGGCATCAGCAGCAGTGAGGGAATTGAGAGCTTCCACAAAATCCAGCACCACAATGCTTTTAGTGGCATCGGCCTGCCCGTTGGATAAGCGTAAAGCGGCTAACGCGGCGGCTGATGTGGCCATCCCTTGGTTAACGGCTAAGCTGTGCTTGTAGCCTGCGGCAATGGCTTTGATGGCTCCGATTCGCTCGACGGCAACAGGCTCTAACTCGTGGGCATTCTTGCTGCCACCTAATTGGCCGTGACTGTTATCGCCCCAGCCAAAGACGCTGCCATCCATCAACAAGGCCAGGCTGTGTCCGGCCCCGGCAGCGATAGCTTTGACTCCAGTCAAGTCATTCACTGGCACTGGAATCCGCCGCGTGTTTTGGCTTTCATCGCCTAATTGTCCATAGGCATTGTTACCACAGGAGAGGATGGTGCCATCTTTGAGCAGGAATAGGGTGTGAGCGTAACCGGCAGCCACGGCTTGCACTCCGGTGAGATTCGTGGAGCCGAGTGTGCCAGTCGAGGTGGTCGGGCTACTGACCGTCGTGGGGGTTGTGCTATCGTCAGGTTGTCCATTGCCTAACTGACCATAGTGGTTCCAGCCCCAGGTGCGTACACTGCCATCAGCCATCAGTGCCACGCTGTGCGCTGTCCCGGCACTAATGGCACGCACGCCAGTCAGATCAGCGACCTGCACGGGTGTACTGGTGTCATTGGTCGTGCCATCACCCAATTGGCCGTAGAAGTTGCTGCCCCAGGCCCAGACGGTGCCATCCTGTTTTAAGGCGAGACTGAAATAAACGCCCGCAGCAATCGCCTGCACGTTACGCAAGTTCTGCACTTGCACTGGCAAACTGCTGTCATTATTGGTGCCATCACCTAATTGTCCTGATTGGTTAAGACCCCAGGCCCAGACGGTGCCATCCTGTTTTAAGGCCAGGGAATGATACCAACCTGCGGCCACCGCACGCACCCCCGCGAGGTTATCAACTGTTACGGGTGATAGCCTATCCTCATTGGTGCCATCGCCCAGTTGACCTGCTCCGTTATAACCCCAAGCATGAACCAGGCCATCCTTTGTAAGAGCCAGACTATGGGAGCCACCAGCAGCTACCGTCAACACATCCGTAATGTTATTGACAAGTTGTGGTAGAGGTTGGTCTTGGTGATTACCAATGCCCAATTCACCAAAGGTGTTGTCGCCCCAGCTAAAGGCCACGCTGGTCTGCGTGACAACATTCACGACCGCCGTCGCCACCAAATCAGGATGCCCCACCACTGACACCACAACATGATAGCGGCCCGGCACGTCGGGCGCAGTATAGAGACCATCCGTTGTAATGGTGCCACCAGAGTCGGACTCCTGCACCTGCCAGTTAACCGCTACCTTCCCCAAGCCGGTGACTGTGGCCAGGAATTGCTGTTGTTGGCCAACGAGCAAGGTAGCGGTTAACGGGGTGAGAGTAATAGTGGGCTTACCGTTGTTATCAATATTGGTGACCTGCACATCGGGCGGGTTTAAGCCATTGTACTGCGTATCCGAACTAACGGCAGGGGTCGTGATAATCTCATAAGGCTCATGAAGGCTGTGGGCATTATCCGCCGCGCCAGTCACCGTAACTGTGTGTGGGGCGTTCCAATTGTTGCGGTTAAAGATTATTATCGAGGGCGACACTGTGCCATTTGAGAGGTTGCTGCTACTCAGTCCAATGGTCACAATAGAAGTGGGTTGGCTATTCAGCTTGATCGTGAACGTGGCGGTGCCGCCCTGTTCCGTCGTGGTAAGCCCCGCCTGCGGCGTCACAAAGAAGCCTGCTTTGCGCTGATGCAAATTGACCACCGTGACGGATGGCGGAGTCAGGCCGTTGTAGCCTTGATCGCTACTCTGGGCCGGGCCAAGCAGAATATGATAAGTAATTGCGCCAGCCGCCAGGCTATTCACTCCCTGCACTGTCACATGCTGGGGCGTTCTCCAATTGGCCGGGGTAAAGACCAGAACCGTGGGTGTAACGGTGCCTTGCCCGGTATCACTGCTGCTCACCGGGATCGTCACTTTCGCGGTAGGCTGCGTGTTCAAGCGCATGGCGAAGCTGTCACTGCCGCCGCCGGAAGTTGTGGTTAAACCCGTCAACGGGAAGACGGTAAAGCCGACTGTATTAGTGCCCTCATTGGTGACCTGCACGTTAGGCACAGGCAAACGATTGTACTTTGCATCAGCACTCAGGCTAAAAGTGATAATTTGATAGAGTTGTGGTGCTTCTTGCTTGTGGTTATTTACCCCGGTAATCGTCACCTGCTGAGCCACATTCCAGTTGGCTGGTGTGAACAACAACGTGACCGGACTGACTACGCCCTGTTGCGGGTTACTGCTGCGCAAACCAAGCCGCACATTATTAGTGGGTTGGCTCTTGAGCTTAACAGTGAAGATCGCCTGTCCCCCAGACTTGGTAGTCTTTAAGCCAGCGGTGGGAGTCACTACAAAGCCAACGGCATCGTTATCTTTGTTGACGACAGTGACCGCAGCACCACTTTGGCCGTTATATTGAACATCGCTACTAGTGGCTGGCCCAACGTTAATCGTATAGGTTTGATCGCCATCAGCCACTTGATCATCTACACCTTTAACAGTCACCGTCTGCGGCACATTAAAGTTCTGTGGCGTGAAGAGCAAAGAGGCCGGAGCCACAGTGCCTTCCCCGCTGTTACTACTGCTCAAAGGAATGGTGACATTGCTGCCAGGCTTGCTACTGAGGCTAACCGTGAACGTCGCCGTGCCACCGGCTTCGGTCGTGGTTAAGCCTGTGGTTGGAGTAACGATGATAGCACCAGCACTGTAGACATTGGTGACATTCAAAATAACAGGCGCTAAGTTTTTGTAACCTGCGTCATTGCTGCCAGCGGGGTCTAAGGTAATCTTGTAAGTTTGATTGGTGCTGGAAGATTGGTCGTTGGCACCCGTCACGGTCACGGTTTGCGCTAGGTTGTAGTTTTGTGGTGTAAAGGTCAAGGTGGCAGGCGAAACTGTGCCCTGGTTGGTGTTGCTGCTACTCAATCCGATGGTCACATTCCCCACGGGCTGGCTATTAAGCTTTACGGTGAAGGTGGCCGTGCCGCCAGTGGAGGTGGTGGTCAAGCCGGTAGTGGGCGCGACGATGATGCCCGCAGTATCATTATCGGTGACGACTACAGTGGTTGAATCAGGATTATGCCCGGTGGCACTGGCCGTAATTTTGACGTTCTGCGAGCCGTCCGCCACCGCGTTGTCTACCGCGCTGATGGGGAACGTCACGGATGTCTGGCCCGCTGGAATGGTGACGGTGGCAGGCACCGTCACTTTGCCCGTGTTGCTGCTGGTCAGAGTCACTACTAAGTCCGAGCCAGTAAAGGTGTTACGCGTGACCGTGCCAATCGCAGCATTGCTTCCCGCGCCTTCGCTGAAAGTGGGAGGAGTGGTAGCCGGGGAAGTGACAATATTCAACCTCAAAGCTGCCGGAGTCGAGGTCTGATCCTGGGCGAATTCACTGGTGTCCCCAAAGCTGCTCCCACTTGTTGTGTTGGTCGCCGTTGCGGTAAAGAATTGCCCGGCAAAGGTACCATTTATTGTCAGGCTAAACGAGGCATTACCGCTGCCATTGGTCGTTGCATTCTGGCTGCCAATGTAAACCTCGCCTTCCCCTGACCCGGTGCTATCTTCCGTTGTATTGCGATAGAAATCAATGGCAAAGGTGTTATTGGCGATGCTGTTCAGGGTGCCGCCAATGATTGTTTGTCCACCGTTGGTTGTCACATTAGTGATAACTGGAAAATTCTGAAGGTTATTTGGCCCGGTGTCAGCATCGCCTGCATCATTGGCCGTAACCACGTTCGCTGCCTCACCAGAGGGCTGCAAGTTAATGCCCAGCCCGCCGTTGCTGAAAATCGTGTTGCCGCGAATGGTGTTGCCAGTCGCGTTAACCGTTGAAACCCCCTGCCCCACCTGCACACCCGACCCGGTGTTGAAGGCAATGGTGTTGCCCGCTGCCAGGCTGCCAATGATGTTGTTCTTTGCGCCGTTAAAGAGGTTGACACCCCGCAGGTTCGGCAAAGCTCCGGTACCCCCAGCATCCGTGCCAATGAAGTTGCCCAGAATTTGATTGCCGCTGGGCACCTGCGTGCCGTTCGCATTGCCCTGAAGGTTGATACCATCATTCACATTGCCGGAGATGAGGTTGCCCGCTCCGGTAGTGCTACCACCAATAATGTTATTCTGCGCGTTTTGTCCCAACAGAACACCAAATACGGCATTGGGAATCGCCGCTGTGCCCGCCGCGTTCGTGCCAATGAAGTTGCCTGCCACCGTGTTATTTGAAGCTTGGCCAATCTCCACACCGACGCCGCTATTGCCTGTCGCGTTTTTGCTTCCAGAGATGATATTACGGGCCGCTGCGGTAGTGCCGCCAATGGTGTTACTACTGGCACCAGTGCCGATAAACACCCCATCAAGCTTATTCGGTACCGCACTGGCCCCGGTGGTATCGGTGCCGATATAGTTACCCTGCACGGAGTTGTTACTGGTGCCCGTGCCATTTATCTCAATCCCGGCAGTTCCATTACCAGAAATAATGTTGCGGGCCGCAGTTGAGATGCCGCCGATGACATTGTTCTGTGCGCCACTAAAAATAGAAACTCCGCTGAAGTCATTGCCTAGAGTAGTGCTATTAACCGTGTTCGTGCCAATGAAATTCCCTTGCACAAGGTTGTTATTGGTGCCCGTGCCGTTAATCTCGATTCCGGCACCGGAACTGTTGCCAGAAATTATGTTTCCAGCACCAGCCGTCGTGCCACCGATCAGGTTCTTGATGGCGCCGCCAAAAATATCAACGCCATCTGTACCATTAGGCACGGTACTAACACCGGTGGCATTGGTACCAAGGAAGTTGCCCTGCACCGTGTTGCCTACGGGAGTGCCGGGAGTTGTGGCCGTGGGACTGAGTATGTCAATACCAGCTAAGGTGTTGCCCGAAATGACGTTACCAGCACCAGTAGTGGTGCCGCCTATAGTGTTATTGTCGGCATCAATAGCGATAACCACACCATCACCATTGTGCAGGGCACTCGTCCCCGCCTTATTAGTGCCGATGAAGTTACCTTCTACTAAATTGCCGGTGGTGCCAAAGTCTGTGATGTGAACCCCGACGCCAGTGTTCCCAGAAATGATATTACGCGCTGCCGCTGTAGTTCCGCCGATAATATTAGCTTGCGCCGACGCTTCAATTATCACCCCCGCAGCATTGGCCAGCGAAGCAGTGCCATTCTGGTCGGTGCCGATGAAATTGCCCTGCACCGTGCTATTACTGCTATTGCTGATGGAAAGCCCATTTCCGCCATTTCCAGAGAGGACATTGCCATCCGCCGCGCCTATGCCGCCGATGACGGTATTTAAAGGGCCATTGAGCACAGTAATGCCATCAAAGCTGTTCTTCACGGCAGCCGTGTCGGTGCTGTTCACCCCAATTAGGTTGCCTTTGATCTGGTTATTATTGGTGCCATTGCCAGAGAGAGCAACACCGTGCCCGCCATTGCCTGAAATCACGTTGCCTTCACCGGCGTTGCTGCCACCGATTATGTTGCTGGTGCAATTATCGGTCATATTGATACCATTTTGCTGATTCGCAACACCGTTAGCCCCGGCTGCATCCAGACCGATGTAGTTACCACTGATGGTGTTGCTGGATGGCCCTGGGGCAGCAGCGGTCTGAATATTGATGCCTGGCCCAACATTACCGGAAATGATGTTACGGGCCAATGCATTGGTGTTGGTGTTACCGCCTATCTGGTTACTCTGCGCATCTCCATCGAGCGTAATACCACTGCCCTGGTTAGCCAAGGCTGCTGTGCCAGCGGCATTCAAGCCAATGCTGTTGTTTTGCACCGTGTTGGATTTTGCTCCGCTAATGCCCACCCCACCGGAGGTGCCATTGCCCGCAATCAGGTTGCCTGCTCCTGCCACCGCGTCGCCGATTTTATTGTTATGCGCGTTTGACCAGACTAACACTCCTTCTGCATTGGGCTGGGCGTTGCTGCCCGCGGCATCGGTGCCGATATAGTTACCGATGACGGAGTTGTTTGCCGTATTACTGCCCTGTAACTCTACACCCGTGCTAACGTTACCAGAGATGAGGTTGCGCGCTGTCGAGGTCGTGCCGCCGATGACGTTGCCAATGGTCACATCGGCGGCGGAACTTTGCCATAGCAGAACGCCCCGGTCTCCATTAAAGAGAGCATTACCCGTAGCGCCCATGCCAATGCTATTGCCCAGCACCGTATTATTCTGTCCACCTTCAATGGTAATACCAGAAGTTCCATTACCAGAGATAATATTGCCTGCTCCGGTGCCGGGGGTACCCGTGGTGCCACCGATTTGGTTGCTAACAGCAAGATTTAAGATGTCTACGCCTACGCCTGTATTCGCCAATTGTGTAGTGCCATTGGCTTGCGTGCCGATATAGTTGCCCTGCACGTTACTACTGGTGACAGCATCGAGTTGAATGCCAGCACCCGCATTCCCGGATATTATATTGCGGTCGGCTACAGCAGCACTCCCAATGGATGTGTTAGTGGCTCCATTGCTCACCTTGATGCCATCCCCCACATTCGCTGCCCCGGTGGTGCCCGCCGCATTCGTGCCAAGGAAGCAGCCTGTGACACTGTTATTAGCCGTGACCGAGCCTCCCGCCGGGTCCAGAATACTGACGCCATTACCCTTAAAGTTATTGATGACTAAGCCCTTGACCACGCAATTAGAAGCATCCTGAATGGTGAGACCATTAGCGCTAGCGCCTGCCGATGTTCCATTGAGAACGATCTTCAAGACCGCGTTATCTCCAACGGAGAGAGTATTGACGGTGCTACCGGGTTGGCTGTAACCGTCTACGATAGTGGTGTTCTGATCTAGAGTCGGCAGAGCAGAACCTGGAGAAATTGTCCAGACCCCACCGCTAAAATTAGGATCAGAGGTCGGAATATTAAAGGTGACCGTTTGAGGCGCATTATTGTGAGCAAAGTTCAGCGCATTGCGCAGGCTGCCAGCCCCAGTATCGTTGGTGTTGACCACGACATTAGAGGTCTGAACCAGGTTAGCCTTACTAAATTCGCTGGTGTCCAGCGAACCAGTGGTGAGAGTTGCCGTGGCAGTAATGTAATTACCGGCAGCCACCCCGGTTAGAGACAGATTAAAGGCAGCATGACCTGTTGCATCTACGGTCACATTCGTCGAGGTCACATAAGTTTCACCTTGACCAAAACCTGAAGGATCAATATCGGTAGCCGGGGTGCTGTAAAAATCGAGACTATAAACTGTGCCATTGACCGCTGTGGTATCAAGGGTGCCATCAACAACAGCATTGGTGCCACTTTGAGTTGCATAATTGATGACCGGGAAGTTTTGAAGGTTATTCGGCCCGGTGTCAGTGTCACCTGCATCATTGGCTGTCACGCCAAAACTGTTTTCCGTTCCGCCCACTAAATTGATGCCCAGGGCGTTATTATCAGAAATAGCATTACCGCGAATGGAGTTGCCTATGGTGCTGCTGGGGGTCGTGCCATCGGTTACGCGCACACCCGCACCTTTATTATGCCCAATCTTATTCCCCTCGCCTGCCGCTATGCCACCGACCGTATTATTACTGGCGCTATCATAAATGGCTACGCCGTCACCCCCATTTGCCAGACCAGAGGTGCCAGTGATATCAATCCCGATGAAATTACCCTGCACGATGTTTGAATTTGTGTTGGGATTCTGGAGGGCGACGCCTTGAAACTTATTACCAGAGATGATATTACGCGCAGCGGATGTGGTGCCACCGACAGTATTGCCCTGCGTCCCGCCAAAGAGATCTACTCCCGACCCACCATTGGCCAGTGCAACGGTGCCAGTGACATCGGTGCCGAGCAAATTACCCTGCACTGTATTGTGACTGGTGCCAGCATCACCAATCGAGATAGCGTCCCCAATGTTACCAGAGATGACGTTGCCCAGTCCTGATGCTGCACCGCCAATAGCATTGGTCTGTGCGCCAGAGCGCACCTCCACACCAACAGCACCATTGCCCAATGCGCTGGTGCCGTTGACATTCGTCCCGATGTAGTTGCCCTGCACGACATTGCTATTACTGCCAGTAATATAAATACCGTCCCTACCATTGCCAGCAATAAAATTACGTTCGCCTACATCGTTGATGCCATCGCCATTGGTGCCGATGAGGTTGCTATTCGATCCCAGGATGTGGATACCTTCGAGATTGTTCCCCAGCCCCGTCGTACTGCTGGCATCGGTGCCAATATAGTTACCCTGCACAGTGTTACTACCTGTATTATCACCTGCTGGTACTAAGCCAATTTCCACACCATAGTTATTATTGCCGCTGATCACATTGCCTGCTCCGGTCGCGCCACCACCGATAGTGTTGTTCTGGGCGTTGGTGTTAATGGAAACGCCGCTGCCTTGGTTTGGTAGAGACGTACCAGTTGCACAAAGCCCAATAGTATTACCCTGCACTACGTTGAGGCTGGTTTGAGGGGCAGAAGCCGTGCCTTGAATATTAATTCCGTTGAGGCCATTACCCGAAATGACATTACCCGCGCCTGCCCCTGTGCCACCGATGCTGTTACCCTGTGCGCCTTTATCAATGAGGACACCATCCTGATTGTTCGGCAGGGCCATGCTACCAGTGACGTCAGTGCCAATATAGTTGCCTTCGATAATGTTGGTGTTGGTACTCCTACCATCAATGAGAACTCCTGACGGTGTGTTGCCAGAAATGATATTGCGCGCCGCCGCAGTTGTGCCGCCAATGGTATTACCCTGTGCCCCAGCAACAATGCCCACCCCACCCACAGTACCATTACCCAGGGCCGTGCTGCCAGTAGCATCAGCGCCAATAAGATTCCCTTCAACGGTATTATTATTAGCAGCATTTAGACTCACGCCTCCTTCCATATTGCCCGAAATGACATTACCCGCGCCTGCCGCTGTGCCACCAATCGTATTGCCACTTGCGCTGGCCTCCACGTTGACTCCAATACCATTTTGAACGGAGGCCGTCCCACCAACATTCGTTCCAATGTAATTGCCCTCAATAACATTTCCGGTAACTCCGTTACCGGAAATATCAACTCCATCCGCCGTATTGCCGGAGATAATGTTGCGTGTGGCTGTCGTTGTGCCGCCGATGACGTTATTTGTCGAGGAATTATCAATTAAGACCCCCGTTTCGTTGCTACTGACGGCGCTGCTGGAATTCACGCCAATATAACATCCTTGCACCAAATTAGATGAAGACCCACTAATATGAATGCCGCTGTTTCCCGTATTCGTAAAACCAATGATGCCCAGTGCTTTAATGGTGCTGCCGTCACTGCCAGCATCAAGTTCTAAACCAGCCCCGTTAACGGCAATAGCTGTTGAAGAAGCGGGCTTAATAAAAATCAGTGGCGTCCCGCCATAGGTAGGCTGAGTAGTGCCGTCTATGGTAACAGACTTCGTGATGGCAGGCAGTGCCGAATTGACAACAATCGTCTGAGCACCAGTGCTGATGTTGAATTTAATAGTGTAGGTAGCACCAGGCGCTGGCAAAGGTGATGGCCCAGTGTTGACCTCTTGAATCGCGGCGCGTAAGGTGCAAGCCCCAGATCTATCAGCACAGACACCGTCGCCAGGATTTGCGTCACTCGTGTCAGCGGTCGAATTTACGGTGAAGATAGGCGACGTGGGTGGGGGTGCGGCGGCTTGAGCATGGGCCGCAGAAGTCATTAATGCAGTCATGACAAAACAGGTGATGCCCAGGAGAGCGGGACGCAGGTAAAGGCTTCTCACGTTAGTGTTTCCTCTTATTGAACTTATGGCCAGTGACAATGGCGGGACGCAAATTGACCCTATTGTAACACAAGCGTAACCGCTGCGGGGCAAATTAAAGATAATTGCAAGAGACAGCAAAAAGCCGGGCCTCTAAAAGACCCGGCTTAGTCTCGCCCTATCCTGCTGACCAGAGGATGTCTGACCGTTGCGGGGGCGCGCGTAGGGGCGCTGCCTGTTGCGCCCCTACAGGTGGCGTGTGCAGGAGCTAAACAGTAACTGCCGTATGCCCACTCTTCGCGCTACCGTTACTATGCCCTAACAGCCGCGCGCTGCGCACATTGGCGAGGGTTTCGCAGATGCTTTCGACCATGCGCAGCAGTTGAGCCGAGGAAATAACGCGAGTATCGAGGACAATGCCTTCCATTGGGCGCAGCGAAATGTTTTGCAGGACGCGCTTGTCATGGCCCTCCGTGAGCTGTCCGTAAACGGCGGAAGTATCTTCGTCCACAAAGCGGTCACCAGGCTTGAGGCGAATCATCACTTCACGTTCAGTTTTGGAGATGCCGCGCAAATGAGCGTGCAGCAGATGCACCCTCACTCTCAGAATACGCACGAGGTTAAAGGCGGGTGGCGGTAGGGGGCCGAAGCGGTCGCGCAATTCATCTTGCAAAGCTTGGGCTTCTTCGACTGTGGTGACGTTGGCCATTTTGCGATAAAGATAGAGGCGATCCCGCTCTTGCGGCACATAGTCATTGGGCAAGAAAGCGGGCACGGGCAAGTCGGCTTCGGGCAACTCTTCACGGCGCTGAATCGGCTCATGCTTTAGGCGGCGCACCGCTTCACTCAGCATATCGGTGTACATTTCAAAACCCACGGCTGCAATGCTGCCACTTTGCTTAACGCCCAGCAAATCACCTGCGCCACGAATTTCCAAATCGCGCATGGCGATTTTAAAGCCAGCGCCTAAGTCGGTGAACTCTTGCACTGCTGCAAAACGGCTTTCGGCGGCTTCGCCGATTTTACCGCGCGAGCCACTAAAGAAGTAAGCATAGCCCTGTCGCGCTGAACGCCCTACCCGTCCGCGCAACTGATACATCTGCGATAAGCCCAGGAGTTCGGCACGGTCTACAATGAGGGTATTGACATTTGGCAGATCAAGACCATTTTCGATAATGGTGGTCGAGAGCAGAATATCGGTGCGATGGTGCATAAAGTCGAGCATGACTTGTTCCAATTCTTCATCCGCCATCTGGCCATGCCCAACGCCCACACGGGCATGAGGCACTAATTGCCTGATGCGTTCTGCGATGTGGTGGATGCTGCTAATGCGGTTATGCACATAATAAACCTGGCCCTCACGCTCTATCTCGCGTTCTATGGACTGGCGCACCAGTTCTTCTTTATAGGGCATGACAAAGGTGCGGACGGGCAGGCGACCCGCGGGCGGGTCGGAGATCAGTGATATTTCGCGCAAACCACCAAGGGCGAAATGCAGCGTGCGCGGGATGGGTGTAGCGGAAAGCGTGAGAATATCCACCTCGCGCCGCATTTCTTTGAGCTTCTCTTTCTGGATAACGCCAAACCGTTGTTCTTCATCTACAATGACCAGGCCAAGGTCACGGAACTGCACATCGCTCTGTAGTAACCGGTGGGTGCCAATGAGAATATCCACCGCGCCCAGGCGCACATCTTCGGCAATCTGTCGCTGCTCGGCAGGCGTGCGAAAACGAGAAAGCACTTCCACCCGCGTCGGATAAGGTGCCAGGCGTTCAGAGAAAGTCTGATAATGCTGCTGGGCTAAAACGGTGGTGGGCACCAGGACGGCAACTTGACGGTTATCCTGCACCACCTTAAAGGCGGCGCGCACGGCAACTTCTGTCTTACCATAGCCGACATCGCCACAGATGAGGCGATCCATCGGCTTATCCGATTCCAGGTCGGCTTTGGTTTCTTTAATGGCGCTTAACTGGCCGGGAGTCTCTTCGTAAGGAAACGCCGATTCCATTTCACGTTGCCAAGGCGTATCGGGCGAAATCGGTTCCTTTTCAGCCTTGCCCCGCGCCGCATAAAGCTCGGCTAACTGTTTGGCAACTTGTATCGCTTCTTCACTAACACGCTTCTTGGTGCGCTCCCAGCCATTGCCGCGCAACTGGTTCAAGGGCGGCGGCACGGCGTGCGAACCTAAGTATTTCTGCACCCGGTCAAGTTGCTGCACAGGCACATAGAGCCGATCCTTGCCCTCATATTCCAGTAAGAGATAATCATTTACGGCCCCGGCAATCTGTTGCCGCACCACGCCGGAATAACGCGCGATACCGTGGTTAATATGCACCACAAAATCGCCCACTTTCAGGTCAGACAACTGCGAGAGAGGCGAACTCTTTTCTGTCGCTTTGGGTGCAATGGTGCGCTTGCGGTTGCGTGTCTTCGAGGGCATATGCGGCTGCAACGTTTGCCAGCCGAACATTTCGGCATCGGTTAGCACCGCTAAGGGGAACTGCTGGTCATCAGTGGGTGCAGTTTTTGTTTTACTGCCGGTTGCATCCTCAAAATAAAAACCGGCTGATAATCGTTGCGGCATCAAGAGAGCCAGCGAGGATTGCACCTGATTAATCGCATCCAACAAATGCACATGATGCACATTGCCATCCGCCAAAATCTCGCGCACGCGCCGTGAATGAAGAGTAGATAACACGACCACACCACCACGCCGCTGCCATCGCTTAATCCATTCCAGCAATATATCTAACTTGCCGCCAAAAGCGGGCGGGGTGTGAATATCTAAGTGGTAAATAGTGATTGGTGATTGGTGAGTGCCATCAGCATTCAATTCTGCTGAGTTAGTGATCTCTGGGGCAACATGCAATTCAACGCTGGAGAACTCTGCGGCGCGGGTAATAAGTTCATTGAAGCTGCATAAAGGCAAATGAGGCAATTCTAACATGGTGCCTGCGGCTAAGGCACCCTGGCGAATGGATTCCTCATCTTCTAATAGACGCTCGACTTGCAATCGCCCGCGTTGCGGATCAGCCCAGATAATGAGGGCATCAGCGGGTAAATGCTCCAACAGTGTGGGGCGTTGCGGATAAAGCAAAGGGCGGTAGAAATCTAATCCCGCAAAGTAAGAGGCATCACGTAGCCGTTCTATATCGCGGCCCACCGATTCCGCTAAAGCTTCAGCCTCATCATGCTTGCCTTCTTGCCGCAGCCACGTTGTCTGTTGATCTAATAACTCTTCTAATTGCCGGGCCACCGCCTCGCCCCTGGCGGCGGTTAAATAAACTTCGCGTGGGGGGGAGAGGCGCACGCTCGAAACTTTTTCAGTGGAGCGTTGCGTATCAATATCGAACGTGCGCAACGAATCCACTTCATCGCCAAACAATTCTAAGCGCAGGGCGACTCGACCAGCCGGGGGAAAGAAATCAATTAAGCCACCGCGCACCGCAAACTGTCCCGGTGCTTCGACTTGCTCGACGCGTTCATAACCAGTCTGTGCCAGATGCTCAATAAAGGCATCGCGTTCTAACGTCTGATTTACGACAATTTCATCATAGCCATGCTTCAATTCAGCAGGCGGGAGAGTCGGGTGTGCCAGGGCGCTGGCCGTGGTGACAACGATCACGGGTTGGGGACGATGCAGGGCATCCAGAGTCGCCAAGCGGTCTTGGGTGGCACGATTAGAACCTGTGAGGACATCACTGGCACCTTCCGCCGGGCTATTGCGTTCCGGCAAAGGAAAGGAAAGCACTTCAACACTTTCGGTCTGCTGTTGATCCAAGAGCGCACACAGATCGTGCGTGCAGTGTTCAGCACTTTCGATGGTAGGCGCGATCAATAAAACGGTGCGCCCGGTCCGACGCTGCAAAGCTGCCGCTACCGTGCCCCACGCCGCCGGGGGCACTTGAGTAAGCTGCACGCGCACCGTTGCAGATTTTGTCGCTGTGTCAATTTGAGGCGCAGTGGCTGTTTTACCTCGAACGGCTTTACCTTTAGGTCGTGCAGTTGGTTGTTCCGCAGTCGTGGATGCTATTGAGCGAGAGCTGCCTAGTAGTTCTCCAACTTCTCGAACGAGGGGGGATGTTTCCAGAAGATCTAATAAATGCATGTAGCTTGAGTGAGTCCGTAATTATTGCGCAGACCAATTAGGATGTTGACGCCAATCAGCCAGACAAACGGCAACGCAGCGCACTCGGTCGAGTGGCGCTGTGCTTGAATTGTAGCCTGCTATAAATAGACGCTTTCCGCTTAGTGAGGGTTTCGCTAAGGCAAAAGTAAAAGGTAAAATGAAAGAGTGATAGCCCATTACGGCTCCCACCCTTTTGCATTTTACCTTTTTACTTTTGTCTTCTACCGAAGCTGATCGGCAGTATAGTTGAGAAGACCCATAAAGCGGGCGCGCTTGATATGACGGGCAATCACGCGCTGGTGACGTGCGCAGTTGCCAGTATGGCGGCGTGCCAGAATTTTGCCCCGGTCGCTGACAAAGCGCTTCAATTGGGAAGCACTCTTGTAATCCACGCTCAGCGATGGATCAGCGCAAAACTGGCATTTCTTGGCCTTAAGTGGTCTCAGCGGTTTACGACTCCGCGTATTCGGTCGCATGTATAACTCCTGTTTCTTCTTAACTACTCAAGGATACAGAATACAGGAAACGGAACACCAAAAGGTGGTAACGAGGTAGTAATCGCCTCGTGCCCGTATTCTGTTTCCTGTATTCTGTATCCCTACTATCTACTCATCCGCAAATGGATCGCTGTCGTCGAAGTCGTCTTCAGGATAAGTCGGTTGAGGCTGGCGCGCAGGCGCTGCGGCCCGGCTACTTCCTGCTCCCTGGGCTGCGGGTCGCGCCGCTTGACCACCACTGGCGGCACGGGCACCACCCGCTCCGCCTCCGGCGGGGGCAGCATTAGCGCCCGCCGCAGCTCTGGGCGCAGGACGCGCTGGCGCAGCGGCTACGGGCGCGGGTGGAGCAGCATCCTCTTCAGGATAGTAGCCCCCCGCATTTCCGGCACCGTCGGCTCCAGCGTGCATGTCGGCACCGCCATGTGCCTGCCCTTCCCCACCGGCTCCATCGCGTGGTGCATCCAGGGATTCGACGTTATCGCAAACGATGTCAGTGAAGTATTTTTTCTGTCCATCCGGGCCAGTCACTTCACTAATTTCGATGGAACCCTCAACCGCCACCAGGCGGCCTTTGCCAACGTAATTGGCCACAAACTCGGCCTTTTGACGCCAGGCTTTGCAGCGAAAAAAGTCGGTCTGGCGCTCACCGGTCTGCTGGTTCTTAAAACGACGATCCACAGCGAGGGAAAAGGTCGTGACGGCTAAACCACCAGCGGTATAGCGCAGTTCGGGGTCGCGGGTCAGACGACCGATCAGAATAACCCGATTATACGACGGCATAACTAAGCTCCTCTCTTGGCGGCCCCAGAGATTTGGTTAAAGGGCCGGACAAGGCTATTTAGGTAGGGGGTAGATGGTAGGTAGTAGTTAGGATTAGGTTGATTTAAAGCAGCCCTCGTAGTTCATCAAGCCGTCCCTACCTACCATCTCCCCCTACTTGTCTACTCTAAGTATCTTCTCTCAGGATCATGTGGCGCAACACATTTTCATCCAATTTAAAGAAACGATCCAACTCGGTTGACGTTTCCTTGGTAAAGCGTGCATTCACCACCACATAGATACCTTCGATTTGCTTTTCAATCGCGTAGGCGGTACGACGTGCCTCGGAAGTGCGCAGGTTATCTACAGCACCACCATTATCTTCAATCAGTGCGCGCACTCGCGTGGCGGTTTGATCCGCGCCTTCAGGATTACCAGCGCGCACGATATAAATGATTTCGTAAGCACGGCCATTGGGCACATCTTTGCGGGGAGCGGCTTCTTGCGCTACCAGAGCAGGGCCACCCAAGGGGTCGCCCCAGGACGGACGCGCAGCCCCATTGCGAGAGCTTGTTCCACTATCGGTCGCTGTGGCCGTAGGAGTTGTCTCACTACCGTTGGATTCCTCCGTCGCCGAACTGTCCGTCGTTGGAGTTTCCTCGGTCGTCACGTTGTCAGTGGAGCCTGCATCGGTGGCACCACCATCGGCCTGCGCTTCCACATCGGCTGGCGCAGCCATGTTTTCATCTGCCAAATTATTCACCTCCTTCTCACGGTCAATCTCCATACATCAGATACGGCCCCCGAACATCTTTTCCAAGCATCTCTCTAACAGAGACACCACAGAAGTGGCTAGTCGGGAGCGAGAAGGACAAATTTTAGAGCCATAGTACTCTACCAAAAAAGTGGATTATCCGCAATATGCCCTCACCCCCGGCCCCTCTCCCACGCTGCGGGCGAGGGGTGCTCAAACTCACGTTGCCAAGGATAGCAGAGGAAATAACCGCAGAGACGCCGAGGGCGCAGAGAGTTATCTCTATTCCGGCTCCGCGTTCTCCGCGTCTCTGCGGTTTATCCCTTTCCACTAGCAACTCTGCGTGTGACCACCCCTCGCCCGCAGCGTGGGAGAGGGGCCGGGGGTGAGGGCATATTGGCGTAAGGGCAGGCAAGTGCTACAATGCGTTTCGATTAAGCGAATTTACCTATTACTTAGAGGATTACAGCTTTCATGGCTAAGCAAAAAACGTCAACTCCTTTGCGCATTGGCATTGTCGGAGCGGGGATTGGACAGGCGCATATTCGGGGCTACAAACAGGTGCCAGAAGTCGAGATTGCCGCTATCTGCGACCTGAATGAAGAACGCGCCCGTCATGTCGCACATGATAATGAATTGGCCCAAGCGCAAATCTTTGCTGACCATCGCGCGATGCTGGATCAGGTTGAACTTGATGCGGTCTCGGTTTGCGTGCCGAATGTAGCCCATCGGCCCATAGCTGTAGATTGCCTTAACGCAGGCAAGCATGTCCTCTGCGAAAAGCCTTTAGCCATTAATGCCCGCGAAGCCCAGAAAATTGCGGATGCCGCGTCTAAAAACAAGCTTAAATGTATGGTCGCCCAGGTCAACCGCTTCCGTGCCGACTCCATCTTTCTTAAACAGTGCATCCAGAACGGCGACTTAGGCAATATCTACTATGCCCATACGGGCTGGTTGCGTAAACGCGGCATTCCCGGCTATGGCGGCTGGTTTACGACCAAAGAACTGAGTGGCGGCGGCCCCCTGATTGACATCGGCGTGCATTTGCTCGACATCGCCTGGTGGCTCTGTGGTTGTCCTCAACCAGTCAGCGTCATGGGCGTGACTTATGCCGAATTTGGCCCACGAGGGAAAGGGGTTGGAGGCTGGGGCACGTCCACACCGGAAGGCACTTTTAACGTCGAAGATTTAGCGGTTGGCCTCATCCGCTTTGCCAATGGATTAACCATTAACTTAGAAGTATCCTGGGCGATTAACAATGAGCGCGAACGCCAATGGTGTCAGCTTTTTGGGAATGAGGGTGGCTGTGAATGGGGCGAAAACACGGTTTTAAACCACGAAGTCAATAATATCCCGACCATCAGCAAACCAGACCTGCCCAAGCGCGACCCGTGGCAAGGCGAAATGCAACACTTTGCCAACGCTATCCTCAACAACACCACTCCTGACCCGGATGCTACGCAGGGCGTCACTATGATGAAAATGTTGGACGCTATTTATAAGAGTGCCGAGACCAAGCGAGAAGTTGTAATTAAATAACCCTCATGTTCCTGGATTCTCATTGTCACCTGACCTCGCCTGAACTGGCCGTTGATTTTGACGGAGTATTAGAGCGGGCACTGGCCAACGGGGTGACAGGATTCCTTAACATCGGTGACAACATCGAATCGTCGCAAGCGGCTTGTGTCCAGGCAGCACAGGCTCAACAGAAAGGCATAACTGTATGGGCCACTGCCGGGGTGCATCCGCAACACGCTCTGGAATATAACGATCAATCTGCTGGCACAACGGAAGCCCTCTTTGCGTTGGCAAAAAATCCGCTGATCCGCGCTATTGGTGAAATCGGGCTTGATTTTGTTTATGATGACCAGCATCCACAATATCCGGGTGCATCGCGCGAAGTGCAAGCGGATGTGCTGCGACAACAATTAGAGATTGCCATCACTCTTAGCTTGCCCGTTGTGATTCATAACCGCGAAGCGGATGAGGCGTTGTTAGCCATCATTAAAGATTACTCTTCTCAGTTGCCTGGTGGAGTGTTTCACTGTTTTGGTTCGCCCCTGGAGATAGCGCGACGGGTACTGGATTTGGGCTTTCATTTGGGCTTCACCGGATTAGTCACTTTTAAAAATGCGGAAGCCGTGCGCGAGGTTGCTAAGTTTTGTCCGCTCGACCGTTTGCTCATTGAAACCGATGCGCCTTATCTCGCGCCTGTGCCGTATCGAGGCAAAACGAACGAACCATCTTACTTGCCTCGTGTGGCGGAAACGGTGGCCTCATTGCACAACTTAGAAGTGCAAGAAATCGCTGCCATAACAACCCACAATGCGATGCAGCTTTTCCACCTGGATGAAAAACAAGCAGAAATCTGAAGCGATGCCTCTATTTGTGCAGCGACAACACCAGCTTAACTCCCAGCGCCAGTGCCACCCCAACGAATATTGGCCGGATGAAGCGAGAGCCATTGCGCAGAGCCATGCCACTGCCCACGTAAGCCCCGGCTAAAATACCTAAGCCCATCGGCAGAGCATAAAGCCAATCAACGTGGCGGCCAATGGCAAACAAGAGAGCAGCGGCCAGGTTGGTCGAGAAGTTAATGACTTTCGTGCTACCGGTTGCCGACAGAAAATCAGCACCCAATAAAGCTACAAACGAGAACGCTAAGAAACTGCCGGTGCCCGGCCCGATCAACCCATCATAAAACCCGATAGACAACGCGCAACAACACGCTACCAGAGCATACCAGCGACGGCGAAATCGCCAGGGGCGTGCGGTCTTCCCAAAGTCCCTACGGAATATGGTAATGAAAGTCACTACCAGCAACGCTACGACAATAATTTGGTTCAGAATTTTATCGGGTAAGGCAATGGCCAACCGCGCCCCGGTTGCAGAAGCGCAAAACGCTAACGCTGCCATTGGCCAGGCAATTTTCTTCACATGCCCGGCTCGCCCATAACGCAATGCCGAGGTCGAGGAACCAAAACTTGCCGCCACTTTATTGGTGCCAAGAACTGTCGCTGTTGGTAAACCAGTTGCCAGCAGAGCAGGAACAGAAATCAGTCCGCCCCCACCTGCAATGGAGTCCACCCACCCGGAAACAAATCCAGCCGCCGCCAAGCCCACCGCCACGAGGGGCGGCCATTGGTTTGTCATGGCTCATAGTATGCATGATGGCGCTATAATCCGATAAGCGTAACCACACAAGAAAAATGAACCGCAGAGACGCAGAGGACACAGAGAGTTAGAGCTGATTCCTCTCTTCCTTCGTGTTCTCTGCGTCTCTGCGGTTCATCAATTAAAGGGCCAAGTCCCCATCAGCTAGTGCCATAAGCCAAAGCGCCTATCTTTCACTACAACTCAACTTTAGCATGTTCTCCCAGATCAGGCTGTTTGCCTGTCGCCAGAGACTTCACCATCTGAATCGCAAAAGCGACTTTACTGGATGTGCCATCCCAGTATTCGGCTGACTGGACATTGACTTTTAAGAGAGCAATTTCTGGCTCATCCGGCCCTTGCGGAAACCACGCTTTGAGTTCCGGTTTCCACCACTGTTTAATTTTCTCCTTATCACGCACTAGTTGGGCCGTGCCCGTCATCGAAATATAAATCTGCTTATTCGGCAGAGCGAAAGCGACATTGACATTCTGATCCCCTGCGACTTCCTGCACCTTGTGCGAACTGGCGTAGGTAAAGAACCAAAGATCGCCATCAAACTCCACTTCTTTGTTGTTGGACATGGGACGCGAATGCAATGAGCCATCCTCTTCCACTGTGGTTAGCATTCCAAAATCAATCTCTTTAATTAACTCACGGATTTTCGCTAGATTCTCCTCACGTCCCGCATGGTTATCTTGTGCCATTGTTGCTTCCCCTTATTTGAGATTCATCATCTTATAAATACCACGACGAGATGAGGAGCAAGTTACTTTCCAATTGCGAGGCTGCATAGAGCAGCACAGTTTCATTGGGGCATTAAAAGGGATAGCTGCTTAGACACTTTATAACAGCCGCCGCATCATCAAGCGATAATCTCGTAATCGGCGTAGCGATAGATCACACTACGCTTAAAATTCTTGGGGGAATGCAACACTGTAACTACATCACCAACCTGAGCCTGACTGTATTCGGCCTTGGTGACGCTCATTTTGCTCTTCATCGGTGCCATAACATGAACAGTGTTATCACTCCAGGCTCGTTGCGCTCCGACCTGCGAACTCATAGAGCCGGGCGAAAACTCATAGTGGATCATGTGCGTATCAGAATCCTCGCCACTAATCACTTCTTTATGCACGATATGCCCGGATGCCGGAATGCCCGCAGCCACAATCGAACGGGTCATTAGTGGCAGGATGTAAATCATCCAGACAAAAGCCAAGAGAATAGCATTCCAGAAGAGGGCAAAAGCCCACATAAAGAGCGTGTGTTTAGCCGCGTTATGGCTCGGCAATCCCAATTGTGCGCCTTTGTAGGGCACCTGGGGCAGCACCCGCACCGAGACTGGTGCGCCATTGTTATAGTTGCCATACTCCGCCGATGAGACCGCAGACGCATCGTGATAGTCGGTTCCGCCAACGCGATAGCGGAATTCAAGATAATAACTGGTGCCGTCCTCATCATCGCTGGTGTGCCGCCCGGTAATTTGTCCCGGTACCCACTGCCCAAAGAGCAACACCAATGTCGAGACCACAGCAACCAGGATTGCTCCGACGCCAACTATCATGTGCGGCAAAATAAAAAGGCGAATACATCCATACCCCTGTTGATGCCCTTTCCGCTTACGTACCGGACGTGGCCCCGGTTGTAAAACTTCCGGCTCGATCTGATGTGAACTCACCATATGGCACCTCACACTACGATTTTCGCATGAGTATTGCCATCTTAACCCAAATTAGTTGCAGAATATGTTAAGTCCTCATCTTCGGAATTAAACTATAGTGCATGGCACGAAAGCATAAACGAAGTTCTCTACAGCAACGCTTTGGTTCTATAGGTGAGAGTCAGCTATCAATCCGCTTTAGAGATTATGGCTGGGAGCCTGGCATTGTGGTACCTGACACCGGGGAGGACTACATTGTAAAAATTCTGGATGGTGAATATTCCAGTGGACTTGCGTTCTATGCCCAAGTTAAGAGCAAGTATAGTGAAGACCGTATCCTGAAGAACGGTGGCATTGGTCGTCGTATTGAAACGAAAGATTTGGATGAACATTGGCGCGATCATGTTCCCCCTGTATTTATCTTCGGGTGGGATGTTACTAAAAATAGCGGTTACTGGATTAGCGCAGCGGACGCCATAGCACAACTTGATTCAAGAAAACCGAGTTGGCGTGACCAAGCTACAGTTGAAGTAAGAATACCATCTTCTAATAAAACAGATAATGCAGGATTATCTCGTTTACGCTATAGCGTAGCCCTTCATGCTGAACCAATAATAGCAACTGGAAAAACTTTAAACATCAATCTTAAATTAGCTTTCTCTAATGACCTAGAGGGATATGCAGCGGTCGAGTCCTTGAAGTTATACCACGAGGAAGGTGAACCTGCTCAAATTAGTGGCAAGTTCATCAAAGGGATCAGGTTTTCAGACTGGTATGAGCGTTTATACGGGTCTATTGAAAATTGGGAAGACTCCTGTATACAGCTTGGATTTACTCCTTCTGAACAATCAATACCTGTACGATTACAGATGTTTTCGTCTAACGGGCGTAGAATTGCAGCGCAAAACATTGATGTTCGGCTCGTAAAGCGAGGAACACAAAAGGCAACTTTAACTAATTCTCATAATCCATCACCTTTTTATTGTCAGTTTATCTTAGAGCGATTGGAGGCAGAATTCAATCTAAATGTCACTATCAGTCTTATTGGTGCCCAGTGCAATGTAAAAGAAGCGAGGGATGCAATACCGTTTTTAAATGCACTGGCCGCTGGGGGGAAACTGCGATTTGAATTCTTTGATGATAGAAGTAATTCTGAGTTTCATGATCATAATATTGAACCTAATAGCTTTCCATCTTTTAGTAATGACGCAATCGCTTTAATAGACAAGCTATGTTTTATTCAACAACGCATAGGATGCAAATTAAATCTCCAAGACTGGGCATGTAGTGAAGAAGATAAGGAGAGAATTAATGAAGTCGCCTGTATTATCGAGACAGGTGTCTTAAAACAAGAGTGTTCTGAGGTTAATATTCCTATCACATCCCCATTTCCTACTGCATCGGAAGTCCTCCAAAAAGTATATGATGGTCACTTATCTGGAAGGCGAGCAATATTTATATTGGCAACTGACGACATCTACACCAACATATTAAACACCAAAATTCCCTTAGGTGGTTACAAACAACAAACCATTGGAACTTTAAAATTGTCCCAAGAGGAGTTTGAAAAAGCAATGGCCACGCTGAAGCAAACAGATGCCCTAAATATTCTGTTAGAGAATGCCACTCAACTTACTGAGTTCGTTGAGTGGCTGCCTGAAAACTATGTTAGCAAAATTTCATCTCTAGACAGTGAAGAAGTCAAAGATATGAAGAGACCCGCATCTCAATAGAGCGGGTCTCTTCACCTCCTAATATTAGTTACTGGCTATCACAGGCAAAGGCACACTGTTTGTTTTGCCATTCTCAAAGCCGATACTTGGCCCAAGGGGAATAGTCTGGCGCTTGCCGTCCTGGTATTCGCGCATGGTTTGGGTAATACGCATGGAGCAGAACTTGGGGCCGCACATGGAGCAGAATTTGGCGTCTTTGAAGGCATCATCGGGGAGTTCTTCATCGTGCATGGAGCGGGCGGTTTCTGGGTCGAGCGAAAGTGCAAATTGCTTTTCCCACTGGAACTCGAAGCGGGCTTTGGAGAGCGCGTCGTCGCGGTCACGGGCACCGGGGCGATTGCGGGCGATGTCGGCGGCGTGGGCAGCAATTTTATAAGCGATAACTCCCTGGCGCACATCGTCTTTGTTGGGCAAACCAAGGT
Source organism: Abditibacteriaceae bacterium (assembly GCA_019239895.1). GTDB lineage: Bacteria > Armatimonadota > Abditibacteriia > Abditibacteriales > Abditibacteriaceae > JAFAZH01. Next base: position 12,292 of record JAFAZH010000052.1, on the reverse strand, counting down.
GTTCTTTGGGCGTGACATAACAGAGCATGGCGGCTCCAGCTTGACCGGCGAGAGCGGCACCAATGGAAGAGGTGATGTGGTCGTAGCCGGGTGCGATGTCGGTGACGAGGGGGCCAAGCACATAGAAGGGAGCTTCGTGGCAGACCTGCATTTCACGCTCAACGTTCATGGCAACTAAATGCATGGGAATATGGCCGGGGCCTTCGATCATGACTTGCACATCATGCTCCCAGGCTTTGAGCGTCAGTTCCCCTAAAACATCCAGTTCCGCAAATTGCGCGGCATCGTTGGCATCGGCCAGGCAGCCAGGGCGCAAGCCATCACCCAGGCTAAAGCTGACATCGTATTTCTTAAAAATCTCGCAGATGTCATCGAAGTACTCATAAAGAAAATTATCTTTATGGTGCGCCATCATCCACTGCGCGAGGATGCTGCCGCCCCGCGAGACAATGCCCGTCACGCGGTTGCTGGTGAGTGGAATATGGTGCAGGCGCACCCCGGCGTGAATTGTCATATAATCCACACCCTGCTGGGCCTGCTTTTCGATCACTTCCAGCATGTGCTCGATGGTAAGGTCTTCGACCCGCGACACCGATTCAAGCGCCTGGTAGATAGGCACGGTACCGATGGGCACCGGACTGCGCGAGATGTTGCTGATGCGGATTTCATCTAAGTCGCCCCCAGTGGATAAGTCCATCACCGTATCGGCACCCAGATGCACGGCGGTGTGCAGCTTTTCGAGTTCTTCGTCGAGATTGGAAGTGGTCGAAGAGTTACCAATGTTGGCGTTGATTTTACACTTGGAATTGACGCCAATCGCCATTGGCTCCAGGCAGGTATGATTGATGTTGGCCGGAATAATCATGCGGCCTCGCGCGATTTCATCACGCACAAACTCTGGGCTGAGTTCTTCACGCGCCGCGACATAGCGCATCTCTTCGGTGATTTCGCCCTTACGGGCCAGGTGCATCTGGCTATTGTTACCGTCGCTGTTTTTCAGGCGACGCGCAATCCATTCACTTCTCATAAGTGCTCCTTGCGGAATAGTGCTGTAGTATCGTAAGACATCAAGCATTATAGCAAAGTTGAGCATCAGCTTTGGCGAAATGCAGTTGGCGTTGTTACTGAATTAGCGTGCTACAGAATGCATTTCCGTATCGCCAAGCAGAGTTTGGAGGTAGACAATTTGACCATGATGATGCGTTAGGTCTATGGTTGCCATCATAGCTGCCTGAGCTAGAGGGAAGGCACCAAACGGTAATGTGATGGTGCGTTCTAAGTCACTCGGAGCTAATGCACGCAAACCGTTGGCTTGTGCCTTGGTGACACTTAAAATAAGTTGTTGCGCCTCATCCCGATTGCTGACATTAACCGGCTTCCGTTCAAATTCCCCACCGTTCAATACACCAACCGCACCTTGCAGAATACTAACCAAGTGGTTCACAATTTCCTGGGCTGAATTGGCCGTTGGTTCCGGCTTCCAATCAAACTTATCTTCGGGAATAAACCCAAGGTTATGGGCAAAACTCTGCCCCACCCATTCCACCTGCCGTGCTGTCATTTCCATCGGATGCATAGCTATCTCCTTTATAAATTCTTCTCACCTTACTAAGTGCTGTTGCCCACTGGCTCATTAATAGGCTACTGATATTAATCTTTGCTGTCTATTCGTTATATTTACGAGCTAGAGTAGACTGCGCTTACATGTATCACTGGATGCACCCCTTCGACCATAAAGCGTCACCCCTTTTGGCGGGTGTATTTCTCTCACTCCTGTGGTTGCAATGGCGGCAACCCTTACGGCACCAGCACTTCTCCTCGGTGCAGCGGATGATAACCAATATAGTCTTTGCCCTACCCGCCTTTGCTGCGTTGCGCCTGGTTCTGATTCCCATTCCACTCTACGCAGCATGGGGGGCGACACAGCACCACGTTGGTCTGCTGCACTGGCTAACTCTGCCTCCTCTACTGGCAGCGGTTGCAGGCATCATGACCTTTGATTACGCCTATTACTGGTGGCATATCGCTACCCATAACGTCCCACTACTCTGGCGTTTTCATAACGTACATCATACCGACCTGGATATGGATGTCAGCACGGCCACTCGCTTTCATTTTTGCGAGTTGTTGCTATCGGTGGCATTTCGCGTGGCCGTCGTGCTGCTAACAGGTATAACACCGTGGGCACTCTTAGCTTTTGAAGTGTGCTTTGAATGCGCGGGTCAGTTCCATCATTCCAACTGGTGCTTGCCGGTGCGTGTTGAAAGGGCTTTGAATTTGGTTATCGTCACGCCACGAATGCACGGCATTCATCACTCAATTGTATTGGATGAGACCAATTCTAACTGGGGCACGATCTTCTCCTGGTGGGATAAATTACACCACACTTTGCGCCGCGATATTGCCCAAGCGGACATAACCATTGGCGTGCCCGCCTATCGAGATGAAAAAGAACTCACGGTGGGGCAGCTTTTCCTGTTGCCCTTTCGCCCACAACGTGATTGGAAATTGCCAGACGGGGAGACACCCAAACGAGCAAGTTAATAGAACATAAATTAGGACGCAACGCAGACGACGCTAATTTCATGCGCTATTGAACGCTATTTTTATATTGCGTTGGCTGGCGCTGCGCAGCATGGCGTAACGCAGTTTTGCGTCCCATCCATAATCTCAGGGGCGGGCAAAAGTCAACCAGAGAGCGATAGCACTGGAGATTAACAGCAACGGCGTTGTTATGATACCAACGCGAAAGAATTCCCACGCGCCCATATCTTCGCCCCTCTTACGCGCTCCGGTAATGACGAGCATCGTCGCCAGCGAACCTGTTAGAGTGAGATTCGGCCCTAAATTACAGCCTAATAACGCGCCATATTGAGCCGGATGTGTCGCATGTGCGCCACGCAACACGGAAATAGAAAGCAACGCCATTGGAATATTATTAACGATATTAGAGCCAATGCCTGTGCCAAAAGCTGTGGCAACAATTTGAGGGAGTGAAGTTGAGCCAACCTTCTCTAACCCCCGCGCTGCGATGGGAGCCAGGCCGAGATTCTCTACACCACGAATGACCACAAAAAGCCCTATGACAAAGGGAAATAATGGCCAGGAAATTTCATGCAGAATATGACGATTAAGCTGCTGGCGCACCGCGCCCCAGATGAGCAACACCCCACAACCCACTAAAGCAATTTTGTAGGGCGGGACATGGTAGAGTGAACCAACGAAATAGCCGATGAGAACACCTGCCAGCACCAATACGGCACCATGAAAGTAAGCTGCATCCGGCAGCACTGAATTAGCTTCTGGTAATTCGTCCACCTCAAAGCCCGGTGGCAATTCAGCGCGAAACAGCCACCGAAAGAGAAAGTAATTGACAGCAATGGCCACCACCTGCGGCAAAACCATCCGCAACGCGAACTCAGCGAACCGGAACTGGAACGCGCTCAGGAAAAGCAGATTCGTTAGATTGCTCACTGGCAGCAAGAGGGAAGCAGTATTCGCTACAAAAGCACAGGCCACAAGAAACGGACGTGCCTTCAACTTCAAGCGGGACACAAATGCTAAAACAATCGGCGTCAAGATAATGGCTGTGGTATCCAACGATAAGAAGGCTGTGATGACGCTCCCTAAGAGAAAAACATTGCGAAAGAGCGTCTTGCCATCGCCCCTGGCCGCTCGTGCCGCATGAATGGCAGCCCATTCAAAGAAGCCGGACGCATCCAGCAACGCCGACAGTAGCATCAGAGTAAACAAGAACGCCAGCACATCGGCTCCCTCGGCTACGGTGCGCCATGCCTGTTGCCAGGTTTCCAGCCCAAAGAGCAGCATGAGCAGGCCACCTAAGCTGGTGGCCCAGGCTTCATTCAAACCATAGGGGCGCACCAGAATCAGCACCAGAGTGAGCAGAAATAGGCCCACGGTCAGAACAGTCTGCATGAAAATGCCGGATAGACTACTTAAATACCGGGGCCACTACTTGGGCTTTTTTCATGCCAAGAGCGGCACACCAATTAGAGGAACACCAATTGCATGAGCCTGAGACCGTGACTACCGATCCTAATCCAACTGAGTCTCAAGGCGCAGAGGTGCCAGCTTTACCGCCATCTGATCCATCATTCTATGAACGTTTAGGTCCTGCGGGGCGCACGGTGGTGGAGGCTATGGCAATAGCGGCCATTAACATGGTGCTGGCCCTGGTGCTGCAAAGCCTGCATCTGCAACTCTTCCTGGCAGCGCCAGAGAATGTGCACAGCATTGAGTTGCTGCGTAAAATCAATCCTGCTGTGCTCTTTGTGCTTGCGGTGGCCATTGCCCCGGTTCTGGAAGAATCGCTTTTTCGGGGCTTGCCCTTCTTAATCATGCGCGGTCTGTCGCGCTGGGGCGAGATGCAAGACATTACCAGGCAGGTTGTTTTCTGGGGTTTGGGAGGATGCGCCGCCGTTCTATTCGCCTTCGCTCACGCCAACAGCGGCGCAAGCTTTCATCTGCCATTACCACAATTTCTATTCGGCCTCTGGTCATGGCATGTTATTAATACGCGGGGTTTACGCTACAGCATTTTACTGCACGGCGTGCATAACCTGTTACTGAGCACTTTGCTGCTGCGCGGCGCGTCGTAAGCAATTAGGAATTCTTTTAGCAGGAAGACAAGCGCAAAGGAGAGCAAGAGAAGGATGGGGAGAAGGGGAAAGATAAGAAAAAAGAAAGCCTACAAGAGTTGACTCACGCACGATGATCCCCCTCTAATCAAGATTCCTTTCCCCTTCTCCTCTTCTCCCTTTCTCCCCCTCCTGCTTTCCTTTTCCCCTGTCTTCCTGCTAAAATCAATTGTCCTTATCGGCTTCAGCTTTAACGGTTAATTCTCGCGTGTCGTAGTAACCGCAAAAGAAGCTAATTAAGCCTTGGTCATCGAATTCCAGCAAGGTCGCGCCGTGATAGTTCACGGGCTGGCCATTAACCTCTGCGCCTGTTGTTGTCCAGAACAATCCAGCCGCCTTGTCACTGAGCGTGATGTGGTGAAAGTGCGAATGGGCATTAGCTAAAGTGCTCCGGTAATTCACCCAAAACCCCATAATCTGCTCGCGCCCCCTAACTTGCTGCTGGCGTATCTCCAAGGTGGAATTTGTCAGTGTGGCGTCCTGACTGAAGAGTTTGGCTAAAGCTTCCGCATCGCGTCCGCTCCCCTGCTCCAGGGTATGTAGCGCATCAATAAAACGTTGGGCTAAAGCATCTATTCTCTGGCTCATGAGATATCTTCTCCGAGTTCATTTAAGGATGAGCAAGGGCAATGCCGATAATTCTGACATCTCTTTAGCAGGGTGATTTGCTTATCCTCCTGATATGCCCGTTGCGCCAATTGCACCATGCCGCGTCACCTCAATTCGCATAACTAAGTTAGAACTTCCTTGAGTCAACCGCAGATGGGCAGAAAACGCAACGCGCCCCGCGACAGGAAGTCGGCGGGGCGCGTTGTTTGGCATCCGGCGGAGGTTGGGGTGGCTCCTCCGCCGGAGCGTGAGATTAGTACATACCGTCCATGCCACCCATGCCGCCACCGCCACCAGCGGGGGCTGCGGGAGCCTTTTCCTTGATCTCCGAAGCCAAGACTTCGGTGGTCAGGATCAGAGAAGCAATCGAGGCCGCATTTTCGAGCGCGGAGCGGGTGACCTTAACGGGGTCAACCACGCCAGCTTTCACGAGGTCAACATACTCTTCGGTGAGGGCATTGAGACCCTGACCAGCTTTGCCACGGCGCACTTTGTCTACCACGACGCTGCCTTCCATGCCAGCGTTATGGGCGATTTGGCGCAGTGGCTCTTCCAGAGCGCGACGCACGATGTTGATACCAACCTGCTCGTCGCTGTCATCAGCTTTCAGCTTGTCCAGTGCAATGGCAGCCTGCACGAGAGTGGAGCCGCCACCGGGGACGATACCCTCTTCAACCGCCGCGCGGGTGGCCGAAAGAGCATCCTCAAAGCGGTGCTTCTTCTCTTTCAACTCGGTCTCAGTCGCTGCACCGACGCTCAACTTGGCGACGCCGCCAGCAAGCTTGGCGAGACGCTCTTCGAGCTTCTCACGGTCATAGTCGGAGTCGGTATTCTCGATCTGGTTGCGAATCTGCTGCACGCGACCGGCCACGGCATCCTTGGTGCCGCCACCCTTGATGATGGTGGTCTCGTCCTTGGTGATGATGACCTTCTCGGCGCGACCCAGCATCTTGAAGTCGAGGTTATCAAGCTTGATGCCGAGGTCTTCGCTGACGAAAGTGCCACCGGTCAGGACAGCAATGTCTTCGAGCATCGCCTTGCGACGATCACCGAAGCCAGGAGCCTTTACAGCGGCCACGTTCAGGATGCCACGGATGCGGTTGACTACGAGGGTAGCGAGAGCTTCGCCTTCCACATCTTCAGAGATGATGAGCAAGGGGGTGCCGCTCTTGGCGACCTTTTCCAGCACGGGCACGAGGTCTTGCACGTTGGAGATTTTCTTTTCGTGCAACAGGATGCTGGGATTCTCTAAGACGGCTTCCATGCGCTCAGGATCGGTCACGAAGTAAGGGGACAGGTAGCCCTTGTCGAACTGCATACCTTCCACGATTTCAACCGTGGTGCCGGTGCCCTTCGACTCTTCAATGGTGATAACGCCATCTTTACCGACCTTATCCATCGCCTCAGCGATATACTCGCCGATCTCGCGGTCATTACCGGCAATCGCACCAACCGAAGCAATGCTCTCTTTGTCGGTCACGGGAGTGGAGAGATCACGAATCTTCTCCACGGCAGCGCCGACGGCCTTGTCAATGCCACGCTTGACAGCGAGGGGATTGGCACCGGCAGCGACTACGCGCAGACCTTCACGCACCATTGCCTGGGCCAACACGGTGGCGGTGGTCGTGCCGTCGCCAGCGACATCGTTGGTCTTGCTGGCAACTTCTTTAACGAGCTTGGCTCCGATGTCTTCAATCGGGTCGGCCAATTCAATCTCTTTGGCTACGGTCACGCCATCTTTGGTGATGGTCGGGCTACCGAACTTTTTCTCTAATACGACGTTACGACCGCGCGGGCCGAGGGTTACTTTAACAGCGTCCGCCACTTTATTAACGCCACGCTCCAAACCGCGTCGCGCTTCTTCGCTAAACCGAAGGTCTTTAGCCATTATTCATTCACTCCTTTATACCATTTACGATTGTGGATTGACGATTGACGAATTGATTTTCTGATAGACTTGAATCATCAATCGTCAATCGAAAATCGTCAATATTGCTTAGGATTCTTTAACTGCGAGCAGGCTGCTCTCATCGAGGATGAGATACTCTGTGCCATCCAGCTTAATCTCGGTGCCACCATACTTCGAGTAGATCACCAAGTCACCTTCTTTAACGCTAATCTGCACCTTCTCCCCATTGTCGAGGGTGCGGCCTGGGCCGACAGCGACGACTTTGCCTTCCTGCGGGCGCTCCTTAGCGGTGTCCGGCAGCACGATGCCACCAGCGGTCGTTTCCTGGCTGACACTTGGCTGGACGAGAACCTTATCGCCCAAAGGTTTAATACTTGCCATTGTTAAACGTCCTCCCTTCAATAATCTGATCTTTATTTTAAAGCTTCGTTAGCACTCTCATGAGTAGAGTGCTAAACCAAAAGGTATTATAGAGATGATAGAGAGCAGCGTCAAGGGGTGTCAGAAATTTTTCTCGTCCTTAGCAGGCTATACTCAAACTTGAATTCGTAACGGAGGAGACAATGAGCAAGGACATTATCATTTCGATGATTGAAGTTGGGCGTGTGGGATTGGAGCGCACGGCCAAGGCGGTGCCCGAAGATAAGTTGAATTGGAAACCGCTCGACAATGGGCGCACTGTGCTGGACTTACTGGGTGATGCAGCCCAGGCACCGGCCTTGTGTACAGGGATGCTGCGTGGCAACATCCAATATGGCCCCGAATTGTTTAAGCGCATGGCGCAAGAGCGTGCCACCTGGACACGGGAGGAAGCCCTTAACCATTTGGCGGAGAACACACGGCAACTAATTGAAGAAATTAAGACGTTCCCCGATGAGAAACTGGATGAGCCTTTAACCTTGCCGATGGGTGGCGGCATGACGCTGGCGTGGGGTGTCTGGATATTGATGGCTTACCGTTCCTTTATGTCGCGCACAGCGCAAATTAACTATATCCAAACACTCTACGGTGACTTTGAATCACATTGAATCTGTCATGCATAAACACATGCCCTGCCGATGGCGTTATCGTAAAATGAACAGAGGAGTATGCTTGTGACACTCTCTACAGGAATAATCTATGCCCGCCTTTGACGAAATCGTGCAGCAGTTACAGGAGCGTCGGCCTTTACCGCCCCTCTACCCAACCCAACCCTGGAATAATACTCTGTCACAACAGATTAAAATGTCCTCGGCGGCTGATTTTCTGGGGCCAGAGGCCAGTGCCGCAGCATCGGATAAGGTAGCCGCTTGCCGCGCCGGGTTGCTCCTGTGGAATGATGATTTAGAGGCTTCGCACTCCATCTCACAAGGTCTAGAAAATGCTACGGGAAGCTTCTGGCACGCGATTATGCACCGGCGCGAAGGCGATGCCGCCAACTCTCACTATTGGTGGCGTAGAACGGGTGCGCATCCGGCCTTTGCTGATGTTTACGAAAATGTGTTAGCGGCCCTGCAAGGCGAACCCGCACCGGAAGTGGCAAAACCAGAAGTGGCAGAATTTGTCCAAGCACTGCAACGGGCTGCCACCTGGGTGCCGATGGAATTTGTAGGCCGCTGTGAAATGGCGCGTCGGGGCCAGCTCCAGAGCGACTGGCTCCAACAGGTGCAGGTCATTGAAATATCTACCCTGCTCCGCTGGTGTCGTGCCCAGCTTTAACGAAAACTGCATAAGCGGATGGAGCTATGATGAGCGAAACTGAACCGAAGATTATTAACCCCGACCTTTTGAAAGCGATGCCTTTGCCGGAGACGCCTGCAAAGGGTCAACGCCCACAGCGTGGCGCAATGCTCGTTGTAGTCGGGTCAAAACATCAACCCGGCCCGGCTATTTTAGCGGCTCGTGCTGCCCTGCGTTGCGGCATCGAAGTCTATTTAGCTGCCCCGGAAAGTATTGCGCTGCAAATAAGCATTATGCATCCAGAAGTGCTGCCAATCCCCTTGCCAGAGTCCCCCAATGGCACCGTGGAGCGGGATGGTCTTGGTCTGCTCAAGGAACAAGCCGCCGCTTGCACAGCGGCTGTTTTGAGTCCCGGCTCACCCCGTGATGAAGCGAACATTCGCCAGTTGCAGGAAGTTTTGGATGAGATGTCATTGCCCTTGGTAGCCGATCATGCCACCGCGGATGTATCTAAGCGCAAAGCAAAACAGAATAGCAACAGCACGGCGACACGAATTTGGATTGTGTCTCAAATCTCCGCAGGTAATGCAGCGGACTCTCTGGACTCTTGGGGCAAGCAGGCAGCGGAGCGCAACGCAACGCACATTGTTATGGCTAACAGCGAGGGTGCGCCCCATGTCATCGCGCCTGATGGCACACAATACAAAGACACGACCGAGGCTTGTGGCCTCCAGGTAAGTGGCAGCAGTCACGTTTTGAGTGGAATTGTGGCAGCGTTCCTGGCCCAGAAAGTTGAGCCGATTACTGCCTCTGTCTGGGGCGTGCATATCTTGACTCAAGCAATGGAAGCAGCGCAGAAGGACTTGGGAGATAATTCGGTTATCGCTGGAGATTTGCCGCAACGAATACCGAGTGTTATCCGCTACCTCAAACGCACTATTGAACAGCGCAAGGACAGCCAGCCTTTTGGCTTGCGCAGGAATGTTTAGTATCTAACCCTGTCTCCTTTCCCTTTCCGATAGAGGTTGGGTGGAGGGCTGTCCCTCTAAAAGAAAAAAGCCCCACCAGAATCAACTGGTGGGGCTTTTTTCATTACCTACCGATGAGGAGGAATAGGGCACGGAGAACCGACCGGTGTTCAAGCAGTCAAGGTCCACGCAGGTATTTCTTTGATTCAATAAAGACTCCTTGATTTGATTTCACTGATATGATACAATCCCCTCTGAATCTGAGGTGATTAAAATCATGGACTTTCTACATCAAAGAGATTATTACGATGCAGGAGATATTATTGTGTTGCAATGCGACACACAATGCAACTTTATGATTATGAGTGACTCGGATTTCTCTTCTTACAAACGAGGTAGTAGCTACCATTACTACGGTGGACATTTCAAGTACTTTCCTGCGAAGATTTCCGTTCCTTCAAGTGCCTACTGGAATATTGTCATTGACCTTGGGGGAGGTCAGGCGAATATTCGTTATAGCCTCTCAGTCATTAAAGAAAGATAACGATGAATCTACAAACCAACCCCTCGTATTGTGGTTTTTGATAGCATCGTCGGCATGGCATCTAGATTTGCATCAAGATAAGGAGAATCAGAATGAGATTAGGTATTGAACTTAACGAGACCGACCTCTTTGTTTTGAACACCCTCTTCCAAGAAGATCTAAAGGGCACATACAATCAACATTATGCAACTCAATCTATTTTGGACGATTGTATAACAAGCGGATGCTCTAAAGAAAAAGCGTCTGACTCGATCTTGTGCTTGGTTGATCTCGGTTTTCTCGACGGAATGTTCACCTTTAATAGATCAAACCTTCCAAATAGTGTGCAACTCACAACACAAGGTACAGATGAAGCCTGTCGGCGGTTCATTTCCAACTTTGATGAAGTTTTGGAGCGAGTAGGCACTCAGCTTCTATCACTGGAAGATTCTCAAAATGCAGCAGTGAAGCAAATAGCAGATGGAATCCAACAACCATTTCTTGTTGTGCATAATGGGCTTCGGTTTTTTGCTGCTCTTGGATGGGTAAAATTAGGACGTGAAGGATCTGAGTATGCTTATGTAACCTACGTTTCACCCCTTCTAAAACGTGCTATGAACCAGGACTAATACCATGTCTATTAGTACTTACCAGAATGAGGTTGCGAGGTTGAATAGGGACATTGGCGACCTGCGCCGCCAAATAGGGCAAGAGAGTCAGCAGTTAGGAAGGATAAACAACGAAATTAGCTCAATTTTGCGTAGCCTTAATTCGTCATCACAAAGTTTCAGTTCAGCGTCCTCTAAATTATCACAGCTTAGTTCTAAGCAACACGAAGCGGCTCGCATAGAAACTAAAGTCGGCGATTTAGAACGGCGTATTGGTGACAAACAACGTGACTTAGCTCGTGCAAGCCAGAGTCTTCAAAGCGCACAGGAACAAGAGTTGAGACGACAAAATGATGATGCCAAAAAGAGACATGATAATGAGTTGCGTAACAGACGGGAAATTACAAGGGAGATGGAACGTCAAACTGCTATTCAATCGCACTTGAGGCATACTGAGAGAATGGCTAATCTGCGTCATCTTCCCTCGAAAATCAAAGTCTTATTTTGTGCCGCAGACCCGCAAGACTCACAATATAAATTAAGTTTGGATGAGGAAGCCCGTTCTATCGCTGCGCGTATTCGTGCCTCCGAACATCGAGACTCAGTGGAACTTGAGTCGATTTGGGCTGTAAGGTCAGTTGATCTACTTGATGCCATGAATGAACATAAACCCCACATTGTTCATTTTAGTGGTCACGGCAGCGATACGGATGAAATTATTTTCTTAGATACGGCTGGTAATGCAAAAGCTGTTAGCAAAACAGCCATTGTTGCGATGCTTGCTTCAACTGCTGAAAATCTTCGTGTAGTAGTTTTCAACACCTGCTTTTCCAAAAATCAAGCTGAGGAAATGACTAAGCATATTGATGCTGCTATTGGTATGGCAGCCTCTATTGAAGATGAAGCTGCTCGAAATTTCTCTGCTCAATTTTATTCGGCGATTGGTTTTGGACATTCTATTAAATCTGCTTATGACCAAGCCAAGGCATTCTTGATGGCAGAAAACGTCTATGAAGCCGACACCCCAATACTCTTTACTCGTGAGGGTATTGATCCCACGCAAATCATATTAGTCAAACCATAACACGTTAAACACAAAAGCCCGACCAGAGTTTCTGATCGGGCTTTCTCTCTTTGCCATGATGAAGGAAATAGGCACTGAGAACTGAATAGCGTTTACCATTGCTGGTCAAGAGCAAGGGCAGCCATGATGAAGTGCAGGTAATTGGTTGAGTTATGTCTCTACTGATGTAGGTGTTCACCTTACAGTGTTCACTTACAAGGTTCGAGATAGGAATAACTCCAGAAAGGAGGTGATCCAGCCGCACCTTCCGATACGGCTACCTTGTTACGACTTC
>JAFAZH010000026.1 GCA_019239895.1 Abditibacteriaceae bacterium | reverse complement strand
TTAGCCACGACAGCAGCACTGTGTGCGGTAGCCCGCAAGTTGGCGCGGTTGGCCTGGTCACTGCATAAACATGGCACCACTTACGATCCGGCGCGGGTTTATCAGCAAAATCAGTCCTCGCCCCCTTGACGCTAACCATAGAATCTCCCCCTTGTTAAGGGGGAGGTTGGGTGGGGGTCTGTGGTATCCTTCATCCTTCATCCTTTCCTGCTGGTATCTGTTGGGGCAAGGTCACAGAGAAGGTGGTGCCGCGCCCGGCCCGGCTTGTGACATCAATACGACCTTCATGGGCTTCGACTAACTGCTTGACGAGATAAAGCCCCAAGCCGGTGCCTTTAATGCCCCGTGCGATGGCATCCGGGGTGCGATAGAAGCGTTGGAAGAGTTGCCCCATTTGCTCTTCTGACATCCCCATGCCTGTATCCGTTACCGACAGAGTAATGGTATCGGCCTCTTTGCACAAACTCAAAGTCACGGTGCCGCCCTGGGGTGAATATTTAACGGCGTTAGAGACCAGGTTAATAATGACTTGTTCCATGCGGTCGGGGTCTATATAAGCTAATAGAGGCTGTTCACAGCACTCAAATTTAAGCTCAATTTTTTGTGAGTAGCGGAGCGCCGTCTTCTGGTCGTCGAGTACGCGCTGGCACAGTTCTGCCAGATTCGCCGCTTCACGGCGCAGGGTGATGCCGCGTCCCGCCTGCAAACGTGATACATCTAACAATTCGCTGACCATACGATCCAGGCGACGACAGTGGCGCATGATGACTTCGGTCATCTCTCCCCGCTGTTCGGCAGATACTTTATCGGCTGCGGTTTGCAAGAGCGAAGCATAACCCAGAATGCTGGTGAGGGGCGTCCTGAGTTCGTGCGCTACGAAACCGATAAAGTCGGATTTCATCTTGTCCAACTCGCGTTGCGCGGTCACGTCAGCAACCACTAACATCGCTCCTAACTTGCGCTGATCGTCACTCACTAAGGGCGTCAATTGTGCGGACAAGATGCGCGGTGTTTCGTTAGCGGCTGTACTGCGGCTGGCTTCCGCGCATATCTTTTCAATATCAAGTGGGTTATCGTTGTGCTTGATTTTTTCAAAGAGGTCGGCTAAGTCTAAAAGCCCGCAATCGCGCAGCACTTCGGGCACGCTCTCGCCCAGTTGCGGTACGGCATCCAACAGCACGCGGGAAGTAGCCGCATTGACAAAGAGCGCATCGTTCTCTTCATCGCTAATAATAAGCGCATCATCAATGCTTTCAATAGCCGCGTAAAGCTTGGTGCTTTGCTCGGCTAAGAGTTGATAGGCGTCCTGTAAATCGCGGTTGGCTAAAGCGATGCGCCGCCGTAAGATTTCATAGTATTCAAGATTTTCTAAAGCTAATCCGGCTTGTTCGGCGAGGGTTTCTAGCAAGGTGGCATCGCGTGCCGTGAAGGGATGTCCATCGCGGCGTCCTACGGCTACCAGAGCACCACTAAACCGGCGTTCACCTTCGGGAGCCTCGTCGGGATTACCTTTCCCTCTCGGTAATGGAGCCGCCACGACAGTGTGCGTGCCATGCCGCAGCACGGGCAGCAAAGTTGTCGAGGCATCTTGTATATCAAGCTCAGCGCAGAGTTTTTCCAGGAGAGGGAAGAGAGATTTCTCTTTAATATCTGTAGCCCCATTTAACGAAGCCGTTGGCTTGGAGTTGCGGTTGCTGCTGGCCCTACTGAGCCACTTGGATTTCTTGGGTGCAGCAGGCTGCTTTTCTGGGGACATATTATTGTCACCACCATCCCCATTCTGATGAAACCCGGAGTAGTCTGCTGCCAGAGGCCAGAGCAGGGTACTTTTGCCAGCGACAACCTGTTGCACAATTTCATGCAGTAGTGAATCACCGCGCATTCCAGTGGGTGCTGTCTCGTGTAGCACTAAGAAAACTTCGCGCGCTTGCAGGGCTTCCCGCGCTGTAGCACGAATCTCAACCTGGAGGCGGTCGCGGTCATGACCGGAGGCCATCACTGCGCCCCCGCGTGCCAGAGTCGCCACTGCCGCGTCCGCACGCCAGTTAGCTTCCCATTCCTGGCGATAGTTCAGGGCCGTTGTCACGCCAAAAGTCAGTGCCCCGGCTAAAAACGGCTCCATGACGGGCAGGAACGTGTTGTGCTGATCCAAAGCCCATACTGCAACCCGCCAGAGGATCACTCCCGAACCAAAAATCCAGATGGTGCCACCCAGTGCGCGCCGGGGTGAGGTCAAGGCACCCGTGAGCAGGGCAAAGCCAAACAGCAGGCTCAGTTGGAGCCAGGGTGGAGCCTCCTGTAGAGGCCGGTTCATTAAGATGTCATCTAAGGCGTTGGCCTGTAGCTCAATGGCGGGTTGAACGGTGGAAAAAGGTGTCGCCCGATATTCAAACGTTCCCGCTGCGGTGGTGCCAATTAAGACGATGCGCCCCTTGAGGGATTCTGCGGGCACGCGCCCATCGAAGAGTTCATTGAAGCTATAAGTGGGAAAGGTGCGGTTGCCTCCCGCCCAGTTAATCCAGGCTTCACCATTTTTGTCGAGCGGCACCACCCGATTCCCCAGACGCACTTGATTGCTCTCCGCGATGATGTCCTGCGGCTTTAAGTCCAGGAAGTGTGCTGCCGCCGCCAGGGAGAGTGAAGGGTAAATCTGGTTTTTATAGCGAATGAGATGAGGTATGTGACGCAAGGCACCATCCGCTTCAGGGCGAATGTTAATATGCCCGACGAGGGATGCGCTGTGTTGCAATGCTGGAATCGCGGAGGTGGCCCATACCGCAGGACGGGCCGGAGCATGGTGGTCTGTTACATTAAAGCCCGATTGTTGGAGACGCGAATCATCGGCCAGGCTCACCGGCAAAGTCGGATTGTAGTAGAGCGGAACGTGGAACACCGCGGCCTGGATAACGCGTTGTGCCATATTACAGGCATGAGCTAAGCGGGCATCGTCTTCGGGGGTATAGGCCGGAGTGGAAAATAGTATGTCAAACGCGATGGTTTTAACACGGGCATGTTGCAGCCGCTCCACGACATCGGCGTAAATGCTGCGCGGCAGGGGCCATCTTCCCACCCGTGCCACAGTCGCATCATCGGCTACTAAGAGTACGATATTGCCAGAAGGAAAACGTGGCCCGCGTGCCCAAAATAAAGCATCCAGGGTGCTGAAGCGCAGCCCATCCAGCCAGTGTAAAAGAAAGAGAACTTCAATCAGGGTTGCGCAAAGCACGCTCAACAACAAGCCTTGTCGAAATCGAGGAACTAATCGCAATCGCTGAAAAGGGCGCATGAGCACAACAAACAGGTGGCAATAATAATTAGTTGGACGTTAGCAGTAGATAGAGTCAGTGTACTCGTTAAAGCATAGCTGCGTGAACTTCTGTCTGCACTTGTAATGGTAAGACAACAACCGTCCAGCTAGGTTCTAAGCTGGGCGGTTGTTGAATTGGGTCTTGAAATCTTTACTCCAATGGGTGCATCAAAGCAAAGGTATATTGAGAATCGGTAAGGTTAAAGTTCCCCCCGGTAATATTGGATTAAGCAAGCCTCTTACTATTTTCTGTGGGTTACTCACCCAAACCTCACCGCTAGTGACCGTCAATATGTCTGTGTTGCCGGGGCCAGTGCCGATTTCAATGCTAAAGTCAGTGCCATGCGCTCCCGCGGTGGCTGTGGGGGTGACGACATCAAAGTTGTTGGGCTTATGGACGTGATAGAATGCCTTCCCCGCTCTTTGCCGCACCACCGTATACCAGGGGCCAGAGAGTTGTCCATCTAAAAATGATTGTAAAACAGTGAGGTCACTATTGGACTCAAGTGTAGCTGTTGAGCTATCGGAAGTGGTGCCATCGGCAAAGCGGATGACTGCTGAACCTTGTGCCCCGGTGCGGATGCGGTCGCCGCCATGCAATTCCATACCCTGGGTCGCCGCAATTGGCTGTGTGTCTTGGGGGCGTTGCACCGTGGTATCATTCGCGCCCACTAGAATCGCTGGCGCTGCCTTATATTGAGTCGTGTAACGTCCTACGAAGCCCTGGGCACCGGCGTGCCCGTTGCCTTCGTGGAAGGGACAAACAATAAGGGGAAACTCCTGCTTGTCACGCGGGGCGCGGATTATCAGGTAATCCTCATCGTTTTCGGCCCCTTCCGGTCGTGGGTCAGCCGGGCAACGCATCAAATCTGCGGGCAGATAACCAGCATCGCGCAATTGTTTGAGGCTGAGCGGGGAATGCCCATGTTCCTGGCGATAGGCATCCCAGGCTAACACAATAGCTTTCAAGCGCGCATCGCATTGCGCTTTTTGCGCGGTAGCGCGGGCTTTACCTACCAGACCCAGCAGGGTGGCCGCCATAATCGCTATGATGCTCAACACGACAAGCATTTGCACGAGGGTAAAGCCGTGCCCACTCCAATGCCGGTGGCTGCCTACCCTACGACGTGTGAGGGCACGCCCCCTGCGCTGATTTGAAAGTGGCAATTGAAATAACGGACGGACAGGTTCAGCCTCGAATTCTGTTTTCATGATAACCCCTACATGAGCCAGATCACATTGGTTTCTATCCAATATTGAGAACCAACGTGGCGCGACCAACGCATTTGTATAACGCTATTCAGTGCAAAGTTATGGCCAACAGTGCGTTTCGTGTCATTTGATTTGAGATGGGCTAAAGCTCTTTGGCACAAATTTTGACAAGGCTGTGACTCCATCGTTACACTGACGGCACGGTCGGTTTGCGCTGGAAGCTAGATTGGTATAATTTCGGCGAATTCGCCTGTGCTGGGACATGGCCCGACTACCTTACCCGTATGACTATGCTTTCCTCTGATTCTCCTGAGCCGCGTTCTTCCGCCAGTGAAGTGGCTATCCCGACTGGTGAGCCACCATTGGTAGCCCAACCGCCAGTGGCGGCAACAGGAGATGCCGTGCCAGTGGCTCAACCGCCCTTAGTGGTGCTATATCAGACTGCGGCTTTTGCACTTTCGGCGTTGCTATCGCCTTATCTGGTTATCCCGGCAGGCACCGTTGGCATTGTGGCCTCACAGCCATCCAGCAAAAGACAACTAATTCTCTGGACATCGCTCAGTGTTTTCTTTTCTACTGTAACGCCCGCACTTTATGTGGTGATTCAAATTTTGCGCGGCAAGATTACCGATGTGCATGTGATGGAGCGCGAGCAGCGAGGCGGGCCATTCATGGTGGCCATAGCCTCCTGCTTTATCGGTGCCCTGGTGTTGCGCCAGATTCATGCGCCGCCCGCAGTCTATAGTATTGGCATTGTCCTCGCGGTCAATGGCATTATCCTCTCTTGGATTACTTCTTTCTGGAAAATCTCGATGCACGTCGCAGTACTTTCTGCGACGGTGCTGGCGGCTATCATCGTCGTGCCGGGCATCGGTGTATGGCGCATCGTGTGGTTAATTCCAGCTTTAATCTGGGCGCGGGTTACGCGTAAGCGCCATACCCTGGGGCAGGGCATGGCGGCCTGTGCGGTGGCTTGTGTGGTCACGGGCACCGTACTTTACTTCAGTATCAATTTATGGCCCAGAGTCACCCATAAATTCAATCGCGCTGTGACGCAAATTCAGCACGGCCCCCGCACCTGACACGACCTAATATGAGATGATGAAGCGATTTAATAGCAATCCCCAAGACTTTATTGAAAAGGCCAAAACTTAGCAGAGCAAGGTTGACATGGCTTAATCTACAGTTAGGTCAGCTTCTATTTGTTACAGTGGGTTAAGTAAAGGCAAATGTCAAAAATGCTTTGTTAGCCAGGCAATTAACCTCTACAACGCAACATGCAACGAGAAATGCGCTCCTCCTGGATGCAAAGTCCGATGGTAAGTTACATCGTCGCAGTTTGCACCGTGCTGGGTGCATTATTTGTTAAGCTGCGATTAGAGCCTTATATCGGCCATGACAGACCGTTTCTCTTCTTTTTTGGTGCAATAACCCTTAGTGCGTGGTTCGGAGGCTGGGGGCCAGGGCTGCTGGCCACGGCACTCTCGGCTTTTTTGGCTTATTATTTTTTCTTACATGCACTCAATAACAATAATCTTGCAGAAATTTTTGAACTGACATTATTTGTTTTAGAAGGTCTGCTCATCAGTTGGCTCAGTGGATCATTGCGGGTGGCCAAGGAACGCGCTGAAGCCAATGCACAGCAGATGCTGGCTAATGAGGCCGCGTTGCGAGAGAGTGAAGGCCGCTTCCGACATTTGTCTGAATCTGGACTCATTGGTATCTTTTTCGCTAATGCCAGAGGGGACATTACCGAGGTCAACGATACTCTAACCCGGATGCTAGGGTACACTCGTGATGAATTGGTCACTGGTGTGGTGCATTGGCCAGACTTAACGTTGCCACCTTATAAGCATCTAGATAATGAAGCTTTTGAACAATTAATACGGACGGGAATTTGTCCTACCTATGAAAAGCAGTGTCGGCGCAAGGATGGCAGCCGCATCTGGTTGTTGAGCGGTGCGGCCATTCTCGATCATAAGAAATTTACCGGAGTCTGTTTCGTTTTGGACATCACCCCGCATAAACGCGCTGAAGAGGAGTTGAGTCGCTCGCGTGACCAGCTACAGGCCATCCTGGGCGGTGTGGCCGATGGCATCACGGTGCAGAATGCTGCTGGAAAGCTCGTCTATGTTAATGCTGCTGCTGCCAAATTATTAGGTTATGAGTCGCCCCAAGCATTACTAGAAGCCCCAATCCAGGAAATCCTCGGTAAATTTGAAATGATGGATGAGGCGGGGCAACCTTTTCCTTTAGAAAAGCTGCCGGGCCGACTGGTGTTTCAGGGCAGTCCGGCCCCAGAGACCCTCATTCGGTATCGCGTGGTGGCGACCGGGGAGGAGCGGTGGTCACTGGTGACGGCCACGCCTATCCGTGACGAACAGGGAGAGGTTAGCTTAGCCGTTAACATTTTGCATGATATTACAGCGCGTCGTAACGCCGAGGCCGAGCATCAGTTTATGGCTGAAGCCAGTGCGTTGTTAGCTGCCTCGCTGGATTACGAAACGACACTCGCCAGCGTAGCGCGTCTGGCGGTAGCCCATCTTTCGGATTTATGTATCGTTGATATGGTCGAAAAGAATGGTGCGGTATGCCGTCTGGCCGTAGCCCATGCTGATCCTGTGCAAGAAGACTTAATGCACGAATTGCAGCGCCGTTACCCGCCAGCACCGGGACTGCCACATCCGGCCCTGGAAGTGTTAGAGACCGGGCAGTCCGTGTTGTTGCCAGAACTTTCAGAAGAATTTTTAGCGGCTATTACGCAGGACGAAAACCATCTGCGCATTCTGCGCGACGAATTGAAATTCCAATCCGCGATGATTGTGCCATTGATGGCACGAGATCATATCTTGGGCGCGATTTCCTTTATATCTACCAAAGGGAGCCGCCGCTACAACGCCATTGATTTGACACGGGCCGAAGACCTGACACGCCGTGCCGCGCTGGCTGTGGATAATGCCCGTCTTTATAGCGCAGCCCAAGAGGAGCAGCGAAGGGATGCATTTCTGGCTCAAGCCAGTGCGGTTCTCGCTTCTTCGTTGGACTACAAGGAAACCCTGGCGAGCGTGGCGCGTTTGGTGGTGCCACAACTGGCCGACTGGTGTGTCGTTGACATCATAGAGGAAAATGAATCACTCCGTCGCGTGGCGGTAGCACATGTTGACCCGGCTAAGGTGAGTTACGGCTGGGCGGTGAGCCACCGCTATCCCAATCACCTGGATGATCCCGAAGGTATTCCGCGCGTGATCCGCAGTGGTAAATCAGCCATCTTCGACCAGATTCCCGAAGCCCTCTTACAAGCAGTCGCACGCGATGCAGAACACCTGAACATCTTGCGCGAGCTATATCTCAAATCGGGCATGGTTGTGCCCTTAGTGGCGCGCGACCGCACCCTGGGTGCGATTTCCTTTGGCATTTCGGAATCGGAGCGTCTTTATACTGAAGCTGATTTAAACCTTGCGGAGAATCTGGCGCGGCGTGCTGCCCTGGCCGTAGATAATGCCCGCCTGTATGGCGAGGCCCAGGAAGCTAACCGCGCCAAAGACGTGTTTCTGGCCACGCTCTCGCATGAGCTACGCACACCGCTGACGGCTATGGTCGGCTGGATTCACTTGCTCCGCTCCGGGCGACTTGATGAGACAATGACAACGCAGGCTTTAGAAGCCATCGAGCGTAATACCAAAGCCCAGACGCAATTGATCGAAGATTTACTGGAAGTCTCCCGTGCCATTACGGGCAAGCTGCGCTTGGAACTGCGCGCGGTTGATTTGCAGAGCGTTATTGAAGCGGCTTTAGAATCGGTGCGCCCCTCTGCCGAAGCTAAGGAAATTACACTGCGCACAGAATTCCAGCCTGATGTGAGTGCTATCTCTGGTGATCCGCACCGGTTGCAACAGGTCGTCTTGAACCTGCTTTCCAATGCCATTAAATTTACGCCGACTGGCGGTTGGGCCGTGGTAGAACTAAGCCAGGACAATGATTGGGCTTACATTACCGTGAGGGATAACGGGAAGGGTATTAACCCCGAATTTCTGCCCCATGTGTTCGACCGCTTCCGCCAGGCGGATTCCTCCATGACACGAGCCTTCGGTGGCTTGGGTCTGGGGTTAGCCATTGTGCATCATCTAGTGGAGTTGCATGGCGGAAAAGTAAGAGTGCAGAGTGAAGGTGAAGGGCACGGCGCAACTTTTGTCGTCCAACTGCCCCGTGACGCTGTACAGGACGAAGCCACCACTGCTGTGCTTAGTGGAGAAGTTGGTCAGGAGAGGACAGCTCATGCTATTAACATGTTGGATGGCAAGCCCCCGACACAGCAAACAGACGGCACGTTGGATAATTTGTCATGTCCTCCATCCTTAGCGGGCTTGCATGTGTTGGTCGTGGATGATGAGCCAGACGCACGATTTCTCGTTTCCACAATTCTGACCAACTGCGACGCGGAAGTGGTAACTGTTGCCTCAGTGGCGCAGGCAATGGAAGCCATAGATAACTTAAAGCCAGACATCCTGCTCAGCGACATTGGAATGCCAGATGAAGACGGTTATGCTCTTATCCGGCGCGTGCGCGCTTTAAAGCCAGAACGCGGCGGCACAATTCCCGCGCTTGCTGTCACGGCCTATGCCAAAGATGAAGACCGTGCAAAGGTGCTACGCGCAGGCTATCAACAACACATTGCTAAGCCACTTGACCCGGAACAGCTTGTGACGACTGTCGCTAATCTCGTTCGTGGGGTAGATGGCAAAGCGGCTTAAATAATAGAGATTGAGGTAACATCGTCTTATCGAGCGTGCTGCAAGACGCGAATTTGGGGTGTCGAGTAGGCAGCTAACTCATCTGGCGAGACCACCAAAGTTGGCGCAGCTACGTGTTGCACCTGTTCCGCCGAAAACAACGCCGTGAAAGCCCCGATAGGCAGAATCTTCATATCCACTTTGGCGGTGCCGTAATGCATGGGTAGCACCAGGCGGGGCTGTAAGCGATGGATGAAATCTTGCAGGTCTGCCAATCCGATAGTTGGCTTACCCCCAGTTGGTGCCAACAGAATATCCACTGGGCCACAGGCCGCAAGTGAAGTGTCATCCAGCCGATGACCCACATCGCCCATGTGCAACACACGCAGCCCTTCGCTTTCAAGCCAGATCATGGTATTTGGCCCTTCGCCTTTACGCTGTTCAAAGTCGTAGCTTTCAAAGACAGGCACCGCCCCAATGCGCAGGCCATGTGTCTCGACAACTTGACCCACAATTTCCAACCCCTGCACGATTTCAGGTTGCCCTTGAAGCTCTGTTAAGCACGAATGATATTTAGGGTTTTCATGCGAGAGCGTGACGACATCCGCACTTTCATTAATCGGCGCATAACCGGTTTGAGACGAGAACGGATCGGTAATAATCCTCACGGTGCCGTCGGGTGTTTGGGTCTCAATCAAAAATGCCGCATGGCCAAACCAAGTCAATTGCATATATTCTCCTAACGCTTTTAACCACAGAGACACAGAGATTTTGAGGATGGAGAATAGAGGTTAGAAAATCGAAAGACCTCTGGTAGAGCATCTGCTATCCTCCATCTTCGCTCTGCTATCCTCGTCCCCCTCTCAAAACCTCTGTGTCTCTGTGGTTAATTTAGTTTTTCTCCGGTAGGGTGCTTTCTACAATGTGACCACCTTCTAAGCGCAAGCGGTAATCAAATTGTGCAGGCTCGAAAGACTCGCTATGGGACACCAGAAATATCTGGGCGAAGTGGCGACGAATCGCGCCCTGGGTCAGTAAATCTACCAGGGCTTGAGTGCGCCTGCGGTCGAAACTGCTGAGCGGTTCATCTAAGAATAACCAGCCGGGACGGATATTATGCTCACCAGGTAAAGTGGCTAATGCAAAGGCGAGACGTAAAGCCAGGGAGATTTGGTCTCGTGCGCCGCCGGAAAAAACTCGCTTGCGTTGAAACGCATGGGCGCGGCTGTCATACACGGCCAGATAATTATTCTCTTCATCCCACAGCACATCCTGATAGCGGCCATCTGTAAGCAAAGGCAACAACTGACGCATATTCTGCATCGTCAGCGGCATGACGCGGCTCACAATGGATTGGCGGGTGCGGTTGACGATCTCGCTGGCCCGTCGCTTAACCGCAATATGCTTTTCTGCTTCATTGCGTGCGGTTTCTGCTTCACTTAAATCAAGTGGTTCTTCTCCTACCCCTAAAGCCTGAGCTTCTGCCCGACGTTGGCTACGGTTATCGCGCACAGCCTCCTGACGTTCATGCAATACTCTCTCCCAGGCTGGCGAGTCGTGTTGCGACGCTTGTCCAAATTCTGGATAACGAGTGGCAAGATATTCCAGCGGCTTAGCAGCGTCAATGCCCAGTTCCTGGCACAGCACAACTTGCTCGTTCTGTGCTTCTTCTTGTTGATGGCGGCGCGTAATGATAATTTGGTTCAAGCTCTCGGCTTGTTGCTGTAACTCGCTATCCCTGGCGCGAGAAGTTGCTGGATGGAGTTGAGCTAAATCATTCGTAATTATCAGTCTGATCTGCTGTAAGCGGGCTGCGGCATCGCTCAGAACTTCCGGTGGTTCGTTGTGCAAGACTGCTTGCCAGGCTTGGCCAAATTCTCTGGCTTTATTTGATAGCGTCTCTGCCAGTTGTTGTCCCACTTGCTGAACTGAGGGTAATTCCTGGGCGGCTGCTTGATCTTGCTGCCATTGTTGTTCTAAAAGAGCTAAATGAGTTTGCAAAGCAGATGCAGTAAGCGGTAAATCATTTTGCTGTAAAACCGGACGTACATCCTTGAGCAATTCCTGCTCTGTGCTGTTTGCCCTTATCTGCTGCACTGATTGATTTAGCTCTGCCTCTAACGTGGAGCGCGACTGCTTTTCCAATTCAGCCTTGCGGCTTTGCTGCTCTGCTTCCAAGCGAGCTTGCTCTTTATCGATTTGTCCCAAGGTCTCACGGGCCTGGCGCACCTGTTCTGGTAAGTTCGCGCTTGCTTGCTCGATAAGGACTGCCTGGAGAGCGGCATGTTCTTGAGTGGCCGCCTCTAACCAAACAGCAGTATCTTTATCTGATAAGGCTAATTCCTGTAGCAAAACTGTGACATGCTGCTGCTCTTGCTCCCATTGAATAGATTTTTCGTTGTGCTGAAGAGTCAAGGAATCAAGCATGGCTGCATGAGTGGTGCAATCCTCTAACTTATGACGTAAGGCTTGCAAAGCACCCCGCACACTATCGAGGTCAGGGGCGACTCCTAACTCCTGCAAGGTTTGTGGCAAGTCAGCGGCGGCTTGCAGTTCGGCTTGCAATCGCTGTTGTTCTTGACTCAGTTGCTCTAAGCGGTCAGTTGCCTCAATAGCTTCACCATCCACCAGAGTTTCTCGCAGTAATTCAGCATGGCGAGTGACTTTGTCTAAAGTCGCCAGCACTTGTGAGGCAAAGACATCTTCAATGGGCGAAGATTCAATGCGTACCTGAGTCGCTTCTCTTTGAGCCTGAACATCGGCCAGGATAGAAGCAATAAGTTGCGTTGGTAGCTGTTGCCGCGCTGTGTGAGTGAGAGACGCTTCAACTTGTTGCACGGCGTGGCGAGTTTCTTCGGCCAGGCGCAGGCGACGCTCGGCTGCTTCTAAATTTACCAGGCGTGATTGTAACTCTGGCAGTAGCGCGGCGTGATTCTGTGCCTGGGCCAGCAGAGTTTCTATTCCTTGCACTTCGCGCCCCGCAGCCTCAGCGACCTTTAGATGTTGTTGCAACAAAGCCAGGCGGGATAATCTTTGCTCGGCAGCTTGATATTCTTGCCATTGCGTTTCGGCCTGAATTAACGCGGTTTGCATATTCTGTCGCTGGCAGATCAAAGCTTGAAGCATAACTTCACCCTTTTGCCAGTCTTGCCAGACTTGATCGTAATGCTCTAACCGCGCTTGCTGTTGCTGCTGGGTTAACTGTAATTCCAGCCCATGTTTTTCTAAAGCTTCCAAACGAGCAAGTTTTTCTTTTAGCTCGCGCCACTGGTAAAGTTTTGCCTTGCGTTGGGGTAGGGTTGATTGTAGTAGTTGTAAGGTTTCAATGCGTGCTGTTGCTTGCTCGTAGGTGGTGCGCGTCTCTTGCCAGGCTTCTAAACGCCAGGCTAACTCCGCATCAACGGCATCTAACTGCGCTTGCAATTTTGTGGCTGTCGTTAAACTCTGCGCAATGGTGGCCCGTTCCCCTGCTATCTCCTGCTGCCGTTGGGCCGCTGCTGCTACGTCTTGTTGCCATTGCTCCTGTCTGGCTGCGGCTTCGCAGAGGCGTGCATAGAGTAGACATTGCTGCGCGGAATGCACAGCCTTCTCTAAGTCGGGCAGGGCTGCATCTAAACGTGCCACATGAACGCTCTTGCGCAGCGTGTCGAGCGTATCACGGTCTTCTTTAGTGACTTTGTATTCGGCTTCTAACTGGGTGAGGACGCGCAGGTTCAGCAGTTCGTTGATGGTGGCACGGCGAGCTTCGGCGTGCAGGTCTTCTAACCGTTCCAGTCGCTTCTGTTCGACAAAGCAGGTATTAAGCAAAGCATCCGAGGTCAGGCGTAATTCTTCAAAGATGCGCCGACTGGCTTCGGAACGGATAGAAATCGTTTCAGTCTCACCGTTAAGAGCGGGACAGACTAATTTTACGGTGTGGCTTTTGCCAACTTTGCGGCGGATAGAAAAGCGTCTATTCTCAATAGAGAATTCTAACTCGACTTCTAAGATATCTTCGTTATAGCTGCGCAGGTCTTCTATCTTATAGTCACGGTCACTGGTGAGTGGTTGCCCATAAAGCGCAAAAAAGACGGCTTCAAAAAGGGATGACTTGCCCGCTTCATTATGCCCTTCGATAAGGATGGTGCCCTGGGCCGGAAATTGAAGTGCGACTTCCGAAAGTTGTTTGAAGTTGCGCGCTACCAGACGATGCAGCAGGATCATCGGGCACCTTTCGTCAAGCGGTCATAAGTCATTTCCAGGTGTTGCCCGGCTAAGTGACAAATCTCCTGTTCCGCCGCATCATCAGAATAGTTCTCTAGCACACATTGCATCTGATGTTTCAGTTCCGCCCCGGCGTCAAAGCTCACGCCATAGCCAATCAGCAAATCTTCAGCGTGGTCGTAAACCGTCAACTCTGCCGTCTCAAGCTGACAGTAGAAGTTGCGCTCGTTGGCCTCAGCTTGAATGGCTGCTAAGTCAATCTCTTGAAATCGCTCACGCGGCACCCGCCCGCTTAAGCGCACGCGCAACAACTGCGACGGATCGGATACCTCTTCAATAGCGGCCCTCACCCCCGGCCCCTCTCCCCAACTTGGGGAGAGGGGAGAGTCACCATTAGCAACGGGAGAAGAGTTAAATTCGGGTTGAGGATCTTCCTCAGTGTCTTTTGCTAAACCCATTTCAGATTCGCTTCTCTCCCCCTCTCCCCAAGCTGGGGAGAGGGGGCCGGGGGGTGCGGGCCAATCTGTCAGATCAATCCTCAATGTCCGCATCGGTTGCGTGGGCAGGGGAACATACTCGGCTTCAACGTGCCCTGGTTCCATGCTGAGAATCCAGAACCCGCACTCTAACTTTTCTTCGCCGAAATGAATGTGCTCGGTTCCACCGGGATTCAATAGCACGGCACCACCGGGAAGGCGCTTTTGTTGACGCTCATGTAAATGACCAATACAAAGCGCATCGGCCTGGAGCTTATCCAGATTCTCCAGGGATAACGTCGGCTCTTGCACATCAGCGCGTGCCCAGCCTTCGACTCCATAGTGCAGCAAGCCAATGTTGATGTCGCCCTCGCGCTGATGCTCTTTAACAGTATCTTCCAGCGGGCATACATCTAAGGGCCGATTAAAATCACTGCTCATGCCCCAGATGCAGACACGCTGGCCTTGAATCTCAACCATTCTTGACTGCACCTCATGACTATTGCGGAAGAGGTGAATCGCATCTAAAGCCGCTAACTCTTCCTGGGGCGCAATGCCGCCATCATAGCCATAACTGCGTGGGCTATCGTGATTGCCCGTAATGGCAAAGATAGGAATATTGGCTTCCCCCAGGCGGCGCATCTGCCGGGCCACAAAAAGCCGCTCCGCATTGCGCGGGTCAGGCCGATCAAAGAGGTCTCCGGCGTGCAAGAATAAATTCGCCCGTCGCTCTAAAGCTGCATCCACCACGCGCTCAAAGGCCCGCTGCAACGACCGTCGCCGTTCTTCCAAACGGTCAGGCCGCAAGCGGGCATAATACACCCCTAAATGATTATCACTGGTCACAATAGCCGTAATCATGCACTCTTTAGTTTACGATAGTGAAAGACCTCATCCCCAGTTCTCTGACGAGGATAGAGAGTTGCAGAGCCGGGAATAAGGCCCTCACCCTCAGCCCCTCTCCCAATACTGGTAGAGGGGAGCACTAAGGCGGACTGGCTCCTAAGAGTATGATGCTTCTGAAAGAGAAACTTTGCCTGAGAAGAAGCGTAGGGGTGTGAACTCCCCTCTACCAGTATTGGGAGAGGGGCTGGGGGTGAGGGCTACTGACGGTGCCCCATCAACCTGCCATTGTTAGAGGGCCAGGGCAAAGCTAAATTCCCATTGCGTCCGTTTACTTAAGAAAGGGAATCTCAGGAACTCTTAGTTCTTCGATAAAAGCTTTGCCATTTGTAAAGGCCCAGTGGCGTCACAGCGCACTTGGGTGTTAAGCTGCTGGCTCATTTCGGCGAGGGTGATGTCATCTAACATGCGGCTTTGGTTGTCTACCGCATCGGGTGGCAGAAAGACGTAATCGCCACAGTTGCGGCCCTGTAAGTTATCCAAGATTTCCTGGCCCATCAATAATCCCGCGCAGGCGACGTTGCCGCCCCAGAAGGTGTTGCGGATGGTGGCGACTTCGGCCTGGGCGATTTGCTTTTCGGTTAAGGCTTCGGCTAACTCGTGCAAAGCAGGGGCGGCCAGTTCTCCGGTGACAAGCGTGATGCGGGGGATTGTGGAGTGTGAATTGCGTGGGGTAGAGCGGCGACGGAGTTTGGCAATTTCGTCTTGGAAAGAGCGAATCATACCGACGCCGTTAGCGTATTGCGGAAAGCCGTCATAGAACGCGGTACCCGGCATTTCTTCGCCTGCTAAGAGATACATCTCGTCGGAGGCGTAAACGAAGCGCGTGCCAAATTCTCTGAGTGCGGCTTTTTGATAAGGCTTCAACTGTTGAAGCACCTGTTGGGCTTCCTCCGGCTGCACGGTGCGCAGGTTGCGCGAGGCGGGCATGAACTTAGTGAGACCGACTGGCACCACCGCCACCGATTCCACACCCGGCCAGAGCGTCATGAGGTCGTGGAGGCTGCGGTCGAGTTGCTCCCGGTCGTTTAAGCCGGGGCAAAGCACGATTTGGGCGTTGATCTGGATACCGTTAGCAATCAGATAGCGCATCCGCTCCATAATCTCGCCGCCGCTTTTGTTGCCCACCATGCGAATGCGGGTGGCCGGGTCGGTGGCGTGGACGGACACATACAGCGGCGAGAGCTTTTCCCCAATGATGCGCTCGTAGTCGGCGTCTTTTAGATTAGTGAGCGTGATATAGTGGCCGTGCAAAAAAGACAGGCGGTAATCGTCGTCGCGCACGTAAAGCGTGCGGCGCAGGTTCTTTTTGGCGGTGTCGTTCTTGATGCGGGGCGGCAGTTGATCCACAAAGCAGAACGGGCACTTATTGGTGCAGCGTTTGACGCCATCGAAAAGCTCGGCATCTATGCCAATGCCCAGTGGCTCGAAAGCGTCTTTTTCAATATCGAAGCGTTCCGGTTGCCCGTTGGAATGCAGCACGGTGAGGGTCAGGTGGTCTGAGACATCCGCTGTTTTGAGTTGAATGGAATCGCGCACTGGTTGGTCGTTAATCTGCATCAGACGCACGCCAGCCATTAAGCCCAAGTCTTCGGCAATGCTGCCGGGTTCCACTTCGGCAATCGCCACGCTGCGCGGCATCTCGGCGGAGCGCACTCCGGCTAAACGTTGACCCTCGTTGCGTTCCAGGCGCAACTGCTCATTCTCTTCGACTTGATTCTTATATTTCTTCATGATCTCAATACTACACGACTGCGGCGGGGACTTCTTAGCGCAGATTTTCGCGCACCGCATCTGGTAAATACGTGCGGAAGATATAACCCTGCTCTTGTTGTGGTATGTGGCAGGCCTGGCAGTAGCCTAATTTTCCACGATTCTCCGCATCTTCGGCTGTTCCATCCACCATCATATATTCCCAATCGCCCTTAGCAGGGTCATACCCGGCTTCACGCTTTATCATAACCGTTAGCAATTCTGGGGTTGGGCTATCTTGCTGAGATAATTTTTCTTTGACGATGACTGAACCCGCAGCAAACTGTGGTATTTTTTGGGTTAACATCGCTTGTTGTCCAATGTCATTAACATAAACTTTGATGAACTTGCCATCGTGAGGGTTCAGTATGGTCCTAGCGCACTGGGCGGCTCTTGGTGCTGGCACATAATAAGGTGTTGGATTGACCAGAGTCCATTTTCGATAATCTGCAATCTCTTGCGGCCCTGCTGCTGGCGCGTCAGAGATTTTCCCATTACTCTTACCCTTATGTGCCGACTTACTTGCTAATTGCAACAGGTTAGGTGTGCTGATACAGCGTCCGACGCTCAGAACCAATAAGCCACCGACCAAAACAGAAGTTGCCGCATATTTCATGTCATGCCCTCCAGAACCTACAAATAAGTCTTTACTTAATAAGCTGAGTCTTTCCCGAACGGAATATACGGCAGTAAAGCAAGGCTATAATTAAAATGCAAGCAACTTGTAGACGCTTTAATTGCGTTTAGGAGTCACCTTTTTCGTGGTAGCACCAGAACACTAAGAGGAGTGGCTAATTTAAGTGAATCGTATTTGCACAGGCCACGGCTCTTTATGATTAACTGAATCTTATGGTAGCTGACAGATGGGATCGCGTTCGTTATGCGTGGCAAGAAGGCAATTACCCACTCACCAAGTGGATTATCGTCATTAACATTGCCACGCTGATTGCCTCGGCCTGCACGCCTATCGTTGGCCAGTGGTTTGCTTTTGATGCGCCTGTCTCACTGGCTCATCCGTGGGCGCTGCTCACTTATCCGTTGGTCTCTTTTGACCCGATTAGCCTGATTTTCTATGGTTTGTGGTTGTATTGGATCGGTGGCTCATTAGAGCGTTCCTGGGGCACACGCTTCTATGCGGGTTATCTGGCGGCGATGTCGGTCATAACGGCGCTGGGGATGTCAGCGGGGGCAGCGTTGCTGCACGGTGTATTTCCAGTGAACGTAACGTTGCCCTTAGCGGCTCTCACGGTAGCGTGGTGCATGTTGAACCCTGATTTAGAAATCCGGTTCTGGGGCATTATCCCAATTTTAGCCAAGTGGCTGGCCGTTGGCGAAGTGCTGATTATCTTCTTTACCCATGCCAAAATGCACCCTCTGTTTGGCTTCTTTGCGCTCTCCGGTTGTGCAGCGTCTTATTTGTGGGTGCGGACACGCGCCTGGAGCGATGTCCACCTCTATTCCTCAATGCCCTATGCGCCACGACCCAAAAAACAGAAAGTGCAACGTGGCCCGCGTGACGACAAGTTTTCAATGCGCGACTTAAACCCATTCGAGCGCATTGCACGAGCGCGGCGCAAGAAGCAATTTGAACGGCTGATGAAAGACGATTAAATACATAAACAAGCCCCCGATTGAAATCGAGGGCTGCGAAACCAAACCCACCCTCGTGGGTTAGACTCTGCACTTAGACGCCACTAAACAGGGAATCCGCGCAGGCGGATTTCGTCTTGCAGCCCTCGATTTCAATCGGGGGCTTGTTTATTTCTGTCCTAGGATGGCTCTTTTAAGCCGTTGTTACTATGGTCAGCCTGGCTCGGTGGTTAAGCCAAAGTGCATCCTCTGTTACGATGTAATAAAGGGACAACCAAGGAGTAGCGATTAAAATCTACTTGGCTGCACCACCAGCCGCAGCGTGACCGGGTAAGTCTTCCAGTGTCGCTAAGGTTGCCAGGTCTTCGGCCAGGGCCGCGATAGAATCACGCGAGGCCGCAATGACGGAAGTGCGCTTGAGAAAGGTTTCCACCCCAATGCCTTGGGCAAAACGCGCGGTGGAACCCGTGGGCAAAGTGTGCGATGGCCCAGCGATGTAATCACCCAGTGGCACGGGTGTATTTAAGAATACAGCACCGACGTGCGACAGCCTGGGCAAGAGCGATAGGGCGTTATGGCTCCAGATTTCAGCGTGTTCCGGGGCGGCTAAGTCGCAGAGTTGCAGGGCTTGCTCCATTGATTCAACGGATAACACCAGAGAGTGTTCGAGGGACTCCCGTAAAATGGCAGCGCGTGCCCCGGTGCGTGTCTGGGCTTCCACATGGCGCATCACCTCATGGCACAGCGTGAGGGATGGCGCAATGAAGCAGACAAAGGAATCCGCGCCATGCTCGGCCTGAGCGATCAGGTCTGCGGCTAACTGTGGGGCTAAGGCGGCAGTTTCGGGCGTGTCATCCGCCAGCACTACCACTTCGCTGGGGCCATATAGCCCATCAATGCCGACTATGCCATAAAGGTATTTCTTGGCCAGGGTGACATAGATACTGCCGGGGCCAACAATCTTATCCACAGCGCGCACCGTTTCTGTGCCATAGGCGAGAGCAGCCATCGCTGCCGCGCCGCCGACTTTATAGATTTCCTGGATACCTGCGACTTTAGCCGCCGCTAAGATCATAGGGTGGGAAGTGCCATCTTGGGAAGGTGGCGAAGCTAATACCAAGTCGCGCACCCCGGCCACCCGCGCAGGCACGGCCAGCATGAGAACTGTGGAAGGATAGGCAGCGCGATAGTTGGGCGCATACATTCCCACGCGCTCAATGGCCGTGTAGCGTTGTCCTAAAAACACGCCATCCGGTGAAGTGGTGAACCAGTCACCTACAGGCTGTTTGCGGTGGAAATACTCAATGTTACCTGCCGCCCGCTGCAACGCTTGCTTAGCTCGGTCGGGCAGGCTTTGCCAGGCAGCTTCAATCTCTGCTTCGGTAACCCGGAGTTGCGACTGTTCCAGAGTCGGGCAGTCGAACTGCCGCTCGATGCGCAGCAAGGCCGTGTCACCCTCATGGCGCACCGCCTCACAAATCTCCCGCACCGACGCCTCGACTTGGGGATCGGCTCCCAGAGCGCGGACGGCATTGGCCCGCTTTACCGCAGCCTGTGCTGCGGCATAACCTTCGATAAGTTGCATAATGGTGGTCGGTGGTCGGTAGTCGGTAGTCGGTGAGGAAAACCAGAGGTTAAGGAAATCGCTCTACCCCGGTCTTCCCACTGACTACCGACCACCGACCACCGGCTACTGACTACCGCGCTTTTGGATGCGCTATCTGACCAGTCTGCGCCGACTCGTAGATAGCGTCCATGAGTTCGCTCTGGTTGATGCCATTGAGGGGGCTGGTCATGGGTTCATCACGGCCCAAAATGGCGTTAATGAAGTTGTCGTTGGGGGTCTCGGCCTTGCCGGGGATAGGCGGATATTTAATCTGTCCTTCGCCACGACGGAAGACCTTAATCCAGCTACCGCCCCAACCATCAATCTCCACGCGACCCTCTTCAAAGGTCAGATACATGCCTGCGCCATCGCTGGGACAGTTACCGACAACGGTAATAGTCGCCAGAGTCCCATCGGCGAAGCGGATATTCACGGTGCCGTTAATGTCCACGGGGGTATCCATGTTATCTACGAACGCCAGCACATCTTTGATAGGCTGCTCGACTGTCCACACCAGGCTGTTGAAAAGGTGCGCGCCGCTGTCGTACATTTGACCCCCACCCGAAAGGGAGGGGTCTTGACGCCATGAACCCTTGGTGCCCTGACGCCAGTTCTGCGCTAACCAACCTGTCACGGTTTCCAGCTTGCCCATTTCCTTATTGCGCACAATGTTGCGCAAATAACGGAATTCCGGGGTGCAGGGCGTGTTGTAGCCAATCGTGAAAATCTTGCCCGTCTCTTTAACCTTCTCTGCCAACTTATGCGCCTGATCCGAAGCCGTGACCATTGGCTTTTCCATCAAGACATGGCAACCAGCCTCCAAGGCTTGTATCCCATGCTCGTAGTGCATGGTGTGGGGCGTCACGATGCTGACGGCATCGGGTTTCGCCTCGGCATACATCTGAGCCGGGTCGGTGAAGATCGCCGGTTTTGGCTCATAATCTTTCAGGTTCCGCTCGATGAAGCGGTTCACCACGTCTTCCGACACATCGCTCAGAGCAACGATCTCCACATCGGGATTCTTCTTGTATCGTTGGGCATGAGCGCCCGCCATCCCACCACATCCTAAAATTGCAACGCGAACTTTCGCCATCAGAATGTCCTCATCTCCAGATTTTTGTGAGTTGTTAGAAATTACAGAGCATGAATAGGCACCCGGCGACTAAAGTCGCGGCTCAAGGCGTGCCGCTGACCGTCCCCCTGCGGGGACGGCACACAGTATGTAGGCGCTCCGTCCCCGCAGGGGGACGGTCGGCCACAGGCCAGGAGACGCGGTTTCAACCGCCGGGTGTTAGATAAATGTTCATCTTCTGGAAGTTTTCAGTAACTCACGGGCTGCATTTTGTCTCACTTTGCTCCCTACTGCAAGGTAAATCCAGCCGTAAAGCGATAAAAACTTTACTTGCCCATGAGATTGCGCAGGATAAACCGCTCTAAGCTTTCATAATCGCGGGCGGTCACGTATTGCTGCCACTCGTTGCGGTCTATGCGGTGACAAAGCTCCATCAAGTCGAGAAAGACCTCTTTAGAATGTTTCAGGTGCAAATAAGAAATCTCCGCGGGTTGCGTGCGCATCGCTTTGACATCCAAGCCAACCACTTCTCCATTTTGCCCGTAACCGTGGCGCACCAGGACATCCACTTGATTAAAAGCGCGGCGAAGGTCAACGGCGCCAAAGGCTTTATCCTGGTCATATTTCAAGCCATTTTGGTCGTTGAGATGGACACCCCACAGCTTGTTATGAAAAGCCGCGTAAGCGAATTCATCGGAGGGATCAAGCCCGAGGAGAATGCTGTGCGCTGATTCAATGAGTGCCCCGACACGGGAGGGGTCTTTGGTCTTATAAGCCAGGGCCAACCAGTGTCCAGTCGAGGGTAAATACATTAAATCCATCGGTTCATTGGGTTTCATTTCACCCAGGATTCTAATGTTGGGGTCATATTCGAGCAGGGCGTTGGCCCAGTCCAGCATGTATTCAAATGAGGCTATGGCATCTTTGCTTTCCCGAATATAGGTGCCTTCGCGGGCAGGCCACCAGACAATTCTATTTGTGCCCAATAAATGCGCCACATCCACCGCGCGTTTGCCCCGTTCTATAGCCCACTGCCGCACCGCCGGATCATTGCTGGTCACTGGCCCATCAATGCCGCGCGCATCTTCCCACAAACGCGGCGCAACAAATTCGGCCTGGAGACCGTGATCGTCCAATAGCGTTTTCATTTTTCCCGCGATACTTTCTCGCTCCCCAACGCTGGCTTCATCGGGCACGGCGTCATCATCATGAAATTGGATGTAGTCGAAGCCGAGGTCTTTCAGGATTTTGAACTTCTCAACCATTGAGCGTTCTGGTCGCACGGGTGGCCCAAACGGGTCGGCTCCTGGATGCATATTCCACGGCCCCGCCGAAAACTTAAAATCGCCTTTATTGCTCCACTGCGGCATAGCACATTTTCCTTCGCTGTTTGGATTGAACCTCATTATAGCAATGCCTTTGCTGTGAGAACCACCTAGACTTGAGCCGGGCCTGTAAAAGACCCAGGGGAAAGGCCGTTCGGCCAAGCGTCCGTTGGACGCCACAACGATAACGTTTTAATCCGTATCCGGTAGTGGATTAATTTGAATTCGGCTTAATATGCGTTTGGTGAAACTGGACAAAAGCCAATCTTGCATAGAAGACCATGCATAGGTTGCTGATGGTGGGAGAGTGTTATGAAAGTGGCGACTGGAATGCTACCGACAGATCACTTTACCTATGAGGCGGGAGCTGAAGGTAAGCTTCCTTTAACTGTTCAAAACACTGTCGGGCGATCACGCTGTTGCCTGTTTGTGGCAGTAGCGTTTTGGCTTTGGCCAGCAGACTATGCGACTTGGTCAGGTTGGGATAATGGTGTAGCCTCATCTCGGTCTCGCGTGACCAGGATGTTAGAGTTGCTTGGGGACGGAGGCGCAGCCGTATCCGTAAGAGCCACTCCTGGGGCGTGATCACCTTGACGTGAGGGGCGAGTCGCTGCACGGCCCACAGAACCGGTGTGTAACCGCGCGTGCTGCCGGGCGTGTCCCTATCCTGTGGCACTCCGCTCTCTTCCGCCAGGAGCGGCGCTCCCACTTCGGCCTCACGGAAGCGGGACCAGGCATGTGCGATTACCCACGAGAAGTTCTCGGAAGTGGCGGCTTCGCCCAGCACGGGCATTGTGTTCAGCCAGGCCGCCACGCCCGCCGGGGTCGTCTCGCGTTCGCGCCCTGTTTGCGCCCAAATGCAAAGGCGGCAGGAGGCGACCGGAATCTCCTCGCCAGCGTGTCCAGGAACCCAGCGGATGGCACCGTTGCCGGCTGAGTAGGAGTCATACTGAAACGCCAGAATGCCCGCCAATTCCGGCAGGTGGGTGGCTATTGTCGCGCACGCGGCCAAGGCGGCGGGCGAATCCCATTGCTGGAAGTTGAATGCCAGAGTGCGCACTCCGGCCTGTTCCATAGAGCCGCGCAACCGCTGCGCATGAACAGCCAGTGCCTCCGTATGGCCCGGCTCTTTGCCATAAAGATCGGGGTAGAAGTAGCCTCCTCCGTTGTAGAAGATGAAATCGTCGTTAGGTGTAGCCCGGGTAAAAATCTCTTGCAGTGTGCGCGGCGCAAGCTGCAAGAGTGATGGGCCGGGAATCCCCCAGCCCAGCGGAATGTGCCCCCGTTGCGGATCACCATAGTAATAGCGGCCTTCGCTGCCGCTAAAGAAATTGCCCATGACCCACTGCACATTATCGCCGTCGCTCATCACGAAAGTCGCATAATGGTAGCCATCGCCCCAGTCCAGATCAGCCCAGCGGCAAGCCGTGGGAGTACGCAGTTGTGACGTAGGAATAGGAGTGCTAACGCTTTCCCCCGCAAAGACAGGTAGATTGTGGCACCAGTTGGTGGCTGTCTGGAACAGCCCGAAACGCGACGAGGGGATGGTCTGCGCGTCTTCGGCTCCGCAGCCCCACCCTAGAATGGGTGCATCGGGCTGACAGCGCGCCAGGGCTTGGTGATAGACATCGCCGCGCCCGCTACACACAAAGGCATCCAACGCGATCATCAACGAGCGAACGTGACGCGCTTTTGGGTCGCATGTCCCCAGCACTTGGCGTGAAAAATGGCGGCTTTCCTGCTGCCAACAAGCCGCCTCGGTGACTTCCCGCACGTCACGCAGGCATTTCAGGCCAAGCCGTTCCAGGCGCTGGGCTAGCCGCTCGGATACGACCAGACCACTTTGTGAAGCGGCCAGCGAAGTGGCGACATTGGCGCTTTCGTCCAGCTTGGCGCTTTGCTCCAGCGTGCCGAGAGTATTGAGGGCGCGTGGGGACGTTTCATAACGGTAGAGCAGATAGCCGCGCACGATCCTGGCCCGGTGCAGTCTGTCCACCATCTCATCGAGTGTCAGCGATAGCAGGCGCGGCGAGTGCGCTTGGCAGTAGGCATTGAAAGCGCGTTGGTAGCCTTCATTGTCCACATGCTCGTAAATGAGAGTGCGCCAGTCACCGTGCAGAGCGGCTCGTCCTGCCAGACCTGCCGCTGTTTCCAGAATCATCCCTTCTTCTGCATCGGCAGCGAAGGGGAGAACCCATATCTCTTGTGCCAATGGAAAGCGCGGCCACCAACGTTTCAGATTTGGATGTATGTGCTGCGGAGCGTCAGCAAAGTCGAGAGGGGGAGCCTGCGCCATCCAAGCTGCGCCGATACTCAACCTTAGGAATTCTCTGCGGTTTGGCACGGGCTATCTGCCTCTTTGATACTATCAAGATGTGCCAAGTATAGCATACATCCGCGTTTTACTTGATGGGTTCTCCCCAAAAGTGAACAAGCTCGATTCCCATATATGCCAATTATATTTTGAGCAGGCGAGTCCAATGAACGTCCGCGCCCAGAGCCGTTGCATCAACAATCTGCGCCGCGTGGTGTTTTTCACAAGGCGTGTATTCAATGAGAAGACTACTCGATTCAAACTGACCCACTATACAGTAGCCCGTCCGGGAGGGCGGTCGGCTTTAGCCTTCCCGACCCAAAGGGTGCCCCGGTCTTTTACAGGCCCGGCACAAACAAAAGCAGCGCACCGAATTCGGTGCGCTGCTTTTGTTGAACGAACTGTGAATTTACTGGGTGGTTGTTCCCGCAGTGGCACCGCCGCGTGTTCCGAACGTGGAGCCGATCTGCACGAAGAACTTGCCGCCAGTGTTGATGAGACCCTGACGCTGAATACCCAGGCTGGCCGAGAAGCCCTGGCCTACCGGACGGAAGCGCACGGCTGCCGAGTAGGGGGTCTTACCGCCACCGAAGTTGTTATTCTTGCTCTGAATCTCGCCGACAAGCTGGAAAGCGCCGTCTCTGGTGACGGGAACTTCAGCACCCGCATAAACGGAAGCCTTATTCGAGCGAGGGCCGCCACCGGGGACGGTGAAACGGTCGTAACGCACACCGAGGTGCCCGATGACGGGGGCACGACCGGTGGTAACGGTGCCTAAATACTTCGAGGCCACGATATAGCCGTGAACGTTGCTGAGCAACGCACGGTTATAACCAATACCAGCGGCAATACGGACGTTGGCGGGGTCGGTCTCGCGGGTAAAGAGGTACTTGGCACCAACAGAGATACCAGTCCGGTCAATACCCAGAGCGTTGGGGGCGCTTAACTTGTTGACGCCACCGCTGATCTCGATGTTCTGGCCAACGCCTCCGGCAGCATCCAGACCATAGTACTTGATGCTGGCACCCGGGGCCTTCATGTCGTAGTAGTTGCCCTGGACACGAGCGCCACCTTGGTCGGGAATCTGGGCCGTCGGGTTGAGCGGCAATCCGACTTCACCTTGCAGGTTGAGGTCGGCATGGGCGCTGCCAGCCAGACCAACAACCAGGGTCGCCGCTAAAGCGGCTTGCATAGACTTTTTCACTTTTACGTCTCCTTTTCAAGCATGTTGTGCAATGAGGAGTGTGATGGACTGCACGAAAAGGTTGCGCAAAGCCAAGCCAGTAGTTGATGCCGAATTCAGCCACACGCATAATCATCGAAGCAACATTGAGCAATCTTACTGTCGCCGTTTAACCCAGTGTCCATGTTTCCTGTGTTGTGGCGCTAGCCAACTACTTTACGTTGTCGCGTTATCCGTGAGTAGAAGTTCCGCCTCTAACCTCCTGGATAGATAGCTTCTTTACTTCCTCTCAAGTGTTGCGTTGTAATGCACCTTAACACCATCTCTACCGCGTGTTTAGGCCATCCGCGAGGCTCAACATAACCTGCCGTTTACCCCACCGCAACATCCTCATAACATCGTGGAAACATTATATGTCTTTAAAGCCTTTTTGTCAAATTTGGCAGTGAGTGAAGAGCCTATCTTGGGATGAACAAAAGAAAAGTGCAGCAAAGTCATTGACTTTGCTGCACTTCTGGTTGAAAGGGACTCAAAGCCGCAACAGGACGGGTTAGATTAAGACGCAGGCCAGGGCAGAATCATAGTCGCCGTATTGCCTGCGGCATCATGCACGCGCAGCTCGACTTTACGTGCGGTTGCTGCCCCCGCTTTAGTGTCACTGGTGGCGCCTGTGGTTGTGGCGGCAACGGGCAAAGTCAATAGTGCCGTGATGGATTCCCGCCGCGAGTCGAAAATGCCGTCCGTAGCGGCCACAGCCTGCCATTCGTCATCTTTGTCTTTCTTGGTGTCCTTGGCCGTGTCAGTGCTGCTGGCGTCGGTCAAGGTCTTGGTACTGTCAACAGTCGTGGTTTTTGGCTCCGTAGCCGTTGGTTTAGCCTTTTCGCTGCTCTTAGCGTCCGGGCCATCTGTCTTTTTGGAGGCTGAGGTGCCCGCTAAGGCCGGAGTGCTGGCTGCGGTAGGTTTAGTGGTATCGGAGGTAGTGGTTTTGGCTGGATCCGTCTTCTCATCACTTACGAAACGCCACTCTGCGCCCGCTATGGGAGAGAGAGCATCGGTGGCGACGGCTTCCAGGCGTACCGCATCATTGGCGTTGGGAGAGCGCACGAGGTTCGCTGAGGCGATTTTGGGCGCTGTATTGTCAATGATAATGGGTAAGCTGATGGACTCATCACGTTGCGGGTCTTCAGGATTGCGGGCTGCATCACTGGCGTCGACCTTGAGGCGATAAGTTCCATCGTGCCATTTGGTAGTGTCAATATCGGTTGAAGTCGAAGTGGCATCATCTAAATCTACGGCTTGCCAGGTTTTACCGTCATCGCCGGAAATCCAGAGATGATAACGCAAAGGGTCGTTATCGGGGTCTTTGCCAATCCAGTTCACTTTCTTTTTACCGCTCCAGTATTCGCCGCCATGCGGAGAGATAAGACCAACCGAAGGCGGACTGTTCTTGGTGCGATAGATTACTTCCACGCGGGATACGTTCGGCCCCTGATCAGGGGTAGTGGCCGCTGAACTGCCCACATTAGAACCACTGAGATGCACGCGATATTGGAGATAACGGGCCGCGGGCGAGGTGACTTGTAGCTCACCGATTTCATTGGCCGACACTGGCTTCCAGGTGCTCCAGGAAGGATCGGGATCAACCGTGTTGCCAGTGCGCGTTTCGACTGCGGCCCCCTGGCCAATCATCCGCAATGCACCCCATTGCACGATGTTTTTGGCATCGAAGACCGAAGACGTAAAGCTGCCCGTAGTCGTGTCTTGTAAGGCCACGCGGAAAGCGGCGGCATTATTGCCAGTGCCAACTAACAGATGGCCTGAATCGGGTTCAACTGCCAGGGAGAGCGCCTGTAATTGCGTCGGCTCCAAGATGCGCGCCACGCGGGTATCATTAGCGTCATGGCCCGGCTGAATCTGATAGACGATGCCTTGATCGCCAGTGGCCGCATATAAGCGCCCGGACGCGGCATCTTTGCCCACGTAACGCAGGGCATAGACGGATTGCTGGGGTGAAGCATACAGCGGAATAACTCCCGCTTCACTTGTCCAGCGATAAATGGTGCCTACGCCAGATGTGCCGAAATAGACGCCGTCGGGCGCGGCAGCGACCGATAAAATCTCTGTATCAACAATGGCTTTGCCAGTGCCCTCAGACGCCTGGTACAGTGCTGTGGCATTGCCGGTGGTGGCATCTACTCGATACAGCACGCCCTCATCGCCCGCGCCAACGTATAGGTCATTGCCACGCACGGAAATCGCGCGTACATGCTTTTGCGGTAGGTGCGCTAATTCTTTAATGCCAGCATCAGTTTGATGA
Organism: Abditibacteriaceae bacterium; assembly: GCA_019239895.1. Lineage (GTDB taxonomy): Bacteria > Armatimonadota > Abditibacteriia > Abditibacteriales > Abditibacteriaceae > JAFAZH01. The sequence goes on along the minus strand of JAFAZH010000026.1, from coordinate 42,981 downwards.
TAGATTTTGCCGGTATCGCCGCCCGTGCCAATCAGCAGATGCCCGGAGGCGTCCCATTCCAGCGCCCAGATAAACGTTTGGCCGGAATCGAAAAGGGTGGTACGCTGGCCGTCGGGCGAGAACTTATAGACCCGTCCCGCCGGGGTTACGCCTGCGTACACGTTACCAGCAGGATCAGTGGTCAAAGCCGTTACCGCAACTTCTGGCCCCTCATAGAAGACGGATTGCTCTCCATTAGCATTGATGCGAATGATGCGGGCCTTGCTGCCCGTCCCCAGATAGGTGTTGCCATGCCCATCGGAAGTAATGCTCCATCCAAAAGGTTCGGAGGTTGTCGCCAGCAGTTTGGTGGTGGGAGCCAGGCGAATTAGACCCTCGTTGGTGGCGAACGTTTGCTGGAAGTCGCCGCTCAGAAAATCGCCCGTGCCTGTCTGCACCCAGGACTGCGCTGGCCGGGCCAGGGTCTTGCTGCTAGGATTGGGCGTTGGGGTGGGAGTCGGCGCGGGCGTTGGTGTGGTGCCTGCGCCGGGTGTAGGCAACGGGGTAGCGGACGTAATAGAGGGCGTAATAGGATTATCCGGCTTCTCTTTGCGCGGAATAACTTGCTCTGGTTCAGCCTGATGGACTGCCACCTGGTTTGTCCTGGCGTATTCTGCCGCCAAACGCTGCCACTCTTTCAGTTGGGTCAAAAAGTGCGAGGTGCGGAAAGTGCGCTCATAATTGAGGCCATCCCGGTCGGGCGAGAAGGCTCCATTGAGCGGTGAACCAAATGATGTAGTGGAAGTTCCTCCATCGTTGCCATCACCGTCATCAGAAGGGCTTATTTCAACGGTCTTAGGTGGCGTTGCCGGGGTGGTAGCGGTATCGCCAGCCGCCGCAGCCGGGGTTGGTGGCGTGACTTTATCAGGATGGCGAATGCCTTCAATGGGTATGGAAAGGAACTGCGCGCCAAAGAGAGAATAATCTGTCGTTGCCTGGCGCGTCTCAATTTCGTTATAAGCCCCAATGCTGGTGGAACTGGAAGTGCGCAGCAACTTGAGCCACGAGGGAGCCGGGTTAGAGACTTTCTGCCGATCAACTTTTAGAAAGGTGCGCTCGGTGGAAGCCTGCACTAACAACTCATTGGATGCGCCGACCTTGCTCCAGGCAGAGATAAGCTCCTGCAAGTTGGTAGGTTGTGGTGGTGCGCCGCCAACGCGAACTTCTAACGGCCAATAATCGGCGGCAGTGGCGGCTCCCACCCGCATGACTCCCGTCTCGGCATCGGCAGGCACCGCAAACTGGAAGGTGCGGGTCACGGTCTTGCCGGGCGTATCAGTTGGCTCCATCACCACATTAACCTGCACACTCTCGCCAGCCTTAACGCGGTTGCGATTAGCGAAAATCTGCTTGATGCGCGCTGTTTTGCGCACCGGCTCCACCGCGACATCGAGATCAACCTTACGGATGCTGCCGCGTGCGAACTCATTCATTTGCGTTAGCGCCAGGGTTTGGCCTAAATCCGCCAAGGCCGCACCCGTAACCACACTATTGGAATAAAGATAGTTCTGGCGCACAATCGGCGGTGCGTTATCAATGTCTATATTCAATCCCACCCGCACCATTTTATCGGAGGTTAAGCCCAGCGTGGTTTCAATGGCTTCTGAAGCCACCACCGAAATCAGTTGAGGGGTCAGCACGGGGTCTTTCATAACCTGCACATGATAGGTGTGCTCGATCTGGCGCTCTGGGTCGTGCAAGGCTACGGTCATGGGAATGGTATCGGCTTTCATGCCCACCGTGCCGCCAATAGCGAATTGCGTGTCTTGTTGTAATGCACCCATCACATCCACTGGCGAGGCTAGCTTAAAACTGCGCTGATAGGATGGAAAAATTTCATGCACATAAGCCGAGGCCATTGGTAATGAAGCGGCACCCTGGCCGAACATGGGGTGGCCAAAAGCCAGAATACGCTGGCCCCAGCGAAAAGTGATAGTGCCTACCGCTGTTTCGTCCATATCGCCCGACACCAACTGCACGCCAATCGCGCTGCCGGGTTTGAATGAGGGGTGAACGCCCGTCTTCTTCGACGATGGCCCAATAATTGGCTCGATACCATAAGGCTCAAACATTTGACGCAAACGCGGTAAGGACGACTGCTGAAAACCTGATATTTGTAGAAGTGTGGTAGCGGGCCGCATCGTCATGGTGGCCGCTGCGGGCGAGCCAGAGAGCGCATAACGATTGCGGTCGCGTGACACCACCATGCGCTTGATAGTATGTCCAGCGACCTGTAAGGCGGTCGTAGGACGGTATTCTAAAGCTGTGGCCTGGGTGTTGTTCTGCTTAGGCGCGTCCGGTGAGGGTGAGGTTTTGCCGGAAGGCGAGACATCTTTGGTGCGCGTCGGGTCGGGCAGGGAAGTCTCAATCATTTCGGTGATGGGTGTCACGCCGCCAATGGGTTCTTTGGGAAAGCCCCAACCGAGGGCAATCGCGCCCAACATCTTGCCATTGATGTAAACGGGTGAACCACTCATGCCCGCGATAATGCCGCTCTCGCGCTTAACGACTGTGCCCCCTAAAACCTTAATCAGCACTATATCGCCGCCACCTTGCACGCGGGACAGCACACCTAAGACTTCGACCGGGAACTCTTCAATGGTGGTGCCTTGAAAGACACTGCGCGCCACCCCCCGCATTCCCCGTTTGACATCGGAGGAGCGAATGATTTTCCCTTCGCGCAACAACTGCTGCACGATGGCGTGAGCTTGCGAGCGGGTTTCAGCGGGAACTTGAGTATTTGGCTTAGTTTGAGCCAGTGATGGCAACGCTGGCAGACTGGAGATGAGCGACAAAATCGCTCCTGGGAGCAGAAAAGAACGGCGCATCATGAACGGACTCCTACCGGTGGATATAAGCTAAGAGCTAATGAATCTTGCAATGGAAGTAATCCCGACTGTGGGTAGCAGAAAGACTATCAATTAATGGAATGACAGATTCGGCACAGGCTGGTTCCTAACCTGCGATAGAACTAAGAAACTTGATTCTCAATGGAACGCAACGCGAAGGCGACGCTAACTTCATGCGCTATTTAACCGCTATTCTCTTTAATTGCGTCTGTTTGCGCTGCGCAGCATAGCGTAACAGAGTTTTGCGTCCCATTTTAGGCTTTAGAGTTAGGCTAAAACAAAAAGCAGAATGCCCTTTCGAGAAAGAGCATCCTGCCTTTAATTTTACCAGATAGCGGCAACTCAGGCGCAGCATTGGAGCGCCGGATGCCAATTAGCGTTGCTGGCTGGTGACGGCTACGGTCGTTGGTTGGGCGGAATTTTGCTTGACTTCGATCTCGAAGCGCCCATCATCTGCGGGTTGCACATTCACGCCATCAATACTCACGGTGGCACCAGGAGCTAACTGGCCTGTAATACGAATCGTGCGGTCGGTGGCTTTGTCAATCAAACGTTGTACAATCAAGGCTGCTTCATCACGGCGCAAAGCCCGCATGGGCAGGAAGAAGTTGGAGGGATAGCCTACAATCAACTTCCCATTAGCGGTCTTAGCCATTGTGGCGGCGGCATTGACATAACCCACGGCCCAGTCAGGAATATCGTGATAATCCAGGAATCCGGCATCCTGGCTCTTCAACTGCCGGGCGGCATCTTCCATACCCAGGGCACGCACCACAATAGCAGTGGCCTCAACGCGGCTGATAGTGCGCTCGGGTCGGAAGGTTTTGTCAGGATAGCCCTGGATCAAAGCCTGCTTCTCGGCTAAGGCCAGATACCCGGCGTACCAGTCAGAGGGATGAATATCAACGAACGAAGGCTTGCCCGCTGGCTCCAGAGGCGTTTGCGGCACAATGGTAATAAAGCCCTTGAGCGTCATCGTCTCGCCCGTAGCATCTTTAGCCGTGCAAGAATAGGTGTAACGTCCGGGAGGCGCGTAGCCAGTGCCACTGCGACCATCCCATACCACAGTTCTTTCGCCCGGTTCATAAACAGTATTCTTCACTAAGGGAGCGACTATCTTACCCTGGCTGTTCAGAATGTTCAGGGTAACGGTGGAGCGGCGACCGAGGACAAACTTAATGGCTGTCAGGTCACGCAAGTCGCGGATATTGAGACCATTCAAGGTCATCACGGCATACTCAGCGCGTTGGGTAGAGCGTGCTGGCTGAAAGATGCCAGGCTGCACACCGCTAATGACGCCCATCTTTTGCAGGCGATCAATGGCGGTCTGGAATTCGACGCCCTTAACATCCACTAACACGGGCGCATTGCGCCCGGCCAGGAAGCGGTCGGGCAACGCGAACACGGTCATTAATGGAGCGACGCTGGGGAAGTATTTAATCGTGTTGCTGGAAACCGAAACGCCAGTGGCATCTTCAATCGTGGCGACTGAATAGAAGGTGGCAGGCTTGTCTATCGGCTGCACCCGGAAAGAAACTTTCTGGTTGGTGCTATTAGGGGCTAAAACGCCCACATTCCACACTAACTCGCGGGCAGCGGCATCGTAATGGGCGTCCCCTGTGGCGGAATTGGGGACATAGCTCACCATGTCATCAAGTGCGTAATGCACTTTAACGTTCTGGGTTGAGTCATTGCCCTTGTTGCCAAAGGTAACGGTGAAAAGTGCCTGGGACGGATTATCTTCGGCGGCATTGACGCCTAAAGATACAAAAAGCGAAGAGGTGCGCGGGTTAGCTGGAGTGATTGAAGCACTCGTTGGCTGGACTTGGTTGGTCGCGGAGGTGCCCCCACTGGCTCCCGTGAAGGAGGGGCCACCCGAAGCGTCGGGAGCAGCAGGCAGGTTGGGGATGGGGGCAGTCGTGGTGGATTCCTGAGTGCCAACGGCTTGCGTTTGCGCTGTATCGCCAGTAATATCACTGGCTTCCTGCACGCGCACCGTCAATAGACGACGTTGATTGTTCTTTTGATAAACCTCGACCTGAGTGTCGCCATTAGTGACACCTTCCAGGACGGCTTTGCCATTCACGAAGCTGCCACGCGCAATGTCATCGTCATCGGGCACGACCCGCGTTACATCCTCCAATGGCAGCGTAATGCGCCCGCCGCGAGGAATGCGCACCACTGATGGTATACCAGCATTGTTGGCCCCGGCGTGGGCAGGAGCTACCCGCACCAAAGGCGCAGTGATTAATAAAGTGGTTGAAAAGACTTTAAGTAGATTGAACCCTCTTTTCTTTTTCATAATAAAACCTCGTCCTGGATGGTTTACAGCTTCTATTGACTCTAAAGATTGCTTTGCCTAAACACTCTGACTGCGCCCGCAAGTTTGCTGAGGCAAGTCACAGCCTATTATGCCATAGCTGGTGATTTTGCACAACTAAAATCTGATAATTTACCACAAAAACTAGTTGGGTTGCCAAGTCGTGCCTTATTCAGGCTCTATATTAGGCTCCAGATGGCCCTGCCAATTTGTCCGCAACAGAACTGCCAGGCTTGATCGCCGAGCCGTATTTTTGTTCCAACTCAGCAGGCACGGCATCGGGCGCATAGCTCTCAATATTAAGATTCAGCAGGGCTTCCACGACTGGCACGTCAAAGTCCGCCTGACCACCGCTACGATCCACGAGCAAGCCCACACCGACTACTTCGCCACCCGCAGCACGTACCGTATCCAGCACTTGGCGCACGGAGCCGCCAGTGGTCACAATATCCTCGACCACCAAGACTCGTTCCCCTGGCGCCAGACGAAAGCCCCGCCGCAAGCTAAAACCCTGGCCACCTTCGGCCCGCTCTGCATAGACAGCGCGACAACCTAACTGCCTACCCACCTCAAACGCGAGGATGATACCGCCAGTTATAGGGCCAACTACGCACTGGATGTTGCGATCTACAAAACGCCGCGCCAGTTCCGCACAAAGCTGTGAAGTAATACGCGGCTGCTCCAGGAGACGAAACTTTTCAATATAGCGTGCCGAATGACGGCCACTGGTCAGCAAAAAATGCCCTTCTAAAAGAGCACCCGTATCTACCAACAGTTTTTCGACTTCGTGTTCATTCATACCAGCGCCATTTTAGAACGACTCACCGATTCTGTCAATGCTGAAGTCACATCCCACCAGGCTGACTACTTTACGGTTAAAAGTAAGGTGCCTTGGCGGGCTGTTTGGCGCTGGGGAGGCCACGCCAGGGAAGGCACGAGTCTGAAATGACACGGGAAACTCCGGGTGGGGATCTGTGACCCTGGGGTCACTTTTACAGGGTAAAATAGAAAACGCCTCCAATTAATGGAGGCGTGTATTAACTCTAATTATACCAGAAGTGGCCCGCTTAGACTACTTACTACTATCCTGATTTGCTCGCGCCATCGCTACTTGAAACGCTATCGCCCCATCCGTCGTATCCATTCTTCTAAGACACCCAACCCAAGGCGCAGTAGAAGCTTGGCAAACGGTCTTTGTAATTTTCTCGCTATTAGAGGCCACAGAGAAGATAGTACGTTTTTGGCATAACATACCCGTGCTTGCCAGAGGCCGAACGTTACTAGAACCTCATAGAACTGCTCATGCAAATCACCGATAGCGGTGAGTCTATCTTCTTTCTTCAAGAAGAGGTAAAGCAGAAAATCTAAGCTCTTGGAAGGTTGCGGGGGCGAGGAATGTTTACCAGAAGCAGAATCGTGCATCACCTTAGATTTCATGCGTTCGTACATTTCCACATATGTTCCCACAACAGTTCGGCTGCAAATAATCCAAATCGCCAAGATATCCAAAGCCGCAACGAACATTAATCGTGATGTTGCTGGTAACAATGGGAACATCACTAATCCCACTCCTACTGAGACAGCCGTAGCAAGAAAGAACATTCCTTTTCTGAGATAATCCTGTTTGGTAATTCTTGGCCTGTTTTCTGTATCTACAGAATCTTCAAGGCACCTAATACCCTCAGGAGCTTTCTTGACAGCCCTTAGCTTTCCAGAGGGGCTTTCTTTCGATAACCTACGCATATCAATCTCCTTATTATGTGGTTCTTGATTCCTACAACTACAAGGCAGCGGGTTGATGTCGAAGCGCACCGGGAATACTCTTGACTAACGCACGCCGTGTTTTCTCTGCTTCCAACAGAACTTCCTGACCAAGTCCTTCCAATTTAAAGTAACGCTTCGGGCGTCCTCCACGCTCTGGTGTACCCGGTTCCTGCCGGGAGGTTATATAGCCCTTTTCCTCCAGACGCTCCAATGTGGTGTAAATAGCACCAATGGAAGTGCTACGACCTGCAATGTCTTCAATCGTCTTGAGAATCTGATAGCCATACGCCTCTTCGCGTAACCGCATAATGGCCAATAGGACAAGCTCTTCAAACTCGCCCACGTACATCTGTTTGTCTTTCTTTACTGTGTTCTGCACACGCTATCACCTCAGATTTTATAAACTTAGCAATACCTTACATAGTAGAGTATTACTACTACACATTGTAGAATATCCCACTGCTGCCTGTCAAGGGGGACCTACGGAATTATTTCCCACATTTAGTAAGGCCCGATAAAATCAAATTACTTACGCTTAGAAGCGCAAGCGTTCTACGACAAAAGTGGCTGTGCGAATCTACGCACAGCCACTTTTACCGGGTGAACTAAAAATTCTGCAACCTTACGAATGCATACTTTTAAAGATTGGGGTAATGGGTTCTTAGTGGCTTTCTTGCTGGCACTTTGTTGGCATTAAAACCAAGAGCGTCTGCACATTTATGCAGACGCTCTTGGTTTTGAAGCTAACTTAATTTGAAGTTGACTTGAATAGCCAGATTCTAACGGGCTGTTGCGTTAGCCGAACCCGCAGTTATGGCCCCACCAGAGCTATCGGTTAGGCCGTGCCAACTGACCTTTACCGTAGCTCCTGCTGGCAGGCTGCCTGCTGGCAGAGCCAGGGTGACTAAGCTGTTCTTCCCGTAGGATACGCTTTGCACCACAACGCGTGCCCCATTCACCTCAACTGTGTAGTGAGACGGATCAGCAGCGGCAGTAGTAGCTAAGCCCCCGGTGAAGAGCAACTGAATAGCAGCCGTGCTAGCGGTTGCCTTAACTGAGGATAGAGCCACCTTGGAAGGCACAACCGGGGCGACATCACTGGCGGCATTCTTGATAACGAACGCTACCACCTTGGAGCGGCCCATGTTGCCTGCCTTGTCCGTGGCCGTGGCGCGGAACCAGTAGGTGCCAACGGAGAGGGTCGGGAAGGTAAACGCCCAGTTAGTCGTGCCCTGCACTGGCAACTCATTGGTGGCTGCATCGTATGTGCTGCTCCAATCGGTGCCATTCCAGTAACCCGCCGGAGTTGTGCCGGATACATAACGATAGAGCAACCCGGTGACCTTGGCAATGCCAGAACCACCAGCGTCATCAGTGGCGGTGCCGCTAGCCTGGGCAAGCGTGCCAACAGCATATTTGTTGTTGGGAGCCAGGGCCGGACTTTTGACAGTCACTGTGGGGGCCGTGGTATCAATCACGAAGGGCAGCAGGGCGGTGCGCGTCACGTTCCCCGCGCGGTCTGTAGCAGTCACGCGCACATAATATTTGCCAGCCGCTAATTTGGTCAAAGGTAGCACCAAGTTGCCAGCAGCATCCACACTGACTGGTCGCTCGTTGGTAGCGGGATTATAGGTCGGGCTGAAACCGCTACTCGTCATGTAACCTAGGGGCGTCGTGCCATTGGCATAGCGGTACACCAGGGCCGTTACTTTATCTAAGCCAGAGCCACCCGCATCACTGACGGTCCCCGTAATCTGATTCAACGCGGCATAGATATTATTGGGTGATTGGCCTGGATTGGTGATTGTCAGTAGAGGTGGTGTGCGATCCGGCACCCCTAACTGGAAGTTAACGCCCGTGGTGCTGGCATTGCCGACCGTAACCGTGCGGTTACTGGGGGTGAAGCCCTGTCCCTTGGCCGATGGAGTGACAGTATAGACACCTGGTGTCACATTCGTGAAGGTGTATTGACCTTGAGTATTAGTTAATACCGAGACCGGATTAGTTGCGCCGCCACTCGTATTACCCACTAAGGTTACGATCACGTTAGCCAGACCCGCGCCGGAGGCATCGGTCACCTGCCCAGAGATATTATAGATGCGGGAAGCAACCGTGACATTGTTATTAATATCGAAGGCGTTGCCATTAGAGGATACAGCTACGGCACGCACATCATAGACGCCAGGCTCCGTATTATCGGAGTTCCAGAGAGCATCCCATTCACCATTACTGGCCCCATCGGAGTCACGTGCAATAACGACCCACTCTGGCGCGAGGGTCATGCCCCATGAAATGAAGGTGCCAAAGTCTATGGCCTGGCCGTCCGTCACTTCCAGCGACCAAGTGCCATTAAGCGACTTGCCAACGACTGGCACATTGAAGTAGGTAGTGTTCAAGTTCTGCTGATTGCCACCCACCTGATCCTGAAGCACAAAGCGCGAACCATCTGGGGCTACCAGAGTGAGTCTTAAGTCACCAACATAGCTGTGATGGATATTGACAGTGACCGAAGCCTCCCCGACGTGACCCGGATGCCCGGTGACCACGAAGGAAGAAGAGGTCGTGGTGCCATCAACCAATTGCTGATTCACTGGCTGCGAGAAGGAGAATGGGGGCTTGCGGCGTGAGAAATCTACGCGCTGGACAGTCGCATCATTGGTGGTGCGAGCGCGCATGAGATACTTGCCGCTGACCGTCTCGTTATCCGCCGGGGCAAACAAGGTGACACCTAATGGCGTCACGGTGACATTATGATGAATATCTTCAACATTAGCCGTGGAGGTAATGGCCGTGGCACGCACTGCATAGACTCCAGGGGGAGTGCTGGTGTTAATGCCAGTGTTCCAGATGGCGGTCCATTCGCCGTTGACGGGCTGGGTGGCACTACCTATAGTTACCCACGGCGACACAAAGGTTAAGGCCCAGTCATCTAAAGTGCCCTGTTCGCCATCTAACACAGTATCAGAAACATCTAAGCTCCAGGTGCCAGCGATGGTTTTGCCTTGCAATGGGACGCTCTGATTAATTGAGATACCAATACCAGTTGGGGTAATGACAATGAAAGTGGGATTGTGGTTAAAAAGTGTCGTCTGTGTGCCATCGGGCGCCACCAGACTGACAACTAAATCAAAGGGGAAAGTATGGGTAATATCAACTTGCACTGTCGCCTGCTCAACCACGCCGGAAGCACTTAACGGTTGCGAGTCAACGATGGTACCCCGATCGGGAATAGGCTTTGATGGAGTGTGTGAGAAGCTGGCGTCGCCACCTTCATTACGGCGTGCAAAATCAACACGACGTACGGCGGCATCATTATCCGTAGTGGCGCGCAGTAACACGTTGCCACCCACAATATCGTTGTTCTCCGGCTTAATAAGGGTTAAAACGGGCAATTTTACGCTAGCCGCACTGACGGCTCTATAAGCATTAACGCGGCCATACCCCAGGCTGGCGCTATGGCCATTAGCATCATAAGAGGCATTGCTGGGGTCAATTTTATCAGCAGTATTTTCTAAGATGTCACGAACTTGAGTGTAGCTAAGGTTGGGATTAACCGAAAGAATAAGGGCAGCTACCCCTGACACAATGGGAGCCGAAGCTGACGTGCCCTCGAATTCAGTGCCAACCGTGTAATTCGAGCCATCATAACCATCAGCACCCATGCGGTCGGTGGAGACAATGCCCAGGGTGCCACCCCCACCGGGAGCGGCAATATCTGTAGACTGCCCGGAATCTGAGAAAGCCGCGTGGGTATCGAGATTGCTGGAAGCCACGACGGAAATGACTTTATCATAAGAAGCATAACCATCTAGGTCAGCGTTGCCGCCGCCGGGAAAAAGCGCGTCTTCCGCTGCCGCAAAGACAACCACGCAACCCAGACCGCCACGGCCTTTAGTTACGGCATAATCAATAGCCCTTTTGATAGCATCAGGTATCGGAACGAAACCATTAAGAAGATTAGATGGTCCCCAACTGTTGTTGATGACAGCCGCGCCACTATCCGCGGCAAAGCGGAAGGCGTCAGCCGTGTCTTGCTCGGTCTGCCCAAATACAATGAGGCGGATGGGTAAAATTTTGCAGTTGGGAGCCACACCCGTTACGCCAATGCCATTGTTCCCAACAGCACCGAGTAAACCAGCCGTAACTGTACCATGATCTTCAGTCTCAAAGACATCTTTTGGGCGAGGATCACCATCACGCTCAATAGCGTCAAAGCCAGGCAGCATATTAGCCTGCAAATCCTCGTGGTCTACATCAATACCAGTGTCAATATCGGCAATTATAAGGTTAGGATCACCACGCGTAATATCCCAGGCTTTCTCGGCTTTAATGTCGGCCCCAGGCGTGCCGCCGCCCTGTCCTGTATTATTAAGATGCCACTGTTGTGGATAAAGTGGATCGTTGGGCACGAAGCGAGGCGACATTGGCCAAATCAGGTTAGGATGCGAAAAGAGCACTTGTGGCTTGCCATAAAGGGCGTTAGCCACGGCCATTGCAGTGTGGCCAGGGTCTATCACATGAGCGAGATACCCATTGGGAGCATAAGGCCCCAGCGGGCTATCTAGCACCGCACCATATTTGGCCAACAATGCAGTAGCCTGCGATTTGGCTACATTCGGCTTAAACTGAATCAGAAATTCATCCGTTTCGACAATAGGATATTTATTATCGCCATTCTGAAAAACGCGCACCGGACGCAGCACTCCCGTCGCCTGGGCAAGCTGATCTGCTAAATTCTGTCGCGCATTGCCGTCGGCTTGGGCATTAAGCGGCAGAAGAAGGGTGTTACGTCGCTTATAAGATAAAACCGTGCCTTGAGGGTCAAGGCCAGGCTGGTCAGCGAGTTGGGCCGTTACCTGGGCCGGTGCGGTCCCCGGCTGCAATTCAGCGCCAACCCACTGCGTAGCGGGTTTTAAGGTATACGTCATGCCACTTGAATAATAAAAGGTGGGGTTATCTGCCGGGACATTGCCGCCCTGTGCCATCGCGGTCGGACTCCACAGCGACAATGCGCCCAGCACTGTCAGCAACATCAAGACAAACGGTTTTAAAGAGAGACATGAGCGCCCAGCGCCAGGTGACTTGGACATCGCGGATGTGGGTTGCTTCATTAATAATTCCTTTTGGCAGGGTTAATCCTGCCGAAATCACGGGATAAGTAGTATTGTATTTTGGCTTTAAAGAACTTCTGCGTCAAGCAGATCGCTGATTAGGTTGAATTCGCAGATTTAAGATGCTTATAACGGTAAAAACTTGGTCGGTTTGAATATGTAGTGGATGCTCAATTTTCGTGGCGCATCCCTGAACTCTGTACAAGCAGAGTCAGTTATCATGGATTATGGGCTACCTCCAACCGTTGTATTTGGTCAACTTCAGGGGTGTGACCCAATGTTAGAAGTTTGAGAGCCAAAAAAAGTTCCCTGACAGTGATTGTGTCAAGAAATAGTTGGAAATTTAGCTGAAGGCTCCCTCTGTAAGTCTCACAATATAGTCTATTCTACTATAAGAGCCTGTATTAAGCAGAACTGGGTTAATAATGAAAATTGCGGCCTTGGATGTGGCCATTATCGGAGCCGGAGTTGCCGGATTAGCGGCAGGTCGCGCCCTCCAGCAAGCTGGCTGCCGGGTGCGCCTCTATGAAAAAGGAACTGGGCCGGGTGGTCGCCTGGCAACTGATTATTGTGGTTCATATCCCTTTGACTACGGTGCCCAAAATATCAAAGTAGACGGCACCCTCTTAAAAGAAGTCCTGCTCCGGGAATTGGACAATGATGAGTTAATCACTATTCCGGCCCCGGTATGCCTGCATAGCGACGGTCAGATTTTGCCTCCTGACACGGCGGCGAATGAGACAACTAAATACGCTTACCAACAGGGGATAGCTACTTTGCCACGCTTATTAGCGGCAGGCTTGGACATTCAATACGATGTGTCTGTGTGCGCTTTAGAGGAAAAGGAAGCACAGTATTTACTTCTGGATCAGGATGGCGTGGCTGTGGGAGCCGCTAAATGGGTTATCCTCAGTGCCCCGGCCCCGGCATCTGCCGCCATTTTAGCGGCCAGTCACTTGCAAAGCGATGAGAGTAAGCGCATCAGCTTGATTGAGAGCGTTCAATATTCGCGTTGCTTAACCATTTTAGTCCACTATAATTTCTCTGCTGACCTGCCATTTTATGCTTTACTGGCGCAAGACCGCTCTCATCCTCTGCTCTGGTTAGCTTGCGAAAATGCCAAGGGTCACGATAATGAGTCGGATGGCACGGCTTTAGTGGCACAACTGGGGCCACACAGTAGCCAGGAATTATGGAGCGCAACTGAAGCACAGATAGTTAATGAGACACTGCGCTGGACAGCCAAAATTTTAGGGGCCCGATTTCTGCAACCGCAGTGGACGAAACTGCACCGTTGGCTGCACTCCCAACCCCTTAACCCAGTGGACTTCGAGGCCGTCAACCCATTACAGAGCCGAATTATTATTTGTGGCGATGGGACGGCGCGGGGCCGCGTGCCAGAGGCTTATGCCACTGGCCTACAGGCTGCGGCGCGAGTAGGTTAGCTATGGATTAGCTCTGGTCCGAGGCTAATTCTGCTATAACGGCAATACGGTTGGATGAGTGGGGCAGGGTGCAAGTTAAGAGGGTCAGGCGCGGTCGAGTGCTGGGTGCCAGAGGTTGCATCAACGTTGTGTCCATGTCTGAAACTGTGGTGGTATAAAGGGTATTGTAAGTGTAGGTGTGATGATGGGTGCGCAATTTAACCTCTGCGCCAGGCGACAATTCATCCAGACGGTAAAACCAACTACCATAGACATTACGATGTCCAGCGATTAAACAATTGCCAGGTTCTCCCGGCAGGGCTGAACCTGGGCAGTGGCCGGGGCCTTCACGCAAACTGGGATCATCCCAGCCTTGTACAACGACAACATCTAAATTAAGCGTCGGAATAATAAGCCGCGTGGCAGGCCACTCCTCAACCGCGCTTGCGTTTTGTCCTGTCGGTTGCTGGACAGTCGGCGCATCACTACTGGCGACTGTCTGGGCCGATGCTGAACCGGTATGGGTTGAAACCAGGGGCTTTTTACTGCTGGGTTTGGAGTCCGACTTTTTGGCCGAGTCAGGTGATGATGTCGCGTCCTTCTGCCAGGAGGCTTTTAGAGCGTGCTGGCTCCAGATGCCATAGGCATTCTGACCGAGTGGCCACAGCGCCAGCACAATTCCCCCAGTGGCCACAACCGAAAGCAAGGCACGTAAAAAACGCTTTATCTTCATACTAAAACCGGAGCAGAAATCAAAAAGCACCGGCAGGGGAAGCTCTCCCGAAGGTTGAGCCAGACAGTGCCGGTGCTTTTTAAGTTTTGCTTAGCGCAGCTTGCGACGCAAGAATAACGCGCTGCCCGCCGTCAAAGAGCCGAACAGGGACATCAACAACGGCTCGCCACCGGTATTGGGCGGGGTGGTTGGGGTCGTTGTGGTGCTCATTGTGGTGTCCGTTGTCGTGCTGGAACTGCTAACTGAACCAGCATCGGCTGCGCCACCACCGCCACTGCCACCGCTACCAGGATAGCTACCACCACTACCACCAGGATAGCCGCCGCCACTACCGGGAATGCTGCTGGAACCGCCACCAGGATAGCCCTGTGCGTGGGCGGCGCTGCTCATCAACAGGGCACTGCCTACTCCTAACAGAGTTACGAACTGTGTCCGTCGTTTCATGCTTATGCCTCCTTGGAAATCTCGCTTAGTTTGACAAAAAGTAATGTCTCCCGCCATCTGCATATAACATATATCACAACCCTATTGCAAGCTGCGGGCCAGAAATAGTGCTTTTAAAGCAGGTTGATAGCACAGTCATATTTAACCAAATCATAAGGAATAAGCCTATTATCTGATACACTCACCTTGCTTTTAGGTAGCTCTATTTCCAGTGGATTTTACAGCAAACTCTCAAGACTCAATGGCCGTGACAAGTGATAAGCAAACGCAGCGGTTTGGGGTCTCGCTCCGCTGGTTGCTGTTGCTGGGGCTATTTGTGGTGGTTGTTTTGTTGGCGGCGACGCTGGGTGCCCCTGTGCCCTTATCCGATTTATGGGCTTCCGATACAGACCGGGTGGCGGTGGCGCGTCAAATCTTCTTGCAACTTCGGCCACCTCGACTGCTGGCGGGAATGTTAGTCGGGGCATCCCTGGCAACTTCGGGCGCTGCTTTGCAGGCGGTATTCAGGAATCCTCTGGCTGAACCTTATTTATTAGGTATTTCTGCCGGGGGAGCTTTAGGTGCGACGGCGGCCCTGGCGTGGCATTTACCATCTTTTGGCGTTTTTGAGTCGTCTTCCCTCTTGGCTTTCGCCGGTTCTCTGGCGGCGGCATTTCTGGTTTATCGGTTAGGACAGGGGCGTGTGCTGCATGGCTTTGGCAGCTTTGACCGGGCGACCCTGCTCTTAATTGGTGTGGCGCTCTCAGCCTTTCTGTCGGCTTTAATGAGTCTGCTGGTGACGCTAAGCCCCGATGCTGGGTTAGCGCAAAAGATTATGTTCTGGCTGCTGGGGGGCCTCACCCTGGCGAGGATGTCGAATAATGGCATTCTGGCGCTTGCGTTGGGTGTGGGCATGGCCACTATGTTGGCCAGTGCGCGAGATTTAAACGCCACCCAGGTTGGGGATGAAGAAGCAGCCAGTCTGGGCGTGTCTATTGGCACGCTGCATCGCCGTCTGCTCCTGGTCTCGGCCTTGATGAGTTCCGCAGCGGTGGCTACGGCAGGATTAATCGGCTTCGTGGGGCTGTTAGCTCCCCATTTAGTGCGACTCTTGTTTGGCAATGATGCGCGTGCTCTTGGACCAGCCGCGGCCATTGGTGGCGCTACCTTATTAGTAGGGTGTGATGCACTGGCGCGTTCGGTTGCTCCACCCCTTGAATTGCCAGTTGGCATTATTACAGCCCTATTAGGCGTGCCACTCTTTCTGTTCCTGGCGAAGCGGGCGTAATAGAGTTCCTTCAACCCTTATCGTTCATGCTCAAAATTGAAGCTTTAACCGCTGGCTATTCCAGTGTCCCCGTTCTTCACGATTTTTCATTAGAAGTGGCCCCTGGCGAAGTGGCAGCGATTATTGGCCCCAATGGATGCGGAAAATCTACTCTGCTGCGTTGTGTCACGGGTTTGTTAAAACCGCAGGCAGGTTCCATCACTCTTGAGGGCCAGAATATTTGGCAGATGGAGCCACGCCAACGGGCGCAATGTGTGGCGCTCTTACCGCAAAGTTTTGAAGGTGGCCACGATTTACCCGTAGAAACGATGGTCATGCTGGGGCGCACGCCTTATCTTCCGCCCTATGGAGCACCCACCCGCCAGGATCAAGGCATCGTTGATAATGCGCTGAAAGCCGTTAATGCGGAAACGATGCGGACGCGGCGCGTGGGAGAATTATCGGGTGGCGAGCGGCAGCGCGTGATGCTGGCGCGGGCCTTGGCGCAACAGCCACGCGTGCTGCTCTTAGATGAACCAACCTCGCATCTGGATATTCGCTACCAGCATGAAATCTTGAGCCTCGCCTGGCAACTGGCGCAAGCCGAACAATTAGCGGTGGTGTTAGTGCTACATCAGATTAATCTGGCAGCGGCGGTGGCCGATAAGCTGGTGCTATTAGCTGAAGGTGGCTTTATCCGCGCAACGGGAAGCGTGGAGCAGGTAATAACTGAGGAGAACTTGGAGATGGTCTATGGTGTCCCTTTGCGGGTTGTGCCGCATCCTCGCACGGGACGCCCCCAAGCTCAGTCTTTGTGGGACTTTAAAGCCGAGGTGGGGCCGGGGCAGCCGCGTGACCCCATGCCCCCTTTGCTATAATCCTTGGCGATGAGCTTGCATTATCTGCATCGGTTAGTGGCTGGGTTTTGGCTTGGCGCGGCGCTTGCTGTTGCCCTTAATGGCTGCTCTCGTGCAACACCGGAGAGTGGACAAATTACGGCTGTTCCACAACCCAATCAAGGCTTAAAGGGAAACCTGACGGCTTTGGGTCAAGCGGACGACTTGGGGCGTGAGATTAAGCTCAATGGTGTTGCCGGGCGCGTGGCAATTATTGGCCCTGGTGCGACGGAAGCCCTATTTGTTATGGGTGCGGGTGCTGCGTTAGTGGGGCGCGATCAATATACGGATTATCCGCCAGCGGCTCTCAAAGCTCCGGTGATAGGTGATTATACCGGGCCATTCCCAGAGAAGGTGGTAGCGGTACGGCCCGATTTGGTCATTCTGCAAGGGGAGACGTGGGACAAAGCGCGGTTAGACGCCTGGCAGCAGAAATGTGGCGTGCCCGTAGCCAATTTGAAATCTAACTCGCTGGAACAGGTGGCCCAGGATATTGAAAGACTTGGGGCCTGGGTGGGAGCGGGGGAGAAGGCGCAGCAAGTGGCAGCACCCTTGCGCAGACCTTATCCCGATATTATCTGGAACACCGCTTTCTTCGAGGTGCAACGCTCGCCCTTAATGACAGCCGGGCAGGGCACACTGCTGAATAACATGATGCAGGCCGCCGCCATGCATAATGTGGCAGATAAAGTTAAGGGTTACAAGCAATATAGCCTCGAAGACCTGGCGGCGAAGCCACCGGATATTTATATTGTGGCGGAACAGAAGCCAGACAAAGCGCGTGTGTTAAGAGAGTTGCGGCAACAACCGGGGTTGCGCGATTTGCCCTGTATCAAACTGGGGCGAGTCATTGATGTGCCTGCGGATTGGGTCGAGCGACCGGGGCCGCGCTTAGGGCAGGGGATAGATGAATTGGTGCGGCAGGCAAAACCGTTCTTGCCGCCACATGGCACTCATGCCTGAGGCTCGGTACCCTGACTCTGATTGAAAGTTAAATGGAGCTTTAAATATGTGTGGTATTGTTGGTTATGTTGGCAGTAAGTCGGCTATCAGTGTGTTGATGGTTGGACTGACTAAATTAGAATATCGTGGTTATGATTCGGCGGGTGTGGCCGTGCTGAATGGACATGGTGTGGAGTTGCGGCGCACGGTCGGCAAACTGGAAGTCCTGCGTAAATCGTTGCATGATGAGCCGATTGATGGGCACATTGGCATCGCGCACACCCGCTGGGCCACACATGGCGAACCGAACGAAACGAATTCCCACCCGCACCGGGACGCGACCGAAACCGTTTTTGTGGCGCATAATGGCATCATCGAAAACTATGGCGAACTGCGGGCCGAGTTGGAAGCGCAGGGAGTGGTTTTTCGCAGCCAGACCGATAGCGAAGTGGTGCCAAACCTCGTGAAGCGGGCTTACGATGAGTGTGGCGACTTCCCCGAAGCCGTGCGTCGCGCGCTCTCCCAGGTGCATGGCTCTTACGCTGTGGCGGTGCTGCACAAGGATTACCCCGGCACCTTGGTGGCCGCCCGGCAGATGTCGCCCTTGGTGCTTGGTTTAGGCAATGGCGAGAATTTCTTTGCCAGCGATGTGCCCGCTATCCTCAATGCCACCCGTCGCGTGATTTTTCTGGACGATGGTGAAATGGCGGTGCTGTCGCCAGAGAAGGTTGTCGTCTATGACTTAGACACACCAATTGAAGCCGGCAAGCCGCGGCACAAGGCGGCTGTGACCATTGATTGGTCGCCTGAACAGGCTGAAAAGGGTGGCTATACCCATTACATGCTCAAGGAAATCCACGAGCAGCCGGATGTTATTAATCGTTTGCTATCCCGCTATACCAACCCGGAACGGACCCATATCAACCTGGATCAAATTGGTATCACCGATGATGAGTTGCGTGGCATCCGTCGCATTTTTATCCAAGCTTGCGGCACCAGTTGGCACGCCGGACTGATCGGCAAATATCTACTGGAACGCCTGCCGATGATCGCAGTGGATGTGGATACTTCCTCCGAATTCCGCTACCGCAATGCGATTCTCTCGCCCGATACGCTTGTAATTGCCATCTCGCAAAGCGGCGAAACTGCCGACACCCTGGCGGGTATTCGTGAAGCGAACCGGCGCGGCTTGAAAGTTATCTCCATCGTCAATGTACCCGGTTCCACCATTGCGCGGGAGAGTGCAGGCGTTATCTACATCAATGCCGGGCCGGAAGTTGGAGTGGCCTCAACTAAAGCCTATACTGCACAGATTGCGGCCCTCTATCTTTTAAGTTTGCATCTGGGCGTTATTCATGGCCTGGTGGATACCGAACGCTTGCAGCGACGGCTCTCCAAACTGGGCGAAGTACCAGGGTTAATGCAGCGCACTTTAGAAGATGATAGCGAGGTGCGGCGTGTCGCCGAAGAGTTCGCTCATGCCGACAACGCCATGTTTATTGGACGTGGCTTTGGCTATCCCAATGCCCTGGAAGGTGCCCTGAAGTTAAAAGAGATCTCCTACATTCATGCCGAGGGCTATCCCGCTGGTGAACTAAAGCATGGCCCCATCGCCCTCATTGACGAAAAAATGCCGGTCGTGGCCATTGCCACCAGTGGCGCGGTCTATGAAAAGATGGTGAGTAACATTCAAGAAGTACGGGCGCGTAAAGGCCGTGTTATTGCCATCACCGGGCAAGGTAACACTCATATCAATGCTCACGCGGATTTCATAATTCGCGTTCCAGAGCTAACGGAAAGCTTCGCACCGCTTTTAACCGCGCTGCCTTTGCAACTTCTGGCTTATCACATCGCTAACCTGCGCGGCTGTGACGTAGACCAACCCCGCAACCTAGCAAAAAGTGTCACGGTGGAATAATAAAAGAGACTCCGAACCGTTGAGAGAAAGTAATAGTTTGTCAGGCTGAGTGTAACGAAGCATCTGGTAAGATGGTGCAGAGAGTATTGGGTAAACCCGCATCTGTGAAGCTCCGCCAAATAGATGCTTCGCTGCGCTCAGCCTGACAAACTATTACAAGAACTCTTTATTCGCTTCAACATAAACTCGGTATTGAAATCGTAGAGGCATGAAACTCTTAGCTAATGACACACCATTTGAGGTCGAAGCTATGCAGCTTGAAATGATCCGACAGACTCCGGTATGGCGACGGCTAGAGATAGTGGCAGAGCTGAACGAGAGCGTCAAGAAGATGGCTTTGGCGGGTTTACGCTCTCGTCATCCAAATGCAAGTCCGACTGAGTTACGTCGGCGCTTGGCTGACCTATATCTGGGGCCGGAACTCGCGGAACGTGTCTACGGGCCACTGGCAACTGCTGCGCTACCTGAGCCTGAATCCGATTAGCCCCAGACGCCTTACTCAATGTAGCAAGACTATTTATTCCGATATTAGGGCCTGGCCAAATTAATGTAGCAGATTTGCTGCACCGTGTTCTCACTGAGGCGGTGCAACCTTAATCTCAAGCTAAAAGACCAGTGTTAAAATCTATAAATTAGTCGCAGTGCATCTCTTAAATCCCCAGTGAAAGGAGAGTCTTTATGTTCAAAATTTGGAAGTTTAGGAAATGGTGCTTGCCATTAGCAGTGGTTGGAATCGCTTTGGCGGGCAGAAGCGCGGCACAGGCGGCCACTGTGTCGTGGAATAATCCAGCCGGTGGCGATTTCGATGAGCCTAAGAACTGGAGCACTGGCGCGGTGCCCGGAAACGCAGATGTGGTGGCGATCACATTGCCTGGAACTTACGACGTGAAGCTCACTTTTGGTCATACAGTGGCGGGTTTGGTAGTGGGCGGGACGAATGCCAGGCCGACGCTTAATCTGAACGGCGCATTGACCGTCTCTAACGCCGCCACAATCAATCCAACTGGCACCGTGGCCTTGACCTTTGCCGGGACACTAACGGCTAAGACCACAACTGTCGCAGGCACTCTCAACTGGGCGGCGGGTCGGTTGAAGGGTATCTATAATGTCACCACAACTGGTCAATTAAATGCCAACGGTGCAAGTCAGCGCACCCTGGTGGGCACGATTAACAACTCTGGTAAATTCAACTGGATCAGCCCCGGCCCTTCAAGTTCCATTGGCAAGGATGAAATCCCTTTTTCTACCCTCAACAATCGCGGCATTTTCACCGTTGCTGCTGGTGCTAAGGGCACCGATACCCTGAGTAACATCCAGATCAATAATACCAGCACAGGCACGCTTAGCGTCCAGAGCGGAACGCTCCAGATTAACGGCGATAACGATAAATCGCAGGGCATCAATAATGGAACGATTAATGTGGCAACGGGAGCTATCTTAGCTAAAGCTGGCGGCACATACACGCTGTCTGGTGGGACGCACGTTACAGGTGGTGGAACGCTGCGCCTGAATGGAGGCAAGCTCATTGTCGCCAGTCCGGTTACGGTGCCAGGAATTGTTGAATTAGACCCACTGGCCGAAACCGATGGTGGGGCTGCCCTCAACATCGCCAGTGGCGGTAAATTTAACTGGACGGGCGGCGTTATCAACAGCACTGGCCCTTTGAATATCCTCAAGGGTGCGCAGTTCAATATGAGCACGAGTTTTGGCAAAACCCTTAATACTACCATCAACAATAGTGGTATCTTCAACTGGAAGGACTTTCAGGAGATTAGCGCCAGTACAGGTCGTAAGGCAGTGATTAATAATCTGGTGGGTGGTGTTTTTAATACGGAGCCAGTTAATGAGACGCTCGCGGATGTGGACTTTAACAACGCGGGCACGCTTAATCTGGGAGGCTCTGGTAAAGCCGGGCGTTTAGGCTTGAGCACGCTCTTTACCCAAAGTGCGACTGGTGTGCTGAACGTTAACATCGGCGGCGACTTCGTGGGATTTGGCGCGATTAGCCTGGCTGGGTACCCCAACAGCGTGGTACGGTTGGCAGGCACCCTCAATGTTACTTTCGTAGGTGGCTTTACTCCCAAACCGACCGATTCAGTTAAGGTTGTCTGGTACCGTAATTACAGTGGCGCTTTCAGTAAAGTGAATATCATCGGAGGCAGGGCTATGCGCCCCGTGTACACCGCCCATGACGGTGTTTCCCTGCGCCTGATTGGTTTACGGCCTGCCTATAAGATCACTGCTTCTAAGACTACTGCTCAGGCTGTTGCAGATAGCGTGCAACTCGACTTTAGTGATGTCTTAGATGCGGCTAGTGCCAGTGACCCGGCACATTACAGCGTTGAAGTGAACGGACGAAGCGTAGCTGTGCAAAGTGCTGGCTATAACGCTGTTACCCATAGCGTAACACTGGGCCTGAATCCTGGTGCATTACAAGCAGGCGATGAGGTTGTTGTCCGCTGGAATGATGTGCGCGATGAGCAGAATAACATCGTGGCGGGGCAGCAATCTAACATTGCAAAGTAGCTTCGGGATAAGGCTTAATGCTACTCTGACTATAAACGTTGCAGTGTGGCATAATAACGAGGCAGTGGCGATGCAATAGAGAGACCTCTATGCGGCCACTGCCTCGTTTGCTTTTCCATCGGGACTAGACATTTTAAGTTTAGAGAGGATTGAGACTATGTTTAAGAAGGGTATTGTTTACGGGTCACTTCCCAATTTAGAAGCCGAAGCGCGTTTTAAGCTGGCGGCAGAAGCCGGGTTTGAAGGCGTAGAGATTAACGGCACCAATTCCCTGGACGAACTCAAGCGCATGAAAGCCGCCGCTGATGCAGCAGGGCTGCAAATCCCTAGCATTATGGGCAGCACACACTGGGAGTCGCCGCTCTCAGCGGCGGATGAGGCGGTGCGCCAGAAAACGGTTGAAAGCTCCATCTTCGCCTTAGAGAATGCGCGCTCTATAGGAGCCGATACGCTTCTCCTCGTGCCTGCGGTCGTCAATAGCGACACCAGCTATGAAGAGGCTTATTCCCGCTCTCTGGCCGAAATGAAGAAACTGGCTCCTCACGCCGAAAAGCATAATGTAACCATTGCCCTGGAAAATGTGTGGAATAAGTTCCTCCTATCGCCCATCGAATTTAAACACTATCTGGAAGAGATTGGTTCATCGCATGTGAAGGCTTATTTCGATGCTGGCAATATTTTGCTGTATGGCTTTCCGCAGCAGTGGATTCGCACCCTTGGCTCGCGGTGGTTGCACCGCGTCCATATCAAAGACTTCCGCAGCAGCGACCGTCAGTTTGTGTATCTTTTGCAAGGCGATGTGCCCTGGCCGAAAGTCATAGAAGCCCTCCGCGAAGTTGGCTACGACAATTACATCACCGCCGAACTGCCACCCTATCCCCAACAGCCAGAACAAATGGTGCATGACACCAGCAACGCTATGACGCGCATTCTTGCACTTTAAATTGAACCGCCAAGGACGCCAAGAGCGCCAAGAAGAGAAGAAAAGGAGCGTGTGTCATGTTGAGCGCAGCGAAACATCGCGTGCCGAAGAGTCCCCATTACCTGTTAAGCACGCGATGTTTCGCTGCGCTCAACATGACACCTAAATCATTCCCCCTTCTCCCTCTCTCCTTTTCTCCCCCTCTTCTTCTTCTTGGCGCTCTTGGCGTCCTTGGCGGTTCATAATTTTAAAGTGCTTTTACTCTAAGTAGGTGAAAGGATGAACTCGCTCACTCACCATACACAAGAGCGCATCCCCGGTCACTGGTATTTAATTCGATCTGTGGGTGGACGATGGATGCCGTTTAAACTGCTCTCGGAAGTATTTGTGGAATTTTATGGTGATGAATTTGAGTGGCATGGGCCTTTTTCGACAATGGCTGAAGCCTACGCTGCCATACCCTACAGTGAAGAATTTAATGAGTCAGAGCACCAATAACCAAACTTGTAATGAGTCAAGTTAAAACGAAACTGCCTTGAAGAAATAGAGACAATGCTAATGAGTGACGACTGCTACCCCTTCCTCTGCCGTGCGTTGCACGAACAGCGCACTGAGACGACTGGTCAGTGGGCCGGGATTGCCATCGCCAATGGTTCGACCATCTACTTGAGTGACCGCCGCTAATTCGCCCATTGTGCCGGTGCAGAATAGCTCAGCGGCGCGGTAAACATCAGTTAGTGATAAGTCCATCTCATTGCAGGGAATGCCGTGAGCCGAGCAGATTTCCAAAACTGTAGCGCGGGTGATGCCTTCAGGACACGCAATAGGGCGACTGGTCAGCACCTGGGAATGGCGCACGAGGAAAATATTAGTGGCATTCGTTTCTGCGACAAAACCGCGCATATCAAGCATAAGCGCATCGTCGGCCCCGGCATGATTGGCTTCGATCTTGGCCAAGATTGAAGGCAGCAAATTGTTGTGATGAATCTTAGGGTCAAGACAGTCGGGCGGAGGCCGTCGCACGCTGCTAGTAATAAGCTTTAAGCCGCCCTTATCGTACACTGGTGGCTTATGTTCGGCTAACACAATGAGCGTCGGCCCCGATTGATTGAGGCGGGGGTCCATGCCGGATGTGACTTTCACGCCCCGCGTTAGGGTCAAGCGGATATGGACGCCGTCAGTCATGGAGTTGGCCGCTAGGGTGCGCTGAATTTGCTCAATGATGGCTTCCGAAGACGGAATCTCGGCAAACGCTAATGCCAGGGCCGAATCGCGGAGCCGCTCCAAGTGCTCGTGCAGCTTGAAAATCTTGCCATTGTACAGACGCAGACCTTCCCACACCGCATCGCCGCCTTGTACTACGGAATCGAAGGGACTGATGCCAGCCGCATCTCGATGCACTAAGTTGCCGTTGATGTTGACAATTAAGTCGCGGTTCTTTTCGTTGAATTGTTGCTGCATATTTTAAAAGACCTGTTTGGTAAATCTTACCCAGTGTCATTTCGACCGGAACGAAGCATGAGCGCAGTGGAGAAATCTCACTCGATGAGTCTCTCAAGATTCCTCGACTGCGCTCGGAATGACACACCTGACTTATGCAAGAGGTCTAATGAAGCCGATGGGCGTATAGTCGCTCGTAAGGTACGAGGCACTGCTCGTAAACGCCTTGCAAATGTTCAGGAATGGGTTCCGCTTTAGGCTGATAAGGTCGAAATGAAGTCGAAGTTTCCACTTCTGGATACCAATGTGGTGCCCAAATGCCATCGGTGGAACGCATTCCTGGCGGCCACGACAGCATCGCCGGGGTGAACTCGATATTAAGTGCGGTGCAGAGCAGGCGCAAAGTATGCTCTGGGGTATCCAGCACATCTTTGGTATCAATGACAGGTGGCGTTGTGTTAGTGTGCGCTTGCACCCAGTCGAATAGCTCCGCTTGCTGGACGTAACCTAAGTCCATCACTTCCGGGTCGCCCTGCTTTTTAATATACGAAGGAATAACCTCAGCCGGATGGCGAATTAAAAAGCAGTTGGTCACTTGGCTCAACCAGTCACGCTCGATGTGCGGCAGCATATGGTGGGTCATCTGCTTCTGATAGAAAATGCGCTTGCCTTCGGGCACTGGGCCAGTCAACCAGGCGACGACTTGCTGCCAATCGGTTTCACCCTGCGCAATAATCTCATTGGCCATCGCATGGTCTTTGCCAGTGGATGCCAGATAATGCGCGTAGAACGGTTCGTCGCACACAAAGGTGTCAGGCCGATTGCCCCACGCCCGCATCATTGCTGTCGAGATATTGCGCGGGCCAGACCACATCGCCAGGTGTAAGGGTTGTTCACTCATAATTCTTTTGCTCATTACGGCAGCGGAACTTTGGGCGCGATGACAAGGGTAATTTTACCGCCGCGTGCATATTCGGCGACGCCCAGCCTGGCCCAGCCATTATGATTAGGATAACGCTCAACTGCCACGCGCACACTGTTAGCACCCACCGGCGTAAAGGTTTGAGCGGTTTTGCCGCCATCTTGCGAGACTGATACTGTGTTATTGGTGACGTTAATGACGCTGGGAGTTTTGCCATCATCGGCCAGCACCGGCCAGGTATAACGCAACGCGCCCTGATAGCCTTCCATCTGTGTCGTTAATTCCACCCGACCTGGAATGATGGTGTAGTGTTCGATAATCCGAGTCGCTCCCAGTAAATTACCCGCATAGGCTAAATCGAAGCTAACCTGTTGTGGTATGGCGTTCACGTTTGATACAGTCGCTTTAGTGATCTGAGCTGCACTCAGTTCGCCTAACTGATGCCACGTACCATCAGCAGCTTTCCAGGCAACCCCAATACCGGAAGTGGTTGTGGTCGGACTATTAGCCGGGACTTTGTAAACCGGGTGCGCGAGAATACTATCACTCGGCCCCAATTGGGGAGAAAGCCCCTTGCTGTGAACTCGAATCAGCCCGGTAGCATCATAGTGATGATCGGCGCTCGTATCAATTTCAATGTAAGTGCCCCCGGCGTTGGCAAAGACTTTATGTAAGGGAGCGATTTCGAGGACATAACCTCCTCTATCTGCTGGGGCAGGTTGCTCCGCAACCGCTTCCGTGGTGGCCGCGTGATCGTAGGCAATAGCCAGCATCGCCATTGGCAGCAGATTATATTGTGAATGCGCTGAATAGCCTTCAAAGGCATGGCCCTGCGCCGGGTCAACCCAGTTTTTGACGATCTGCATCTCACCACTGGGCCGCACCCAACGGCGCATGGAGGAGAGCGATAAATGTGCAGCCCGCTTGTATATGCCCGCCAGTTGTATATCCCCATTCTTCAATGCCTGTGCTGCGTAGATTTCATAAGTCACGCACTGCTCAGCCTCATTCCACTGATGATGAGCGGAGCGGCCTCCCGCTGGCAGTTCGCCCCACGGTGACTGCATAAATAAGCTGGTAATGGATGCTCTTCGTAATACTTCCGTTAGTTCTGCATGGTATGGGCCAGTGTAGCCATTGGCAATCATGTCACCTGCCCACAGGCGCGGGAAGTGGTCGTAAGCCATTGGCCCTTCCAGATACAATCCATAGGGTGAACCAAAGTGCTCGCCCTGAAGCGCGAAGCTGTTCTCGACGAACTTGTTGCCTGCCTCCCGCAAGCCTATTTGCTGAAAACGGGCCTCCCCGGAAGCGGACACCACATTCCAGTTACCAGCGCCGGGTGCTGCCCGGTAGATTGCAAAAGGATTGAAACCCCGAATTTGGGCGGCCCAACGCGCCGCCCGCTCTGGGGCGACTAACGGTTTTAGCAGGGGAATGGTGTGCGCCAGCATCGGGGCAAAAAAATCTTCATGCCCACTGGCAGCTTTACGCTCGCTCAAAGTCTGTGCGGCCCAGTCGGTGGCTTTGGCTGCTGGTTCAAGCAAATCTTTGCGATGCCCCCAGACTACCAGCGCGGTGGCAGCGTGGGCGAAAGCGGGTGTGCTATACTGCCACTCCACCTTGCGATAGGGATCAATGATCGCGCCCGTCGCAGCCTGATGGCCTTTCCAGAAGTTCACTTCGCTCGCCATCAGCTTGAGATAATCAGCGCGAGTGAGTCCTGTCGGTGCAAAATTAGGGGCAGTGGATGTTGTTCCATTCTGGCGGAATGTATCCAGCAAGACTTTGGTCGGGTCGGGCCAGGTGAGAACCGGCCCCCAGGTGCTTTTGGCGGAAGAGGGCGCGAAATGCTGTCGCTCAACAGTCGGCGCGGCCAGTGTCGTGGTGGGTTCCAACGATAAGGCATTGACAATCCAGTTCTGTTGCGGCGAATCGAAGGTGATGTCGAGGGTGTTCTGGCTAACATTGATGCCAACTGTTAATGTAGCGAATTCAGCCAAGCCGGGTTGTAACAAAGGCCAGGCTGTAGGAGCATTAGCGATTTTAACCCGTGTGACATGATTGCCGAAAGCCATATCCCCACAGATGACGCGCAACAGATAGTGGCCAGGGGGTAAGCCACTGATGCGAAAGGTTTGGGCCTCCTTGCCAAAAACAAAGTCGCGCCGTAGAGCATCGGGTTCACTACGGTCTCGATCCAGTAAGCCGGTGATATTCAGCCAGCCGTAGCCCTGCGCTGGGGAAAAGCGCGTGGCTGCTCCTACTGCAACATAACCCTTCTCCGTTTGTGCTGCGCCAAAATCAAAGCGCCTTGCGTTGTCTGCTGCTTGCGCAGTAGGGGCAAGTAGTCCTATAAGCATCATAATCGCCAGAGGCAGCATAGTGTTGCAATAATGTTTTGTAATGGTCATATCAAAGTAGGTGTGCCGGGGCTATAAAAGCCCCGGCAGGAAGGCGGACAAGCCGCCAAGCGTCCGCTGGACGCCACATGTAGGGGCATGATTTATCGTGCCCTTGCTGTATGCCGTCCAAAGGACGGTCGGCTTTAGCCTCCCTGCCGGGGCTTTTATAGCCCCGGCGCTATTGAAGCACAGATTCGGGGGATGTGTATTCCAACCCGAATGCTTCAGACACTCCCGCATAAGTAACTTTGCCTTCAACAATGTTCAAGCCGCTTTTAAGTGCCGCGTCTTTATTAGCTGCGTCGCGCCAACCCCGATTCGCTAAACGACGCACATAGGGGAATGTGGCATTTGTCAAAGCGATGGTGCTGGTGCGCGGCACGGCACCGGGCATATTGGCGACACAGTAGTGAATCACACCATCTACGACGAAGGTGGGGTTTTCGTGGGTTGTCGGATGCGACGTTTCCACACAACCGCCCTGGTCTATGGCGACATCCACAATCACAGCCCCTTCCTGCATGGTTTTGAGATCATCGCGCTTAATCAGGCGCGGCGCTTTCTTACCGGGCAGCAAGACGGCTCCAATGACCACATCGGCACGGCGGATGCCGTCGCGGATGGTGTGGGGATCAGAGTAGAGTGTCGAAACATTGGCAGGCATCACGTCATCCAGGTAGCGGAGACGGTCTAGGTTCACATCCAGAATGGTGACATTGGCTCCAAAGCCAGCGGCAATCTTGGCGGCGTTGATGCCCACAATGCCACCACCAATAATGAGAATATCAGCGCGTGGTGTGCCGGGGACGCCGCTCAGGAGCAGGCCACGACCACCAAAATATTTTTCTAAGTATTTAGCGCCTTCTTGCACTGCCATGCGCCCAGCCACTTCGCTCATCGGCAGCAACAAGGGCAGACTTCTATCGGGTTCCTGCACCGTTTCATAGGCGATGGCCACCGTTCCAGAATCTATGACGGCCTGGGTTAGCTCTTGGGATGCGGCAAAGTGGAAGTAGGTAAAAACTGTTTGCCCAGGACGCAAGAAAGGATACTCACTGGGTAGTGGCTCCTTAACTTTGAGGATTAAATCAGCGGCTTCCCACACTGCCTTCGCTTCGTCCAGAATGCGTGCTCCGGCTTGCTCGTATTGGTGATCAGAAAAGCCACTGCCGACGCCAGCGTCTTTTTCAATGAGCACTTCATGCCCATCCTGCACCAACACTTCGGCACCGGCGGGCCGCAGCGACACGCGGTTTTCGTTGGCCTTTATTTCACGAGGAATTCCGATTTTCATGTTTTAAGTTAACCACAGAGACACCGAGGCACAGAGAAGATGAGAGAAAGGGAGTTTTATTGTTCAGGAGGCTTTAGAGAACTAGTCGTTTAATGCCGTTCTTCAGCAGGGCAGTGTTGAAGTTAATTAGGAGGCCAGTTCTCATGCCTGTGAGTTTTAAGTAGGTGAGAAGTTGGGCTTCATGTACTGGCACTAATTTTTCTACAGCTTTTAGTTCTACAATTAGTGATTCATTCACCACAATGTCCAGACGGTAGCCACAATCAAGCCTGACTTCTTTGTACAAGATGGGTAGTGGTACTTGCCGTTGGAGGCTCAACCTGGCTTGAGTTAATTCGTAGAAAAGACATTCTTCATAAGCTGATTCCAGTAAACCTGGGCCAAGAGCACGGTGAACCTCAATAGCCGCACCAATAACTTTAGCGGTTAGTGGGTCTTTGCCTGTATCCTCTTCATTGCAGTCTTGGTAGTTATAGCTCATAAAGCTAAAGATTACCATAACCAAGCTATAAGCTAAACTCTCCTAATCTTCTCTGTGCCTCGGTGTCTCTGTGGTTAATCTCCCAGAGAATTAGCCCATAATTCCAACGGGATGGGAGAGAAGCATTTATCGCGTTCCTGGGTGGCGTGGAGGAACTGGCGTTCGCCTTCGCTCATAAATTCTCCGGCGGCGACTTTTTCGGCAATGCCCACCAGCCGCCGGAACATATCAACGTGGCCAGCGCAACGCAGTTCGGCATATTCGCGGGCCGTCATGGTCGAAATGAGGAAGGGCCAGTCGGAGGATTCCATGAGCAGGACTTCGCGGGCGCATTGCTCTAAAATCTGGCGCAGTTTTGGGTTCGGGGTATCTTTATATTCACGGGCCAGGCGGCTCATGATGGCTTCGCAGTCGTAGATCTCGCGCCAAATCCATTCTGTATCGGCATTGAGCCAGATGAGGTCAGAGCCGCCCTCGCCCCAACTGCCTTCGGGCAGGGTAATGGTCTCGGCAGAATCCAGCATATCTATATACTGGCTGCCCGTGGAAAGGTTGATTTCTTCATCCTGCCATAATTTCTTGAGCGTGCGGTAGAACCAGTTGGTGCCTTCAAACCACATGGGGCCAAATAGCTTCGCATCGCAGGTGCAGCAGACGATACCCAATTGCCCAGACTGCTCGGAGTAACTGCGCAGGGCGTCTTTGACCATGCCAACGAAGTGATTGGCTTGCGCTTCACAAGTCTCGCCTACCCGTAGAGGTTCGTAAGGTTCCTTCTGGGCGAGGTTGGCAGAGGGCGAGGTCACACGCCAGAGGCGATGGCCACCGGGAAAATGTTTCTTGTGGGAGTCGAGGTAAACACCTTCGCAAGCATAACCTCCAGTCGCTTGCCAGAGCTGGGTTGAGGTTGGCTCGTGCTGCGTGAAACAAGCCACGGGAGCCGCACTGCCGGGTGCGGAGGAAACCAAATAAACCTCGTGCGGCGAACGCGAACCATCTTCGGGTGTGTCAACGTGCTGGTCCGCAAAGGTTTCGTGCATCCAGCGCAGCGAGTCATAGCGTTCCAGATAATGTCCGGGCGGCTTACCCCCGTGCAACAGATGGCTATCTATGACGAAATAATGCAGTTGATTCGCGGCCAGAAACTCATCTACACCCTTACGCAAAACAGGCTTGGTGCCTTCAGCACGCACGGCTTCTGGGGGTAGCCATTCGCCGCGTGGACGATAGGCGCACTCTGGTAGCCAGATACCCCGTGGCTGGCGTCCGAAGTGCTTTTTATAACTATCCACGCCCAGCCGAATTTGTGCATGGATTGCCTCGTCGGTGCCTAAGAGTGGCAGGTAGGCATGGGTTGCAGTGGAAGTAATAATTTCTAGCCCACCGTGATCCTGCAACTTGCGGAATGCGCCTACCACATCCCGTTCGTAAGTCTGCTCAAAGTCGCGGGCAATGTTGGTATACCAGTTCTCCCAGAAGAGCGCGATGTCGCGGTAATCATCTAAGCCCTGTGCGGCGAATTCACGGGCATTGCGACTGGCTGCATCAATGCGGAACTGCAAATACTCCTGAAAGGTGTACATGAACGACATGCTGGAAAGCATATCGCACAGCACTGGCGTGATGGCTAATGTGACACGCGGCGCAATGTCGTCGTTGAGCAGGCGATTAAAGACATTGAGGAGAGGAATATAGGTTTCCGCCGTGGCTTCACAAAGCCAGTCCACGCCATTGGGCCACCGCCCATGCGATAGCACCCACGGCAGATGCGCGTGCAAGACGAGCATGAATGAGCCAATGGGATGGGTAGAGTTATCGGATTGAATGATCTCTATATTGGAAGCCGTTGAGTCGGCGGACATAGTCTTATCCTCGGATGAAGTCTGCACTTTAGCGTCTGCACTTATTGTAACGCACACAGATGGCTCAACCAAAACGAGCAGGTTGAATCTATGGTCTCCTCTTAAACCCTGCTACAATATCGCCTTTTGCATTGATATGAGGGATGACACTATCGAGCTTTGAGAATCGCTGGTCTCGCTTTAACGGGCGACTTCGCTCATCTCGTCCACGGCACGGCTTTCGTAGGTGCGAGCAGCATCTACATGGCGGCTGGCGACTTCTAAGCGGCGACGGGCATTTTCGTGCAGGACTTTGCCATCAGTGCTCAAGTCATTGGCAGCGGGGAGGGCAGCGGCGGCGTTTTGCAACTCATTAATAGATTTGCGGAAGTTATCAGCAGCCAGCTTGAGAACTGGATCGCGTAGCGCATTAGCCGCCGCGTCTAGATATGCGGCGGCATCGCGGCGCGTCTTGATCCACTGTTGCAAAGGGGCTTTGAACCAAACCAGGAGCGCGCGGGTGCGGTCGGCAGCGTCCAGTGGCGGCGCTTGGGTTGGTGGGGCCTGGGCTGCGGGGGTAGTAGGAGTTGGAGCTACAGTTGCGCTGGCTCTGGCCGTAGATGGCGTGGCATTAGGGTCGGGATTATCTGTGCCTGGCGTCTCGCTACGTGAGGTTCCAGTCTCCGGTTGTGGAATCGGTGAGGCTAGGTTGGCAGCAACTGAACTGGACTGGGGTGTAATGGCTACTCTGGTCAGTTCTTGCGACAAGGCGGCTAACGCTTCGAGATTGAGCAGAGCATCGCCCTCTTGGGGGCGGCGCATTAAGGCCACCGCACGGCGCAAAGTCCGGCGGTGGGCAGCGTTAGCCGTTAAAGGTTTGAGCGAATAGATGAAGGTCGGTGTGCTTAAATTGGGAACTTCGGGCGTCGCGCTGACGGTTGGCACACTCGGCTTGCCGCCCACAACTGGGGTCGGTTGTGGTGCAATCCGCTCCGCTGAAATAGCCGCTGGCTGGGGCTTGGCAAAAGTGGCGCGTTCCCCTGGCATATAAAAAGCCAGCATGGTATGGCTGCCGCCAAAAGGAGAAGGCTGTTTCCAGGAAAGGGCAAAATCCTTTTTCGGCATGGTGTCGAATTGAGCGCCGTGATTTTGAATTAAGACTTCGTTGCGCGCGGTGTCGTAGCCAACCGCCAGTGCCCAGCGTCCATTAAAGATCACCGGGGGCCGCGCCGCATCCAGTTCACTCTGCAAAGCTTGCAAGGCTGCGGTATCGTCTTTCTCATTGAACTTCGTGTAACGCAGCCCCGCATTGGCCACCGCGTTATCGAAACCATCAAAGGGTGCCTGTACGATACGCGCCGGATCATCCGGGGCAAAGCCAGCAAAGAATGGCTCTAACGACCAGCCGCGCAACGAAATGTCACTGACCTCCAATTTACGAGCCGCTAGGAGCGGACGCAGGGCCGCAAAGAGGGAGCCGTTGGCAATGCCTTCATCGGGTAAAGGCGTGACTTCAATCTGCACCCGGCGCATAATGGGCGCATTCTCATGATAGAAAAGCATTCCCAGTCGTTCACGGGCCGTGCTGGCCCATACACTTTGAGGGTAATGCGTGCAGGTTGCTAAATAGGCGTTCTTGGCCCACGGCTTGTTCTTAAAAAGAGTTTCGTAAGTGACACCGAGGTTATATTGTGCCTCGGCGCAACGGTCGGGGTAATTAGTGTAGTGTTGCAGCACATTTTGCAAGAGCGTCTGGGCTTTCTTGGCATCGCCTTCAGTGAGCGCGAGACGGCCCAAGCGCAAAGTCGCTTCGGAAACGTAATCCATATTATTAGGAAAACGTTCCAGGAGGGTATTATAGGCTTGCTTGGCTGTCTTGGTATCGTGCAGGTTATTCGAGGCTAATTCCCCGGCTGAAAGTAGCGCGTCGCCAGCGAGGGGGCTGGATATATAAGTTTCAGCCAACCGCATGTATGAGGCTACGGCCTGGGAGTAGTACTTAGCATCCTCTCCACGCCGGGCGTGTTGCGCCAGGCTAGTCAAAATATCTCCCTCGTGCTGTAGGGCGGTCGGCGCGTAAGAAGACTCCGGGTGCAACTCCACCAGCAAGGCATAATGGCGCAGGGCCATTTCTAAGCGGCCCTGGGTTTCTAACCGCTGGGCGCGAAAGAAAAGCGATGAGGTGGGGTCGGGCAACAGTAGGGCGCGCAGTGCGAAAAGGAAAAGTAACCCCAGAGTGCCGCCAATCAGCCAGGGCTGAAGATTGCGACTGGGTAACGGAGAGGATTGGGCAACTACCATCATGAACTACTGCTATAATTTCTAAACATTATTCGGCATCCGGTTAGCACTGTAGGCAAGTTTATTGTCTTTCGGGGTTAGTAACAACTTTGCAAGGTGGCAACGAAACTTAACAATCTATCAGCAGCATCACGCTTGCCATGTGGCCCCGATTAAAATCGAGGGCTGCAAAACTAAATCCGCCTGCGCGGATTAGATGTTCATAATTTATGATTTAATTTCAGATGTCAAAACCCACGTAGGTGGGTTTGGTCTTGCAGCCCTCGATTTTAATCGGGGCCACTCACAACCAAGTCTATTGCATTTCGGCATCTGGTTTTCATAGCGGCATTGTATGGCATCTTCGCAACGCATTTATTTAGGCACTAGTAGTTGGAAATACGATGACTGGAAAAGTGTCTTCTATCCTTCTGGCGCAGCGGATGAACTGGCCTCCTATGCGCGCCACTTTGATACGGTGGAGATAGACTCGACGTGGTACAGCATTCCGGCACGGCGCGTAGTGGAATCCTGGCGCAAGCGCGTCCCCGATGGCTTCCGCTTTGCCCTCAAAGTGCCCCGCACCATCACCCACGATAGATCCTTAATAGATTGCGCCGATGAATTTAACGCCTTTCTGCATGTTATCAGCTACCTGGAAGACCGTTTAGGGCCAGTGCTGTTTCAGTTCCCGCCGCACTTTTCGGCAGCTTCCGTAGACACATTGCGTGACTTTCTCCTCTTATTGCCCAGCGGTTGGAAATTTGCAATGGAGTTTCGGCATCGCTCCTGGTTCCAGCAAGAATATGCCGATTTGCTGGAAACGGCGGGTGTTGCCTGGGCCTGGGCTGATACGGGCAACCTGCTCACCAGCGCCTCCCCTTTGCCGCTTTACTCCACGGCATCCTTTAGCTATATCCGCTGGCTGGGCGACCGTGACGCGCCAATGGCCCCCTTCAACAGCTTAAAAAAAGACTGCTCCAACGAAGAAACTCGCTGGGCCGACATTATCAAAGCTTTGCCCACTCCAGAAATATGGGGCTACTTCAACAATCACTGGGCAGGCTATTCCCCCGGCAGTGTGGATGCTTTTAAGCAACGACTGGGATTGCCGATTAAAGAAGTGGTGGAAAAGAGCGAGCAGGGGACATTGTTTTAGCCCTCACCCCCAGCCCCTCTCCCACTGCGTAGGCGAGGGGAGCACAAACTAGCACTGACTCGTGAAATAGGCGAACCGCAGAGGCGCGGAAAGCACAGAAAAGAATCCAAAGCTTATTCTCTGTGTGCTCTGCGTTATTTAGTTTTAGGAGCCATTCATCCTTTAGGGCACCCCTCGCCTACGCAGTGGGAGAGGGGCTGGGGGTGAGGGCTAACCCCCATAAGCTTCATAAGCCAGCAGGCCACGGTTCCATGTCCACCGCACTAGAAATGCCAGTGCCAGCAGCCAGAGGCATTGGCGTGTCAATCCCAACCGTATCTCCTCTGCTGTGATGGGAGAGAGTAAAATCCGCATGGGAAAGGCGTAGAAGGAGGAGAAGGGGAGGTCAGTGCTCACTCTTTGCAGCCATCCGGGTAACAGCGACACGGGCAATAAGCGGCCCGCCATAACGCCCACAAGAACATTCCAGATTTCCAGAAAACCACCTGGTTCGGCCAGCCAGAAGGCGGAGATGCCTAACAGGAACTTGAATTGGGATAGGAGCATGTAAGCCAGTAATGCTGACAGAAAAAACTCCGCCCAGCGCAGTCCATCAAGAACTGGCAAGCGCAAATACGCATGAAACAGCCAGACCATGACGCCCAGTGCCGGGAGCATCATAAAGCTTTTTACGATCTGATAGGAAGTTTCCTGGGCAAAGCGGTAGCCGAAATAACCGATGGGCCGCACGATGAACTGGGTAATCTTGCCGTCGCGCACTTGCTGGGCGATGTCCCATTCGGGATGCGGTGTAATGATGATGGACAGCACCGTAACGCACAGGTAATAAGTCATCATCCCCGGCAGGTCGAAGTTGCCAATGGTGCTGCGTCCTTTCGATTGATACGCCGCCAACCATACCAGCATCAGCGTTATCGAGGGCAGCACTGCATACCACACCCAGACCACAGCATTAAAGCGGTAAACCAGAGAATCTTGCCAACCTAAAACGGCAACGCGCCAGTATTTCTTCATAATCAGGAAGCAGGGAGAAAGAGGAAAGGATGAAGGCAGAAGGAGGAAGGATGAAAAGATGTGATCTCAATCCGCAATCCGAAATCCGCAATTCCTCTATCGGTTCTTGATAGTGTAGACTAAAAGGGTAAAAGAAACTTGCTGTTCAATTAGGCGTCCAATATTATGTTGTTAGCTGTTAATAGTTGTTTCTTTTTGTTTTATTAGCACCACTGCATCACCGCAACCATCACAGCCGTAGCATCTTAACAGAAAGGTAAAAAGCTCTTTATGTCTGTTTCTTATGACCAGCGCGTCGGTATTTTCGTAGACGTGCAAAATATGTTTTATGCGGCCAAGCATCTGTACAATTCCAAATTAAACTTTGCCCGACTTTTAGATTATATTTCGCGGGGACGCCCCCTCGTGCGCTCCATCGCTTATGTGGTGCAAACGCCGGAAATTGACCAAAGCAACTTCCTCACCATGCTGCGCTCGAACGGCTACGAGATTCGCTCGAAAGACCTCAAACAGCGGCCCGATGGTTCCTGCAAAGGCGATTGGGATATGGGCCTCGCCCTGGATGCCTTAGCCATGAGTGACCGCCTGGATGTAGTGGCTATCGTATCCGGCGACGGCGACTTTGTAGACCTGGTGAACTTTCTCAAAGCACGGGGCGTGCGGGTTGAGGTGTATTCCTTCCCCTATTCCACCGCAGAAGAATTGCGCCATGCCGCCACCGAATATTTCCAGATGGGCACCGAAATTGTGATTAACCCACAGCCACGCCCGGTCAGCAGTCTGCCTGCCTTCTACAATGGCTATCGCACGGTGGGGGATGCCGACGCACAAGGGGAGCATAACGGCGAACACAATGGTCATGGTGAGCATCACGAACATCTGATGCCGTTTGAGCCGATTGTTGTGCCCAATGGCGACCCCATTACTTGACAATTGCCTCTGAACCTCGTGCTGACCGGCGCGTCAGGAAGCGGCAATCAAGTCTCAAGGAGCAATCTCCATGCAGTTAGGTAATTCCTCAAAGGCCGCTTTGCTATCGCTGGGCGTGTTCGTGGCGGTGGCCGCGTCGCCCGCCAAGGCCGTTGTGTTGCAGCAGAAGTGGACAGCGGGCGAGCAACTCTCCTATGATATGCTGGCCAATGGCACCTTCAGCGTAAAGATGCCGCCCAATGCCGATAACCTGCTGGCGGGCTTGCCACTTGATATTGACCTGGATGTGAAAGGCCAGACAGCTCTGGACACCCTCACGGTAGATGAAAACGGCACCGGGACGGTGGTGCCCCGCGTTAATCAGTTGCAAATCAAAGGCGACATGCTGGGCCAGAAACTGATCTTAAACGTCCAGGACGGCAAGGGCAGTTTCACCATGAATGGCAAAGCGATGGCGGGTGGCGATAAGGCCAATTGGGGTGCTCTGAGTAATCCGGCGCTGGCGATGCGTATCTCAAAATTCGGCAAGATCGAGGGCTTTGTGCCCAATCCGGGGCAAACTACGCCACCAACTCAAGGCACCCCTACCACCGCTCCGGCCCCCACAGACGACGCCAAAGCCAGAGCCGCCCGCGCTGCGGGACGCCTGGAAGCCCCGGCGGGCAAGAAACCTCAAGGCGCTGGCCTGCCACTCGATTTGCAAGGCATTCTGAGTGCGATGATGCTGCGCGCCTTACCCACCCTTTGGCCCGACCACGAAGTAAATGCCGGGGATAAGTGGACAACTGACCTCAACTGGCCTCTCCCGGCTAAGATAACGGGTGATGGCGCGGCACCGGATGCAGCGGCTGCACCTCAGTTTGTGCCCCTGGGCAAGTTCGATATGACCTTACGTGGCGAGGAAGAGGTAGCGGGTCGCAAAACCCAACGGATTGCGGTTAAGGGCATGGTAGATATTGACGAAAAGACCGCCGCTGCCCTTGCGCAGAGCGTGCCGCCGCAACTTCATAAGGCAGGGGCGGCTAAAGCCAATGCGCCTGCACTGCAACACTCGAAACAGCAGTTTAGTGGCGACCTGTGGTTCGATGCGTCGGCGGGCCAACTGGTGCGCGTGGAGATGGACGTGCAATCTTTGGTCACGGCGCATAACGTCGGTGGGCAAACTGCCAATGGCCAAAAAAAGAATGCCCAGGCCAAGCCGAACCCTGATGAGGATTCTGCGATGGCTTTCAATGGCACGCTGCAAATGCAGTTGCGTAAGGTCTCTTATGCCACTGCGAACGCGACTAATAGTGTTCCCAACACTACCGTAGCCAGTGCCGATGGAGGAGCCGTTAAACAATGACGCCCGGTTGTAAGAGCCAGAGTCGGGGCCGCTATTTTCAGCCGGGTCTCTGGCTTTGGTTATGCGTCACGTCTTTGGCTCTGGGCTTTCAATCGCCTCAATCAGCCCACGCCGGGTTGTTTTCCGTCAGCCCCAGTAAAGAGCGGCAAATTGGACAGGATGCGGCTAAGCAAATTGAAGCCCAGTCGCGCATTGTCTCTGGCCCGGTGGCCGATTGGGTGGAGAGTGTTGGCCAGCGCCTGGCTTCAGTTTCCGACCCTGAATTTAAGTATTCATTCAAGGTCA
This sequence comes from Abditibacteriaceae bacterium, assembly GCA_019239895.1. GTDB lineage: Bacteria > Armatimonadota > Abditibacteriia > Abditibacteriales > Abditibacteriaceae > JAFAZH01. Next base: position 4,451 of record JAFAZH010000026.1, on the reverse strand, counting down.
TTGACAGCCCCGAAATCAATGCCTTTGCCTTACCCGGTGGCTACGTCTATGTTTTTACGGGCCTGCGCCGCGTGGTGCATACCGATGATGAACTGGCCGCCGTCATAGCACATGAAATCACTCATGCCGAGCAACATCACTTTGCCCAGCAATACAAGAAGAACTCCAAGCGCGGCTTTATCCTCGATATTGGCTCGCTGGTTTTAGGCTTGCCCAACATGGCGAACCAGGCGTTAGGTATTGTGAATTATGCGGTGGAGCAAAAATACTCGCGCGGCCAGGAATCCGAAGCCGATCACCTGGGTATGATGCGGATGGTGCGGGCGGGGTTCAAGCCACAAGGCATGGTAACTCTGCTCAATAATCTCTCCAAAGAAATGGGCAAGACCAAGGGCTTGGATAAATGGTTCGGCGACCACCCAGATTCTTATAAGCGAGTGGATGCCGCGCAGCAGGAACTTGGTGAAATTCGCAGCTTACAAGCCCAAAACAACACTGCTGTGCAGCCTGCTTATGCGCCGTGGCAGTCGGAGTTTCAGGCCACAGACACCATTGGAACTGAGGATCGAAGATAGAGAATCGAGGATAGAGGATCGAGGATGGCGTTTACAGGCCGGAACTTGCTATCCTCGATTATCCATCCTCGATCTTCGATCCTCAAGCATTCTCTTGCGAGAGCCGCAAATGTTCGGTATAATGTTTAAGGCTCAGGTTTGGAGGGATACCCAAGAGGCTGAAGGGGCGGGTTTGCTAAACCTGTAGGGTGGTTTTCGCTGCCGCGAGGGTTCGAATCCCTCTCCCTCCGTGCAATTGCGGATTGTAGATTTCGGATTGCGGATTAATGAAGTAGCGCACATTATTGGCGTTATTGAATTAGGATGCTTCAATCCGCAATCGCCAATCCGAAATCCGCAATCAAATGTGCCCGTAGCTCAGCTGGATAGAGCATCTGACTACGGATCAGAAGGTCGGGCGTTCGAATCGCTCCGGGCACAGTCTTAAAGAAAGGCGAGAGCAAATGCTCTCGCCTTTTGTTTTGTGCGCTCTTTCGTCAGTCCCTGCGTTAACTATGGTATTGTGTTGAGTAGAAGCAAGCTCAAGCGGAGGATAGACTATGACACGACCAAAGCTAGGAACGGCGTGGCAACTCTGCGGGACGCTGGTCATTGCCTCCAGCTTGACAATAGCTGGTTGTGGTGGCAGCCATAATAGCGGCCCCGTGCCAACTGTGTCAGGCATTCATGGGGTAGCACAGGAGAAGATAGAAGGCGGGGCTTTTTTCCTGACTCCACGCCCGCCCAACATTGAACCACTGTCTAATGTCATTATTAGCGTCCAACCAGCCGGGGGCGGGCCTGAGATTGCGCGCCAGCAGACTAATGCCAAAGGGCAATTTCAGATTACTCTGCCTCCTGGCAACTACCTCGTGGTGCCCACGCAGACAACACCGAATCTGGGTTTAATAAAGCCTCAGAGTGCTACGGTTGTGGTGCATTCTGGCCAATTTGCCGACCTTACTTTTACTTATTTATTGGAAGCTCCCTGAGACCGACTATGGCTAGTGCAACCTAAAAATCGGATTGTTGAAGTAGTTGAGGATGCTCACGGTGTAAGGTCAAAATCAGTTCACCAAAGAGCGTGTTGGCCCAGGCGAACCAGGAGCGTGTGAACTGACTCGCATCATCTTTCCAGAAGGTCTCGTGCATGAATCCTGTTCCGGCATGAGTGCGCTTGAGCGTACTAAGACATTCACTAATCTCCGCTTCGGAATCAGTGGTTAAAGCGCGCATGATGAGGGACATCGGCCAAATCCAGCCTAACCCGACGTGTGGCCCACCCACTCCGCTTCCGGCTGCACCTTCTGCATAATAAGGGTTAGCCTCGCTCAACACAAAGGCGCGGGTGTGACGGTAAATGGCATCTTCTCTGGAGCAAAAACCCAGGTAAGGTAGGCTTAACAGGCTGGGGATATTGGCATCATCCATCAGGTAGTGCGACCCAAAACCATCCACTTCATAAGCATATATCGTGCCGTACTGCCAATGCTCTATCACTGCGTGCTGTTCAATCGCCGCAGTGATCTCTGCCGCTAAGGACTCGGCTTGCGCGGCTAATGCCCGTTGGGATTGCGAACCTTCACTATCTCCTGCGATAGCGATTAGTATCGGTGCGACCTGGCGTAAGGTGGCGGCAGCCATCGCATTGGCAGGCACCAGAAAAGGTAACATAGCCGCATCGTCGGAAGGGCGGAAAGGACTTTTGCTGAGTCCGCACCGTCGCGCCGGTTGGCCTTGACCGTTGAGAGCCAGAGTTTCCGTTGGACGCTTAGAATTGCGCTCGAAGGTATAAGGTGGCTCGACCTGCTCTCCGGTGCCTGCTTGCCCGTTACGGATGGTTGCCAAAATCAGTTCCACCGCGCGAACCCAATCGGCATCGAAGCAGGTAATGTCTTGAGCGACTGCATAGTAACCGTAAGACAGACGCAGCACGGCGCAGAGACTATCCAGTTCATATTTGCGCTCATGGACGCCGGGCTTCATGGTGGTTATGTCACTTTGCCAGTGCCCCAAAGTGGGTTCTCGATAGAAAGCGTTCGCATAAGGGTCTAAGAGCACGCACTGCACCTGCCGATGGATGACGCCCTCGATTAAAGTTTTGAGCGCCGGGTCCTCAGTCACGAATGGCAGATAAGGCCAGACCTGATTTGTGGAGTCGCGTAACCACATAGCATCAATATCGCCGGTAATGACAAAGGTATCGGGGCGACCTTGCTCATCTTTGCCCAACGTTACTGTTGTATCGAGCGTATTGGGAAAGCAGTTAGCAAAGAGCCATGCTAATTCTTGATCGTGGATAGAACCTGCTACCCGCTCAATGACATCCTCAATCACTGGACTGGAGAAACACCGATTCTTAACAGGGGGACGGCAACTCGTAAAATCACTTTTGTTCTGACTACTCATAGAAAATATCTCAAGCTAAATAAAGAGAATGGTGCGCTGCGTGGAAAAGTCATGCTGTGTGACCACTTGCGCGATAACGGCGGCTATCTTGCCGCCACCCTGCGCCGAGGGTTCGATTTGGTTAGCATAGTCCCCGGCTTCGTTGCAGATGAGGCGTAAATCCAGCACAGGAATGCCATGTGCAAAAGCCAGGCGCAGAATGCAATCGTTAAAGAGCGTCAAAGCGGCTACGGCAATGCGTTGCAGTTGCACATCAGGAAATTGCGGGTAGTAAATGGTGCAAACGGCGGTGGGTAATCCTCGTTTGAGGACAGCTTCTAACATCTGCTGATAGCCACTTTCAAATTGATCTCGAATAGTGGCCAGTCGCGTCAATGCGGCTGCGACAGAACTGGCACTTTCGCCCAGAACTCCCGCCTGTCCGAGAGCATCGTTGCCGCCTACGCTGATAACTAAATGGGTAGCATCACCTGGCACATCTTTTAACTGTTGGTGAACATCTTGAATGACATCCCCATCCACTGCACAGAGTGTGGCACGCCAGCCTTGTGGTAATCGCTGGCGCAGGTGGTGAATAACATCTGGCCCATTGGAGACATACGCGGCATTATCTAAGATTGAATCGCCTAAGAGGATTATATGGCTCATACAGAAGTTCAAAAAAACTCATTTTAATGGAGAGAATTTTAATCCATCCCGCCATATTGCTGAAGTAGGGTTGCGATTTCTCTCTGGCGTTCAGTATCACGTTGCTGCCATGCTTCTATATCAAGGCCGTCTTGGAGGCATTCACGTAACTCCTTTTCACTAAGACCAGTGGGTTGTTGCCCTAATTCCAATAGGAGCAATGCCAGCCGCAAGGGGGTGCATTTGCATTCGGAGATTTGTGGAGAAAAGCTCTTCTCTCCGCCAAACTCGGCCTGTGCCTCATTAATATCGGCTCCATTCTGTAAGAGTAGCTCTGCTACTTTGATACCGCCACTAAACACTGCGGAATGCAGTGGAGTCCACCCATTGTTGGTTCGAGCATTAATATCGGCATCAAATTCTATTAACAGCTTTGCCATGTTCTTATGGCCGAACAAAGAAGCCAGATGTAAAGGTGTCCCATCCTTGTTATCTCTGGCGTTGACATTAGCGCCCGCCCTTAGCAGGAGGCGTCCCACTTCGACTTGCAATTCATCGTCAACTTTCGCGTGAGGATTAGGTTCGGCTACGCGATGAAGAGGTGTATGTCCCCAAGTGTCTCTTTGCTCAGTATCCTCGCCAACAGCCAGGAGGAATCTGACTTCATCCTTTTCACACCACCAGGCAGCTATATGGAGTGGGCTATGATTAAAATAATTCAACTTGCTACCTCTAAAAGAAAGCTGTATTCTCCTCATTCTCCTCATCAGAGGGCGACCAACCTCACCAACGAGGAGAATACATTGTGCAAGATACCATATTAACCATCTACTGTCTGTGTGCTAATCTACTTCAAGCTCT
>JAFAZH010000003.1 GCA_019239895.1 Abditibacteriaceae bacterium | reverse complement strand
AAGCGCCTCGTGGGCAGTGCGGCTTTAGACAACCCACGTTCTGCCAAACTTCAGGAACGACTGGGTTATAAGGTCGAACTCGCGGCTGATGACTCTGGTTACATCACCATTTTGGAGAACGACATAAGTTAAATGGCTCGAACAGCGCGCCTCAACAAAGCACTTCAGCCAACGCCTCTGGTTCCGCTGCGATCCACCTACGGCGCGGCTATTTCGGCGTTAGCTTGCTGCGATCCGCTCCATGAGTGACAATACTGCCAAATTGAAAATTGCACGTTCACAACAGGAGGATTTTTATTGAACACGACTAAGACAAAACTGCCCTATCACCCTTTGATAATCTTTATAGTTACCTCCTGTATCCTCTCCTCCTTAGGGAACTATGGCCCACAGGGGCGGGCCAGCAGTGTATCCCTGACGCGCTCCACTTACGCAGGATTCAAGCTTAAAGGCATCTTGAGACCTAAAATTCTGCATACGCAGTGGCTAGGGCCGCTCGCCTTCTCACCAAACGGTAAGATGCTGGCCGTTGGCACTGCTGATGGTGAGTCCGGGACTTTAAGTTTATGGAGTGTAAAAACCGGTAAACTCCTCTGCCTGCTGCAAAAAAGTGGACATCCGGTCAGTGCCTTGGCATTTTCCCCTGACAGCAAGTTATTACTCAGTGGGAATGCCAACTTCGCGGGAGATGGTTATGTGACACTCTGGCAGGTAGCGACCGGGCGTCCGCTGCGGGTGCTACACCCCTACGCTCCGCTTTGGGTGAATTTTGTCACCTTTGCTGCGGATGGCAAAACTATCATAAGCGGTTTCTATGCTAATGAAATAACCTCCACGACCACAACCCTTAGTGTCCAGAGCCATCATGACCATGCTACGACCTATAAGACTACAGGAGAAAGAAAAACAACAACAGTATGGGGCAATCGCAATTTACCGGATGAAATATGTGAATGGGATACTCACACGGGCCGAGCCGTAGGTGTCGAGAGGATAAAAGACGGTATCATGTCTATGTCTTATGCCCCTGGCATAGTCACAACAGTGGGCGGCGAGAATATGGTGATCTGGAACACCCAGCCCCTAAAGCCACGACGAGTCATCAAAAAGTGGCTTGATGATAGCCTTGCTCTAACTTCGGACGGCCAACTGTTAGCTAGCGGTGGTTATCGGGGGCAGATAACATTGTGGGATACAACTTCTGGCAAGCGGTTAGCAATTCTTAACACAGAAGGCGGGGCGATTGGAACTCTGACTTTTTCGCCACATAATACCATTTTGGCGGCGGCCACCCAGTCTTCCGTGGCCCGTAGCGCAGCCGATCCCGGAAAGATATATTTATGGGACGTGCAGACGCGACATTTAATAGGGATTTTAACAGGACATCATAATGCCGTAGAGTCTATAGCGTTTTCTCCTGATGGCAAGTTGTTGGTCAGTGGGAGTTTGAGTGAAATCAGACTATGGCATATCAGGCAGCCTCAACACAGAACAGCAATCTAACCAGGCGGTGCAACCGACGCCTTTCGGCTGCGCTGTGCCTACGGCGGCGGCTGTGTTTAGTGAGACTACAGGAGGAAACAACACCAGATGGCACCATTTACACGCGGTCACTGCCCCGTCTGCCTGGCAGACACCATACAACAATTCCTCTTACACGACGCCGCCCCACAGGACGCCGACGGTGAGCTTTGGGCGATCTGCGAGTCGTGCCGGACGGTCTTGATGCACCGAGCGGACGGGTCGGTCGGCCAGCGGGCCGCCACTGCGGAGGAATTGGCAGCCATTCCGCCCAAGCCGGACTTATCCCAGGAGCCGTGGGTCACCATGCGGGAGGAGTTGCGGCAGGGCCAGGCGGACTTGAACGCTTGGATTCACGCCGGGTGCCCCGGTCTGACCCGCGAGATGCTAAACAGGTTTTCACCCTCAGCAGTCGCAGCACTGGCTCGGCACGGTGTTCGACTGCGCGACGATGGGGAGGCCACTCATCAGGAAGGTTACGACCCTGGGGCATGAATCAGGCATGGCAACGGACGGGTTCCAACTCGGCTGCGCCACGCCTCCAGGCGCGGCTAAGTTGGGAGTTCGAGGGATACGCGGTTCATTGCCAGGTCAGACTCTATTCAGGTCATACTCTATCTATGCCAAGTTCAATTCCCTGCTTTGAGACCACGCGATTGATCCTACGGGCCTATACAATGGAAGATGTGGACGCGGCCCACCAGGAACTGGATTCGCATCCCGCAGTCTGGCAGTTTGATCCCGGTCGCCCGCTCACAAGGAAGGAGCGCCGCCAGGCGGTAGAGGATCGCATTCGCAGCTATGGGCAACCAGTCTTTGGTGCTCTGGCGGTTACGTTGAAGGAGAATGGGTGCTACATCGGCTACTGTGGACTGCAACTCTACCTCTGCGACCGCATTCCCTGGCGAACTCCAGAAGTCGAGTTGTTCTATAAGCTGGGATATAACTATTGGGGTCACGGCTACGCCACGGAAGCCAGTCGTGAACTGATTCGCTATGCCTTCACAGAGTTGCGCTTGATACGCATTGTGACCTGCACACATCGAGAAAATGCCCATTCCCTGGCTCTCCTCCGGCGTCTGGGAATGCGCATTGAACCGGACGCCACAGATGCCGAGGGAATCCTGGCCATACTGGAAAACGACGGGACACTTAACACCTCGACCCCATGAGGTTTAGCGGCATACCGTGTAATGAACCAGGGGTTACAGCCTAAAACTTGTTTCGGCTCCCGTTGGCTGCCTGGAGTAATGACTGATTCCGCCGTTGAATTGGGGGTGGCACCGCTGCGCACCATTGCAAGGATTGTTACAATAGGATGCACCATCACAGATCTTGAGAATAGGAGCCATGCCAAGCGTATTAATTGAAGTCAGGCGACGTTATACAACAGAAGAAGAAATCGGCCTCATGGAAGCGGTTCATGCCGCGTTGCGGGAGGCTCTAAAAATCCTGCCGGGTGATAAGAATGTGCGGCTTATCGTGCATGAGCCGCATCGTTTTGCCTTTCCCCCTGCGCGCCCTCAAGGTGAGTTTTACACGCACATCAGCATTGACCTTTTTGCGGGGCGCTCGCTGGATGCCAAGAGAAACTTATATCGAGCCATTGTCAACAACCTGGCACCATTTGGCATTCCAGCGGATCACATCAAAATTCTTCTGCGGGAGATTACGCCAGAAAATTGGGATATTCGTGGTGGTCTTCCCGCCTCGGAAGTCGAGCTTGGTTTTGACATCAACGTATAACGCACCCTTAATCACGGGCGGAGCTAAGCCACAGCCACCTGACGCAGCAAGGCAACGAACCAGTCTTTGCAACCGACCCCTACAGGCTCCGTTTTCTGTTCGTCCCCACCAGTCAGATACACCGCTCCGAGACGTTTTTCTCCGGCTTTGTCAGGTGGCGGGCTGGCGTCCTGACAAAGCGTGAGACTTCTTCCAATTGTAAATCAATATAACGTTGTGTAGCGAGGTGTGATTCGCACGCTAAGGTTGCGCCAAGCCGCCGCTGGCCTGAGCGATGAGGAGAAAATTGGGAGGCTTTAGCTCTAACCAGCGTCCCTGTAGGTTTTGATATTTTTGGTGCGGTTCACCCAAGTGATAGGCCACAGCACGCAGGACACCCTCGTGCGCGATGAGCAGAATGCGTTGTGCATCACAATGCTTGAAGTGGGCAAAACCGCCGATAACCCGGCTGGTAAAAGTTGTCCATAATTCACCGCCGGGAAGTTCGATTGGGTCGCCGCGCCGCCACTGTTCCAGCAGTCCCGGAAATGTGGTTTCAATCTCACTTGATGTTAAGCCGCTAATTTTACCCGCATGACGCTCGTCGAAATCTGCCCGAATTTCGGGTGGTGGCAGCTTGAGTTGACGGGACACGATTTGCGCGGTTGCTCTGGCTCGCAGCAGCGAAGAACTGATGACCCTCTCAAAGTTCGGCGCGGCCAGCGATGGACAGGCTGCTTGTGTCTGGGCGCGGCCTAACGTTGAGAGGGGAGGATCAGCCTGGCCTGCCCAGCGGCGCTCGGCATTCCACGTTGATGCCCCATGCCGCACGAGATAGATCAAGGTCATATAAATAGAGAAGTTGTTAGTGGCGGCTATTTTTAGCGGGACGCAGCGACCAGGAGAAGGTAAGACTCTGGCCCACGGGCAAAGCCTGCCATTGTTCTTGAGTGTCACGCAGCGCCATGCAGATGCGCCTAATCTCCTGGGCGTTGGGCAACTCGCGGGCGGGTCGTATCGGTCGCCACATCGCGTCCAACAGGGCACGGGCGGCGGGATAATCTGTCTCCAACTTCCGCTGCGCAATGGTCTCTAAAACACTCACCAGGACTTCGGCTTCGGTGCCGTGTTGCTCCGCCTGCATTTCGTGCAGGATGCGCTTTGACTGGGCTGCCGCGCGTGGCGGTTGCCGTCCCTCGACCACGCTCATGCCGGGAAAAAGCGCACCTTCGGCAACGCAGCCCCAGAAGCCGCGCCGCAGTCCTAATTCTCGTTCCACGATGAGGTGGGCGAGGTCGTGCGGCAGACACGTGGGCCGGTCATAAGTTGGCACGCTCAGCGTAAGTCCCTGCCGTCGCACGGCTGTCGCGCAAGCCCGCTCGCCACTGCGGGTAAAGGTAATCTCCATCTTGTGCTCTCCTTCTTGTGCTGCATCTTACGATTTGATGCAGTGGCCTGTCAAGCGGTGCGCCCTTTAGAGCGGTGCGTTACAATTCTAGTCGTAAGCATCACACAGGAAGATGCCGCAATGTTGTTATGAACGATCAGCCACCATCGCACCAGCCATTGCATTCGCACCAACCATTGCATTTTCTGGCTCTTTCCGGCAGTCTACGGGCTACGTCCTCGAACACCACGCTGCTGCGTGCCGCCGCTCAGTTAGCTCCGGCTCATGTCACCATCACACTGTATGAAGGGGTGGGCGATTTGCCGCACTTTAATCCCGACCTGGATGGGCCAGAGGCACCGCCTGCCGTGCAAGATTTCCGCGCTCGGCTCCAGGCGGCTGATGCCGTGTTGATATGCAGCCCGGAATATGCCCACGGCGTGCCCGGTTCGCTCAAGAACGCTCTCGATTGGATTGTTGGCAGTGGTGAATTTATGGACAAGCCAGTGGCACTGCTGAACGCCGCGCTGAGTTCTACTCATGCCCAGTCTGCTCTGACCGAAACCTTGACCGTCATGATGGCCAAGCTCAACCCGCAAACGTCCATACGGGTGCCGCTTAAGACGAATAAAATTGATGTCGCCAGCATTGTGGAAAATGCCGAAATCGCCACGGCCTTGCAACAGGTCATCGGGGAACTGGCGAAGTTAGCTGCACGCGACCCTACGATGCCGCCAAGTTCGTGACTCTTGCCCCGCCAAGGGAACAATCAAGGGGTAGCGTAAATCTATAAGATTTATTGGGGCTAAACAAGGAGTGACCATGAAGAATTACAGAGGTGTGTTTTGTGGGTGGATGCTGCTGGCTGCGGGGTTTACGGGCTTGCCGACATTGAGCACAGCCGCCGTGGCTGGGACGCCGCCAACGAACGTGACCGCAGATCAGCCGGGAGCAGATCAGCCAGGCGACATTGAACTCCCGGAAGCCGAAACATTCCTCAACTTAGCGGCGGAGGCAATGGCGAAATATCACAAAACCCACGGGACTTATGCATCGCAATGGCATCAACTGCATTTCGATTATGCCTATCCCACTTACCACATGAGCGACCCGGACATCTGGCCGCTACCTAAAAATAAAAACCAGTGGCACCCTCGCGGCAGCCACTATACTTATGTCATTGTGGCGGCGCGGCAGAACACTTTCCTGGTGCGGGCGCTGGATAGCAAAGGCAAACCAACTTACGAACTGCGCCAGGGGATGCTTTATCCCCAACTGCTGGGGCAGCCGAAAAATAAATCCTCAGTGCATAAATAAGGCGAATGAACGGTTTATTTGATCGCCCAACTCAGGAGCTTTTTGCGGCTTCTAAAATCTTCTTAGTAGTGCCAAAGAAACGCGCGGTGGCTTTGACTTTAAAAGTCTTTTCGATAAAAGCCGCTGGATTGCCTGCCCTGCCATCAATCAGGCGCAAAACGACAAAGGCTGCGCCCGGCATCGTCTGCACAATTGCAAAGTCTCGCTTTGGCGAGTAGAGCGGTAGTGCCAGATCAGCAGGTAACGGCTCCGAGGTAAAAATGATAAAGAGCCGTGTCTCCGGCGTTACCTCAACCTGCCGGAATGGGTCAAGCAAGAGTAGCTGTTCAACTTCGGCAATGGTGCGCAAAAACACGGGCACCTCGTAGCCCAGAGCTTCCGCCAGATGCTGCTCGATCTGGTGCGTTAAGGCGGCGCGATCCGCCTCGGTGGTCTGGAAAAAGATGTTGCCACTCTGAATGTAGCTGCGCACCTCCGTGCAGCCTAACTCGCCGAACAAGGCACGCAGCCGCTCCATCTTCGCCACATGCCCACCAACATTGATGCCCCGCAAAAAGGCAATGTAGAGGGTCGGTTCCGGTGCGGATGATACCATGTTCCTTCAGCCCTTTCCACGACGATATAAAACAATATAAAATGCCAGGCAGCACTCGAAGTTTAGCCAAACATCAGATAATACAACCCCACACCAAATAAGAGAATGCTAAAGATAAAGCTAACATTTTGTCCAGCAGTATAAGCGGCGTTGTGTGCTACATGGGTCTGGCCCGTAAAGTGATGGACGAATGACAACCCGCCCCACAACACGCCAATAAAACCAAAGATGCGGTTGCGCATAAATTTGCCTTTGTCAAAGAATTAATGAGCTATAGCGTTGCGCATCCCAGTTTAACTAAAACCAGACAGTGCAGCCGAACTTGTTTGTGGGCCAGGTCGGGGATGCCATGAGGTGTTATTTTATAGCCTGCTTAGGGTTCGAGCGTGACTTTCACTGAAGTCAGGCCGCTGATGACCTGGTCAATACCGTTCTGAAATTGGGTAAGGGGCAGGCGGTGGGTGACGATTTCATCCATTGGCAGCAAGCCCTGCTCAATCATGCGAATGGCGACGGGATAGCAGTAGGGGCTTAAGTGCGAGCCATGAATGTTTAACTCTTTGGTATCCCCGATAATCGTCCAATCTACTGTGACTTTTTCGCGCATCACGCTGAACTCGACGAAGGTGCCCAACTTGCGAATCATGAGGAGTCCCTGCTCGACGGCGACTGGGGAGCCGGTGGCTTCAATATAGACATCGCAGCCATAGCCATCGGTTAAATCCAGCACTTGCTGCACTGCATTCCCTTGCGTCGGGTTGATGCCAATATCGGCTCCGCAACGGCGGGCTACCGCGAGGCGATCATCACTGAGATCAAGCGCGACAATGCGGGCCGGGCCTTTCAGTTTGGCCGCCGCCACCATGCCTAAGCCCAGTGGCCCGCAACCCGCAATCACCACCGTGTCCTGATATTGAATGTCGCCTCGTTCCACTGCGTGAATCGAGCAAGCTAAGGGTTCGATGAAGACGGCGTGATGGGGCGGAATGGACTTTGGCACCTGGTAATTGAGAGCACTGGCGGGAAACAATATATATTGCGCCCAGGCTCCAAAAGTGCGCTGGCGAAAACCATAGATGTCGTGAATCTGGCACATCCAGTATTGCCCGCGCTGGCAGTAGCGGCACCGGTTGCAGGGCACAATTTGCTCGCTGATGGCGTGGTCTCCAAGCGCCAGCTTATAAAGCTCCCCGGCTCCTTCGCCCAGCGCCACTACTTCCCCGATAAACTCGTGGCCGGGCGTGACCGGCGGTTGGCAATAACCAACGCGGGTTTCGTCGCCCCAGAACATGGGCGCTCCGGTGTAACACTTGATGTCGCTGGCGCAGATGCCGGTGCTGATGACCTTGACCAACACTTCTCCGGCCTGCGGTCTGGGCACCGGGCGTTCTTCAAGACGATAATCACTGGGGCCATAAGCGACAACGGCGGCCATCGAGCGAGGTAAAGTATCTGCGATGTAGCTCATAAGCGGTGTCTCCACTCCCTGTTATCCTATAGCCCCATTATGGCCGCTTTCCCGTGAGTTGATGGGCTGGCCCGCCACCGGGCTGATAAGTCACATCCACATTTAATGTATCCTCGCCGCCGCGCAAGGTCAGCATAATAGAGGTGGCGGTTTCATACAGACAAAGGCGTGCGGTGTAGGCCCCATCCGCAGTCCAGGCACCCCCTGCGGCCACGGGCTGGTCGGTGAAAGAGCCGTAAGAAACGCGGCTCTTCTGCCAGGAGCGGTAGCCACACGGGATATGCTGTTCGGTGCCATCCACCCGCAGGGTTAGCACCGTGGCGTTGCTGTCGGGGTTGGCTTCCAGTTTAACGCTTTCAAGCTTTTGCTCATTGGCTGGAAAATGAAACTCCTGGCCCATCCCTGCGGCGGCTGATGAGGTGGCGGAACCCTCCGGCAATGGCATGGTGAGACTGGCGAGGGTGGCTTGAAGCTGATGGTGTGCTGCTTCATTTGCTGGCAGCGACGTGGGCTGCATGGCGGGCAGGAGATGATCCCACACCACATTCAGCACGCCTTGCAAGTCGCCTGTGCCTGCGGTGATCGCCACCACCGCATCCTGCTCCGGTAGCACGACGCAGAATTGACCATACATGCCATCGCCACGATAGGCCCCGTGACGGCAGCGCCAGAACTGATAGCCATAGCCCTGTTCCCAATCGCTTTGCGGATTGCTGCCGTTGGAAACTTGTCGAGACGTGGCCGCTTCAATCCAGGTGGCAGGCACTAACTGCTGCCCGTTCCATTGCCCCTTTTGCAGATAAAGCTGGCCGAACCGGGCGATGTCTTCGGTGCGGATATTAAGACCCCAGCCGCCAAAACTGATGCCCTGCGGACTCGTGCCCCAGGTCGGGTTCTCAATGCCCAATGGCTCGAAGAGACGAGGGCGCAGATAGTCCAGCACCGTCTGCCCGGTTATTTTCTGCACAATAGCGGACTGCATGTAAGTGGCCGCACTATTATAGAGAAAATGCGTGCCCGGTTTATGCGGCACGGGCCAGGCCAGAAATGCTGTTGTCCACGGCTCCTGCTGGCTCGATAGTGACGGCTCCTTCTCATGCCCGGTGGACATGCACAGCAAGTCCCGCACCCGCATCGCCTTCAGCTTGTCGGTGGGTTCATCTGGAGCATCCTCCGGGAAGAACTTCAGCACTTCGTCATCCACACTTAACAGGCCCTCGGCAATAGCCAGCCCAATCGCGGTGGAGGTGAAGCTCTTGCTCAAGGAAAACAGCACATGCGGACTTTCTGGCGCATAAGGCTTCCACCAGCCTTCGGCCACCACATGGCCGTGGCGCACGAGGATAAAGCTATGCATAGAATTTACTTGTTGATCGGCGGCTGTGACATAGGCTCGGATTGCCCCGGAGTCAATGCCCTGCGCTTCGGGAGCACTGCGAGGTAAAGTGGGCGCGGCTGTGGGTTGTGATGTTGAAGTATTCATAGATGTTCCTATTGTAACGTAGAATATACTACTTAGCCCTCACCCCCGCCCCCTCGCCCAATGCTGCGGGCGAGGGGAGGCCACAGGTATAGTGGCTCGTTCTATTAGGAAGAAATGAACCGCAGAGACACAGAGGACACAGAGATTTTCTTTATTCCCTCTCTGCGTTCTCAGCGTCTCTGCGGTTTATTCGTCTCACGAGCAACATTACCAGGGCGGGGGTTGGGCAGAGCCAGATAAACCGGCAAATTAGTGTTCTCTGCTACACTTTTATATCAGTCAGGACTGTCTTAGACCCGCCCGTGAACGAGCGGGCTGAACACCAAAAGCCCGGTGAACCGGGCTGGAGGCGCGGCATTAGCCCCGTTCAGGGGGCTTCCCTTGCAGCTCAGCCCGCTGCTTTAGCGGCGGGTCTAAGGCTGTCCTGACAGTTCCGCTCAATAATTTTCCTTTATGAATATTAGATTTCTTGCCTCCTTATCTGTTATCAGCACGTTGCTATGGACTGTTGCTGTAACACCTGCGCCGATTCTTGCTGCTGTGGATAAAACCGCTTATCCAATGACTGGCGCACCTTATATAGCGGCTTATCGCTGGGGAGCGGCTAATCCACATGGCGGAGCCGCAGCCAATGAAGCCTTTGCCCGTTGGCTGAAATTGTCAGTGGCGTGGGCCGAAGACTTTATGCCGAATGAACGCTGGGATGCCTCCGAGGGTGGTGCCTGGCAAATGGATGAGTGGGCGGCCTGGAAAAAGGCGGTGCCGGGGCGTCGCCTGATTCTTTCGGTGCCCCTGCTGCCTGGCCCGTGGGATTTAAGCGGCCCCAAGGATGGCCCGTTGGCGAACCAGAAAGTCTCCCTGGCTGCCGGAGCGCATGGCGATTACAACACCCATTTCAAAACCCTGGCGCAAAATCTGGTGCATTATGGTTTAGCCGACAGCGTGCTGCGCCTGGGCTGGGAATTTAACGGCGGCTGGTATACCTGGCGCGGCAGTGAGAACCCGGAAGCCTTTGCCGGTTACTGGCGCGAGATTGTGAAGACCATGCGGGCCGTGCCCGGCACCGAGCAAATGCAGTTCTGTTGGAACCCCGCAACCGGGTGGCAGCAGTTCCCGGCGGAAAAAGCCTGGCCTGGTGATGAGTGGGTGGACATCGTGGGCTTGGATGCCTATGACGACTCGTGGGCGCAAGACACTTACCCCTTCCCTGCCGGGGCCACTGCCGAAGAGATAGCAGCGCGACGGCGTGCGGTGTGGGATAAAGTCGTTTATAATGGCGATCACGGCCTTAAGGTCTGGCGTGATTTTGCCATCGCCCACCACAAACCATTTTCCATTCCCGAATGGGGCGTAGACAAGCGGGCCGATGGGCACGGCGGCTTAGACAGCCCCTACTTTATCGAGCGGATGCACGCCTTTATTACCGATCCCACCGACCACGTTTATTTTCATTGCTACTTCGATGTGCAGGCTCCCGATGGCGGGCACCAACTCTCGCCGGGCAAAGATGGCGACGAGAAAACCATCTTCCCGGAAGCCGCCGCCCGCTTCAAAGCCTTGTTTGGTTAAAGATCATTTAGCTCTAACCGCGTCGTGCCGCATGAGGTGCAGTTGAGGTATAGTTGTGTCGTCTGAATTGTGAGAAGCCAGGGGAGACTTCATGAAACCGGATGGGAACCGAAAGCTACCAATACGAGGGCGTTTAGCGGCTGATTTGCCGATAACTGTTATGGTTGTCTGCGCCATAAGCCCCACTGCGTCCGCCCAGAGCCGTCAAGGGGCCAAGTCCACCACCTCCCCACCGCTGCGGGCTGCCACTCCCGCTTCGACTTGCACCTTCAGAGGCACCTGGAAAAGCTCCCAGTCTATGCCCCAGGGAGCCGTTTTTGCGGGGACTGTGCTCGGCTCCAGCGGTGACATCTACGTCCTGGGTGGCAGCACGCAGTATGATGGTAATTTGAGGACTGCGGTTCAGGTGTATCATCCGGGCACGGATTCCTGGAGCGAGGGGTCGCCTATTCCCACCCCGCGCACCTCACCCGGAGTTGCAATTGGGGCCGATGGTAAAATTTATGTAGCAGGCGGTGCCGCAGGCAGAGTGCGCCAACTGGATGTCCTGGAAGCCTATGACCCTAAGACAGACACCTGGTCGCGGTGCAAGCCTCTGCCCACGCCCCGCGATGCCCCACAAGCCGTAGCAGCACAGGGCGCGGATGGACACCTGCGCATCTATGTTCTGGGTGGTCGGAATCGCACCAAACCCGGCACCAGTCTGAGCATCGTTGAAGCCTACGACCCGGAAAATGACACCTGGGCGACGATGGCACCTATGCCAATACCGCTTCATGCCCACGGAGCGACGCGCGGCGCTGATGGCCGCATCTATGTCGTGGGCGGCACCAACAACACAGTGACTTGCACCAATGCCTTACAAATTTATGATCCCCGGCAAAACACCTGGACGATGGGGCCACCCATGCCCTACGGTCAGGAGTGCGCCGCTGTCACGGCAATTTCCAGCGTGCCCGGAGAGATACTCGTGTTCGGTGGTTGGGATAACCATAAGCGCCCGCTACGCCGCGCTGTCGCCTACAACCCCCAAACTCACCACTGGCGTGCTCTGCCCTCGGCACCTGCGCCCAGAGCCGCATCTGGCGCAGTTGTATTAGATACCGGGGATGGGTGCCTCCACGTTTACGTCGTGGGCGGCACGGGCGAGGCTGGGAGCGGTCAACAGCATCCTCATACCCCTGTGGAGTCCACTGTAGAGGAATACTCTTTCCGGCCCGCCACGCGGAGCCGGTAAGAGGTAATGTGTAAGAGGTAACGTGAGGGTAATCTATCCCAGGACACGCGATTTTATGCGCTCCATAAGAACGATACGATAACCCAACTTGCTACCTCAACGCTTAACCACTGGCCCTCCTGAGCAGGGGCTACTATGTCCTGTCCGTAAAATGTATCCCCTTGGATGATTGAAAGAGTGTTTTTCTGCCCTTTATAAGTAACGCTTATAGCTGGTAGGACACTTTAACGATTGGTTGGTATGGCTTTACGGCATAGACTTTCTTTTATCCGACGCGACTTTGCAGCTTACCATCATAATCCGGGAGGGAATCGGTTATGCCAATCCAGACGGCTTTGACCCAACGACTAAGCTTAAAGCATCCCATTATCCAGGCTCCGATGGCGGGTGGGGGCACGACGCCGGAAATGGTGGCGGCAGTCTGCGAGGCCGGTGGCCTGGGCTTTTTGCCAGCAGCTTATTTAACGAGCGAGAAAATCGTGGGACAGGCGCGGCGGGTGCGGGCACTCACGGCGCGACCGTTTGGGATTAACGTCTTTGCACCCTTACCTGAACTCGGCCTGCCTGCCAATGCCAACACCGCATTAGAACGCATTGCGCCTTATCATGAGGAAATGGGTTTGCCAGCGCCCACCCTGCCGACGCCCGTCCCCGACCCTTTCAATGAAGTGCTGGCAGCGACCCTGGACAGCGGCGCGGCGGTCTTTAGCTTTACCTTTGGGGTTCTGCCCGGTGCAGCCATTGCGGAAATCAAGGCACGCGGCATGTTTTTGATCGGCACCGCAACCACCGTGGAAGAGGCCGTTATTCTTGAAGCCGCCGGGGTGGATGCCATCGTTGCGCAGGGAGCCGAAGCCGGGGCGCATCGCGGCACTTTCGCCGGAGATTTTAACGCTTCACTCATCGGCACAATGGCCCTGGTGCCTGCTGTGGTGGATGCTGTTCAGGTGCCCGTCATTGCCTCTGGCGGCATTATGGATGGGCGCGGTATCGCGGCTGCGTTGTGCCTGGGCGCGAGTGCGGTGCAAATGGGCACTGCTTTCTTGACCTGCGATGAGGCTGGCATCCCGGAAGCGTATAAAGATGCCATCCTAAGTGCCCGTGAAGATGAGACCCGCGTGACACGCGCCTTTTCCGGTCGTCCCGCACGCGGCATCGTCAACCGATTCATGAATGAAGTCGAGCAAGCTGATGACGCGCACGCTCCTGATGCGCCTGATATTCTGTCCTACCCGTTGCAAAACACCTTGACGCGGCCTCTGCGTGCTGCGGCAGGACAGGAGGGGAAAGCCGAGTTTCTGTCGCTCTGGGCAGGTCAGGGCGTGCGCCTGGCACATCGCCAGACGGCGGCTGAGTTGGTGACGCGATTGGTGGAAGAGACGGATGCGGTGTTAAGACCTAACCCCCCGTCCCCCTTCCCGGCACGGGAAGGGGGTGTCTAACTCTCGCTCTAAAGTAAAACAGGCAGAGCATAGAAAACTTCTGAACTGTGTATAATCCACGAAGGCATGTATTCTTGAGTCCAACCCGGCGCTTGTCCTCTGACACCCCCTTCCCGTGCCGGGAAGGGGGACGGGGGGTTAGGTTCTCATGATATAATCCTTGATACCAAGCCGAGAATCAGGAGACAACGATGGATCACTATATCGAGCGTGTGGTTGACCTGACCAACCCCCAGGCCAACCACATTTATAATATGAGCGTGGACGAGGCGCGTGAGCGGGTTTTGCGCGGCGATGCGGCGGCGGTGCGCGCTATTGAAGGTTCGTTTGCATTGCTGGCACGCGAGGGTAAGACCGTCCGCATGGCGCGTTCCTTAGACCGGCCCCTGCGCTACTTTCTGGCCAAGCGAAAGGAAGGGCCAGCGTTGATTGTGGCGGATCGCATTGATGCCATTTATAAATGTCTGCAAGCCGAGGGACTCGACGATCAGTTTCACCCCAGCTACACGCGCATGGTGCCCGCGCATTATGTGGTCGAAATTCAACTGGTTGGCTGTCCTGACCCCGACCCCACTTACACTCGTTTCTTTGAGCCACAACGCGATGCCTTCTCCACTGATCTGGATGAGATTGGCCGCGCTTACATCGGTGCCCTGGCCCACGAAATCGTCCATTGGCTTGATCGCATTCCGGTTGAGGCTCCCCTGGGCGTCTGCTTTTCGGGCGGCGTGGATAGCGGCGCAGTTTTCCTTACCACCTATCACCTAATGCAGAAATTGGGCTTGAACTTGGGCCGTCTCAAAGCCTTTACGCTCGACTTAGGTGGTGGCCCCGACATCGAGCAAGCTAAAGAGTTTCTGGAGGCTCTGGGCCTGGGTCTCTTCCTGGAACCGATTGAAGCCGATCTTGCGCAACTCGATGTGGCGGAAACCATTCGCGTGGTGGAAGATTACAAACCCCTGGATATTGAGTCGGCGACAATGGCGCTCGCGCTCTGTCGTGGCATCCGCGAGCGTTACCCGTCCTGGCGCTACCTTATAGATGGCGATGGCGGTGATGAGAACCTGAAAGACTACCCAATTGAAGAAAACCCGGAACTCACCATCCGCAGTGTGATTAATAACCAGATGCTCTACCAGGAAGGCTGGGGCGTCGGTAAGATTAAGCACTCCCTCACCTATAGCGGCGGCCTTAGCCGCTCCTATGCGCGCACCTATGCCCCGGCCCAGTATTGCGGCTTTGAAGGCTTCAGTCCCTTTACCCGTCCCGACGTAATCGCTGTGGCTGAAGGCATCCCCTTCATCGAGCTAACGCACTATGATGTCGAGCAGCTTTACGCGCTCAAAGGTGAAATCGTCTCTCGCGGTGTTAAAGCCATTACAGGTTTAGAGATGCCAACTTTCCCCAAGCGCCGCTTCCAACATGGTGCCGTGCCAGAAGCTACGCTGCGCCAACACTTGCCATCGCGTGAAGCGGATTACCGCAAGCAGTTTTTATCGCTGTATGTGTAAGGAGTGGCCCTCACCCCCGGCCCCTCTCCCACTGCTGGGAGAGGGGAGCACAAGGGACGGCTCACTCGCGTGAATCCGACATACCTTTGCACTATGGGAAGCAGAAGAGTCTGACCTCCCCTCTACCAGTATTGGGAGAGGGGCCGGGGGTGAGGGCCAATGACTCTACCTGACTCCATACCCTATCCTACAACTCCCGCCGCACGCGACCGTTGGATTCTGGATCACCGGCCTGCTCGCCACGAGGTAAACCCGCTACGCCCCTATGCCTACTTGGTGGAGCCGGAGCGGGCCGCGAACAGCGAAGTGGTGCCGGTAGCCACCGTCTTTCTGACCAACCGCGAGTGTCCCTGGCGCTGCCTGATGTGCGACCTCTGGCGCAATACGCTCACGACTACGGTGCCGCCTGGCGCGATTACGGCACAAATAGATTATGCTTTGCAACGCTTGCCAGCCGCCCGTCAAATCAAGCTGTATAATAGCGGCAGTTTCTTCGATCCTCGCGCCATTCCCCGCGAGGACTATGCTGCTATTGCTTCTCGCTTGCAAGGCTTTGAACGGGTCATTGTGGAGTGTCATCCTTCGCTGGTGGGTGAGGCGTGCTGGCGTTTTCAGGGAATGCTGCAAGGGCAACTGGAAGTGGCGATGGGATTAGAAACGGTGCATCCTGAGATTGGGCCGCTTCTCAACAAGCGCATGACGTTGGAACGATTTGCGGCAACGGCGCATCTACTGCAACAACATGCTGTGGCGTTACGGGTTTTTGTTTTAGTGAAGCCGCCCTTTATGGATGAAGCTGAAGGAGTCTATTGGGCCGAGCGTTCGGTAGACTTTGCCCTCGATTGTGGCGCGGAGGTGGTGGCACTCATTCCAACCCGTCCCGGCAATGGAGCCTTGGACGTGCTCATGGCACAGGGCCATTTCTCACCTCCGAAATTGAGTAGCCTGGAAGCTGCCTTCGCCTATGCTTTAACTCGCGTGCAAAAGCATCCGAAAGCACGCGTCTTTGCGGATGTGTGGGATTTGGCGCAGTTCTCAAGCTGTGATGACTGCTTGCCCGTTCGAGAAGAAAGGTTAAAACAGATGAACTTCAAGCAGCAAATCGCACCGGGCTTTACCTGCCCTGGCTGTGGTGAATCGGTATGAAGGAGGCTTACGATATAGGCATTGTTGGCTCTGGCTTCTCTGGGTCATTGCTGGCGATGATTGCCCGTCGCCTGGGACTCTCGGTTGTCTTGCTGGAAAAGACGAAGCACCCGCGCTTTGCCATCGGTGAATCCTCTACACCTGTAGCCAATCTGTTGCTTGAAGAGTTGGCGACGCGCTACGATCTGCCGCGCCTGCTGCCGCTCACCAAGTGGGGCACCTGGCAACGCAGTTATCCGCAAGTGAGTGTTGGTCTCAAACGCGGCTTCACGTTTCTCCATCACACCTTTGATGCACCTTATATTGACGATGACCGCCACTGGCACCAATTACTGGTCGCCGCCAGCCCTCACGACGGTATTTCGGATACGCACTGGTATCGCCCCGATTTCGACCATTTTCTGATGCAGGAAGCGCAGCAAGCAGGAGCCGATTATTATGATGAGACATCCATCCATGATGTGGCGGTGAGTAATGAGGGGGCCACGCTACAGTGCCAGCGACACGGCCAAAGCTTTACAGTGCTTGCTCGTTTCTTAGTGGATGCGACCGGGCCGCGTGGTTTTCTGCATCGCACCCTGCAACTGCCTGAAATCGCGCTGGAACACTTGCCGCCGACGCAAGGGTTATTCACCCATTTTACCGATGTACAACGCCTGGAAGATATGGCGGGGCTAACTAAAGCGGAAGTCCCACCTTATCCCCTTGATGATGCGGCTGTGCATCATGTTTTCGATGGCGGCTGGATGTGGGTGCTGCGCTTCAATAACGGCATCACCAGCGCCGGGGTTGCAATCAAAGACGACTTAGCCCAGGAGTTGCGTTTGTCCGAAGGCGCACCGGCGTGGGAGCGGTTGTTAGGACGACTGCCAACCGTGCGCCAGCAGTTTGAAACTGCCCATGCCACCATGCCGTTTATCCATGCGCCGCGCCTCGCGTTTCGCAGTGGGGCCGGGGTGGGGCCGGGGTGGGCCATGCTGCCCTCGGCTGCCGGGTTCATTGATCCTCTGCTTTCTACCGGATTTCCCTTAACGCTTTTAGGGGTGCTACGTTTGGGGGAGGCCCTGGCTAATGATTGGGATACGCCACGCTTCACGGAGCAACTGCAACGCTATGCACTGCATACCACCCAGGAGTTGTTAGCTGCCGAGCGCATGGTGGCCGCCCTCTATGCGAACATGCATGACTTTGAGCTGTTCGCCGCTTTATCTCTCCTCTATTTTGCCGCTGCCAGTTTTACGGAAACCGCGCGACGATTGGATAAGCCTCAACTGGCCGGGGGCTTTTTGTTACATGACCACCCACGCTTTGGCCCAGCCGCCCGCGCCTGCTGCGAACGGGCGCTGCAACCTCTCACTCCCTCCAGCCGGGCACAATTGATGGCGGATATAAAAGCGGCCATTGCCCCCTTCGATGTGGCGGGGCTGACGCGCACCGACCGGCACAACAGGTATCCGGTGGATGCTCAAGACCTCTTCGCTGCTGCCGATAAATTGGGTGCCACGCATGAGGAATTGACTAACTTGCTGGCGCGTTGCGGGTTTGCAACCGTCTGAAGGTTAGAGTAGAGGGCGGCTCACTGAGCGCGTCGTCACAGGTCGCCACCGCCCAGCCGTTCCAGCCGTCGCATGGGTTGTCGTTGCCCATAGGTCAGGGAGCGCCAGACCCACTCGAACGGGCCGAAGCGGTAGTGCGCGAGCCAGGCGCGGCTGGCCAGGAGTTGGACCCCGTAAATCATCAAGCCAAGCAACAGAGTCGGCGCGGAGCCGAGCCGCCCGCACAATCCCGCCCCGTAGCCGTAGAAAATCAAGCTCAACACCACCGACTGCACGAGATAGTTAGTCAGGGCCATTTGCCCCAGCGCAGCCACCGATATCAACCCGGCTCCCGGCTGGATAAAACTCAGCCACAGCAGCAGCGCAGCGGCATAGGCCAAAGCCAGCGGCATATATGAACCCGCATCTAACAGTTTGGGCGGCAACCCGGCGATGAGGTCATGCCCGGAAGATTGGCTAAACACTTGAAGCCCGGTGGCTACTCCACCCATCAGCCCCGCCCCGACCACGATGACCAGTAACAGCTTGCGATGCCGGGCCGGTTGCTGCAAGACACCGGCCCGCCAGGTTGCCATGCCCAGCAGCATCAAGCCGAGGGTCCTGGGCAGAATATAGACGAGGAGCGGAAAGATGAAGTGCCAGGTCTCCTGCCAGCGGAATCTCAGGATGTCAGGGTAACTGCCGGTGGCATAGAGATGCGTGGCGAGCGCACCCTGCGTGCGCATCATCGCCTCGGAAGGCAGAATGGCCCCAAAGGGCAGCACAAAGGAGAGCGCAATCAAGAGGACGCCCAGCCCGGCCAGAGCCGTCGCAGGCAGTTCAATGAATGGCACCAACAGTAGCCCGCAAACCGCGTAGAGCGTCAGCACGTCCACATTCGAGATCAGGAACAGGTGACAGAGGCCAAAGACCAGCAGCACCAAAAACCGCCGCACCAGAAACCCTCGTGTGTTCCGGCCCCGTGCGCCCACACGCTCGGTCTGCACGCCAACGCCAACCCCAAACAGCCAGGAAAACAAAGTGACGGCTTTGAATTCGAGCAACCCGGCGACCAGCACATCCACGACATGATTGACCCAGCCGGGATCAGTGTGGAAAGTCATGATCTGCTCAAACAGGGAAATCCGAAAGAAGGTGACGGCGTTGACCAGCAGCACACCCAACAGGGCGAAGCCCCGCAGCACATCCAAAGCGATATAGCGGTCAGCCGCCCCAGTCGGCTTCAAGGGCAGGATCGGTTCCGTGTGAGATGAAAGCATGGCGTCCTAAGCCCCTTAAGGATTAAGCCCTCTTCAAGCAATGTCCCGTAAAGGCGTGTTGAGGTAGCAATCACCTCAATGATAGCAGAAAGCCAAGCAGCTTGCTCTTATCCATTAGCAGCAGAACCATCCATAATAATCTGTTGCCAGATTACTTATAATTAGAGCAAGGATGCCAAGATGAATAGTAAGGTGAATAGTGCGGCAGCGCCTGACTCAGCATCTGATCCAGCGCCACTAATCAGGCTTAGCTGCTCATCTTTATCTTGCCTTGCTTCGCCCGATTATCCGCCGGATGTGTGGTCACAGGCGCAAGCTGCGCTGCGTTTGTTCCATCCGGGGCGACTGAGCCTGGCGTTGTGCTGCGTGCAGTTCTATCGAAGGTCTTATTGTTATAGGAATAAGAGCATAAGGAGTTGACGATTTGGTATGCTCAAGAGGACAATGAGGGCAAATCTCACTCATCGTTACCTATTAATTACCGCTATTGCTTTAGGGGTGACGGTGTTTCTGGTGGCTCGGTGGTCTAGAGCCACTACCCTTAATACCTATACCTGTCATTTTTCGGATGGCAGTAGTTATAACCTGGAACTGCTGTCAGATGGTGTGTTTCTCTTAACTAAGCATCCAACCCCCGGCAATGTTGGCAAAGGGCGTTACAGCATTCATGGCGAAACCATCACCTTTACGTTTCCGGGCTTAGCTACAGAAGGTAAGTTTGATGAGCAAGGGAATATCCGCACCAACATGGGCTTTCAGTCGGGATATATAGTCTTTGCCTTAACACTGTACAACTATGAAAAGGACAATAGTCCATAGACAGCGGCTCAACAAGGCAGTGCAACCTACCCTTCTAGTTCCGCTGCGCTCCACTTCCAGGGCGGCTGGCTTTGGCGTTGGGCCGCTATTCGGAGATTGATGACCTGCCTTAACTGAGTTCATTCAGGGGAATTAGACACCGTGAGACGGTCGGCGATCTTCATAGTGCTTTTGGCCTTGCTGTATATTGATAGCCCAAGCTCCGCCGCCACTAAGCATCAAATGGCCTCCCAAGAGGCCATTGAAGAAGCGGTGTTTCGCTATCAAATGAGCGCGGTGCCATTCGACGACACGCAGGGCGAAATTTACCAGGGTCGAAGGCCAGGTTTCCACGTCTTCTTTCTCTCACTAAAAAACGACCGTGATCCCAGCCATCGGGTCATGCGGTGCTTCACCCATCATCAGCCGCCCGTAAAAGCCGTTTCGCAGTGCCGTCGTTATCCACGACCGAAACACGAAGGCTGGGCGCTCAGTGAAAATGCGCGTCACAATGTCTTCGATAAGCGCACCGGGCAAAATGGTATCATCTGTTATATCAGCCATCTCAAGTGGTTGAACCGATTCAGCGTGTCCGTTGAAGGCAGCTACTATGCGGGGTGGGTGTGGACGCAAGGCTACCGCTATACCGTCGTGCTTAACGGTGGGCGATGGACTGTAATCGGCATTAAAAAGACTTGGGAGCCGCCTGAGTACACGGCATGAGGCAACCACTGTGTTTTGCCAACAATTGTGCTATAGGTATACGCAGGCACTGGCCAAACAGAAGCTTCAACCGACGCCTCCAGGCTCCGCTCGTGCCTCGCTCTGCCTTGCGGCGCGGGTGAGCTGAGCGTTGGGTTGCTTGCGCGCGGCTCTACTGCGTGTCATAATGCCACCAAATAGCAATCGGCCAGAGAGTCTCAGTAAATATGGCAAAATCAGTCCCTTCGAGTAAATCTTCCGGGTTCACTCTCGTTGAGCTACTTATCGTCTGTGGTATTGTCCTGGTGCTAGCAGGACTTCTCTTCTCTGTATTCAACAGCGTGCGCAATAAAAGCTACATGACCTCTTGCGCTAGTAACTTGCATCAGATTCATGCCGCCTGTGTTATGTATGCCAGCGATAATGCGGGACTATTGCCGCCTTATCCGAGCCAAATCCATAGCGCGACTCAGTTTATGCCGTCTACAGGGGTTCCGGTAGAGAAAAGTCATCTATTAGTCGTAAGCCTGCACCCTTATCTCCATTCTCAGTCAGTTTGGCGATGCCCAGTTGATAAACGTGTCCCCTACATCGGAACGGTTTACTCTGGGAATAACGGCAATGGCTTGCTTCCAGTTACAGTTACGAATTCGACAAGTTATGACTATCTGGGCTGGAAGCCAACGCCGACGGGTATTGGAGCAGCCAGTATAGATGATTCCAGTGGAGGGACAAGGCTCATACAAGATAAGGCTGCTTGTCCAGCCATCTATATTGGCAAATATGACGGTTACGATCATCAAGGATGGTGGAACCGCTTATATTATGATGGGCATAGCAAACCCTTTGCCTATAACTGCTCTAATCCACACTATCCAAAAGAGATACACTAAACTACCTCTGAGAGACGAAATGACGTTGATTGATTATCTCAATAACGCCAAAGGCAGGAAAACCTGCAAAGCTATCACTAAGAAGCCTAACCAGGTATTGTAACCGACGCCTGGCGGCTGAGGCACGAAGCCGCCAGGCGCGGCTGAATTTAGAGTTGGGCCGCTTGCGCAAGAAGTAACACTATGTCTTACTCTATGTCTATGAAATGTATTTTGCGGTGCTGCTTTGGATTGTTATTGTGTGGACTATTAACGTCTTGCTACAGTGCCAACCAATCACCACATTCATCTTACAATCTACCTAACGGATTGGAAGTTCAACCTGTCCCCTTGAGCAAAGTGACATAGCACAAGTTATAGATTTGATGAGATGGCGTTTTAATGTCACTGTGCCACCAGCACAGAGGGATTTATTTTGCAAGTTGGAGCTACATCGCAAAGACGGCACTGTAGAAGATATGGGTGGGGTCGGAATAAGCGGCTTTGGCACTAACCCTGTGCCGGTGCTGGTCGGCCTCTTTCCCACCAATGGCGACTTCACGAGAGCGGATATGCTCAAGAGTTTTGTCCGTATCGGTGGTGGCATTGGTTCTCGTGTTGTCAAGAATCCTTTCAAAGCTTTTAATTCCACCGCAGCGGGTGATGTGGTCTGCCAAAAGGATGGCAGTTTGTTGCTATTGTTAGGACGCAAAAGCCAATCTGCAATGTGGCCGCAGGTAGAATCTAATGATTTGGCATTATATCTGAAACTCGATAACAGATATGTTAAGTTAGAGAAATCTAAATGACTTGAAGGCTGCAAACCAGCGGCTCAACCAAACGCTGCAACAGACGGCTTTCGGCTCCGCGTTGCTGCGCCTACAGCCGCCGCTGAGTTGGGCGTTGGGCCGCCCCGTCATACTTGGCTGCGTGTAGTAACGGTCTGAAAAGTGCTATGCAGAAAACCGGCTTGGTGAACTTGGCACTCCTTATCTTCGCCTTAGCTAAGTTGACGCGGGTGGAGGCAAAATCTCCTCCTTATGCGCTCAATATCCTCCCTGCCAAACAAGTGGATGAGGTGCTGGTGCGTCTGGTCAATAAGGTATCCCGACGCACAGTTTGGACGAGCACCGTCAGGAATTACTATGCGGCGCATTGGTCGGCTGACCACCGGGTGGTCGCCATTGAAACTGCTGATAGGCTGCTGGTGTGGCGTGGGGGTTATCGTCTGCTCAAAGTTGCCTACCCCCACCGGCAGCGGCTGGGTGCGGCGGGTGCGGATTACGATTATATAATAGATCATCTATGGTCGCCGGATAAACAGCGTCTCTTAATACGCTTTGGCGCAAGTGGCAGTGTAGACATGAATTACGGCTGGCTCTACTGCTTAAAGCTGGGGCGACGCCACTATCGGTATCAGGCAGCGCCGTACAACCTGATATGGAAGATGACCTGGCAGGGCAACCGCACTGTGCTTTGCTGGCACTTTGATTACAATAAGGGCAAATATCTGCCAACGCCGCGACAGTGGCTCGTGGCGTGATGGTTTGTGGTCAGAGCCTCTAACAGCGGCTCAACCAGGCGTGCAACGGACGGTTCCGGCACTTACTTAAAATGTGAATTTGCACCGGAGATCGAAAAGTTGCGCCTCCCTACTCACACTGCTGTTACTTTAACGGCTGACGTATCTCATCCTGCTGCCTCAAAATCATAGACAACGGCTCAATCCGATACTGTATGGCATATGCCCGGCACTGTTGATAGCGCCCGTCGGGCAGATGTAAAATTATAGGCACCATGAAAGTAACGGCAAATTACTCGCAGATTTAAGTGGCGATAGATTGCTGATTGAAGCGGAAATTTGAGGTGCCAGACTAAAAAGAGACAAAGGGGACGCCGATGACACGTTGGATTAAAAGCTTGGTGCCGTTGCTGTGTGTTGTGGTGTTACACAGTGCGATGATCGTGCGCGCTCACGCTGCTATTAACCCGCGCGCCAAGGAAGACCTCGACGCTTTTATGAAGAAGTTCGAGGAGGGCGATTCGCTTTTCAACCAGAAGAAATACGCCGAAGCCGCCGCTGCTTTGGCCGCCGCCCAGGAGTCGTATCAACGGGCCGAACGGCGCGATGATAGCATTCGTGGTTTCGAGTTCACACTCCAGCCGCAAACCTTTCCAGCTCTGCGCTATTATGGCTACGGCATGGCTCCCAACCATGACCTCAAGGAGAATGCCTCAGGTGCGATCAAGGACACCGCTTCGGTTCTGCACTGTGTCGCCAACACAATGTGGCGGGACGCCAGCATTCTGAGCGATGCTGCCAAGGTGCCTTACGGAATTGACAATGAGCCTCAAGAGTTGACGGAGGAGGACTTCCTACAGGTTGTCGAATTCCTCTACGACCCGATTAAGCAGGCCAAGTTGCCGGTGCCCGACGATGAGTGGCGCGATGTGGTGCAGGCGGGGCGCCGCGTGCAACTGATCCTGGAACACTTGCTGCAAAAGTATCCCGCCTGGCGCACCAATAAGATCAACTGGGTCGGCCAACCCACGGGCGACGAGGTGCTGGTGGATATTAAGAAAAAGCTGGCCGAAGCCGAGCCGGAATACCAGAAGGTGGTTGGTGATTTCAAAAAAGCCGAACCGGCTGGCTTTGCCGATGACATGCGTGAAGAAGTGGGCACCCTGGACAAGGCCATCGCTGGCGTCAAGCGCAACGGCTGGCTCGATTGGATTCTGGCGCGCGACTTGTATCTTGACAAAGACTACCTGAGCAAGCGCCGCGAACGCTTCGCCCACCTCTACACGGCAGAAGGCAAAAACCTGCCGGATGGCAAATTGAAGCCGCTGGAAGACAAAATCGCCGCCCTCCAGAAAGCCATGGACGAGAACGCGTCGCGCTGGCACTTCCCCGTGGGTCAGACGCACGATGCCGCTATCGAAACACGAGCCAAGAACGCGGTCAAAGCGAAATTCCCCGGCGCGACGATTCTCAATTCCGCGCTGGACGGCACGGAC
The DNA here is from genome assembly GCA_019239895.1 of Abditibacteriaceae bacterium. Classification (GTDB taxonomy): domain Bacteria; phylum Armatimonadota; class Abditibacteriia; order Abditibacteriales; family Abditibacteriaceae; genus JAFAZH01. The sequence goes on along the minus strand of JAFAZH010000003.1, from coordinate 71,091 downwards.
TGGACGATTCAAAAGAACGATCTGGGGCTGCCCCGCTATCGTGAGCGCGATGTGCTGGTTTTGACCAAGATGCCAGGGCAGAAGGGGCTGTGGCTCATCGAAGGTTCCTATGTGCAGGATTACGCCGGGGGCGGCACTTACAATGCGGGCGGCACCTTCGGGCAATACTCGCAAGTCCGCATCCAGACCTCACCCTGACCGACTCAAACGACTCAAGCATTTTGCCGCCGGTAAGGTTTCTGGAATGATACCAGTGCTTTCACCGGCGGCTTGGCCAGGTGCGGTAGAATAGGCAACGGGTGATGCGACGTGGCATGGGAACTTATCAAAGGTCTGGTCACACCAAAGACGAAAGGGATGCCAGACCTCCAACAGCAGAAACTTATCTGGAACGATGCCGCTAAAATCGAGGCCAAGGTGAAAGCACTTGTCGCCGATGAACTGAGCGTAGACATAAGCCGTGTTACGCCAGAAGCCGACTGGTATAAAGATTTTGGTTGCTCGTTAAACGTTGTTGAGGTATTTATGCGTTGCGAGGAAGAGTTTGGCATCGAGATTCCCAATGAGGATACGGATGAATGCGAAACCGTGGGCCAGCTCACTGCGTATATCCAACGGCAGTTTGGCGTTACTGCAAACTGAGGTGCTTACAACGCCTCAACCGCAGCAGAACGGGGCGCTGAACCCGACCCTTAAAGATAAGAACCCATCATGTGGAAATGGTTATTAGGTTTTGCTTTAATTCTGGTCAGTTGTGCGGCACCGTCATCTGCCAATGGCGACACACGTCTTCAAGATGCTATTCGGCAGGGCATGATGCGGGAGCAAATGTTAAAGTTGCACAATGCCACTGGCAGGAGATTTCAGCAACAGTGTGCCTGGTTAGAGGAGTTCAAGAACTCTTTCTATCGCTTGAAAGAAGCGGATATTGTGGCATTGTTCGGCCCCAAAGTCCACAGGCAGGCCAATTGGCGCGATACTTTTGTGCTGTCGCTTTACGATCCGGGTGGTTTTGCCGGGAGCACCCTCAGTGATCCACATAAGCCGCGCCAGGATCACCTGGATTACTATGAGATTGGTGATTTCGCCGCAGCAGATTTCTTTTATGATGTCAATGGTGCTCTGGACTGGATCAGTTTTTTCTTTCGTATAGATGACGCCTTTCCAAGACTGAAAAGCTGGAACGATCTCAAAGCTCGCATTGAATGGGACGATGCCCGCCTCAGCAAATTAGAACATTGGGTAGCAGAGCATAGACAAACCGGAGCGGAGACGCCACAACAGCCGCCGAACCGGGCGCTGCAACCGGCGCCTTCCAGCTTCATACCTCCGCCTCCAAGCGCGGCTGACCTTAACATTCGGGGCAGTGGCTATCTCTGTTCTACTTAAAAGTGAGTGTTCTCATGTCTGTTGTTCCCCTAAAATTTTCCGTTGTCCAAGTGAGCCATACCACGCTCGACCGCCTGGCGGTTCTCTGGCGTGAGGACTGGTTAGCCGCACACCCTGGTGATCTAGTTGGCGCGGACGCTGTGGTGGCGGACTTGGAGCGTTCCCTCCTGCACCACGACTTTTTGCAGTCCGACAGCTTTTGGCTGTTCGCCGCCGAGTGGCAGGAGCAATTTGTCGGCTATGTCACCGCCGCGCGCATCCCCAAAGCCGATGGAAGGCTTTGTTTTCTGTATGTGGACGAACTCTTCGTGCTCAAGCCCTACCGTCGCCAGGGCGTAGCCACGGCTTTGCTTCAGGCGGTTTTAGAACTGGCGCGCACCCTATCAGCCCAAGGGGTCAGGCTGCTGGTCGAGCCAGACAATCAGGCCGCTCGCGCCCTTTACCAGAGCCTGGGGTTCCATCAGTCCACTCTCATCTTCTGCCAACACTCGCTGTCGTGACGCCGCATCGAAGCAACGAATAAAGAGCATCAATGACTTTTTCATAGCCGCTCCCATCGCCACCTGACTGTGCAAAACAGGAGAGGCTGCCTGGTATCTCTCGCTTAGCCCAAATCCGTAATCGCCAGTCCGCAATCATAAAAATCGCAGCACTTGCCACTCACGCACGAGGGAGCCGGGCGAGGTGCAGTCCACAATTTCGACATCATAATCGTTGCCATGCTTGACCAGGAACTCGACATGGGCCTGCGACACATAGATATGGCCAATGCCGCGAATATGCACCACCCCCGCTTCCGTCGGACTGCCCAAAGCTTCACCAGCGATTATCTGAGTATTGCTCACACGCTCATCTCCCTAAGATAGTGTCCATTTAAATTATACCTGCCCTGATTAACCTGCTTCCACGCTCGTTCGTCAAAGCCTTACCCCAGTAAGTTAAGCTTAAATTATGAGCAAAACCATTTTAGCCGTAGATGACGATAAGGATATTTTAGGGCTGGTGCAGCGCACGCTGGCAGGCCAGGGCTTCACCGTGACCACTGCCGAAGATGGACACGAGGCACTGGAAGCTGTCGCCAGGGCAAAACCCGATCTCGTCGTATTGGACATCGAGATGCCGGAACTCAATGGTTTAGAAGTGGTGGCTAAGCTGCGCGCGAACCAGGCCACCATGAACTTGCCGGTGATCCTGCTGACGGCGCACGATACTCATCACGATGTTTACAAGGGTTGGCGGGCCGGAGCGGATGTTTATTTGACCAAGCCCTTTGACCCCAAAGAGTTGATTCAGTGCGTGCATCAGATTTTCATCTCCTGGTTTGAGGAGTCGGCGATACCTGCCCCCGCGCCAGGGGACACGCCGGAACCAGCGTAATGTTCTCACTCTCAGCCGCTGGGTAGAATCGTAGAGACGCGATTGTTCGCGTTTTCGTAATTGAAGGCGTCTCTGGCCCAGGGGTTAGACGCGATTAATCGCGTCTCTACGGGGCCGCTGATTTTGGGGTGAGTTGCAAGGTGCCGTCGGCATCCAGTTTGACTCCGGCTTCCAGTAGCGGGGCGAGGGACAAGATAGGTAACCAGATGCGGCCTTCAATCATCAATGGAGCGGCGCGTAGATCAAAGACATTTTTCTCCACAATGGCTGTCGTCTTACCAATGCACAGCACGAGCGGCGCACCTCCCGCACGATTAATTTGAAACCACTGGCCCCCCTGGTCGGCGTTGCTGGGTAATTGTGTGGCGTCCACCCGCGAAGCCCACGCCCCCAACTTGCGCAACAGGGCCGAGTTATTGCTGACGAGGGGAGCCAGCACATCTAAGTTGCCAACGCGCATCGGCGCTTCTTCCAGTTTGGTATCGGCCACTTGCAGATGACGAATAGCACCCACATCAATCGCATCAGTCTCTGCCGCATCGGCCTGGAGCGGCCATACCAGCAGCATTAAGCTGAGAATCAGGTTCGTAAGATAAAGCGTTCGTTTCATATTGCTGCTATTAAGGTTATCTGAAATGGCGTTGCTAAGGCGATATGGTAACAGACCCCCACCCAGCCTCCCCCTTGGTAAGGGGGAGGAGTTTGGCCCCCACTGGTGATTTCTCTCCACGCAAGTTATCACCACAGATAGTACTGGTTCAACAAACAACCTGTCCTGTGACCTCCTCCCCTTTACCAAGGGGGAGGCTGGGTGGGGGTCTGTCATCACACCACTGGCACATTCAACATCTCACACCAACGACAGCACGCCGCGCAACGGTAGCGGCACGCCTGCGGCATCATAAGGTGTGGTATTATCTTCCAGCCCAACAAAGCTATAAGTCGGATGATAAGTGTGCTCCACCCGATAGCGGCTGCCATCCGCCGGGTGTTGCCCACCGGTCAGCCACTCAATGTTAGCACCATTCAACTGCCAGTCGGTGCCCTCTTGATAGACCATGCCATCTTGCGTTACGCTCTGCACCGCGACTACCGGTGTGTTAGTTAAAGGGTCAAGTAAGGTGCCGTTCCCACGCACCAGGACAGGCCGCGCTGTCAACGGGCGTTGCGTGAGGATAACGCGATCCAGACGCGCGAGGGGGATTTCATCGGGCATGACTGAAATACGCGTGGCACTCACTTGAATTAGGCCATACTGCGGGTCTACCGTTGGCTGCTGGATTTGCGAAATCAACGCTTTGAGCGCAGGATTAACCGTTTGCTCCACATAGACCATGCCATTTTGATCGTGCCCGTCGGGGCAATCGGGATCGCAAGTTCCCGTGACAGGGTTGTAGCACCGGCAATGCACCGCCTTGAACCAGCGCAGTGACTCGCCTAAATCCCGGTGTTGCTGCCGATGGTATTGCGCACAGATTCTGGTCATAAGATGGCTCCTAAGCTTGTCACCAAATGGGACGCTAAGCGTTGCTACGCTAAGCTGCGCTGCGCAATTTATTCGCTACTTGGAAGAGAATTAATAGCGTCGGAGTGGCGCACGAAGTTAGCGTAACATGTTTTGCGTCCATTCTATTTAAGAAATCACGCGCCGGTAAGTCACTAATAGCGCGTTGTATTCATTCAGCCATTCTTGAATGCGGTCACTGCGGCGCAGGCCCAGATCGAAAGATTGGCGAAAGTGATCTTCGACCACTACTCGCACCACGCCTTGCGAAGCCGTTGCCAGATTCAAAGCCGTCAGCGCGGCGGCACCCTGGCGCACGCCTTCCCAGACATTGGCGGGGAGCGTGGCGGTATAGCCCCAGCGTCCAGTAATGGCTATTCGATCCGGTGCTGCACTGTGTAGTGCGCCAGCCCTACAGGTGGCGAACTGGATTTGCTCATACGGGGCATGAACCGCAACGGCATTGCTCCGGCGTAGCCAGTAATCGGTATTTTGAGTATAAGCTTGCCCGTTTACGTTTAGAGAAGTAATTGCCACCAGGCCACCATCCAGGCTGAGTAGCCCGCGGTCATCGGCAGCAGCATAGTAACGCGTGGAGTCCGTATTAGCGGCCAAAAAGGGCGCCCAGCCCGTGCGCTGCTCGAAATCGACCACAGCCGACCCCAGCGCCGCTTCGATTTCTGTGGTTGCCGCCGCCTGCTGCCCGCTATCCGTGGGCCACAGGCCAGAGGCGGTTAATAAAGCCTGCACATCATCCGTCTGCGGCCATTGGGTTAAATCTATGGGCATGAGAACTCCTTTTCGGTAGTCGGTGGGCGGTTGCCGGTAGTCGGTGAAGAAGGCCAGACCAAAAGGACTTAGTTGGAGTCCGGTTTCCATACCGACTACCGACAACTGACTACCGACAACTGACTACCGACCACCAGCTACTGGAGAACCACTTTGCCAAAGGCAGTGGGTCTGTAGACACATAGAGCCAATCTTGTCTCGCACCTGATGGCAATGCGATTGAACTGGAAGTCGTTGCCATCGGCATTGGTCATATCCAGGGTGATGCCCTGACGCCGGAAGATTTGCGCGCCTAAGCGGAAGGCACCGACCAGGACAGTCTTGGCGGCGATGGTCGTAGTGGAGACCACTGGCAAGCCCCAGATGGTGCCGGGGCCTTTTTCCGAGGGGTTGCCCCAGATATAGAGACCCTGGCTGGAACCCCCATCCCCCGTGCGCATCAGCCGCACATTCTGCCAGTCCACGGGATTCATCACGAGGCCAGTTGGCTCGAAGAACGAAGCGGATTGAACCTGCGTCATGGCGCGCAGAATAGGGTGCGGAATCGGATCGGTCAAAGTGTCCGCGCCCTGGTTGAGTGCGCCGCCCGACAGGATGCCGAGGGTCTGCAAAATGCCGCGCAGATTGGGAGCCGTGCCATTGCCATTGAGCAGGGCCGCGTCTTCAGCTTGCTCGACCATAAAAGGCAGCCGCTCATTAACGTAATCGCGCACGGCGGGGAAGTCGGCAAACATTTCGTCCGAGACCCGCGCCACCACCGCGATCTTACGCACCGGGGCGTCGGCTTCCACGAGGTCGAAAGTCGCTTCCGGTTTCTGCGCGCCTTCGGCTATTGCCGTGGCCGCATTCGTATACGAGTTCTCACGGATGTAGCGCACGGTGGGCTGCGTCGTTTCGCCCTGTGCCAGCAAGTCGGCAACGTGCGGCATCTGCTCGCCCAGAACGACGACCGAGGGCACCCGTTCATAGCCAGTGAGAGTGCCTTCCGCCAGCGTCGCTTTCCATTCGCGCACTGACTGGAACGGGAAGTCGAGGGCGATGGCCTTTTGCCCGGTGGTCTCTTGAAACCGCTGCAACTCCGTGCGCTCGATGAGTTGCTCGCCCAGGCTCTTGATACCCTGGCTCGCCTGGAATCCCACAGCTTGCCCGTTCGCAGCAAACGGCACGGTGGGCACGGGGTGGCGCAAGGTTTTCAGTTCCTGCCGATTGCGCCGCTCCATTTCGGACAGGGCCTGGGCTTCTACGACCTTATCGTGTAGCGTCTGCAACTCGGCCTCGGCCCGGTTGATCTCTTCTAATAGCCCGTGCTTCTGGTGGTCGGGCGCACTTTTAATCGCTTCAAAACGTTGGGCATGTTCGGCCCGCTTGTGGGCCAGCTCTTTTTGCATTTCTTGAATCGTTGCCATTGTAGTCTCCTTTATTCAGTGCTGAGTGCTGAGTTATGAGTGCTGAGTAGGAAGCCCAAAGGATAAGTGCATGGTAGCCCTTTGGTTGCCTCACTCAGCACTCATAACTCAGCACTCAGCACTTTTAATTTGAACTCCGCGAAACGAAGCTGCGCCTGGAGGATTTCGGCTTCGATGGAGGGGCTGGATTGCAAGTGTGATAATGCATCAGCTTCGTTTGGCGGTTGCGACGAGCGAGTGTAGTTTTGAGTCGGCTGGTGCTCGTCCAGCAGGGCGCGCATAGCAAGCTGCACGCTCCCTAAGCTGGTGCAGAGTTCATCCAACCGTTGCCAATTGTCGGCACTAAAAACACGACCCGCTTTACGACTGGAGGCGCGGTCATCGAACCAGTCGAAGAACCGCTCTCCAAAGCCCTCAACGGCGGCACGCACCGCTAAGGCATGATCTCGAAAGGTTAGCCCGGCACGCGAGCCATCCTTCAAAATTGCTAAAGTCTCCCCGGCCAGGTTGCTATGGGGGCTGATGCCAGCTTCATTCAATAAAGCTTTTAGCGGCAGCACTTCGGTCAGGCGCGGCTCGCAGGGCGTGGGGGTATAAGAGAATTCCGCAATCAGCCACCGTGTAATCTCGCCGCTTTTAGCGTTGTCCTTACGTCGCACGCCATGCGGTGGCGCACCACTCGACCACGACAGCAAATCGGCCTCAACCATCTCGTAAATCTTGCGTTGATACGCATTGCGCAAATCGAGCACAGTCGCCACCAGAAGACCATGCTCATCTGTCGCCGTCTTGACCACCGGAGGCAACAGCACATCGGCATAGGCCGCCAGTTCCGCCTTGAGCGGAATGCCGTGATGCAGCATGGTATCCACGCCTGCGCCGCGTTGCGCGCCCAGGTAGGTTTCCGGTGTAAACCAATCGCCCACCAGGTCGCGCTGAGAGGGCGAACCCCAGACAATGCCATGCCCGCCAACTGTCACTTCATCGCCCCGCTGCTCCAACGCCTTGATGTGGCTGCCGAAGGATACGAGAGCATCGTGTTGTGGATCACCCTGGCTCCTCCCCCTTAGCAAGGGGGAGGTTGGGAGGGGGTCTATTTGATGTGTAGAATTTGATTGCATAATTGATCTCCTTTTGGCCCTCACCCCCTCCCCTCTCCCAATACTGGGAGAGGGGAGGGGGTGAGGGCACTAACGCATTACATTCCCACCAGACACCGGGGCCAGATGCAACCTCGCTCGCGCTTCATCGGGGGTGAGGAACGGGCCGCTACAGGCATTTTCCAGGCGGGTGTAGAGTTCCTGTTCATCCTCTTGGAGTGCCGCGACCTGCGAGTAATCCCAGACAATGCGATACTCCGCCGGGTCAAGTTGGAACAGGGGCAGCAGTTGTGCGCCTAACTCCGCCGCGTGGCGGTTTTGAATCGGTTTAATGGTGCGCTGCCAGAAATCGCGGATGGCCTCGCCGTAGTTGCTATAGGTGCGGTGTTCGTTGCCCCCGACCAGGCCCAGCACCATCGGCGGCACCCGCAACGCGGCGCAGATGCGCGCTTCATAGTAGTTCACTAATTTATCGAGGGCCAGTTCTTCGGGACTATAGCCAAGCTTGCTGATCTCAACGGGCAAGTTAGAGCCAGCGATGCGGCCCGCACCCTCGCCAGTCACTTTACGCTCCAGGTTCTGCATCAGTTGGCTGATTTGGTCGGGCGTGATACTGGTGTTGGCTTCTTTTAAGCTGACCATCAGGCTCGCCACGGCGCTGTTACGCAACAAAGCCCCATGATAAGTCGCTGCGCTGTTGTCGCCCGCGATCTGGCGCATGGCGGTATCCAGCGGTGTCCAGCCCAGGCGCGGATTGCGCGGGTGCAGGGCGTGCCGAAAATGCACCACTTCACCGCGTTGCAACGAGTAAGCTTTCCCATCCACGCGCAGCAGGTAATCGGTGATGAAGTTACCGGCATCAAAGCGCGGCGTGAGGCTTGGCTCCCACCAGATTTCCACCGGCTGGCTGTGAGTATCATCCCACACCAAGCGCCAGAAGCCATTGCCCGTCACACATTCTCCGGCCACCGTCGCGGCCCATAAGTGCGAACTACCATAGAAGCCGTTGGGCAAGCGGAGCAAGTCAAGCAGAGGATGCGTGGGCACCGGTTGCCAGGCATCGCCATCGCGTTGCTGCAAAACCGGCGGCGCATCGGCCACCGCCTGGGCAATGGCATCCACACACGCCGCTACGACACCATTATCTAAGGGATTGCCCGCTGCCGTGCGATAATCGTAGGCCGCGCCGGGTTGCGCTGCATAAAGAGTGGAGAAGCGGCCCGGGGCATCACCCCCACTGCCCCACCCGGCTCCGCCATAGGCACTGAACGGCACACTTTTGAGAGCGTGAACATCGGTGTTCAAGAGTTGCTTGACCACTGCTTTGGTGGCCTGCCACAGTGTGACGGGTTGGGGATGAGCTTGATGCATAACCGTGAGCCTCTGCATGGGTTTATTGCCTGCTATTAGCACGCTGTGGAGCGCACTCTACAGACAATATAAACCGCTCACTGTCGCCTGTGCGGGTCGGTTTAAAAGATGTTGAATTCGCGGCGAATCAATTTAATTTGATTCACCACAAAGACACGAAGGACACAAAGAAGAAAAAGGGGAAGGGGAGAGTGGGAGAAGGGGAACTATGGAATCCGGAGCGTGAGCGACGGGCTAGAGGAATAGGTCAGGAAGACATTACGATAGCCCGTCGCTCACGCTCCGGGTCCGTGGGGCTTCTCGACCTGCGGTGCCCCCTCTTCCCTCCTCTTCTTTGTGTCCTTCGTGTCTTTGTGGTGAATCAAAAGCTAACGAGCCAAAGCCAGACGCACGCCGAAGGCAATCAGCACCGCACCCATGACGCGCTCCGCCCAGTGCCCAAAACGGCCAAAAGCCTGGCGCACGCGGGGTTGGGAAAAGAGGAGGGAAACGCCGCAGAACCAGACCGCCGTCATCACCGCCATCCAGAGACCGTAAGCGGCTTTAATCAGCGTTGGTGTCGCCGGGCTAATGACAACGGAGAAAAGCGCCAGGAAAAAGAGGGTGGCCTTGGGGTTGAGGGCGTTGGTCAGGAACCCTGTCCACAACGCCTGCTTGCTCGTTGGCAGGATATGAATATCTTCCGGGGAGGCTGTAACGACTTCAGGAGCTTTGGCCTGCAACGACTTATAACCGATGTAAGCCAGGTAAAGTGCGCCCAGTATTTTCACCACGGTGAAGGCAGCCAGCGAGTGCGCGATCAAGAGACCAATACCCAATAACGAATAAGTGGTATGCATGAGGATGCCCAGACCGATACCAACACTCGTCCACAGGGCGGTGGGCCTGCCATAAGCGATGCTCTGGCGCACCACCATAGCGAAGTCGGGGCCGGGGCTGGCCACCGCCAAGAGATGCACCCCGGCGATGGCGAGAAATTCGGCTAAATAAGATAAATGCATATTTAAAGCTTACTCGATGGAGCTTGATTACCCGCTTCGATATGCCGCAACAGCTCACGAATCCGGGCGCGGGAGCGGAGCGGACGACCGGTGGGCCACTCGAAATCTGGTGGCAGCAGGTGTTCTTCAACTACTGAGCGTGCGCCTTCTAAATCCGCATCAAGAGTATAACGAGAAAGGCAGAATGAGAGCACCTTGGCCTGGATTGCTGGCTGCTCGGTTTGGCCCGGCGTTGTGCTGCCCCACAGAGTGTAGCGATGCCCAAGACGCGCTCGCCACTGCGCTTCCAACTCGGAAGCGACTGGCTCGATGAGGTCTATAATCACATCTACTTTGCCCATAGTTTGTGGCCCTCACCCCCGGCCCCTCTCCCACGCTGCGGGCGAGGGGAGGTCACAGGATAATGCCTCACATAACGCAATAGAATCAACGAGCCAGTAGTCCTTTGTGCTCCCCTGGCCCGCAGCGTGGGAGAGGGGCCGGGGGTGAGGGCCAAACTCAGCATCACGGTTTACCACCCTCAATCTTCAGCGTCCAATCATGCGGTTTGGCAGCCAGTTTTGTGCCATCGGAGAAGGTCACGGTGCGCGGCGCGGCGTCCATGTTATAGACCACATAATGCCGCCGCCCCGCTTTTTGGGACACGGCGTAAACTGGATAATCGGCCCGGACGGTGGCATCCACCTGACCCAGTGCATCCAGATTATAAAGCCAGTGGTAGAGATTGGCTTTGGAGTTGCCCGCCTCAATTGGCAAGTTGGGGAGGTGCGCGTTGAATTGGCGCAGGGCATCCGCCGGGTCAGCGAGGGCTTCATACATCCACACCAGGTCGGCCCACTGGTGCCAAGCTTCGCCACCATTTTCGGCTTTTAGCGCCGCATAGTTCCGGCGGACATAATTCGGGTAGTCGCCCAGATAGAGGGAGCCGCCATGAAAAGGCATCCAGTTGATAGCGTGGATGGGCACCGGGGCACCGCTGAACCATGTCTCATTCACACTTTTGCCACCCCAGATCATGGCGACTTCGGTTGCCGCATAGTCTTTGGGATGGTTCTCGCCATGCACATCGAACCAGTATTCGTTAATGGCATTCATCTCGGTGGTATATAGATAGATGCCTAAGTCGCGCAATTTGGTATCACCTGTGGCAGCACCCCAGAGAATCAGGCCCGTCCAGGCGTTCATGGCTTCCGAAGACGATTCCTGGTTGTTGCCATCGCCGAATTTGGCGGTGCCCGATGCCCAGGAATGGCCCGCGTAGGGGTCGAAGTAGCGCAGCAACGGAAACATCGGATCGTTACGGTCAAAGGAGGCAATGTCGCGCACCAGCAGCTTCACCATGCCGCCCCAGTGGGCATCATCGGCCCAGGTGGGGTCATGGCGGGCGACCTCCGCCGCCGCTTGCAGAAAGTAGCCGTAGTGAAAATGATGGTCGTTAAGCTCGGTATCACTGCCATAGCTGGCCGGATAGCCAATGAGCGTGCCCCAGGTGCGGTTGTAATAGAACAGATTTCGCTTCGCCCCGCCCCCGTTGGCAGTTTCGGCGGTGAACCAATATTGCAAGCGTGCCTTAAGTTCATCCAACAGCCGATTGGCCGCTGCCGTATCGCCACACTGCTCGGCGATGGGCACTAACGAGGCCAATTGGCCGAGATATTTGCCTTCCCAGTAAGTGTCTTTATAAGGAGACGCTTTGGCATTTGCGGCTTCCTCCACATATTGCCGCAGCACCGCTTGGTCATAGCTACCTGCACCCTTTGAAACTGTATTTGGTGCTACTGCATTCGATGCGATAGCATCCGGGAGCGCGGGTAGCACACCGGGAAATGATTGCATGGTCGTGAACTGATTGCCCTGCTGCAACCTCATACGGCCGCGCACCGAATCGTATCCAGCGTTCGGCAGCACATTGGGGCGCGGCACCCGGTAGCGCCACTGATGGGGGTAAAGTGCAAAAAGGGTATTCGTCTCCTGGCCTTCATAAGCTTTGGTCGTAAAATAGTAGGCGGTAGTGACTACACTTTGGGCTGCGTCAAATTTCCAGCCTACTCTGGTATCCACGACATGGGCATAAGCATAGCGTTGGAAGATGGCCAAAGTCTGTGGCGTATTATCGGGCAACAAGGCCACTGAGAAATAATTCTTGCCCGCCATGTGGCAGGTCAGCGTCGTGGTGCCCAGCCCCTCCCACGACGCGCCCGTTGGCCCAAACAGGCCATAATGGTGCCCAACGCTACTGATGCCCAGAACGGCTGCTTGCTCGTTGCCACTCCACACCGTGGGCGCAGTGGCAAAAGTCAGGCGGGCTTCGCCACCGGCATAGAGCGCATAGACAAACGGGCTGCCATGACCATAAGTTACATCCAGGCGATTACCGCCAGCGGCAAAGGCCGTGGTGACAAACCAATCGCTGAAGTGTTTCAAGCGTGCCTTGGGGAATTGTGCCTGATGAGAATGACCTAAGACAAAATCCTGCCCGCCACCGGCCAGCCCTGCGACAATGCCGGTTTTACTCACGGCGATATGATCGCCCGGATAATAAATCTGTAACCCGGCAGCGAGGGCACGCACTGCGAGGGGATGTGGAAACTGCGGCTCGGAAAAGGGCGTCCACAGCAACGAACTCCACCAATCGCTCGTTGGTAGCGGCGGCGCGACGCCATCGGTCTTATCGCCCGGTGACGCTGGATCCTTAGCCCCAACGGGCAAGCTGTTGGTATAGCTGCCCAGTCCCACCGGCACGACCTCGGCATGCGCCGGGGGTAACGGCATGACAGGCAGCTTCAGCAGCGAAGAAAATACAATTATTACTAACAGGCGGATGTGCATAGGTGCCATTCATTGTATCGCACTTACCATCATCATGAAATCCGATATGACAGACTCTGAGTCTAAAGCACAACAGAATGTTAGATCGCCTCAGTCGACCAGCACATAAGTCCAGCCGTCCAGGTCATCCACCAGGGCACCAAAAGCATCACTCATGGAGGCCGCTGTGTCCCTGGCATGGAGCGGCATAAAGCGCATCCCCGGCTCTAATGCATCCAGGTCTTTGAAGAATTGATGCACCCATTCTTGCACATCTAACTCGCCCAGGTCGTCCCCCGTCAGCGCGTGAGTCTGTGAGGCAAAAGAGCTAATCTCGAAGCCCTCATCAGTCTCCATCTGCTCGATTAACTCACCCTTCTCAAAGAGCGCATAGCCCAGGGCATCCGCCACATCGCTGACTCCATAGGAAAGCGCCTTCGTCTGCAAGCTGGCGGATAAACCCTGAGCCTCGCTTTCTCCAAACGGGCTACGGGATTGATACCGCTCAAAGACATAACTCCAGACGTGCCCCTTCAATCGAAAGACGAGACAGGGACGACGGCTCGCCTCAAGCTGCACTTCCGTCGGTTCGGCCACGACATGACCACCACGTAAATCAGCGAGGACCGCCGCCACATCAGCCACCCCCGCCTGCACCAGCACCATGAGGTTATTGTAGTCGAAAGTCAGGACGCCCCGCATCTGGCTTAACGGCGTAGATTCCTCTTCCCAGCGTTGTAAATCGTCTTCTCGGCTCATGAACATCCTTTCGATTGCGGATTGCGGATTAGAGGGAAACCGAACTCAGGCTACAGAGTTGGACTTTGGTGTCAGTAAAATCGCAATCTGAAATCTGCAATCCGCAATACTCAGGCTCCACATCCTTCATTTAGCACAGCTTGCATCTTATCACCCTGCGCCCGATAAATGGTGGTCTCATCGCCTTCGTAATAGCGGCCCGACACCAGCACTTCCATTTTGCCATCACCATCCACATCCAACACACCTTTCAAGGTGAACTCGTTGGGCGCATTGAACTTTTTGGCGGTGGGATAGAACTCGCCTTCCAGCAGCGTGGTGTGGACTTTACCGGCCACAACCTTGCGCATTAAAACGAAAGAGTAATCACCTGCCCGCGCATCGGGGGTGATAGCGTGCGGCGCAGCACTATGGGGATAATGATAATAGCGGGTCGCGCTAATCAGCACTTCCGGGGTGCCATCGCCGTCCAGATCAACGCGTAAGATTTGCTGAATCTGCACGGGCGAGTGGGACAGACCATGCTGCCGCAACACTTGCCGCACAGCCTGGCGATAGATGGCCAGTCTGTTGTTTAAGACTTGGGGCACACGCGGCAGCGCATTCCACGGCGCGGCCAGGGCAAAGGTGGCACGGCCAGAGGTGGCACGGTCGGACGCTGGCGGGAACTTGACCATATAGGTATCGGGACAGGGCGCATCAAAGGATTCCGGCTGACTGCCCTGCCCGCTCCCCAACTGGCGCGTGAGGCTATAGAGCCGATACGTTTCCTGACCATGCAACTGTGGAGCGACGGTCTTGCCATTGAGCCATTTGCCCCCCGCGTAAGCCCCCATCAGGTAATTGGCCTCTATATCCACCAGGGGGTGCAAGCCGGTGCTTTTTGCGGGTGGACGCGAAGCGGCGGACAGCGGCCCCTGCGCCACCAGCCGCGCCCTAGAAAACGCGCCGCTCGCCACAAGCACCAGACCCGCCATCGCACGAAAAAAGGACATAATATCGCTCCTGAAACCGCCACGCTTCTGCACCCATTATGGAACATCTGCGGGGACAAGTGCAACCGCGAATGGATTTAAATTATAAACCACAGAGACACAGAGAGGAGTTTGAGAATAGAGGATGGAGAATAGAGAATCGCATTAACTACTTGCAGTGACTAGCCTCGATCCTCGATCTTCTATCCTCGTTCCCTCTCTGTGCCTCTGTGGTTTTCTTATAATGCAGGATTCGGGGTGAGGGCCAAACCTACCTCTGCTATACTGCACCACAGAAAATTCTGGAAGGCAGACATCTATGGCAAGCTCAATTCGATCTTTTACCGTCGCAGGCTGGGGTTCGGCGGGCCTGGCTGCGCCGGACGATATGCAGGAATCAAAACTGGCGACATGGCTGGAGCGGTATCAGTATCAGGCTGAGCCATGCCTGACCCTGGGCACACCCGGCACCGGGTTCTCCGTGCGCGTCTACCGTGCCGAACTCGGCGGCGGCTATGACCATGATTTCGCCCTCGCGCTGGGGCTAACGCAAAACGTCGAGATTATCCTGACCAAAGATGCCGGATCGCTCACCGATCTGCTGCAACGGCTGGCACCGATTGTAGATACGAGCCGCGCGGGTTGACCTAACCCCCGGCCCCCTTCCCGACACAGGAAGGGGGAGAGTTAGGACGGCGGCATCGCTAAAGCAAGATTTTCAAGGCACATCTTTACAACAAACGAGGAAGCTCTCGCTTCCCTCCCCCTTCCCGTTGCGGGAAGGGGGAGGGGGGTTAGGTTCCCCTCACCACAATAATCGGTCGCTCGCTGACTGTTACCGTCACTTGGCCATTTTGAATTGCCAGAGGTGCGGCCTCGCCTGTGGTCTGGCCTTTGGTTAAGCTGACGAGCGTGGCTTGGGGGAACGCCACAGGCAAGGCATAATCGGTGACAATGCTGCCGTCGCTGGTGGGGCACCACAGGACATAGGCTTCGCCCGGCCCCCGCGCCGCTTTGAAATGATAAACCGTTACCTTGGGATTGCCGGAAGCTTGCTCGTTGACGAAGTTCATGCCCTTGAGACGGTTTTTGAGCGTATAAACATAATACCAGGAGGTGCGCGGCGTCCAGTCGCCTTTTGGCCCGACCAGGCCGCTGCTGGAAAACTGTGTTGGGTCTGCCGGATTCACATCGCGCAGCATATACATGGCAGCACGGTCTACACCTGCCGCAGCAAGAGCCAGATAGGAGCGCACCAGCCACTGCGCCTGCACTTCTTCGGGCGCATAACCCTTTATGGCCGGAGCGTGCTGGGGCGAGCCTTGATTAAGATCATAGCCGAACTCCGTCATCCAGACTTCCACGCCCGGCAAATTCTGGTCACGATACGTCACAAACTGTTGCAGCTTTTCGCGCAGGTGATCGGCTTCCGGGCTAATGCCCACACTGCCGCGTTGCTGTTCGCCGCCATTATTAGAATAGTGATGCAGGTTAATCACATCAAAGGGAAAGCTGCCGCCGCGATAGTGGTCTGACCAGAGTTTCATCGCCCTGATGTAATCGAGGCTCAGACGGGCCAGACCGCCCATCACCAGTTTGGCATTCGGATCCGCGTTTTTGATGCCCACGTTCTGGCCCAGCTTACCCCGGTCGCCATCGTAATCGGCACTGCTCATGGCGGCGAACTCATAGGGCGAGAACCAGGCTTCCGGCCCGGCCCACCAGCGATCTTGCTCGTTATAATTCTCGTAATAATGCAGCAGGCCCAGGCCACTGCGGCGCGGCTGACCGGGGGCCAGTTTCAAGCGGGCATCCGGCACCGCGACCTGGCCATAGCGAGCCGCATATTGAAACAAATGATCGGCATGGGCCACATAGGAGGCAGGCAAGGTGGGGTCAGCTCCGGCAGGCACCGGCTTCCATTGCAGCTTGTTGGCATCTTTACCGGCCAGCCAGAAGGTGCTGCCCTGGATGCAGGGGCTGGGCATGACCCCCGCCTGGTTGAGCTTTGTATAGTAATCATCGAAGTTCCAGCCGCCACCGCCAGCGGCACTGGGGTTCCAGCGGTTCTGATTATTGGGGTAGCCCGCATAATCGTGGCGGTCGCCTTCATCCCAATCCCAGCTATGGTATTCGCGCACCCAGCCCCCCACCGCGATTTTATCCACCGGGTCATCTATAAAAGCATTGGTGCCGATGAATTGATCTATGGTAGGGCGGGCAGGTCGCGGGTGCGCAATGGCGGGTGTCACTGCCGGGCTGGCCGGGGCTGACCCACGCGCATAGACCACAATCTCTGGCACCTTCGTGCCGGGATCACCCAGCGTTACGCGCAGGTAGCGGGTAGTGACATCCGCCGGATGCTCATTCCACTTTTGGTAGTTGGCGGGGCTATCGGTAAAAAGCGGCTGCCAGGCAAAGGGCACGCCGGTCGAGACAGCAAAGCTACCAGTGCCCGCGCCATCATAGACGAAGATGCGGGAAAGGTGGTAAGTCGCGCCGAGGTCAATAATGCCACTGGCGGGATAATACCATTTTGTCCAACCGGGAAACCAACTGGTGACGGGCGTGCCACCTTGGCCCGTTGCCGGGTCGCCTGCTAAAGCTTGCTCGTCCACCAGCCGCGCGACACCTTCGGGTGCATTACCTTCGTCGCGCCCCGCTTCATCGAGCACCATTTCCGGCTTAAGCGGCACTTTAATTTCTTGCGCCTGCACCAGGGCCAAGCGGCATGGCCCCAACAACCCTAACAGCAAACCCGCGGCAACACGTAAACGCATCAATTCTCACTCCTCAAGCCTGTTGCAAGCTTAGACCCTTGCCAGTTCGCATGGTGGCAGAAAGTTTGGTGGGGGTTTGGGGTGTGGGGTTCGGGGTCTGGGAGAAGCAGCATGGGCGACGGGAAGCATTTGAAGGAGCCAGGAATTATGGAACCCGGAGCGTGAGCGACGGGCTAGAGTCAGAGCCTCCAGTAACCATTACTCTAGCCCGTCGCTCTCAGCCCATACAGCAGCATCAATATGCTCCTGTATGGGCACCCAACGCTCCGGGTTCCGCAGTCTTCTCTAACCTCAAACACTATCGGTCGTCTACATCAGCCCTTGCCTCTGCCCACACCCTAAACCCCGAATCCTGAACCCCAATGCAAACCCTGCTACAATGTGTCTTATGCAGCACCGCCAACGGGGGCCACAGCGCCAACGGCTCAAGGGCTATCCGCCGCGCCATGAGGATTACGTGCGTGATCTGCGGCGCTACCTGGCGCGGCTCTGGCTGATCTTTGGCGGCAGTTCCATCCTGCTGTCTTATGGCTACTTCCACGACTGGCCGTCGCCCTTATGGGAGTTAGCTCCCGTCGCGGCTTTAGGGGCGGTCATCGTGCTCTTGATGACAGTCGGCTCCCTGGATGACATACGCTGCGTCGCCATCCTACCCTACTTCAAGAAAGGTCATCCGCCAGCGGGCAGCCCCACCGTGCGGGGGGATAGTTTTCTGCGCGGCGGGGCGGTGGCCCGCGCCTGCACCTATCTGGATGTCCTGGCCCGCCAAAATGGTCTGGAGCCGCTGTCGAGCTTTGGTTTCGCGGATGATCTGGCCGGGGAAACGGTGGTCTGGCACGACGCGGCACGGGGACTCAAAACCGTGTCGGGGTTGCTCTCTATCCTGCGCGAGACGCCATTCCTGGGCCAGGACACGGCTGCTGCCCTGGAAGATTTAACCGCCTGGCAGGAAAACCTGGCCAGCGCGACCGAGCTGCAAGTCCCCTTCTGCTTGCTGCTGCGCCACAGTTCCACCGCCAGCGGCCACGAGATGGACGTGCGTCAGGGCTACTTCTGTTATGGCTATCGCGGCGGTTAGTGTTCAGCACTCAGCCTTCAGGGGCCAGCACTCACTATTTAGCATTCACTCTATATCAAGAGTGCTTTTCATGAAGAGGCCCAGCCTATTAAGGACATGGGTGGAGATCATGGTGGTGCTAACATCCTTATGGCCCAGTAGCTCTTGAGATGGGTAGCGAAGCAGTGGCGCAGCGTATGACAACTGCCCGCTCTGGGCAGCCCGGCCTCGACCTCGGAGCGACATAATACGCCTATAGGCGTATTATGCCGCAGCTTGTCCTGTCCTGCAAGGTATCCCCAGAGGGTGTAGATTGCGGTATACTTAGGTAGTAAGTCCAGAAATGCCGCGAAATAGAGGCTTTGCGGCATAATATATTGTTGGGCCGCTGCGCAAAAGTTGGTAGCGTGGCATAATAGGGAAGTAATGATCAAAGCCTTCACCCGGCAGTATGGGGTGGTTATACGTAGCGGTCTACACTCAGTAGGCATCGGTTCTCCATCCCATGCTGTCCGCTGAGGGCTTTTATTATTGCGAGTTGTCCTCCAGCCTCAGTCAAAAGCAGAAGTGCATCATGGATCAAAGAGAAGGCCAGGACTATCTGACGATGTATCCGAAGCTGCGCCACTGGATTAATCAGTGTGTAGCTTGCCAAATTCAAGGATATAAGCCAGAGATGCCAGAACAGATTTATCCTGGGGTGGCGGCTCGTCACTTACGTCGCTACTTTAGGCCCTTGGCTGTAGATGAATTGGGGCTATGTAGTCAATGCCGCGAAGCGTTAGATGTGCTAACGCCGTCTAAGCCGTAAGCCCTAACAGCGGCTCAACCAGGCGCTTCAACCGACGCCTCCGGCTCCGCTGCACTTCACCTGCGGCGCGGCTTATATGGTAATAAATGGCTTATATGGTAATAAATGGCTGATTTCGCGCAGCATGGAAGTCAGTCGAGGAGCGGAGAGACCGGCGCGGCTTCGGCCCATTTGGTAACCGGTGGTGACCGACCAGCTCAGTCCTCTCCCGCTCCTCTGAGTGCGCCCCACACGTCGATGAGGAATCCCGCAGCTTGACTGCCTATAGTTATAAGCTCACGTTCGTGGCGCATCCCATTAACCCTCAGGAGGAGCAAACTATGTCTCGCAAGACCTCGCCCCAGGTGGCGGTTGTTAACCTGGCTTACATTGGTATTGATGTGGCCAAAGCAACGCTGGCCATTGCCCAAGATGGTCAGGTCTGTCAGATTCAGAATACCCGCTGTGCCCTCAAAGCCTGGCTCAAGAGAGTGCCTCCGAACAGCCGCATCGCCCTGGAAGCCACCAGCACGCACCACTTACTGGTCGCTGATTTAGCTTATGCCGCAGGTCATGTGGTGTATGTCGTCAACCCCAAGGATGCCCGCCACTACCGCCTGGCCACCGGAGGTCGCGCTAAGACTGATCCGGCGGATGCGCAACTCTTAGCACGCTACTTGGAGCGCGAACACACGGAGTTGCGGCCTTACGTGCCGCATACGCCTCAGCAGCGACGGCCGTGGGGTTTATTGAAGCGGCGGGCTAAGCTGGTGCAAGCCAAGGGGCGCATTCGCCAGTACTTGAGCGGCTTATCAGGCTTTGCTGCACAAGCCAAAGCAATCTTCGAGCGTATTGATGCCCTGGTGGATACCATCGAGCAGCAGATGGCTACTCTGCTTCAAGCCTGTCCATCCCAACAGCAGGCATGGCAACGGTTGCAAGGCGTAGTGGGCATTGGCCCCTTGACAGCAACGGCATTAGTGGCGGCACTCGAACGCGGCACGTTCAAAGACAGCGATGCTTTTGTCGCTTACTGCGGTTTAGATCCTGGTGCCAACGACTCCGGCCAAAAGAGTGGCAAAAGGAAAATCAGCAAGCGCGGTGACGCCTTGCTACGCCGCTTGCTCTATACTGCCGCCATGTCTGATCCCGCACGGCTCTGTGGCAGCCACTCTATCAGCGCTACAAGAGCCGGGGCTTATCTCAGGTGCAAGTGTTAGTCATCTTGGCACGCAAGATGGCGCGGGTGGCGTGGTCACTGTTCAAAAAGCAGACGAATTTTTGTCCGCAACGCCTGCTTCAGCCCTTGACATGATACCATAGAATCTGACCTTGGCGTTCTGTCACTTGCGCGCGGCTTGGCTATGTGCGTTAATGCTGAGTGAATAAAACGGATTCAGGAACGGCAAAGAGGTTTGACCATGCTGCTCAATCACGAATTGCACAGTGTTGTTCAACCGGATGTAGAAAGTGGCGAACAAATTCTATGGGTTGGTCAACCTAATGCCGCACGCATGGCGGTAAAATCCATTGGTGGTTTTTTGTTCGGTGTCGGGTGGACATGGTTCACCGTTGCCTTCATCATGGGGTGGATGAGTCACAATAGTTCGAGTCAATGGCCCGGCGGCATTTGGGGCTTTGGTGGATTAGCCTTTTATCTCTTTATGACCCCATTTCTCATTGTCGGTCTTGCTATGCTCGCATCGCCTTTGCTCTCCTACCAGCAAGGGCTGCGGACATTTTACGCAATCACGAATCAGAGGATTTTGGTTATAGAGACAGGGAAATCCCGGAAAGTGCAGTCTTATGGAGAAGGTGACATCGGTAATCTTGAACGCACCGAGCAGCCCGATGGTAGCGGCGATTTGACTTTCGCTAAGCAACACTATAAAGATGGCGATGGCGATCTGCGCACCAGAGACATCAAGTTGGTGGGCATTGCTCAGGTTCGCACCGTAGAAAACATCATACGGGAAGTGTTCAAGAAGTCATCCTAAACGCATGGACAAGCGACAGAACCAGGCACTGCAACCGACGCCTTCCGGCTCCGTTCGTGCCTCACTCCGCCTACAGGCGCGGTTGAGTTGGGCGTTCGCACGCAGCGCACGGCTTGGTAGGTAGCGGTAGAACTGACAAGAGATGGATATGCACAAACAGTTCAAGAACGACTGGCCAAAGTTCTATCAGCAACTTCAAAGCCGTAAAGCTAAGCCAGTTGAGGCGATTTTACCCGGCGCGACGGAGGCAGAATTGCAAAAGTTAGAGGAGATCCTTGGCTTACCACTTCCTGAATCTTATAAACGGCTCCTGCGTTGCGCGCGTGGTTTTTGGCTGCGTGGTGGCACAATTCAGTTTTCGTCAGGACACCCTTTCTTCCACAACTTTGCGAAGCTGGAAGAATTGACCCCGCGCCAACTCCAAACGCTCAGAGCCAAAGGTGGTATCTGGCCCCCACCGAGTCAGGGAATGCTCTGCTTTGCGGAATTCTTTATGGAGGCTGACGGAGACCAAGTTCTCTTTGACGTAAGCGGAGGATTGCAGGATGGTGAATATCCAATCATGTATTATGCCCATGAAGATAATCCGCCTTCAGTTAGGAAGCTGGCTGATTCGTTTGCTCAATGGATGGACGAATTTCTGGACTACAAAGAATGGAGCTAGAAGGTATCCAACTGCGTGCGAACAAGGCGCTCCACCCGACCGCCTACAGTCCTGCGTTTCGCTCGTGCCTCGCTCCACTCCGGGCTTTCGGCGGCGGGTGAGCTTGGTGTTGGGCCGCTGCGCGCGGTGTTAAAGAATGTCATACTTTCTTAAAGAGGTGCGCCATGCCGCGAGGCACAAGAGGCAGGAGTTACCAAAAATTCGATTTAAAGGCCATGCCTCTGGATCGGCTGCGACGCCACATCCACACCTGCCATGTTACGGAACTGTCATGCAAAGGGAGTAAGGGGCGTCGCTACTGGAAGCAACATAAAGAGGAAGCTCAAGCCGAGCTTAATAGCCGCTCAAGCGCAAACAGGGTAGATAAAGCAACTTAACAGCGGCTCAACCAGGCAGTGCAACCGACCCTTCCAGGGCGGGTGAGCTTGGCGTTGGGCCGCTTGCGCGCGACTTGGCTGCGCGTTCTATACTATTGCATCATGTGGAAACCTGTAGATACAGAATTTAGTGTTCCCCGCTGTCCCGTTTCAGTGGTGAATGTCTCTGGATGGGGCACAGAATTCATCCGCGCTATGCTTGAAGCTTTGAATTGCGTCGTCGTAGTGCATCACATCGGAACGCCAGCCGACTTTATCAAGGTTATAGAACAAGGCGAAAACGCCCCACGTTACATGATTATTATGGGACATGGCACGAAGGACGGACTGCATTTTGGTGATTACGGAGTGCCTGTTGATACGTCCATGTTGCATAATGATTTAATGCCGCCGGAGGCTATCTGTGAGCATACAAAATTACCAGGCTGTACCGTATTTTCGTTCAGTTGCTATGGTGGTAACAAAGCAATGGCTGAAGCATTCTTGGCGGGAGATGTATCCGCCTATATAGGTTGCCGCACCGGGCCTGATACAACCGCAATGGCCCTCTTTCTTTTTCACTTCTTATTTGGAGTCCTCTCCAAGCAGTTGCCTGACCATGATGCTTGGCACCGAGCGGTTGCGGCGACTGACCATGAGGATATTTATCAGTTCAGCTTTTTTCACGCGGACGGCGCCGAAGAAAGATTTGGAGAATGAAGCGGCTCAACAACGGCCCAACCAGGCGGTGCAACCGACGCCTCCGGTTCCGCTACGCTTCACCTGCGGCGCGGCTGACCTGAGCGTTGGGCCGCTGCGCGCAACTTGGTGGCGTGGCATACTCCATTTCCTGACAAGTAGGCAACATACCTATGGATAATGCCGAGCGGGGAGAAGATAAAGACCTAAATGCACCCAGAGCATGGCGCTTTGTCCCTATCGTTTATAGCCTGATACGTGGCCTTGTCGGTTTTATCTTGGGTGGGGTGGTAGGCTATATAGTCTCGCCCGCAGCACTCCTTGTACTGCTGGCGGTGATTGGACACCAGGCACGGCGGCACTGGCTAAGAGCCTGCCTTACTTGGTTGCTTTGGACAGTGCCGTTGTGGGTCTGATTATCGGTATTAAGCCCCAGATTCTCAACTACTTTAAGTCACCTCCCAACCAGTAAGACAGCGGCTCAACCAAACGCCGCAACGGACGCTTTCCGGCTTCGTTACACTTCGCCTCTAAGCGCCGCTGAGCTTGACGTTGGGCCGCTGCGCAGGGTCACTGGTGCAGGCCCATTTTTGTATCACGAACAAGCCAAATGAAAAAGCCATTCTCTCTCTGGTCATTCTTGGCGTGCGGAACTATAGCGGTTTTAGCTTTGCTGCTTTGCTGGTTAAGATCGTCCGTTGAGGTCAATTTAGGAACTTACAATGATCTGCTCCATGCCGACGAACTTGCAGTGGCACGCTTAGCTCTTGAACTGCGAACGCATCCTTATATTAATAAATTTATTGTGCGTTATAGTGGCCCTTACAGTACAGACGTAATAGAATATAATCGTCAGGCCAAACTCATAAAGAACACATTTTGTGATGCTAATTCATGTAACACCAGCCTGGCTTACAATGTAGACGAGGCTCGTGTTCAATTCGTAGCTCTACATCACGGCACTTGGACAGCTTCTCGCTTCGATGGTAACAGGAAACCAATTTTAGCACCTGCTCCCATGTAATGGTCAGAGAAGTCTTACCAAATAACAGCGGCTCAACCAAACGCTGCAACCGACCCTTCCAGTCGCTGCGCTCCTTCCAGGGTGGCTGAGCTTAGCGTTGGGCCGCTGCGCAATACTTTGAAGTGGCTATATACTTAAAGAGCGAAATGAGACTTCCCTCTTCTGAAATAAACCAGATCATTGCCTTCTCCTACATGGCTGAAATGGGTTTAGCTTTCGGAATCTTAGGTGCGGCACCCCTTATCGGTATTTTAGGCGCTGCTCCCACTATACCTCTTTATGAGTCTCCTGGCCTTTTAGTAACACTCCCGTTTCTTGGTATAGCTTTCATCTGTAGCCGAATCCGCCGTTATATTTTGCAGCATGAGTTTCCTAATCTTCCGGCTGAACATTCGCTTGAATGGAAAACACTTAGGCAAGAATATGGCAAACAAATGAGCCGCCGTGAAACAATGTTTCTAAGCCGCTGTCTACTGGCTTCACTTGTGCCCTTGTTTAGTGCAGCCATTGGTGGAATTCTGATAGCTTCCGCTGTATCCGCAACGTGGATTATGATAAGCGTATTACTAGGAGTCATCAGTGGAGTAGCTTTTGGAGCAGTTATCAGTAGGCAATATCTCAAACTGGTAGATTTTGCGTTACTGCAAAGACCAAATTACGCTAAGAAGTAGACAGCGGCTCAACCAAACGCTGCAACGGACAGCTTTCCGCTCCACGTTGCTGCGCTCCAAGCCGCGGCTGAGCTAAGCGTTGGGCCGCTGCGCGATGGGCTATAGGTCTGTAATGGTATAAAGAGAGCTATATGCAGCTACACGACTACCAAGTTTGGTTAGTGATTTTACCCATCTACATCATCTTTACCTCATCGCTGGAAGCGCAATGGCGGCAGCAGCGACATGCCAGCCCCGCCGCCCCCATAAAATCATCCAATGCCATGTCGACTGATCTCTGGCATCGAGATTTGTTAGAAATCAGAACATTTCGCACGGTTACAGGTATCTTAATATGGCCCGCCTTCGGGTTAAATTGCTTAATGTGTGCGGTGCTACTCGGCTGGTATAATACGCTGGCTTACCTACTATTGGTAAAACTAACTATAAGGTTCTATGCCAGGTGGAGGTAGTTTGCAAACAGCGGCTCAATCAGGCGCTGCAACGGACGCTTTCCGGCTTCGTGCCTCCGCCGAGCGCGACTGCCTATAACGTTCGGCGAAGCGGCTCTTGCCGGTGCTTCAACCGACAGTGAGTGTTATCATGTTCGCTGTCCCAATGGATTTTGCGTTGTCCAAGTCGGCCATACCATGCTGGATCGCCTGGAGGGTCTCTGGCGTGACGACTGGTTAGAGGCACACCCCGGCGACCAGTTGGCGCGGACGCTGGCGTGATGGACTTGGAGCATTCCCTGCGCCACCATGACTTTTTGCGCTCCGCCAGCTTGTGGATGCTCGCCACCGAGTCGCATAATTAAATGGAAGATCCATTGTATAATTGTCCGCAGCACAGGACAGGCCAAACCCAGGTTACTTTAGCAGCCATTATCATAGACGTTAAAGTATAGTTGCTGTATCAGCCTGTTGTGAGTGGCCCCACCATACGGCATACTTTGAGTCAAAGAGGCTCAGCGAAAAGCAATGATGCCACCTCATTAGCCAGCCCAAGGGAAACCCTCTATGACAGCCACAACCCGCAATGCAACGACTCGTCCTATTGACCCACAAACTCGCATCGGCCATGTCCATCTTAAAGTCGCCCATTTAGAGCGTGCCCTCGATTTTTATTGCGGCGTGCTGGGCTTTGAACTGAGGCAACGCTTTGGCCTCAGTGCGGCCTTTATTGCGGCAGGCGGCTATCATCACCATATCGGGCTTAATACCTGGGAAAGCCAGGGCGGTTCGCCACCGCCACCGGGCACGACCGGGCTGTATCACCTGGCGATTCTCTACCCCACCCGCCTGGCCCTCGCCGATGCGTTGCGTCGCTTGATGGCGGCTGGCATTCAACTCGACGGCGCGGCGGATCACGGCGTCAGCGAAGCCCTCTATCTGCGTGACCCGGATGAGAACGGCGTCGAGTTGTATTGGGATCGTCCCCAAGAGGAATGGCCCATGACACCGGATGGTAATCTGGCGATGTTTACCCATCCCCTCAACCTCGATGACTTACTGAGTGAGCCACCTCTTTCATGATGCTCTAAAGCCTTGTGCCCGGTTCGCCCTGCTGCCTACACTGAAGGCATGGATACACGACAAGATGAGAACAAAGCGGCGGAGTCAACTGCGCCGGGGCCAACTGCGGTGGGGCCAACACCGGAGCAGACTACTAAACTGCGCTACGAGATATTCACCGACCCGCTCTATGGCTCCGAACGCTACATCGAATTCGAGCCGCACTGGGTTGCCGAGTCCAGAGATGGCATCTTCCGTGCCGTGCCGTGGATACTCCGCTCGCGCCATTATGACGTGACTTATATTAACTTCAAAAACGACAGACGCTATATTGTGTGGGGTCACCACACGGCGGAAATCAAAGCCCGCCAGCAGGAGCAAGATCAAAATAGGGAACCACCGATGAACACAGATGGACACGGATAGGGAATAGAAGATCGAGGACGGAGGATTGAGTATCCAGCCTCCAGCAACCAGTCTCCTATAAGACTATGCCCCACCACCTCATCAACGTCGCCCTCTTGCAGATGACAGCCTGTGGCAACGACCAAGCAGCCAACCGGGTCAAAGGCGAAGAGTTCTGTCGCCGCGCCGGGGCGATGGGCGCTGATATTGCGCTCTTCCCGGAGATGTGGAACATCGGCTATTCCCTGCCCGACCCGGCAGCAAGCGAAGAGCGGGCACAGTGGCAGCAACAGGCGATTGGCCACGACGATGCTTTTATCACGCATTTTCAAGCCCTGGCCCGCGAACTCCAGATGGCCATAGCCCTGACTTACCTCGAACAGTGGAGCGGGGCACCGCGCAACTCGGTCTCGTTGATTGACCGCACGGGAGCCATTGTGCTCACCTATGCCAAAGTGCATACCTGCGAGTTTGATGCGGAGTGTGTGCTGACGCCGGGTGAAGACTTCCCCATCGCCACGCTGCAAACGGCAGGCGGCCCGGTGCAGATCGGCTTTATGATTTGCTATGACCGCGAGTTCCCCGAAAGCGCGCGCATTCTGATGCTGCAAGGCGCTGAAATTATCCTCACGCCCAACGCCTGCATCCTTGATGTCGGACGGCTGGGCCAGTTCCGCGCCCGCGCCTTTGAGAACATGGTGGGGGTCGCCATGACCAACTACGCCGCCCCTCAAAACAACGGCCACTCCATCGCGGTGGATGCCGTCGCTTACAGCCAACCCGATGGATCACCCCGCGATACCCTGATTATCGAAGCTGGCGAGCGTGAGGGTATCTACCTCGCCGAGTTCGACCTGGACAGCATCCGCGCCTATCGCCAGCGCGAAACTTGGGGCAACGCCTACCGCCGTCCCCGCTGCTACGGGCTGCTGACCGACACGAGCGTGCAGCCGCCTTTTGTGCGCCCTGACGCCACGCACTGATACAGATTTGTGAGCGATACTTGTTTGAGACTCAGCTTTCCCTTGCTGCGTTTTTAGCCCCGCTTCCTCTTGTCACACACCGTGACTTGGGTTAAGATGTGAGCGATTCAAGGCGGGATTAGTCGCAGCCAAATAGTTGGAAAAATAAGAGGATGAGGGGTGGAGTTTGCAGCATCAACACAGTAGTCGTAACCAGGGTGGCAGTCAGGCCACAGTGTGGATCGGTGAGCAGGGGGTGCAGTGGGCACGGCGCAGTTTGGTAGGCGTAACTCTGGGAGCGGCGTTATGCGCTACGCCACCATCTGCCAAGGCCGCACCTGCAACTTTAACGCTATATCCCTCAACGGATATTTATCGTCGCGGCAACGTGCATCTCGATTCTGATATTGTCACGGGCAGCTTTCGTAACACCACGTTCGCCTCGGCGGGACTGAACTACGGCCTGGGGCCGGATCGTGATGGACTTTTCGGGCGCAGTGACATCGGCATTGAATACCTGCCCGCGCCGCTCACTGGCGTCTCGCCGCGTAATCGCCTCGCGTTTAATGTCAAGACGCAAATCTACAATAAGGTTGATACCACAGGCCCGACTGTCACCAGGCTGGTTATGGGACTGCGCGCTTTTGGGTCACGCGGCAACCCTGGCACAGGCAATAGCACGGCTCCCAAAGATGTGCTTTATCTGGTAGGCTCTCGCACCTTCGGTTTCGGGCGCATCCATGTGGGTCTTGCGCATTCGTTAGCCACTCGCGCTTTCCTGGCGACACCGGCGGGTAACGCCGCACGCACCTACCTGCAACTGGGTTATGATAAACAAATCGCCAGAAACTTTCGCTTCGCGGTGGATTTCTATTCTGGCAAGTCAAGCCTCAGCGCCCTGGCTCCCAGTATCGTCTGGTATGTAGACAATAAAGCGTCGTTCCAACTGGGCTATTTTCGCTACAACGATGCTTCGGTTCAACCACGCGATCAAATTTACGGAGCGTTCAATTATGACTTCGGCGCTGATCCTTATGACTCTCCACTCTCCGCCATAGACAACGCCCCCGCTGACGGGCCACCCCCAGCGGCAACCGCACCTGTAACCGCGCCAACAACCGTACCAGCCCCTTAACCCGCTTGCATTTTCAGTTTCTCCCTTTTTAGACTAAGCGACTATTATGGAAACGCAAAATAACGCATTACAAAACGGCTTCTTCCTTTTACCCGGTGCAACTTCACCTTCTATCCAGCCCCTGGAAACGATGGGCGTGCATCTGCTGTATAAAGCGGGCCGTGCCGATACAGATGGCCAGTGGTCGCTGCTGGAATATCTATCCCCGCCCAGTTTCCGCGGGGTGCCACCCCACTGGCATAAAGAGACGATTGAAGCGTTCTATATCCTCGAAGGGCGGCTGGCAGTGAACATGGGCGACCAGGCCATTGAGGCCGGGACAGGTTCCTTTGTGATGATCCCCCGCCGCGTGGTGCATAGCTGGCATAACCCCGTTGTAGAGCCGACCAAGTTTCTGGTGCTCACTTCCCCCGGCGGCTTTGAGCATTACATGGAGGAGTTGATAGATTGGATGGGTCAGGAACCGACATGGCCCCCATCGGACATGAGCAAATACGTCGCCCTGGGCGAAAAGCACGACACTTTTGCCCCACCTGCCCCAGCCGATAAGAGCTAATAAAGAGGTTGCTCGAACAGGAAATAATGGCTAATAGAGGCTGGTGCGTTCGCTCCTTTACTATCGGCGCGTTAGCAGCACCATTGCTGTTGGCTGCGTGCCAGTATGCTCAGATGCTTTCCGCTGCGGCTGCTCTGCGAGGTTTGCCCATCACCATCATAAGCAACCCTTTCCTAGACATCACCATCTTTGCAGGCCGTAAAGTGAGCATAGGCGTCACCTGGCTATGGGTTGTTCTTGCCCTGGCCAGTGGCATTTCATCCGTGTTTATTATTGGCTGCGGACGAGTGCTGCTGAACACATTCAAACGACTATGATAAAGGTTAGACTTTAGAAAGGCCATCAAATGGATGCTGCTTCGCCCTTACTCAACCACGTCTTTGAAGGCTGGGAAGGTTTTAACACCAGTCTGCTCCACACTATAGAGCTAACACCAGCGGAAGCTTTGACTTATCGGGCCGCGCCGGAGATGCGCTCGGTGGGCGAGATTATGCGGCACATCAGCTTAGGGCGCATTAACTGGTTCCATCGCATGGATGCGCCTGGCAGTGAGGAACTGGTGGAACAGATGCAGCAACGCAATGCCTGGAAGACCGACGCCACGGGCCATCATTCCGTTGTGGAGAGCGACTTCCCCATCACAACTGCGGAGCTTACCCATTGGTTGCAGGCCACCTGGGGCATGGTCGAGCAGACGCTGAACCAGTGGACGGTGGCTGACTTGTTTCAAACCTACCGCCACACCTACTGGGGCCAGACTTATGCCGTGTCGCGGCAGTGGACACTCTGGCGCATCATGTGCCATGACATCTATCACGGCGGGCAACTCACCATCCTCCTGGGATCGCAGGGCATTGATCTCCCGGAATTAGCCAGTCTCGGCGGGCACCTGACCGAGCCGCCATTAGCCGACGCACACACTTCAACTGGTTAGAGACGTACACCCGCCGCTAAAGCAGCGGGCTGAAAGGGAAGCCCCCTGAACGGGGCTACCAAAGGGCGTGTGGGTGACTCCAGCCCGGTTCACCGGGCTTTTTGTGTTCAGCCCGCTGCTTTAGCGGCGGGTGTGCATCAGTTCCGGTTGGCATCAGACAAATTATCAATCAAATTACTCCCCACCCCCTTGCCACACCCTTAACCAGTTATTATATTACTAACTAAATATAGTTAAACTTCACTATCTTTTAGCATAACAGGCTGGCCCGTAAGGGATATGTCGGCGATACGTTATTTTTAATTTCAGTGAAACCATATTAAATACGTTGCTTGAAGTCTTTATATAAAGACGAATGAGCCGGGAGAATCAACTATGAGCACATTACCAATTCGGGGCACTGGCCTGGCCCGCAATGCGAATGGCGGGACTTTGCCCCGCGAGGTTGGCAGCGGCCAATTGGGAAAGCCTGGGCTTGTCGCAGCAGCGATGCTCCCCATGCCCGCCGCCCTACCCGCTTTACCCAATGACCGCTTCGAGTGGACACCCGAAGACCTGGCGGCTTACGTGGGTTGTCGCCCGCAGAAGATCACCTACCACTGTCGCCAGTTAGAGCAGCGCCGTCGGCTGCAAAAGACGGAAGGTGTATGGCGCTTTGACCGTGCCACAGCCCGCCTCGTCTTAAAGCATGTGCTGGATAACGGGCATCGTTCGAGACGAGATGAGGCACGAGGGATGAGGGCAAAGGGATGAGGGCAAAGGGATGAGGGATGAGAGAGGCAACTATAGGCTTTCCATACTCTTTTCCTTTGGACTCCCTACTCATCCCGCATCCCTTTGCCCTCATCCCTTTGCCCTCAGTTTTAGCGCACCCGCCACAACTTCACAGTTTCATCGGCGCTGCCGGTGGCCAGGGTTGTGCCATCGGGGGCAAAGGCGAGGACACTGGCCGCCGCTTCATGCGCGGCACTTATGGTGCGCGTGGGGCGATTGGTGGCTACATCCCACAGTTGCACGCTGCCATCCAGTCCACCCACGGCCAGCATCTGGCTGTCGGGGCTAATGGCCGCCGCTACTGGCGCTGCGCCCGACTGGGCAAAGGTGTGTTTGAGTTGGCCAGAGCGAGCGTCCCACAGATAGGCTTGGGGCAGATTTTCGCTGCCGAGACTGAGTCCCAATAAGAATCGTCCGTCCCCGCTAAAACCCACGGGATAAATATCGTGCGCGGCACCAGTGGCGGGAGGCCGTAGCACGGCAATCCGTTGGCCCGCTGTGCCCCGGCGCACATCCCACAGCCAAATTTCACGATCTTCCGGCACGGCGCTGCTGAGCAGGTGCTCTTCATGGGGACGGTGCAACCACCGCACCACGCCCGTCGCCACCGTGCTGCCGTCCGGCGATAACAACGCGCTGGAGATCCCATAGTCACGGGGCACCATTATCCACATGAAGCGGCGCAGGTGGCTGCTGTGAATATCATAAAGCAGGATAGCGCAGGCGCGACTGCCCAGGGGGCCGGCGATGTGGCTATCCACTGCCACAGTCGTCGCATCCGGCCAGAAGGATAGGGTATCGGTGCTATTGTTCCAGGGACGTTCGGGCAAGGCGCGTAAGGTGTGGCCCGTGGTGCTGTCCCACAGTTGCGTATCAATACCACTACTGGCGAGCGTCACCCCATCGGGCGCAAAGGCCACCCGCTGCCCCGCCCACCTCACTTTATGCTGCCACTGCAAACGGCTGTAGCGTAGCGCCCAGAGGGAAACCTGGTTGCCAGAGGTGCCCACTGCGAGGCGTTCGCCATCGGGCGCAAAGGCCAGCGCAGTGACCCCGTCATGCACGCGAAGGATACGCGGCTTCCACGACACCCCGTCGGCCACAATCCAGCCCAACAGCAGGGGCAGCCCCACTATTGAAGTCCGCACCAGCCAACTTCGCCGTAGCATAATACTTTAGAGTTTAGCGCATTAAATGAATTGAACCGCCAAGACGCCAAGAAGAAGAGGAGAGGGGGAGAAAGGAGAAAGGGGAGTTGCTGCGCGAGGCATTACTCGTTCTTACTTTGCTCATCGGCCCTTCTTCCCCCTCTCCCCTTCCCCCTCTCCTCTTCTTCCCCTTCTTGTTACCTATCTAACACGGCACGCTGGCGGGCGAAGCTGACACGTTGGCGCTTTTTCTGATCTAACAGCCAGAGGCCACCACAGCCGATAAACAAAGCCGCCAGGAGTTGCATCAGGTGCAAATTGCGCCTGGAAGCAGGCCAAAAATAAACATCATCAAAACCCGGACGTGGCGAGGAATCATCTTGAAAGGCCGTCAACTGCATGTTGGCTGGAAGTTGGTTCGGTTCCAATGATAGATAGTGCGCCAGTTCCCCCCGCAGGCTGTCCGTCGGGATATTGGTGGCCGTCACGCGGCCCGGCCAGGAGCGGTGCGAGGCATAGCCCAACGTGCCATCCATGCTCTGCTGGCTGAGCATGTAAACCCGCAGGGAACGAGGTGCCGGGTTGGGCATACTGCGGGCATAGGCCGGTTCGCGGTAAGGGTAGAACGGGTGGTCAGTGGCAAACGACATCCGCACCGGAGAAAGGGAGATTGAGGTGCCCTGCGGCAGGGCTTTAGCAATTTTAAAAGCGGTGATCTTCCAGTGCCGCGCAATATAGGGGGCCAGCCACGAAGTAAACTGCGGACGCACCACGTAATGATGCTGGGCCAACCATTGATTCAGCGCATGAGCATCATCGGCCTGTAAGACCGCCGCATCATAATCACCAACCCGTTGCGTGTTCAGCACTTCGACGCCACCCGAAGCAGATGCACTGCGTGCCGCACTGGTGTCAACCTCGTCATTGTCCTGGGTGGGCGGATTGGCGACTTTTTCCAGCAGACTAAAAACGCCTGAATCAGCGTTGGCCAGAGTCGGCAACGAGGGCGTGGGCACCAGAAATCCCATGTCCCCTGCCGTCGTGCTGAAATCGGCCTGGCGGATAAAGTGCTCGATATGATGCTGTTCATCCCACACAATGACCGCCGACTCGCGGTTCACTTGCACATCAGCTTCTGTGGTTATCAGCGCCGCACATCCCCAGGCCACGCCGGGCACCACACAGCCCAGCACAACAACAGAATAAGCAACGAGCAAGCTTAACAACATTTTCCAGTTTTTCATGCGCTATCATCTCCCTTCCTTAAACGAATCCACATCAGTTATGGCAGGCGAGCGAGGCCGAGCCGGAGGCTCGCGGCGACGGCGCAGCAGGCCCACGCCCAGTAGGGGAATTAAGCCCACTATTTCCACCGGAACTTTGATACGGTGGTCACGATAATCAGGAATTGGAGGTGGGGTATAGGTGCTTTGATCCTGGCTGGCGGCAAAGTAAACGTCGTCTGTGCCGGGTCGTGGCGATGACGTGTCATCAAAAGCCGTCAAATAGGTGCCAGAAGATAGTTGTCCTGAAGTCAGGCCAAGCTCCTGAGTCAGCCCTGATAGATTGGCATCATCTAAGCGATTAGCCCACATCACACGGCCTGGCCAGGACTGCGGCTTTCCCTTCTGGCCCACAACACCATCTACTCGCTTCGGGGCTAGGAAGAAGACGCGCAAGAGACGCCAATCATACGTTTTGTGGGGATCGCGTTGGTCAGCAGGTTCGCGATATGGGAAAAAGGGGTGATCGGTAGCAAAGGACATCTTAACTGCTGCGGAAGTGATATCGTTCGGATCAGCCTCCGGCTCGTTAGTGGCGGGGGCATGGGCAATCTTAAAAGCGGTAATCTTCCAGTGCGCCTGCGTATAGGGCCGCAACCACGCGGTCGTAGCAGGTCGTGCCACGTAACCATGCCGACGCAGCCAAGTCGTCAGAGCTTGTGGATCATCCGCCGCTAAAGTCACAGCATCATAGCCTCCTACCTGCTGCGATTGTAGCACCTGCACATCAGTCGTGGTCGTAGTGATGCTGTTAGCAGCCGTCTGGAATTTTCTTTGAGGGAACATCCATGACACCCATTGAATACCCTGCGGCCCAACTTCAACAACCGGTGGAGTAATGACTTTGTCCAGGCGTGCAAAAGCCTCATCGCCAACTTCACTGAGCGTTGGAGTATTGGGCGTCGGCACCAGAAAACCAAAATCCTTCGCCGCTGTCTTGAAGCGCGCACGCCGAATAAAGTGTTCGATGTGTCGTGCCTCGTCCCACACGATAATCGCTGCCTCATCCGCAATTTGCACCGGCTGGGTGGTGAACCCAACGGTCGCACAAGCGTGAGCCACCGGAGCCAACTCGTTTGAGGCCAGAACCTGCAACCCCAAAGCTCCGATTAAAAGAGGATAAAGACAGCGGCCTAAAGGGGGAGCTACGGGTAAACATCGCAGAAGCATAAGTAACACCTCCAAATCTGAGCATTACTATAAGCTTACCCATTTCGAGGTGTTCTTTAACAGGTTATCTATATCTGTTGAATCGTTTTAGTTGAACCGCCAAGAGCGCCAAGGACGCCAAGAAGAGGAGAGAGGGAGAAGGGGGAAGAAGGGTCATAAAGGGATTAGGGGACGTAGGGGCGCTGCTTGCCGCGCCCTATGCAACTGCGCGCTGATCTTCGTGTTCCGGGTGCATCCTCGTGTCCGGGGCGCAGCAAGCAGCACCCCTACGTCCCTCTCTCCCCTTCTCCCTCTCTCCCCTTCCCCCACTCTCTTCTTGGCGTCCTTGGCGGTTCAAATCCTCCGTTTATAAATGGCAGGACGCCAGGCCGCGCTTTTCCAGGTATTGCTGATGGTATTCCTCGGCGCGGTAGAACTGCGGGGCGGGTTCAATGGCAGTGGCAATCGGGCGAGAGTAGCGGCCACTGCTCTCTAATTGCGCTTTAGAGGCTTCGGCGGCGGCTTTTTGCTCAGGCGAGTGGTAGAAAATGACAGTGCGATACTGAGTGCCCACGTCTGGTCCCTGGCGGTTGACCTGCGTCGGGTTATGGTTCTCCCAGAAGACAT
Organism: Abditibacteriaceae bacterium; assembly: GCA_019239895.1. GTDB lineage: Bacteria > Armatimonadota > Abditibacteriia > Abditibacteriales > Abditibacteriaceae > JAFAZH01. The sequence goes on along the minus strand of JAFAZH010000003.1, from coordinate 36,109 downwards.
TCAGCAGTTGCTCGTAAGAGACTTGTGCCGGATCATACTCGACCTGCACCACTTCCGCGTGCCCCGTGCGATCCGTGCAAACCGCTTCATAAGACGGATTCTCCAGATGCCCACCCGCATAGCCCACAGCCGTATTCGACACCCCTTTAATGCGTCGAAACGCGGCCTCCACACCCCAGAAACATCCGGCTCCAAACGTCGCTTTTTCTGAACTCATAGCAGTTCTCCAGATCGTTAATTTTACACCCCTTACAACTCTACCTTCCCTCACGCTTTCTCATTGGAGTGCGTTCCTATCAGAAGTGACACGCCAGATTTGCAGCAGAATCTTGATTTAAATTTTAACCACCGATGAACACCGATGGACACGGATGAGATAGAGGAAAGAAGATCGAGGATTGAGCAGCCAGTAACAAGTCTCCAGCCTCCAATCTCCAGTGTCTCTCTTAGTTTCAGTCTTCTCCTGCATCAAGAAGAATCTGGTCATACAAAGCGGGAGCAATCCGAAAATCATGCTGCAAGAGAGCATCCAGACTGGGTCGCACTAGCGGGAGTAGATTGCGTTGTTTAGCGGCCAACAAAATACCCAGGGTGCCAATAACTGGCAGACCCAATGCATCAGCCAGGCGTCGGGCAGCTCGCTCGTCCAGGAGCAGCCATCGCACTTGAGTTTCAAGGGCCAAACTGATAGCTTCGCTTTCGCCAGCGCCCAGGGAAGCTCCTAAGATTTGTGGGCCAATCGCCTGGGTCAAAGGCTGTTCAGTTATCCAGACGGGCAAAGTAACAGATGGAGCAACTTCCCGCACCACAGCCGGTGGAACTGTGACAGTCCTGAAAAGCTGCTCCAACAAGCCAAGCTGACTGATTTGCGCCAACGCGATGAGGGGGCTGGCATTAGAAACGACAGTCATGCCAGTCATAATGCTTGCGCTTGCAGACGCTCATGCTGCCATTCATCGGCTGTCATGTCGAAGAAGGCAATGCCCAGGCGCGAGGCGTAACGGACGAATTCCCAACGTGACATGTCCAATAACTCAGCCGCTTTGCCACTGGAAATACTGGCCCGGCGGTAAAGCTCTAAAATAATGAACTCGCGTGCCGCGTCCTGCACCGGCTGGTTGGTGGCCTTGAGTAGCGCGGCTATATCCTCCTCCAAGTCCAAGCTGATAGTATTCATGTTGCCTCCCTGGTTACAATTTTATCAGGCTGAATACTCTTAGGAAGGACAAAGATCGAGGATAGAAGAGTGATGGCCTGGCATAGCGATTCTCTATCTGCGATCCTCAATCCTCGATTCTCTATCCTCAATCTTCTATCCTCGATCCTGATAAGTCACGCGCCAGATTTTTTGTCCGGCGTCATCGGCGATGAGGAGGGCACCAAAGCGGTCGAGGGCCAGTCCTGCGGGGCGGCCCCAGACTTCTTTACGGTCGGGGCCAAGCATCCAGCCGGTGATGAAATCTTCATAGCCGCCCACAGGTTTTCCACTTTTATCAAAGCGCACGCGCACGATTTTATAACCGGTGCGGCGATGGCGGTTCTGCGAGCCGTGCAACGCCACAAAAGCATCGCCCCAGTAACTTGCGGGGAATTGATGCGCGGTGTAGAAACAGAGTCCCAGGCTGGAAGAGTGGGCTTGAAATAACACATCGGGCACAATGACTTGACGGCGCAAGTCCGGGCGTTCGGGCATACCGGGGTTGTGGTAGCGGCCTAAGTAATAATAGGGCCAACCATAGAAGCCGCCGGGGTGAATGGCGGTCAGGAAATCGGGCACCAGGTCGTCGCCCAGGTAATCGCGCTCGTTGTTAGTGGCCCACAATGCTCCCGTGCGCGGGTTGAAAGCCAGTCCCACCGGATTGCGCAGTCCGGTAGCGTAGAGTGTGGGATTGCCGTTCGGCAGACCATCTGGCCCTAAAGGATATGCGGAGATGGCCGCGCGGCGGGGTTCTTCAATACCAATGTTGTTGAGCGAGCCAATCGTGACAAACAGGCTTTTGCCAGAGGGGGCAAAGAGGATATTGCGCGTCCAGTGCTGATTATAACCCCGCTCCGGCAAGCCCTTAATCACCACTTCTGGTGCGCCCTCGGCCTGCAACTGCCCGTCGTGGTAAGGCCAACGCACAACCGAGCCGGTATTGGCGACATACAGATAGTTCTGGTGGATAGCGATGCCAAAGGGCAGGTTTAAGTCGGTGGTAAAAGTATGGCGCAACTCGGCTTTCCCATCGCCGTTGCTATCGCGCAGCAGCACCACGCGATGGGGTTGCGCCACCGCATTCGTTTCCACCCGCGACTCCACACAAAACACATCGCCGTTGGGCGCGACTGTCAGCCAGCGCGGATGAATCAGGCCAGCGGCAAAGACACTCACGCGAAAACCGGGCGGCGCTTTTAGCTCCACTCCCTTGGGCTGGGGAATAATCTTGGGAACGTTAATCACCGAGCGCGTGGCGTGTGGAAGGGGTAGCTCGGCGGGTCGGATGTGATAGGTTTGCCCATGATACGCGGAAGGTGCGGGAGCCGCCACCACAGGAGCTATTGCGATACTGCAAAGCAGACTACAACCGACAGTCAAAAGGATTCTGTAATTCAGCATATAATGGTCACGCCCTAACGACTCCACCCTTCTCCACATCCTTTCCCTAAGCTGTCCTGAACTTGTGCGGTTCCAACTTCACAATTCCAACTTCTTATGGAGCCGCTTTCATTATACGCTTTTATCTAACTTCGATGGTGTATGCGGGGATAAACAGACAAGAAAATGCTCCGCACGGTAAATCTCGGCGGAGCATTGCTGGTGGCCTCTATCAGTGGGAGTTAGTTCCTGGTGCTTGCCAGACCACCTAACCGCCAACTCCAACGTAAGGCAATCGCCAGGAACGCCAGGGTGAGGGGGTCTTTGGCGAAGAGATGTGGCATCGCCGCGACACCCATCAGGCACGCGCCCAGTGGGGAAACGTGTATCCCTAACCGCGCCCCGTAGGTAATCGCATATTGAGAGAGAATAAAACCTTCGCCCAGGAAGAAAGCGCCGCAGGTCAGTGTCATGGCCATGATGCGTAAATTAACATTTGGCTTAGCTTCGGCTCCTTCCGCGACCGCCCAACCGACCAGACCGCCGAGCAGAATCGCCACGATCCCAAAATAATGATGCGTGGCAATAGTCGCTACGTCCCAGATCAATGCGCCAAAGAGGGCCGCTCCCACCCCAAAGAGCAGTGCCCGCCCCGTGTTCGGCGCTTGCTCCAGGCCGAAGAGTGCGCCGGGTGCGGCTGGGGTTTCGGGCTGCCAGGCTAACGGTGTCGAGGTCAGCGCCGCCTCTTGCTGCCATGCATTTTGCTGCCATGCGTTCTGAGCGGGGTTCGACGCCTCGAAAGGCGCTGTCAAAGGCGCTGCATTAACGGCGGGTGCTAAGGCTGATGCCGGTGCAGTAGCTGGTGCCGGGACGCGTGCGGCAGCCAGGATCGGCGATACCGGATGAGGCGTAGCCGGGGCCACTCCCAAGTGCTGAAGCGCGGCACGGGCCTGCTCATGGCTCGGATCGCAGCGTAACGCCTGCTGATAGGATGCCACCGCCGCCTCATTCTCGCCCCTGGCAGTATAGGCTACGCCCAGTTGATAGAAGGGTTGCGCGCTCGCGGGCTTAATCTCCGCCGCCCGTTGCAGATAGCCAATAGCTTCCTGATAACGCCCGGCCTGATTCAGAGCCGCCCCCAGAAAATGGTTGCCTTCGTAGCTGCCGGGCGACTGCTGCACATAGGCGCTAAGTTGCGCTACCGCTTCCCGCACGCGCCCTTGCGCGAGTGACTCCAGGCCCGCCTGCCAACCGCCTACACTGATAACTCCACCTGCTACCATGTGACAATATCCTTTTGAAACGTTTAGCAATATAGCAGCAATATTTTGACCTTTGAATATGTCCTTAAGCATTGTTGCGGTGCGCGGCCTGGTTACGCACTTTGGGGTTTTCTGGCAAAATTATGAGCAATGATTATCCGTCCCGAAACTCCCGCCGATAAAGAAGCGGTACGTTACGTTAACGAGCAGGCATTTGGTCGCGCTGGCGAGGCCGATCTGGTCGAGGCGCTTCATGCCAGGCAGCAGGTCATTGCATCGTTGGTCGCCGTGCAGGACGACCAAGCCGTGCAGGATGGACAACAGGACGGCCAAATTGTCGGTCATATTTTGTTCAGCCCCGTGGTGGTAGAAGCCCAGGCAGCAAGCCATGCTGCGGTGGCGCTGGGGCCACTGGCTGTTTTGCCGCAGTTTCAGGGGCAAGGCATCGGTTCCGCTTTGGTGCGCCGAGGTTTGGAAGTGTTGCGCCAAAATAATTATCCGTTGGTGGTAGTCCTGGGCCATCCTGAGTTCTACCCGCGCTTTGGCTTCTCTCCGGCCAGCGCCTTCGGGATTGGCTGTCAATTCCAGGTGCCGGATGAGGTTTTCATGTTAGCCGAATTGTCGCCGGGCGCGGCAGCCGCAATAAAGGGCACGGTCGTTTACCCGCCAGAGTTCAACGAGGTATAAAAGCGCTAGCCGCAGTACACAAGGCGTTATACCCGACCGTCCACAACCTACGTTCCTGCCTCACTCCGGCTTCCGAAGGTGATCCACTTGGACGTTGTGGGATTTGCGCACAACCGGTTAACGTGCCATAATCAGGCTCAGGAACGATAAAGGAGAAGCCATGATTGAACCACAGAACCAGGATGAATATCCCGTCGAGCGGATACTGCGGGAAACTTTAGCAGAAGCCCGGCAAGGTAAAATCCGCAGTGTATTGCTGGTCACGATGCACGAAACTGGTGGCGTGGGTTATGGTGCGTCTCTCAACGCGCCCGAAGATTATCAAGCCTCCTTCGAGCATCTGCACGAACTGGAACAACAGCTTCGTGATTTGCCTCAGCACCCAAATTAAAACGCCTTAAAGGCACCACCGCTGAACACGGATTAACGAGGATCGAGAATAGAAGATAGAGAATCGCTAAACCAGGCCATCGCTGTTTCGATCCTCGATCCTCTATCTTCCTTAATCAATGTCCATCCGTAGCTTGTTGCGTGTGGCTGGACTGCAAGGGGCTGCGACAACGAACTAACCAGGTGGTGCAATGGACGCGCTACAGCCTCCGCTACGCTCTGGCTTCCGCACGCCGCTGCGCTTGGTGTTGGGCCGCTGCGCATAATTTGGCTGTAGGTTAAAGTCTCCCGGTAGGAATAGTCGCCGAACAAAAGGCGGAAGAGGTGAGTGTCATGAACAAATTACAGCTTGCAATGTTGGCGCTTTTAGTCCCAACCAGTTGCGCTAAAGCTGATGAGCTAAACGAAAATATCGAAGGCAAACCAGCTCTTGTCAAAATAAGCAAGACTGTTGAGGTCACCTATCAAAAGGGTAAGGCAGCCGTTTTTAATAACGTCATCTGTAACTTTTCGATAACCTCTGGCCAAAGTGATAATCCGCCTTCGGTTATCCTGGCCGGAATCGTTGTGGACAACAATGCGGGAATGAGACAAGAGTTCGTGCCGATTTTCTTTGGTTCGACACTGCACCATCCTCTGTTGGCGGCTTTGACCAACGTAGCGGGAGAGTTTCGTTTCCGCGTCTGCCTGTCAAACGAACCATACTACGAGCGCTACAACGGCAGCGGGCGGCTTCAGGCTATAGATATGAATCATGCGGCCCTGTATCTGGGCGGCCAGTTCAACGGAAAAGCAGAGATGTTATCCAGCGATAGTTATATCTATTTGCCGGGTGAATTTCTAAAACAGAGCGCGAAGCAAAAAGACGAACCTCATAAGGAGGAAACGCAGAAGGACGAACCGCAAAAGTAAACTTGCTCCCAGACGCAGCAACAGCCGTCGAACCAGGCAGTGCCACCGATGCCTTCGGTTCCGCTGCGCTGTGCCCGCACCCGCCGCTGAATTTCGCGTTGTGTCGTTGCGCAAACCGCACCGACGCGCTCGTGTGCTTTGCGAACTTTGCGGGTGCTGTGGTGTATCTAAAGCAGTTATGAACAAGAATCGCAGCACCGGGTTTACTATAATCGAGATTATGGTAGTCATGGCCATTCTTACTCTATTCATGACTCTCTGGCTTACGGTATTTTCGCGGGTAAAGGAGAATGAACAGCGAACAGTTTGTTTGAGTAACTTAAAGCAGCTTTCTCTTGGGTTACAACAGTATGTGCAAGATAACGACAGCAGGTTCCCCACTGATCCGTTTCTACTGGCGGCACTTCTTCCCTATGTCAAGAGTCAAGAGCTTTTTCAGTGCCCCTCCATGTCGAAAATACCGCGGCTCTACCCTCGACCTGGGGAGCACTATGAATTAACCCCGTGGCTGTACGTAGACTTAAAGGCACAGCAAGTTCATGGGCGCTATGGGCTTGGTCGCCATGAGGCTACCCTAACCAGCACTGCGACAGCCGTTTCACTCTTTGAAATAACGGCGGACGAAGAGCGGGAGAAAATTCCAACCACTTGTGGAATAACTCAGGTCGGTGTCAGGCACTCTAGCGGAGCTAACTATGCCTTCGTGGATGGGCATGTAAAATGGTTAGGATCGGTAGGATTTGCTCAACTGTTTTGCTCCGGTGTTCCATAGAGGTTTGTAAAGCGAAAATCACTAACGGTGGCTCAACCAGGCACCTCTTCCCGGCTCCGCTGCGCTGCTCCAAGCCGCCGCTGACCTTGGCGTTGTGTGGCTTGCGCGCAGCTTGAACACAACCAATAATGCAGAGGTAACCTCGATATGCAAAAGCACGTTGTTATTACGGTTCGTATTCTTGCGCATCTGGCTCTTGTCTCCATCTTGCTAACGAACGCGATGCAAGTTCAAGCCAAGCCTGCGCGCTTTCACCCTCGCCAAGCGCATACGCAGACAAAACGGCTTACCGTGCTTGACTATTTTTATCTGCTACCATCGCTGGGCATCGGCTACAAGGCGACACAGCATGAAAAGCGCGAACTGCTACAATCGCAAAATCATCCCATTGTTGATGTGCGCCACGATTATCTGCTGTTTCATCCCGATTCGTCGCCAGCGGAACAACTTGCAGTATTCCGAACGCACGGCAAAACCGACCTGCTCGCTGACAGTCTGCCCGATAGCGATAGCGACTACAATTCCTTCGGACTGTATCGCTTGCAAAACGGTAAGCTGCGAGATGTGACACGCCAGATGCTGCCACTCCCTGCTCATACTGAACGCTTCTTGTATGAACTGCCGCGCCTTGGCACCACGATTCATGTCTACAGCTTCAACTTAGACAAGCAATCACGCCACCACGCTTTCGATTTGCAATGGCGCGGGGGCCGCTTCATCAAAGTTCGAGGAGCGCCACCTGAGCAAAAGCACTCAAACTAAAACGCGTAAAATGCACCACGGATGAACGTTGATTAATGAGGATAGAGGATAGAAGATAGAGAATCGCTAAACCAGGCCATCGCTGTTTCGATCCTCTATCTTCTATTCTCCAGCCTCGTTTATCTGTGTCCATCTGTATTCATTGGGGTTCCTTCGATCTCCGGTTGCTTTTCGATCTCCAGAGCGTCCATCTCTGAGAGTTGGGGCTTCTTCTCGGTAGGCAGGCGGCAACTTACGGAGAATAAGGCCGCGATTCGATTATTTTCGAGCGGCATGGTAAAATGCGGGTGCATTGCCCGTCAGTTGCCCAGCAACAGACAACGTGGCGACGACAGGCGAAGGAGGTTTAGTTTATGCCCAGACATGCTGCGTCGCACGAGGAGAACCCCTCAGCCGTAAAAGCCGCAACCACAAAGCCAGCGCCGCCTGCGGAGACGTTCCCTGCGCCACCCGCAGAATCAACGCCTCCGGCAGTGGCAAGCGAGCTACATGCCCTGGCCCGTGCTCTGCCAGGGGCCTCACTGTCCAGTGGCGTGACCATGCCATTATCCATGCTGACGGGCCTGGGAGAAGCCTTGCACGGGTTGAGCACAGTCATCCTGGTCTGCGCCGATGCAGTCGCCCAACTCGCTGACGAAAGGCCACAGCCGACCATCGGCAGATATGTAAAAGACTACGATTATACGCGTTACAGCAAGGAAGTGGGCGGCGAGACGCAGTATGAAAATCGCTTCGTGCTCGCGCCGGGCGGCAAGGCCATCGGCTGCGGCGACGACAACAAGCGCGTCCTCCGCTGGTATGGCGCGCAGAGCCTGGGCAAAAAGAGTTGCAAAGACCTGGGCGGCAACGAAATCCAGGTATTCATCAACCAGCAAGTCGCGGCGGCTCAAAGCGCGGCAGCGGCGCTTTGCACCGACAGTGCGTGCCCGCAACCCAACACTGATTTAATCTACCAGCACTGGGACTGCGGCATTGACCTTTTCGTCGTGCTGGAACTCGAACTAACATGCAGCAAAGAATCGTGAGTGCGCCCGGCGGTTGAAACCGCGTCTCATGGCCGCTGGCCGACCGTCTCTAGCCCACCTGAACCCATCACTATGGGTTCACGCGAGCACCCAACCCTGCGGGGACGGCAAGAGGATAGCTGAGTATGCCGTCCGCGCAGGGCGGGTGCCCTCTGGGCGGGTCGGATGAAAGCCTGGAGCCGTGAATTCATACGCCGGGTCTGACTGGCGGCAGCCACGAGGCTTGTGGCAGAATACAAATCACTAAATATCGTCCGGGGGCAGCTATGACAAGCCAGCAGGAGCCGTCATCTCAAGACACCGTAGCCAATGCTGAGGTTGTAGCCAATGCTGAAGTCGGGGCAAACGCGGCTGCCTTGTCGCGTGAGGCGGGGGAGCAGCTTACAGCCGGACGTTACGAGCAAGCTGTCGCTCTCTATGAACGCGCTCTGGCGTTGGATGCGCAGCGGGTGGATGATTGGGTTAATCAGGGTTTAGCCCTGTGGTCGCTGGGACGCCCGGAGGCGGCGCTGGCGTGCTATGACCGAGCACTCGCGCTCGCGCCGCACCACGCGATTGCCTGGATGAACCGGGGCAATATCCTGGCGGACGGAGGCCAACATGAAGCGGCGGTGGCCGACTATGACAAGGCCCTCGCCTTGGATTCCAGTTTGTGTCGCGCCTGGTTCAACAAAGGGGATGAACTGGGTTATTTACGCCGCTTTATCGAGGCGAAAGCCTGCTTTGAAAATGCCCGCGATTTAGGCCACGAGCAGGGCGACACCGAAGTGGTGGTGCAAGCCCGCATCATGGTGCAACGCTGTGACGACACCCTGATGAATGAGTCTTATAGTTGACTGGCACGACACGAGGAAAATAGCCACTAGAAAGCCCAAAGAACACAAAAGGGGGCGCGGGCCGGGGCAATGGACGGGGCAACGGGCCGCCGCTGCATCCCCATTCGCCTTTTTTGCGGCTTTTGCGCCTTTTTGCGGTTATTTTTATTTTTGCCCGCAGCGTGTCACGCGGGGGTGGGCGTGGCACGCTCGGCATTGAGGGCCAGTAGATGCGCTAATATTACATCGTCGGAGGCATCAGCGGGCAACGAGTAAGCTGCGAGGACAGCGGCATCGAGGGCGGCGTGCGCCGAAGCGAGCCAGGCGGGTCGCTCGTTGTAGAGCATGGTCAGGGTGCGGCGCGGCAGGGCGTGTTGCAACTCTTCCACCGAGGGCCGCCACTGGCCGGTTTTCGCATCGAATTTGGTGGCGCTGACGGTCTGCCGGGGGTTGCGCATCACGAGCCGCCGATAGGTGGCGGTGCCCACCCCGCGCTCATCTGGCTCCACGACCAGGCGTGCCCACGGCCCCGACGTGCTGGCGCGAAAGGGGATGGTCTCCTCGCGCAGCCAGTCCGGTGGGTTCAACCACGCCTCACGCCGCTCATGTAACTGCCGCGCCGCCGCTGCAATCGCCGCTTCCTGCTCCGCTGTAGAGTGGGGAAAAGGAAAGGTCAGAAAGCACGTTTCAGGGGTATAGCGAAATCCACTCTCAGCTTCTCTTAACTGCGTGCCCTGTCGCCGCGCCCACACTTCATGCACACGGGAATGCAGCACGCCAAAGAAATAATCGTCGGCACGGGCGAAAACGTAAACACCATCATCAGGCAAAACTTCGGACGGAAGCCAGACGAATAAGCGGTATTTGGAAATACGCGGCGTGGCAATGTAGCGGCTAAGTATCTGCGTGGCAGCCTTCATATCCATAGCGGGCCTGCGATGCTGCCACCACAAACGCTGTGCGCGTTCCTCGTTGTTCTTTACACGTTCTGGCTTGACCAGTGATTCCACACGGAAATGAGGCAACTCGTACAGCTCGAAGTCACTCAGCGGCATGACGCCAGGATCAACGATCCACTGTGCTTCCGGGCGCTGTGTGAGAGCCATGCCATTGACCCACGGGCGCAGCACATCGGAGTTCGGGCGACCATTGGGATTGGCCGCACCCAGCATGGCTATCGCTTCCGCTTCCGGTAAGTTGAAGTCGCCTGCCTTTTTGGTGCCGATGAAGCAGAGGTTAGCATTTTCGGAAAGCTGACGGGCTGCGGTCAAATCCAGGTCGCCTGTCAGGTCGGCGTGGATGGTGGCGACGGGTGCGCCATTTAATTCGCGCTCGGTCTGCGCTCCGTTATCAAAGCCAACCAGGGAGACGTGAACCGCCGCGCCGTCCAGTGTCCAGTTGCGGTCAGCAACGGCGAAAAAGATGTCGCCGCTTTGCTTGATGCGTTGCAGCACCTCCCGATTGACGCCGCCGCGAATGGCTTGGGTGGCGATGAGTCCGGCCCGATTCGCCGCACCTTTTTGAATGTGAGCGCGGGCTTTCTCGAACCAGTAACAGCACAGGTCAGCCCCACCGGGCACGCGCCCCTCATAAACCTGCCAGAGCGCCTGTTGATATTCGCGTCCGAGTTCTCGCCACAAGCGGGAGCCGCCCAGAAACGGCGGGTTGCCCACGATGACATCACATTCGGGCCAGGCGGTTTCGCGGGGCGCGGCGGGGTCGGACAAGTCGAGCAGGGCGTCGCGGTTCTCGATTTTCACGGGGGCTTGCAGAATCGGTTCGGGCAGCGTGGGCGCACCGTTGCGCTTGAGCCATTGCAGCCAGCCGATTTGCAGCGTGGTGGCGGCCAGGTCGTGCGCGTAGACGTTGAGTTCCAGGCCGCGAAAGTTGGCGGGCGTGATGGGCGCAAAGTCTTCGCGCAGGTTCGCATCCCGCGCCCACACCCGCACGCTCTGTTCCAGGTCTTTCAGGCTTTGCAACGCGATATACAGAAAATTGCCGCTGCCACAGGCCGGGTCGAGCACCCGCAAAGCCGCCAGCCGTGCGCCAAACGCATTGACCTGGGCGGCGATTTGGTCACGCGGCGTCGGGTCATCGAGAAGCGGTGTCAGGCGGTCGCGCAGGGCGTTCCACTCCTCGCGCAGCGGGCGCAGCAAGACGGGTTCAAGCAGGTCTTGAATATCCTGGCGCGAGGTGTAGTGCGCCCCCAGTTGGGCACGCTTGTCGGGGTCGAGGGCACGCTCGAACAGGGTGCCAAAGATCGAGGCGTCCACGTTGCGCCAGTCGGTGCGGGCCGCCTCGCGGAGCGCATCGAGTTCGGTTTGCAGCGGTTCGAGCACTTCGACATCCTCAAACAGGCCACCGTTGAAATGGCGAATCGGATACGGCCCGAAATCGCCGCCCTCGGCCATCGCATCCCACAGTTGGCGCAGTTGGGCGGCAAAGCGCGCGGGGTTGTAGCGGGTTTTATCGCCCGTGCAGATGCGCTCAAAGCAGCGGTCGGGCAACAAGTCCACATCTTCGGCAAACAGGGTGAACACCACACGGTCGAGGAAGCGGGCCACGCGCAGCGGCTCAAAGCGACCGGGTTCTTCCCGCGTGCCGCTCATCGAAAGGGCAATCGCGGCAAAGCGGGCCGCCACTTCCTGGGTGATCTCATCAATTTTGCGGTCGGGCTTGAGCCGTTCGGGATGATGAAACACGTTGCGCAATTGCTCGAAATGCGCTGGCGATTTAAGGTCTTCGAGCGTGATCTCAATACGCTTGTCGGGCGTGTTCGTCCAGTTGGTGTGGATCACGAAACGCTTCATGTCCGACACCACAAGGAGGGGCGGGTTATCCAGGTTGCCGCGATACTGGAGCAACTGCTTGAGGGCGGCCTCCAGATTGGCGTGCGCGCCTTTGTATTCCCACGCAAAGCAGTGGCGCTTCCACACGTCGGCCCACCCCTGCCCCGACTTGCCGCCGATGCGCTCGGCCCCCTTCTCGAAGGCGAACTCTTCGCCCGTGGCGTCTTCATTGGGCGTGGGATGCTCGAACAAGCGGCACAAATCAAGAAATTGCTCCTGCGAAGCGGACTTCTCAGAGCGTTGGTTGTCCGCCCACTTGCGGACGAATTCCTGGACATTCATATCTGTCATTTTATCTCATGTGCATCACGTTGTAGAATGAAGAGTGCCAACAGGAGTGAGTGGTTAGCACCCGGCATCGAAGCTGACGCAGCACCCGCCGCTAAAGCAGCGGGCTGAGGGCAAAAGCCCGGTGAACCGGGCTGGCGTCTGTCGGAGTAGCCCCGTTCAGGGGGCTTCCCTTTCAACTCAGCCCGCTGCTTTAGCGGCGGGTCTCTGCGCATGTCCTATTATTGTAAAATAACAAGCGGAGCACGTTCACTCAGCTTGCCCGGAAGAACCTACGGGAAGAGACTCATGGCAATGGATGACAAGCCGGAAAAGCGAACTCAAAAGCACCCCTTTTTCACCATCTTAGTGCTGTGTTTGCCGTTGCTGTGCCTCCCTCTGGGTGTTGCCTATCAGCGCGGCTATTTTGGCGATCCAACCGAGGTTCTGGCCAGTGCCGTGGCCTACGGGGATGCCAATAAAGTGCGGGTGGCTATTAAGCGTGGCGCGGATGTCAATGCCTCACCGGAGTTACTGGGTGGAATGCATCCTTTGACCCTGGCCGCCTTTGACGGTCATGCTGACATGGTGAAACTCTTGATTGAAGCTGGGGCGGAGGTTAATGACAGGAATAATGAGTATGCCGGTATTCAAGCCCTGGACATGGCATTGACGGCACCCCGTCGCTATGCTCCTGAGCGACGTCAAGATTACGAGACAACCATCCACCTGCTGCGGGCAGCGGGTGCTAAAACTAATCAGGAGCTATCCAAGGCGCGGCATGGGATGAATACTAAAGGAAAAATAGCTCCTAACATTTCAGGATCAGCACCATAAGGCAATGCAATGGGTGCTCTATAACTCTGCTACGCTTCGACTTGCCTTGTGCGTCCCCAACCATGATAATGGAAAACATATGAAGATCGAGGTGTCCAGGGTTGAGCTTCAAAACGTGCTGCGTCTGCGCGACCTTTACCGGCAAGAGTTGAACTGCCAGATTGTCCATGACTGTCTGCACGAGCGAGGTCGCACCGCTATCTATTTGATAGCGGTGGACGGCGCGGTGGCTGGCTACGGCGCTTTAGCACATGGCGACCCACGGGACACAGTTATCGAGTTTTATACGCTGCCCATTCATCACCCGTCTGCTCACACTCTCTTTCGGGAACTATTGGCGGTAAGCCAGGCGGTTAAGGTGCAGGCCCAGACCAATGATGTGCTGCTGCACTTGATGCTGCATGACTTCACCAGGAATGTGAAAAGCGACACCATTCTTTTTGCGGACAAACTCACCACACGCCACCACCTGCCTGACGTTATTTTTCGTAAGGCGACGGAGGCGGACGCTGACCATATTTTTCGCCATACCCATGAACCCGTCGGCGACTGGGTGTTGGAGACCGCCAATACTATCGTGGCAACGGGTGGAGTCTACTTCCATTATAATCGGCCTTACGGTGACATCTTCATGGAAGTGGCAAAACCTTTTCGACAGCGCGGCTACGGCAGCTACTTGGTGCAGGAGTTGAAGCGAGTGACTTACGAACTGGGCAGCGTTCCCGCCGCACGCTGCAACGTGGCGAATGCCGCCTCTCGCAACACGCTGCAAAAGGCGGGCTTTATGCCCTGCGCACGTATCCTCAGCGGCAGGGTTAAACTTTAACGAATCTAACAGATCACCTGGGGGCCGCAATGGGTGTGCTCCAGACCTCTACTATACATGAGAAGAGAACCAGTATGGATACCGAGCAATTATTCGCTGAGGCAGAGCAGCAATGGGAGGCGCGGAATGCACGGGCGGCCTTCGCGTTGTATTTGCAGGCGGCGCGGCTGGGTGATGTCGAAGCGGCAATGCATATAGGGTATATGTATGAACTGGGAGAAGGTGTGGGCCGCGATTTGAGGCAAGCTGTGCGCTGGTATCGGCGGGGTTGGCGGCGCAAAGACGCGGCGGTAGCGAGTAATATAGCGGTGCTGTACGCGGAACTGGGTCAGCCTCGTCGCGCCGTGCGCAAAGCGATTGCGCACGGCGATTATGATGCAGCGGTTGCACTGGCAAAATTCCTGCTCAAGACACACTCGCTCAAAACGCGGCGGCTCACGACGCGGCGCAGGAGTGCCCGCAAGCAAATTGTTGAACTCCTCCAAAAAGCTGCGGGGGGTCGGCCCATGATAGACATCACCCCTGCGGGTCAGGAGGAGGCACAGAACTTGTTATCTGACCTTGGCGGAGAGAACTGAAAGCCGCTCGCAGCCGCGCCTTGAGTGGTTAACTCAAGGTGCTACTCATCAGTGGTGATGTCATTCCGAGCGGAGCAAAGCGGAGTCGAGGAATCTTGAGCAACAAATAGAATGCTGAACAGCAAGATTTCTCGACTCCGCTCCTCACGTCGCTACGCTCAAAATGACAAATATCATAGGTCACAACTTGAGTCAGTAGTAGACTAACGTTTAGCTGTGGGAAATGTGCAGCTCAGTTATCAAATTTTATGACCTCAGCACCGTTAGCCCCACCAGCACCGCCCATCGCGCCCGCACCGCCAGTCGTGGCGCAGACGCCGTATCCAGCCTACCGCTATCTACCTCTCATCACCTTAGTCGTTTTAGCCATCGCCTGTGCCCTGGCCCATCCGGGCACCGCAACTGGTGGGGAGATTGGCCAGTTTATCAGCCACCCTATTAACACCCTTTATGTGGCGACCAGCGCGGCGCTTTTGATTATTCCTTCCCTGGTCGCGGCCCGTCACCAGCAGGTAGACCCGACCTGGTGGTGGATGCTAGACTTCACCGCCTATGAAGTGCTGATTGGCGATGGCCTCTTTCACAGCTTTCTCTTTACACATGGCCTGGAGTGGTCGCACAAGCCCGGTTCAGTTACGATGTCCGGCTTTCCCAGCGGCCATGCCACCTTCGCTTTTGGCCTCGCCTGGCTGATCTACCAGCGTTACCCCCGCCTCGCCCCGCTCTGGTTCGCGCTCGCGGTGCTGATTGGCTGGTCACGCGTCGAAGTCCATGCCCACTATACCTATCAGGTGTTAGGCGGCGCGATTATCGGTTCCTTCCTGGCCTGGCTGGCGACGGTGCGGACGCCGGTAACGATTGACAGGGTGAGGGGGTGACAAGGTGACAGGGTGACAACAGGAGAGACGAAATTTAAAACGGAAATGATAAGTGCAGACGCACTCTTTGAGGCTATTGCGCGGCAAGCGTGGGTGAGCGATCCCGGCTGGGTTGTGGCACTGCGGCAATGGCTGGCGCATAACCCCGAGTTGGTGCAGGCCAGACAAGCCGATGGCAGCACCCTTCTGCATCGGGCGTGGGCTTATCCATTTCTGGTGCAAGAACTGCTGGCGCATGGGGCGGAGGCCAATGCACAGAATGACGCGGGGTTAACGCCTCTTTATTATGCGGCCAAGTGGGTGCAGGCAGAGGTCATCCAAATCTTCATTGCACACGGTGCTGATGTCAATGTAGTGGGCGAGGCAGGCAGAACGCCACTGCACTGGGCTGCTTTACGCGGGCGCAGCGATGTCGTGCATCTACTGCTGGCAGCAGGTGCCAGTAAGTCCGCTTTCGATGAGCAGGGCAAGACACCTCTGCAACTAGCGCAGGAAAATGGGAAAACCCATCTGGGGGAACTGCTGAGTGGTGAATGCTGAGTGCGGCCCTATCTCATCCTTCTGGCAGGGTTAAAGGCCCTCACCCCCAACCCCTCTCCCAAGGTTGGGAGAGGGGAGGTCACAGGACAGCTCTTCTCCTATAACAGAAGTAATGCGTTTACGAGTCAGCAGCCCTTTGGGGCACCCCTCTCCCCCTATTAGCCTGGGAGGGTGAGGGCCTTTACCGACAACTGTCTTCTGACCACCGACTACCGACCACTGACTACTGGACGCCCCAGCGCCGCCAGGTCTTCCACCGCATCATCAATGGGGCGAGTGCGACTACAGATACCAGTAATCAGTGTCTTCTCTCCGGGTAAAGCATAGGCATAGACCAGATACTCCTGGCCCGCCTTAAAGTCGAAGCCGCAGTCCGCGCCACCCTCCGCCCCGGTCTGCACCACCGCTTGCGTGCCCTGGACGCCTTTCCAACTATTGGCGACCTTGAACTGCACCTGCATGGCATAATCGCCGTGATACTCTTTTTTGTCGAGCGTCTTGATCTGGATGACCTGGCCCGCAAACACCGCCGCCGCCTGTTGCAAAGCTTTTTGGGGCGACGGTGGCAGATCGCAATCGCACGCGAAGGCCGTGTTCACCAACAAGCCCAACACCAGGGTTTTAAGACAGAACGCTCCCGTCAAAAGATGTGACCCTTGCATAACTCGCAGTCTCCTTACCGGTATTTGAACTTTAGATAAAAAGCCAGCGCCGATAGTTCCCTGCTGTTGTTCCCTATTCTGCACTGCCCTAACCGCCTTGCCACCGCGTTATAATATAAACACCAGACCAGAGGAGGCTACCATGAAATTGGATCTTTTCGGATTGCAGAGCGCCATCCCCAAAATGGCAACGCTAACCGGCGCACTACTCCTGGCCACTTTAGGGACGACCGCTCATCCCGGCACAGCGCCGACAGCACAGGCAGCGCAGGCACCGAGCGAGGGCGTGAAGCTGCATTTAGCGACGGTCAAGGCGGAGCGTTTCGCCCAGGATGTGCTTTTTGACTGCGACGCCACCTTAATCAACCGCACCGGCACCACCATCCAGGTGAAGTCAAACTTTAGTTCGGCTTTTGATGGCTTGGAACTGATTGTCTTCGATGAGCACGGGAAGCGATTGGTGCAGCAGCCTTATATCTGGCATCAGTCGCCCTATTCGTTCCTCAATCCCCGCACCTTTGACCTCAAGCCGGGAGCCAATCAGCAACCTTTAACGTTTCCTATTCGGGATTTACCATCCCAACTCAAGACCCTCAGGGTTCTCCTCGTGGGCACCCTTCCCGGCAGCACCTATGAGGGCGTGCTGTGTTCTGATGTGGTGACGGTATCTATAACGGCGAGGCCGGAGCATTAAAGCTGGGTCTGAGCTAACAACATTGACCCTATCCCCAACCCTTTCCCTGGATGTTAAGGGGAAGCCCGTCTACACTGCACTTCAACTCAAGCTAACGCTTAGTTCAGCGGAGCTTGGAGGCGCAGCGGAGCCGCAAGCTGTCCGTTGCAATGCCTGGTTCGGCGGCTGTTAAGTGCTAACAACAATGATACGCAGTAGCAGTGCTACTGTGTATCATTGTTCATATTCAGTCAGGATTGATGCCGTGCGACCACTTGCGACTAAAGTTACAATGGCAGCACGAAGTAGGCACTGGGGTGCGCCTCCTTCTGCACGGCAGGTTGTATGGCAAAACCCATCGAGAGCTTCAGGGCGTGGTTCTCCTGACAACTATAGTAACTTCGTGAGCGAAGTTGGTAGCAACCCAGTTCCCGCGCCCACTCAATGGCAGCTTCCTGCAAGCGACGCCCAATGCCTTGACGACGAAACTCCGGGCGCACCGCAAAAGCTACACTTTTGGCCTCGATGGTAGGCTCACCCTCTATTAAGAGTAGGGGCTTGTCTTCATCCAGGCCGATCTGCTGCGTCCAGAAACGAAGCAAGCCAACGACTTCATGGGGCGTGAAAGCGACAAGGGTGTACAGGCCCAGATGGTAGTCTGCGGTCTTGGCTTCCAGGTCCGCGCCGTGACCTAAGTCACTACAAGCCTGCATCAGCTCGGCCCAGCGGGCATGGCTTGAATCCCAGCGGGCGATTTCGACACTGTTGAGTTCAGTTGTATTCATCATTGTGAGTTGTCCTTATGTGTTCGTTGCCTGGTTGTTTGAGTTCGTGACTCGCTTGGGGCATCCGTGTATTTTCATGTCTTTAACCTCCTGTGATGATACAACCATCACACAACACCTTTATAGGTGGACAGCTTCGATTTGCTAAATGCTCCTCCACGCTACCAAGCCGTGTGCTGCTGCGGAACGCTCAGGTCAGCGGCACGGGGAAGCAGAGCAAAGAGGATTCGCAAAGCGTCGGTTGCAATGCCTGGTTGGGCGGCGGTTATTTGGCTTTAGGCACCCATTGCAGCAGGATATGAACCTCCGTCCGGTCAAATTCCTCGAAGCCGAGCCTCTGATAAAGGTGCAAGGCCCGATTTTTAACGAAGGTACCTAAGCGCACCGGCACCTGCCGCTCCTGGGCACGCGCCATAACTTGGCGCAGCACAGCAGAGCCGATCCCGCGGTTTTGAAAGTCAGGATGGATAACCAGTTCTCGAACGTGCATATCATGGGGCCGCTCTTCAATACATGCGTAGCCGCAGGGGGCACCATCGCAGAGGACAATTTCATGGACAGCCGCCGTCCAGCCCGTTTGAAAATATCTATCTTGCGCCCGCTCGTCCCACGGGCCGAACTGTTGGATTGAGACATCATGATAGGCACGGTGGTGTGCTTCACGGGCAAAATCCGTATCAGCCTCCTGAGTGGGCCTACGTGTGATTTCCATATCACCTATTATGCCATGCACTCAAGCCACGCGCCGCCACACAAGGTTCGATTCAGACTCGCATGGCGGCGGAGGCACGCAACCGGAAAGCGTCGGTTGCAACGATGGGTCGCATGGCGGTTGATGGCTTACGGATGAGATTGCGGTTCCTCGTCGGACATGAAATTTCGTGCTTTCTCTTGCAGCATGGCTGAGCCACAGTGCTTCAGGTAACAACTGGCAATCCAACCTCGCAGGTGGCAGAACCTCCCCCACTCGTTGAGGTCAATCAATGCAGTCCCGCTTGATTTTTCATACGCCTCTTTGAAGTGACGGTAAGCGCCTTCTCCAAAGACGACCTTGACAGTCCACGACAAGTTTGTCGCATCAAAAACAGGAAGCGATTGAATCGTCTCCTCGAAATCAATAACGCCGGTGACATTGCTGCCATCCGACAAAATGTTTCCGAGATGCAGGTCGCCGTGGGTGTAAGAGACACCACTGCCGTATACATCGTGCCAACCGTTGAGCATCTGCGTTATCTCGCTCAAGAGCACTGGGGCAACATTGGCCTGCTCGCCACGGGAGCGGAACAGGGCCGCCATCGCTTTGGCGGTATAGGTTTGAAGATTTGGCGCTGTAAGCCTGCTTAATCTTTCAAGCAGTATCACCAGATTATCTAAGAATGTTTCGACAGCCTCCTTCCCTGGTCTGAGGTGCGGCAGTTCCGCGACGGCGAACTCCTTGCGCGTGGCATCCAGGCACAGGAGTTGTGGGCCGATGCCCATACCGTTGAGCAGCGCATAGGATTCAGTTTCGCGCGTGAAGATGTCTGTGTCGTCAAACGTCCACCAACTGTAATCGCTGACAATGCGCTTCGCGTAGGCGGGGGTGCCGTCAACCTCAACCCGAAATACCTCTTGCTGAAATGAAGGCACTGGCTGGATGTATCTCATATTCATAGCACTCAATATGGCAGACCGAGCGCCCTGGGACAAGCCGCGCGAGCCACACAACGCTAAGCAAAGCGGCGCTTGGAGGCGCAACACAGCGGAGCCGGAAGCCGACCGGTGTAGCGCCTGGTTCGGTCTCTGTGGTTAACTCTTACTCTTCTTTTTTTCATCACCTCACAGTGATCGTCTATTGAGCTGCCCCGTCACCCTATAAGAAGAGGAGTTGGACACTACTTATAGCCTACGATGTTTGGCGAACGTAAAAACTAGTTTATGGGACGTGAGACTTTAACCTAAGCCCGTGATCGCTGCACCGTGCGGGTGCGGAGGCTATGATGCCAGAGCAGACCTACAAGTAGCAACCCACTCACCCCACCGATGATCCATCCGCGGCTGGGCTTAACCAACTTTGGTTGGTCTAAACTCTCCAGCAAGCGGAGGGTCTTCTTCGCCTCTGGATCATCCAGATGCAGACTGCGCAAATGGGCTGCGATGCGTCGCGCTACGTCGGGCGATTGGGGGAATTCAGCATCGGTCCAAAACCTGCGCCCTGGCTCGAAATAGCCGACTTCCTGGAGAAAAGCAACCGGCAGCGAATAGGAGGAGGCAACTGTATCCTCATCCATCATCTTAAAGGAGCCATCAGGATTGAGCGTTTCCTTGAGGCAGAAATCTAACATCTTCTGGATAGCAACTCTGGCCTGGGCACGCTGGGTCTCTGACATATCAGGCCAGCCATAACGCAAGAGCCGCACCACGTCAAAATCATGATGGTTGGACATGTGACCTTCTTCCAGCCAGCCATAGGGAAACTCATGGTCTTGCATTGCCAGAGTCGTTTGAATGATTTGCGGCCAGTGCTTTAAGCGACCGTGCAGGTAAGCCGCGATGTGGAAGGTGGTGCTCAGGTTGGCCGTTTTACGAACGCCAGTAGGGGTTCGATACCAACCTCCAAAAAATCCCGTTTGAGGGTCTTGCCAGCGATTGTCCAGGTAATCTAAAAGAGTCTGCTTGAGCTGCGGATCAAACCGATAATCGGTCGGAATCTCCCCGGTAATAAAGCGCATCAGGTCGGTGCCGCCAATATTCATTTCATAACTCTTGTCTTCGCCGGAGCGCCGCACATCGGAGATCAGCACAGAATCCAGATAGGCGCGCAATTTGACTGGACTGTTAATGCGATCCAGGAAGTGCAGCGGGTATGGCGGCTTTTTACCCTCGGCAGCTAAGTCTTCGATGACTTCACAGTTGGCATCCACTTTGAGGAACCAGGCTTGGCTGCAATGATCGAAACTGCCATCAGTAGCAGACTGCGCCTCACACCCCGGTGGATCGTGCGGCTGGCGCAGCAGCGCGCGTAGCGCCTCCAGGCGTTGCTTAATACGGACAAAGTCAGCGGTGTAGTAGACCAGCCAGCGAGCTTCGAGAAATATCTGGCGGGCGCAGGGCCGTGTTCTACCAGCGCGGTTCTGTTGGGCGAGGGCCCGCTGCAAGCGCGTGAGTTCAGTCGAGTATTGGCGATGGAGTTGACGAAACCGGGGGTTGAAGCCCAGAAAGTCCGCGTTCGTATCGTAGCCAAAGACAGCCCGAGATTGACCGCGCGTCATATGTCCCAAGTCCTGGGCTGAGGCTAACCCGCCAGTGCGACTGATAACGTAAATCCATAAGAAAAATAGGCTAACGCCCCGCCGGGCAAGTCGAAACTGCATAAGTAAGAATTTAGCCCCTGATTATGACTTTTGATAAGATGCTCGTGAGCCTGCGCTTGTTCAACCACCGTATGAGTTTAGTTAGGTTTAGCTAAGGAGCTTAGTTAGGTTCAGCTAAACCATCTGCGCAATTTGTTCTGACCCATACAGTTCTCTTACTGCATTATTAAATGCAACGAGCTAGATGTTTTCTCATTGTATTAAATTGTGATGTTGCCCGCAATGCCGTGCGCAGCGACCGAACGCTAAGTTCAGCGGCGGCTTAGAGCGCAGCAAAACGGAGCGGAAAGCGTCGGTTGCAGCGCGTGGTTCGGCGGCTTCTGAGAAACCTGACTGTTCCCAGCTAATAACTCGCTGAAAACTGTAGCGCACCGTCATTCAGGAAACAGGCTTTGTTGAAAAGCGTAAGATCGAGTGGATTTGGTAAGCGCACGTCCTCAAGACCTGGACAACGCCCAGCCGCTGGAACGTAGGAACGATCAATCTGCGAGAGAAACACCATGATCAGGCCGCGTTCACTCGCAAACGACTTTAACGCGCGAACCTGAACCATGAGTTCAGGATTCTCCCGTTTCTGATCTAAGAGTTGCAGATAATCAATAACGACCATTGTTCCCTCTGGCATAGCCGCAAGCTGGGCCATGATGTAGTCGGCATTAATTTCATTAGAAGTATCCAATTTGAATACATGGCGAAAGTCTGCCGGGTCTGCCCCGATACTTTTGAATAAATTGAGGACATCCCTCGCACTGTATTCCAGCGTGAAGAACACTCCTGGTCGCCCGGACTTCATCGCTTCAATGGTGAGTCCAAGACTTAATTGCGTTTTACCCTGCCCCGGACGCGCTCCCAGGAGCATTAAGTCTCCGGGCGACAAACGCGCCAACAGTGAGCTGGCTTCCTGAGCTAAATTATTCATTTGTGGTTTATGGCCCTCCTATTTGACTTTCGCCTTTGGTATTATAGCTTGACGCACACAACCAAGCCGCGCAAGCCGCCGAACACCAGGTTCAGCGGCGGCTGTAGGCGTAGCGCAGCCGGAACCCGTCCCTTGCAGCGTTTGGTTAGCTTGCGGTTATTAGTATTAGTGTCCAACCTCGGATCAATCTTGGTAGTTGTCGATGTGTTCTTCCGCAATTCTCTGGAGTAATATTGTGCTGAGGTAGCCTGTAACAAACCCTGGAACGGCAAAAAGGCAAGCTATCGTTTCGCTAGGGCCACCCACTGGATACCGGGGGAACAAGTAGCTGGCCGTGATACCTGAAATAAACCAACCGGCATAGGCACAAAAGGTGCCGAAGGCAAAACTGGCAAATTTACCGACGCGCGTGTCTAAGTTCTTGTAAGCAGCCCAGAACCCAAATGCAGGGCCAAAGACGAATAAACAACAAGCAAAGAGTAATTGAGTGTAGGTTAGCGAATTATCCATCATTGGCTTCTCCTTATTATCAATCTATCTGCTCATTATATTATGCCATGCAGCAAAGCAGCGCGCAGCCGCCCAACGCCCAGCTCAGCCGCGCCGCAGGCGGAGCAAAGCGGAGCCGGAGGCGTCGGTTGCAGCGCCTGGTTGTGTGGCGGTTTATGTTGCATTCGTTCTACTTCTCGTGCAACTGCGTGCCCATACCCAACCTGTAAGTCCTAATGAAGCACTTATCTCATAAGCTTTGATCTCTTGCTGATGCAGGTTTTGCAGCATTATTTCTTTGGTGTCACAGCTTAACAGAGGCCAACCATGCTTTCTGAGGCGTTCAAACATCTCGCTGTATTGGTCATAAATAGCCTCTAATGACACTTCTTCTACCCCAAAGAGGATGTTATTGAAGTTATCACACTCGAAGTGATAAGCCACCACGCCGCTAAAGAGCACATCAACGTATTCTTGAGGATCATCATACGGATAAGTGCTGGTATGCAGCCGAATCTCCTTTAGCCGGGCATTGACTGAGTAGGACAATAATAAATTATCATGCACCGACAAGTTCATAAACATTATAGGGGATTATAAAGCCATAGGGGATTATAAAGCCGCGCGCCGCCACACAACGCCCAGCTCAGCCGCGCCGACCCGCGTGGAGAGTATCGCCCACCCGAACGTGTGGGCAGGTTGCGTCGGTTGGAGCGCCTGGTTGTGTGGCGGTTGGGAAACTTTTGCTCCCTGTGGTTTGCTTGCTATCCTTGGGATGCGGGTTTATCAGTGGCCGGTGGTGCCAACTTCTGCAATTGCTGTTGTTGCGCGAATAACCAAGCCCCCAACGCACGGACAGCTTCCTGGCGTACCTCGGCATTAGGATCGGCTAAACTCGCTTTGAGCGGCGCGAAAAACTCGTCTTCACCGGAACGGCCCATCGCGGACAGCACCTCTTCCCTGATCATTTTGTCAGGGTCTTGGAGCAGAGCCAAGAGTTGGCTTGCGCTTCCACCAATCTTCTTCTGGGCAACGGTAATCAGCCATCCCATAGCTCTGGCCGCAGACCACCGCACATCGCGGTCTTCATCTTTGAGCAATGGTGTTACCAACTCAACTCCCATGCTGCTGGGAATGACATGGACATAGCGGGCATAAATCGCCGAGATCGCTTCGATCTTCGTTTGGCTATCTTTCAGATTACTGTAGAAGTCACGAATCAACTGCCGCTTCTTCGTGTCGTCCTTCAAGTTCGACACTTGCTTTTCAAAATTAATCACCGTTTGGCGTGCCTCCAAACGGCGTGCCTCCACGTTCGACACCGGCGACTGGGGTGAAGTTGGTGGTTGGCCCTGCACCACACTTCCATTCAATCCCAGTAAAGTAGCGACTACGATGGATGGTAGCCAAACCAAGTTGTTAATTTTCATGACGACCCCCACAGCATTGTTACAGCATTTTTCTGTTAGACAAGTCACTGAGTCCAAAGTGTCATCACGTTCAGAGCGCAAACACGCTGCGCGCAGCCACACAACGCTAAATTCAGCCGCCCTGAAAGTGGAGCGCAGCGGAACTGGAAGGGTCGGTTGAAGCGCCTGGTTGAGCCGCTGTTGATTTACTATTGCGGTGTCCTTAATTTAGCGGAGTCCGTTATTATCCGAATCCGAGACAATTAAGCGAATTCTTAGAACTTAGCCTGCACCCAATTTCTCAACCTGATTTCCCAGGGCATAATAGAGAATGCCATCGGGAGCATAAGTTAGTGCGGTTACAGGCGATGCGACATCAAAGCTCTTGCTCTCACTAGTGCCAGTCGCAAAGCTGTTGATTTGCAGCTTTGGGTTACCCGGTGCGATGTAGGCAACACTATCGTTTGCTCCTAGAGCAATTTTCTCAACGCTAAAAGGGAATTCGATCATATGGCGCACTTCTCCTTGTGCGCCGTAGAATTTTACATAGGTTTTAGCACCGACATCTGCGGCCACGACAGGACTTCCCTGACTCCATGCGACTGCCCTCACCTCGTCCGCGTTAAATGCCTTATCAAGGGTCGTAGTGGCATGAGTGGTATTATTGACCACCATAACTGATGGTAACATGACTTGAGCCATATTTTGTCCGTCGGGACTCATCGCCGCCATCCCCTTCTTTTCATATTTCTTTAAGTTTGGCGAAATTACCATGTCTTTTGTTATCTGCCCCGTTTTAACGCTGCTCAGAAGGGTGTGACGCGTATCACCGATTGATCCTGCAATAGATAAAAAATTATTATCGGGGCCTAAACGGACAGATTTTACTTCTTCAAGTTCCACGTTTATGGATTGAATGCGCTTCGTCGTCGGTAGATCCCATACGTTGACATGGAATTTACCGCCATCCAGCTTTACCGCTGTAACTAACAGTTGGTTGTTGAGTGACACCCATTGGGTAACTACAGCCCCTTCTTCCTCAAGTAGCGGCGCTGACTGGGCGCACTGCCCCCAACACAGTAGCACTGCCATGTAAAACATTATTGCGCTCCAAGGCGCAGCCGCAAGACCTTTAATCCGGTTTTGAACCTTTATCATTCTCACCTCAACTGAAAATTAGATATTATTTTGAAAACATTATGACACGCAACCAACTCTCGCGCAGCGACCGAACTAGTTATTATACGGCATTTTTACACATAATATGGCTCACGGTCTGCAAAACGGCATGACGGAAGTCTGGGGCCATCCATAAGCCCAGGGTCTAACGACGCGCAGCGGGCGTGGCCGGAGGGGTGACCACTACGACTACACCGTCATCCAGGGCAGCGGGGGCATTCGGAGCAGGAGCCGCAGGGGGCGCGGCAGGAGCCGCAGGGGGCGCAGCGGCACCCGGAGGGGCAGCAACGGCGGCACCAGCAGCACCAGCGGCACCAGCGGCACCCGCAGGACGAGCGGCATTGGGTGGCGTCTGGAACTTGACTAAAGACGTGGCCGCCATCATGCCAGTCATGGCGATGCCGCCGGTAAACCAGGCGGCATCGCCGATGATACCATTAACCACCAGCCACGCTTTGAGCTTAGGCACCTTGCTAAAGCTAATCTTTTGATCGAGCGTCTGGGTAGCGATGTCGCGCTGCACTTTGGCATCTTCAACCGCCGCCAGGTAGTCCTCAAGGTAATTCCCTATGGTGGCGGAGTTGACCTGATTACCCGCTGGTTCTATTGCCATAAACACCTTGTTGGCTGCCACGCGCACCGGCTCGCGCGCCTTTTCCTGGTCGGCCACCATTTGCAGAATCGCGTCCTGTACCGCCTTGTCGGTGAAGCCAGCGCGCGTCAGCGACATGCGCAGCATCTGCTGCATCATCTGCTGCATAGCGACCTCACGCTCGGCGGGCGTCATGCGGGCAAAGCGCGCCGCTTCGGCCTGCATCTGTTTCATCACTTCCGCATTCATGTCGCCCGGATTGGCCTTCTTGTTCGGCTCATTCGGGTCGGGCTGCGCGTAGCCCGTAGCGGCCATCCCGACAGTGAAGACTGCGACCAGGGCACGGATTGACACACGATGTTTCATAGCAACTCCTTATGCTGCCTATTGTAACACACCCATTGGATTGACGATTGTGGATTGACGATTGACGATTGTGGGTAATGGCGTGTATTAATGACCGGAGAGACGCAGAGGAATTGAGGATAGAAGATGGAGGATAGAGGAGCGCCACAGCAGGCCGCTTATTATCCTCGATTGTCAATCCTCGATTCTCAATTCCTCTATTCCTCGAAGCCTCTGTGTCCTCTGCGCCTCTGCGGTTGATTTCTTGTTCATGGGTAAAAGTTTGTCCTCTGTAATCGTCAATCCACAATCGTCAATCGTCAATGAACCAGATGGGCGTCTTTTCTGGCAGCGAGGGCGCTATGCAACAGATACTGCGCCTGATTTGACCACGACGTATCGGGGTATTGCTGTAACAGCATTTGCAAGAGGTCAGCGGCGATTTGAGGTTCCTGGACGCGATGCAGATAGAGCCGGGCGCTCGACACCAGACTGGCTTCGGCGTGGGAACTATTCGAGGCGACGCCAGATGCTTCGCCATAAGTTACGGCGTTCCGCCACTTGTGATCTGCCACCCCTTGGCCAGCGACCATTTGATGGCCCAGCGCGGCTTGCTCTGCGGGTGGCAACACCAGGTCGGGGTGTTGCCGCTTGGCCTCCAGATAGGCGCGGGCGGCGCGGCCATAATCGCTGTTGGCAAAATAGAGGCTAATCGCATTCAGATAGCTGTCGCGGGCTTTGACTTCATCATCCAGGCGCTCATAGGCGTAGGCGCGCAGGGTATCAAGCCGGGGGTTGTGGGCGTCGCGCAGCAACAGTTTTGCGGCATAGAGGGCGGCGCGGCGGGCATCGTCGGAGCTAAAGGCAACCCGCGCCTCGGCTTGCGCCGCTTCTTTCGACTGCGGTTTAAAAATAGCGACCAACAGCATTCCGGCGAAAAAGCCGCCGATGTGCGCCCAGTGCGCCACCCCGCTGGGATGCCCGGCCAACACGCTCCACACCCCCGGCGCGAAGTTAAACACTAAGAGCCACACGCCAATGGCCCAGCCCGCAGCAACCGTGTAAATATGCCAGAACAAGCCCGGCCCGAACCACAAGCAACCCGCGATGGCCAGGCCAAACATTACACGCGCCCCGGCGGGGCCAAAGAGAAAGTAGCCAATAGCCGCCCACAGCGCCCCCGCGAGCGCCAGCAGAGGCCAACTCATGGGCGGCACGCAGAAGACCTTGACGGGCGTGCGCCTGAAACGCCACATGAACGCGCCCAGCAACCCGGCAATCGCTCCCGACGCGCCCAGGGCAGGCAGCCCCAACGCGGCGGGCATCAAGTAGGCCGTCGTCGCGTGATAGGCTAGGGTGCCGCAGAGGCCAGAGAGGAGATAGACCAGCAGATATTTGCCAGACCCGAATTTTTCTTCGAGGGCGCGACCAAAGACCCACAGAAAAATCATGTTGCCCGCTAAATGGAGCAAGCTGCCATGCAAGAACATCGAGCCAAACAAGCCGATCAGCTTCTGGCTCAGGGATGGCTCCGCCGGGCGATAGGCAAAGTGGTTCAGGGCGGAATAATGCGGCTCTAAGACGTAGTCGGAAGCCGCGTGCTGCATCTGCCACGCCTGCGTAAACTCCTGGCTGTTGTGGGCGTGCTCCATCGCCACCGCTGCTCCCTGCGCCTCGCCATAAGACGGATGCAGCGCGAGGAGATGCTGCCCGGCAATCCGGTCTTGCGGCAAATACAGGTTGGCCACCACGACGGTGAGACAAAAGACGAGGACGTTGATCGCAATCAGGGATTGGGTAACATAAGGCCGCCGCGCCACCACCTGATCCACGCCTACTGGCACAAAGAGGACAGCCGCAAACAGCGTCAGGATAAAGGCGAGCGTATCCCAGCGGCTCTGGGCGTCCGCTTGCTGCGCTATATAGTTGACACCCGCAGTCTGGTTGGCCACGGCGGTCAGATACCACACGCCGCCACTCGGTTGCCAGACCATCCACAGGCTGCGCGCATCGCGCCACTTGAGCGTGCGGTGGCCGGGCAGGTGATATTCCACCACCAGTCCGCCTGCATAAGTGCTATTAAGTTCTGGCTGGTTAAAGGGCTGCTCTTGCAGGCTGTGCAGACGCACCTCACGCGTTGCGGCGAAGTTGCCGTTATAAATAAAGCGGCGGCGATACTCCTGCCACGTTAAGCGCAATGGCTTGCCCGAAGTGGCCGCGCGGCCCCAGTCGTAGGTATGAGCATTCTGCCCCAACGCCGCCACCTGGCGCGGCCACCAGACGCGTTCTTCAACCCCGAAGCCATACGGCGAAAAGCGCACGCCCCGCCCCGGATGCACATAACTGGCTAATGCCTTGACATCATTGTTTTTCAGGGCCAGCACCACCGCCCGCGCCCGTTGCGCCACATACCGCTTCGCCAGTGCTAACGGCGCTGCCGAATGCGAACTGGGGAGTAGCGGCTGGGCACTGGCCTGACCTCCGCTCAGGATAGTCACCAGAACAGCCACCAAAAGCCGGGCTACTGCCGCCGGGCGCGTGCGCCAGCCAGCTTGAGACGAGGTTAAGCACCCCCCGACCGAGGGCCACGAAAAAAGCATCATTTTAGAGCGTAACGGCATAAAATTCTATCTATTTAGGCAGACCCGCTGCTAAAGCAGCGGGCTGAATGAACAAGCCCCCTGAACGGGGCTAAGGGGTGTCTCCAGCCCGGTTCACCGGGCTTCTCGTCTCAGCCCGCTCGTTCACGGGCGGGTCACGCGTCAGTCCTACTGTTACAAGAGTCCTATTGCATAAACCTTGCCATGATTTTATTACCTCTCCGCTGTGGTTCAATCCCGACAATGAACTCAACCTGTTATTCAGGCAGCCCCAGTTCACCCACGAGAAAGGGAGCCACAGCAGCCCGCTACCTGCTCGCCATTAATGATAAAACTGATGGTAAAAATGTTGCCTCCAAATAGAGGGCAGTAGGTCTATGACTTCAAGG
This sequence comes from Abditibacteriaceae bacterium, assembly GCA_019239895.1. Lineage (GTDB taxonomy): Bacteria > Armatimonadota > Abditibacteriia > Abditibacteriales > Abditibacteriaceae > JAFAZH01. The sequence continues at coordinate 6,736 of JAFAZH010000003.1, read as the reverse complement.
GACATCAGGAGCCTGACATGAACGGACAGCAGACCGACCCTACACCACTCTCTAACCCGCTGGCTACGCCTCCCGCTAATTCGCCCTGGCCGCCGGAAGTGGCGGCTTTAGGCACCCCGGAAAGGGTCTACCGGGCCAATCCCACCCTGGAATTGTTAGGCTGGTGCGCGGTCTTTGGACTTTTTGCCATAGCCGCGCTTTTTGGCATCGCTATTGTCAAACCGTTTGGCCATAATCCCCCACCGCCAGGGGTGGCTTTTGCGGGTTTTCTGCTGTGTGGATTGGGGTCACTGGCGATGCTGGCCGGGGTCATCCACCTGCGCGGCTACTGCTGGCTCGTTTTCCCTGCGGCCTTAGTGGAACTGCACGCCAGCCACAGTGTCATCGTGCCCTGGTCACAGATCATCCGGGTCGAGACCGTGCCAAACCCCGTTTCCCCGCGCTACCTGGTGGTGCGCCAGGTCGGGCGCCATCTTGAACTGAACTTCACCCTGCAAGAAGTGGAATCGCTGCGTGCTCTCATCGAGCAATATCTGCAAGCGCCTGGCCCGGCTGGTGCCCAGACAAGTGGGGTGTTAGGAAGTGGCGTGCCCGCGAACGGAGGGCTGGTGCCCCCGGTTGAGTCGTCGCCATCCACAGCGACGAATGCAACTACACAGAGCGGGAATGCGCCTGCGCCACAGGGGAAGTCAACGGGATTCTGGCCCGCCATGCACGATATGGAAAGTGCCCGCCAGGTCGCTCGTCAAGGCACCGTGGCCGCGGCACTGTGTGCGGGCATGACCACCTTGGCCGTGATGCTCAGCGCGGCGGGCGTGCATCTTCTCAATATCAACACGGATGCCCTGGTGGATGCTTTTATCTTCGGGGTTATTGCCTTAGGCATTGCACGGATGTCACGCTTGGCTGCCGTGGCAGGACTGGCACTGTATCTAATAGAACGCGCGGCCACCTGGAATTCAATGGGCTTTGCTCCCAGCCTGGTTTATTTGGTCATCTTCACCAATCTTTTCATCAATGGCGTGCGCGGCACCTTTGCCTTCCATCGCTTTAAAGACGCCCAGGGGCCCGGGCCTCTGCCTTATGATCCGGCTTTTATGACCCCGCAAATGGTGCCACCCATTCCCGACCCGCACGGCGCTGCGCCCGCCTCTGCCCCTGCCTATCAAACCCCGCCAGCCACCATGCCAGATCCGGCCTTGCAGCCGTCGGGCTACGCACCATCACCGGACGTTGCACCGCCAGCGGATGCGGCAACACCCGCAGCGTATTCGCCCTACGATCCGAACCTGCCGATTTACAATCCGAGTTTGCGCCAGTCGCAGCCGTGGTCAGCGCCCGTTCCGTCAAAATCACCACTGGTCTCGCCCCTGATTCTGGTTGTAGTCGCCGTGTATCTGGGCGCGATGCTATTCTATGCCGTCTTCAGTGGTTGGATGAGCCACCGCTATGGCCAACCAGCGGCCAACCAGTTCCAACAGGTGAATACAGCCCTCAACGCCGCAGCGGCTCATTAGCCCTTGGTATGTTGCACGCAACGGGGTTGAGTTATAACCTGCACTGGGGACTTACGGAATTATCGTATTACGTTCCGTTTTGAAGATGGCGATGCCTATGATGTCAATTTAGAGGATTATCACTGAGAGGTAGCTATGGCAGATAAAGATAGAATCAGACAGGTGTCACGGCTGGAACGCCGTCCGACGCATCCCGGTGAGATTTTACGGGAGGACGTATTGCCTGCGCTCAAGCTAACGCAAGGTGAGTTCGCCTTGCGCCTGGGGGTGTCGCGGCGCACCGTCAACGAGGTGCTTCAGGAAAAGCGTCCGGTTTCGCCCGACATGGCGCATCGTTTAGGCTGGTTACTGGGCAATGGGCCGGGACTGTGGCTGAACCTGCAAGTAAATCTTGATCTGTGGGATGCGCTGCATCTAGACCAAAAAGCTTATCAACATATTAAGCCGTTAAAAGTGAAAGCAGGCTAGGTCATTCAAAGCTGAGATACTAAATCAGAGGCAGCCCACTTTGCCTTTTACTTCGTTCAACCTCATTCACAAGCAAGCATGGCACAGTTACGCAGCGGTGTAATCATCATTGAAGACGACAAGGTGGCGCTGATTGAGCGGGTCAACGCGAGAGGCACCTACTATCTGTTTCCCGGTGGCGGAGTCGAAGCCGGGGAAACTTCAGAAGCCGCTGCCAAGCGCGAAAGCTGGGAAGAATTAGGGGTGGAGATCGAGCTTATGGGATTGGTGGCTGTTGTCAGGTTCGGTTGCAGTGAGCAGCATTATCACCTGGCCCGGATCGTGGGCGGCATATTCGGCAGCGGCACTGGCGAAGAATTCACCTCGACGCCGGATTCTCCCGCAGGCACTTACCGACCCGTCTGGCTGGAGCGAAGCCGTTTACAACAATACAATGTCCGGCCCGTAGCCCTGGCGGAGTTAGTCGTGGCGGGTTCGCTCCAGGCGGGTTCAGCCCTCCTCCGCATTGACGAGCAAGCTCCACACTCTTGAGTTCCTCACTGCTTGTGTTCCATCACCGCTTGAGTTATAGCGCCGCACAGTATAATATTGCTATGCTCCCACGTTACCCTGTGCGCTCCGCCCGTAGTGCAGCGATGAAGTTATGGCTGGTCGTCTGTATACTGTTGCCAGTCGCACTTCCTCCAGTCCATGCCGCCCCGCTCTCGAATCAGCAATTGTTGGAGGAAGTGCAACGGCGGGCGTGGCGCTTTTTCTGGGAGAAGGCGGACACCCGCACCGGGCTGATGAATGACCGCGCCCGCAATAGCGGGGTGGATAACTACTCGGTTGCTTCCGTTGCCGCGACGGGCTATGGCCTGGCCGCGATTCCCGTTGCAGTGGAGCATGGCTGGCTGGCCCGCGACGAGGGCTTATCCCGTGCCCGGCGCACCGTCCACTTCCTGCACACCATGCCGCACCAGCATGGATGGTTCTATCACTTTGTCGAAAAGTCCACCGGCGGGCGGGTCTGGAAGAGCGAGGTCTCATCCATTGATACGGGCTTGCTGCTCTGTGGTGCCCTCGTCTGCGGCCAATACTTTAAGGCGGATGCGCCGGATGTCGCACGCGACGTGGATCAACTCTATGCCAGGTTAGACTGGCAATGGATGCTGACGAATGGTGGCGCTTTGCCCCACAAGCAAGTGTTAGCGCACGGGTGGACACCGGAGCATGGTTTTATTGTCTATAACTACGATCACTATTGCGAAGCGATTCTCCTGGTGCTGCTGGGACTGGGCGCACCACATAAACCCTTGCCGCCCGCAACCTGGGACGCCCTGCAACGGGAGGTGACCAAGCGATATGAGGTGGAGTCCTTGCACGCCGGGCCGATTTTCATTCACGAGATGCCGCTCGGTTTTTTCGACTTGCATGGATTACGTGATCGCCTGGGCTGGGATTACGAAGTAGCTTCGCGGAATGCTATCACCATCCAGCGCCGTTTCTGCCAGGAACACATACAAGAGCGCAAGACTTACGCGGCGGGATTCTGGGGTCTTAACGCGGGGGACGGGCCAGATGGCTATCGCGCTTATGGTGCGCCTGACGGCCCCGAAGACGGCACCGTTTCGCCCTCCGGTGTCCTCGCCGCGATGACGTTAGCGCCACAAGAATCAGCCACTACTGCACGCGCCATGTTCGACCAGTTTGGTTCGCAAATCTGGGGCGACTATGGCTTTGCCGACGCCTTCAACCTTGACCGCAACTGGTTCGATGCGGATGTGATTGGTATTGATCTGGGCATGGCACTGTTGGCTATTGAGAACGGGCGCAGCGGTTTAATCTGGAAGTTGATGCAGTCGCATCCCGCCACATTAAGGGCGTTAAAAGCCGCTGGCTTTCATGCGACAGAGGAAACCCTGCCACGATCTTTGCGCGTGTTGCCACAAAATGAATTTAACCACCGATGAACACAGATGGACACGGATAGAAACGAGGATCGAGGATGGAGGATCAAGTATCCAGCATCCTATCTTCTTTATCTGTGTCCATCTGTGTTCATCGGTGGTTCCCATTAAAGGAATGAATAATGACACAAACGAAACTCACATTCTTAGGTGCGGCGGCGGTGCTGCCGGGGGCGGGGGAAGATACGGCCTGCTTTCTCGTTAATGGCAGCTTGCTCGTAGACTGCGGCTGGTGCGCCGCGCTGCACATGCAGCAATACGGTTACAGCGCGTTGGAGGTCAAGACCCTCTTTCTCACGCACTGTCACCACGACCACTACCTCGGCTTACCCGCCCTGCTCTTTTTTCGAGGAATGCGCAGTGGCAATAATCCTAACGGGCCGACACCACTGCATATTGTGGGGCCACCCGATGATTTACCGGTTGTGGTGGAGGGCGTACGCCAGTTTCTCCAGGCCGAGCGTTTCCCGGAAGTGTGGCCGCGCCTCGAACTGCATCCCCTCGAACCGGGCACGACTTATGAAGATGATGAGTTTCGCATCACCACCATCCGCGCCCTGCATCCCGTGACGGCGGTCTGTGGGCGGCTCCTGGATAAACAGAGTGGTGCCGTCATTGCCTTTAGCGGCGACACCGCACCCACTGATGATTTAATTACCCTCGCCCGCGACGCTGATCTGCTCATCCACGAAGCGAGCCTACCGCCCGATGCTCCCGATGGCCCGTCATCCTATGGCCATGCGCGCTCCATTGATGCCGCCCGCATCGCCGGGGCCGCAGGCGTCAAGCAACTGCGCCTCGTGCATCTGGGCCACCATCGCGCCGCCTCGCTTGAAGCTGCCCGCGCCATCTTCCCGGCGACCGAACTGGCTTATGAAGGAGAGACTCTAACTTTTGAGGGCAGTTCAATTACCAGGGGCTAAGGCACGTTAAGGAGAACTATGGAAATCTCGAATTCATGCTAACTCACGGCGTATTCTGACGATACCAGGCGAGATAACAGTAAAAGCATTAGGCATCTCGCCTCCATGTTCATTTAAGGTATTCGACACGATCTGTGCCTTGGTCGCAATGGACAAACCGTGCAGCCTCACCAGAATGACACCAAGATAGACCAAGTTCTGACGGTATACCAACTCGCCAAAATCCTTATCTTGAGTGACTAACAGAGCAATATGCTCGTTAGCCCGGTGCAGCACAATATCATCCGTGATTCCCGGCTCCATTTCGGCCACCGAGAGAACGTGATGACCGTCAGCGCGCAGTTGCTCAACGATTTGTTGATCTATGTTTTCGTCACACAATAAGTTCATGCGGCTCGCTCAACCACGGGATAAACCACATCCGCCCGTAAAGCTTGGGCGGCAAATTCAATGGCGGCATAAATGGCGGGTTTCGTGAGGCGAGGATGGCTTTCCAGGAGTTGCTCCGGGGTCTCCCCGGCAGCCAGGCGTTCCAGAATAGATTCCACTGTCAGGCGGGTTCCGGCGATAACGGGCTTACCCATCATAACCTTTGGATTCGATTCAATCAATTCATTTTTCATCGCTTTAACCTCACTTATCATTATAACGCTTCAAGCCAGCATAACGCCTCCCTTCAAGCCAGCACGCTGCAGCCCTACACGTTTCAGTCGAATTTTGTAAGCTTGAAAAGAGGCTATTTGTCTCTTAGTTTGAGGGGAGAATATTGATGAAGCGCATCTTGCTAACGAGTCATATCTTTATGCTGATATTGTGCGCCGGGATTATTCCAGGCCGCACTGATGAACCGCAGGCGGCCCGCTCGGTGCATTTGTTTTACAAAGCGCCCGAAGCCACCGTGTTTTATAATGAGGTCACAGTTTTAGAAGCGCAGAATAGCTCTTATTTTCAGGTCTGTGGTTTTAGTCATGGCTACTTTGGGATTCAGCAGTTGCAGTCGCCGGAGGATAAAGTCGTGCTGTTTTCGGTGTGGGACCCCGGCACGCAAAACGACCCCAACGGTGTGGCGGCTGAGCATCGCGTCAATGTGCTTTATCAGGACTCGCAAGTCGAAGTCAAACGCTTTGGCGGCGAAGGCACCGGGGCACAATGCTTTCTGCATTATACCTGGAAGATTGGCGAAACCTATAAGTTCGCGCTGCGCGCCGAGGTCAAAGGCGCACGCACCGCTTACGCCGCATATTTCTACCGCAACGACCTGAAAAAGTGGCAGCACTTAGCGACCTTTGACACCCTGGCCCACGGGGACGCGCTCAAGGGCTACTACTCGTTTATCGAGGACTTTCGCCGCGATGGACAAAGCGCCAAAGAACGCCGCCGCGCCGTCTATGGCAACGGCTGGGTGCAGACCAAAGACGGCACCTGGATTGCCTTAACCCAGGCCACCTTTACCGCCGACCAGACCCCGCTCAACAACATCAACGCGGGAGTGCAAGGCAACGGCTTTCTCCTCGCCACGGGGGGCAGCACCAAAAACATCAACCCCCTCTATACGGTGTTGAAACGTGATCCGGTGGAGTTGCCGGTGTGGGAGAAGTAGGGGGAGGCCCTCACCCCCGGCCCCTCTCCCAATACTGGTAGAGGGGAGCACTGAGGAAAACTTGCTCGTAAAGGATAAGTATCTTGCTATGGGAAACCTTTACGTGTGACCTCCCCTCTCCCAGTATTGGGAGAGATTCTATGGTTAGCGTCAAGGGGGCGAGGACTGATTTTGCTGATAAACCCGCGCCGGATCGTAAGTGGTGCCATGTTTATGCAGTGACCAGGCCAACCGCGCCAACTTGCGGGCTACCGCACACAGTGCTGCTGTCGTGGCTAA
>JAFAZH010000043.1 GCA_019239895.1 Abditibacteriaceae bacterium | reverse complement strand
CGAGTTCTTCTTTGGCGAGCAGCCTGATCCACGGGTGCGGGTGATTCCTTGTTGTGCCGATTTGACGCAGATTCAGCAGCAGAGCAGCCAGCGTGAGGCGATGCGCCAGCAGCTTAACTTACAGGACAAGACCGTCATGGTCTATGTCGGTAAGCTGGGCGGTCTCTATATGCAAAGTGAGATGGTAGATTTTTTTGTAGCTGCCCGCAAAGTGATTGGCAACCTGCACTTTCTGGTGCTGACCCAGAGTGAGCATCAACTCATCTCGAATGAGTTGGTCAAACGTCAGGTGCCGGAGAGCGAATACTCCATCACCAGGGCGCGTCCAGAGCAAGTCGGAGCTTATTTAGCCGCCGGGGATTTCGCGCTATGCTTTATGGCACCATGTCCCTCTAATATCTCGCGCTCGCCAACTAAAATCGGTGAATACCAGGCAGCCGGGCTGCCGGTTGTCTGTAACTCTGGCATTGGTGATGTAGATGCTATTTTAGGTTCACCTAAAGTTGGTGTACTGCTTAATGGTTTCACGGCAGAAGCATACCGGGCAGCCGCCTGCCAGGTTCAGGGGATAGTCAATGATCCAGCCATCAGGCTGCGTTGCCAGGAAACCGCCCAGACTACCGCATCGCTACAAGAAATCGGTGTGCCGCGTTACGAATCACTTTACCAGGAAGTAGCCAGTAGCCTTGCGAGTTCATACCTTTTACACTTAATTAGTCCGGGTTGTACACCTGTCGAGAAAGAAGGAACAGCAACAAATGCGTAGCGATACGCTCAATGCCATATCCAGAGTGTTAGCCATAGCAGGGGTCTTGGGCATTGCACTACTCATTACCCTGTCTCCATTAGAGGACAGTGCCGCCTATATCGTGTCAGTGGTCACGGGCGGCCTGATTTTAGCAGGAATAGCCTTAGTTAAAGACCCGCATGAGCGGGCCATTCTCATCCGCCTCTTTTGCATTGCACTGATCTTACGGCTAGTATTTACCGTTGTCGCTTATAAAACTGGCCTCACCCAGTATTTAGGTGGTGAAGACGATGAGGTATGGAAAAACTGCTGGACACAGTCACGCCACTGGCAGGGTTGGCTGCGCCATGCGCCTACCCGACGCGGCATACCCGGTTTAGCGACGCTGCCCGATAACCTCTGGGAGATCTATGACAGCAGCCGTCCCACGAACCTGGGTTTCCACTATTTCGCCTCGTATCTCTATTACCTGATCAACATTCCAAGCCAGATGGCTTTATCTTTTCTCAACTGCTCCTTTAATGCCTTAACCGTTGTTATCATCTATAAGACAGCGCGGGAATACTTCACGGAAAAGGCCAGCTATTTCGCTGCCATGATCGCCGTTATCCTGCCAGGCTTCCTGGCATGGTCAGCACTTAGCATCAAGGAAACCTGGGTCATTCTCCTGGAGATAGTGGCTTTCTACTCTATCCTGAAATTTAATAAAGGGCGTAATCCACTCTATCTAATGTTGGTGCTAGGAATAACCGTGCTGGTCTTAGGCATACGCTTCTATGTCGCCTATATTATAGTTGCCGGAACCTTGCTATCCATTGCTTGCTATCGTTCAGCACGCCCTTTCCGCACAGCTCTCTTAAGCTTCGGGGGATTGCTGTTTCTTATCGGAATGATGATGGCGCTCCATATTATCCATGTTGATCTGGCACACATGGCGCAGGCGCGAATTGCGGAAATGGACAGCTTTCGCAATGGTGCATCCGGTAAGTTTAATGCTATCCACGGGAGAGGGACTGCTTCAGCCGTCCAGTTAGACTATGATATTTCAACGCCAGGGGGAGCCATTATGATGGTTCTCATTGGCTCCATTTATTTATTGCTCTCTCCCTTCCCCTGGCAGGTAACGAATGCGCGTCAGATGGTGGCGCTACCCGATGTCTTCCTCTGGTGGTGTCTGGTTTTTGGCTTTATCTTACCGGGAATTCTTTACGCTTGGCGGCGTCAACCAGGGGTCTTGCTATCCCTGGCAGGCTTTACTTTGCCGCTGATTTTGTTCTATTCTCTCATCTTTGGTAACGTCGGTTTAGCCTATCGCCAGCGGGCGCAGTTGATGCCGTTCTTGCTGATTTTAGCCGCCGCTGGTTATGAACGTCGCCAGCGGGAGCCTAAGCGTAGTACGGCGGCGGATCGCCTGAAGATGCCACTGCGTCAGAGGCTACAATCATTACCAGTGCCAACTTCCACCATTACATGAAGCCGAATCTCAAGCTACTCTGCATCGCACCTTACCCGTTAGAGGCTCCCAGTGTCCGCTACCGCGTCACTCAATTTTTGCCCCACCTTCGACAGGCTGGTATTCAAGCCGACTTTCGGCCTTTTATGGATTCGCGCTTCTATCGCCGCTTCTATCAGCCCAGCTATAAGTTACAAAAGGCGCTACGCTTAGTTGGCTTTACTTTACGTCGCCTATCTGATGCAGCCCGTGCGACAGATTATGATGCGGTTTTTATCCATCGGGAGGCTGCACTCTTCGGGCCACCCTTGATTGAAACATTAATCGCCCGCTATGTGAAGAAACCAATTGTCTTCGACTTCGACGATGCCATTCATGTGCCTTTCATTAGCCCCACTTACGGCAAGTTAGCCACCTGGCTTAAATATCCACAGAAAACCCCGGATATTGTGCGCCTGAGCAGCGCTGTGGTAGTCGGTAACCGCTATCTGGAAGATTATGCGACCCCACTTAATGCCAACGTCAATTTAGTCCCGACCGTGGTGGATGCCCATAAAGTAAAACCCTTAGGTTGCACTCATGCACCTATAGCAGCAAACAAGAAACAGCCCGTAGTGTTGGGTTGGATGGGTTCTCATTCCACCACACCCTATTTAGAGTCACTCGCTCCGGTTTTACAAGAGGTAGCACGCCGCCATGATATTACGTTGCGCGTAGTAGGGGCCAGACGCTCAGTAGCCATACCAGGGGTTGAGGTGGATAATCGCCAGTGGAGCTTAAAGACAGAAACGGCTGACCTCCAGAGTTTTGATATTGGCCTTTATCCAATCATTGAAGATCAATGGTCGCTAGGCAAGTCCGGTTTTAAAGCCATTGAATACATGGCAGTCGGTATTCCGGCGGTGTGTTCGCCAGTGGGGGCAACTTGTGATATTGTTCAACACGGCGTCCACGGTTTCTTGCCCCGCAACGAAGCGGAATGGACGGAGCAACTAGGCACATTAATCGAGGATAAATCGCTGCGTCGGAACTTGGGGCAAGCAGGCCGCGCGCGGGTAGAAGATTGGTACTGCCTGGAACGCCAGGCACCACGTTTACAAATGGTATTAGAAACTGCCACCCAGCACTCGTCCTAGGCAAATTTGAGCTACTTGAAGAGGAACGTAACGCTGTTGGATACCAATAACCAAAACGAGAAAACAATCCGCATCAACGAGCGCACTGGTGCCACACGGCCCCAGTGCCCCGCTTGTGCTGTTACAGCCAGACGGCAGGTCGGTACCAAGCACGGATTCGAGTTGCTCTCTTGCATCGGTTGTGGCACTCTCTATACTTCAACTTTGCCAGCACCTGATGCCGGTGAGTATTACAATGTCTATTATTGTGAGAGCAATCTGTCCACGCCCGAATTCGTCGAGCGCCGCTTAGATGAAATTGTTCGGGGTTTTGCTCCCTACCGCCAAAGTAATCGCCTGTTAGATGTTGGCTTTGGCGCTGGGGGATTGATGCAGGCCGCAGGCCGTGCCGGGTGGCAAGTATTGGGAGCGGAAGTTTCCACTCCAGCAGTGGAACAGGCACAGCGACTGGGCTTTGAAGTCTTTCATGGTGAACTGGCTGCCGCTCATTATCCTGATAACTCTTTCGATGTGGTGACAGCGGTCGAAGTTTTCGAGCATGTGCCTGACCCCATCTCGCTGCTGCGCGAGATGGCTCGTATTCTCCGTCCGGGCGGTTTAATGTGGGCTACGACACCACACATTGGGGGACTGTCTGGGCATCTACTGAAACTACAATGGAGTATTGTCTGTCCGCCAGAGCATTTGCAGTTGTTTTCAATTACAGGCATGAAGCGTGCTTTGGCCATGACGGGGTTTCGCAAAAGGCATATCGTCGCCCAAGGCGTTAACCCCTACGAAATCATCCAGGTTTTACGGCCCAAACCTCCCGCAGCAGATAACACCGGGGGCGGAGAGTGCAGCCGCGTCGTAGACAGTTACCGTCTCAATGAATACATGACGGGCAGTTCTTCCCGTCGTATTCTGAAAGAAGCTGCCAATGGAGTCCTCAGCATCAGCCGACTCGGTGATTCACTGAAGGTGTGGGCCGTGCTTTAAGCTGCTGGGCGCCTAAAATTTATAAATCTCGTTCTCGCAGGAACTTAGTTGAAATGAAAAAAATGGAGTCTAATCAAGAGGCGCACTGGCAGCCTCGTCGGGTGCCGTGTGGCATTTGTCGCAGTAAGCGGTTTCGGGTTTTAGGTTATCGTGGAGGCCGTGCCCATCACAGCGGCAAGGGCATCACCTCGCGGGTTGTTAAATGCCGCGATTGTGGCTTTATTTATCCTAACCCGATGCCATTTCCGCGTGACTTGTCACACTATGCCGATGCCGACGTTTACTTTCGCGCCCACGATGTGCAGGGCAAGATTGATTATGCCCGCAAGTTGCTCCAGGAAGCCACTGAAATTCTGGACGGTCAGAAAGGCAAGCTGCTCGACATTGGCTGCGGGCGTGGCGAGTCGCTGGTAGCGGCCAGAGATTTAGGCTGGCAGGCCGAGGGCGTTGAGCCTTCTGAAGACTTCGTGGCCTATGGTCGGGAAAATTTCGAGGTGGAAGTGCATCAAGGGCTGATTGAGAATATCAATTATCCCGACGCCTCTTTTGATGTCGTCTTCCTGAGTGCCGTCCTGGAACACGTTTACAACCCCCTGGAACTCTTGATAGAATGCCGACGCCTTCTGCGACCTGGGGGTCTTTTGTTTCTGGATGTGCCCAATGAAGCGGGTCTCTTTTTCACAATGGGGCGACTTTATCATCGCCTGCGTGGGCGGGCCTGGACTTTGAACTTATCACCCACTTTTGAACCCTACCATGTGGCCGGTTTTTCACCGCACACCTTAGATGTCGCCTTTGAGAAAACCCAATTTGAGGTGGTGACCCTACGCACCTATGGAGCCAAACTCGCCTCGCCATCCAAGCTTATGGCCCTGGCACGCGGCGTGGAAAAAATCTCGCGTTTGACCCATTCCGGCTCATTCCTGGAAGCCTGGGCGCGGGCCGTATAAATCTTTAACTATGTGTGGCATTGTCGGCATTTTACAACTGAATAACGAGCCGGTACAACGCGAGGCTTTACAGCGGATGAATGACGCCATTCGGCATCGCGGCCCGGATGATGAAGGCTTATGGTTGCACGGGACAGTGGGTCTGGCGATGCGTCGCTTGGCTATCATAGACCTCGCCTGCGGTCATCAACCGCTGGCTAACGAAGACGAAACGGTCTGGATTGTCTTCAACGGCGAGATTTATAATTTCCCCGAACTCCGGCAGGAACTGGAAAGCAAAGGCCACCAATTTCGCACCCATAGCGATACCGAAGCGATTGTCCACGCTTATGAAGAATGGGGGGAAGATTGTCCCAAGCACCTGCGTGGCATGTTTGCCTTTGCGATTTATGATCTTAAAACCGAAACCCTTTTCCTGGCGCGTGACCGCGTCGGCAAAAAGCCCCTGCTCTATACCGTTGTCAATAACCGTTTAATCTTCGGCTCTGAGTTCCAAGCTCTGTTGACTCATACCGATGTGACGCGCCAGCCGAACCTAAAAGCCTTAGACACTTATCTGGCGACTTTCTGCATCCCCGCCCCGATGACCGGTTATGAAGGCATTCATAAACTACCCCCTGCGCACTCCCTCACAGTACGCAATGGAGAGATAAAGTTACAGCGTTACTGGCGCTTGGACTTTACGCCTAAAATTCGCATTAGCGAAGCCGATGCCGTCGCAGAACTGTTGCATCGTCTGGAAGAAGCGGTACGCATCCGCCTGATGAGTGAAGTGCCCCTGGGCGCGTTTCTCTCTGGGGGCATTGATTCATCGGCTGTGGTGGCTGTGATGAGCCGCCTGATGGATAAACCAGTCAAGACCTTTGCTATTGGCTTTGATGAAAGTGAGTATTCTGAAGTTCACCATGCGCGCCGTTTAGCAGAGCGGTGGGGCACTGACCACACCGAAATCATCATTCAGCCAGACGCGCTGCAAGTGGTGCCAACCTTAGTCCGACATTACGGCGAGCCTTATGCGGATTCCTCCGCCGTGCCCACCTATTATGTCAGCCAGGCCACACGCCAGAGCGTTACCGTCGCTCTTAATGGCGATGGTGGTGATGAAGTTTTTGCTGGCTATGACCGCTATTACGCGATGAAGCTGGCCGAGACAGTGCCCCATGCCCTGCTCAGTTTAGGCGGCAAAGTGGCTGGCTCCCTACCCGCTCACACTCACGCCAAAAGCCGGAGCGCACGCTTAAAACGCTTGTTGCAGGCTGCTGCCTTGCCGCGTGCCCAGCGTTATTTACAATGGATGAGTGCCTTTAGTGTGTCCCAGAAGCAGGAGCTTTACTCGCCAGCTTTCAAAGAGCAGGTGCAGTTTGGCCACACCTTGAACCCGGCAGAGGTTTGGTTAGAACGCAGCCAGGGATTGGATACCGTTGATGCCTGCCTGCTGACGGACACGATGACTTATTTACCAGACGATCTGCTGGTCAAAGTGGACATTACCAGCATGGCGAACTCATTGGAGGCTCGCTCTCCGCTCCTCGATCACCAGCTCATGGAATGGGTCGCCCAGTTACCGCCAGAACTAAAATTGCATGGCAAAAGCAGCAAATACCTCTTGCGTAAAGCGATGGAGGGCCTGGTGCCAGAAGAAAACATGGCGCGGCGCAAGATGGGTTTTGGCGTGCCCGTTGGCCACTGGTTCCGCGGCTCCATGAAAGGTCTGCTCTGTGACACAGTGGTTTCGGATCGCGCCTTAGCACGCGGCTACTTCGAGCCGGATGTAGTGCGCCGTTTTGTGCGTGAACATCTTGAAAGCGAAGCCAATCATGACCTGCGCCTGTGGTCGCTCCTCATGCTGGAACTGTGGCATCACGAGTTCATTGATTAAGTTCTACTAAGCGGCAGTGCAGTAACAAGAACAGACCACCATCTAGAGAGGTTAAGCAAAGGTTTCGCAGAGGCTACCTCTGTGGGCCAGACAAGAGTGTCTGGCCTCATCTCGGCCCCAAACCGCCTTCGTGCAGGGTGTATCCAAGGCCGCATTAATCCAGGTTAAATCATAAAGCGCCGCCTACCGTTGGCAAGGCTTTGACTCTGGTGTGGACATCACAGCGGGACAGGCCAGCGCCACATCTGACGGATGGACGGTCACGGGAAACAAGGCATGGTTTGACACTAAATCTGGCCCAGCCTAAATAATGCGTTGCGCAAGTCGAGAATGCAACTGGGAGACAACGCAGTATCATGATGACCCAATGGAAATGGCGGGCTTCGGCTGTCTATCTTTTATGGGCTGGCTGTATTTTGTGGGTTGACTTACTTCCCGTGTCGGCCAGACAGTATAGGCAGTGGGGCCGCATTGCCAATCGTCACTATCGCGGCCAACCGATTCTCAGCGCACTGTACTTTGCAGGGCCGCCAAACCCGCACGCGCTGCCGCTCTACACCCGCCATCCGGCTCAGCCAGAGCCAATCAACTGGTTCGACAATGCCAATATAGATGCTGCTCTCAAACCAATGAGAATGGTCGGTTTAAACACCATCAAACTTTCCTACTGGGGCCATGATGGTGAGACCGACGACTGGTCTCCGACCTGGCTCTTTTCACGGACACGCTGGCCTGATGATCGCCGTTATCATGATCCGCACTATAGCTCCCACAGCACTAATGATAGATATACCGAAGCCGAGCAGGTGGCTCTTGCCCGACGCTTCTTTAAGCGTGCCACGCGACAGAGGTTACTTTTTGCTCCCATGCTGGAAGTCAGCCGGTCTTTTCCCTTCTTCATAGACTTCCCGGACAGGATTGATGATCTGGTGCAGCGTTGCACCTGGCTCCTGAAGCATTTCGGGAAGTCGTCCAATTGGGTGCGGATTTATGACCAAAACGGCCACAGTCGCTACGTCATCTGGTTGATTGAGACGATTCATGCCACCCCGTGCGACCCGGCAAGATTCGCCGCTGCCTTCGATACCGCCGCGCTCTCCATACGGAAGGCAACGGGATACCAGGTCGGCTTCATTCTAGACCCGACACCACTGCCTGCCTATGGCTCACACGCTGGCCCCACACCGGCCACGTTGCGCCGCTGTGCCAGCGTGCTGGCGATCAATCCCTATAACATTACCGCGCAGGGCAACGCGCACCCCAAGCCACAGCGTGATCTCACTGAGGAAGAACGCCTGGAATATGCGGAGTCTATTCTCAGCCAGTGGAGTGCTTCGGGCATTCCTCTACTGGTGCCTATCATTCCGGGCTACGATGCTCATCTCGCCTTTCCAGGCAACGGCAGCTATGGTTTCAATACGGCGTGGCGGGAACGAGAACGCCAACTTGCGGCGCGTTATGGGGCAAATGGTCTCTCCATTGACACCTGGAATGGATGGACTGAGGGGTATGCCATCCCACCCAGTCAGGAGGACAGTGATGTGCATCTGCGGTGGGTGCGTGAGGTGTTGCACAGTCTGCCGTATAAAGCTCCCCCGCAAAAGCGGTCTGGATAGGACTCCGGGGTGATTCAGTTCTGGCGTGAGGACACTTAAAACTGCATGATTCTGGATTTAAGCTTATCGCTCTTTGATTACAGCGTTGCTTAGAATATACTTAAAGCACTTTATTAGGAGCCGTTTTTAAGCCTACACTTATATTAACCAATATAGGTTTTAGGATGTTATTCAATCTCAGTCGGTCATGCGAGCGCTTCCTTCTAGTTTTGTCCGCAATCTCTATTTTCCCCTGGCGCAACGCTATAAAGGTGAACGACTCCTTCAATATCTTCAAGCTCTCCGCCGCGATAGTGTCCTAACAACGGAAGACTTACGCGCCAAGCAGTGGCAAGACGTGCGATCTCTAGTTCGCGCTGCCCGTAAAGCTCCTTTTTGGGCCGAGCGGCTGCGCCCTTTCTCCGATCCGATTTCACCCGAAGATTTCGCTCGTCTTCCCATCTTAACTAAAGACGATTTGCGCGCTCATGGCGATGAATTGTTAGTGCCAGGAGCGACGGTTTACCAGACGGGCAGCACCAGTGGCTCGACTGGGGTGGCCATCACGGTCAAGCACTCATCCGAGGTACAGGAATCGAATTTTGCCTGCCAGTGGCACGCTCGCTCCTGGTATGGAGTGCAATTAGGTGATCCGGGCTTGTGGGTTTGGGGGCGGCCTATTTATTCGTGGAAGAAACGGGTTTTACAGACTGCCAAGGCCCGATTGAACAATATGATGCTGGTGCCCAGTTTCGATCTTTCAGATGAGATTCTGGCGCAGTGGTGGCCTAAAATCAAGCAGTTTCGCCCCGTCTATATCTATGGTTATACCTCGGCGCTGGATAAGTTAGCGGAGTTTATTGAAGCGCATGATAAAGTAGATTTCCCGGTCAAAGTTGTCTTTATTGCCGCTGAACAGCTTTACCATTTCCAGCGCGAACGCATGAGCCGCGTTTTTAATGCTCCCGTTGCCAATGAATATGGTTGTGTAGAAACCGGCTCAATGGCCTACGAATGTCCCCAGGGTAGCTGGCACCTCTTTACAGAACACACCTACGTTGAGTTTCTCAACGATGATAACACCCCGGCCCGGCCCGGCGAATTAGGTCAAGTGGTGGTGACTACCCTGCGCAACCGTACCATGCCTCTTATTCGTTATCGGCTGGGTGATGTGGGCGGGCCAAACGATAAGCCTTGTCCCTGTGGCCGTCCGTGGCCGCTTATGGCGATGGGGGTAGGTCGTAGTGTGGAAATGGTGAAAACGAAATCGGGCCGTGTGCTTTCAGGACAAATGTTCCACTATATCAACCGAGGATTGCAAGACCAACACATTCACGGCATCCAGGCATTTCGTGTGGTACAGCGCACTTTAGAGAATTTCGTGATCGAATATGTGCCGGAAAGCAGCAATGGCACCAATGGCTTCGACCTTGGCGCGGCCACCCAGTTTTTTCAGCAGAGTATGCGCGGCTTTATTGGGGAAGATATTCATATTGAGTTAAGTCCTGTCGAGGAGATTAAGCCCGAAAAGTCTGGTAAGCTGCGTTATTTTATCTCTGAACTCCCCGATAGCTATCTGCACACCAACTTACCACAATAAAGTAAGCTGTATATGTCTTCTGACCACGGGTTATCGAGGTGAATTATGCGTAATGGATGAAACCAGCCGCCCTTATAAAGTTATGCGCCTTATCGCCCGTCTGAACATTGGCGGGCCTGCCATCCATACTACGCTGCTCACCGAGCGACTCAACCCGCAGATTTTTGAATCCAAGCTTGTGACTGGCCTCGAAGCCGGGCACGAAGGTAATATGCTGGATTTAATGGGTAAAACCGCCGTCCGTCCGCTCATTATTCCCAGCTTGGGTCGCGAGATTTCTCCCTCCAACGACCTGCGCACGCTTTATCAGGTCGCCCGCTTAATGCGCCAGTATAAACCGGACATTGTGCATACCCACACCGCCAAAGCGGGCTTTGTGGGACGCATGGCGGCACGTCTGGCTCATGTGCCCATCATTGTTCATACCTTTCATGGCAACGTTTTCCGCGGCTATTTTAGCCCGAAGAAAACTAAACTCTTCATAGATATTGAGAAGTTCCTGGGAGGCTTTACCGACCGCATTATCGTCTTGAGCGACCAACAGCGGCAAGAAATCCTGAGCTTAGGCATTGGCCGCGCCGACCAATATCAGATTATTCCATTAGGGCTAAACTTGACACCTTTTCTGGAAGCTGATACGTTGCGAGGTCAGTTGCGCGCTGAGTTACAGGTGGGGCCGGATGTGCCACTGGTCGGGATCGTCGCCCGCTTGGTGCCAATTAAAGCGATTCACTTCTTTATTGAGGCTGCGAAAAAGGTGCTGGCGACACATCCCCACGCGCTCTTTCTAATCGTAGGTGATGGCGAACTCCGCACCGAACTGGAAACTCAGGCCAAGGCGCTGGGAGTAGATAAAGCCGTCAAGTTCATGGGGTTCCGGGGCGACTTACCGCGCATTTATGCAGACTTAAATTGTTCGGTGCTTTGTTCTTTGAACGAGGGCTTACCCGTCGCCGTCATAGAAGCCCTGGCCGCGGCGCGACCAGTGGTAGCGACCGATGTTGGCGGGGTGAAAGACCTCATTGGCTCGAATGAAACGGGATGGTTGGTGCCAGCGCAGAATGTGGATGCTCTGGCACAGGCTATCAATGAGGCACTGGCTAATCCGGCATTAGCCGCACAAAGGGCGCAAGCGGGGCGGGAGCATGTGTACCCGGCTCTTGATATTAAGCGTTTAGTCGGTGATATTGAGACATTGTATCTCGACTTATTACGGAAAAAAGGTATGCTTAATAAGGGATAGTTGCAAGGCACCATCTCCTTGACAAATCAGGGATTCACCCTTTATATAACGGAATATCTTCAGCGAGGTTGGGTTGAAAAACGGTAATGAGTTAGTTTTAGTGACCGGGGGTGCGGGCTTTATTGGCTCCCACCTCGTGCGCTGTCTATTGCAAGATGGCTATAGCGTCCGGGTTTTAGATGATTTTTCCACTGGCAAGCGGCCAAACCTAGAAGATGTGCTTGACCGCATCGAAGTGGTGGATGGCAGTATGACTGATCTACCCACCGCGCAACGGGCGGTCGCCGGTGTCCATTATGTGTTGCATCAAGCAGCCGTTCCCTCCGTGCCACGCTCGGTGCGTGATCCTCTGGGCAGCAATGAAGCTAATGTGACGGGCACGCTCAAGATGCTGGTCGCGGCGCGTGATGCAGGCGTGCGTCGCTTTGTCTATGCGGCCAGTTCATCAGCCTACGGGAACACGCCCACGCTGCCCAAGGTCGAGACGATGCCGACTGACCCGCTCTCGCCTTATGCAGTGGCTAAGCTGGCCGGAGAAAACTATGCCCGCGCCTTTTTCCGGGTCTATGGCTTAGAAACGGTCTGCCTGCGCTACTTCAATGTCTTTGGCCCACGTCAAGACCCCAAATCGGAGTATGCCGCCGTCATTCCACGTTTTATTGAAGCCCTGCTACGCGATGAAGAGGTCACCATTCACGGCGATGGCGAACAGTCGCGCGACTTTACCTATATAGATAACACTGTGCAGGCTAATCTAAAAGCGATGACAGCACCTGACGCGCCCGGTGAGACTTGCAACGTGGCTTATGGCGAGCGATATACCCTCAACCAGATGGTAGCACTGCTGGGTGAGATCATGCGGGTCAAGCCTCGCGTGCGCTATATTGAAGGACGCCAGGGCGATGTCAAACATTCCTTGGCTGATATTGATAAGGCTCGGCGACTGTTAGGCTACGATCCGCAGATTTCTTTTCAGGAAGGGTTAGCCCGCACCGTCAGCTACTTCCAAGCCCTGACAAAATGAAGAACAATGTAACTTTTGAGGCCAAAGCTGCACTTATAGCCTTTGAGCGTGAGTGAACGGAGATATTTGTGAAAGTCTTAATTACAGGCGGGGCCGGTTTTATCGGCTCTCATCTTTCGGAGCTTTTATTAAAAGACGAAGAGACGCAGGTCACGGTCATTGACAGCTTGTCTACGGGAAAGTATAGGAATGTCCAGGCTCTCACGGGGCATCCTAACTACCGTCTTATTGTGGCCCCGGTAACCGACACTTCCCTCCTGGAGCCACTGGTAGCCGACTGTGATCACGTCTACCATCTAGCTGCCGCCGTGGGCGTGCGGCGCATCATTGAACAGCCCGTAGACACCATTGAGACTAACATTTTGGGCACCGAAGCCGTGCTAAGCTTAGCCGCGAAATATCACAAGAAAGTGTTGATTGCTTCCACCAGCGAGGTGTATGGCAAAAACACCAAAGTGCCCTTTAAAGAGGAAGATGACAGCGTTTTTGGCGCAACCACGAAAAGCCGTTGGAGCTATGCCTGTTCCAAAGCCATTGATGAGTTCTTAGCCCTCGCTTACAACAAAGAAAAAGGTCTGCCCGTCGTGATTGTACGCTTTTTCAACACAGTTGGCCCGCGCCAGACTGGGCGCTATGGCATGGTGATACCTAATCTCGTGCGCCAGGCTCTGAAAGAACAGCCCCTAACAGTGTACGGCGATGGTCGTCAAAGTCGCTGTTTTACCCATGTCCGAGATTCTATCCGCTGCCAAAAGGCCCTCATGAATGAGCCACGCGCTGTGGGTGAAGTGTTTAATCTGGGTAGCCAAGAAGAAGTGACGATTGAACGTTTAGCGCAGCGCATCCTGGAACTAACTGGCTCTAAATCTGAGTTGCAATACATCCCCTACGAAGAAGCCTATGAGTCGGGCTTTGAAGATATGCGGCGGCGCGTGCCAGATACCTCCAAAGTCCGCGCCCTGCTGGGCTTTGCGCCCGACTCACATCTTGATGACATTCTCAAAGATGTCATCGCCTACTTCCGCGAACACCCTGAGCTGCATTAACTCTCTGGATTTCAACACAAAGGACACGAAGGAGGCACAAAGGGCACGGAGGAAGAACAAGGATTGCAATAGCAAATCGAGACTAACCAGTGGAGTTCTATCACTATCCACTAACCTTAATTCTCTATCTTCTACTTTCTTTTGTGCTCTTTATGCCTCCTTCGTGTCCTTTGTGTTGAAACCAAAACCTACTTCAGCATCACGTCTGGCTCGAAGCCCACGGCATAAGGACACCGTATCAGCGTGCGGCGCACCTGCTCGTCGCCCATTGGGGGCTTATAAAACGTAGCCATTGTAAGCGCGAAGTCAGACACGTTGCCAGTCAGCGTGCGCCCATTCTCGGCGTGCCGGAAGCGACGTGGATGGCGAGCATCGTTGACCGCAACGATTAAGTCCAAATCCCCTGGCATCAGTGATTGGATGTCTTCGGTGGAGGGTTTAGCTACAGCGCGCAAGCTGCCCCAAGCAGGATGCGAGTGAAATGTGCCTAACTGCTCAAAACAGGAAAGTTGGGCCAGGCAAGCGCGGACGCGGCGGTCACGCAGGCCGTGGGGTGTAACGGTTTTATGGCCCCGATCTGCCGTCTGGTAGGGTATGGCATACTCGATACGCCATAGCTTATCGGTGCGGTAGCCTAAAATGAGGCCGTAACATTCCTTCTTGTACGCCTCAATCGAAGATAAAACAATAGACAAAAATGCCGTTTCGGAGAGATAAACTGTCACGGGACATCGCCTCTGTCAGTGTGCTGTGTGGATGGAACAACGAGGGCTGTAACGCACAGTGGTGCGCCCAGTGTACCACGAATCTACTGACGTGCGAAGCCCGATGGAGCCTCTTCGTTTTGCTTTTAAATAAATTTTCTTTATAGCTGTTGCACAAATTCCGTCAAGGCATCGTGCCAGTGGCGTAGAGCGGTGACACCCGTAGCGTGGGCTTTAGCATTGTTCAGGGTTGAATAGAGGGGACGATGGGCAGGTGCGCCATACTCTTGAGTGGTTACGGATTCCACTCGACAATTAATTCCAGCCAGCTTAAAAACCGCCCGTGCATATTCATCAAATGAGACCTCGCCAGCATTAGAAAGCTGATACAGGCCACCTTCGCCCCTGGTGATGAGTTGCCAGATGCCGCGTGCCAGATCGGGCGTGTAGGAAGGAGAGCCAATTTGATCGCTAACTATCTTCAGTGATTCTCTTTCCTGGCCCAGGCGGAGCATCAAAAGGGGGAAGTTACCGGCTGGTTTCTGTAATGAGCCTGTGGTTTCGCCCACGATGGGGCCAAAAAGACGGCATACGCGAATGGCGAAATGCAGGGGGCTAGCCGCCAGCGCGATGTTTTCCCCGGCCAGTTTGGAGGCCCCATAAACACTCAAGGGATGAGTTGCATCCGCTTCGGTATATGGGGTGCGTTTCTCGCCGTCAAAGACAAAATCGGTCGAGAAATGCACAAGCGGAATATCAGCATCACGGCAGGCTTTAGCGAGACGTGCCACCCCTAGGGCATTGATACGCAACGCTGCTTCCATGCCCGCCCCTTCGGCTTTATCCACCAGGTTATAAGCTGCGCCATTGATGACACAGTCCGGTTGGAGACTCGTTATAGCCGCCTGGACACCTGCTTCATCCGCAATATCCAATTCTGCCCGCGAGAGACCAACACATTCCGTTCCCGCAGGCGCAGAATGCATTAATGCCTGTGCCAGTTGACCACTGGCTCCAGTGATGAGAACTTTGCCGAATTTGCTGTTCATGGACTCTGTTTTTCCTGTTGACTTTCTGTATTCTGAGTATCCGCCTCGGCGCTGGCTTCCGCTGGCGGTTGGAAGCCGCCTTCCATCACCGATTCAGCAGCGGGGCGACGGCCACTGGGCACCTCGCGTTGTTGCACCGCTTCTGGCAACAACGCCTTATCGCCGTGTCGTCCAATGGCAAGCACCGCCACCGGGTCATAATCCTGCGGCACATTCAAAGCGGCTCGCGCTGCGTCCCGGTCAAACCCCGCCATGCCATGCGTAATTAGCCCGTTATGCAGAGCTTGCAGCGCCAGATAGCCCCAGGCGCAGCCACAGTCAAAGGTTGCGACCGGGTTCGGATTGCCGTTATGGGAGAAAGTCTTCTTTGCCACTACAACGACCAACACCGGAGCGTGTTGCGCCCACACTTGATTACCGGGAAAGAGAAACTCCAGGAACCTTTTGCGGTCTGCCTCGCTCCGCGCCACCAAGAAACGCCAGGGTTGCTCATTATTAGAAGAGGGTGCCCAACGCGCCGCCTCGAAAACACTCCACAACAGTTCCTCTGCGATAGGCTCTGGCGAAAAGGCGCGGGGCGACCAACGATTGAGAAAAATCGGCTGCACGTCATGCTCAGCCTGACGGTGTGACTTGACTTCTTCAGCAACATTATATAATTCAGATGTCATAAATGCGGTGTTCTCCTATTACATAATCTACTTATCTACTCTGTTCCTGCCAGGAATATAATTTTAAGGATGAAGTTTAAAGTAGTTATCTCGGTCATCTTGGGAGAACTGCTGCAAAATCACTGCCTCGCAGTCTCACCCTTAAATGGTTTTGATTCGGTATTGCTATCGAGATAAAATTCCCCTGTCCAAAGCACAAGCGGTTGCACCCAATCATGCAACCGCTTGGCATCATTTTGCACTACCTACTTTACTGCGCGTGAGTATCCCAGTCTGCCCCGATAAGAGGGCAGGGAAGACCTTCAAAAGAGAGTCAACGGGATACCTCAAAGGCGTTCCCTGTTATTTAGGCGGGTGTGTACACTAATCAGCTTGAATTAATGGGACAACAGACGAGCAGCGGCGGCATCCAGCATCCAGACCAGCCGCCCTTGCTGCGGTTGGATGCCTTGTATGGGAGTGTCCAGAGGATGCGATGCGCCTTCCAGAACATCGCGCAGCCGCTCGGCTTTGGATGCGCCAGTCACAATAATAAAGATATTATGGGCGGCATTTAAGACGGGGTAAGTCAAAGTCAAACGACGCACATGGGGTTCGTGCGGAGCGACATCGGTGGCCACGCACCAACGTTCCTGCTCTTGCAGGGCCGGTGTATGCGGAAACAACGAGGAGGTGTGGCCATCATCCCCCATGCCCAATAAGACCAGATCAAGCGGCGCCTGCAGCTCACGCAACTGCCTTTCATAATCTTGGGCTGCTGCCTCTAAATTGGCCTCTTCGCCATGCAAACGATGGATATGAGCAGGAGCAATGGGAATGTGTGCGAGCAGCGACTCGCGCGCCATGCGGTAGTTAGATTGCTCATCATCGGGGGGTACAGCACGCTCATCGCCAAAGAAAATGTGGGTCTTGCTCCAATCAATATGCCCCTGCCATTGTGCCGAGGCTAACAATTGATAGAGGGCGCGTGGGGTGCTGCCGCCAGCCAGGGCAACGGAGAAGCGATTGCGCGCTGCAATAGACTCATGGGAGACCCCCACAAATAATTCCGCTGCGGTTTGCACGACCTCTTCAGCAGTGGGCTTTACAATCAAGTCACGGTTCATCGGGAGTTGGGTCATGAATCGGTGGCATCGCTGGCGGTGCCTGGCTCATGCCAACGGCGTCCATCTTCGGCCATAAATTCATCGGCTTCGGCAGGCCCCCACGTTTTAGGCTTATAAGAGAAGGGCGCAGGCGCGTTTTTCCAGCCTTCCAGAACCGTATCAGCAATACTCCAGGCGGCTTCGGCTTCGTCACGGCGTGTAAAGAGTGTGCCATCTCCAATCAGGGCATCACGCAGCAACCGCTCATAGGCTTCGGGGGGTTCCGCGCCAAAGGCGTCACTGTAATCAAAGTCCATCCGCACATCACGAATATCGTTCCCGCTACCGGGCACCTTGGCATTGGCACGCAAGGCAAAACCTTCGTTGGGCTGAATACGCAGAATCAGCATGTTGCTCTTAAGCTTGTCGCAAGAATCGTTAAACAGCACACAGGGGGTATCTTTCCAGCGCACCACGATTTCTGTGTTACGGCGCGGCAAATCTTTACCGTGTCGCAGATAGAACGGCACCCCGGAAAAGCGCCAGCTATCCACCCACAGCTTCATAGCAACATAAGTTTCAGTCCGTGAATCTGGCGCGACGCCCTCTTCTTGCTTATAACCTTCATACTGCCCGCGCACTGTATACTTGACCATTTCTTCAGGACTGAACTTGCGAATAGCGCGCAGGACTTTGACTTTTTCATCGCGAATGGCATTAGCCGTTAATGCTACAGGCGGCTCCATCGCCACAAGAGAGACCAACTGCATCATGTGGTTGACGACCATATCGCGCAAGGCCCCGCTGCTTTCATAATAGCCAGCACGCCGCCCGACCCCGACTTCCTCGGCTACCACAATTTGCACATGGTCAATATAATGGTTGTTCCACAGCGGTTCCCAGATCGCATTGGCAAAGCGCAGAACTAAAATGTTTTGCACAGTCTCTTTGCCTAAATAATGGTCAATGCGAAAAACTTCGTCCTCATTAAAATAACGGCCCAACAACATATTCAGTTCATGTGCCGAGGCGAGGTCACGACCAAAGGGCTTTTCAATGATGAGACGACACCAACCGTCAGCATGATTATTGCCTTGCCGCAACTGGCCCAAGTTCTCAATAATGGGCGCGAACTCGTCTGGCGGGGTCGCCATGTAAAACATGCGATTTGGCCCCGCGTTGAATTGTTTGCTGAGTTGGTCTAAGCGATCTTGCAATGTCTTGAAGCTGGCTGCCTCGTTATAAGCGCCCTGCTGATAGAAAATACGCTCTTTGAGCTTATTCCAGACCGCCTCGTCCCAGTCCAGGCGGGCAAATTCCTTGATGCCCTCCGCAAAACCATCACGGAACTGGCCTTCATCCTGGGGACGACGCCCATAGCCCACAATCACAAACTCATCCGGCAATAGTTTCTGGGCCATCAGGTTATATAACGCGGGCAACAATTTACGTTTCGCCAGATCGCCGGTGGCACCAAAAATCGTTAGCACGCAAGGCGGTGTATCCTGATGGGCTGCGCCGTTACTACTATGGATGGTGGGGCATTCTCGGTCTTTTTGAGCCATATAATGCTATTCCTGAAGAGGTAATTATTTTGAAGTTAGCGGAGGTAAGATAATGCATCCACCCCGTTGCCGGTCACACAAGCAGCGCAAAAGCGGTGCCTTCACAACTTGACTAACGGCTAAGAAAGACTTAATTTAGGGATTAAACCAACGCTTGAGGAAGTTGCTGCGCTCTGGCTCGTCACTGATTTTCCCGGAGCCGGTGACGCCCTCGCGCCCTAGAGTTTCTTGCGCCAGACTGGTAATGCGCCGCGCAATGACCGAAGTCGGCGCTGACAGCACAAAAGGTCGCCCTTCATTGACGGAGGTCACGACAATTTTGCCATCGGAGGGAATCTGTCCGCGCAAGGTGACACCCAGCGCCGACTCCACCTCATCAATCTTAATGCCAACTTCGCTATTAGCGCGGTTGAGGATGACTTGTATCTTATCGGCCACATAAAGTTGACGTAGCATTTCTAAAGCCGTTTTGGTCTTATGCAAGGCCAGTAAGTCGAGCGTGGTCAATACCAGAATGGTGCTGGCGGCATCGAGGGCGGCCAGGGTGGTGTCCTGCAATTGCGAGGGCGTATCTACAATCACATACTGGTAATTCTCGCGTAACGACTCAATGACCTGCTCTACTGTGTAAACGGTTATACCCTCGGCATATTGCGGAGTGGATGGGGCGACTAAAATTCGCAAGCCACTCTCTTCATGCACCGTTAAATATTGCTCCACCAAATCCGCATCCATGCCAGAGTGCCCTTTTTGAGCGAGACCGGCAATGGTGTTTTCCGGGTTAAGGTTAAGCATCAGGTCAATGTCGCCAAATTGTAGATTTAAGTCCACTAAGGCGACACGCCCCTTTTGCGCGTTAGAGCCAGTTTCACGCGCTAAGGCCACCCCCAGGTTGGCCGCCAGCATACTCTTGCCAGAGCCGCCTTGAGGTGAGTAGACAGCGATAATACTACCGGGCTTAACGCCTGCGACCCCGGTCGCCCCCGACGCTTCACGCTGCTTTTGCATGGCCTGATCCACACTGTGGATGGTGCTCAGCAAGTCCTGCTCAGAAACTGGTCGTGCCAGGCAATCTCTGGCCCCGGCCCGCATCAAGCTGCGCATCAGATCAAGGTTAGTGCCATCAATGACCACAATGACGCCTGATTCCGGGGAATTGACTTGCAACGACTCCACCACGGCAATAGTATCCATGCCCATAATGGAGCCATCGAGGAGCACAATAGCGGGACGCAACGTGCGCGCGATCTCCACCGCTTCCCGCCCATCACTGGCATCGCCAATGACATCAATTGTCCGGTCTCGCTGTAAAAGAGCCACCGTCTCCTGACGGGATGCCGTCCTTGCATCAGCGACTAAAACTGAAATTGCCATGAGAAATAATTCACCACAAATGAGTGTACTCCCGCTACAGACTTAAAGCAAAGCCCATGAGCGGGAGTACAGAATAACGGGTCTAAGTTAACAACTCATAAATATCGAGTGGCAAAACCGGCTCTAGTGGGCCTGGCCAGACGCTCCAGGAGCACCACCAAAGTTAAAGATGTCGTTGCGCTGCTCGTTACCGGGCAGACCGGGCAAGCTTGGGCTGCGGTTGACCGCTTCCTGCGTTTCCATCGAAGCCGGAATGCGGGTAATTGTGGGTGACAGGAAGATCGCCAGTTCCGATTCATTGTTTTCAAAGCGTTTGCTCTTGAACAGGCTACCGATAATCGGCAGGCTGGAAAGAATCGGTATTTGCGATGTGTTAAGACGCCGATCATTTGTAATAAGCCCACCCATCACAATAGTATCGCCTTCGCGTAATGTGATGGTGGTATCCACCGACCGCGCCGTTTCGCCCGGAATGACGGCTCCTCCCAGGTTAATTGAGGTAGTGGAATCCAGGGCGGTGACATCGGCGCGCACTTGCAGGATAATGGTCTCATCATCGGTGACAGTTGGGCGCATCGTCAAAATAATACCAAATTTACGGAACTCCACGCTTTGCGCGGTAGCGCCGCCAGCACTACCAGATGCTATCGCCGCCGTGGGAATAGGCCGCTGGCCACCAATCGTGATCTGCGCCTCATTGCCTTCAATGGCCGTTAAATTGGGGCGGCTCAACACACGCGCATTGCCATTTTGGTAAAGCGCGTTGAGACGGGCACGAACCGGGTCAATATTGCGAAAAGATTGCAAACCAGTAAAGCCAGTGCCAGCCGTAAAGGCACCGCCCCGGAAAGTGGGGTCTATGGTACGCGTAACGGTGTCCGGATTAGTGAGCACAATGGGTGGGTTCGAGTTGGGCACTACCGAAGTGTTGCCAGGGGTAATCGTCTCGGACAATAATCCAACGGAGCCGACCTCAACCCCTAAATTGCGTAGCGCACTACGCGAAATTTCCACGATATTCGTCTCAACTGTCACCCGTCGCACGGTGGCCCCTGCGGGGTCGAGGATACGCACAAACATTTGTACCTGCATCGGCGTTTGCGATCCCGTCGAAGGAGAATTAGCGCGATGTGGATTGTGTTCAGTATTAAGGTTGTTATCAGAACTTTCCACTGGTAACGGCGCGGCTCCAGCATTGACGGGCATCACCGCTATATAACGTCGCAGGGTGTCATACTCACTACGATTGCGCACCGTGCCATAAACGGCGATGGCATTGGTGGCTGTCCGCACCATATAGACAGTGCGGATACCCGTCACATCCTGCATCCGGCGACTGACCTCTTCATCTTCTGGCGAGAGGATCGGAATCTGTGTCATATCAGCCGCTGATGTCGTGCCGTTGGCACCACGAATCCGAATAAAGGGAATGACTCGCTGATTGGACTGCAACAGCGATGGCAATAAACGCACCAGGGAATTGGCCTCATCGGTCGAAGTCACATCGGCTTTTAATACTAACCCATTGGGCAAAGGCACCAGTTCCACTGTGTCGTTACCTGTAATCTGGCGCAATTTGCCCTGCAAAATCTCTTCGGAAGTCGGAATGGCTATCGGTGTTGTGGGATTTAACACCTGATCCAGAGTCGGCGCTGTCGGCGAGGCATAAACCGAAGAGATGACGGCATTTTCTGGAACAAACAGGGAAGCGGTTTGCTTCGCGGCCTGAATTTCGGCTACATCATGCACCGCACCCGTTAACCGGGCGGCTAACCCGCCATCGGGTAATTGAATCACCGAAACATTAATCCGTGGATCATTGATAGCAGCGCGCATGGCGCTCTCAACCGCGCCAGCATTCGCCGGAGCGACCGGAGTTGCATGGGCTGATGGCGACTCAACCACCACATGGTACACCATTGGACGGCCCACCACGTCATTCGGGCTACGTGCTATAAATACGGCCAAGGTGGAAGTGCCTGGCGTCAGACCCGTTATTGCTAGGGTGCGGGCGTTAATGGCACGCGCATCCATGACAGCCGGATCAGAGAAAAAGACCGCGAGAATATTGCTCCTGGAATTAATAAAAACAGCCAACCCTTGCGGCACCGTGATATAGTTGCTGCCACGAGTGCCAGAGCGGTCTATATTGGTTGGCAAATAGGAGCGTGTAGGATAAGCCGCACCTCGGCCGCTGCCATGCGAAGGAGCGGGCAAGACTGGCGACACAACGGGCGCAGTCGGCTCAACAGGTGCCATAGTCGAAGGCACGGTGGAGCGCCCCCCACCAACCAGAGAAGGCAATGGTGCGACATTGGTGACTCCCGGTGCAGTCACGGCAGGAGTACCGCCAATCCCGGTTGATTGACCGATGCCGGTGGATGCCCCCACTCCGGTAGTAGCTCCTACCCCGGTGGTAGCTCCACTGGTGGCGGCCCCGCCTGTGCCAGTTCCAAGACCAACTCCACTGGCGCCCGTGCCAGTAGAATCGGTTGTTCCAACACCAGTCGTGCCCCCGCCAGTGGTGCCAGTTCCAACCGTGCCATTATTCGTGCCCGTGCCAGCAGTTCCTCCTGCCGCACCCCCGTTAGGGGCCGCACCACCATTGGGCGCAATACCTCCATTGGCAGCCGCGCCACCATTGGGTGCTACAGTCGGATTGCCACCAGTTGTCGTTCCGCCCGTGGTAGTGCCGCCTGTCGTTCCTGTTCCCGTCGTGCCATTGCCTGTCCCACCATTAACGGTACCTGGTGGATTTGTGGGCGTGCCTGGCGTGGTGCCATTAGTAGCGGGTGGTGCGGTGGCAGGTGCAACGGGTGCTCCCCCCGCTGGTGCGGCAGGCGGCGGGACGACCGCGTTCACGACCCGCATCACATAATTCTGTGGAGCGCGTTGCAATGCATTAATCGCAATAATGACCTGGCCGGGTTTAAGGGCGGTGACCAACAACTTATCCTGGGTCTTAGTCACCCGCACCGCATCCTGGCCTTCGATGATCTTGTAATCGGCATCATCGGCAGCCAGAGGAATTTGCTGCATCTTACCGACGGGTAAATTGGAAAGGTGTGCCCCGCTAATGAGCGGTTTTGTATGAGGCGAAGTAGAGGCCGGATCGCCCGCGCCACGAGCCGCACAGGACGCCACCGCCAACCAACCGCACCCAGCTACCAACGAAGTCGAACTTTTGCGGCGGCGCGACTTGTTTCGTTGCAGATGGAATGAGGCTACAGGATGTGACTTGTTCATTTCATCCCCGCAAGTAATAAATTGAATGACATAATTAGGAACAGGAGACAGAAAAGTAAAAATGTAAAATTAAAAAGGCAAAAGTGGCAGGCTTGAAAGGTTAAGTCCTTTCTGTGCTTTTGCTATTTCACCTTTGTCTTTTGCCTTCTTACTTTTGCCTTTATTTAGTCTTCCGGCTTGCGCACGACATCGGTTCGCACGACTTTGCCATCCGCATAAATCGGAATCTCATAGGTTCTGGGAGCCTCAGCCACTGGCATGGGTGCTATCCCACTACCACCGGGGCCACGCCCTGGTGGAAATGATGGCACCGGCAAGCCAGGCTCGTTGGAAGTGCCATACTGTTCGCGTAGACTGTTGCGGCCCCGGCTACTACCGCGCCTGCCTCCCGAACTGCCGCCACTATTGGTTGTAGTCGTGCTGACCGTGCGATTATTTGTAGCGGTGTTGCCACCTTTATTGCGGTAACGCCACGCAAACGGAGAGAGTTCGGCACGATTGAGGTCTACCACGCGCACCGGAGCGACCGCGCCACCCGGCCCGGTTGCTACGACATCCGAGCGGGGGTGAATCAGAAAGTCAAGGGGCGAGTTAGCCGACTGCGCCAGCGAAAGTGCTGTCGCTTGATCGGGTGTGACTTCCAAGGTTAAAGCTGGTTCTGGGGCCGGTGGTGGCGGGCCATTTGGGGCTGCCGATGGGGCCGGGGTTGGGGTCGGGCCAGTTCTTCCTGAAGGTGCGGTCAACGGATTATTGGATGGCGGCGAAGGCTCGTTGCCAGTGGCGACACCATTAGGTTCAGCCTTGTTATTGCCGCGCATAGCGACTTTCACCTGGGGGAAGTCTTTACCGAACACGTCCACCGCTAAGACGCGCACGTTTTGCACAATAGTGCGCGCTTCATTCTGGTCAAAGGCCGCAATGATGTCAACGTAGTCCCCGATATGCACCAAGTCATGCAAAGTCGCTTTAGTTGTAATCGGCACCACCATAGCGCGGAAACCAGGACGAATGGCCCCGGCTACGCCGACTTGCGTGATGTGCCCGATGAGATCGGTCTGCATGATATTGCCACCGCGCGGGATCATGCGAGCCGTAATATAACCAACGGCCTGAGTAGCGGGATCAGTAATATAATTAGCGGTCGGAGTGTCCCTCGGCCACCGTTTTGCCACCAGCATATCCGTCGTGATAATGGATCGCTCCGGTATATCATCGCGTGCGGTGTAAATCATACCGCCAGCATTAGGCGGACCAGGCGCAGGCCCGCCAACACCAGTATTCACGGTATTATCGGTGCCAGTGTAGGTGATGGAGTTGGGATTATTGGCGCTGTTGTCCTCGCCATTAGCCGGGCCACGCGTGTTGTGGCGGGTAAAGATGGAATAGAGGCCGAACAACAGCACCGCCGCGACAATAAGGGTTACGCCTACGCGGATATTACGGTTAGGACGCATTACGGACTACCACTCCTTTTCGGTCTATGTCAATTTACGTCAATTGAAAAGGCATACAAGAAATTCGCCATGCGGCAAGACGAATTGACATCAGGATAGCACATGCCTTGCTCTCAACGCAACCTTTTAGGCCCATTATTGCTTCAAAACAAGCTTTTTAAAGGAATTTTTAACGAAGCTCTATGCAATTGTAAACGAATGGTTGCAATTGTCAAGCTTTAAAGCCAGTCGTAACCAGCAGAAAATCCTGTTCAAACCTTAAGAAGTGGCTTCAGCTTGGTCGGTTTGAGCCGGTGGCAATTGAAGACTCAGTTGAGTAATGCGCAAGCGGTCAACGTCCTCAACACGCAAGTGTGCCTGGTTAATTTCGACTTCATCGCCCACCACCGCTGGACGCCCTAAAACTCCCAGCACCAAACCGGCCATTGTGTCGGCTTCGTCGGCATCGAAATCTAAATCATAGCGGTCATTGATTTCATCAATTAACACCCGTCCTGCCAGCAAAATCCGCCCATCGGGGCGCGGCACAATTTCTTGCTCTGGCGCATCGAATTCGTCTCCTACATCACCAAAGACTTGCTCCAACAAATCGCCCATTGTCACTAAACCAGCGGTGCCGCCATACTCATCAATCACAATGGCCATCTGCTGGCGATGGTGCTTGAACAGAATCAATAAGCGGTCAATGGTGATGGTCTCAGGCACACGCGCCGCCTCACGCACTAGAGGCATCAAGTTGATGGAGGCATTGGCATCCAGAGCCGGTTGCACGGCACCATTAGCGTGATGCGATGTCTGCACCCCATCGGCATTGGTAGCGGGTAAGTCCAGCGATGCTTCATGGAGCACTAAATCTTTCAAGTGGGCAATGCCAACGAGGTCGTCTAGAGAGCCACGATAGACCGGGACGCGAGTATGCGGTTGGGTGCGCAGATATTCATTGAGTTCACGACGCGACATTTCCAGGGGTATGGCCTGCATCTCCACGCGGGGCACCATGACTTCACGCGCTGTGGTGTCCGAGAATCGCACTACGCGATGCAAAATTTCAAATTCTGTTTCGTTGAGCGCACCACCCTCACGCGATTGCTCGAACAATAAATCCAGTTCTTCAGGCGAATGCACCTGAGTGTGCCCATCTGCCGGGTGGATGCCAAGTAAGCGCAACAGCAAGCCGCCCAGAATATTGAGCATCCAGACTAAGGGCGTGACCAGGGTGGTGAACCAATTGAGGGGGCGCACCAACCAGAGGGCCATCGTATCCGCTTTTTGCAGAGCTATAGATTTAGGCAATAACTCACCAATGACAACATGCATCGTGGTCATGATGAAATAGGCAAAAAAGGTGGCGACCCCCGTGCGTGTAATGCCCATCCAGGGCGCACTAATCCACGAGAAGAGCGGAGCTAGGAGCGGCTCCAAGGCTTGTTCGCCCAGGCCACCTAAGAGCAGTGAGACGATGGAGATACCGACCTGTGTAGCCGCAATATAGCGAGTGATGTCATGCAGGGCGCGTTGCACGGCACGCGCCCCACTATGGCCTTCGGACGCCAGTTGGTCTATGCGCGTCTTACGCAACGAGACCAGACAAAATTCTGAAGCAACAAAGAAGCCATTAGCGAGGACTAGGGCGAACACAGTTAGCAATTGCACGGCTATGTTCGCCGGGGGAGGGTGATCCATATTTGGGATTGCGGATTGCGGATTGACGATTGCGGATTAGAAGGAAGCCAAGTCCAAACGATGTCGCTTGAATCTGATTGCCTGAATAATCCGCAATCCGCAATCAAAAATCCGCAATCGAAAGAGCCGCCTGCCGGACTCGAACCGGCGACTTTCTCATTACGAGTGAGATACTCTACCAACTGAGTTAAGGCGGCAACGACCTAAACAACATAAGAGATTATGCGAGAAATAGCCTGCCACGTCAAGCATTGTCGCCCAACGCCCAGGGTCTTGAACGCCTTTAGCAGGAATCCAGGGAAGAAGGAGAGCAGGAAGTGGAGAGGGGGCGAGAGGGGGAAGGGGTGACAGAGAGAACTACTTGCGGAATGACCTTAAAATCCTCTTTTTCCTTTCCCTTCTCCCGCCTCTCCTGCTCTCTCCGCTTCCTGCTAAAATCTTATCAAGCAAGCTGTCAAACCTTAAGCAGCGCCGATTGGCTGGGAGAGAAGAACGATGCGGCGCACGAAGTCTTCGTCATAGGCCCCCAACTCCACCATATCCACATCCACCGCAATGGCGGGTTCCTCGTGGTTACGGGTGTAGGCATAGCGCAAGATGGTGCGATACGAGGAATTTTGCGGCTGCATCTCCACGACCCGCTCGAAATTGGGTATCGCCTCCGCCACCCGTTCCATGCGCAGTAAAGCCGCTCCCAGGCGCAGGCGATAATAATCATCACGCGGCGCCAGGTCAACCGCCCTTTGGAGTTGGGCAATCGCCTCGTCATCGCGGCGCATAATGAGATATACATCGGCCAGTTGGAAGTGATAAAAGCTGTCACCTGGCGATAATTCCAGGGCCGTTAGGAGCTGTTTTTCCGCCTGGTCATAGAGTCCCAGGGCAGCCAGAGCCACCGCCAATTTCCAGCGATAAAAGGGGTGGCGGGGCCGCGAGCGCACGGCGCGTTCATAAGAGCGCACGGCTGCCGCGCTATGGGCGAAGGTGCGGCATAAATCGCCCAGGCCAATATGGGCATCAACCAGTTCCGCCCCACCCTGCTCGCGTTGCGCCTGGATGGCCCGCTGATAGGCTTCTAAGGCTTTGAGAGGGAGATCGGCGGCAGCGTAGCCTTCCGCCAATTTGGTCAAGCGTTGGGGCGAGGCTGGATCAAAGCGCACGGCTTTCTTATATTCACCCAGGGCGCTGCTAAATTGCCCATCATCGCCCAGAGCATCGCCTTTAGCTTCATGCTGCTGGCTCCGTTCTAGCGGGCCTTGCTCTTCAACAATAGGTTCCTGCTGGTGCGCTAACGATGATTGTTGATTGTCCATCTAGTTTCTAACTTCCTAAAGATTAAGACGTAGCAACCATCGCGCATCCCACAGGATTGGCCCTTAACCTTGCCCGGCGACCGTTCCACGACCTACTTAATTTTACCCGAAATTGGGCCACTCCGTCAGGACGTTTGACCTGGTTTTGTGGTTTCTAAAAGCACCGTCACCGGGCCATCATTTTCCACCAGCACCCGCATTGCCGCACCGAAAACACCCGTCTGCACTGGCACATTCTGCTCTGCTAACAGACTCACGAAACGCTCATAAAGCTGATTGGCCTCTGCCGGAGGCGCTGCCGCGCTAAAATTAGGCCGCGTGCCCTTGCGGGCATCACCACAGATTGTAAAGTTTGAAATCACCAGCGCCGCCCCGCCAACGTCGCGCACCGAGAGATCAAATTTTCCCTCGGCGTTGTCAAAGATGCGCAAACCTGCAATTTTATGGGCTAAACGAGCAGCACAAGATTCATCATCGGTGGCAAAAACACCCAGAAAGATAACCAAACCCTGCCCAACTTCACCCACCACCTTACCTTCAACTTCCACACGGGCACTGTGGCATCTTTGGATAACTGCTTTCATATTGGATACAAGAGTCTGGGGATTGGAGACTGGAGGCTGGTCTCTGGATACAAGATGCTGGTTTGTCCTTATTCTATTACGACTCTGAAAGCATTTCTGATAGTGACCAGTCTCCAGACTCTTGTACTCACACGCGATGCACTTCACTCACGCTACCAATTTGGCGCAGGGCGTCCATGAGGCTATTGAGTTCCTGCACGTCATTGACGGCTACGGCGATGTTCATGCGGGCGCGGCTGTTTTTAAGGGGATAAGTGTTAATGGCGGCGATGTTGATGTTACGGCCTGCGATGACGCTGGTCAGTTCATGCAAGAGGCCGGTGCGGTCGCTGGCTTCGATGGCGACCAGGGCACCATAGGGGCGGTCATGGCTGGATGTCCATTCGGCTTCCACCAGGCGGTTCGGTTCCCTGGCTTCGTAGTGCTTGAGGTTCGAGCAATCAGCGCGGTGGACGGTGATGCCGCGCCCGCGTGTGACATAACCTTTTACCTCGTCGCCAGGGATGGGCGCGCAGCACTTAGCGATGGTAAAGAGCAAATCGCCTTGCAGCGACATCGGCTTGCCTTTGCCGACTTCCCCATCACCCTTGGCTTCGGTAATCGAAAGACCAAAATTTAAGCTACCCTGGCGAATGTCGTCTGCGTCCGGGTCAGCGGTTGTTTTAAGCTTACGATGTATAAGTGAAGCGGCTACGCCAGAAAGCGTATCGTCAATGGATTCCCCATTTTCCCTCGCCTGTTGGCGCAGATCGGCCCGGATACGATTGAGGATATTCTCTGCCGAATACTCACCATAGCCAATAGCAGCAATCAGCTCTTCGGTCGTTTTGAATTTGAAAGCCTTGGCCTGCTTGAGCAGCATTTCATTAGTGGCAATCGTGCCCAATTTCAGCCGCTCGGCTTGCGCCGCTTTTTCGAGGCGCTCCATGCCCTCACGTAAGTTATCATCGAAACTTTGCTTCTTTAGGAAGTTCTTGATGCGGTTTTTGGCGTGAGGTGTGACCACAAAATCCAGCCAACCGCGCTTGGGGCCGGGCAATACGCCGCCATGACTCGAACGCGAGGTTATCACCTCGCAAATATCCCCATTATGCAGCTTGTAATTCAGGGGCACAATACGCCCATTGACCTTGGCACCACTACAGTAATTGCCAATATCCGAGTGGACGCGGTAGGC
Source organism: Abditibacteriaceae bacterium (assembly GCA_019239895.1). GTDB lineage: Bacteria > Armatimonadota > Abditibacteriia > Abditibacteriales > Abditibacteriaceae > JAFAZH01. The sequence goes on along the minus strand of JAFAZH010000043.1, from coordinate 70,860 downwards.
GAAGTCTACGGGGCTGGAATCTTGCGGCAGGTAAATCACGTCGCCGCGCGGGGTAAAGGCAAAAATTTGGTCTGTGGAGAGGTCAAGTTTGAGGGAATCTAAAAAGCTTTCGGCATCGTTGGCTGTATCCGATTGAAGCTCAAGCACGAGGCGTAACCAGCGCAGCTTATCGCCAAAGTTTTGGCTGGGTTGATCGGATTCCTTGTAACGCCAGTGCGCGGCGATGCCAAATTCCGCTTCACGGTGCATCTCACGCGTGCGAATCTGCACTTCTAACAAATCACCATTCGGCCCCAAAACTTTGGTATGTAGTGATTGATAGTTATTCGGTTTGGGTTTGGCAATGTAATCGAAAAACATATCCGGCACCTGCATCCACTGCGAATGCACCACACCCAAAGCGTGATAGCAGTCCGGCACACTATTGCAGATAATGCGCAGGGCGATCAGGTCATGAATCGCATCGAATTTGAGGCCCTGCCGGATCATTTTTTGATAGATGGAATAGAAGTGCTTGGGTCGTCCGGTGACTTCGGCGATAATGCCCTCGGCACGCAACCGCTCCTGCAACTGCTCAATGGCTTGCTGCACCAGTTGGCTGCGCTCGGTGCGGGTGCGCTGCACCTTGGCATAAATTTGTTTGTAGGTCGTCGGCTCCAGATACTTAAAGGAGAGGTCTTCTAACTCCCATTTCACGCGCCAGATACCCAACCGATGGGCAATGGGCGCGAAAATATGGAGGGTCTCCGCCGCGATTTCCTGCTTGCGCGGCTCCGGGAACGGCTCCAGCGTGCGCATATTGTGCAAGCGGTCAGCTAATTTGATGATAATGATGCGGACATCGCCCGCCATCGCTAAGAACAGCTTGCGTAGGTTCTCGGCCTGTTTTTCCTGCTTGGAGTTAAAGTCAATATGCTTTAACTTGGTAACACCATCCACCAATTGTGCCACTTCGGAGCCGAAACGTCGCACCATTTCTTCAAACTCCACACCGCAATCTTCCGGCACATCGTGTAATAAGCCAGCGGCTAAAGTGGGGTCATCCATACCCAGTTCGGCCAGGATACCCGCGACGGCTATAGGGTGTTCAATATATGGCTCTCCGGTGCGGCGGCGCTGGGGAGCGTGCTTGTCGCTGGCGAAGGCATAAGCGCGCATCAGCAAATCAGCATCCGAAGTGGGACGCGCTTGCATGGTACGCTCAACTAAAGCGCGAATCTGTGCCCGTGCCGTTTCTTCTGGCTCATGCGTCTCGATATTGGCTGCGCCAAAAAGTGGAATCGTGCCTTCAACAACTGGGGGTGTCGCTGTTTCGCTATCGCTCAGTGGGTCAAAACCCGCTATCTCAGGACTCGTTTGATCGGCGGCGACAATGGCCTCTTGCATCACATCCGAGGCATTATTTACTGAGTCTTGAGCCACTTCCGCAGCAGATGTTCCATTAAGGGGAGCGGCTAGGGGTAAGTCAGACTGAGATGATTGAACAGCAGTATCAGACGAAATTTGGCCATCGTGTGAGTGTCCATCAAGTCCATCACTCTCAATGGGGTCAATTTCAAGTTGTTGAACTGTAGCAGTCTCCATCACAAAAACGAATGGCAGTCAAACGTCCAGATATGAATTTAAAATCGAGTAGCAATAACGCGAATGGCGGCTGGCCCTAAGATAACGACGAATAGGGCCGGAAAAATGAAGAACACGAGGGGGAAAATCATCTTAACTGGGGCTTTCTGTGCCTGTTCACGGGCACGCTGGCTCCGTTTTTCACGTAATCGCACGCTTTGCACGCGTAGCACATTCGCTACAGCTAACCCCAATAGCTCGGCCTGAACTAAAGAGGTCGTAAATGTGGTCAAATCATCCAGGTCTACCCGGCGGGCGAGGTCGCGCATGGCATCGGCACGGCTTCGTCCCAGGCGCACTTCGTGAATCATGCGCAGGAATTCTTCACTCAAGGCATTGTCAAAACGCATGGAGACACGTTGAATACCCGCATACAGACCCAGCCCAGCCTCAACCGAAACCGCTATGAGGTCAATCATATCCGGCAAGGCCAATTGAATGGAGAGTTGGCGCTGGCGGGTCAGGATGGATAACCAAATGTCTGGGAACTTAAAGCCATAGAAGGCTCCTATGAGGATAGCACCCAGCCACCATACAAAGTTGACATTCCAGTCAATCCCCAAGAGAGTAAAAATATAATCTAATATCGGCAGACACAGCACAAAGAGGACGGGGCACAGACCCATCATCATCATCTTAAAGGCTAAAAAGTCGCGGGCACGCATTCCATAAGGGAAACCGGCTCGCAACAGGCGATAACGAATGTCATCTTGATTGACGTTGCGCAGTAGAGCATTCGATGATCCAGTCAAGGTGTCAGCAATGGCCCGCCACATACGGCTGGCAAATGACGACTCCCGCTTGTCCCCCGCAGATAGCACGCGATCTAAAGGGGTATGGCGTTTTTTGCCACCGCGTCTCGAACTTTGTGGTCGGGGCGAAAAGGTTGCTGATTCTGTCGTTTCTGCCATGAAGAAGAATTCCCTTAATTACTCCACAATTGTGCTGACTCAGAAGCTAAACCCAAAGTCTAACCGGCAACCCCTAGACTTTTATCGAAACAATACGGAAGATAGAGATAAACCCAAGCACCTGGAAGACCATTGCCACGGCCAGCATATCCCGTCCCATGAGCGTCGTGACCAGCGGCTCCACGAAGGATGGGTCATTAGGCATGGTGAACTTACTGGTCAAATGTAACATTAGCCCCAGACCGATGGGCAGAGCACCCAACAGAAAGCCAGTAAAGCGACCCTGGGTTGTCAAAACGCGGATTTCGCCCCGAATAGTTACCCGCTCCCGAATCACTCCGGCAATCGTCTCTAAAATCTCGGCCAAACTGCTGCCAACTTCGCGCTGAATAATGACCGCTATCACCATCAATTGCAAATCCATGCTGTTGACGCGAGCCGCCAGGTTATTGAGGGCTTCATTAACACTGATACCAATACTAATTTCTTGTGTCACCCGCTGAAACTCCTCCGAAATAGGCGAGGGTGCTTCACGAGCCACCATTTCCATACTCTGGAGAAACGAAAATCCGGCTTTCAAGCTATTCGCCATCAGCAGCAGCGTTTCCGCTAATTGCTCGTCGAACTTGCGATAATAGCGTGCGCGCACCGATTTAACATAGAACCACGGAAAAAACAAACAGCCAATGCCCATGAGCAGCCCGAAAAACATCAGGCCACGAAACGACATGATGATAAAGACAATTAAGCCCACAAAGAGACTAGCTGTGATCAACTCAGAAGCACGCCAGGAGGATTTTGCCTGCACCAAATCTTCTTCCAAGCGGGCCAGTATCATGTTGCGCGAGATAAGGCTGCTTAAAGAAGGCAAAAACGTGGTCTTGCGCTGGTCTTTATGGCGTGCTCTGGCGCGGCTCTCTTCCTGGCGGACAAACTCCAACTCCGAAAGTTCAGCACCGGCTTCGTCCTTCTTTTCTTCGCGCCGCGCCCGTAGCCGTGACAACTTGGCCGCCGCCCGCTCCGGCGCTTCGGCCTGTGCCTGAAACAGGCCCATAAACAATGTTATTAAGCCAGCCAGCAGACAAGCCCCGATGAAGTAAAGTGGAAGTCCCATGCTTAGAACCTTAATCTTCCTGAGACAAAGATGTTTTGACTTTGACTAAGCTGACAAATGTTGTAGCAATAAAATATAACGATGCGCAATATACCTACGAGGCGCGATCCAACTGCGCTTGGCTACCCTCAACGGCGCGTGGGGTAAAGATATTCATTGGCAATTTGACCCCGGCTTCCAGCATCTTGGTGTAGAATTTGGGCCGCAAACCATTGGGTTGAAGACGACCATTAATCTTGCCATGCTCATCTACTGAATACTGCTCGAAGGTAAAGATGTCCTGAAGGGTAATCACATCGCCTTCCATACCCACGATTTCAGTAATGGCCACCACACGGCGTGTGCCATCCCTCATACGCTCTTGATGCACCACTACATCCAGCGCGAGGGCCAACTGCTCTCGAATGGCGCGCACTGGCAGGTCAAAACCGGCCATTAAGACCATCGTTTCAAAACGTTTGAGCATTTCGCGGGGGTTGTTCGAGTGCCCCGTGGTCAAGCTGCCATCGTGACCCGTGTTCATGGCCTGCAACATATCCAGAGCTTCCGCGCCACGACACTCACCAATCACAATGCGGTCAGGGCGCATACGCAGAGCATTACGCACGAGGTCGCGGATGGTGACTTCTCCCACGCCTTCGATATTGGCGGGACGAGTTTCCAGGCGCACCACATGCTCCTGACGCATCTGCAACTCAGCGGCGTCTTCGATAGTGACAATCCGCTCGTCAGCCGGAATAAAACCAGACAGCACATTGAGGGTCGTGGTTTTACCTGAACCAGTGCCGCCTGAAATAACAATATTCAACCGGGCCTCAACCGCTGCTTGTAAGAATTGGGCCGCTTCTCGCGTAATTGTGCCAAAGTTGATGAGGTCGGTCATCGTATAAGGATCACGCGCGAATTTGCGGATGGTGATGGTAGGGCCAACCAGGGAAAGCGGCGGAATCACAGCGTTAAAGCGCGAACCATCACGCAAGCGGCCATCTACCATCGGCGATTTCTCATCAACGCGCCGCCCCAGGGGAGCCACAATGCGCTCAATCACCTGCATGACATGGGCATTGTCGCGGAAGCGCTGCCGCGTTAGTTCTAACTTACCTTTGCGCTCAGCATAGACCTGATAAGGGCCGTTCACCATCACTTCATCTATATCAGGGTCATTGAGCAGCGGCTCAATCGGCCCCAAGCCGATAATCTCGTGCAACAACTCCGTCACCAGCGATGCACGCTCGGCACGGGTCATGGCCACTCGTTCTTCCTGCAATACGTTATTAATCTGCGCCTCGACCTGGGTACGCAGTTGGTCTGGATTATTAGACAGAGCATTGCTATCTAACTCACGCACCAACCGCTGTTGAATGCGATCCCGCAATTGGGCGAACGGCTGCGTATCCGTCCGCTGCCGATCCGCCTGCTGGCGCTTGACGGCTTCAAAGGGATTACCCGAAGTCTTTTCAATGGTTAAGGTCGGATGCGGAGAAATCGGCGGCACTTTGGCGCGGATGCGCGAGCCATCCGGCAAGGGACGATCTAATAAGGGCACTTTGGAATCAATGCGATTACCGACAATATCGGCCACGCGCCGAATGAGTGACAACAGGTGATCGTCATCGCGGAATGAGACTGGTAATAGCTCGGTTTGCCCCAACCGATCTACCGAAACTTCATTGGCACCATTGATATTAATCTTGCCAATGGCCGGATCATCAAGATACTGGGTAATTGGCCCAAAGTCGGTGATTTCCTGGGTGAATTCGCGCACCAGCCAGCCAATTTCTGCTGGGTCGGGTGCCAACCCCTGAGAGCGCACCGCATCGGCCACCGCTTTAGAAACCGCATCCCGAATCGCATCGCGTTGCGGCTGCTGCCATAAGCGCGGGTCTAACGACCCTAATACCTCATCAAAGATGAGATGCTTATGCCGGAAGTAACGACGCAAATCATCCCCGGCAAATGCTGGGTCGAGGCTGTCATCAGTATCGGTTAAGGCCAGACTATTATCCCGTGGTGGCGGGTTGCTACCCAGGGCAGGCCGCACTATGGTTTCGCCTTCCTGCATTAATAGAGGATCGGAAAGAGGGATTAAATCTGCCGCCACACCCATGAGGGCGTCTGAGTCGTCCTCAACGGTCGAGGCACCACTGTACGAAGACCCGGCAACGCCTCCCACCCCGCCATTAGCCGGAGCAGATGCGGCTGGCTCATTATTGCCATTAGGCTCATCGGATGGTTTTTGATTGAGCGTTGCGTCTTTGTCGCGGATTCGCTCTAACCGCGAAAGAATCGACATTGGCTACCTCCTGCGAGTGAGGCTCTCCTTGACTGCATGGATGAATCGCAGCGGAGAATCGCACCAGCGGCTCCCAAAAGTGATACTCTGTGCAGCATACAGCCTCCTTGCAGCCGTTTTGCACATCATTGGCCACTGCTTTACAGTTTAATATAGTCTCAAGGAATTGGCAGGTGTGGCAACAGCGAGATGCTATTCAGAGCACAAACGCCTTGCTCCTTCAGCATTGATTACGGGTTAAAGGGCCTGCTATCTCTAAAATAACGCAGCCCACTCTATATATTACCTGCTATATCTTACCGACTGACAAGTGCCTACTGAGTTCCAGCAACGACCCCTGTAGCGGATTGGCGGGCACGGCGAATCAGCTCGATCTTAGTCTCATGAAGCGATTGCTCAATACCCACCTGGTATAAGTGTGGATTAACGAAACGCTTAATGCCAGGGGTTAGCGCCGCCAGGTTCTGTCGCGTCTGCTCTCGCATCTGCTCAATAGAGGGTGACTCATAAACCCGTTGCCCACGCCGAAAAATAGGAACCAGCAAATCGGTGGCCGGGGTATTGGCCGCGATGCGTTGTTGCTTTGTTATATCATATTGATCTATCATGGTGCAGCCGCCGGATAAATCGGTATTTATATCATAGATAACATCGGCTAAAGCTGTCGCTTTCCCATCGGAGCCTTGAGTTTGATAACGACGCACTTGCTGCACACCTGGATTAGAGATTTTGATGGGCTGCTCCGAAATCTTAATCTTCGGCACCCATTCGCCCGCTGTATCGCGGATGGCACCCAGCTTATAAACGCCCCCCAGCGCCGGTTGTTCGTGTCCTGTTACCAGGCGCGTGCCCACGCCCCAGACATTAATAGCAGCTCCCTGTTCTTTCAAACTACTAATAATCGTTTCATCCAGATCATTACTGGCCACAATGGAGGCATCTTTGAATCCCGCTTCATCCAGAGTCCTACGCGCCTCGATACTCAATTGGGCTAAGTCACCAGAATCCAGGCGAATGCCCGCTAAAGTATGACCATGAGTGCGCAGCCATTGCCCCACTTGCACGGCATGGCGCACTCCATCCAGGGTGTTATAGGTATCTACCAGAAAAACGCAGTTGTTGGGCATCGCTTCGGCATAGGCTTGGAACGCTTCCACTTCATTATCAAAGAGCATCACCCAACTATGTGCGTGCGTGCCCCGCACCGGGATATTATAGAGCTTACCCGCCAGGACGTTAGAAGTCCCGGCGCAGCCACCAATGTAAGCGGCCCGACTTGCGGCGAGGGCACCATCCACACCCTGCGCCCGCCGCGCCCCAAATTCCAGCACCGGCTCGCCCCGCGCCGCCAGGCAGACTCGCGCCGCTTTGGTCGCAATAAGAGTTTGAAAATTTAAAATATTGAGTAGCGCCGTTTCCAGCAGTTGGCATTGCAGAATGGGGCCTTGCACCCGCACTAGAGGTTCTGATGGAAAAACTGGCGTGCCTTCCGGGATAGCATCAATATCGCATTCCAGGCGCAAATCGCGCAGATGTTCTAAAAAGGGCTTTTCAAAGAGTGCTTTGCCATCGTTGCCAATAAGAGAGCCAAGATAAGCTAAGTCCTCGGCATCAAAGGCGAAATTCTCCAGATAGTCAATGACTTCTTCCAACCCACAGGCAATGCTAAAACCGCTTTGAAATGGGTTGCGCCGGAAGTACATATGAAAAACGGCTTCCTTCGCCTCGACTTGCTCTTTCCAGTAGCCATAAGCCATTGTGAGTTGATAGAGATCGGTGAGGAGGGTTAAAGACGTGCTGCTATTGCGTGTTTTTTGGTAGTTCATAGACAAATATATTGGATCAAAACTTTACGGCCAGACACTCTTGTCTGGCCCACAAGTTCTATACCGAAAAGTCACACTCCGGGTTCGTTAGTTTATGGAGACGCGCCTAAAACCTCATCGCTCTGCACAACTTCCACACCGGCGGCTTTCATTTCCTCCACGGCACGCTGCACATCGCCGGGCTGTACTTCCACGCCACGACTGGCATCTTCAATAAAATAAGTTTTGAATCCTAACTGGCGCGCATCCAGGGCGGTGAACTTCACGCAATAATCGGTGGCTAAACCACAAACATAAACTTCATCCACCTGCCGCTCTTTTAAGTAGTCACCTAAGCCGGTAGAGCGCTGGTGGTCGTTATCGAAAAAGCCGCTGTAACTATCCACTGGTTTTTCAATGCCCTTCTGAAAGACATGCTCGACTTTATCTGTTTTAAGCTGCGGCACCAACTCCGCCCCGGAACTGCCCTGCACACAATGCACTGGCCAGATACCGCCATTTTCAGCAAAGCTGGAATGATCCGGCGGATGCCAATCCTGGGTGGCTACCACGAGGTCAAAGGCATCTTCCAGCTTATTTGCCACCGGCACAATCCGATCACCTTCAGGCACCGCCAACGCGCCGCCGGGACAGAAATCATTTTGAATATCAACCAATACCAAAGCTCTCATAATGGTCTATCTTCGCTTATCTCTACCTTGCCTGTCAAATGGCCTGGCTAAGTTGTGCCTTAAGTGCCTCAACCCCTGTGACTGGCTGCTGGCAGGCGAAGTTGCGACACACATAAGCTGTCGCCTGGCCATTCTGCATTTTCATCTCCGCCAGAAACGGCAGACGCTCGTCAAAATGCTGTTGTCCGGCACCGCCATCCACCAACAGCACGCTTTTATAAGGCAGGAAAGATTCGTAAGCCGTGCGCAGCAGGGCGCGAGTGTCCGCCGCGTTCGGCTTACCTGCAATAACAATATGTAACGGCGGGGCGGCGGCATACATGCGGGCGCAGAGCAATTCCGGCATCGCATAAGGGGTATGAACCAGACGACTGGCAAAAACTTGCAGCGTCTTTTCGGCTCTGGCGCGTAGATCATCCCGGTCTAATAGATGTGCCAGACGCACGCAATTCAAAGCCGCAATGGAGTTAGCCGAGGGTTCGGCCCCATCGTAATCTTCTTTCATGCGCAGCAATACATGCGGGTCGGGAGCCGAATTAAAGTAGCCGCCATTTGCTTCATCCCAAAACTCACGATTCATCGTCTCAGTTAACTGTTCGGCCCATTGCACATAGCTAAAGTCAAAGGAAGCTTCAAACAAGTCCAGCAACCCACGCACTAGGAAAGCGTAATCATCAGCGAAAGCAGCTACATCGGCAGCACCATCCCGGTAATGGCGGCGCAGGGTGCCCGTGGCAGTATCAAACAATTCACGACAAATAAAGTCCGCCGCGTGTTGGGCAGCTTCTAAATAGCGAGGCTCGCTCAACACCTGTGCCGCTTGAGCAAAAGCCGAAATCATCAGGCCATTCCAGGCAGTGATGATTTTATCATCGAGATGCGGACGTGGACGCTGGTTGCGAAGCTGGAACAGCGTCTGCCGTGCTTTGGACAGCATAGACTCCACAGCGGCAGCACTCATGCGATACTTCTCGGCAACTTCTTCTAAAGTAACAGCACGATATAAGATGTTCTTGCCCCTGAACTCGCCATGCGGGTCACCCTGTGGCGGCGCATTACCTTGCAACCTAATGCCATAATAATCGCAGAAGAGAGAAGCATCCGGCTCGGTCAAAGCGTGTTTGATGTCGGCTATATCCCATACATAAAAAGCTCCCTCTTCTTTATGTGGAGCTTCGGGTGAAGGCAAAGAGTCGGCATCTTCTGCCGAATAAAATCCACCTGCGGGGTGCGTCATATCACGTAGCACATAATCGAGAACAACCCGTGCCGTTTGCGCGTGCAGTTCGTCATGCGTTAGTTGATACATTTCGAGATAAGACACCACGAGTTGTGCCTGGTCGTAGAGCATCTTCTCAAAGTGCGATACAATCCATTGCTCATCTACACTATAGCGATGAAACCCGCCACCCAACTGGTCATTCATGCCGCCATTGCTTATGGCCCTTAAGGTTTGCTCCGACATTTGCAGCGCCCGCTTATCCCCGCGCAAGGCATAATAGCGATGCAAAAAATCATGCTGCACGGGACGTGGAAACTTCGGAGCTTCGCCAAAACCACCCCAGCGACGATCAAAAGTCTGCTGGAAATGGGTGTAGCAGTTGTCAAGAATAGCATCCCACGGCAGTTCCTCCTGTTGCGCTTCCAGTTGGGTGTAGCGTTGCAGAGCTTCCACTGTATTGGTGCCAGAGGATTCCACCTTGGCGCGGTCTTTTTGCCAGGCGTTGGCGATGTGCAGCAGCAGGGAAGCAAAACCCGGATGCCCATAGCGATCATCGGGCGGAAAGTAAGTGCCGCCATAGAACGGATTCAATTCTGGTGTTAAGAAGACTGACATCGGCCAGCCACCCGAACCTGTGGTCGCCTGCACAAATGTCATGTAGACGCGATCCACATCGGGCCGTTCTTCACGGTCAACCTTGATATTGATAAAGTGCTGGTTCATGATGGTCGCCACCGTTTCATTTTCAAAACTTTCGCGCTCCATGACATGGCACCAGTGGCAGGTGGAATAGCCAACCGATAAGAAAATCGGCTTGTCTTCGGCACGCGCACGCGCAAAAGCTGCTTCGCCCCAGGGCATCCAATCCACCGGATTGTGCTGGTGTTGCAATAAATAGGGGCTTTTCTCGCCCGCGAGTTGGTTGGTATAAGTCATAATTGGCCTTTAGCTTTCAGCGATCAGCGGTCAGCTTTTGGATCAGCACCGTAAGCATCCGCTTAACCTCAATGGTGTTTTGTGACAATAGTAAATAATTTGTGGCGGGTAAATAACCAAGATCATGGGCAAGCAAGAGATGATACTCTAATTCACAGGCCGATCCCATCGCTATCTGGAGAAACCGTGCAAATTCAGCATCGCCTTTGCGCCCGCAACCTTCAGCGATATTAGCTGGGATAGATGCGCAAGCTCTGCGCATTTGGCTGGTTAAGCCATACAATTCGCTTTTAGAAAACTCATTGGACGCTCGATATACGTTCAGTGTTAAGTGGTGACTCTTTTGCCAGACTTTTAATTCTTTGAGATCTTTCATAAGTAGAGCAGCACTCCAAGCTCTAAATGGCTCCCGCTACTCACGATACAGTTCTGACAACTATACTTAATAAGGCTGAGTGCAATTTCGATGCACATAAGCATACAAAATGGGTGGCTGCTAAAAGCTGACCGCTGCTAGCTGACCACTGAAAGCTAAATATGGCTAATCCTTTACGTGATCTCTTTTTCGGCACCGTCGGCGCAAAGCGCGAGCTAGTCGAAGCGATTGTGCCGCGCCGCACTTTTAATGATGTAATCCTGCCGCCATCCACTCTGCGTGCCCTCGATCATGCCTTGACTCAAATTAAAAAGCATGACCTTATTTTCCAACGCTGGGGTTTGGCCGAGCGTCATGCTTCCGGCCTGGGTCTGGCCTTTAACTTCGCCGGGCCACCTGGCACCGGCAAGACCATCTGCGCCGAGGCGATAGCGAACGCTCTGGGCAAAAAGCTCTTGGTGGTGCGCTATTCGGAGATGGAGAGCTTATGGGCAGGAGAAACTGGCAAGAATGTATCTGCCGTGTTCCGGGCTGCCGCCGAGCAGGATGCAGTGCTCTTCTTTGACGAAGCGGATGCCATTGCGGGGCGACGCTTTACCGCAGTCACGCAAGGTTATCAACGCGAAGCCAATACGGTGGTTAACGTATTGCTGAAAGAATTGGAAGAATTCGCCGGAGTCGTCATTTTCGCCACTAACCTGGCGGCTAACTTCGACCCGGCATTTGAGCGGCGCGTGCGGACTCACATTCTGTTTGAAATGCCTGGCCCGGCGGAGCGGGCGAAAATCTGGCGGGTGCAACTGCACGAAAAGAAAACACCGCTCGCGCCGGATGTCAATTTCGCGGAGCTTGGCAAAAAATATGAAGTCAGCGGCGGTGACATCAAAAACGCGGTCTTAAAAGCGGCGCAAATGGCAACGGCTGAACCCGGCCCAGACGTGGAGAAGAAAATCCACATGCGCCACTTTGAGTTTGGCATCCAGGAAGTCCTGGCCGCAAAGAAGGTGATGGAGCAATCCATCTTTGCCGAAGGTGATGGCTCGCACGCACTGTCGGCACTTACGGGCATGAACGGCGCGTGGAATCGCCTTTCCGAAGACCAGGACACGCTCGAAAAAGAAGTGCAGGATTTGACGCAACGGGTGGGAGAAATCGAACTCCATACCACTGCCCTGCCCAGTATTGTCGAGCGTTTTGATGATGCGGCCCGCGCCGCGCAATTGCAAATGCGGGCTGAACTCTCGCAACGATTGGATGAGTTGGCCGGGCGCTTCGATGAAATCGGCGGGCGGCTCAATGAAGTCGCCAAGGGGCAAGGCGAGCTTGCGGCTCAACTTCCGCAACTCTCCGCGCAATTACCCGAACTCAAAGAGGCTACGGGTAAAGCAACTGAGCAGGTCGAAGCGGTGCGGGGCCAACTAACCGATCATCACACGCGCCTAGAAGACCTCTTTGCTCGCCAGCAAGCAGAGCGGGAAAGCGCAAACACTACCCGTCAGGAAATTGAAGCCCGATGGAAAACTCAATGGCTGGTGTCTCTGAGCATAGCCATCGCTGCATTGTTAGCTAGTGCTGGTGGTATTTTTATGGCTCTGCACCGATGAAAAGATTGCCTCTTGTATAAATTAACCCACTTTGCTACTCATTAGTGATAGTGTCATTCCGAGCGGAGCGAAACGGAGTGTAACGAAGTGCAGTGCAGTCGAGGAATCTTTGAACTGAAACTATGGAGCCTTACCGGAAAGATTTCTCGACTGCGCTCCCTACGGTCACTCCGCTCGAAATGACAAAACTAACAGGTGACCACTTGCGCTATATTAAACGTCGGGTTTTGACTAAACTCAACCCGACAATTTTCATTGAACCGGATGGAGTGACAAAATCCGATGGCAATTTCCTTTAAACGTCTCCTCATTGGCAAACCTCTGCCGACCGAACACGCCGAGCATGAACGCCTCACCAAAATTTTAGCTCTACCGATCTTCGCTTCCGATGCGTTGTCCTCTGTCGCTTACGCCTCAGAAGAAATTATGGCCGCCCTGCTTATTGCAGGAACCGCACATTTCACTCTAACGCCGTGGCTGAGCCTGGCGATTGTGGTGTTATTAGGCATTGTTGTCATTAGCTATCGCCAGACCGTAATGGCCTACCCCAACGGCGGCGGAGCTTATATTGTGGCGCGTGACAATTTGGGTGAGATACCGGCGCAGGCAGCGGGAGCCTCGCTCCTCGTGGATTATATTCTCACCGTTTCCGTAAGCGTCTCGGCAGGCATCGCGGCGATTAACTCGCTGCTCAAAGTTTATGGGCATAACATAGATAATCAGATTGTGCCCCTATGTGTATTGTCCATTATCGTCATTGCCCTCATTAACTTGCGCGGGGTGCGCGAGAGTGGCGCAGTGTTCGCGTTTCCGGCCTATTCGTTTATCCTGCTGATGTATGCTCTGGTGGGCATCGGACTCTATAGATTGTTGGTGCTACACTCTCTCCTGCCCGTCCATTCGGCAGCCGATTACCAGACAGCAAAACTTTTGAGTGAAGGCGGGGCAAGTGGGGAAACGGCTACGTTCGGGTTGTTCCTGATCCTGCACGCTTTTGCTTCTGGCTGTACAGCCCTCACTGGTGTCGAGGCTATCAGCAATGGTGTCCAGGCTTTCAAAGAGCCAGCTTCGCGCAACGCTGCCATTACCATGAGTTGGCTCGCCTTCCTGTTAGGCACCATCTTCATGGGTGTGAGTTACTTGGCTGTGCAGGTTAATGCCCTGCCGCCGGATGCCGTGATAAACCCTGCTGATGGCGCACTAGGTGAAACTGTACTATCGCAAATTGGCATCGCCGTTTTTGGCAAAGGCGGCTTATATCTAACGTTGCAGATTGTGACGTGTATTATCTTGATTCTGGCTGCCAACACCAGCTTTGCTGGCTTCCCGCGCTTATGTGCCCTGCAAGCCCAAGATGGTTTTCTGCCCCGTCAGCTTAATAATATCGGTGACAAACTCGTCTTCGATAACGGCATCAAAATCTTGGCATTCTTTAGTATTCTCCTCGTTATCATCTTCAAAGGTAGCGTGCATTACCTCATTCCACTGTATGCGGTGGGCGTATTCCTCTCCTTTACACTTAGCCAAGCGGGGATGGTAAAACGCTGGCTGCGGCTCAAGACCCCCGGTTGGCAATTCAAGGCCGCCAATAATGCCGTGGGAGCTATTGCGACCTGTATCGTTACCATCATCTTCGGCGTGGTCAAGTTCTCACATGGAGCATGGGTCGTGGTTTTCCTGATTCCGGCTCTGATTGTGCTTTTCCTGCGCATTAACGCGCACTATCGCAGCGTGGCCAAGCAGCTAAGTTTGCAAACCTATCGCCCGCGTCAAGGCTGGCGGCATCATGTTTTGGTATTAGCCCCCGACATCCACCAGGGGGTTATTCCGGCACTTCAATATGCCCGCGCGATTTCTGAGGACACCAAAGCCATTCATGTGTCTATTGATCCTAACCGCGAAAAGCGCGTGCGCGAACGTTGGACGCTGTGGTCACGGGGCATTCCCCTCCAAATTCTGCCCTCGCCCTATCGTTCTCTGGCGGAGCCTATTCTAACCCACATTAAGCACCTACGGGAAGTTGAGCCGCGCTCCTTAATCACACTCATTATTCCAGAATTCGTCCCTGAAGGTTTCTGGGCCAAACTGCTGCATGGTCAGGCTGGCGTTATGCTCCATTTGCGCCTGCGCAGCGTGCCGGGCGTAGTCGTGATTTCAGTGCCCTATCACATTAAGGCACTGGTCGAATTAAACGCCGATGAAGAAGCTGTCGCGCACAGTGACAACATCCATCAGCGCATTCCCACTCGCGCCCCAGAAGGACAACCTTTTATCACCATTGAAGGCTCCAGCAACGGCATGCAGCCTAAAGAGCCAGTCTCTTAGGGCTAAGAACTCATTGCTACGCACTAGCCGTGACTCAAGTCACGGGCTGCAAAACGAAGTCGCCCTGCGGCGACTAGAGGAGTCCGCGCAGGCGGACTTGATCTTGCAGCCCGTGGTTTTAACCACTGGCCCAAGGAAACTACACTTCTTTAATCTCCGCGTCTACTCATACCATTCTCGGTTTCAACGCTTCTCTCCCAGCCCTCAAGAAACATAATCGTAATCAAATTGTTACGCGAATTTTACCCCCAGCACACTTAAGTGAAATTAGCAGTGACTACAATACTTTTCAGTGATTAGTTGTTGCGTCGCCTTAACGGTGGGGACAATGACTGCAATATTCTGAGGAGAGCAATTGTATGCTGCAAAGATTGTCGGAGGAGATGCGGAAGCCTGACTTTCGCCGGAGGTATGTGCTGGCAGTGGCCGGTAAAATGTTTGGCCTGGTGGCGCTCTTCGCCATCATCATCACCGTCAGCGCCCTGTTTTTTCATTCGGCTCATGCCGACGATGCGCCCAAGTTGCCGGATCGCATCAATGACATCAACGCCATCAACACCGCCTGGACCCTGATCGCCGCCTTCCTGGTGTTCTTCATGCAGGCAGGCTTTATGTGTTTGGAAGCTGGCTTTGCCCGCTCTAAAGAGTCGGTCAACATCATTCTCGAAGGCATCGTAGACACCTGCTTGTGCGGCTTGCTGTTCTGGGCTTTTGGCTTCGCCTTTATGTTTTGCTACGGCAATGGTTGGATTGGCATGGGCCACTGGGACCCCAGCGCGAAAGGCCCGGCCTATAATTTCTTCGCTCTCTCCAATATTCCCGACACCTACGGCACTACGGGCGTCCCCGTGATCGCATTCTGGCTCTTCCAGTATGCTTTCGCCGATACCTGTAGCACCATCACATCGGGTGCCATGTTGGGACGCACCGGCTTTGTGGGCGACCTCTTCTACAGCGTTGGCGTAAGCGGCTTCATTTATCCGATTGTGGGCCACTGGGCGTGGGGGCCGGATGGCTGGCTCGCTACGATGGGCAGCAAGGGCAACATGTTCGAGTCGCTGGGTGTGCCCTTCCATGACTTTGCTGGTTCAACGGTGGTGCATACCATTGGTGGCTTCATCGCCTTAGCCGGTGCGATAGCTCTAGGGCCGCGCTTAGGACGTGTCTTCAAACGTGATGGAGGCGGCTTACCACCTGGCCATGACTTGCTCTTAGCTTCTGTCGGTGGCGTTATCCTGTGGTTCGGTTGGTATGGGTTCAATCCTGGCAGCACATTATCCGCAATGGATGCGCAGGGCATTGGCCGTGTCGCCACCAACACCACCTTAGCGGCTTGCGCGGCTGGTCTGAGTGCGCTCTTCTATGCCTTTCCTCGTGGCAAGACCTGGGACTGCGGCATCACGGTTAACGGCTTCCTGGCGGGCTTAGTCGCCATTACCTGCCCTTGTTACTGGGTTTCGCCCACCGGTGCCGTGCTGATTGGCACTATTGCCGGTGTAGTAGTGGTTATGGCCGTGGACTTCATCGAGTGGCTGCGCATTGACGATCCCGTCGGTGCCGTTGCGGTGCATGGATTCGCTGGCATTTGGGGCACGCTCAGCTTAGGCTTGTTCGCCTGTGGTCAGTATGGCGCAGCCGGGCAGATGGGCGCTGATAACTCCACTAAAGTCACGGGCCTCTTTTATCATGGCGGCATGAACCAGCTTATCGCGCAGTTCATCGGCAGCGCGGCAGTGACAATAACGACCTTTGCAGTCGCCATGGCGATGATGTATTTAGTCAAGCTAACCGGCACCCTGCGTGTCTCGGAACACGGTGAGATCGAGGGTATTGACCTGCACGAGCATGGCGCTCATGCTTATCCAGAGTTCCCCACCCACTCGGCTGGCCGGGAGCATTATGCAGCCTCAGCGGATGAGTTATTGGCACGGGGCACCGCTTTAAAACCGGAAACCGTTAGCAGTTCAGCCTAAGTTTTAAACTCGTTCACGAATAGAAATCTGGAGGCCAACGATGTAGTATGTGGCCTCCAGATTTTCGTGTCACTACGCTTAGGATGCACGCTCTTTGACAGCAAGAAACGGAGTTCCTCATGACGAAAAGCACTCGGTGCAACAGGGGCGAAGATGAAGTTGAGGCATCTAACGCCCTGACAGTGGCGCAAGCGGCTCACCAGTTAAAGACCACACAGAGGATGATCCGCCATTGGTTGGCCACTGGCAAATTAAAGGTTGTTTTAAGTGCGGATGGTCAACGCCAGGGGATTGACCCCCAGGCTGTGGCAGCCCTCCAGGAGTCTTCCCGACGCGGCGGCCAAGCAGGAGACGCTACGCCGCCACGAGCTGCCACCTCGCAAAGTCTCACTTCGCTCAAGGTCTTAGCCTCCTGTCAACCACTGATTGAGGTTTTAGACGGCATCCAAGATTTTAGGCGAAGTCGTGGCAGGCGCTATGCGCTCTCCTCGATTCTGGCTCTGGCCTGTGCCGCCATGCTCTGCGGCTGCCACACTTACAGTTCTATCGCCTTATGGGGCCGCTACTATGGAGGCGAATTGCTCCAGGAACTGGGCTTTAACCGGGCCAGAATTCCCTGTGAACTCACCTTTTACATGGTGTTTAGTGGGTTAAATCGAACCGAGTTTGAGAATCGTTTAGCGCCGTGGGTCAGCAGCATTATCGAAGTGCTACAGGCACGCCCGGAGCAGCCTGTTAAAAAATCCACCACTGCGGCCATTAATCAAAGCCTGGCCGAAGCTAGACCTCTCTTTGAAGCTCAGGCACAGGATAAGAGTGCAGAGGAAGTCATGGGCAGTAATCTCTTGACCTCGCTCAGCCATTGTCTGGGTTTGCCTCAGAGCCGAATCAATCCTAATTTAGAAGATGAAGAGCTACCTGTGCTCAGTAGGATGATTGAAGGTTTGGTTTTAGAGGGTAAAGTTATGGTTGCCGATGGAGTCGGATAAACGGCAAATAAGAAGTAACTGTAGTTAAACAACAGCAGAGCCAGCAGACGCCCCATAGGGTCTGCTGGCTCTGCTGTTGAAAGTCTCAGGGCACTACAAAATTAGAAACCCCATTTCACGGCGTGTGTCATGTTGAGCGTAGTGAAGCATCTACTTTGCGGAGCTATAGAATCTATGGTTCACCTATTGCTTTACGAATGCCGTTACCAGATGCTTCGCTGCGTTCAGCATGACAGACTATTCTGATGACGTTGCATTTTATCTGGTTAGAAGTTCCACATCAGAGTGCGTCTTGATCTCGATCCCCGGTGCGAACACGGATAATCTGTTCCACGGGCAGGACAAAGATTTTGCCATCACCAATCTCACCCGTGCGCGCGGTCTCGCTGATAGTCTTAACGACCGCATCTACTTGATCCTCTTTCAGCACAATTTCAATTTTGACCTTACTCAGCAGATCAACGGTATATTCACTGCCACGATAACGCTCCACATGCCCTTTCTGGCGACCTGCGCCACGGACATCGGTCACCGTCATACCCACCACACCCATTTCCAACAGGGCATTTTTCACATCTTGTAATTTGTGAGGCCGCAACACAGCCACGATTTGCTTCATGAAGTTCTTACCTCCCTTTATCTATCTCAACTCATTTTACAGCCGCCCCATTTCACCCATGTTACAGGCAGGTAAAGAATATGGCACCACCTGATTTCACCATATTTTCAGGCGGCGCTCCACCAAGGGCTACGGATGATTTACAGGAAATCAGGATACGGAGAAGCAGGAATTTAACGGGTGAACGCGGCATTTTCTTGTCACTTCACTAAGGCAACTTGTTTCTTGTTCCTACTTTCCTGATTTCTTGCTAAACGAATGGAATGCCTCAGTTAGAGCCACAGCTTATACTTAGGAAGATTAGCTTATAGAGATGCCTTTAACCTGTGAGGATGCTTAATGTCTACGGAAGCCACAACCAAACCTGAAATCAAAAAGTTGCCTAAGCGCATCGAAGTGCCTACCGAATTAACCTGGGATTTATCGGTGGTCTATGCCGACGATGCGGCGTGGGAAGCCGACTTTGCACGAGTCGAATCCATGATGGGTTCATTTCCCGCCATGCAGGATGCCTTTATCCAATCAGCGCAGAACCTATTGCAATGTCTGCAACTCCGTGACGAAATCGGCACCGTGTTTGGCCGGGTGCGCTCGTATGCCTCTTTGCGACGTAGCGAGGATAATGGCAATGCAGAAGCGCAGGCCCGTTCCGACCGCTCGCAAATGCTGGGCACTCGCCTGGCCTCGGCGACGGCTTTTATTGAGCCGCAAATCCTGAGCCTGTCGCCAGAACAGTTGCGCGATTTTGCCGCACAGGAACCAGGGTTAAAGCTTTATGATTACTACTTTGAAACCCTGGAACGCCGTCGGCCTCATGTGCGCAGTGCCGAAGTCGAAGATGTTCTGGCACAGGCGCAAGAAGCGATGAACGGCACGGACACCGTCTTTGCCCTCTTCAATAATGCTGACTTAAAGTTCCCCCCGGTGCATGATGAAAACGGACAGGAAGCCGAACTGTCGCATGGGCGCTATCTCAGCTTCTTAGAAAATCGTGATCGCCGCGTGCGCGAAGAAGCTTTCCGCACCATGCACGGCGAATACTTCAAATGGCGCAACACTCTCGCGGCAACCCTTTCTGGTGCCATTAAAGCCAACGTCTGTAACGCACGGGTGCGCCATTATGAGTCAGCTTTGCAAGCGGCCCTGGCTCCCGATGATATTCCGGTTGAGGTTTATCACAACCTGATCTCGACCGTGCGCGAGCGGTTGCCGGTTTTGCATCGCTACCTGCGCTTGCGCAAAAAGCTACTGGGTCTGGAAGACTTGCAGATGTGGGACTTATACGTGCCAATGGTGGCCGATATTGATCGCCCTGTGCCTTACGAGCAAGCTCAGAAAATGGTGCGTGATGCGGTGCAGCCATTGGGAAGCAAATACGCACAAGTTTTGCAGCAGGGTTTTGAGTCCCGTTGGGTGGATGTCCTGGAAAATGAAGGCAAAACCAGCGGTGCTTTCAGCGATGGCTCGTATGCCACCCCACCCTACATCCTAATGAACTGGCAGGACGACTTACACCGCACCTTTACCCTCGCCCACGAGTTCGGCCACTCCATGCACTCCTATTTTGCCCGCGAAGCCCAGCCGTATATCTACGCAGGCTATACCATCTTTGTGGCGGAAGTTGCCAGCACCTTAAACGAGGCATTGCTCACCCACCATTTGGTCGAACAGGCCAAGCGCGACGATGACCGTGCCTTGCAACTGTATCTCTTAAACTCGCACGCCGAAGGCTTCCGCACTACGCTCTACCGTCAAACGCTCTTTGCAGAATTCGAGCTAAAGATTCATCAAGCGGTAGAAAGCGGTGAAGCCCTCACTGCCGAAAGCATGAGTCAAATGTATCTGCAAATCAATAAGGATTATTACGGTGCGGAAGTCAATGTAGATGATTGCGCCGCCATCGAATGGGCGCGTATTCCTCACTTCTACTACAACTTCTACGTCTACCAATATGCCACCGGCATTTCGGCAGCGGCGGCTCTCTCTAAACAAATTCTAGAAGAAGGACAACCCGCCGTAGAGCGTTATCTGAACTTCTTGCGTGGTGGCGGCTCGGATACTTCCATCAATCTCTTACGTGGCGCAGGCGTTGATATGGCAACCCCTCATCCCATTCAGCAAGCGTTAGATGTATTCGATGAGACTATCGCTCAAATGGAAGAATTGGCACAGTAAGAGAATTCCACGATGAAGCTCATTTTCTGTTCCGATCCGCTGACTCCCAGAAAACCAGATGCCGATTATGCACGCGAAGTTGCGGCTGTGGAAAGCTTAGGGCTGTCCTATGCGGTGATAGATTACGAAGCCCTAGTCAATGCGCAAGATGCAGCCCAAGCGGTGCGACGGGTGAGAGAGGAAGCAGAGCTAACATCGGGCATTTATCGCGGTTGGATGTTGCGCCCAACGCAGTATAGCGAACTGTTTAATGCGTTAATGGGGCGAGGTATCCAGCTCATCAATAGTCCTGCTGCCTATCAGCATTGCCATTATTTACCTGAATGGTATCCGGCTTTGCAGGCGTGGACAGCACAGTCGGTGTGGCTTCCCTACTCCGGCGATGTTAATCACATTCCATTTGACGAGATTATGCAGCACCTGGAAGTTTTTGGCGCGGCACCAATCATCGTTAAGGACTATGTAAAGTCACGTAAACATGAATGGGCAGAAGCCTGTTTTATTCCGTCGGCGGCTGATCGTGCGGCTGTTGAGCGGGTGGTGCGCCGCTTTGTGGAACTGCAAGATGAGAGCTTAAATGAAGGTCTGGTCTTTCGAGAATTTATAGAGTTTGAGCCACTGACTACTCATAGCAAAAGCGGAATGCCGCTCATTCAAGAGCATCGTATTTTCTTTTGGCATCACCAGCCAATCTTCGTTGCTGAATACTGGGAAGAAGGCAACTATTCCGTTGATGCCCTTCCGTTAGATCAGTTTTGTAACGCCGCGCAAGCAGTGCAGAGCGACTTCTTTACAATGGATGTGGCAAAGCGACGGGATGGCAACTGGTCAATTATCGAATTAGGAGATGCTCAAGTTGCGGGTCTCCCTCTCCATGCTGATGTGTCTGGATTTTACGAAGCCCTGATAAATCATAAATTCGTATCAAACACTGATGAAAACAAATACCAAAGCAGCCAATGATGCACACGCTGCGCCGTCCGGCAAAGGGCAGCGTAGGGCACCTCCCACTGACCCAGCATCTATTAAGCGATTGCACACCCGCGCCGTAAATCATCTCAAAAAGTCTGATCCCCTCTTAGCCGCAGTGATTAAACGGGTCGGGCCATGCGAGATGCGCTCGGAGCCGGATGCATGGCGTGCCCTTTCATCCAGTATCATCGGCCAGCAGATTTCGACCTATGCGGCGCGTGCCATTCGCGGCAGATTTGCAGCCCTGGCTGCTGACCATGATTTCCCACCCCCCGATTATGTGCTAAAGCTCTCCGATGAATCCTTGCGTGGCATTGGTTTATCGGCTAACAAAACTCGTTCTATTCGAGATTTGGCAGAACACTTTGTGAGTGGTGCCATTGATTCCCAAAAGTTTCAGAAAATGGACGAAGAGGAAATTATTGCGGCCCTCATCCCCGTGCGCGGCATTGGTCGTTGGACAGCCGAGATGTTTCTGATTTTTTCTCTGGGACGGCTCGATATTCTGGCAGTAGATGATTTAGGGCTACGTAATGCTATGCGTAAGATTTACGACCTGTCTGAACCACCGTCACCAACGGTGATGCGCAGCATTGCTGAACCGTGGCAGCCTTATCGTAGCGTTGCTTCCTGGTATCTCTGGCGTTCACTGGATAACGAACCAAAGGTTAGTTGACAAGCACTGTTTATTTGCATCACTGTCATTCTGAGCAAGGCGAAGAATTTGCTGTGCGGAGTTATACAGGTGTAATTAGTACTCTATCAAAGGACTCCTACCAGATTTTTCGCCCTGCTCAGAATAACGAACTATGGGGTTACCAGCTCGAACCTTTCGCAGCTATCAGCGAGGAGTACTGGTAGCAGGTGACAATAAGGTTTGCCCTTCCAGTTCCACAAGGTGATTAAACCGTGCTTGCAGTGCTGGGTCGCCATGTTCTTGCAGGTTATGCGCTAACACCACACTTTTGCACAATCGCACAAAGCGCACCAGGTAAGACTCGGCGGCTTCCTGTGATTCCATAGACTCCACGGCCTTATCTAAGCTTCCTGCCGTGCTAAGCAGGTCTTGCCACCGCCCGGCTTTGATTTGGCGCGTTAGAGCGGCTAAGGCTTTGTTCTCCACAGAGGTGTAGCTTTTGGTGCCAGGTGTGCGGAGTGCAGGCCACTGGCGCAGCAAGGCGCGGCGTCCCTTGAGGCGCAGGGCATCAAAGTGCTGTATGGTGTGCAGATTCCTTTGATAGATTGCGCCGCGCCGCAGTTTGTCCATTGCCACGCTCGAAGGCATATCGCTCAAGTTCCGATAGGCTTCGTCCAATCGCCCATCACCACTTAGATGTAATTGTCTGGATAAGGCTTCAAGGGCGGCACGTTGGGCAGGAGTGGCCCAGGCTTGCACATCGCTATAGGGAATCTGGAAGATTTTGGTGTCTGCGCCTTTAACCCAACGACGCAAGAAGACATCGGAGGTGCAGACTGGAATGTCAATAGTGACATCGTGGGACAGGGTGTAACAGTAGGCTTCGTCCATACCCACGCGCCCATCATGATTGTAATCAGCCCCCGTGATAGCACGGCCCATACGGTCACGGCCTGTCAGCGCCGCAAAGAAATAAGAAGTAAAGTCGTGATATTCGGCTTCGTTGACGGCGGAGGTGCAGCCAGCAGCCATGTGGTCTTTAACTGTTGCAAAAAAACCAGCCAAGTCGCGCTTGATGGGTTGCCCCTGTGGATCGCCACCTTCAAAGAGCAAGTTGCCAAAAGAGCCAGCAAAGCACTGCACCATCACAAGAGTAACGGGCACATTAGCGGGCAGACGCGCCACCTGTTGCGCCAACTGCCGCACCGAAAGGGCCTCGCCTTTGTGCTCTCCATCCCACAGATCGAATTTATTATTTTCCTTATCCGCATCATCCGGGCTGCCATGTCCAGTGAAGTACAACAATACCGGAAAGCTATTTGAGGCTGTATCATGAGCCAGTTGAGTAAAGGCGTTGTTAATAGGCGCAAGCCGGGCCGCGCCGTCTAAAGAAAGACCGAGGTTTGGTGGGCGATAGTGGGAAGCATCGGCAGCACCCTCGCGCCCGGAGAGCAGCAAGGTCAATAATTGACGGGCTGGTGCCAGCGCACGCATGTCTTCATCGTACAGCACTGTCGCATGGCGCGGGTTGCCATCGGCGAATAGCGTGGTATGCACCGTGCCAGGCGGTAGCAGGCGTCCCACATAACGGACATTGCTTTCAATGGCGACCTGGTTGTTCTCTTTGTCCGGCCCACCACCAACAATTAAAACATGGAGAGGATTAACGGTTGCGGGGGTTCCGACATTGGCCGTTGCTACAAATAGGTAGCCTACTGTGCAGCTTATTAGCAACCACTTTATGGGAGGGAACAAAAATGTGCTCCAACTGTTACGCTGCATAATGTTCGGCTTTCTCAGGGTAGAACTTTGGAGAGGTTAATAAAAGAAAATGACATTGCCCCCAGATTAGCGAGCAATGTCAAGTTGCGTTTATCTTTAATGTCGCAGAGAGGACTCGAACCTCCACGGGGTTGCCCCCACCAGCCCCTCAAGCTGGCGCGTCTGCCATTCCGCCACTGCGACGAGGCTTTACGACTTTAAGGTTTAACGACGAGTGCCTAGCAGGGTGCGCCAGATGATGTCTCCATACAACATGACGACGAGGTAAATCGCCAGAGTCACCACGACGTGAATGATATTGATGCTATCGGCTGGCACGGCCCCTAAGATGGAAGCAAAGAGGAACCCGATCCCAGCCCATTTGGTGAGCGGTTTCAGGATGCGCTCCGGGCCAACGGCTACATCAATATCGCTCGAAGAACGGCCACCAGCGGCTCCAATGCCCATGACGCCGCCCTGTTCGGCTTTATCGGTTTGCACAGCCATCAACACGACCAACAGCAAAGCGGACGCTATCTGTAAAATGGTAACAAAAGTATGCAACTAAATTTTCTCCTCAACTCCACGTCGGCTCACGCCACCGATTCTACTCTTTCAACCTATGGGCTAAACGAATCAACAACCGTTCAGTTCCACGAGCCTCAGACGCATCGGATTAGTATAGGTAAGCCTGTGTGCTGCGTCAACACACGATCTAGTTGGCACTTCTACCGGCGTGTGGCATTGAACGCCAATCTGTGCAGATTCATAAGGTCAACCTGTCCACCGCTCCAGGTAAGCAGTAAGGTTAGCAGAGTTAGCCCCGCTATCTACCAACCCGATGTATCCATCAGGTCGCACTAGGTAGGCCGCGTTTTGGGTCAGGCCCGCTTGTGCTGCGGCAGAGTTCCACGAAAAGACATGGAGGGGCAACCGTCGGGTCTCGCATATAGTTTTTAATTCTGGCGCGGCCTCTCCATAGCAGTGAACCTGCCAATCCAATGATGTTAGGGGCACGAAATTGTCTGTCATCTTGCCAGTCACGTCCTTGAATGGCACCCAAGGCAGGCGATCCCCACCTTCAACAGTACCCACCTGTCCTTGGCTGAGAGGGCTGTTGGGATACCGAATCGCTGTCTGCGAGATGGTGCGGAACATCAGGCGACGAAAGAAGGCAAATCGAAACAGGAAAGGCAGGAGGCGCGGCACAACGCGCAGCCGCACGCGCCTTGCCAACGGCCCATGAGCACTGACAAAAGTGAAGGCTCGATCCGTAGTAGCCACCAGTTTTTGCGCAAAAGCAACGCGTTCCGGCTCATAGGTTTCTAACAATGATGTAGGCGCAGCGTCCCGTAGGACTGCAACCAATTTCCAGGCCAGGTTAACAGCATCGCCGATGCCGGTATTCATTCCCTGTCCACCCACCGGGCTGTGGACATGAGCGGCGTCCCCTAACAAGAAGACACGCCCTTGTTGAAAGTGGGAGGCGACGCGATGATGCACCCGATAAGTGGAGAACCAGTTGACGGCTTCGACCTTTATCTTCAGTCGCCGCACAATGCTTTGGTTAACATCCTCCCATCGCAAATCTTGTTGATGATGCAGTTTCTTACGGACTGTGCCAACCAGCCGCGCTCTTCCGCCCCCTTGCATGGGAAACATCGCCAGAAAGTCGGCATAATCAAGAGCGCCATGCATCTCACCATCAAAAACTGGGCCGCTCCCCAGGATGTCTGCCACATAATAGGTGTCGGCGTAAGTGCCGCCGGGGAAGCCAACTGCTAATTTCTCGCGCACCGTCGAGTGGGCACCATCGCAACCCACGAGATAGGCAGCGTGATAGACTTCCGGTTCGCCAGCCTTGGTGCGCAATTCGGCACGCACCCCATCCCCGTCGCAGGTAAAGTCCACTAATTCGGTCTCCCGCTCAACATGAACGCCCAAGAGGTTAAGCTGCTCCACCAGCATTTGTTCGTGCAGGTCTTGCGGAAAAATGAGAGCGTAGGGATAAGGGCTAATGGCCTCTCCAATATTGCCAAACGGCACGCGCCCTACGCGTCCGCCCCTGATCCAGAGATTCACAGCTTTGAAGTCAATGCCCCGCTCAATAGCGATGCGGTCTACACCCAACTGCCGATAGAACTCAAGCGTGCGGGCCTGGAGCACAATAGCCCGTGAGGTCGTGCCCGGCCCCGCCGTTTTGTCAATGATGCGCACCGCAACCCCGGCTTTGGTCAGCCACAATGCAAGCACTAAACCTGTTGGCCCGGCTCCTACCACCAGCACTTGCGGGTCTGCCATGTTAATTCTCCTTCTTCATTTTTAGCTCCGATTTCCTGATAAACTCGCCAGACAGGAACGCCATCTTGAGATTCATATTTCCTGCATCGAACTATGACTGGTGGCTCTAAACTGGCTACGCCTTAGGGACCGTGCTGTCGTTAGAAATTCAGGGAGCAGTGGGGCGCATGGCCTCCAGGAAAAGCATGATGTGCTGCTCCAGCATGGCCTCCCGGTCAATAGTCGCCAGTGACGATGTCTCAAAAACAGTGCGTGCCAGCAGATACATCACTAATGGCCCCATAAACTGCATCGCCGCAAAAGTGGGATTGACTTGGCGCAACTGCCCAGCTTGCATAGTATTGGCGAGGTATTGTTCCAGAAATCCCAAACCCCGCACCGGCCCAGTCTGCCAGAAGAGTCCAGCGACCAGGGGATCACGGGCCGCGTCGCTAAACATTAAGCGCAGCAGCGAGCGCGACTGAGGTGCATCCAGCATTTGCAGAAAAGCACGCCCAAGGCGGCTCAAAGCCTCATTGGGTGGTAGCCCTTCCAGTTCCTGGGGATGAGCCAGCAATTGCAGCACGGTCAGGCGTTGCTCCAATACCTCACGATACAGGTGTTCTTTGTCCTGAAAGTAGTGATAAATCAAACCCGGTGAGCCGATACCCGCAGCCTGGGCAATCGCTTTATTGCTGGCCTTTTCGTAGCCCAGAGAAGCGAAGACCTCCAGTGCGCCATCAATAATCTGTTGGCGTTTGGCCTCGTAGTCCTCCTCTTTGCGCAGCGGCATATCGCCTCCTAAGTTAAAGCGTTAATTTACTTAATTGACTAATCAATCAACTATTTAACAGTAATATAATAGATTGATCCTATGCTGTCAATGCTATGCCAAAATAAGAAATATGATAAAATGATGCAGCAGCAATAAAGGAGTTGTGATGCCTGTTTACGGACGATTTTTGATTAACAACTTGTCACAATATGCCGAAATAGAAGGCGATACAGCGCATTTCATTGGTAATTTGTTTGAATCCCCACAACGCACAGGTCAGTCGGCACCGGTGGCTGACCTGAAGATTTTATCACCCGTAGCACCCTCGAAATTGTTTGCCATCGGCCTCAATTATGTTGACCACGCCAAGGAATCGGGCAAACCCGTGCCGGAAGTGCCGCTCATGTGGTTCAAGGCTCCCAGCGCAATTATTGCGCAAGGCGAAGCGGTCGAAGTGGCCTATCCCGAACATCGCACGGATTATGAAGGAGAACTCACCATCGTCATCGGCAAGCGATGCAAAGGTGCCAGCGAAGCAAACGCAACGAGTTATATCTTTGGCTACACCATCGGCCAAGACATCAGCGACCGCGACATTCAGAATTCGGAATCACAATGGGCACGCGCTAAATCATTTGACACTTATGCTCCTCTTGGCCCCTTTATCTATACCGATATTGACCCGGCTGATTTGCCAGTCGAAACGCGCTTGAATGGTGAAGTGCGCCAGCAGAGTAGCACCAAGCAGTTGGTCTTTTCTCCGGCCCAGTTGATTGCATTTCTGAGTGAGTCCATCACGCTCGAACCTGGTGATTGCATTATGACAGGCACCCCTTTTGGCGTTGGCCCAGTTAAAGCCGGGGATACCATTGAAACCCGCATCGGTTCCATGCAGCCACTGATCACGCCCGTGCGAGGTCGCTCCTGAATTTTGTGTAGTGCCACACTCCCCCACCCTGCATCTGGCAAACGCCCATTGTCACCACGCTGGTTTCTGCTGCTGGCAGCTTTGCTGCTGCTATATGGCTTAGATTACGCACCTCTCTGGAATCCCGATGAAGGGCGTTATGCCTCGGCTGCCTTAGAAATGGCGCAGCCTTTTAATGGGGCAGCCCCCGATTGGATCGTGCCCCACCTCAACACCATCCCTCGCATCAACAAACCACCACTGGTTTATTGGCTGGGCGCTATTTTCTACCGCATCTTGGGTGTATCCGAAGCTTCTACTCGGCTGGTTTCGGCATTAGCTGCTATTGTGGTTATGCTGACCGTTTGGCAGTTGGGGCACGCCATGTTTTCTGAGCGTGCTGGAATCGCAAGTGCCCTGGTCTGGAGCACATCAGTTTTCCCATTTATCATGGCCCACAGCTTTAATACAGATATGTTGCTTTGCTGCGCTATCACTCTGACTTTTTGTGGGCTTTGGTTTGTGTTTGAAGGCACCTCTAAGGAAAACGACAAAGCCCCTTGGCTCAGCAGTTATGTTCTCACTGGCATTGGCATGGGCCTCGCGTTGCTATCCAAGGGGCCAGTGGGTATCGTTCTGCCCTTGGCCATTACCTTTGTTTATGCATGTTGGGCAAAACGTTGGAATGCTGTGCAATGGTACGGCGTGGGAGTAGCCATTGCCTTGGCTCTGCTTTTAGCGTTACCCTGGTATTGGGCGGTGTCGTTGCGTGTTCCCAATTTTTTAAGCACTTTTCTCTTGCAGGAGAACCTGGCGCGATTCTCCGGGGCCAAAGAGTTTCATAGATCGAAACCTGTTTTTTATTATGTGCCTATCTTGCTGGCGGGCCTCTTTCCGTGGACAGCCTTTTTAGGTTCTGCTGTAGCGCGATTGCGCGACCAAGCGAGCATCTCTGCACAGCAACGGGCAAGACTGTTTTTGTGGCTATGGTCGGCACTCCTCATTCTCTTCTTTTCATTATCTAAAGTGAAACTTGTTTCCTATATTCTGCCCGCTTTTCCCGCCGTTGTCCTGCTGGCAGGAGATGCGCTAATGGGGGGTGATGCCTTAAGAGAGAACCAGGCACACCAAACTTTTCCGCACCGTATGGCACTGGCAGCCACTGCACTCCTTTATTTGCTTTTAATGATTGGGCTGCCCATAGCTTTTTTAAACGAGCAACTAACTCTCTTTGGACATCTGAAGAAGTTGCCCGGCAATGCCATTGTGCCAATTACAGAGGCGCTGCCTTATATAGCTGATATCTGCATCGTGTTAGCGATTGGCACCCTGTTCCTGGTCTGGTGTTGGCGCACTCGTAACACCTGGCGTCTGATGTTAGCTCAATTCGCCACAGCCGCATTCTTGCTGGTGATTCTGCTCAACCTGGCCGGGCGTATCGCCATTTACGAAGATGCTTCTGGCCTGGTAAAAGCTTTGCAACCCCACCTCAAGACTGGCGATCAATTTATTGTGTATCAGGGCTTTCAACCAGCCTCGGTATTTTACCTGCGTCAGCCAGTTATTTCCATTGAGTACACTCAAAATTCTGGCCTGGATGAAGCGGCAATGGTTCACTCCCTGGTCTTTCTACCGGCTGACGCCAAAAGCCTGCCCCAGTTACTTGAGAACCCACACCGCGTTTACATTCTCTTGGCGCGCAAGAACGACCTGGGGCGCACACTGCAATCTCCCCATTATACTGTGGCTTCATGCAATGATTTTCTCATTATCTCGAATTACCCGGCTCCGCCAGGTTTACATTATAATTTTGTCGCGCCACGCAATCGAGATTTATGAGTTGTAACAATTCTCATGCTAAGAGAAGGCTAATCTTAGGGCATCTTTTATGCCTCTGAATTCCGCACCAGAGGAAGGGCTGACGCCCATCCCAAAATCATCGGGGCCTGCACTGCGTGCGCGTTGGCAGTGGCTGCTACGGCTCCTAATTGGAATTGCCATCATCTGCTTCCTGGCCTCGCAAAGCAAAGGCGCAGCAGTGCGCCAGGTACTGCACTCTATCTCATGGCTCATCATTACAGGGGCCGTCGTCTGTTACTGGCTGTTGCAAACCCTTAGCGCCTTCAAGTGGCAATTGTTGTTGCGGGCACAGGGGGCACGCGCCTCGCTGCTGGATTGCTGCCGCCTCTACCTGATTGGCATGTTCTCGAACTTGTGGATGCCCACTAACATTGGCGGCGATGCAATTCGTATCTACCTGGCCGCTCCGCTGGCTGGCAGCAAAGCCGTAGCCGCCTCGTCCGTTCTCGTTGAACGGTTGACTGGCTTTATTGCGCTTCTAACCATTGGCGCAGTGGGATTAGCCCTCAGACATAGTGGCTATGGCAGCAATGTCTCTAATACAGGCGCGTCTGCGGCTCACCTTATCACCACGATGACTGTCGTGCTGCTGCTTTTCGGTGCAACACTGTTCATCCTGCAGCAAGTTGCTTATCGCCTGGAATCTACTGCACCCCATAATACAATGGTGCGCAAGTGGGCCAGCCTGCATCGCGCCTTAGATTACTATGCTCACCCAGAGCATCAAGGCACTTTAGCTATAGCCTTAGCTTTGTCGTTTTTGTTTCAGTCACTTTTTGTGGTACTGAATATCGGTCTCGCCCACGCCGCAGGGTTGCAGTTGCCAGCCCTCGTATTCTTCTGGTTAGTCCCGCTGCTCTCTATTGCCTCTCTCTTGCCACTGGGAATTGGTGGACTCGGCGTGCGTGAAGCCGCCGCTGTCGCTCTGCTGAGTGGAACCCATGCCGCTACCGGGACAATCGTAGCGTGGTCGCTGTTGTGGCAGGCAACCGTGTGGTTGGCGAGCTTACCGGGGGCGCTATTGAGCGTCGGTTTAAAATCCAATCTATGGCAAAGAATGAAAGCTGAAATCTTAAGCTAAGGCATGGGAGGGCAGAGTTTTGAAAACGTTCACAACATGCGGATCAAATTGCTGGCCACTCTGCCGCTCGATTTCAGCGACAGCGTCTTCAATAGACCATGCCTTTTTGTAGGGGCGCTCATGGGTCAGGGCATCAAAGACATCCGCTACAGTCACAATCCGCCCCGATAAAGGAATTGCCTCGCCTGACAATCCGCGTGGGTAGCCACTGCCTTCCCATCGTTCGTGATGACTCAGAGCAATCTCTTCAGCTAACTGAAGCAAAGTTGAGCGGCTACCCGATAAAATCTTTGCGCCAATAGTAGTGTGCGTCTTAATAATCTCAAATTCTTCAGGTTGCAGCTTGCCTGCTTTAAGTAATACCGCGTCCGGGATACCGATCTTTCCAATATCGTGCAGCGGCGCGGCACGTTGAATGAGGCCGACTTGCTCTGGTGGTAGCCCAAGTGCCATTGCTAATAGACCTGCTGTTTGCCCCACCCGTTGGGTGTGACGCCCGGTAATATCGTCCCGATATTCAACCGCAATCGCTAATCGCTCCAAGGTTTCAAGCTCGGCCTGCTTTAACTCTTCATTGCGTTGCAGCACGGTGGCGTGGGCTTGCCTCAACTCTAGAGTGCGCTCATGCACTTTCTCTTCCAGTATGTCGTTTTGGCTTTGCATCGCAAGGTGCAGGAAGCGAGTTTCAAGCAAGTTGTGAATACGCAGCAACACTTCAGCATGATCGAAGGGTTTGGTCAGGAAATCTCTGGCTCCGCTGGATAATGCGCGCTTCTTGGCTTCGAGTGTAATATCTGCGGTTAGCACCAGAATCGGCAAATAAGTTCCGAAGGGAACTTGCTCCTGAAGTTGCTCCATCACATCAAAACCATCCAGTGGAGACATGTGCAAATCGAGGAGAATCAAGTCAGGTTGCAGTGCTTGATACAGAGGAATGACCTCGCGTGGGTCAGTTGTGGCTTTGATGTTGGTATAGTTCGCCCCCTCCAAAAAGCCTTCCAACAGGAGGACGTTAGGCTCTTGGTCGTCTACAATCAGTATGAGCGCGTCTTCTAATTTGCGCAGCATAATCGGTGGTGCCCTTTCAGTAGTGCCCTTAAAGAGTTTCGTTAATGACTTCGAGGAATCGTTGCACATCCAGTGGCTTGGTTAAATAGTGTCGCGCTCCGGCCGCCTTTAAATCTTCAATTTGTCCAGGGGTGGCATCAGCACTCAGTACCACAACTGGAATATCACGCAATCCTGCTTCAGCCTTTAACCGGCGCAATACTTCATCGCCTGTTGTGTCTGGCAAATGTAAGTCGAGAAGGATAAGTGTTGGATGGTGTTCGCGTGCAAGTTCAAGTCCTAATCCCCCCTGCATAGCGGTTATTAAACGTATGCCCGGTTGATAAGATAGGATGCTTTCGACAACGAGCAAGTTGGCCAGATTATCTTCAATATAAAGCACCGTGCCAACATTGCCAGCACTGGCATCAGCGGCGGCAATAGCAAGGTCACGCCCCCCGCTCTGCTCGTGATGCACCATTTGATCCTGAGCCAAGGGCAGGGCCACCCAGAACGTGCTGCCCTGCCCGACTACGCTCTCAACTCCTATGGTGCCCTTCATCGCCTCCACAAAGTTCTTGCTTAAAGCTAAGCCTAAGCCACTGCCTTCAATATTCGTCGCTTCAGCCGCTAACCGCTCGAAAGGTTGGAACACACGTTCCAGGTCTTCAGCGTGTATGCCCTCGCCAGTATCACTAACTGTCACCTTGAGGTGATGGTTATTATCTTCCTCGCAGGCGACCATAACCTGACCGCCCTCTCGATTATATTTGATGGCATTGGACAGTAGATTCAGTAATACCTGATGGCAGCGCTGGCGATCCACCAGAACACTGCGGTTACAGGACATGCCCTGCTGCGTATCTAAGCTGATCTGGCGACGACCCGCTAAAGGCTCAAGCAGGCTTACCGTGTCGTGGATGAGATCACAGATGCGCACTGGCTCAACTGACAGGCTAATACGTCCCGATTCGACCCGCGCAATATCCAGCACCTCGTTAATCAGCTCTAAGAGATGCTGCCCGGCTTTAAGAATATAATCAACTTTCTGGTTTTGCTTGGGAGCAAGCTGCTCCATTTTAAGCAACTGGCCAAAGCCCAGGATGCTGTTCATGGGCGTGCGCAGCTCGTGACTCATGCGTGACAGAAATTCACTCTTGGCACGGTTGGCTCGTTCGGCTTCAATCAGAGCGTGCTCAGCTTCTTCTTTAGCCTGTTGCAACGCTCTCTCATCAAGCTGCCGTCGCGTAATGTCACGGATGTAAGCCGTGAACATAGGCTTATCATCCAAATGAATGCGGGAAATGCCAAGCTCGACGGGAAACTTTGAGCCATCCACATGCACTGCCACAAATTCGTAGTGCTGGTCAGTAAAGGGGCCTTCTCCCGTAGCCAAGTAACGTTTAAGCGCATCCAGATGAATATTTTCGTCGCTGGGGGCAAAGATAAGTTCTACCATTGCACAGCCGATGGCCTTGGCCCGGCTATAGCCAAACATGCTTTCGGCTGCCGGATTCCATTCGATAACCTTACCCTCATGATCCATCGTTAAAATAGCATCTAACGAAGATTCAAGGATGGCGCTCTTACGCGCCTCACTTTCACGCAGTGCTTCCTGAGCGTGCTTGCGCTCCATGAACTGACCAATTTGACTGCCCAAGCCTTCCAAAGTGTTGAGCATCCCCGGATGGTATTGCTGCGCCTGGCGGCTAAAGAACTCCATGACGCCCAAAATTTCTCCGCCAAAACGAATGGGGAAGGCCAGACTCGAACGCAGCACACCTTGCTCCACGAGAGCCTTACGCAGAAAGTTATCTTCTTGTTGCAAGTCCGCTATCCAAAGCGGTCTACCCCCGGCCCAAACCTGGCCTAAATAGCCCTCGTCAAGAGCAAAGGACATACTCTGATTAATCTCGTCTAAGCTATTCAGATTTGCATCTGAGCCATGCCATGACTTGAAGCAATTCAGTTTTTGCGCTGCGCTGTCTACTAACCAGAACGCGCCATAATCCCAACCCATGCCCTCTGTAATGACTTGTAAAATGTCGGTGATGGACAATTCAAAGGCCACATCCTGGGACAATAATTCAGTAACGGTCTGGCGCATTGCCTGGCGTTGCTCCGTGAGATGTCGCTCGGTGATATTTTGCGCCAGCGACATGCCAGCGGTGATTTCTCCGCGCTCATTCTTAACTGGCAGGGTATGCACCAGATACATCCGGTCTTGGGCAGGCACCTCAAAGGTGTGGGATTCCCCGGCCAGGGCAGCGCGATAGTGCGGCTCGACAAAAGCAACATTGCGAGGCGACAGCGCCTCCCAGATGGTTTTACCTTCCAAATCTTGAGGCGAGACTCCAATGGCTGGCAGCACCGCGCCATCGGCAATGGTATAGCGCAGGTCATGGTCAAAAAGGAGGACAAGGCTCGCGGGTATGTTCTTAATAAGGGTGCGATAAAGTTGCTCGCTCTGCCGCACTTCCTGTTCAGCCTGCTTGCGTTCAGCAATTTCTTCCTGGAGCGCCGCATTGGTAATGGCTAATTCTGAAGTGCGCTCCAAGACGCGAGCTTCTAATTCATCATGCGCTTTTTGCAGGGCGGCTTCGGCCCGCTTACGCTCTGTAATATCGCGGGCATTGATGACAAAACCCTCCGTCACATCATCCAGAGAAGCCTTACCAATCGCTTCAAGGGTGCGCCATGCGCCGTCTTTATGCCGAAAGCGGAACTCAGCCTCTAAAGGCGCATTGGGATTCTGCGCGATGATGGAGAAAATGCTGAGGATTTGAGGCGCATCGTCGGGGTGAATATAATCAAATACATTTTGGCCCGCGATGTCTTCTACGGCATAGCCTAAGACGCGCTCAATGGAAGGGCTGCCATAATGTAGCACCCCATCAGCATCAATAACAGTAATGATGTCGAGACCATTTTCAATGAGGGATCGAAACTTTTCTTCGTTAAGCCGCAGGGCTTCCTCGGCCCGTTTGCGCTCTGTAATATCCAGCCCTACAAAGACCGCTGCATTACCTTCATGGTATTTTTGCGCAACGAGCAAGTAGAGACGGTCAGAACCCTCTACTTTCATGTGAATTTCGCGGGAAGTCGCTTTATCGGGGCTTACAAAAAAACCTTCGACATAGCGCACGAATTCAGAATCTTGATTCAAGAATCCGATAGGACGACCAATGAATGATTCGGGGCGCATGTTGTAAAGTCGCGCCAAGAATTGATTCAGGCCGCAATATTTGAGGTCGGCATTGATCCACGATACAGCGCCAGGCACCGCGTCCAGCACCGCGTAAAGCTGATCTTTGGTGCGTTGCAGAATTTCCTCGGTCTGCTGGCGTTCGCTGACATCCTGCCCGGTGCCATACATTTTGACGGGTTTGCCCGCTTCGTCGGTAACCACATCGCCGCGCCCATGTAATACGCGCACCGAACCATCAGGACGCAGCAAACGATGATGGT
This sequence comes from Abditibacteriaceae bacterium, assembly GCA_019239895.1. GTDB lineage: Bacteria > Armatimonadota > Abditibacteriia > Abditibacteriales > Abditibacteriaceae > JAFAZH01. Next base: position 35,415 of record JAFAZH010000043.1, on the reverse strand, counting down.
AATCGAAAGCCGTGTGATCCTGCAACGCTTTCTCAATGATCTTGGTCACCATCGGCCGATCATCGGGGTGGACATGCTCAAAAAAAATGTCGTAAGAGACCGGAAACTCCTGCGGCTGAAAGCCATAGATGCGGTACATCTCATCCGACCAGGTGACAACATTAGCTTCAATATCCCATGACCAGTTGCCTAAATGCGCTAAACGTTGAGCTTCTTCTAGTTCTTCACGGCTGGCCTGAAGTTCCTCTTCAACGCGCCTGCGCTCAATGGCATAGCGAATGGAGCGTTCTAAGAGTGTCGCGTCAAACTGACCTTTCACCAGGTAATCAGAAACCCCAGCATACATGGCTTCTAAATCGAGGGAGCGATTCGATTGTCCAGTTAACAAAATGGCCGGGCCATTGCAGCCATCGCGCCGGGCTTCGCGTAAGAGATCAAGCCCATCGCGCTCACCTAAAAAGTAATCAATGAGGTAAAGGTCATGCTGGCAAGGCTCCATCTGCTTGAGAGCAGCAGTGTAAGTGTTAGCCCAATCGAGATGAAATTCTCTTTCCTTGTTCTCGGTTAGAAAATCCCGAACCAGCAGGTAATCGTCCTCATCATCATCAATGAGTAAAATACGACACACGTTATTAGACATGCGGCACCCTTCCTCTATTTCTTCATTGGGCACAAGCTTCTCATGCGTCCCAGAACAAGCTTTTGCAGTTTTGGACGCGTATAAGTTAGAGCTTACGACAAACTAACCCTGAATTCAGTGGAGCTAATTCGGTAGTGTTAATTAAAAGGAAGAACTGGCTCGGTTTAAAATGTATTGTACATCACGCACTTGGGGTTGAGTCATTTAGCGTGGGGAGAGATTAACAGCAGAAATTAATAGTGGAGGCCGCCAAATTCAAAATAGATGCGGTTGCGGTCGTGATCCCAGTTAAGAGTGACTTCACGCTGGCCGAGGGCGCGGCCAATAGACCAGCCGTAGTTCAGGAAATCTCCCGTATTAGCAAAGTGGACATAGTCGGAGAAGAGACCCACCCGCCACATGGGCGACACATAATAATCTAACGAGGACAAGCCATAGAGCGCACCATCACTAAGGCTCTTGGAGATGAGTGTGGTGCCAGCGAATTTCTGCTTAAGGTTAAACGAGAAACTGCCCGTTAAAAGGTTGGTCAGATCAGCACCGAAGAAGTTGGTGCCGCCGCGCTGATAATCATAGTTCAATTGCAGGGACGCCGCGCGTCCTAAGCGCTGTTGCAGTCCCAGCGACAAGCCGGGAGCCACACCGCGTCGCCCATCGGTGTAATTGTAGGCCACACCCATGAATGAGGCTTGGAGGCTGCCCCCTTTCCACAAGGTATAGTTCGGAGCCTGAAGCGTGGCATTGAGAGTTTGTCCGTAGAGCGGATGATTTTGCAGTACTACAGTTTGCAGCACCACGGCTTGCAACGTCGTGGGCAGGGAGGCGATGTCGCGCAGACTGACCGCGCCCGGATGAGGATTTTGTCCGGGCAAACCGATGCCGCCTCCTGTATCGCCACCACCTATGCCACCGCCAATGCCACCACTTGATGGCACAGTCACCGGCACCAAAGCCGTGAATCGCTGTTGGGCCAGAGCGTTAGCCGCCAGCGTGTAAGTCCACTGGGAGTGGCCGACTTGCCGGGGCCGCAAGCGGGCAAAGAACTGTCCCTGTAAGTTATCCACCTGGCCTTCGGGCCGCGAATAGAAACTCTCAAAGCCCACCTGCATAGCTTTAAATTCTTTAAGCAGCGAAGCCCGCAGATATTGGCTTTTATGGCCCGGCATATCCAGGTAGAGAGCACCGCTGGTGGTGGGCGAGAATTGCAGCTTATGCTCCCAATTCAGGTTCCAATCGTGCCCTATTTGATCTACCAGGAGATGACCTTGCGACTGGTTGGAGAGCCAGTATTCCTGCTCCAGCGCGAGGGCAAAGCCAGCTCGTTCAGCGGCAAAGCCATTGCTGGGCGCATGTTGGAAATAGACCGTGCCCGTGCCATGTGGCGAAGCTTGATAATAGTAGGGCACATTTAGCGTCAAGCCACCGGCAGAGTTAAAAGAGGCCATATCCGTAGCCGGATTAAAGGCGCTACTCAACGAGGTCACATACAGCGGCATGGCAAACAGCTTGCGCCCGGCAAAGAACACAGTCGCATGTTGAAACTGGATTTTATCGTGTGGATAAACACGCACCTGGTGGGCTGTAATCCAGTAACCCTTGCCCTGATCCATCTGGGGGGGCAATGGCTCACTAATCTTATAGGCGTGCTTGACTTCACCGGCATCGGGGATAATCGCCTGATAATTTGGAATATCTTCCAATTGTTCGCCCGCATTGTCCTTGGGTGGGTTGGTCTCGGTGTTTAGTGCTGTCAAGATACGCGGCTTTGGAGCGCCAGATGTTGAGGTGTCTGGGGAAGCCGCACCCTCAGTTTTCAACGCATCGGCGATAGTAATAGGCGTGATGCCAAATGTCGTGACAGTGGCCTTAAAAACCTGGCCATCTGCGCCATTCATGCTGATTGGCTGCAACCCTGGCTCTGGCGATTCACCCAAGGTGGCCGGGGGCTGTGCTGGCAGTTCAGGTGCAGGGTCAGCCTTTTCGCTTGGCTGCTGCACAGCCACGGCACCACCTGTCCCCAGAACGGCTTTTGCCTTGTCCGCCTCATTAGTCCCTGCCGTTCCTGGCACTTGGTCAAGCGGTATGGGCGTAATGGCCTTAGCCCCTGCGTCTGCGGTGGACTCTGATGGATTAGCTGGTTTTGCTTGCGCTGCAACGGCCTGTTTCGACTGGTTGTTTGCTTTGGATTTATCCAACGGGGATTTATTACGATTGGGTTTATCCTTATCGCTCTCATCCGTTGGCGATTCTGCCACTTCATTTTCGGGGATTGGCCTAAAATCCGAATCCATGAACTCCTGACGCACCGGCCCATCTTTGGTATCCACCCGCCGCATTACACCGCGCCGTCGTCGCATATCGTAATAGAGCCGATCTCCACGCAGCTCATGCGCCTTGTCACCACGTCCATGTCGAATTAGCACGCGCCCGGTACTGCCCTCAGCCCAAATACGTTCGTTAAAAAGATCAACATCCAGGCGCACATTGCTTTCGAGATGGGTATCGCCGAAATCAAAAACGCTCTTACCTGATGCCGTGATGATGCCACGCTCTGTGCCATAGGCCACGTAAGGCGCTTGCACGACAAGGAAACGCGCCATCCCCGATTCATCGTCGGAGAATTCCACTGTTACTTCTTCGCGCGCGGTACCAACAAAGGCTGTTACCACTGCCGTGCCCGGCGTGGAGGAGGAGCGCAACAGGACCCTCGCTACGCCACCTGTCAGGCGTGCTTGGCTTTCAATGGAGCCACGTGTGGTCAGGAAACGCACGATGGGAACCGCCGTGATGCTGGAGCCTCCCAGGTTCTGCACCTGAACTAATATGGAAGTAGTGGAAATACCATTGGCGGGAATAATATCCGGCTCGGCGCGGAGGTTAAAGCGAAAGGTTTGAGCCTGAGCGGGCAGATTACAAAGCCATAAAACCAGCAGCACAGCCACGCCGCGCAGAGCCAATCCTAACTGCCGATAAACCATTGAGTTGAGGAGTGTTTCATGCCGCAGCCGACCAGCAATGGCAAGCAAAGCAGGCCCCAAATTTGGAGCCTGCTTTGTAGATTTCTGACAAGAAAGTAAATGGCGCGCGAAGTTCATTTCGGCTGGATAGCAGGTGCAGTCGGCGCGGTGTTGGCTGGTGCGGGGGTTTCAGTCGGTTGAGTCGGTGCAACGGGTTGCGCGGTTTGCCCGGCGGGAGGAGCCGCTGGCTGCGTCGCTTGCCCGGTATCCCCTGATTGACCAGGCGTGGGAATGGGTGGGAACGCACTATTACGCGATGAGGAACCGGTGATAGCGACTCCTCCAGGCAGCGGACTTCCATTGGGTAGTGTCGGCGGCACCGGTGCGGTGGGTTGTCCCGGTGCGGCTGGCATAACTGTCCCTGGTCGAGTTATCTGGGGTTCGGCACGCGGCAAATCGGTAATCATTACGGGACTCACGAACGCGGCGGCGATTTGCTTGAAGGCATCGCTGGTGGCGAGATAAACAGCGTCGAGAAGTTGCCGCCCACTCCGCATCGGTTGAGAGGTCACCACAACTGTCTTAGTCGGCGCAACCGCGCCCAGCTCATACATGCGACCAGTGGCCTGCACCTGAACCGAAGGTCGCTCCCGGTCACCACTACTGCGAACTTCTTCAATCGTGAAATCGCCGATGAGTGGCGGCTGCTCGAAGCTTAGTTTAGAAAGTGCCTGCCGTGCTCGATCCAACCAGGGGGTTGTGGAGGTGACGCTGGTCAGGGTGTTTAATTCCTCTGTTGTCAGCCGCCGGTCTTGCACGCCCCGTAAAAGAATCGGGTTATAGGCTTGCAATTCCATGACGCCCAGCTTACCCGTTTTGCGCAGGGCAGTTTCCAGGCGCGGCAGCGTCTCCCGCATAAGGGCCTGCCCCAGAACTGGATCAGCATTCCAGTTAGCGCCCAGCGCCGGGGGCAAAATGAGCATGAAACGCTGGCCTGGCCACGCCTCAATAGCGATCTGAGCCTCTCCGCCGCCCTTTTTAGCCCGCTTGGCAGCGTGCGCAGGGGGAGCGATACAGCTAATTGCTGCTATCAGGGAAAGCCCACAACAGAGGCTCTTAACTCGCAAAGTTTTCATTGATATCCTCACTAATTTCGTCGTGGGGGCAGGGCTTAACGGCCCCACCCCCACTCTTTAGGACTACTGGTTTTACCTTCGCGTTGCATTCATCAGTGACGCATAATGCCTGCTGGTCTGCGGCGTGGGCCTTCGCGCAAGCCGGTGCCACCCGAAGGCGATCCGGGTAGGCCGATACCCCCACTGGAGCGTCCTGCATTGCCATTGGCCATGAAACGCGAATGCACTGCCCGTAGGGTTCCTGTGGTACCACTTATCGTCGTTGTAGTACTAAAGATATAAGGCTGCTTGGTCAGCGCGTCGGTTGGCCCAGGATTATCGGTGGTATTTCTCGCGCCAACGCGCACGAACACTGTCTGACCAGCTTCAAAGCCAGGCACAACAATTGAACCCAGGTTAAACACCAGATTACCGGTAGCATTTAACCCAGGATTGTTAAAGACCTGTTCAAAGCGATTATTTTGATCGAAATTAGAGGAACTACTCACTTCAACAATGAACTGATCGGCATTAGTAAACTGTGGCGTACCCACCGTTGTCGTGCCAGCGACGGGAACAAGATCAGTGCCTTGCACTGTCACACTGAAGTTAGTCAAGGAGCCACTCGTGCTGAGTATGATGGGACGGGGGAGAGTTGTGGCACCACCGCTGGAAGCCGATAAGTCTGAGAGGCGGGGCAAAAATGCAGAGGTTGTGTTGCCCGTGGTACCGCCAGTAGTACCGCCAGTAGTGGTAGTAGGCGTCGAACTGAGATTGGGATTCGACACGTAAGTTATGCGGCGCACTTTATAAAAATACTGAGTATTTGGCAGTAGTGGCGTCCGCGTAATATTAATGTCAATGACATCATTGGACGTGGTAATACTGTTGCTTACCGTATTGTTAACCGTGGTGCTATTGAAGACGACATCGCCCGAGGCATTCGCGGCTGGACTAATGGTTACGGTCACGGCATCTGTGACGGTCAAATTATCGGTGTAGCTGGTGGTGGAACCCTGCACAAAGTCATGGAGGTTACCGACACCAATGCTAAAATTCGGGGTCGTGCTGCGGTAAATGAGGTAACCGGCAACTCCCTGTCCGGCAATGATCGCGGGAATACCACGCGAAAAATTGAGGTTAATGGCGGGGGCTCCTGAAGAAGTGGCGACCGGTATCGCAGTAATATTAGTGGGCGCAGAAGTCTCCGCATTGGTGCCACTGGTGCCGCCGCCGAAGCCAGCCCCGACCACGAGCAGTGCTAAGAGAGCAATACCCGCTATGCCCGCGCCAATACTGGATTTACGGCTACTGCCCGTTGGATTTTGCACCGGGGGCAGGTTAGATGAAGTTACGGTGCTATTCGGCGAGACAGGAAACGCCATGTTGGGCACAAAAATTTGACGCACGCGATCACCGGTGCGCACGCCGGTGCGCCCCCTGGTCGCGTGGGCGATGGCTTGATCCGCTTCCACCTTGTCAATAGCGATTTCGGCGACTTTCACGCGCTCCACCACATCGTTGCCAGGGGAACTGAGAGCACGGTTGAGCAGGTCACGGAGCACCGAGAAACGCTGTCCGGGAGCTACGCCATTGCGGGCGCCGAGGTTAATATTAATTTCTTCCCGCGCTACGTTAAGCACCACACCTTCGGGCACCGGAGTTTGGCGCATAACCCGTAGAGAAGTGCTGGCGACTTTATTGATAGCCTCATCAATCAGCACATCGTTGTCAGTGTCCTGTAACTTATCCGCCGTTACTTCGGTTACCTGCGCGCCGTTGATGTAATCGGCAGTGGTGACATCTAATTGGCGCACTTCGACTTGAATCCGCGCTGAGCGATGATTCTGCACGTTAACGCCAACAATGCGCCCGGAAAAGATGCTGCGCGCGCCAGCGGCCTGGCCCAAACGCGATTGGGTGGCTTCATCAAAGGGCGGTGTCAGGCTGGGTGTCTTGGCGATTAGCTGTTCAACATCTTGCCGCGTAATGACCTGATAGTTACGCGAGTTTTGCAACTCGACGGCCAGGGCATCTGCCGCCTTGCGGCCAATAACAGGGTCTATACCGGGCGCAGTGGCAAAGTCCAGTACAATGACGCGCTGTGGCGCGGCCTGAGCTTGAGCCGGAGTTGGCGCGATGGTGATAGACGCCGTAGCCAGGATCGCTAAGAGCAGCGGTGTAGCCCAGACTGCCAGCACGCCGCGCGCAATAGTAGGCAACAACCCCGTATGCCACAGGTGCGTAAATAGGTGGCGGGAAGGCTGAATTGGCATACGACGTGAATACGGCTTTGGCGTGGCGTTCATCGCCATTCGCCGCGTGTCATTTGTGTTACGGTTAGAGAGGCAAAGCATCAACAGGCGTCCCCTTTCGGTCTCAGTAGAAGTGAGGCTATTCTAAGGAATAATAGCCGCTTTGTCAAGTTGGGAAAGGCTAAATGGGTGTTACTCGACTCAAGCTTAACACGTATTTAAACGTTCTCCAATAGTTCAGCGGTCATTTGGTAAATTGTTGACTGATTTTCTTGTGGTAATGTTCCACTTCCAGCAGCCAATATAAAAGGCGATGCATAGAAGAATCTGTCATTGCTTACGGAGCACCTGTGGTGGATTGGGCAGTCCTCAAATAACTACCGATCAGCATTCCCCCGATAAGACTGGGCACCAAAGGAAACCGCGACGGTAAAGAAGGTGTGGTGCGTCGAGAAGTGGCTTAAATCGGCCACCAGATAGGTGCTCCGCCCAATATGGCGGTAAGCGCGGGCAGAAAGCTCGTTCGGCTCCGCATCGGCAATGCTGCTACTACCCAGGCGAGCGTATTCCAAAAACAAATCAATATCGGTGCGCTCATGGAGGCCCGGAAAAGCCAGGCCAGCACTGGTCAAATTGCGACGGAAAGGATCGCGGCCTAACTCACTGTAAAATTCGAGCTGGTTGCGCACTACGGGCACGGCTAAATCGAAAGTCGCGCCGAGCGTATCAGAGCCAGGGATATTTTGATACTTCAACAAATTCACGCCGAAATTGCCAAACGGTTTTTGAAGCGCGGCGCGGCCATAAAAGCCATGTTGCGCTCCTGGTTGGACGTAAGGCAAATTGCGCACAAAGGCATCGTAAATATAAGCCAACTCTAGCTTGCGCCCTGAACCAATAGCAGGCCGAAAACGAATGGCATCCATGCTTTCACGCCCGCCGGGACGCACCAGAGAACCAAAGAGCGTAGCTTGAGTGGGGCCTTCCAGGAATCGCTGTCGCCCAATTTGCACATCGCCCCAGCGGTCACGATAATCCACAAAGGCGGTGGGCACCGCGCTACTATCGCCGTTCATAGCACCAAATGGTGTCGCAAGATGCTGGCGCAAGGGAGTCGCTGCCAAATCAAAATAAAGATGTCCGTTGGTGCCAAAGGCGTGCAGGCGACCACCATAAGCCTGTGTCCCACCACTCGTCAATGCGCCGATCACGGCGGCATCCTGACCGATAAAATGCCCCATGCCTTGATCTACAGCACCAATATGCTGATTTGCCGGAGCCGTATTCAGGTCATTGACAAGTTGGGTATTCAGCGCCTGCGCCGTAGCCGCCCCATCATCTGCTGATTGTGTTGCCAGTTGACCATTATTAGCTGTCGCAGTATCAGCCCGCCGCAAGTTAGACGATGTTATGGGACGGGCCTTTAACTGATCCATTGGCCCGGATGTGGATGAAGATTTGGTGGGAATAGCCCCATTACGTTCGGTCGTAGGGCTATATTGTTCGAGTCCTAGCCGTTGTGGTGCAGCCCGCAGACGCACATTCGCATCCGAACCGACAAAGGGCGAGTCGCTAGGCTGCTCGGTTAAATCGGGAAGAAAAGACCCGAAGGCGAATTCTAAAGGTGGCGCAACCCGTATCTCGGACAAGCTGCCATCAGGAAATGCTGTTACCCAGTGACCCGGCGGCAAAGGCACCGTCCCTTTAGGCGCGACCACATCCATTGCCCCCGAAAAGAGCGAGAACTCAGCAGAGCCGTCGGGGTTCATCGTCACGATGGCTACACTACCTTTGATTTCCGCCGTCGCTGCCCCCGCCAAGACGCGCCCTGGTTTCAGGGCTGCATAGAGAAGTTGACCTCCCATCAAGGTTACACCCTTGGCGCTGCGAATCTCGACTGAGGAAAGCTGACCCAGGCGCAAAAGCGAGCCATCGGTGAACTTAAGATCAGCTTTGGAACGCTTGCCCGTGCGAAAACGATCATTGACATTAAGGGCGTCGCCGTTATGCGCCTGCCGCCAGGGAGCATCGGCACCCACTTTCCTTTCTGTCACACGCTCCAAAGCAGCGACCCGCGCCACTTGCGCCCGCACCGGGGCCATTTGCCATCCCATGACAAGAGCAGCTAAGAGAGCAACCTGCCCTAAACGTGCGGCTATACTTCTGGGGGGTAGTAAAGTTGTGAAGTGATTAAACATAAGAAGGCGGAAAATCTTGACTAACTGCGCAACGAGGAATCTCAAATTTGAGATTCCTCGTTTTCATCAGGACTTAATCGGCTGGTGCTGCACGGTGTATTTACTGCGCATCCTGCTGCTCACCGTAGATGCGTCCGCCCACGGATACGCCCAGCGTAAAGTTGGTTGAAACCCCGGAGAACTTGCTCAGCCCCATCACAAGATTACTATAACGCCCTAGCTTGCGATAAACGCGCAGGGCGATTTCGTGCGGCGGCGCAACCGCCAGATTACTGGAACGCAAGCTGGCATATTCCAGATACGCATCGAAGTTGGTCTTGTCATAGAGACCGGGGAAAGTCAGCCCTAACGTGGATAAACGGCGGCGGACGGTATCGCGCCCTAATTCGCCATAGAACTCGACTTGATTGCGCACGACAGGCAGCGCAAAGTCAACTGTCGCCCCGGTCGTATTGGGGAAGCCCGAATTCTGATATTTCAGCAGGTTGAGGCCAAAGTTGCCAATCGGCTCTTGTAACGAGAAGCGGCCATAGAGTCCATGTTGCGCCCCTGGCACGCGATAGGGCAAATTACGCGGGAAAGCATCGTAAAGATAAGCAACATCTAAGCCGCGATTTTTGCCGATGTTAGGGGTAAAGCGCACTGCATCCATCACTTCGCGTGCGCCCTGGCGCACCAGCGAGCCAAAAAGAGCGGCTTGCGTCGGGCCTTCGATAAAGCGTTGCCGCCCAATTTGCAGTTCACCCATGCGGTGCCGGTAAGTAATGGTCGCATTGGAGATCGCACTGAAATCAGAAGTTTTATAGCCAGCCCCCGGGGTCTTAAAGCGCAACCATAAGGGTGTAGCGGCTAAATCTAGGAACCAGTGCCCATCGGCGCTGTAGCCATGAATGCGCCCGCCATAAGCTTGTGCGCTACCGTTACCGCCGCCCGACGAAAGCGCAGCTAATAGCACCGCATCCGCACCGGAGCCGCTACCCAGAGCCGGATTAGCTTCATCAAAGTGATGCTGGGCCGCGATAGTATCTATATTGGCCGCCTGCTGCGCGGCATCCAAGGTCTGCACCGGATTGGTATTCACATCGCCAGCCACCTGGAACTCGCGCCGCCCCAATGAAACGCCTTGCGCTACCAGTTGGCTGGTAGGGCTTTGCAAAGTCGGGAATGGCGTTGGCACCGGGAAAGGGCCAGTCGGAAACGGTGTCGGAAACGGGCTATGAGTTGGGCCACTATGTGGAGTGGGCTGCGGCTGGAAAGGATTGTAGTTTGATTCCACCACCGAAGGCTGGGATGCCTCGCGGTTTTCATCTACGGCCACTCGGCTGGGCTGATAACGATCCCGCACATTGACTTGTGAGCCTGCATACACCAACTGTCGCTGGGGAGCCTGTGTCAATTCGGAATGCAAGCTGCCACCTTCATACAACAGCGGCGGCACATTAAACATGGCGGTCAGGCTGCCATCAGCACGGGCCGTGACACCCTTGCCAGGACGCAGATCAATCGTGCCCTTGGGCGATGTCACGGTGACAGCCCCGGCATGTAACTCAAAGGTATAAGAACCGTCCGGGTTCTGGCGAATAATGACTACGCTACCTTTGATTTCCGCAGTGGCAGCCCCGGCCAGCACGCGGCCCGGCTTGAGCATGACGGCCATGACCTGGCCACCGCTGATTTGCACGCCCTTGGCGCTACGAATGGCCACTGAGGAAAGTTGGCCCAAACGCAGTAAAGAGCCATCGGTGAAGGTCAGATCGGCCTTGGAACGCTTGCCCGTGCGAAAACGGTCATCCACATTGAGCGGCGCACCAACCCCGGCCCGTTGCCAGGCACCGGCGTCTCCGGTCTTCTTTTCGGTGATAAGCTGTGTGGACGCCACCCGCGCGACCTGCGCCTGGGCCACCGAAGCTCCCAACCCAACACTCAGCGTTGCGAGGGTGAGACGGGTCAACCATGTGGCTAGCCTGCATCTTGGTATCGCTCTTTGCATTCTCTCTCCTGTGCCTACGTATGATGTTGCAACCGACTTAAAAGCTTAGGATACGCCACGACGAGAAGGGCCTGAGACACCAGCGTTGTAAGGACCTGGATGTCAGGTTATGAATGTTCCGTTACATCATAACACATTAGAACAAAGTTCTCTAACTTTCAACCTCAAAATTTCGTAAATTTTCTTGGCTCTGAGCACGTACTAAGACGCTTTTACAACAGATTAAAGGGCATGAGAGTGGCTGAACCTTGGCTGCCTTTAGCTCTGTCAGAACAGGTTATAAGCTAACCGGAGACCCTAATCCACTCCAACGGGGTCAGCCGGGGCTTCCGTGGCCGCCGGAGACGCAGAACCCGTTAGCTCCCCATTAGACTGTCCATCGGACGCTGCGATGCCTTCGGGCAGGGCCAACAATGGCGCGGGTAGTTGCTTGGCTTCTTCCAGGGCTGCTTCGGCTTCGGCCAGCCGCTTGCGATGCGCCTCCATCAATTGCTCTCGCTTCTGTTCCGCCGTTAGCTGCTTGCCCCAGCGGGTATCAATCGGTTCGGCATCCGCCAGACCTCGCACAATATAAACTTCTACTGTGTTAACCTTGCCTTTAACCTGTGCCGAAGCACTTTCCACGCACACCACATGGGGCGCGGCCTCATAGGTCGCTGCCGAGCACATAATCCACGAGCCGAATTCTTTATTCTTACCTTCCAGGCGCGAAGCGAGGTTGACGGTATCGCCAATAACGGTATAGTTCAGGTATTCCCCACCGCCCATCGAGCCGACGATGACATCCCCGGTATGAATACCGATACGCATAAAGAACTGGATACCCGTCTCCTCACGAAAGCGGGCGCACTCTTCCTGGAGGGCAATGGCACACAGCAACGCTTGGGCCGCATGGTCATAACGCGGAATCGGCGCACCAAAATAAGCCATGATAGCGTCGCCGATAAACTTGTCCATCGTGCCGCCATAAGACATCACAATCGGCACCATGCGATCCATATAGGCATTCAGGCACTCAATCACCTGCTCCGGCTCATGGTTTTCGGAGTAAGTGGTAAAGCCTTCCAGGTCGGTAAAGAGCACTGTGCCATGCACGCGGCGCGGGCGCGGATAATCTTCTTCCGGGTGCGCCAGAATTTCGTCTAAGACATCGGGCGACACAAAGCGCGAGAATTGGACTAAAGCTTTGCGCCGTTCAGCGGATTCAGCCCCAAATAAAATCAGTAAAACGGTGCCAGAGCTTAAACAAGCACCCACCATTGGATAAGCTGTTATAACCCACAAGTTATTATGCGCAAATAACCACTTAGCACCCTGCCAGAAGAGCATGACAGGTAAAGCCCCAAGACAAAGGTAAAGCCCAAACCAGACAATTGAATGGACGCTGCCGGGCCAGTCTTTTTTTGTCCAAAAGGTTTGGGCTTTACGGGCCAGCGTGCTAATCCAACCTCGCAAAACGGCAACCCACAGACTGGCTATGAGGGTCAGTCCTAACAATGTCCATAGTGTTGTAGCAGTTGAAACAGTGTGAATATATGTGCCATCCAACAGCATCGCTGTAGCAGTAGCATGAATTTCGACGCCTGGCATCTGAGTTTCTACACCAAATGTAGAGGACTCAAACTGCGGCATGGGAAACAAGTCTTTAAGGATCAGGGCAGTTGGCCCAACAAATACAATCCGACCTGCGAATTTTTCTTTCAGCTTTGCCTGGCTATATTCACCGCTATTACCATTTAATACATCAGCAAACGAGTAAATATCAAAAGTGCTACGTCGCCCCGGAACGCTAGGCGGCCCCCAAAAATTGATGAGCATCGTTTCTATTTTGTCTTCCTTGCCAAAAGAAGACCTGATAACAGGGACTGGGGGAGATGTTCCATCTAACGTGGGCCATGTGGCAGTAGCTAAAGCCTGCTTATAACGCTGACATGCTTTGTCCTCAACACAACTGCCTCCTTTGCCCTCTAACATTTCTTGTAGAGATGCCGCAGCTAAAGCAGCAAATGCTCCTATGGTTGCATCGTTGCGGATAGCACGGAAAGTAGTTCGTCGTACGTTACCGTCGGCAGAATCAGGAGCAACATAAGCTACAGATGGATCGGCTGTTTTCTCATCAAGCTCATCATAAGGAGAAGTAAATCGGTCAGTAACAACGTCTGCATCATTCTGATGCCCTGCCTGATTCTGTTCAATGAACGACGGTAGAATTACATTCTTAGCCTCTCCTAAAGCATTGACTAAATCTTTGTCAGACTTGGACAAAGCAGCATTTGCACCATTTTGCTTATCCGAAAAGTCAAAGTCTAAAGCGATAACTTTAGCACCAGCTTGTTGAAGCTTGCGCACTATCTGAGCATGGAGACTGCGTGGCCAAGGCCATTTTCCAATGACGCCCAATGAATTTTGATCAACAGCAATAATAGCAATCTTATCGCGTGACTTTGGGAAGACCTGCCCACGCGCCGCAAAGCGTTCATCATAGAGAGAATATTCCCAACGCTCCAAAGTATTCCAGAGCGGTAGGGCGTTCCAAACTATCCGATTGGTATCATAACGATGCGAAAAATGCAATACCTGGGGCACGAGAAGCAGGAATACAACGAAAGAAAGAATAACGGCTGTTAGCTCGGCGCGACTGGCGGCCCAGTTTATAACTGGCAAGGAAAAGCGTGATCCCTTATCTAGATCCGCTAAATCTGGCAGATCAGGGAAGTCGGGCACGCCATCGGAGGAACGGGCAGGTTTGGCTTCGGAAGTCAGCGTAGCATCCGTGCCGACGCGGGCTAAATCGGTGGCGGCTTCGTCGGCAGCGCCATTGGCGTGATGGTCACTAACGGGAGATTGTAGAGCGGGCATCTGCCCATCACTGTCGGGGTTTTTAGGTGTCTTCATACCTGTCACCAAAGATTCCCAGTGACTTCATCGTAACATAAATTTTATAATTGTGGCAAGAATAGCGTGGCCAATCCTAAATGATAGGTACCTATCCTGCTGTTCAAGCAGGGTCTATGGCTCCATTGGCATGGTCATCAGCAAGGCTCTTGCTTCCGGTGAAAAGATCGCGGATAACACTTTCAATTTGGACATCTTCCACTGTCATGTCTTCCACCGGCAAAGTTTGCAAGAGGGCTTCCACTCGTTCTGGCACCTTATCACGGGGCACGGTGAGGGTCAATTCATAGCCATTAGTTTCAATATCATCGGCTAATAGCTTGATACTATCCAGATCAGTTGGGCTGACCTCGCGGTTCAAGGTCAAGCGGATGCCACGTCGATTCGCCGCATTAGCCACCAAGCTCGACAGTTCACCATCAAAGATGGCACGTCCTTCGTTAATCACAATGACCCGCTTACAGAGGGCCTGAATGTCCGCCATATAGTGCGATGTCAGCAAGACCGTAATACCCGTGCGTTTGTTATAGTCGCGCAGAAAGTCACGGATACGCACCTGGCTAATCACATCCAGACCAATCGTCGGTTCATCCAGGAACAGCACATCAGGCGCATGTAAAAGACTGGCGGCGACCTCACATTTCATACGTTCACCAAGGGAAAGTTTGCGCACTGGCACCTGTAAGATAGGTTGCAAATCCAGGAGGGCCGTCAGTTCCTCAACTTTCGCATTAAAGTCACGGGTCGGTATGTCGTAGATGTCTTTGTTGAGCAGAAATGAGTCGAGCGCGGGCAAGTCCCACCAGAGTTGATTTTTCTGGCCCAGCACCAGGGAAAAGCGGCGCTGCAAATCTGGCTCCCGCTGCCAGGGAATATGCCCTAACACACGGGCCTCGCCCGCAGTCGGATGCAGCACTCCGGCTAAGATTTTGAGCGTGGTGGTTTTACCCGCACCGTTCGGGCCGAGAAATCCGACGAACTCACCGGGTTCAATGCTGAACGAGACATCATCCACCGCTGTTTTAGTGATATATTGACGCTTAAATAAACCTCTGAGAGCGCCAACAAAGCCCGGTTGTTTGACATGGGTGGTGAAGCGGCGCGTCAGATGGGAAACAGTAATGGCAGGCATCGCCATTGAGTGTAGCGTGATTGGCCCTGCCGTTTGAACCATCAATAAGAGGCAAATAAAACAATGTGGGTTCTCTCAGCCATAACTGAGAGAACCCACAAACCCCCTACACTACCCCAATTATTTACGACACTTTAGGTAGTAGATATTTTCAAGCTGCCGCGTTTTCCTGGCAAATGCTGGCGCACCTTCTTATAGAGCCGCCACATGATAACGAAGGCAATTAACAGAATGACTGGCACCAGCAGTGGTTGCAGGAAGCTAATCAAAGTCAATCCTATAGCGGCAATGTCTTCGAGTGTGGATAGAACTGGATTAGCGATGCCTAACGTGGTAGCCGTTGAAGTGGCCCGTGTTCCGGCTTTGGCGGCATGAAAGCTCAAGGCGGTTGGCGCACCGATAATCAGCCCCAGTAAGGCTGCCGTGCCAGGATCAGCGCCCTTAAAGACAGAAGCGGCAGCCAGGGTGCCCGCCACCGGTCGAGCGACAGTGCCAAAGACATCTAAGGCGTGATCTACAGCAGGGACTTTATCTCCAATAACCTCGACCACCGCCCCCACTGCTAAAGCTAATAGCGACGTATCAGAGGCTAACCACGCGAAATGGCCGTTAAGATGAACGCCAAACAGATGAAAATGAGCCGCGCCCGCCAGCATCAACAGCGGCAAAAACGTGTTAAGACCACACGAGGCCGCTAAACCCAGGCCCAGCAACACAGCGTAAATCCAGGGTGTCAAGTGCGCTCCACGTTACTTCCTGAGGTTACTCTGCACCTGTGCAGCATTGGCACCTTGATACAGAGGATTGAAGAAGTTCATTCCCAATCGTAATTAGACGCGCCATAATGCAGTGCAGCCACGCCATTTTCCGTAACTGCTTCGGCTGTGGCCCGCAAGAAAATCCCCGCCACTGCAAGACGGTGTAAGATAGATTTCGTGCCAGCGATAAAATGTGCCATAACTTCTCCCCCTTAAACATCTTGAGTCAGCAAAATTGACTGTTGCCGCCTTACTATGCAAATTGCTTTCCAACTTTGCATTTTAAGACGTTGTGTAATCAAAATTTGTTTATAAAATGGTTGGGAGAGGGTATTAGAGACAAAACAAAAAGCAGCAAAGAGTGAAGGTTCACGCCTAACTGCTTCTCTGGTGACCATAAGTTGCTTAACCTCCACTTTCTTCGTCTCCACTGGCAGTTTCCATCTTTTTCTTACTGAAGCCCTCCAAGTGCATTGAGCACTCGATTAGCAAATATAAGAGCTTCACCCGCGCTGTTAGTAGGGGTGCCTCTTCGCCAGCGGCGGTGGTAGTCGGCAGTTACACGGGCAAAACGAAGCCGGTCTAAGTAAAGAGCTATTTCTTTATGAGTCGTAGTTTCTCCATGCTGGAACCAGCTAATGATATTATCATGCGAGTTACCACTAGCGGGGACCGGGCGTGATGAAGCTTCCGCATGTTCACGGCATAGGTTCCACACTCCATAATAGGCGCGTGAGATGATACAGCGGCAGCGTGCTTCGGGCCAAGACTGCTCTTCGCTCCGAGCATCCTCCCACTCTTGCGCCAATACGAAAAAATGCTCCCAGTCAAACGCCATAATTGGTATGTCAATCTTATGTTAACGTAATCCCAAATATACCCTGCCAATGGCCTGCCTGCTCCATCCACCAACGGCGGTCAAATTCTTCCAATCTAGCTAATCTCTGCGGCTGCGAAAGGTCAGATATTATCAGCAGCGTCAATTCATCACGGCCCGCTTCTGGATTAGGCCATAAATGTAGCCATAGGGTCGCCCCACTAAACTGAGTGCGCAGATGGCTCGCGGCCTCTTCCAAAACTCTGCTTAGATCGTGATGGCTATTAACAAATTCAGTCACACGAACGACTTCATCAGTCTCGAATGGCTCCATCCACTCAGGGCGAAGATTTTGGAGCCAACCTTGCTCGTTTAGGCGATTCCAAGCTTTATGGATATAGTCTTGAGAAAACTCTTTCTGCTTACGGTCATTCCAATTATGCACGAGCTTTACTGCATCTTCGGGATTACGCGCAGCAGCCGGAGTGTGCCGTGCTACCCAATGCACAGTAGCTAAAAGTTCCAATCCTAACGCAGTGTCCATACCCTCAATAAGCTGCAACACTTTTTGAACTCGCGCTTCACTTTCAGGAACTGGATGCTCTCGTAAAAATATATTAGCCTTCTCTATAACCTCAGGCTTGAGTAAAATAGGCTCTCGTATACCGCCAGTTCCATCACCAAATCCAAGCGTCCAATGATGTTCCCAACGACTCAACATCGGCGCAATTTCAGAGGCTGCTGGGCCATAGCGCATTTGTTGAAAATGAAGCTTGAGTGGTTCACCCGTTGCCTGAAGCAGGTAAGCCAGTTTTTGCAGTTCAAGTTGAGAGAACTCAAGATCAACCATGCTGTATTGTGCCAAGAGTTTCACATAAAGTGCGGACTTCTCACGCATGTTAGGCACTTTTGGAGGAGCTGCCATAGTAGCAGCATTTGGGACACTTTGAGGTGGAAAAAGTAACACCTGCACTTCAGGCAGAGTAGTAAAAGCCCTTTCAATTAGTGGATAGACTTGTTCCCAATCTAAGCCACCATTGCCACACCCTAGCGGAGGAATGGCAATTGACTTGATATGGCGAGAGCGCACCTCTTCAATTAGCAAGCACAGGCCCTCTTCTATCCACTCAATATGAGAGCGACCTCGCCAATGATCTTTAGTAGCAAAATTAATGATATAATGGGGTAGTTGATTTTCCAGTTCGCGCTGCAAGGGAACTATCAATATCTGCCCAGGACGCAGTTGTTTCGCCTTACAAGCTTCTTTGTAGATTCGGCTGTTTTCAAGGAATCTATTCTCAAATTGGTGAGCGATGCCCTTACCCATAACGCCCACACAGTTCACAGTATTTACAAGAGCTTCTACTTGAGCTTTGAGCAAGTCACCGTATTGAAACTCAATGTTTGTCATGGTTGTTCACACCCACCAACGTAAATAGAACTAGAGATCATAATACCATTCGGGCAGCACAAGAACCTTTGGCCTGTAATCAGTTTGAACCAAAGCTGTTTCAACGCTTTGCTTTGTTGCCTCAGTGCGGACTGCGATGCCTGCAACAATTCTCCAAGGCACAATTGATTGAATTAGAAATTCCGCTTGTCTCCGTCGCTTACGATCAGGATCATCCTCCGTATTGTGCCAGTGGAGAGATTTAAGAACTTCCCAATCTAACACATGAGGAAGTTTATCAATGTCTGTACTGAACACCGAAAAATCAGAGAGTGGGTGCCCGTCAGTGAATACAAATGGCAAGTTGGCTTGCTGTACACGGCCTACACTGGTAACCAAATGCACAATGTCCTCTTGGCGGACGCTATCAGCTAACCCACCACGCGCTACGGTATATAACATTGGTGGGCGAGCCGCAAAACTCCAGGGGACACAGTCATGTAGTGTGCCCCCTAATGGAGTAGTGATTTTATGCCGACGCTCTTGTAAATGCTGAAACGCGATGCTGCGGTGTTCGATGCACCTTTGTTGTAACAGGTTAAATGGCAATAAGCCTTCTTGCGCAATCGAAGCCAGATTACTGAGATGAGTAACACGATAAAGACGAACTTCATCGGGAATTTTAGTCTGTCCTGTCAGTGCCCTAAACCCATGCATTACCGGCATTTTACCAAAATTTAAGTTATTCTTCGCGCCCTTCTAACTGGGGTAAATAGTTTTCGCCAGGGCCGAGCATCTGGATTGTGGCCTGGGTGCGTAGGGGAAGGCCATAGAGTTTGATAAAGCCCAGTGAGGCATCCTGGTCGAAGGTGTCGCCTTTGTCGTAGGTTGCCAGTTCGTATTGATAGAGCGATTTGGGGCTTTTGCGGCCCACGATCATCGAAGTGCCCTTGTAGAATTTCAAGCGCACGGTGCCAGTGACGTGGCGTTGCGAGGACTCCACGAAAGCGCGTAAATCTTGGTGCAAGGCCGAAAACCACAGGCCGTTGTAGATCATTTCGGCAATCTGGCTGCTGATGAGGTTCTTAAAGCGAGCCTGGTCACGCGAAAGGGTCATGTCTTCAAGTGCCTGGTGCGCCTGATGCAGCACGACGGCGGCGGGAGCTTCATAAATCTCACGGCTCTTAATGCCGATTAAACGGTTCTCCACATGGTCAATACGCCCGATGCCATGTTCACCCGCCACATCATTAAGATGCTGAATCAGTTTCACGCCATCCATCGCCTCGCCATCAAGCGCGACGGGAAGCCCCTTCTCAAATTCGATTTCAATATATTGAGGGTTGTTAGGCGATTGTTCTGGCGACTTCGTCCATAGCCACACTTCCGCTGGCGGCTCGACCCAGGGGTCTTCGAGAATACCCGCTTCAATGCTGCGGCCCCACAGGTTCACATCGGTGGAATAAGGGCTATCTACGGTCGCCGGAATGGGAATATTGTTTTGCCGGGCATATTCAATCTCTTCGGGCCGTGACATTTTCCACTCGCGCACCGGGGCAATGATCTGCAATTGGGGGTCGAGAGCCTGCACGGAAACATCGAGGCGCACCTGATCGTTGCCTTTGCCCGTGCAGCCATGCGCGACGGCTTTCGCGCCATATTCGTGGGCTACGTCCACTAACAGCTTGGCAATGAGGGGGCGACCAACGGCAGTAGCGAGGGGGTATTCTTTTTCGTAAATGGCCCCAGCCTGCAATGCCGGAAATGCGAAATGCTTGACAAAGATGTCGCGGCCATCCACCACCTTAGCATCTATGGCACCCACATTCAAGGCACGCTGGCGAATCTCCGGCAAATTGCGCTCGCTACCTAAATCAATGGTGAGCGCGATGACATCCAGATTATATTTCTCTTTAATCCACTTAATTGCAACCGACGTGTCCAGTCCACCGGAATAAGCCAAAACAACAGTATCCAATCTCTCTACTCCTTTAAAATTTATGCTTGTTTAAAGTTCATGCTGGCGGGGTTGCGTCTTTGGCGCCTGCGCCGTGCCTTGCGCGGCTGCCGCGCCATTACTGCCGTTAGCCGAGGCGCTCAGTTGGGCTTCTTGCACCTCGCGCAGACGCTGCATTTGAGCGTGCAGTTGGGCATCGTTACGCGCCATTTGCTCTTGCAACGCGAGCAACCGATCCCGGCAAGAAGTCAAGCGCCGCAACAGAATCACTGCGAAACCATAAGCGATCAATAATAGTCCCGATAACAGAAAGAATTTAATAAACATAGAATGTTAACAGGTTGCTCCAAAAGCGATATACCTGGATTCAGTTTCTGTGTTTAGCCAGTAACGTGCAATGCAGCACAACGTGGGGACGGGGTATTAACGGCTTTAGCAGGAAGACAGGGAGAGAGGAAAGCAGGAAGAAGAAAATTGAGAAACCCGGCCATGCGGCCACCGTGCCCGCGATCACGCACTCGCACCAGACCTATCTCTACTCTTTCCTGGCTTCCCCTTCCCCTGTCTTCCTGCTAAAAATATTCAGTGTTGCTAACTCAAGCACTGGGAGCTAAAGGAGTATCAGCAAAAGATAGTCTTTCCGCATCGGTGCCTAAGAGCCACACTAAGACGGCCTTTTGCGCGTGCAAGCGGTTTTCGGCCTGGTCAAAGATGACCGACTGGGGCGAGTCCATCACTTCATCGGTGATCTCTTCGCCGCGATGCGCGGGCAGATCGTGCAGCACAATAGCATCGGGCTTGGCATAACGCATGAGTTCCGCGTTGACCTGATAGGCGGGGAAGACTTCGTTGCGTTTAGCGGTTTCGGCTTCCTGCCCCATTGAAGTCCACACATCTGTATAGACAGCATCGGCATCCTGCACCGCCGCCTTCGGGTCGCGCACAATTTCCACTTCTCCCAATTCCTTAGCGGCATGGACAAACTCCGGCAGAGGTTCATAACCTTCCGGTGTCGCCGCCGCAAAGCGCACCCCTAACTTCGCGCAAAGCAGCATCAGGGAGTGACATATATTATTGCCATCGCCCAGGTAAGCCATTTTATGGCCCGCCAGACCTTTGTGCTCATGCAGCGTCAGCAAATCGGCCAACGCCTGGCAGGGATGCTCTAAATCGCTCAAGCCATTGATAACCGGTACGGTGGCATACTCGGCTAACCCCGTCACGGTGGCATGGTCAAAAACCCGCGCCATAATGCCGTTACACATACGTGAGAGGACACGAGCAATATCGCCCACGCTCTCGCGCTGCCCTAAACCGATTTCTGCGGGGGAAAGATAAACGGCATGACCGCCCAGTTGATACATCCCAATATCGAAGGATACCCGCGTGCGCAGGCTCGGTTTCTCAAAAACCAGCGCCAGAGTTCGACCTTCGAGAGCCAAACGCTGGCGAGCCGGATTATCGCGCAACTCGCGCTTGAGACGTACCGCTTCGGCAATCAGATATTGGGCATCGTCTGGCGACAAATCATTAATGCTTAAAAAATCTCTCACGCCGCTACCGCCTTGTAAGCCTCATTGAGTCGCGCCATTGCAGTCTCTACATCTTCTTGCGTAATGCACAGAGGTGGCAAAAAGCGCAGCGTGGTATCGCCAACGGCGTTAAAAATTAAACCATTTTGCAGAGCGGCTTTCATCAAGTCGCGGGCAATGGGGCGCGTTAAATCTACACCGATCATCAGGCCATACCCTCGGACTTCCTGCACTAATCCCGTTTGTGCGCCCCACTCTTTGATACGCTCTTGAAAATAGGCTCCCATTTTATCGGCATTTTCAACCAGGTGCTCGTCATAAAGCACATCCAGTGTAGCTAGGGCCGCTGCACAACTCAGGAAGTTGCCGCCAAAAGTGCAGCCATGATCGCCAGGCACAAAAGCACGGGCCAGAGGTTCGGTGGCCAGCAATGCACCAATGGGCACGCCATTACCCAGACCCTTCGCCATTGTGATAATATCGGGGCGCACCCCGGCCCATTCATGCGCAAAGAAACGCCCGGTGCGGCCCATCCCCGTTTGCACTTCGTCAAAGATCAAGACCAAGTCATGACGATTGCATAAATCCCGCGCCGCCTGCAAAAATTCCGGCGTGCAGGGACGAATGCCGCCTTCGCCTTGAATCGGCTCCAGCATAATCGCGGCGGTATGGTCATTAATGGCGTCCTGGAGTTGCTGAATGTCATTTAACGGCACATAGCGAAAGCCGGTCGGCATCGGCGCAAAGCCTTCGTGATATTTCGGTTGCCCGGTCGCCGCCAGGCTGCCATAGGTGCGACCATGAAAGGAGTTGACGGCGGTAATGATCTCATAACATTCTTGACCCCGCTGCTGCTTGGCATACTTACGCGCCAGCTTTAGGGCGGCTTCATTGGCCTCCGCGCCGCTGTTGCAAAAGAAAGCGCGCATCCCCCCTGATAGTTCATGTAGCCGCTGCGCCAGTTTTACCTGTGGCTCAATGTAGTAGAGATTTGATGTATGCAAAAGCGTGGACGCCTGCTGCGCCACCGCTGCTGTCACTCGCGGGTGGCAATGGCCGAGGGGCACCACGGCAATTCCCGCCAAAAAATCCAGATATTCTTTGCCCTCAACATCCCAGAGACGCGTCCCCGCACCTCGCGCAAAAGCGACCTGCAAGCGGCCATAGGTTTGCATACCGCATTGGGCGTCGGTGTTGATTAAAGATTCAAGTTGATTTTGCGTCGCAGCCGCTGCGCTCTGGCTCGGCTTGCTCTTGGGCACACTCTCTAAAACAGTCGTTGGCATCTTACTTCTCCACTATCTAAGGTTCCACTTCAAACTTTTTGCAAAGCGCGGATTATTCCATGCAATAAATTCCAGATGTAAATGTGTCATTCCGAGGGAAGCAAAGCGCAGTCGAGGAATCTTTCTCGCTACACATTCCGGCAAGATTCCTCGCCTGCACTGCGCGACATTACATTCCGCTTCGTTTCGCTCGGAATGACACCCTCGCTATTCTCTTTGACTTCTACTCTAACAACTACTTGTCCCGCACAATCATGGTGCCGCATCCGGCATCCGTAAATAATTCGGTTAAGATCGCGTGCGGCGTGCGACCATCCACAATATGGGCGTTACCTACGCCGCATCGCACCGCATCCACACAGCAGCGCACTTTGGGGATCATGCCTTTGGCCACTACACCGTCGGCAATGAGTCCCTCGGCTTCTTTAGCGGTCAGCGATTCAATCAAGGAAGACTTATCTTCAAAGTCGCGGTAAATCCCGGCCACATCGGTTAGCAACAGCAATTTGATGGCCCCTAAAGCGGCGGCAATAGCGCCCGCTGCTAAATCGGCGTTTACGTTGTAAGTCTGTCCATCCGTGCCGGGAGCCACCGGGGTAACCACTGGCACAAAGCCTTCTCGGTTGAGGGTGTGAAGCAGCGTTGGAGAGACCTTGTCAATCTCCCCCACCAAGCCCCAGTCCGTTTCACCCTCAAACTTACGCGCTGTCAGCAAGCCGCCATCTTTGCCGCTGAGTCCCACCGCAGGCGCACCTTTTTCGTGCAAGAGTTGGGCGATGCCCTTGCCGATTTGCCCTAAGACCATTTCGGTGACATGCATGGTTTCGGGATCAGTGACTCGCATCCCGGCCACAAAATGCGGCTCAATGCCCAGTTGCTTGCACATGGCCGAAATCTCCGGCCCACCACCATGCACCACCACCGGATTGACCCCGACATAATGCAATAAGGCAATATCGCCCATGACCGCAGCTTTCAAAGTCTCATCGGTCATAGCTGCCCCACCGTATTTAATGACAACGGTCTGCCCATGCCAGCGCCGCAGGTAAGGCAACGCTTCTGAAATAATCTGGACGCGCTGCGCGCCATCTAAACCACTATTGACCAGTGTTTCCATCATACCAAACCAAAATTTGTTCTAACCTCTTGCACCCAAACTCTGAGTGCCTTATAACACGAACCCTAAAGTTCGGAAGTGTTTAGTGTAGGGAGTTTCACCACGTCTGGCAATGCAGAAATTTGAAGCTACGAGGAATTCATTTTTAGCAGGAAGACAGGATGGAGGGAAAGCAGGAAGAGGTAGATGCTAATCTTTGCTTGCGACGTGTGACCGTCGTATCGGAGTGAAGTCCTGCCCAGAGTTCCTTCCTACTTTCCTTCCATCCTGTCTTCCTGCTAAAATCAAACGCTCCTGAAGTGAAGCGGTAATTAAGTTTTTTGGATGATTTTGCGCCCGCGTAGTTTGAAGCGTTCATCGAACTGGCCGCCATTGAAATGCTTGCAACAACGCGAGCAGGCGACGGCGTGACCATAGCGGCGGCGGCGCGTGAACTGGTTATTGCAAACGGGACACGCATAAACCCAACCGGAGCGCGGCGTCGGCAAAGTGATGTTGTGCCGCGTGCGGGGTTGCCCGATGGCACGCGCCTTGGCGCGAAACTCCATTGTGTGGCCACTGGGCAAGCCCCGCACATGCAGCCAGAGATGAATCATTTCATGCTTGAGGATTTCACGCAGCGCGAGCGACGAAGAATCACAGAGCACGCCGCACACTTTGTATTCGGTGGGAAAGAGGGAGTAGACGCGAAACGCGTCCACGAGCAGTGGCACCGACAGCTTGATTGTCTTTTGCCGCACATCAATATTGCCCGCGGCTCGCGTGAGTTGGCGGCTCCACGCGATGCGGCAGGGCGGCAGGCAGCCCTCGAAGTAAGTGGCGTTCAACTCGGTATAGAGGGCTTGTAAATCGGTGTTCTCCATCCTTTAATCAGAGTTATTATATAGAAATACGACCACCGTGGCATTAATGCCACGGTGGTCGTATTTACTTTCCGATCTGTTAAACAGATTGAAACTTATACGGTTTTGCCTGTCTTATCATCAATGTGATCACCGGTGATCGCATCGGCAGCTTTTTCGGTGATGCCGCGCGTGTCAGGAGTGCCATCCGTGGCATGGCCACCAGTCTGCACTCCGGGCACGCGGTTGCCCGGCAGGTCAGCCTCAACAGCACTAACCGTTCCCGCCGCCGCATTCCGTGTGTTATACGCTGCATTAGAGGCTGTCGTGCCGACATCCGGTGTAGCACCCTGCCCAACACCCGTGACGGTGTTGTCGTTGTCCATTTTGTCTACGGCTGATACCGCTGCGCCACTGGCACCCGCACCGGTTAAACCACCGACTACAGCGCCAACCGCTGTGCCAACTGGCCCAACTGCGGAACCGGCAGCAGCGCCTACGACTGCGCCGCCCAGACCACCCAGGGTCGCGCCTTTTTCAGCGTCATTATTGGGGTTATCATCAATACCATGCTGCACATTGTCGTCTGCCATTTGATCCACCTCTCCATTATTATCCGTCTGATTTATCCTGCGTTGCGAGCTAAATGCAGATACCATGCCAACGGCTAAATCTGCTCCGCTTATTTAGGCTACAGCCGCTGAGCGTCCGCCATACTGTGACAGGACAGAACGCACCGACTCAACATCAACTGTGCCGCCAGTGTCCACCGCGACGAAGACGCCGCCACGCTCGATTTCGCCTCCGTAGTAATTCGCCTCATGCTCGGTATAGCCAGCCTTGGTCAAAGCGCCAGCCACCGCGCCCGAAGTTCCACCTACGACCGCCCCCGCAACCATGCCGCCACCGACCGCACCCAGGGCGTGAGCCAAAAGCGCACCAGCGGTGATGAAGGGGCCAACACCTGGAATCAGGGCCGCAGCCAGACCAAACAATGCGCCAACGCCAGCACCTGCCGCCACGCCACGTCCCACATCGCCTGCTTTATCCGCAGCGACATCCGCTGCATCGGCAGCCGTGGCACTAGCGGTTCCTGTCCCAGTCGCTGATAAGTCTTCGCCATGACGCGAAATGATAGACATGTGCGCGTCCGTGACGCCCAAATTCTGTAAGGCGTTGACCGCCTGCTCTGCTTGCGCCCGATTATCAAATACAGCCGTTACTCGATTCGTCAACATTTTCCTAGCTCCTTAAACTTACCCAAGCGCATTAGGCCACACCTGTGGTCTCACAGTTGTCTGGCACTTTATGCTCTTAAGGACTTGGGTATGTTGTGAGTCATCCGCAAAAGCAGTGCCATGTTCGGTTGGCGTTGCATTGACTCTTAATCTGTTATCAAGCGTCTATTGCGTCTGCTCCGGGGTCACACGGAGGCCAAGTTTTTCACCATAATCAAAATCAAGTTTTTCACCATAATCAAAATAAAGAGTGCCTAACTTGCCGTAATGGTAAAAATCGGGGCATGATACCCTAATGCTAGGATTAGCCACCTTCAAGCATCCGCTATGAAATTATTTTTAAGGAAAAAGGAAAACTAAATGTCAAACGACAATCGGCAGGAACTCTTCAAGAAAGGTGCAGCCCTGGCTGCGTCTGCTACCCTTGCTACCTTAGTACCCCAAGTCAGCCAGGCTCAGGAAACGGCCCAGACCCAACCCGTAGCGCCCATCGTAGCGGCAAGTGGAATTGCGCCTGGGCCGTTCAAGCCGACAGATGAATCGCTGCAACAATACCAATATCCTGATTGGTTTCGAGATGCGAAATTTGGCATCTGGGCACACTGGGGGCCACAGGCGGTGCCGCGTCATGGCGACTGGTATGCTAAGAAGTTGTATCAGGAGGGTGATAGCGATTACAAAGACCATCTCCAGCGTTATGGCCATCCCTCGAAGGCGGGCTACAAAGACATCATCCCACTCTGGAAAGCGGAAAAGTGGGACCCGGAAAAGCTTATGGCACTATACAAAAAAGCGGGTGCGAAATATTTCGTGAGCATGGGTTCGCACCATGATAACTTCTTCCTGTGGAACTCGAAGCTCCACCGTTGGAATGCAGTTAACATGGGGCCACACAAAGATGTCGTTGGCCTGTGGCAAAAAGCGGCTCAAGCGGCGGGGTTGCGCTTTGGTGTTTCAGAACATCTGGCCGCCAGTTATACCTGGTTTCAGACCAGTCACGGAGCCGACAAGACCGGGCCACTGGCAGGCGTGCCCTATGATGGCAATGATCCGCAATATCAAGACCTCTATCACCCCCCAGCCGCGCCGGACGATACAGGTTGGCTGACCAAAAATCCTGAGTGGCATCGGGAATGGTTCAATGATGTGAAGGAACTGATTGATAACTACCATC
Source organism: Abditibacteriaceae bacterium (assembly GCA_019239895.1). Lineage (GTDB taxonomy): Bacteria > Armatimonadota > Abditibacteriia > Abditibacteriales > Abditibacteriaceae > JAFAZH01. Next base: position 8,122 of record JAFAZH010000043.1, on the reverse strand, counting down.
CTGATCTACTCTACTCAGATAGCGTGTTGCCGTTTGGCGCTGTGGGCCGCTCCATGCTGGCACATTACTATAACCAGGATATGCTCCGACATGGCGGCAAATTGGAAGCGGTTTACAACTGCAAGCAAAGCTCAGATGGCAAATGGGTGCAGGATTTGGAACGCGGCGTGATGGATGGCATTAACCCCAACCCGTGGCAAACCGATACTTCTATTGGCGACTGGTTTTATCGTACTGGCCAGCAATACAAAAGCAGCACAGATGTGATCCAGATGCTGGTGGACATCGTGAGCAAGAATGGCAATTTACTTATCAACATCGTGCAAACGCCCGAAGGCGATTTAGAGCCGGATATGCTGAAAACTCTGGACGAAATCGCCACCTGGACTGCGGTCAATGGCGAAGGCATCTACGGCACTCGCCCCTGGAAAATCTATGGCGAGAAGCCAGCCAGTGCGCCTGCCGTCAAAGCGGGCGCGTTCAACGAGGGCAAAGTCAAATACACTGCCCAGGACATTCGTTTCACGACCAAGAATGGCGTCCTGTACGCTTTTTGCCTAGGTGTGCCTGCGGAGGATATTAGGATCGTTTCGCTCGCTAAGAATGCCACTTTAGCAGACAAGCCAGTGGCCTCCGTGCAACTGTTGGGTAGCGACGAGAAACCAGAGTGGAATCAGGGCGACGATGCCTTAGTTATCAAAAAACCAACCCAGGCTCCAAATGCGTCGGCTCTGGCTTACAAAATTAGCTTTAGGAATTGAGCACGCTTGGGGTCCCGACACCAGCAACGGTCATCATGATTCCCAGTGCTAACTGGCACCACAGACCTCAAATTTAATTACTAACGCTTTACAGGTCTATCCCATCACTTTGATCCCTCAACAAGCTGAGTTGGGATTCTTGGGTGTTATTGCATAGACATAACTTGTTTATTATAATGGTTCCTGCAAGGTATGCCATCAGAGACATAAGATTTGGCATTAAAGAGATTACTGTGAAGGCATAGTGTCTTTAATGCGCAAGTTTAAGAGTTGAACTTTTAATAGCAATACCATAAGCGGCCCGTTCGTCTAGAGGCCTAGGACATCAGATTCTCATTCTGAAGATCAGGGGTTCGAATCCCCTACGGGCTATACCAAGCAAAGGCTCACCAGCATCTGGCTGGTGAGCCTTTTGTGTCTTCGCAAGATATGGCTAAGGGTGCTGAAATCAGTCTTACAAATTGCTGCACCTGCATCGTCTGAGGAATCCAGAGAAAATCTCGACGATGGCACCACCTGAATAGCGTAAAGATTCTGCTCCTCGGTCGCACCTGTAAGCAGCAAGCACAGTTGGATTCGTGCTTTTAACCAATCCCTTTTTACGTTGGTTGTTTAGTCGCTGAGACTATCAATGGCAGCGTTTGGCGAGGGCAGCACGGTTATGAATGGTAATACGATGATTTCCGTCTATTGATATGTAGTTGTTGCGCTTATAGTTACCCAAGACTTGATTGACGCGGACACGGGAGGCCCCAATAAGGTTAGCCAGGTCGGTCTGGGTGAGACGCAGGGGGATAACAGTGCCCGGTTCAGCCACGTCGTTATATTGGTAGGCAAAGGACAGTATCTGGCGGGCGACGCGGGCATAGACATCTTGTTTAGCCAGGGACTGGATTTGCTTGGTGGCATTGCGCAAACGGCGAGCCATAATGCGGTTCAAGTTATTAGCCAGGGGAGGCATAGTCTGGAGACATTCCTGGTAGGTTCTGCGGTCTAAAAAGAGGAGGCTGGAAACTTCCAACGTTCTGACACTAGCAATGTGGCCCAGGCTGTCTACAGCACTGACCTCTCCCATGATCTCGCCTGAGCCTAAGATGCCCAGAACCACATGCGTGCCGTCTTGATTCTCCACATAGACTCTAACGGTGCCCCTCAAAATGATATAAACTGCCTCGTTCGCCTGTCCCATCAGGAGCACATTCTTTTCCGCAGGGACCGTCTTTACGCATAACATGGTGCTTATTTGAGTCAACTGAACCGGTGTTAAGCCCCGAAACAATTCTATTTGACTCAAAGCCTGATAATCTAACGTCATAAGAATTCCCTCCAAATACCGATTTGAATGTCTAGATTCAAGCTGCCCAGAAAACAAAGATGCAGTGAGTCGTATGCTCCCATAGGGTATCTGCTCTCGCTTCAAGAGGAGTTCCAGCAGTCTCTAACGCAGCATGGGGCATAGACTCTGGCGAGTGCAGCTTTCGGCCAGTGGCCTTGGTCGTAACCTGTGGCGGGGCCGCCGAGGTCTTTGAAGTCGTGTCAACGGTGCAGGCCGGAAGCTCTGCAGGGTAACTTCTAACAGTGGCCTGATGTCAACAGGTGCGCGTAAGAGCGTAGTGGCCGGGGCTGCACAGCCATTCTTACTCATTGGAGCTGGCTTAGACAACTTGCTGCCGGATTGCAAAGGGGGCGGCACCGCAGACTGAGGATTGCCTGCGGCCATAGAACCATTCGGATGTTCAGGAATACAAACTTTGCAATGACTCTGTTGGAGTTCTTGGGGGCAAATCTCCGGCACAATAAAGCCAATATGGGTGAGGGCATCGGGTTCCGTAGGGCTTGTCTGAGAGTCTGTCTGCGCTGTTGCACCTAATAGAATCAGACTGGGAGTGCGGCCCTTGATATGATATGCAATATCTTTCTGGGGCAGGTAGATATATTGAGCGGATGCTATCGCTACTGCCGTTTGAAGGTGACGCGGGGGCTTGTTTTGTGCGCTGAAGATATAATGGGGAGCCACGCGACAAAGGATGGAGGCGAAGGCTGCAATACCATCGCTGGGGCGGGGTAATTGAATAAGTGTGCTCGTTGCACCGCCCCAATCGTTTATATAATGCCGAACCACATCCCTGAGTTGATCCATGTTCTGTATCTCATAGGCGAGACAGTTAGAGTTATAACGTGAACTCAGACGGTAGATTTCCTCATCATCTCTCCTGGCTTCAGCTCTGTGCATCGCTTCCTCCTGCTTGACAGTAATCCTACGCTTCACCGTAGCACTAAAATCGAAGACTGCGTTTTAACCCGGCGAAGCTGGCTGCATGACCCTGCGGCGAGGATAAAACGCTATAATGTTTCAATGACTATAAAGACTTATCATTAACGCATCATTAATGTCATGTTGTGAAAACAATTAAATTTTGGATGAGGCAGGATTCTCTAAAAAGCACCTAATAGGCCAGGAATGACAGCCAGGAGTTCGGGACTTATGCCTGCAAAATTACTATGGGTTGAAGACGAGCCAGACATGGAGGCGCTGGTACGGCAAAAGCTTCGCAAACGGCTCAAAGCTGGTGAGCTGCAATTGCAGTTCGCCCCTAATGGCATAAAAGCACTGGAGGCTCTGGACAGACACCAAGACATTGATGTTGTCTTGACCGACCTCAGAATGCCAGAAATGGATGGTCTAACGCTTTTGGCCCGGCTTAAGCAACATCGCCCACCCGTCCAATCTATTGTCATTTCGGCTTATGGCGATCTTGACAATATTCGCTCGGCCATGAACTGTGGTGCCTTTGACTTCTTGATTAAGCCGATTGATTTCAACGACTTCGAGATAACCGTGCATAAGGTGCTCGAATATGCACAGCAAGTGCGGGAAAGCCAGCGGGCCGAGCAGCTTCGTGCCGATAAGGAAGTTGCTGAGAAAAGCCTCCAATGCCTCCAAGAAGTGGAACAGCTTAAAGAAAACGTCACACAGATGATTGTCCATGACCTTAGAACTCCACTGACTTCCTTGATTACTGGCATTGGCTCTGTGCGCGTCCTGGGGCCAATCAATGCGGCTCAACTGGAGTGCCTGGAGATTGCCTTACAGGGTGGGGAAAGCGTGTTGGCAATGGTCAATGATCTCTTGGATATTAACAAGATTGAAAGCGGCTGTTTCCAACTGTATCACCGCACTATCAGAGTTGAGAACTTGATCGAAGAGACTTTGCAGCAGGTGACGCTTTTAGCCCGCCATAAGCGGCAGGAGCTAGTGGTAGATACGTCTCCCGACCTGGGTTTGGTCTGGGCTGATCCTGATAAGCTAAAACGCACTCTGCTCAATTTGGTGGGTAATGCCATGAGGTTCACGCCTTGCGGCGGCCAGATAACCATTGCCGTGCGACGTGAAACCCAAAAAGGGGTTATGTCCTTTACCGTTACGGATACTGGCGAAGGGATTCCCCCGGAAGCCTTAGAAAAAATCTTTGATAAATTCGGCCAGGTGGAAACGCGCAAAGGGGATCGCTCGCTGACGACGGGGCTGGGTCTAACCTTTTGCAAAATGATCGTGGAGGCACACGGGGGCCAGATTCAAGTGCAGAGTGAGCTTGGTCAAGGCAGTACATTCTCGTTTACTATCCCGCTTCACCTTCACACCTGAATTTTTAGTAAGAAATCCGCTATCACGCGCTATTTCATCGGCTTTGCCTCTCTGGTATTACCAAGCCGGGTATTGAAGGTCGGTTCCAGAATTCTATAGGCAGAGGTATAAATGGTCGTGGCTCAACCAGCAGGTGCGAGTTCGAGGCGCGTGGGTCTGCCCACCCCTACCACATTAACAAATAAGTGCTCAATTTTTGCGCATGTTTTCAACATCTTTTCAATCAGCACCTCTTGAACCCCACAAAGTGGTGTCCACAGCGTATATTCCTGATAGAACGCGTCCTCATCCCAATTCGCACAGGGAGGCAGCGAGCTAATTTCCGCGTTATTCCGCGTTTCCCGCACGCTCTGGAGCGTCATTGCCCAATGACGACCCTTGAACTGTCACCTACCAGATTGACCCTGACTAGTATAATTTAGGACACTTTCGCAAGAAATCACAAATGTCGTAGAGAATGAACTCTACGGACTAATGTGGAATAACACAGCAGCGTCTTCGGATTAGACAAATTTTTTGTTCGACTTCTTAATGAGAGAAAACCCTTCCCTATGAATCAGCAGTATAGGATTGAACTCTTCGGTGGTCTTTGTGTCCGGTATGGCAGTCAAGTACTCAACAAATTTCGTAATGAGAAAACCGGATCATTGCTCGCGTACCTCGCTTATCACTTTCCTTATGCCCATCGCCGCGATGAGTTGGTGGATCACTTATGGCCCGATTGCGAACTTGAAGCTGGACGCAATAGGTTACGGGTGACTCTCACTCACTTGCGCCAGGATATGGCCACAGTAGGGTCTCCTGGCTCCTCGGTGCTCCAATCCGGGCGCACTTGCGTCGGTTTGAATCCTGATTGCGTAAGCACCGATTTAGCTGAGTTCGATAGATTACTCAAATTGGCTGAAAGCACGCCCATCGCAGGCGACAGAATGAAGTTATTAGATAGTGCCATCAAGCTCTATCATGGGCCAGCAATGGCAGGATACTATGAGAGTTGGGTGGTAGCCGCACAAATGCGGGTAGAAGTGCGTTTCTTCCAGGCGCTAACTCAACTGATTGAAGACTCCGAACGCGCTAATGAATTGCAAAAATCACTGGAGTATGCCCGCTATGGGCTTTGCATAGATCCTGTCCACGAGGGCATTCACCGCGAAGTGATGCGCCTCTACGCTGTCTCCGGGAACCCTACCGCAGCCTTAAAACAATACCATGATTTAGAAAGAACGTTATCGGATATGGGGGATAGACCATCCCCCGCCACCCGCGAACTCGCGCGCAACATTGAGGCGCAGGCGGTTCAGCTTAAGTCCACGCCTAAGCCACCCGTAGATGCACGCTATCGCATCCTCATCATCGAAGATGATCCAGGTCTGGCTAACATCATTCGTCTGTGTCTGGGGGCCAGCGGATTCGAGTGCTGTTGTGCTTTTGATGCCACCACAGGCTTAGCAACCTTCCATCAGATGGATCCCCATCTGGTGCTTTTGGACCTGGTGCTACCAGACCTGAGCGGGCGGGAAATTTGTAGACGTATCCGCCACATCAGCAATGTGCCTATTATCATGATGACTCAATTGAGCCATGTTCAAGATCAATTGCAAGGCTTTAAGTTAGGGGCTGATGAATACGTGACGAAGCCCTTCGCACCAGAATTAATGTTAGCGCGAGTACAAGCACTGCTACGCCGTACCTATAATTATAATCAGTGATTCTCGCGTTGCGGAATCCTAATCCCACACCTTTCGTGGTAGCCCTGCCCAGCCTCTTTTAGCCGCAAAGCACGGAGTCTGAATTGGCTAAGCCTAAATGACAGGCCCGCTGCTTATAGAGCCAACACCTCATCCGATGAGATGCTGGCTTTATCGCTGTGAAACAGGCTTGATAGCAGTCACAACTCAGGCAAGACGCCGTCGTGATAAAATTATCTCGATTCATTGTGGCATCTCCTCTACAGAATCTTCGCAGAGAGCAGATTTAGTCATCAGCTACTCTTTAACAGCTACTCTACAATGCATCAATTCTAAAAATGTTGCATATTTAGATAGAAAATTATGGCTGCTAGAATCAACCAGGCTGCACCCCATCCTGTTCAGGATTTGCCCACAACGGATAAGCATTATCCTCCCCAGACAGCTTTCTTTTACTTTCAACTGAGCATCTTCTGGTTTGCCCTCTCGTTCCTGTGGGCGGGCATGATTACGATTGTTATCCAGAACCTCGTCGCCCAGATGACGGGCAATCAGAAAGACCTTTATCTGGGTTGGACTTTAGCTATCGGAGCTTTTGTCTCCACGATTATCGGCCTCCTGGCAGGCACCTTAAGTGACCGCTCGCGCTGGAAGATGGGCAAGCGACGCCCCTACATGATTGTGGGCACGCTATGCGTTTTGCCCGCCCTCTTCTGGCTGGCGCATGTGCATTCCATACCGGCCTTAATGGTGGATTTCTGCCTGATACAATTCTGGACGACGCTGGCGACTTCGCCCTACCAGGCATTAGTGCCCGACTTAGTGCCCAAGGAGCGCCAGGGCACGGCTTCCGCCTATATGGGCATGGGTAGCCTGTTGGGACAATTGGGGGGGCTAATACTTTGCGGCCTGCTCATCACTAAGCCCGGTGGCCTAGCACAGATTATGTACACGCTGATGATCCTCTTAACCGGGGCGATGCTTTTCACCGTTTGGCGGGTGCCAGAAGTTTCCGCCGCCAGCCCATCCGAGGGAACTGGTTCATCTCAACTGCTCCAAGCTGTGCGGGACTCATTTCGCTTCAATGCACGCGAACATCCTGATTTCTTTCGCCTCATCGCTTCGCGCTTTATCATTAACATGGGGTTCTACTCCGCCACTGAGTTTCTACTTTATTATGTTCAGGACTCGCTGCACACACCGCAACCAAAGGCTACAGCCATAGTCACGCGAATTTTCGTCATCACGACCGTTTCTGGCTTATTAGGCAACTTTCCAGCGGGGATTTTGAGCGACCGCATTTCAAAAAAGAAGGTCGTTTATGCTTCCACCATTCTCACCGGGGTAGCCGCTCTGGTGTTTCTATTGACAACATCCATCACCGTCGCTTTAGTGGCAGCTTTTATTTTTGGGGCGGGCTTCGGCGCATTTGCCGCGGTAGATTGGGCTTTTGTCACGACTCTTTTGCCTGACCATGACGAAGCCCGCTACATGGGCATCTGGCATGTTGCCTTTACGGTGCCGCAAGTCGTGGCCCCGCTCATTGGTGGCCTCATCGCCTACTTCTTTAATCAGCACGTAGCGCAAGGCTTTGGTTATCGTGTGGTGTTGTTCGTTGTCCTTATCTATCTCCTGGTGGGCACCATGATGATTCGCCCGATTCGAGAGCATGTGCCTTCTAGAAAAATCTAATTTATTCTCTGGTTATTAAGAACACCTCACAAAATAGGGATTGACCAATAATAAGAATTCGGTCATGTTGAGCGCAGCGAAACATCTCGTGTGTAATAGTCCTCCGTTCACTCCTAATTACGAGATGTTTCGCTGCGCTCAACATGACTCGTAGCTCCTGCGATACGGCTTAGTCCATTTTGTTAGAACAGCTCAGAGCGTGTTATGAACTTAATGGAACAGATTAGTGAGCATAAGGCAAACGAAAGCCAGCAGATGGAGTGCCTTGACGGTTTCCGGCAAGCGTTCGTAGTCTTTGGCCAAGCGCCTAAAGCGAGTGGCCCAGGCAAAACTGC
>JAFAZH010000011.1 GCA_019239895.1 Abditibacteriaceae bacterium | reverse complement strand
TGGAACGCACCCAAAGTTGGTTGCACCAGTATCGTCGCCTGCGGGTGCGTTACGAACGACGTGACGATGTGCATGAAGCCTTCTTGAGGTTGAGTTGCGCTTTGATCTGTCAGGCGCATCTTAAATCTTCATTTTGTTAGGAGTTCTAAAGACCTTTATCCAGCAGATGTATATTGTTCAGCGAGCCTCATGTCGAAACTTTATTAACAATAAAAATTGTTGCTTCAAGTTGTCGGTTTAGGCGGGGGAATGGACATATTAGAAGTGAGGTGAATGCGTTGATACAGGATTGGCAGCTCATTCGGGAGTATGTGGAAAACGGCTCGCAGGCAGCGTTTACGATTATCGTGGAACGCTATGTGAACCTCGTTTATTCGACGTGTTTGCGCGAATTGCGCGACCCGTCGCTGGCCGAGGACGTGACGCAGGTCGTTTTCGTCATTCTCGCCCGCAAAGCGTCCACGCTACGCGAAGGCACGCTGCTTTCCGGTTGGCTCTTCAATACGGCCCGCTTCGCCTCGAAAAACGCGCTCAAGCAAGAAATGCGACGCCAGCAGCGCGAGCGAAAGGCGGTTGAAGACATGATCGGCGAGACGCGAACGCAGGACGCAAGCTGGGCCCAGCTTGAGCCTCTGCTGCATGACGCCCTGTCAAGCTTGGGCGGCGACGAGCGCAATGCTCTCCTCTTGCGCTTCTTTGAAGGCAAAAGCTTTAAGGAAACGGCGCAGTCGCTCAATGTTTCGACCGATGCCGCCGAAAAGCGCGTGGCACGCGCCCTTGATAAAATGCGCCGCTACTTCTCCCGCCATGGCTACGTGGTGCCGCTTGCCCTCTTAGGTAGCCTCCTGGCTGACCATGCAGTGCGTGCCGCACCCGTCGGCTGTGCCGCCATAGTGACGCAAGTCGTGGCGCAGGTAACTTCTGGCGTCGCAGGCGGGGCCGCCGGTACCCTTACCGCACAGGGTATTGCTATCCATAGCACCGCTGCACGTCACATCGCGGCCCACAGCGTTACGGGCAGTGCTACAAGCACTGGGGCGACAGGGATTAGTGCCAGTGGTGCCTCGACTGCTGGTGCTTCAACTGCCATGAGTGCAACTGGGGGAACAGGAGCCGCCACGGTCGCGGCCAGCGGGCCAGTTACTACCACCGCAGCCGCTACGACCACAGCCTTTGGTAGCAGTGCTGGAGTGGGAGCCACCGGCACGACCGCCAGTGGCGTTATGGCCAGTGGAGTTGGGGCCAGCAGCGCAACGGCAGAGTTAGCGGGCGTGAAGGCGCTCTCTTTATCCGAAGGAGTGTTAAAGGCTATGTTAATTACAAAAATCAAATTAGGCGTGATGGCCTGTGTCGGTTTAACTTTGGGTGGCACGGGGGCCGGACATCTGGCGCACTTAGCGATTGCCGCCGTAAAACACTTGCCACAGCCTAACCTAGCGCAGCATAACTTGACGCAAAAGACAGCAGAGCCAGTTTCCTCTACCATCAAACACCATTCTAAAGAGGCGATGCTGCATTCGGCAGTGCTTTATGGGGCACGATCTCCGCACGTCAGAGTGCAGCGGGCGGCAGTGGCCCAGCGCCAGTCGCCGCGCCTATTATTAGCGGATGCAACTGCCGACACCTCTGAAGCTGAGACCAGCAAACCAGAGACGAATGGCACCGGTGATAATACCATCACGCCTGCCACGGGACTTCCCCAAGCGGGGCTGCGGGCGGGCGAGATTCAAGTTGAAGGCCGCTTACGTTCAGTTAACCTGACTAAGCAACAATTAGTGTTGGAAGTCAGTTCGTTCACGCTGCCCACGGGTAAGACGAGCGAATTGACGGAGCCTAAGCCCAAAACCGTCATTATTGGCAAAGACGCCGCGCTGCATGTGCGCGGCGATGAGAAGCAAAAGGTCAACCTGGATGAACTGGCGAATTCGCCGGATGGCGTTTTTGCCATCGTCGTTGGTAAGGACTTAGGCAGTGGCAAAGACTTGCCCGCGCGTGATGTGGCGCTCTGGGATCGCATCGAAGCCGGATTATATCGTTTCAAGGACAGCAAGCCCCTCATCGCCACCACCAAAGACCCGGAGGCTGACGCCACTGGCGAGCCAAGCGGCGTCGGGCCTGGTCACCAGGCCGTTGGTGCGGACGAGGGTGCCATAGTTACAGATAAGGGCCGGGGCAAGGGCAGGGCCAATGCCCCGCTCACTGCCGATCAAGCAGCCAAGGCCGCCGCACTTTATCAGTCTAAACGCGCCGATGTCTTAGCGGCGCAAGCTGATGCTGCACAGGCGAATGCGGCGGCGCAAAAGGCTGGTATTGCCGCGACTCAACACGCCAATGACCCCGCCGTGGACTTTGCGCCTGCTGAGAACTTGTTGCCGCAGGGCAACTTTGAAGAGATTGACGAAGCAGGGAAGCCAGTCGGTTGGAATGTCCACGGTAATGTCAAGGTGCTAACCGAGCCGAATGGCAACCATTACGTTCTTATCAATGGCCTGAATCCCACCGATCCTAAAACCATAGATACGACCATAGTCATTGACCCTGCGCTGCGTGCCCTACGCATCCTCGCGCGCATGAAGACGACCAACCTGCAACTTGGTGATAAGCCTTATGAAAACGCCCACGTTGGTATCACCTTCAAGGATCGGCAGGACAAAGTATTGGGCTATGCCGAAGCGTATCCGACCTTGACTCATGATTCGGACTGGATCGTATTAAGTACCGTGACGCGCATTTCCCCTGGCACGCATCATCTCTATGTAGATGCGGGCATCTGGGGACCATCGGGGCAACTGGCAGTGGATGACATCACTATTGTGCCCGCCAAAGTTCCCTCCTTTGGCAATGTCACCTTCACCCCCCGGATGCCGCAGGATCGCGGCTTGCCTGCCACCCTCGGCGACATCAAGGGATTAGACCCTTACAACCAGGCCACGGCTATCGCCAGCATGACCGAACGCCTCAACCCGCAGGGGCGACCGCTCGGCTCAATGTTCAGTGACCCCACGATAGGACAGGTAGGCGCAGAAAATGACAATCATTTCCTGCGCCTGACCAGCACCGATCCCGAAGGCGAAGTGATGGTGCGCTATCGCGTCCCAGTAGACCCAGCGCAACGTAAACTCTTGCTGCTGTGGCGGATGCGGGTGAATAATTTGCTTCCCAAAGCCAACGATCCGCAAGATAGAATGCATCTGGATGTAACTTTTGAGAACGCAAAAGGCAAGACCATCAGTGGGCCAGCCACATTGCTGACCAGCTTAGGTGCTCCAACTTGGACGCCGTTCCACCTCTATGTGGATACACCAACTGACGCAGCGGCAGCCGTGCTTTCCTTTGGCTTGCACCAGGCTACTGGCACCTTTGACCTGGATGATTTCTTAGTCATGAATAGTCCGCCTACAGTTGAGCAGGTGAATTTGCTGCTGGCAATGGGCTATTATCAAACGGCCAACGAGCCGCGCTATGCCAACGGCTCACCTGGCGACTTTTCCATTACAGGCGTGCCCCGGCCCGCGCCTGGAGCACAGGCGATAGGAGTCACTCCTTGGCCCGGTGGCGAGTGGGCTACCGCTGGCTTTGCTCCGGTGCCCGGTGCCGCACCTGTTGCTGGATTTGCATTTGGTGGTGCTCCAGGTGCCGCGCCAGGCTCGGCCACTGAGGTTGCGCCAGTCGCACTGCCCACAGGAGAGGTTGGGGTGGCGACAGCAGCATTTCCGGGCGGCGATGTGGCCATTAGCCCTTTGCAGCCGATGCCAGTAGAACTGCCCAATGGCAACTTTGAAAACCCGGAGGCAGGTGGCAATACCGCAGGCTGGAACCTCAGCGACCTTACCAAAGCCAAAGTGCTGACCGAAAATGGTAATCACTTTCTGCGCCTGACCAACGATAGCCCCTTCACCACAGTCAGCGCCACCATCTTACATGCCGTTGATCCCGCCTGGAAAACGCTCAAAGTCAGCGGCGTTATCCGCACCTCAAATCTCAAAGTGGATGCGCAAGCCTGGAATGGCGCGCACTTAGAAGTAACTTTTATGCGCGAGGATAAGAGCATGGCCGCGCCCTCGTTTCAATACCTCAGAAATGACCGCGACTGGACACCATTAAGCTTGGTCGTTCCAGTTCTGCCAGGCGCGGAACAGGTGCAGATTACGGTTTCACTCAACCATGCGGCAGGCATCGCCGACTTCGATGCTATCGGCTTGACGGCCAACGTGCCCCTGACCAATCAGTTCGTTGGGGTGGCGACAGCGGCTCCCGGACAGCCTGCTTATATTGAATTGGGCGACCCTAAAACTGGGGTTGGCACCGTGATGAACGTCAATATGCCAGGCTACCAGGCGACAGCAAGACAGATGGCTGGCGTAGCCTATGTCCGCAGTGGAACAGCCCCAACAAGCAGATTCACGCCTGGCACCATGAACCAGGCCATCGGGATTCAGGCCAAGGAGGCAGACACCCTGCGCGCGGCTCAGCTTCGGGCGAGCATGGCACGCACACCAGGGGTTGACATCCCGACCGCTCCGACGGCAGCAGGCAATAGGTTTAGCGTTAATCCAGGCACGGCTCAATGGTTGCAGGGTCTTAGCCCGGCAGCCCCTAACCAAAATGCAGACCCCAATGAGGGCGACGCCGAGGTGCAGCCGCAACTCCCGGCCTTTGTGGATGGCACTTTTGAGAACACGGGCGAAGATGGTAATCCAGCGGGCTGGGTGCTGCGCGATCACACCCACACCAAAATAGCCGAAGAGGATGGCAACCACTTCCTGCATCTGGTCAGTGATGATCCACCCTATAGTGTGGGCGTGGCCGATGTGGTGCATCTCAAGCCCGATTGGAAAACGCTTAAAATTAAGTTGCGCCTCCGCGCTCACATTGCTCAATGCGGCCCCGCCGCTGGTGATGGTGCCCGCCTCGACTTGAGTTTCTATCGAACTGACAACACACCGTTGCCCAATGTTCAGGAGTTAGCTAATGCTACGACCAAGCTAACGTTAAAGCAGGACTCACCTTGGAGTACCAGAGAAGTCGTCCTGACAATTCCGCCAGGTGCCACACAATTGGTGCTGCGGCCCATGATGCAGCAAAGCACTGGCACCGCCGACTTCGATGACATTCGGGTCATTGGCAATCCCCAACTGTAGCCAGGGCAGTGGAAACGGGATAGATGACTGGTAGATGATAGCCGCGAAATCTGGCAGGTCTTAGAGGAAGCCGTTAAACAGGCAGCTAAATGTCTGGGGCAGTTTGGTCGAGCCTTATAGCCACTACACCTAGCCACTGCGCCTGTTCGCTTTCCTTGCTATCCTGCGTTCCACCAAGGCCGCGAAGCGGTATCTCCATGACGCAGCCCTAACCACATCCTTGAAAGCGCGACCTGTAGTGCCTGTCTAAACCTACTGCGGGCAGGTCTACCTCCCAGTGAGAACCTGATATGAAAATATTCTATGTTCGAGGACGCTTGTGTGCTGAGGCTTGCCTGAGTCTTGGTGCTGTTCTCTTCTGCTGTGGCGTCGTAGTAGCCCTTACCCAGAATGATAACCAACGGCCTGTTGCACCCGATGTAGGTGCGGCATCTGATACTGCAACATCTCATGCTTGGGACGGAACCGATGATTTGGATGTTATGCAGGAAGCTAAAGCTTATCGCCCACCGTTGAGCAGTAGCGTCATGATTCGAGGGCGCACAGGTGTCTATCATTGGCACCGCGACTGTCCCTTGTGGCGATATGAGTCGCTTAATAAAAACCGAAACTATGGGAACCGGGGCAACCGGGACACATATGCCCGCCTGGTGACGCGTGCCCAGGCTGAAGCCCAACGCTTTCGCCCCTGCGGTATCTGCCGCGACTTGGACAAAAAAAGTTGGCCGCCTTGAGCTGAGCGATGAGCAGTTAACCAGACAGTAGATTGCAGCCAACCCGCGAGAGTAGGCACCGCCTTAGGATTTAGGCGGTGCCTACTCTGGATACATTAACAGGTTTACCACCGAGGTTATGGAAAGCACATTAAAAGCGTTTAAAGCAACTCATACATGAGCAATCGCAATAGATATTAACTTCGGGACAAAAAGTCGCTGCAATGGACGTGCTACAGGCTCCGCTGGTGCCCCCGCCTTTCACGCACCTCTATCTTAGTGATTTTTTACCGCTCGGAACCTGGGGCCATGCTCAAGCCAGCCGCTTGGCCTCCCATGACTATGATCGTGTTGTGCAATGAGTTCCCAGCCCGGTCGAACGCGGTTGCCGTGAGCGTGTAATGGCCCAGGCCAAGATTGGCGGTGAGCAAGTTCGGGGTGCTATGCCAGACACTACCAGATAGCTTAGTCGTTAGGATAGAGCGAGTGGTACTCCAGCCTAAGCCATTCCAGAAGCGACCATCTTCCTGACGCTGAATGGTCAACTCGACATGATCAATGCCGCTGCCACCAGGATTATCTGTTGCAGTCCCCTGTATATTTTCTAACGAAGCGACAACCGCACCCGCTCGTGGGGTAGTGAATGTCACGGTTGCAGGAGCCGCAGTATCCACTACAATCTGCCTCGTCACTCGTGCGCTATTGCCAATGCCATCGTAGGCTCGCGCAGTGATAACATAGCTGCCATCAGGCAAATTGGGTCTCGTGGGTAGAGCTGTAGTACAGGCCCAGGTACCAGAAGAGAGCCTCGTCTTAAGTGCCGTCGGTGTGATGACCCAGGAGGTTCCCGTCCAATAACGACCATCCCGCAGACGCTGAAGATAGAGATCAATCCGGCTCACTCCACTGCCCTGAGGATTATCAACGACTAACCCGCCTATCGTGGACAGGTCTTTAAGGCCACCGTTGGATGCGGGAGCAATTATGGTGAGCGTTGGTGCAGTGCGATCAATCGCAATCGCAATGGCTGGGCCGAAAGTACTATTGCCCGCTTTATCAACGGTAGCTGTGCTGAGATAATAGCTGCCATCGGTCAAACTGGCACCACTGGGGAAGCCGCTATTGCGCATCCAACTGGTGCCCGACAAGACGGTGGGTAGTGCGACATGGGCACTGCTCCAAGTCGCCCCATCCCAAAATAGATTGTCACTGCGGCGTTGTAAGAAAAGGTTGACCCGTTGGACGCCACTTCCGCCTGCATTATCATTGGCCTGGCCACGAACACCGCGAAATTTACTCAGCAACGCACCAGCCTCAGGAGAGATAATTATGGCTGGTTCGGGTGCGCTGCGATCTACCATCATCGAGCGACTCACACTGACAGAGTTCCCCGCCTTGTCCACTACGGTGGCAACGATGGTATAGCTTCCATCAGCCAAGGCGATGCCGTTTGGCAACTGATCAGTAACTGACCAATTGTTATAAGAACGGAATGCCTCCAGTGAGGCTGGAGCTTCGCTCCAGAAGGTGCCATTCCAGGACACACCATCATAGCGTAGTATCGCCACATTCACTTGCGCAATGGCAGTGCCGCTTGGGTTGTTAGTGGCCTTACCCACAATTGATGTTAAGTTCGTGATGGTCGCCCCACGGGTCGGAGCCGTGATCGAAATAGTGGGGGCTGCGGTGTTGATCGTCACTGAGACCGTGGCGCTGCTACTATTACCCGCCTGATCAAAAGCCTGTGCGCTAAGGGTGTAGTCTGTGTTTACCAGGTCTTGGCCCTGGGGCAGCAAGATATTCCGGTCAATGGCCCAGGTGTTGTCAAAGGAGAGACGCGTCGGCAGCGGTATGCTTAATGACGCCCAGACCGCGCCCGTCCAGTAAGTCTTATCACTATTGCGCTGGATATAAAGATCCACACGCGCTACCCCGCTACCTCCCATGTTATCTACTACGGTGCCACCAATGGCATCGAAAGTATTTATATAAGCACCGTCAGCAGGCGTTGTAAAAGCTACGTTTGGTGGGATTGCATCAGGAGCGTCAGTCGGTGTCGGTGATACTTGACAAACCACTGGTGACAGTGGGGCTAACAGTAAGCTGAGGCAGCAAGCACCCAACAGACTCAACAATAGGGACGGTTGTTTCATGTTCATAATAACTATTAATTTCCTTTCAGTGGCAATTCCATTAGGAGTTTCTCGGCACTGTTTGATAGACGCCGAAGGGCCGCGCCTGTGGGGAGTTGCCCTCACTGCATGGACGGCATCAAACTAGACGGGGCATCAATGGAGATGCTGAATCAAGCTTATGGGCAGAGCCGTTAGGAGCTAAGGAGCCAGATGATTATGCCCGCAGCAAGCACCCTCTCAACGCAAGATTTTGATCTCATTAATTAATGTCCGCTGTCAGGGAATATCCGACATAAGATGAAAATTGATGTGCGGCGGGCATAGCTTTGTGAGCCTACGGAGATTTAAGCTAGGGCTAACCGATACAAAAACGTCTGTTAGTTACCAAAATGTCCGGTGCAGATTGTGAGCGGACATTATATTACTGGATGTTGCCACCTGATACAGCCGCGAAAAGGAGACCGGGACATTAGATGCGTTCTCAATAATTATTGAATTTGTGTCGGGTTTGTGGCAGCGGCAGACATTATATGCCATAAGCTACCCGGTGGAGCACAGCAGCGACTTATGCCTAAGACGAAGCTTGCTCGATATAGATTAGGGCGCAGCAACTCGCGCGCTCAGTTAACTCTACCTCTATCGCTACTGGTATAGGTATATACCCTGGGAGGAAATTAATGTTGATAAATCCAATAAGCCGTTGGGTAACTTGTGCGTTTGGCAGTGTAGTTAGGAGCTGCATAAATCATGAGCGAATCTGTCCTGTTGAGACCATCCGCAACACGCCCGCCAGCGTTGGCACCTGGCAGAGCAACCAATTGCGCCTAACCCGCTCCCCTTCTCGCATGAGAGCAGAGGTCTGCCTGAGCATTGGGGCCATCCTCACTTGTTGCGGACTAGTCGTGGCCCTGATCCAACCTGAGTCTGCGCAATCGCCTTTGATTGCCGCCGGGACTGATCCGGTAGTTGCTGCACGAGATGGTCAAGGCCACAACTCTGGCCAGCAGGATGAAAGTAGTGCCATCGCCAAAGCGTTGGAAAGAGAGTTGCGTAATGAGGTTGACCACTATCGGCCACCGCGCCAGAGTATCGTGAGTATCCATTGGCCGAGGTTGACCCATCAAGGACCACGGGTTATTCGCCATGTCTACCATTGGCGCCAGAATTGTCCAGTATTAGCAGTCTATTCTGCGAGTCGCCATCACCGCTATCTTCACTTGACTCGCGCCCAAGCCGAAGCACTGAAATCACGCGCCTGTGCTATCTGCCTGGAGCTTGAAGCAAACGCAAGAGAAGCGGGCATCAATAAGGAGTCCGATGTCATCAAGGAAAGTAAAACGGGTTTTAACGGGAGATGAACTAACCTCTTCAGACTGGTGACTTGGAGCAAGAAAGCAACCTAGGCATGAAGATGGTGTCAAAGACCGATATGCGAACGCACAGCTTATTGGCGGTTGGAATGATCGGACTTTTCTTATTCACGAGCCTGAAGCTATCTAAAACTGCGGCGGTGACAGTAGCCCCTACGCCGGAGGGTATGGTTTTAGTTCCAGCAGGCCCTTTTCTCATGGGTCATGATGCTGATGAGGGTCTTGTCAGTAAGGGCGATGCGACACCCTCTCACCAGGTAACTCTGGCTGCCTTTTATATAGACAAAACAGAAGTTACTAACGAAGCCTACAAGCAGTATTGCGATGCAACCGGCTATCCTGTGCCGCCCTACTGGCAGGGTGGCACCTATCCCGCTGGGGAGGCCAAGTTTCCGGTGCGCTTCGTCAACTGGTGGGAAGCGCAAGCTTACGCGCAATGGCAGGGCAAACGCCTGCCCACGGAGGCTGAATGGGAAAAGGCGGCGCGGGGCACGGACGGGCGTACCTATCCGTGGGGCAATGAATGGAACAGCAACTTGCTCGTTTGGGGCGTGCCAGGGCCAGCCGAGGTCGGTTCTCATCCCGATGGCGCTTCCCCCTATGGGGTGCTGGATATGGCGGGCAATGTCTGGGAGTGGACGAGCAGTTGGTATCAAGCCTATCCCGGCACAAGTTCTACACAGACGGAATTCGGCACTCTCTATAAAGTGGTGCGCGGCGGCTCGTTTGGCGGTTGGCCAGACCGCGAGTTCGACTGCGCCACCTATCATCGCACGATTACCCGGCCACAGTCTCGAAGCGAGTGGGTTGGCTTTCGTTGTGCCAAGAGTGTTGATACCAAATAATCACTCTCGGCTGGCATTGATCCGCTCCACCTCAGTCTCAAGGCCCTACTTTTCCACGCACGAGTCTTGGAGTATCTCAAGCAGTGCCTGGGCAGCCATTCCTGCGCGGCGATCTTTACGTCGTATTACGGCGGTATGACGGTGTAACGGTGGAAGTCCGCTGACCTGCACTTGTTGGAGAACGCCGCCTGTCAGCTCCGCTGCGACCGCTCCAAACGGCAGGAACGACGCCCCTAAACCGATGGCGACGAAACTCTTGATGGCTTCAACACTATCCGTTTCCATCTTGACGTGAATCTCAATGCCCGCAGCGGCTAACTTCCGCTCTAAATACTCACGAAATCCACTGCCGCACGGAAACAGAATCAGGGGAAGACGCAGTGTATGGCCATCAAGGGTTGCGCCAGAAGGCGACGACGCGGCAGTCGGTGGTGAGAGCGGCGATGCCACTAGCACAATCTCTTCATCAAACAGTTGGGATACCGCCAGGTCTGGATGTTGTACGGGTGTGGTTATCAGTCCCAACTCGACTTGTCGATCCAAGGTCAGACTGACCACTTCACGGCTATCTCCCGTGCGCACCACTATGTCAATGCCTGGCAGGACGGTCTGCAACGACTGGAGCCAACGCGGTAACCGAAAGATACTCGTAGTCGCACCAGCACCGATCACCAATTGTCCAGCAGCCCCGGTGTCCAGATCGGTAATTACCTGCTGGCACTCTTTCAGTAATGCCAGGCTTCGCCCGGCATAATCTCGTAAGGTAGCCCCCGCCGCCGTTAGTTCGACACCGCGCCCGGTGCGGTCAAATAAGGGAGTCTTTAACTCCCTCTCCAGGGCTTGTATCTGCTTGGTCACAGCCGGTTGCGTAAGGTGAACTATCTCCGCTGCCCGCGATACGCTGCTGGTATCCGCCACACAGAGAAAACTTGCCAATTGGACAATTTCCACTATATTCCTCGAAGTTATCTAAATTATAAAATCAATTCATTTGAATTATAGCACCGTATACCGTTCACTTTAAGCTGAACGTACAGGAGGTCGGGATGCTACAGAGAGTACTTGATGGGGGGCAGGCTATACCGGGCAAGGTTACGGCAATAGTCGGTGCCAACTGGGGCGATGAGGGCAAAGGTAAAATCACGGATTACATGGCGAGTCAGGCTGATGTGGTAGTGCGCTACCAGGGCGGCAACAACGCCGGACATACCATTATCAACGAACATGGCAAATTTGCTTTGCACTTGCTGCCATCGGGCGTGTTCTATCCGCATGTTGTGAATGTGCTGGGGCCTGGCGTAGCCCTCAACATAGCCGCTTTTCTGGCGGAAAGACAGCAATTGATCGAGAGGTGGGTGCCAGTGCCGGATCTTCGTGTCTCGGAGCGGGCACAGGTTGTGTTGCCGCACCACTTGCTATTGGATGCTGCCGAAGAGGAGCGGCGGGGCAGCCACCAGTTTGGCTCCACTAAAGCCGGTATCGCGCCGTTCTATTCCGACAAGTATGCAAAACTTGGCATTCAAGTTTCAGACCTTTTTGACAGGCAACGATTGCAGCAGCGGTTAGAGGAAATCGTGACGCTCAAAAATGTGTTATTGGAGCATCTCTACCGCAAGCCTGCCCTCCAGGTGGGGCCGCTGCTCACTGAATTATTAGAACAAGGCGAGGCCATCCGCCCCTTCCTCTGTGATACCACCTCTCTGTTGCAGGACGCTCTGGCCGACGGCAAGGGGATTCTTTTAGAGGGACAGTTGGGCGCCCTCCGCGACCCCGATCATGGTATCTATCCCTATCCCACATCGTCTTCGCCGTTAGCGGGCTTTGCCACCGTGGGCGCTGGCATCCCACCGTACGCCATTACGAAGATTATCGCGGTCGTTAAGGCTTACGCCAGTTGTGTTGGGGCTGGCCCCTTCGTCACCGAATTGTGTGGTGAGCAGGGGCAGGAACTGCGAGAGCGCGGCGGAGATGCCGGTGAGTATGGGGCAACGACGGGACGGCCCCGCCGCATGGGTTGGTTCGACGCGGTGGCCATCCGCTACGGCTGTCGGGTGCAAGGGGCCACGGCGGTGGCTCTGAGTCTCCTGGATGTGCTGGGCTACTTAAAAGAGATTCCGGTTTGCGTTGGTTATGATATTGAGGGAGAAACCGTGACGACTTTCCCCGTGCCAGCGCGCGTTGAAAAGGCCAGACCTATCTATGAGGTGCTACCGGGATGGGGCTGTGACATCAGTGAAGTCCGCAGCTTCGATCAACTTCCATCGGCGGCCCAAGCCTATGTACTGCGGCTGGAGCAATTGATCGGAGTAGCGATCCGTTGGATTTCAGTCGGCCCAAGACGCGAAGCTATTATTGAGCGGTAAGGTTCACGAGCCACGGTCTGCGCAATCCACCAAGCCGGAACCTGGACTCTGGACAACTTAGCGTCGTGCATACCGGTTTCTGATGCGCACGCAGCGTTCCAGTCCATCCGTGGCTTCCAACACTTTGCGGCGCAGGTCAGGATCAAGCCCCGGTTCTTGTTGCAGGAAATTCTGCACGATAGTCAATGCCTCACTGCTGTTTTGCCCCCCGATGAAAGCCGCTAACCAGTTGTTAACAAAAAAGATTTTGCGCGTGCGTTTAAGAACTGGTAATTGTTGGAGAGCTGGAGCCAAATAACGCAGGGTAAGCTCTGCTTGCTCGACAGTGTTGAAGGCATCCAGGCTCTCCTCCAGCCAGCTTTCGGCCAGAGCCTTATCGCCCAGGTAGGCGGTAAAGTAAGCCTGCTTGGTAGCCGCATCCGGTCGGGCGGCTCCCGCGGCATAAGCGTAGCGTCTGCCGTCGTCGGAGGTATCCGCTGCCTGTTGAACAGACAGCAATTGGAGGGCATCAGTATCACCACGGGCTAACAGGGCCTCGACAATGTCGAAGCGGTCACGCGAGTGCCGGGTCATGCCAGGAATGCTTACTGCTCCGCTAAGAATTTGCTTCAAACGGTTCCTGGCCGCAGGACTGGTAGCGATCAAGCGAAAAGTGCGAAAGTAGGTGATGCGTAGATCCACCGTTGCGGCGTCTATCATACGGTCAGCCAAGACCGCTTCCAGGCGCGGCGCAAGCTGCTGTTGTTGCTTCGCACTCAAATAGTAATTGAAAGCTCTGGCCACACGTGCAAGGATGCTCTGCACGACCACAGCATCGTGCTCCTGGGGGCCAAACTCCAACCCTAATGCAATGTAGGTGGCCGGTGCCAGTTGAGCTTCCCGCACACTGTCCCACAGTGCGCCCCACAACAGGGCGCGCAGAAAATCATCGTGGATAGTGTTCAGGTGCGCTTGCACAGCACGCTGGCTACTGGCATCAAGGAGAAAGCGCCCATACCCATAATCCTGGTAGTTAGCAAAGACATAGGCGGGGCCGGGCTTACCAATCGCAGCGGGCACAGGAGTCGCCCCGGCCTCTGGCAAATCCACGGTTAGGGTTTCCGTTTCGCCATCAGGATAGGCCAGCAGCACCTGGAGGCGCAGCGGCCAACTCCCGCCTTCACCCAATACGTCTTGCTCATGCAACACCAGTTGCTGAATGCGGTGGTGTCGGTCTACCTTCCAGTCCACCCGCACGCCAGGCATCCCGCGCCGCTGCACCCAACTGGCGGCCCATACTTTCAAGTCGTGCCCTGATGTACGTTCTAAGGCATGAACCAGGTCAGACCACTCGGCATTACCATACTCATGCTCTTGCACAAAGAGCCGCACGGCTTGCTGAAAATGGGTAGCGCCTATTAAGAACTCGGCCTGACGGAGAATGGAAGGAGCCTTGAGATACACGATATTGCCATAGGCGGACTTGGCAGCGGAGAGATTGGCAATCCCCTGAAAGATGGGCGTAGTGCCTTTGGTAGCATCCGTCGCATAAGCACCGGGTTTAGTGCGTTGATAGAAGAGTTTCCAGGTGTTGAACTGCGGCATGACAGGAGGCATGATGACTTCCATTGCTTTATAGGCCATGAAGGTCGCAAAGCCTTCTTTAAGCCACAGATCATCAAACCAGCGCATCGTGACTAAATCGCCGAACCATTGGTGCGAGGCTTCATGCAGGATGGTTTCAGCGCGTCGCAATAGATCCGTAGCCGTGGGGTCGGAGGGAAACAAGACAATGTCCTCACGCAAGAAGGTGGCCCCGGCGTGCTCCATACCGCCATAAGCGAACTCTGGCACTAACACTAAGTCATATTTAGGAAAGGGAAACTTTACGTCAAAATACGCTGCCAGAAATTTGAGTCCCTCCCGATTAAGGCGAAAGACTTCTGCCATTTCCTGACGGGCTTGGGCCGCCTTAGACTGGCGGACGAACAGGCGCAGCGGCACTCCATCTCCTGCCTCGTGGGGTGTGGGTTGAAACTCAGCAAATGGCCCTGCCGCAAAAGCAAAAAGATAGGTACTGATGGGCTGTGTCTCATAAAAAAGAACCTTCTGGAAGGGTAGCGGGTTCACCTCTGCGGTGACATGCTCCGGTTGGCCTTGCCCCGCTATGGCCTTACTGCCCCCATCGTTGCTCAATGCGGCTTCTGTAGTTGTCGTTTCAGGCTCGGTGTTGCTAATAATCTTCCAATTTGTGGGAGCCTGCATTTCCAGGCGGAACCGCGCCTTCAAATCGGGCTGATCAAAACAGGGAAAGGTGGTGCTTGAATCAGATGGCACAAACAGCGTGTAGACGTACTCCGCTTGATCCACATGATCCCGATAGCGCGTCACGGCGCTACCCGCCGCCGCAATCGGTGACTCAAAGCTCAATTCCACAGTATTCTCGCCAGCGCGGAGATAACTGTCACCAATCAGGATATGATCGTTGATGAATACGGCATCGTTAATCTGTTGCCCGTTAGCCCGCATGTTCCAGACATGAGCTGGCGAGTGGTTTCGGGTTGCAGGCCGATTCTCGGATGCAGAGGGATCCGGCTCTGGCAGAGTCCGCCAGTCAAGAATCAGAGGGCCACTCACACTTTCTAATGTAACGCGGATGCGGGCGTGGCCCGTAAGCATCGCGGCACCGGGCGCGAGTTCAAGCTGCAAATCATAATGCACATCATGGTAGTGCGCGGCGCGGAAGCGGGCCAGATCACGGCCAACTCCTGGCTCTGGCACAGCAGACATTTCTGCGGCAACAGACTTTTGCGTTGCTACCTGCGCTGCTACTGCGTCTACAGGATGGTAGAGCATCCCTTTATCTCCTGGCAACATTGTGAGCAGCAACACAAAGAGAAGCAGAGCGCATGAAGGCCGCGTCATGGTATCAGAGAGTATAGGTAACACAGCTTAGGGTACAACCTGAACCCCTTTCCAGAAGGCTACATAATCCCTAATCTGCCGGGCAGCGTCCTTGGTTTCTGGATAGAACCAGGCGGCATCCTGGTTTACATTGCCATCCACCACCACATGATAGTAGTGGGCTTGACCTTTCCAGGGGCAGGTTGTATGCGTGTTGCTCGGCTGAAAATATGCTGTATGAATCGCCTGGCGTGGAAAATAATGGTTGCCTTCAACGACAATAGTTTCATCACTCTCTGCCAGTATGGTGTTGTGCCATATAGCCTTCATCGTAATTCCCTTTATCCATGCCTCTGTTGTCTGATTCTACCTTACGTTAGAAAGTTCTATCGTTGCCTTACGCACGGAGAAGCTATCATTGCCGGAAAACACCAGGGACATAGTTTTGCCATCGGCGCTCATCCACTTCGTCGGAAAACTGGCGCTTTCGCCAGGGCCGACATCCCACTGCGAGGTAAAATAAGCTGTTGTCCAAGGCCCCCAGGGAGTCGGCGCGTCATAGACACCAAAGCCGCCCTGGTAGCGCGTGTCCACCAGGTCTTTGTGCTCTTTTGCCCCGTCCAGGTTGGGTAGCTGTTGCCACCAGAGATAACGCTGGAGGGCAGCATTGTAGGTGATCTGCGAGCGCAGGCAGTGGCCCGGATAGGAGAAGACAGCACCCCTACCCTGGATGTCCTGAGTCCAGATGGGCTGACCCTGGGCGTTGAGTCTCTGGAAGAACTCATAGGCCGCACGCTGGGTCATGCGGTCTTGAGGTACGCGCGCCAGCACCATCGAATCGGCGGGGGTGTAGGCGCTATCGGTGTCAGGCGAATATAAATAAACATAATGATCCCAGGCCCCTGCGTAGTTTCGTCCATAGTTCAGAAAAGTAGGACAGCCGAAACTGGTGGTGAATTTCCAATCACACCACGTCCAGGATAGTCCATGATCCTTAGACCAGGCGAGTTGGGAGTTCCCGGAGTTACGCGCCAGGAGGTAAAGCACGCCTCGCACCATTAGCACCCCACTGGCTTTCTGACCGCGTGCGCCACTGCCCGGCGTAGCTCCGGTGATGACAGGCAGATTGGAACCCGTTAAGTTGGGTGGCTGGCCACTGACGCGGGCCAGACCCAGACTCAAGCGTTCTGCTGTGGGGTCGAAGCCTGGCCCATCCCCATAGGCGGTATAAAGATTATCGTCATCGCCCCAGGTTAAAGGCCAGTTATCGCTGTCAGCGGCCCAGCGCATAATGGTGTCCGGGGGTGCCCAAACCACACGCCGAATAATGGGACTGGGCGGGTAAGGCGCGATCAAGCTGTTTGCTATTGGCATAGTCTGGTTACCTGCTGATACCTTAGTCTGGCTGCCTGCTGGCGACGTTCCCTGCGTGGCACCAGGCTTGACAGATGTTGATGCAGGAATCAATGCCTGCATGAGCGGGTTAACAATGTGCTGCTCCAGGCGGTGGCTATGATCTCCTGGCTCCAGCATATTTCCACTGCGTACCACGACCAGATGCTCACTGGGAACTACCAGCAGAAATTGATGCCCTGCTCCCGATCCCCAGAAGGCATCGGCGGGCGCAGATTTCCAGAAGCGGCTGCCGTCCGGGTTATGATTGACCCACCAACCCAGACCAGCATGGTTCGGCATTCCCGCGTAACTGGTGGCGGCCTCGACTATCGCCGGTGCCAGCAATTGGCGGCCCCGCCACATCCCCTTGTGCAGCATTAACTGCCCGATGCAGGCAACCGCCTGCGCACTGTAGTTGCCGCCGCCCCAGGGCGCAACCAGCGACTTGTCCTCCAGCTTGGTCGAAATACCATAGCCACAGGCCCATTCGCTCGCTGGCACGCCAAGCGGCTCCATGATGCGATGCTTCAACAAAGAGCGTAAGTCCGTATCGGGCGCACCCTTCAAACTACTGGTGATGCAATAGCTCAACATCGCCATGCCCGGATTGCTATAACGCTCTTTAGTGCCGGGAGTATCTAACACTGGCACGATGTCTCTGGCGAGGGTGAAGGGGTCTCTGGGAGGAGCCAGATACTTCCAGAAATCACCTTTCCAGCCCGTGAGCTGGGCATGGGGCACATCTTCGGCGGGCGGTTCTGCTGGCGCTTCTGCATCTTCCAGACCGGATGTATGGGTGGCGAGTTGGCGGATAGTAATATCTCGCTTGCGTGGCTCGTCGGCCCATTGTGGCACATAGCGACTCGCCAGATCATCTGGTTTGATGCGTCCGTCGTTCATTGCCACCATGAGGGAGACGCCGCCCACCAATGCCTTGGCCAGCGAAGCCGTGCCGTGGGGCTTGGTACGCGTATAGCCATCAGCATACTGCTCGAAGACCACCTTGTCGTTGCGCAGCACCAGCAATGCGGTCGTTTGGTGGGCCTGCAAATCGCGCCACAGCGACGCCATTTTGCTGGCGTCCATCCCCTGGCTTTCAGGCGTGACTACTTCCCAGGGGGGGGCCATTGAATTCATGTTTGTGTCATCCGCTGCGTTAGCCGCCTGTGCTATGTTGCCCCACATCATGATGCCTATGATAGATAAAGCGAGATACTTAAACTGTCGCATAGAATTATCATTGACAGGACTGACGCACACCCGCCGCTCAAGCAGTGGGCTGAGTCCCAAAAGTCCGGTGAACCGGGCTGGAGCCACTCCTTAGCCCCGTTCAGGGGGCTTCCCGTTCAGTTCAGCCCGCTCTTTTACGGGCGGGTCTGCGTCAGTCCTGATTGAATTATCATTCTCGAAGCGATTTAATTACTTCATCAGGAGAAAAGCCTGAATCTCATCAGGCGACGGCGACACAGTTGGCCGCAGCCTGCTTGACACGAGCGGCCAGGGATAGAGTTTCCTCCCGTGAGCGTTTAATGCTGGTCGGAATGGCCACGGTGCGTCCGAGAATAGTTAGCGTGTTAGGACACATATCAGCGGGATAGGAAAACGACTCGGCTACTGCCCTGTATGGATTGAGGTCGGGATGATGTGCGCCCCGTTGTTCGAGAATCGCTTCCCAATTAGCGAAGATATGGCGGCCACTGTCACGGGGGGTGTTAGCCACTGTGCCTTCGCTATTAACCGCGTGCAAAAAGGCGCGTGCCCCACTCTCGCTCTCGAACAAGAGGCCCAGAGCTGTAGCGCAATCACCTTCGTGGTCGTTAACAGGATTGAAAGCGAAAGCCGTTTCATCGGCCAACTCTTCCCTCAGTAATCGCTTCTCCGCACGCAAGGCCCCCAGAATGTCATCCAGACGCTGCACTTGCACGCGCAGAATAGAAGCTAAAATCTCATTGCCACGAAAGTTCCAACCCGCGAAGAGTGGCGTCTGCAACTCGGATAGATCACGGAAAAAGCCACAGCCGCCGTCGTGCTGAATGAGCGCCCGCTCATGCACCTGGGCATCGTTGGTCACTAAAGCCCCGCCTTCGCCGCACGAGATAATCTTGAAGTAGTTGAAGGAAAACGCACCCGCATCGCCAATGGAGCCGAGCCGCTTTCCCCCATAAGAGCCGCCATCGGCCTGGCAAGCGTCTTCCAGCACGCTTAACTTATGGGCGTGCGCGATAGCCATCACTTCGTCCATCGCACAGGGCAGGCCATTCATGTGGACTGGAATGATAGCCCTGGTGCGTGGCGTAATTTTCGCTTCCAGGTCGCGCGGATCAATGGTCAGCGACTCATCAATATCAGCAATAATGGGAATGGCACCGGCCGCAAGGGGAGCCAGAGCGGTAGCGATAAAGGTATAGCTGGGAATGATGACCTCATCGCCGGGGCCAACGCCGAGGCCAACCAACCCGCAGATCAGAGCGGCAGTGCCGCTCGTCATTAAGATGGCGTCGCGCGTCCCGATCTTAGCGGCCCACTCGCGCTCGAACTGCGCAGCCTCGCTTTCTTCGCTCCAGTAGCGGAACAACTGGCCCGATTCAATCACTTTACGCACGGCCTGCACTTCTTCTTCACCCATTCGATACATAGCAACACCTCATATCTCTTAGCGATACACGACTCCGACTACAGCAAGTCATTGTGCCCATCATTTTGATTGCGGATGTAGGTGCCAATCGTCGCCACGGTATCGAGCCACAGGCCGTGGGCCGGATCAATGACATGGCGGCACAGCGCCTCCAACGTATCCTCGCGCACGGTCTGGCGAGCGGCAGCGCCGACATCATGCCCCGCCAGGATCAGCCAGCCGCCGCTCTCTACAGCCCGCTCAATCCAGACTTTAAGTGCCTCCCACGTTAGCTCATCGGTATCCACACCACAAGCCTGCGCCAGGTCACAGAAGGTGGGATCGTTGGGCGCTTCCTCACGAAAGCCACGCCCAACGATAAAGTTGCGCGCCACCAGGGGCACATAACTTTTTACGTTTTCGCCACGCCCCACGAACTTTTGACCACAGGGATAGGCAAAGGTGGTTGGCCGCACGCCCACCAGATTTTCAATCGCCTGATTAGCCCCCAGCAACTCGTCCTCCATGCGCTCCAGGGAGTAGTCCTCCAGCGCCCTGGAACGCGAAAACCGGAAGTTGCCGCTGCATGGATGGTGCAACGTATGATTGCCAATCTCGTGGCCCTGCTGAACAGCCCCCCGCCAATCATCCGCCCGCTTTTCTAAGGGGCCGATATTAACGTAAAAGGTTGCTTTGACCCCATACTGATTGAGCAGCGGCAGGCCGTGTTCGAGTTGCGAAGACCGCGCATCATCGAGCGACAAACTGATGGCCGCCGTTTTCCCTGACGGCCAGGAAAATGACTGAGATGTCATCGTCTATGCCTTTCTGCCCGTTTTCTATTAGGCGTATTAAGTTCATGCGCATCGTTAGCAAGTGTGGGTGCGGGTTTATGGATACACATGGGGATCATAAAAATCGAGTCTAACAGACTGAACGCTGCCTTGACTCACGCCACCCCAGGCGACCAACTCAAATTGATTTTTCGCGCCAAAGCGAATCCACGGCGTCAGGTTAAGACTCCAGACGCTGCCTATCATGTGATGATGACGACGCACCAGATGACCATTGATAATCACGCCCACAATGTTGCCTTGAGTTTCAGCATTCAAGACCGCATTCAACCGTTTGAACCTGGCATCTACAGCCACAGTGCACCGCGCCATCAAAGCGTTCCAATGGCCCGGCAGGTGAATGGTCGCATCGTCGTGTAACCCATCCTGGCTGGGTATCCATTCGCCACCTAAGTCCAGGGTGGCCTGCGGGTGCGGCAGGTAAGCCAGCCAACACGCGCCGCGCGACCCGCTCAACGTGCCTGTGCCCTGCACCTCGACTCCCAGCACATGGCGGGTGCCTGGCTTGAGCACGTCCGGGAAGGCGGTGCCCGCTAAGCCATCCGCGCTCCAATCCTTAACCATGACGCCGTCCAGAAAGATGCGCCCTTTATCGACAAAAGTCGTGCTAAAAAAGCTCTGCACCCACACGCCGATACGCCCATCGCGCCACCCCTGGGGGACAGTGAATGTTTTGCGGAATAGCGCGTGCTTAGTTTCAGGATGCATTATGCTCCAGACGCCCAGACGCATCTGCTCCGCGCCGGGGCTGCGCGCATCCAGCCTCGTTAAGGTGCTAACCTCCGTAGCCGCATCCAGCGACATAAAAGCCCAGTCCTCGCTGAGATCAAGTGAGATTTTATGCGGTGGTAATGGCAACCTGTGGGGAGCCGGTGGCATCGTGCCGCGCCACCAGTTGCTTTGCAGATGCCACCAGTCGAGAGGGGCATTTGCCAGCGTGTGGCGCGGCGTGAGCAAGACACGCGTTTGCAATGCCTGCAAGACGATGCCATCCAACCACGAGGCGGAACCATTTTTACTGATCGCCATTGGCTGGCCTGTCTGCACGTCGAAGACGGTGACGGGATGCAAGCCCGGTGTGAAATTTAAGTTGGTTGTAACTTCCTGCGTAGCGTTCTGATTCCAGAGC
This sequence comes from Abditibacteriaceae bacterium, assembly GCA_019239895.1. Lineage (GTDB taxonomy): Bacteria > Armatimonadota > Abditibacteriia > Abditibacteriales > Abditibacteriaceae > JAFAZH01. The sequence goes on along the minus strand of JAFAZH010000011.1, from coordinate 24,881 downwards.
GTCCACACATCATACAGGCCATTGTTGCTGACCCAGTGACGCATTAATATCGCTTCATTGGACGGTGCCAGTTGCCCTGGCAGTTGCTGGATTTTGCGCCAGTCCAACAGTTGAGAATATAGCTTGGTCAGCAGTTGCACCTGCGCGTTATTGCCACCGGGTTCAATGCGGTCAAAGATGCCGCTGCCCGTGAACTTACAGCCGACCTGCACGATGTAACCGCGCCCTAACGGACGATAACCCAGGGCGGTGCTGCCATCTTCCCACTGCAACAGGTCATGGCACTCTGGCACACGCTTTTGCAGTGACAATCCGTTCGCTTCTACCCCATTCCAGTCTTCGGACACGATGGACTGACCCCGCACAACCTTGAGCTTACGGGATGCTACTACATTTCCATTGGCATCAAGCGCATCGAGATGCGTTACATGATAACCCGTTAAGCGGCTGATGGGCCAGGCGTCCCGTTGCGTCGGCGTATGGCGACCCGTTTGGGCAAACGTGATGAAAGTGCCGCCCGCGCGCACCCATTGCTCAATCTGGCGCACCAATGCTTCATCCATGATCGAAGTATTGGTATCCACGATGACCTTATAGCCACTGGCATGGCCCCGTGCAAAATCGGCTTCGGTGATACCGTCATAGGGATACCGCTCGCGCAAGTGTGCACCAATGTTCCACTTCCAGTAGCCGCTTTGCAGATTTACATTAGGATCATTGCCCCAGGGATAACCAGTGAGATTCTGAATACGGTTGCTATAGAGCACGGCAGTTTCGGCTTTGGGAGCGTGAAACTTGCCGAACAGATGGAGCACGTTCTGGTTCGCCTCAAAGTAGCGACGGATTTCGGCGTTCCAGAATACATCACCGATGTGGATAAAGTAATCCACGCTTTGCACCCCTTCGCTAAGATACAGGCCCATCATCTTTTTGAATGTCGGCAAATCCGGCGCGGGGCTGCCTGGTTCGAGCGAAAACGGCAGATTTGAGCCTTGCATCAGAAGCGGGCCGTAGTCCGCATAGAACGCGGCCATATAGCCCGTGTTATGAAACTCCGCACCATAGTCTTCGGCTAACATCTTAATAGCATCTGCATAGTCATCAGGATGCATGAGGGTAATAGGGCGATTCGGGTCAACCTGGCGAATCATCTCCAAGCCACGTCGGATTAACTGCACCCGCGACCAAGATGTGAAGTCCGCAAAATCCACCCATTGCGCGTTTAAAGCAGCCCCTAAATTGGGATACTGGCGAGGTGGCTCCGGCGACAAATAGACCCGATAAGATAGAAAGCCCTTGGGCAAGCGCAAGGCCAGTTGATTAGTGCCCGCACGCAATTGAGCCGTGACTTCAAAGGCGCTCCAGTGCGGTGTCACAAATCGCACAGAACTACGGCCTACTTCGGTGCCATTGAACACAGCGCGCACGATGTCATTGGTGCCGGAGTTCAAATCCCATTCATAAAGCCAGGCGCGTGGGTGCGCCTTCTGCCAGGCGGTGGGCACTTCAAAGGCACGGCGGTAGACGGCGGGGCGCTTGGGCAGATACATGGTATGGTCATCGCCCGGTGCGGTGACGAGGGGCCAACTGCTGTCGTCGAAATCCGCCTTAAACCACGCTTCGGGGGCTGGCTCGGTGGGCACAATGGTATTTTCATAGTGGCGCAAATCATCGGCGGTGAAGTCCTTATCGCCCGCTGCCTTTTCGTAAGCGACACGCCACTGGCCCGTTAAATCAATGGCCTGCGGCCCCCACCCCAGGAAAGTGGCCAGCTCCGGCACGCGCACCGCGTCCCACGATTGTAGGCCGCGTGCCCCACCGAACCAACGCGCATTCACCGCCGCGAGAGTTTTATACTTGGCTTGCAGGTAGCGCCGATAATTGGCATCCGCCACTGGCCCATATTCCAAAAAAATATCATGCGGCCCGTGCTTGGTTTCACCATGTGGCTCTAACCAACTCACCACATTCGGCACTGGTGCGAAACGACGTATCGAGCTTTGCAACAAGCCCAGTTGCACATCTTCGGCAGCTTGAGCATTCCACGAGACAACCCCCTGCCCGCCTAAATCGGCACTGGCAACGCGGTAAAAGCCACCGACATAGCCCGGCATCTTTTGTTGAGTTTCGTTACGGTAGCGATTGAGCAGCCAGGTGGTGGCCGATCCCGCGCCGCCACTATCGTTAATGGCCACCGGCAGATGCTTTTGCCGCGCCGCTTGCGCCGCCCAATCCCACCACACGTAATTCATCAGGCCCTCAGCCGTGTCTGTCGCATACTGGTCGTCCCAGAACACCAGGCCAGAGCGGTCTTGCTGTCGCGCGAAGTCGAATTCCTGAGTCACATCGTAAGTCTGATCCGTTGCTCCTTTGGGCAATTCCCAGGGGCGGTAGTAAAAACGAAAACCGAACTTGTCCCAGCGATCCAGATACATGGGCACGGTAGTTTCGGGTTGCGAGACCACGGCAGCAGGCACAACCTTTTTACCATTAAACCCACTGGCGATGAGGCGACGCAGATCAGCCTGGGTCGGCGCAGTCAAAATAAAAACGGTGCCAGCCGCACGCAGCGCGGCGATGCTGCCCTGCCCCGTCACTGCTTGTATCGCAATCCGATTTTTGCCAATATTCAGCGTCCCTTTCGCTACTCCGGGCAGCAGGCTTAGATCGGATAAATATTTGGCGTGGAGAAGGCGAGCATGAGCGACATCCGCACAGCGCAACTGTAAAACCGACGCGGCACCAGAGGCCAGCCGAAGCCGGGAGAAGTCACCCGCCACCTTACCATAACCGCGCAATGCAACGGGAGGTAATTGAAGTGGAGCTGGCCCTGCCGTGGCAAATGTGCCAGCCTTTAATACCCATAAAACCAGGAAGAGCAATCGCGCCAGGGGTGTCATGAATCGCTTATTGAGGGCCTTCAGCATCCGGCGTCGGCTATAAAAGGGAGGGCTATAAACTGTAAGCATAAGGGAGCATCGGCAAGCAGGAGATCAAGTATCACATCGCCTTATCACAACGGAGGTCGTTGGGGTATTCCTTACGGTAACATTATACAGAGATTGGCCAAATGCGTAGAAGTAGAACAGAAGCGACGGTTTGTTTTCCACGGGTGTCAGTTGATCGCTGTCTGTTTGGTATTATTACCTTAAGCAGAAGGCTCTTTTTCTGCCTCTGAACTGGGGGAGAATTATTTTAGGAGACCTATAACAATGACCTTGAAATCCTTTCTCGGCATTAACCGCATCTCGTGCCTTTCCGTTCTTTTATCCACCTTGCTGCCTTTGGTCTTTGCGCGAGCCGCTCCCTTAGATACTGCTTTAGTTGCTCCCACTCAGCTTGCCACTGGTTGGGTGAATGTCACCAACAACGTCGGCGGGCAGAAGTGGGGAGCCTACGGCGTTACCTACATGAAGGCTGTGCCAGGCAGCAACACGGTCATTGCTGGCGTGAGCGAATGCGGCCTATGGGCGACCTCTGATAGTGGGCCATCTGGAAGAAGCTTGGTGGCGATGAAATCAAATTCCGTCCGGGCAGGATTGTTTTCGACCCGCAAAACCGGGCTGTGTTCTGGGTGAGTGGATGTTACGGCGATGCGCCCTTCAAGACCGAAGACGGCGGCCAAACCTTCCATCGCCTGGGCCAACTAACCCATACCGATGGCATTGCGGTAGACTTCACTGATCCCCAGCGCCAGACCCTGTTGTTGGGTCTGCATGAACAGTCGCAGAGCCTGCAACTGTCAACCGACAGCGGCCATACCTGGACAAAAATTGGCGATAAGCTTCCAGCCAACAGCAACCACAGCTCCGACCCCATCATCCTGGACTCCAAAACTTTTCTTATTAACACGGCTGGTTGGAAACCCAATGCCACGCTGGGCATCTACCGTTCGCAAGATGGCGGGGAAACGTGGACTTCAGTCTCTACTTTCGGGCCAGCGGGCGAACCGCTGGTAGCCTCGGACGGGGTCATCTACTGGCAGCGCCTCTGGGGTGGCGGGCTACTCAAAAGCACCGATCAGGGAAAAACCTGGAACCAAATTTCCCACGCCGTCAAGAACAATCCAATCGAACTGCCCAACAAGCGACTGGCGGGACTCAGTGCCAATCAACTCGTAGTGTCCTCCGACGGCGGCGCAACCTGGACAAATTTCGGCCCACCAGCCCCATTCAAGCCCGACGGCATTACTTATAGCGAAAAAGGCAAATGCTTCTTCGCGTGGCATCTCTCAGATAATACTAAAATGGACACGCAGTCTATTCTGCGCCTGAATGTAGAATAGAGCGACCTGAACTGTGCTTGAGTCAGGGCATAGAGAGCGGCCAGAATGAGAATGCTATTCCGCCACATTATTCACGCGCACTGTAACGTCCTTCGTTGTCATGCTGATGTCGTCAAAAGCGCGTAACGTGAAAGTATAGTTGCCAGCGAGGCTGAGGTTGCTGACGGTGCAATGAGATAGACCTTGTTGGGTAAAGATTGGCCGGGCACCTGCTGGGGCCGACTTCACCACCCACCAATGCCGCAAAAGATCACCTTCCTCATCGGTGGTTGTCGCTGCGAGTTGGGTCGTGGCGGCAGGCAATGTCACAACAGCAGGTGAAGCCATAATGGAATTAATCACGGGGGGCGAGTTCGGTGGCTGCACGGTACAGATCACCTGCGCCGTTACCGGGGCATTCTTCCCGTCGCTCACAGCAATCTGGAAAGTATAATCTCCCGGCACCGTCATGTTCATGATTTTGGCCCGGAAACTGACGTAGATATAGGTTGTCTCCGAAAGCGTCACGGATGCACCAGGGGGCTGACTTACGACGCTCCACTTGGCGCTCAATGGGTCGTTCTCCAGGTCGCTCACATTGGCCTGCAATATTCCCGCTGACGTGGGCAAGGCGATACGGGTATGCAGGGGTGCGCCGTTGGAATTTGGCAAATCTAGAACTACTCCATAAGGCGCGGCAAGCCTGAACCCTGTATAGCCGAGCACCGGCGGCTGATTAGAGCCGTAGCGAATGAGATAGGCCCTTTTGGAAGTGGTGTTCACACCGTCCCGCACATCTACGTTGAAGACATAGGTGCCCGCAACGGTCAGTCCACTAACACCAGTCGTGGCAGCCCGGGGCGTGGCGAGCACGGCACTCGCTCCAGCCGGTTGGCTTACCACCGACCACTCATAGGTGAGCGAGTTAAGCTCCGGGTCGTTCGCCGTGACCGCTAAGGACGAACTGGTGGCTGGCGCTTCGATCACACCGGGATGCGATCCCCAGGTCATAATGGTTGGCGGCAGATTAGCCGACAAATGCGGATACAGGGTAGCGGCTACCCCCTTGTCAATATTCAGCGTTGTGGTGCCGTTCGCCCCTACTCTGCGGACTCCTAATTCCTGAAATGTAATGGCTGTAGGCGCGGCCTGGGACAGACCGTAGTCGCCCGGAGGCAATCCGCTCACCGTCACTGCCCTGGCTGTTGGCCCGGTATTGTAGACGACAGTCGTGATAGTGCCCTTTTGCTCAAATGCCAGGACGCGGATGGCAGGGTCATTGGAACTGACGCTTATCCGCACCGCTCCGGGCCGCACGTAGTGCGTTACCTGCCGGATACGAAAATAATAGCGCGTGGGAGTGAACGAAGTGTAGCCGGAATTGGGATTCACGGTGTTGGAGTTACTATATGCCACCTCCCAATACGAGACGCCGCCAAGCGTCAGATCATCGAACAGGTTGTCAATGTTATTAGGGTCCATTTCGGTTTGCGCGGTTGGCAGGCCAATGGCTTTACCAAAATCCTTAATGTTGGAGCGGTAGGGGTCTGCCGTGCCATAATTATGATAGGAGAGTCGGCCCACAAAAGGCCACATATCCCTATCATTTTTCTCCGCCATGATGTATTCCCAGGAGGTTTTCGGGGCTACGGCTTCAGGATATTGGATGCGTGTTATCAATCCTTTGGCAGCCAACCGGGGGCCGAGCGCCTTGATGTCATCCGCGAGAATCTGGGGCGTCCAACCGCCCTGCGGTTCATTAGTGATCACTGCATAGTTCATGTTCACGCCATAGTGGTCGCGCCAATAAAGCGCATTACCCCATATTTGCTGGGCACGTTCGCCGGGATGGTTCAGCATCCAGGGCTTCTGCGACGCCGCAAGACTGGCATAACCAGGACTGGAATAAAACGACGGGCGATAACCTTCGGCCAAAACTCGGTTCTTAAAGTACACCATGTAATCAAAGTATTTTGTTGGCCCCGGCTGGAACTTCGTCCAATCTAGGCTATCGCAATCGCCATTATCATTACCGCTGCCGTCGGAGCGCGGCCCCACTTCATTAATGCGGGTGCCAGTGAGACCCCAATCGTCCGTCAGATAGTCAATGTACTGGTAATTGACAGGCTCGGCGGCGGCCCAACCTGCGGCCAAATCCTGGCTGCCATGCCCCCAGCCCTCGATAGTTTGAAATCTAACCGTGGAATCCAAGGTCACCACAACCGGATTAACCGTAACCGGATTAACCGCAACCGGGGTAACTGCAACCTGTGCGGAAACTCCGGCGACACATCCTACAAAAATTACAAAGGGGATAAGGATTCTCATAGACCAGGAACCTCTCAAGTCCATAGGCATTATTAGCCATCATTATACAGAGTTCCGGTTCAGCTATATTCACCTACCCCACTTCAGGAGCAAGCCGGATGCAATGTTAGTGCTGGTTGCCATCACATAAATGAGGAGCAAGAGATGTCCAAACGGTTAAGCCTCTCTTTGCTATAAGGGAGTGCCGTTTACTTTTATCCAGGGAGTAAATGTGCCCATAGCATGGACTTTCACTTTGCGCTGCCAGATTTTATCGCCGCTAAACGCATAGAGTGTATCCATGTGGCTTCCGCCTAAACAGACACCGAGGACGCGGCTCCGGTCTGGGAGGGGCAGAATCACCTGAGTCGGGCCGTCGTCCGCGCAAACTTGAATGCCCCAGCGGGTCGCAACGAGCATCTGGCCTTCCTGGGCATAGCAGATGGCTTCCGCACCGGCATCGTCTTCCCAATCGGGGACATGGAGCCAGAAAAATCGCTCTTTATTGGTCAGCGTGCCATTCGGGTTGATTTGATAACTGTAGGCCCATTTCGAGTGGCCATCGGCTACGGCCAGAAGCCACTGGTCGGGCCGATAGGCAAGACCAGTGGCGAATTTCAAACCCGTATCAGCGAGCGTCTTTTTGCCGTCTTTGATGAACCAGACCTGGCCCGCCTCCCCCGCTTTATCGCCATTGGCTGTAACATAAAGTCCGCCAGTGGGCAGCGCCAGAATATATTGACCACGAATGCCACTGGCGATGAGCCTGCCCTGCCCACCTGGACTATAACTCATAATTTTTCCGCTCTGATTGGAAACCGTATAAAGCTGCCCCTGCGGGCCAAAGGACAGGCTGTTGGCGTATCCGGCATTCGACACAAACACCCTGACCTGGCCATCTAGACCAATACGATAAATTTTGTTATCTTCGGTAAAAAACACTTCGCCGCTGGCATTGCACGTCGCGCCCCCGACCCCGTTGCGGTCTTGAGCCAGCAATTGCCACTTTTCATCAGGTAGGACGATGTCGCGCACCCGTGGTGCGCCTGGCCCGGCTTGCACTGGCTGGGGCCAGCCTTTCCAGAGATAACTCATGGCCTCTCGAAAGTAATCGTAGTAGCCTGCGACGTGCCCGCCATTGATAATGCGAAAGAAATAATCGTAGCCCGAAAATTTCAGGGCCTTATCCATTTCCTGATCGAGCAAGAACCAGTCGCCAGCGGTATTTTCCATATCGTGGGTGCCCGTAGTCAGGTAGGCGCGAATGGGTTTAGCCTCAAACTTACGCACCAGGGTTGGAAACTCGTGGCCGCCGCGAAACGCGACAAAGCTACCGCTATTGGCATACACGCGACTAAAAGCATCGGGGCGTTCCCACGCGGCGTTAAAGGCTGCAATGCCGCCGCTGCTGCCCCCCGCGATACAGCGATCATTCCCATTGGCAGATAACTTCAAGTTGAATTGCCGAGCTACAAAAGGCAGCAGTTCCTCCACCAGAAAGCGCACATTGTTGTCCCCCACACCATCGTATTCAAAGTCACGATTGCGGCGTCCCAGCGTGCCTGGCACCGGGGCAGGCACATTACCGGGCTGGACAAAAACACCAATGGTAACGGGCATTTCTTTGGTAGCGATGAGCGTTTCCAGCAGTCCCTTTTCCACCGGATTATAGCCATCGGTTTTGACATAGACGCAAGCGGGTTTTACTCCATCATATTGCGCCGGGATGAAAACGGCGACATCGCGGACGGTGCCTGGAAAAATGGCACTGTCCTTAAATGAAAGGGTTTTGATCTCACCCCTGGGAACAGATTCCGGCTTGATGTCGGGCGGAACATAGGTGGTATCGGGCGCGTTAGCAGTAGGCACGCTATTAGAGGGAGCAATGGTACCCGCAAGGGGCTTTATCATCCACTGCAAATGAGCGTCGTCGGGATTGTTGGCCCAGATGTCTATTTTGGCTCCGGGCTGCGGCACGCCGCCCAGATGATCCAATCCCTTCTCCGGTGAATGCCGGGGAATGAGAGTATAGGTCGCGTTTTCGTTGCGCTTAATCATCCACTCCTGCCACGGCTGGCTTTTATCAGTTTCAAGCACGATGGCAGTGCCCATCTTCGTGTCGCCGTTGGCTGCCGCCAGCACTAAGGTAGAACTGTAGGATGGGCGGAGCGCATAGAAGTTATCGCCTTTGGGAACTATCACCCACTTCTGATTCGGCGTCCCAGACGGCTTGCCGATGGACACTATGGTTCCTTCGTTGGTTCCCGCTTGCACCGCTTCAAGCACCAACGATGGTGCGCTGGCCGGAACTAAACTGTAGGCACCCCAATCCTCCTGCGCCTCCAACCTCGCACCAAAAACTAAGGCGCAAGCGAAGACGCCTATCAGGATGAAATGATTGCGCATGATTGGCATGATTAATTTTCCTTACTCAACTTGCTCGTTCTAATCGTTAGTCCTTTGATATTGTCTTAGTTACCTGTTAAACCTCTTGGATAAGTCAGGTTAGGTGTCATGCTGGCGCAGTCGAGGCATCTTTGATGGGCCGCTGCGTTAAGATTGCTCCACTGCACTCATGCTTCGCTCCGGTCGAAATGACACCGCCTGAGACTGATGCCACAGGTCTATGCTCGTTCGCATCCCACCATTAAGCGAAAAGCACCACATACTCGCATACCATTACATTTACACAGGATGGGCGGGCACACCTTCGTGCGTGAGCGTGACGGGCGCAATAGTGCCATCGTCGCGGAACGTGAGGCGATCCAGGCAGGTGACGCGGTGGTGCGGGCGGGTCGCGTCGAGCGGGCGACGGTGGTAGCAGATGACCCATTCATCATCGGTGCCGGGCAAGAGCAGAGCGGAATGATGCCCCGCACCAAGGGCAACTTCGGGATGGTTTTCCAGAATCTTGCCCACGTATTGGAAGGGGCCATAAGGGTTGTCGGCAACGCCATAAGCGGCTAAGTAGGTGTGGTTGCCCCAGTCGCCTTCGCTCCACATCAGGTAATACAGACCGCGCCGCGTGACCATGAAGGGGCCTTCCACGTAATCCTGGGCGGGCGTGATGTCACGCGGCGCGCGATGGATGGCGCACATGGTGGGCGTGAGCCGCGCCACCACACACTTGCCATGCCCGCCATAATAGAGATAAGCGTAACCATCATCGTCCACAAAGCAGTGGGCATCAATCGGCTGCGCGCCAAAAAAGTAGTCGCGTACGAGGGGGATGCCGATGGCGTCACGGAAGGGGCCAGATGGCGAATCGCTAACTGCCACACCAATGCCCGCTCCGTCGCCTGCCGAAAAGTAAAAGTAATATTTACCATTGCGCGGGTTTTGCGCACAAGAGGGTGCCCAGGCCGCGTAGTTGGTGCTCCAGGGCACATCCGCCAGATCAAGGATGGTGCCCTCGTTGCGCCAGTTTGTCAGGTCGGCGCTTGACCAACACTCGAACGAGGCTTGCCTGCTAAAATCCGCCGAGCCAGTCGGGTAGATGTAGTAACGGTTCTCAAAATAATGAATTTCCGGGTCGGCATACCAACCGGGAAACAAAGGATTACCACTCAGGCGTGGCTGATTCATATTCGCCAACTCCTCGCTGTGTATCTTGGGTCATGAAGCACCTCGTTGCACGCTCAAGTTTATCCTCGCCCCAGCATTGGAGTGAAGCCGCTGGCTCGTTCTATTGGATGGTTCTTTTCTATCGCTTCATCCGGCCATTAAAAGATGCTCGGTGCGGCCTTGCCAGCCATCAATGACAAGCCAGAATACGATCATGACAACTTCACCCACAACCATACCCAGAAAAGCGGGCATCATTTTGCGATAGGTATCGCTGCCGCCAAAGCGCATGATGAGCGTTTTGCAGCCCCACCCCAAGAGTATTGAAAACCAGAGGCGACTCATCGGGTAGGACAGGCTCATTAACAGGCCGAGTGGGTGCAAGGGAAACCAGAGGAAACGGCTGCGGGCCAACATCAGGCCACACGTCAGGATGCCGCCTAAGCCCAGCCACAGAGCGTTGAGCCAGGTGAAGTCATTGATACCCTGAGCCAGCGTCATCAGGGTCGTCACCGGCAGTTGCGCGCCACCTTCCGTCACCCATTTATTATGCAGTTGCAGCCCGCCCGATGTGTAGCCCAGGCGGACACGCATCCACATCGTGGTCACTAGGGAAATGAGCAGACAGGTGGTAATCAGCTTCCATAAAGCCTTTGCATTAATTTGGTGGTCACGCGCCAGTTTGAAAGCATGAATAAAGCCGGGCAGTAAGAGGCAGCGGTTATCGGTGCAAAGCGCTGCCTGCACAAAAGCTGCGGGCACAATAGACGCGGGCAACAGCCAGGTGCCCGGCCCGGAGCCGAGGATTTGCGCCACTGGCCCCAACGGAGTCCAACCCTGTGAGGCGAAGAGGATACCGCCTTCGGCCACCAGGCGCGTCAGTCCCAGCGCCATCACCAGATAGGCCGTCCACAACCACAAAGCGACATACCAACTCATGCCCGCCGCCAGGCTCCACACGATCATAAACAGTAGCGATAAAACAAAGCCCCAGAACGCCGCCGGATAAGAAAGGGCCTCACTTTTTTCCTGTGCGCCCGGCGGGGCGCGATGAGTGTAAAAATGAAAGGCACGAGCGACAACGTGGCCTAAATGGGCACGCGCTGTCCAGAGCAGCAGACCCGCATACACCAGATATGCGCCAATGACCTGATAGATCGCAAAGACTTTGGTGCCCCCCGTTACGCCAATCGCCGCCGGTAACATCGCTGGCGGAAAACCCAGATAATAAGCGGTGATGAGCTGCAATTTGAAGAACCAGAAAAAGAACCAGAGCGAGAACCCAACCTCGCTGGCCAGGAGATAACTGATGCCCACGGCAATGGGATTGACCACAATGGACAGCATCCCAATTTGGTTCCAGGGGGCTTCGGTAAAGAGCGGGCCAGTCGGGATTTCGAGCGGCACGGGAGGGACAGCCGGGAAGTATTGATTGAGGCCATTCATCAACTCGATAAAAACCGCGAGGGCAAAGCCCATCCACATCAGGGGGTTTCTAAAAAAAGATGAAGGATGAAGGCGGAAGGATGAAAAACGACCCGGCATCCTTTCCATGTCTTCGGTCAGTTGCAGGGGCAGTCGCAGCAGGGGAAACGACAAAGCTTCATGCTCAGCCCATTGCGCGCGCAGCATCACGCCCAGGCACCCCAGCATCAGATAAGTGGCGAAGATGAGGCTGCCCCAGGCTAAAAGCGGCAGCAGCCAGGCGCTCCACGGAATCGCTGCGGCCCCCGGACGCAGCCCCACATACCAGTCTTCAATGACGTTGCGATTATAGGCACCGTTGAAAGCGCCAGAATGGAGGGGACCTGTCAAGGCGGGGGTCAGCCAGGGTTTCAGGTGAGGCCGCAAGAACTCCAGCCATTTGTTTTCGCGGGTCGCATAGTAGAATGCCCCAATAATCTGCGTCAACACCAAGGTTGCCGAGCCATGACCCGGCACTAAAGTCGAAAATAAACAGGAGATGTAAATGGTGAGGGTCTCGCTACGCTTAAAGGCCCAGCGCTGGTGTAGCACGCGCAGGAGGGGATTAATCACTAATAGCAAAATCAGCAGCACGGCCAGTGCGCCAGGCGGCAGATGCGTGGAGCCTAAAAACGTGTTATAGAGCTTAATGTCAATGAGGGGAATAACGTAGCCAAAGCAGACCGCTAACACCAGGCAGAGCAACACCACACGCGGGGTCACTCCACCCATAGTATCGGTTGATGTCAACAGGGTCGCCTCGCTACGTTTGCCAACAGTTTTGCTCCATCTAGCTTCAATGTAGCAGATACTTTATAACGCTGGCACTGCGCTGGCAAGTTATTAACGTATTGCTGGTGTGCATCTGGCAACGTGAAGCGCCACGCATAAGCTGAATAGCGTGGTTCATTGCGTTGAGCGGAATATGGTTCGGTTCCAATGTCTAAGGCGCGAGGTTCGGTTGGGGCGTGAGGCAGACTGTCAGCGTGCTGCCCGTTCTGCTTTCAGACGATCCAGGTAAGGTTGCATCGCGGCAAACCACTTCTCCGCCATTTTTTGCTGGCCTTGAGGGTTAGGATGCGCCCAATCGAAAGTATCCGAACCGGCTTCATCAGGTTTCTCGTGCCAACCCTGATAATGATGGACGGTTACCACAGGCGATTGAACAGTGCTTAAATCTTTAGCCATCTGCTCGACTAAAGGGCGAATCTGGAGAGCCGCGCCGCCGTTAAAATTCAGGTGTCCGACCAAGACCACCACATGAGGATTCTTCTCGCGCAGCATACCAATCATGTCTTTGAGTGGTTGAATAATAGCTTGCCCAAAGTCTTTTTCGCCCTGGTCGTTGGTGCCGAGGTGAATCAGCACGATGTCGGGCGGCGCAGGGTAGGTCTGCATCCACTCGCGCAGGTGGTCACGCGCCTGGGCCGTTTTCCAACCATAGTGTCCTTCATGGTCGAGGTCGAATGGCACACCGTTGCGGGCAGGCCAGACAAAATCGCCCGCTAACCCCTTGTTCATGGAGCCGATGAAATCCACATTATAACCGGCGTCTTTGAGCTTGTAATAGAGTGGATAGCGATAGGTCAATTCAGTGGGCCGGTCGGCTCTTCCGCCCTGTGTAATAGAGTCGCCCAAAGGCAGAATACGAATCGCTGTTACATTCTTTGCAGGATTATTAGACGTTGCAGCCGCCACAATGTCAGCAGTTGCTGTCGCGCCAACCGTTGCAGCAGCAGAGGCACTGCGCGGTGCATCGCGCCCAGTTTGGACGGGGGGCTTATAAATACGAATGGCCGCAATGGGGGTGTTAGGAGTGCCACTGATCTCTAAGGTATGATGACCAATGGGCAATCCTTGCGCGATGGTGACAATATTATCAATGGTCTTATCCTGATTGGCAGGTGCGACGAATTGATCCACGAAATAAGGCACAACTTTCCAATGCACATCAAACTGAGCAGGCACCGGTTTGATGCCCGGCAAAGCGAGCGCATATTCAACATCCCAATCGGCGGGGTCAATGACGATGCGCCCGGAGTTGGAGACGAAACGCTGATCGGAGCGGCCTGCTCCATCTGGCCCGGTCTTGGAGCCGCTCACCGTGAAGGTAAAAAGCTTCTCGGTGGCCGGGTCTTTGGTTACGTGCATCGTCCAATCTTCTAATTGCAGCGGCTTCTCCCAACTCATTTTTAAGATGACAGGCCATTTGCCTCCGGGTGTGGCAAGAGCGCGGGCAAAGCCATAAAGCTCAGGAATCCCCGATGGCTGCTGGCCATCAATGCGAATCGTTGCTGGTGCAGCAGCGCCTTCTTTAGCGATTATATCCGCGCGGTTCCCATCAAAGGGCAGAGAAAGCTTGCCGTCCTGCCACTTTACGTCTTTGCCCACCGCCAAGGTATGCACCGTGTCACAATTCACGGGGTCAATGGCCGCGTCGTTGCGCTTCACCAGATAAGCATTAGTAAATTGTGCTATGAGATAGCTGCCATAGGCATTGGGATGCACGCCATCCTGGAGCAGTTGCGAAGCGTGAACATTGTAGTCACGTAGATATTGCTTCCACAAATTGCGCTGATCTAAGATGCCCGCACCATATTTTTGCGCCACCGTGGGCAGCCAGAGGTAGTTCATGAACGAGTTCCAGATTTTGCCATCGGGGTGCAGCTTGGCTGGATCGGTCTCTTCATTCAGGTCTTCGTCCTTGGTGACATGATCGGTTTGAATCAAAACTTCGGTAGTGGTGCGCTCGCGGGCACGGCGGATGATGTCTTCATAATCAGTGTGAGAACCATAGACGTGAAAGATCATCAAGTCGGGATAGAATGAGTAGAGGTCGGTCTCGGCTGTCTTGACCAACAATTGCGACGAAAAGCCACCCAGTGCCCGGTTTTCAATGATGAGGTTCGCGTTGGGAAAGCGGCGCTTGAGGTCATCGGCCACCTGGTGCCACCACGCCTGCTCAGTGATGGACTGGCCATAAAAGAGAATCCTGACAGTATTGTGATGCTGCGGGGTGCTGGTTGCCAACAGCGTCATAGTGCGCTGGACGCCAAGACCTAATTTGGCCGGATCGCCCAGGTTCTTGGGGGGCGAAAACTGTTCCGCGCCCTGCGCGTTAAGTTGCATAACAGCTATAGCCAGCCAGCACCAGGCAAAGCCCAGAAGTTTCATCCAGCCCGTAACATTGTTGTGATTGGTCATCTACTTGCTCGTTCCTTTTTATAGTGGACATGATGTAAACAGTTAGCACTTAATGCCAGGCGAATAAATTCACGGCAACAAAGGCACAAAGCCTGCCTGCGCAGGCTCAACTCAAAGGATACGCTGCATATTCTAAGTTGAGTCCGCGCAGGCGGACTTCGCGTTGTTCGTTGCCGCGAATTTATTCGCCTGGCACAAAGTCTGGAATTATGTAATCCAACAGTTATCTTAAAACCACATACATGGCGTTGGGCGGCAGTTTGAGAGTAAAACTTCCCGCCTTACTCTGGCCTGGGACGTCCTGGAGGGCATTACCATTAGCATCTAGCAAGGTTGCCGTCTTTAGCCCTGTATTGCGCACCGTAAGAGTGGCATCCGTGTTGACGATTTGCCAGGGGTTCTGCCCGGTTGCCACAACCTCTTTGCCGACAAAGGTCTGCTTACCATCCTGACTCTTCCAGGTGGCGTCCTTTTCCTGCCAACCAGTTGGACGCGCGATAGTGCCGACTTGCACCAGCACTTTCTGAGAGTTACGGAGGGGCAAATTGTCCAGGGCAACGACACTGACGGTCGCATAATCATTGCCAGATTGTAGCGTGACATCACTTAACTGAATGGGGCCAGCCTTGCTCAAGAAGCCCGTCGCGCCTTGCGCTTTGGGTGCATTAAGCGTGCAGAATCCGGTGCCTTGATTCAAGGTAATTTCGCCGGTCACGCTTTTAACAGTTTTGTTCTGGTTGTTAATGTAAGGGGCCAGGTTAAGCACTGAACTTTTGGCCGGGTCGCCGCCGATTTTAACCTCTACCGGGCCAACCAGAAAGGCAAGGGGATCAACGCCGCCCTTGACACTACTACGGGGCGGCAAGTCGCCTACATCACGGTTGGGATCAAAGCCACCTTCTTCTGCAATTAGGGAAGACCGGCGTTGCCATACATCATCCAGGGCACGCTCCTCATGCACCACCGGGCGACCCTTTTGAATATAACCCTGGCGATACATTAAAGCCGCAGCCGGAAACTGGCCCAGTTGCATTGGTGTAGCGATGCTCCACTTACCAGTCGGCGGATGCCAAGCGAGGTTAGCAAAGGGTGGCTGCCATTCGGGAACATCGCCATCAGCGAAGAAGTAGGAAATATCTACACCTGTGAGCGATTCGTAAGCAGCGGTTAGAAAGGGGCCTTCCGATTGGTAGCCATTGGGAGCCACCCATTCGGTTTCGGGAATGATAAAGGGATAGCCCACTGGCTGCTTGATATTGGTCGGCATTCCACGCGGGTCTAAGAGTACCGAATTATTGGTGAACTTATCGCCGGGACGAATGGCCCACCCGTTGTCGGGGCCGTTATGCTCACCGCCAAAGTAACGATTGACGCCCATGACCTGGTTCGCCGTATAAGAGTAGCGTTCCACATCGAAAAGCTTGACCGGGTCGGCTGGCCGCCAGTTGCCCGCGTTAATGAGCTGCTGGCAGCCCAACTCATTGCGCAGGTAACGTTCCATCTCGGCGTTGAAGTTGCGCATGGTGTCACCAAAGAAAGCCAGCTGATCGGCTAATCGCTTGGCCCGGTATCCCGTCTGTGGCTGCGTCCACTGCCACACGATATAAATGGCAGCGCGTCCCGCCGCAAAGTCATCACCCTGTTTTTCCTGAAAGTCATCCGCACCAGGATGCTCCGCTCCCCAGGCGGCGTTTGCTTTGTCCAGCGAACCATACTTCTTTACGAGCCAGTCACCATAAAGCGTTTCGAGTTCCGTCAGTTGCGGCCCTTTAACACTCTGCATCGTCCAGAACAGCATCGAGTCTTCGTTTTGCAATTGAATGATGGCAACCGAGGGGTCTTTGGCGAGAGGAATGCCAGTGTTAGGGTTAGGCCGGACATAGAGGGCGCGCAGCCGGGCTTTATAACCTTCCTGCATCGTCTTATCCCAGAACACCAAAGCTGCCGCGCTTTGTCCGCTGCCACCGGGCACACCCCACGAATCCTGAATCTTGACGGGGATAGCCCAATACGGCGAGATAGTGGTGTAAATGCCTTCCTGCTTCATGGCGGCGACGAGTTTCCAGATATGGTCAATCTCATCCTGGTTAACGTCAGTAATTTTGGAGCCAGGCTTATTGGGAGCCAGCACCGCATGAACACGCACCATGTTGACGCCGCGCTTAGCGATCCAGCGGGCCTTGTGCGTCACCGCTTCCGTGCCCGCCACGTTCTGCACATATTCATCTACCGCCCAGAAGCGAATCGGTTGGCCATTGCCGAGCGCGAAGTCGTTGCCGTCTGGGGTGCGCTTGATGAAACCGGACTCACCCGCGACTTTTTCATTGAGTGAACGCAAGTCCAGCAAAGCTGCCGGTGAGAAATTATCCGTAGCAGGCTCAAAGGCCCACTTACCCGCTTCGCCCTGGGCTTGAACCTGAGACGAAGTAATTGCGAGAGCTAACAGCAAGCCAACTTTTGATAGCTGTTTTCGAGCAACTTGCTTCTGGGTCTGTATTAATTGCATCGCGTTAATCCTCTCTTTATAAACTGCGCCGTCATTTAACTTTGAGGTTGAATGCTACGGCCCGCTTGAGGCCACCTGCATCTTGCACGGTGATAATGATTTTGGCTTGCCCCGTCTGTCCCGCTGCCGGGGTGACAGCAATACGACGATTGGAATGCTGGCCCCATTCGCCTTTAAAGTCGCCTGCTTCAACCTTGATATTGGCATCTGGCACGAGGGTTTGATTATTGGATATGGCCGTGACCTTTAACCCGTCATCTTTAGTTTCGGCGTCCCACACATTGAAGTCTTTGGTGTAAGCGGCCCCGGCATTAATTTCGGGATTAAACGCCCAGAAGTTGGTGAGGGGCAGCGTGTTCAAGAGAGCGGAGCCACCGAGGGTGGTAATTTTCAGCGAATCAATATCATAAGGTCGGTTTTCTGGCACATGCAGGTGCAGCAGATTCACACCCGCTTTGAGATTGAGTGTTATGGGAAGGGTATCAGCAAACGCGCCGCCGGTGGAAACTGGTGCTTCGACGTTGCCAACCAACTTATGGTTTGATGTCACCTCTAATTGGTGGCCGGGTTTATCAGCACTGATACTAATACGCAGTTCATACGGCCCTGCGGTTGGCGCATTCAGCACGTAGTCATAATTGCTACCGTTACTGATAAAGATGACATGGGGATCATTAAACGGCGGTATGGCGTTCGCGTGAGCGCGGGCATCAATGTTGCCGGGCACTTTAAAGCCAACTTCACTGCCTCCGCTGCGCTTGAACTGGGTCACCGTGTCCCAGGCAATCTGCTGATAGACCCTGGTTTGTTCCGGTGTCAGTTTGGGCAGCGTATTGTTAATACCAGCCAGCGGCAGGCCGACCGGATTTTGCCCATAAAGTGTGGCGAAATGAACCAGACCAATAAAGTAGCGACCTGCCATCGAAAGGTGCAGATCATCATCGAAGTTAGCCGGGAAGAAATCGGTCATGCCTGGCACTTTGCCTGCTTCTATAGCGTGCTTGAGGTTAATCAGCGCCAGGCCACCGGGTACCACGCGCACGCCTGAGTCTGGTCGCTCGTTGGCAAAGTTCAATGCGTGCGCCACATACACACGCATGTAAGTCATGGCGCGTTCTTCCCAATCGGGCGTGCCAGATGATGGCTTGCCCGAACCGGTAACGGGCCACTGCCCATAAATCCAGGGTTGGACGCGGGGGCTACTTTGTTTGGCTAAGTCATAAAACTTTAAGGAGTATTCTGGGCTTTGTGAATCGCCATTATCAATAAAGGCTTGCAACACTAAATCCGTGAGTGGCGCTTCTTTCACAAAGGCATCATGATAAGGCGTACCAAAGCCACCCTTCGATTCCCAATTGACGCGCAGCGGTGCGCCGGGAATGGTTTGGCGGTCAAAAAAGTCGTCATTATAGCCAGCGACTTTAGCCGTCGCCTGCATATATTCGCCAATCGTGTCAGTCAAGCTGTTGCCGATGTGATAATGGCGATGGGCCTTGCTGTTGGCCACTGGTGTTGTGGGGCTATTCGTTGAGGCGCTGTCTGCGACACCTGCCACCACAATGCCTAAATACTGCGAGTTGGCAATGGGCGCATCAAAGAACGTCTTAGTATCACCATCAAAAGCCTTGTCAAAGGTGTTGCCGCTGTTATTGCGCGAACCATAGGTACCATAAGGCTGCCCCTTCATCTTTGTATCACCAGAGTAAAACTCCAACTCCGCTACATTGCCCCAGGAATCGGTGGGAGTAAAGAGGCGCAAGTATTTGTAAACAGTCGTGTTATTGAATTTCAATTCCGACCATTGGCCTTCGGGCGGCGGCGTGGCAATTGTCGCCAGGTCAACAAAGCCACTGGTGGCATCCAGATTGGAACCCTGAATCTTGCCCCCCACCATCCGCTTCGCAAACCCAGGGCGCGGGAAGAAACGCACACGGTTGCAAATGGTGTTGGCGGGAGCTTGAGCTAAAGCCTGATTTAGTGAAGGGATGCTTAGAGCAGCTATCGTCCAGAGCAGAACTACGGCAACTATTTGTGAGTAATATTTTTTCATGATTTTATCGGGGTCTATAAGAGCCAGGTCTTTTATAACCCTGGCTTACTTAGCCTTCGGTTTAATTGAGACGATTGGTGTTGCCGGGGTTTTACCATCCATTAAGGTTTCCAGCATTTCAAAGAGAGCTTGCACAACTTCAGCAGGATCAATTTCCAACAAGGTCAACTCATCACGCCCCAATAGCACCATTGAGCCACGATTGGCATGGGTCGCTATTTTGAGTTCTTGACCAACCATGACACCCAATTTTTGTAAAGCCACCAGCGCACCATGCGTCATCATATCGTCGGTGATGATGACACCATCAGGCTTGGGGGTTGCTTTACGATGGGAGCCACTGAATACATCTATGGCTGTCTGGTAGCCTTGCTCCTGTTTGGTGAGCACAACTCGCGGCTTGTCCGCCTCCATCAGCAGGTGACGGTTGTTTTTGATGAGAGCCGCATGAAAGGGCACACCACAGTCCACCAGGGACTGGCGAAAGATGT
Organism: Abditibacteriaceae bacterium; assembly: GCA_019239895.1. Lineage (GTDB taxonomy): Bacteria > Armatimonadota > Abditibacteriia > Abditibacteriales > Abditibacteriaceae > JAFAZH01. The sequence continues at coordinate 5,031 of JAFAZH010000011.1, read as the reverse complement.
GAGTAATAGCCTCCGCATCTGTGCGCGTAGCTTCCAACGTATGCGCTAAATCCACAGTCCGCCACAAACCGATGCGGCGGCACCCTTGCCGCGCCAGCTCTGCGACACCCAAACGGATTAGTTCCACACCATCAAGACCCACCGTGTAATCTGACCAACCAGCAAAAGCCACCAGGGGAACGCCTTGATCCCGCACCCACTCGGTAACTGGCACCGGCAAGCCAACAGCGATAATCCCATGTACCCGTCCGGCTTGAATATCACGCACTAACCCTTCGTGCAGCATCTCGCCTGACTGTTCAGCGGCTGTCGCCGCAGGTGCCGCAAAGTGAAAGCTGAGTATTTCATCATGAGTCGTAGCCCATTGCCGCGCTTGCTCCAGTAACACATCCCAGAAGGGCGAGTGATTAGCTCCCTGAAAATAAGCGGGATCACAGACCAGTGCGATGCTCCGGCGTGCTGTAGCCGCGACATAAATGCCGCTACCCTGCACTCGATAGATAAGGCGACGCGCTTCTAACTCGCTCAGGGCGCTATTAAGGGTGGTGATGCTCACGCCCATCGAATGGCGCAACTGCCGGTGCGTTGGCAGCTTACCGTGCGGCCCCACCTGACTCGCTAAAGTTTGGAGTTGGGCGGTCGTTGCCTGCACCTTGCTAAAATTTTCGGACGATTTAGAAGAAAGAGACATAGTGATTGTTCCGATACAATTGTATCGAAACAATCACTATTATAGCTGATAAGAAGAATTGTGCAAGCAGGTTAGTCAATGAACGTTGAGTATGGCGATATAATGAGGATTACGAAATTTTTCAGAGGACTGAATGGGATTATTAGTTGATGGGTTAATTATTGTGTTCTATTTCGTCGTCATCACCGCCATTGGGCTGCGGATGGGGCGGCGCGAAGAGAGCCTGCACGATTTTGCTTTGGGAGGGCGGCGCGTCCCCTGGTGGGCGGTTATGGCTTCGATTATCGCGGCAGAAACCAGCGCCGCCACCTTCCTGGGGGCGCCAGGGGAAGGCTATGATAAACAAAGCCTGGCTTATGTGCAACTGGTGTTTGGGGTTATTATTGGCCGTTTCGTGGTGGGCAACATCTTCTTAAAGCCCTACTACCAATATAAGGTTTATACCGTCTATGACTACTTAGGTGTGCGCTTTGGGCCAAAGACGAAAAACTATGTCTCTGGTTTGTTCCTGGTGATGCGCACCCTCGCCTCTGGTACCCGCCTGTTTGTGCCCTCCTTGGTCATGGTCTTAGCGTGGCGGATGTTTGCGGGTAGGCAACAGGTGCAATTTAGTCAGCAGGCCGTGACGGGTGTGGGGCCATATCTGGTGGCTATTATCGCCCTGACTATCATCACCTGTATTTACACGGCTCTGGGCGGTATTAAGGCGGTTATCTGGACGGATGTGATTCAAGCCTGTTTGATGTTTGGCGGCGCACTGGTGGCCGCCATAACGCTCCTTATCCATATTGGTGGCTTTGAGGCGGTTGGGCGAGCCGTGCCACAGATGACTCATTTACAGGGTTACTTCATTACTGGTTTTGAGCCTGACCTTGTGACGAAATGGCAAGCGGATAATCATGTGCAAGGCATGAATCTGTGGCAGTACATCAAACTGATCCTCGCCAGCGATTATACGGTGTTTTCTGCCCTCATCGGCACCTCACTGGGCAACATGGCCGCCTTTGGCACCGATCAGGACATGGTGCAGCGAATGCTCACTGCCGAGACACATCAGAAGGCGCGGCGTAGCCTACTGACGGCAGCCTTTATGGATTTGCCCATTGCTACAGTCTTCACCTTTATTGGTATTCTGCTCTTCGTTTTCTACCAGCAAGACCCAACTTTCAAACCCGCTGCCAACTCCGATGTGTTTGGCTCCTATATTCTCAACGTGATGCCGATTGGCATTCGCGGCTTAGTGTTGGCGGGTGTATTCGCTACCGCAATGGGTTCCCTTTCCGCTGCCCTCAATGCTTTAGCGACAAGTGCCACCAACGACTGGTATCTGCCGCGTGTACCAGGCCGCAGCGAAGCTCACTATGTCCGCGCCGCGCGTGCCTTCACCACTGTGTTTGCCATCTTGATGGTGGGAATCGCAGGAGGTTTCGCTTATGCCAAAGTGACCAACCCTGATATTCGCATTATCCCGGTGGTACTTGGCATCGCGGGCTTTATCCTCGGCCCCATGCTGGGCGTCTTTCTGCTGGGCATGTTCACCAAAGATCGGGGTTCAGATAGAGGTAACATCATCGCCCTAACCCTGGGCTTGATTGCCACAGTGGTATTAGGCGATTTGCATATCACTATCCTCAATGGGATAGCTCCACTCCTGGGCCACCACACGCCATTTGTGCGCCCTGATTGGTTGCCGAAAGTTTCCTTTACGTGGTTTGCCATGATTGGTGCGATTGTGGTCTTGGCGGTGGGGATGCTGTTCCAAACACCACCAGAAATCTTAGATGCCGCCGAACGCCAGGCCGCAGAAGCCGACCGTGAGGAAGCACGACCGCTGGCGCAACGTGAAGTAATGGGTTAGGATTGGCGAGACCCGCTGCTTTAGCGGCGGGTCATTTAGTCACAGCTAAAGCTTTAATAGCCGCTTGCTTGAAGGCATCGTAACTCTTGCCACCTTCACCGGGAAAGCCTGCGTGCTGCACCAGGAACACGGTAATCAATCCGTGCTGCGTATCAATCGTCATGTTTGTGCTGTAGGCACCACCGTGTCCGAACCAGTTATCACCAACCGACCAGCCAAATCCATAACCTTCCAGGCCAGGGCGAGTCTGGCGAGTCGTCATCTGCTTAACCGCTGGTTCGGAAAGATAACGTTTGCCGTCAAGCATACCGCCGTTCAAAATCATCTGGCAGAAGCGCCCGACATCGGTGGCGGTTGAGAACAGTCCACCAGCAGGCATAGGATAACGCTGCGTATGATCGTCTAAGGGGTAATGCAACTGGCTGATAGTGGTTTCTTGAAGATCGTTCTTGGCCGCGTTGGGCTGATAGGCTTTGGCTAAACGACCAAGCTGTTCCTGATTCGGCCAAAATGTGGTGTCCTTCATGCCAAGGGGATCGAACAGGCGTTTTTGCATGAACTCCTCATAAGACATTCCGCTCACCACTTCGATAATACGTGCCGCCGTATTGATGCCTGCATTGGAATACTCGTATTTAGTATCTGGCTCAAATTTGAGCGGCATCATGGCATAACTGCGCACGCGATAGCTTAACGGCAGCACATCGAGCGTTGGTTGTTCAAGTGGCGAGCTAAACGGTAATCCGCTCGTGTGGCTGAGCACATTATGCACGAGGATCGGATGAGCTGGCTTTTTCAACAAAATATGATTCTCATCCTGCTCCGTCTGCAACATTTGCCCTTTGAATTCCGGCAGATACTTTTCCACCGGGTCGTCTACATTCACCTTGCCCTCATCCACCAACATCATCAGGGCGGTGGCGGTCATCGGTTTCGATTGTGAAGCGATCCAGAACAACGCATCAGTGCGCATCGGCTTATGGCCAGCAACGTCCTCAAAGCCAACCGCTTCAAGACTCAATACCCTATCTTTAGTAGCCGCCAGCGCAACGGCACCAGCCAGTTCATGGCGATCCACAAGGGGCTGCAAAACCGCTGCTGGCCCTTGCGCCACGTTGTTATCTGCGGCTTGCGCAGGGGATTCTGTGGCCAGGGCGAAGGCACTGATGGCAAGCGCGGCTAACATTGAGGTAGCGAGGCAGTGGTAAATCACGTTGTGCATTTAATATCTTCCCTTAGAATTTTGATGTTGAGTAGGAGTTAGTTTAACGGTCGGCGTCTCATTTACCGATCACAGTTTGATGAATGGCCAGAAGTAGCGAGGTCTGGTCGTGGGTATCCTGCCCTAATTCCCAGATCATTACACCACCTAAATGCTGCTCCAGCGCATAACGAGTTTTCTGCCGCATAGTCTGGATACCGTTAAAGTAAATGCCCGCAACCTCGTCGCTATTGGGCAGCGGATGATACTGTTGCATAATCTCAGCGTAAGTTAATGACTGGTCGCTATTTTTGATGCTGCGGCCATAAAAAGGGACTCCCAGACAGAGCTTTGCGCGCGGCACCCCTTGCTTGAGCATTTTCTGCACATCGGCTGCCGCCTGCGTAAAGGTGGAGTGCTGGCCCTCATGATCGTAGGCCATCAGGTGGACGCGATCTACGGCGCGATAAGCCTCTGCGCTCAGATGCTGCCAGTCCGCTACGGCCACCGTCACCAATAAATTGTGGGCTTGAAACTGTTGCTTGGTCTCCTGGAGCAATACCGCGTAAGCCTCCTCTTCGACGTTATTGGTCGGGTGTTCCCAATCGAAATCTATACCGTCCAGGTGATTCCCGGTGCAGAAACGAAGTAACTCCTGGATGAAGTGGGTGCGTGTCTGCGGATTAGTCGCCATCGAAGCGAAGCCCTCAGAACGGTCTGCGCCACCAAGGGCTACCAAAATGCGCAGGTGATGCCCTGTCCTCAGTTGGTTCAAGCGCGCTAAGACTTCAGAGGGAATGCGTGCCGTGTCTAATTCACCGTTAGACTTAGGCTCAATCGAGAACAGAATTAAGTCAGTAAGATATGATAGCGCCGCAGCATCAAGAGTGGCAAAGCGGTATTCCGGGAGATAGGCGATAACAGTAAATTCCTTCACGAATGGTTTAGTGTTAGAAGTGTCACCAGGTGCTGCCCCGCAAGTTGATGCGCAGTAAAGCAGGCTTGCCATAAAAACAGAGTACACCGTAATCTGCAAATTGCGCCATCTCATCTTGCTCTCCGTTCCGACCATAGTTCCCCGTATTTAAAAACTCTGCCGGCTAAGAATTGTCACAACTCACATTCTTGCTATTCTAATTCAACTTGCTACCGAAGTAGACACTCAATGGAGAATGCCAGCAGGAAGCAGACCACCTTGAGCACAAAACCTTGTGGTGTCACCGCATGAATATGCTTGGGAAAGCGGGCGGTAAGTTGGCTAAAGCTGGTCTCGATCCGTTT
>JAFAZH010000058.1 GCA_019239895.1 Abditibacteriaceae bacterium | reverse complement strand
TGGAACGCACCCAAAGTTGGTTGCACCAGTATCGTCGCCTGCGGGTGCGTTACGAACGACGTGACGATGTGCATGAAGCCTTCTTGAGGTTGAGTTGCGCTTTGATCTGTCAGGCGCATCTTAAATCTTCATTTTGTTAGGAGTTCTTAATATGATCAGCAGCGGACGAACCAAGGATTGTAACCGACGCCTTCCGGCTTCGTGCCTCAGCCTCCAAGCGCGGTTGAATTTAGCGTCGGGCCGCTGCGCGCCGTTCTACTTGCGACGCCACTGCAACAGATGCAAAATTAAGCATATGAACTACGAAAATATCATAACCATAGAACCGGGCAAACGCGGCGGCAAGCCCTGCATTCGCGGGATGCGCATCACAGTTTATGATGTTCTCTCCTATCTGGCTGCGGGTATGACCTCAGAGGAGATATTAGAGGATTTCCCTTACTTAACGCGGGAAGACATTTTAGCTGCCCTGAGTTTTGTAGCGGAGCGTGAGGGCCATACGCTGGCCGTATGAAATTGCTCTTTGACCAGAACCTCTCGCCACGTCTCACGAAGCGTCTCGCCAGTGTATTTCCCGGTTCAAGCCATGTCTTTCTGCTAGGACTTGACCAAGCCGCAGATGCCGAAGTTTGGAGTTATGCGCGTGATAATGGCTTCGTTATCGTCACTAAAGATGCGGATTTTGGTGAGTTAAGCACCCTGCGCGGGTTTCCGCCGCAAGTCGTCTGGTTGCGCGTTGGCAACTGCACAACTCAGAGAATTGAGGAACTGCTACGCTTAAATCAAGAGTCTATAGAACGTATGGAGCAGGAATGCAGCATCGGTATCATATCCCTGTTTTGAACAAGCTCAGACGAATCAACAGCGGCTCAACCAGATACTGTGTCATCAAGGGGCCAGCTTGGACTGACTCAATTATTTACTACGCCCAACTGCTGGCAATGGCTACAATATATGCATGTCTTGCTTAATCTCCACTGGAACTTCCAGATTTCCAGCAAATCGCATGGACACGATTAATAAGAGCGGGAGGTAGCTTATGCGAGTCATAGATCATGAACCGGGCGCGTGGTTTTTGCTCCAGGATGATAACGACTATTTTCTGGATGTCAATTGTGATCGTGCTATGGTGAGCTTTAGTGTGACCATCAAGCTGAACGAAGCAGAACGTCAGCTTTATGCCAGTGAGGGTCGCGCTTATATCGTGGCTCTGGCGGATGAGGTCTTAGGCCGATCCGACCCCCTTGATCCCAGAGACATTCGAGACTCGGCCCTCCTGGAGAGAATTAGTCTTACCATCAGGACAGGCCATGAAACTTGATAATGTAATCTTTGGCAACACGAGCGAGAAGCTGATGGCCGGAGCCGACGGCAGCAGCCAGGCGCTCTACCTGATGTCTGCGCGAAACCTGGATGCGCAGCGATGGGCTTGCAAATAGCCAGAGCAAAACTAACATGGGCAAGGTTAGCGGGTCGTGTAAAGTTCTTGGCACTTGTCCTGATACAAAATTTCGTTTAAAGTCTGATTATGTTGAAGCTGAGCATCTTGTAAATGGAGGTTAGTGATGCGCGTTTTGCTAACAGTTGAACTTCCTGTGGAGTCCGCTAATGCCGCGATCAAGGATGGCAGCCTGGCTAAGACTATTCAGTCCATCCTCGACGAGACGAAACCGGAGGCCGCCTACTTTCTGGCCGCCAACGGCAAGCGGTCAGGGTTAATCATCCTCGACTTGAAAGACCCTTCCCAAATTCCAGCAGTCACCGAACCGTGGATGCTCACCCTCAATGCCAGTGTAGCACTACAACCAGTTATGACGCCTGAGGATTTGGCAAAAGCCGGGCCAGCTATCGAGCAAGCTGTGAAGAAATATGGCTAAGTCAGTGAACTCCGATTAGCCAGGCGGTGCAACCGACACCCCGCCGCTAATGCGCCAAGCCATCGCGCGATTCCAGCGTTAGCCCCACCAGAGGTGATGCGGCGCGATATACTTTCGGTTATGCAGGCGCGTGGCAAAATCATCTCCCTTGCGACCGGAATCCTTTTGTTACTGGCTGGATTGATGGTGCTTCGTCCCAATCCAGTGGCGCGTTATCAGCTTATTGTTCAACAAATACAGCAAGGCGTTCTCACGGCCAACAAAGCGGGTGTCGTGCGGCTGCCCGCTGCTTTTAGCGAGCTGGCTCCGCGCGGTGAAGTCTACGCCGAACGCAAAGCTGATGGTCGTTTGTTCGTGTTATTCCCCACCTGGTATGGGCGGGGTGCCGATATGGAAGGCTATCTCTTTTGCAGCCAGGCATTGCGCCCCTCTGATTACTATGCGGTGAATTGGGGAGCCGGCAGAGTGCAGAGCCATATTGATGTTGCGGGTCGAGACATGCTCACCGTTGAGCCTTATAAGCCCAACTGGTATACCCGCAGACTGGATTAAGCAGATTGGCCTAAATTGGACTGCGTGCGGTCTAACCAGCCGATACAGCCGCTGTCAGCCCGCTCTTGTTTCTGGACGAGACCCCCGCTCCCGGCGCATTGGCATCTGTGGCACCTGAGCGATGTGCGGCGGCCCACGATGAGGTCGCCTGTCATGTGTCATAATAAGGCGTATGCTCTCAACTTCTATCCGGCTGGCGCACGCCGCTGATGCGGCTCAGGTTCAAGGCATTTACAGGCCCTACGTCACGGACACGGTCATTTCATTTGAAATTGAACCGCCTTCCACCGCAGCGATGCGGCAACGCATTGAAAACACACTGCCCCACTTCCCGTGGTTGGTTTGTGAGCATCAAGGTGCGGTAATCGGCTACGTCTATGCCGCTGCGCACAGCGCCAGGGCCGCTTATTTATGGTCGGTGGACGTGTCGGTTTACATTCATCAACACCATCATCGGGCCGGTGTGGGCAAGGCTTTATATGCTTCGCTGTTCGAGATGCTGCGTTTGCAAGGCTTCTACAACGCCTACGCGGGCGCGACCCTGCCCAATCCGGCCAGCGTTGGTCTCCATGAGGCGATGGGATTTCAGCCAGTCGGAGTTTACGAGGCTGTTGGTTACAAATTCGGAGCGTGGCATAGCGTCGGTTGGTGGCAGTTGGCGTTACAGCAACGTGTAGCGACCCCTGCCCCACCCCTTGCCCTGGATGCGGCTAAAGAGCGTGCTGAGTGGTCAGCCGCTTTAAATGCCGGGCTGCCGTGCCTCAAGCTGTAAGCGCCACTGCCCCACCCCCGGCTACCAGCCCTCGCGGCCCTTCTCGTTATCTGAACGGGGCCGCGCTCACCACGGACTTCGCATCCTGTTGAGCCAGTTGGCCAAACGCCCCTGCGATGGGCAACACGTTGCCGTCGTGATCGAAAAAGGAGCGACCCTCGAACCCGGCCAGATTGGTGCCGTCGAGGGGTAGGTATTCCGCTGCCCACCAGAAAATGCCGATGCCCTTGCCGTCAGGCACGCCCCGCACCACTTGGCCCAATGCCTGGATGAATTGCACCTGGCCCGCTTTACCCGGCGGGATACCGATAATGGGTTTGGCGGGTTGGCCTGCGCTGTCTTTATCCACCCACGGGAAGTCGGTTTCGGCTACTATGACTGGTTTGCCATAGCGTTGCGCGGCATTGGTGAGACAGGTGCGCAGGTCATCGAGGGTGCCGTGCCAGAAGGGGTAGTAACTTTGGCCGATGATGTCGAACTCAACGTGCTGCTCGCGCAGGTGGTCGAAGAACCATTGGGTGGTGGCCCAGTCGCCGCCCCGGTCAATGTGGACAATGAGTTTGGGCATCTCGCGTCCCGCCGCCTCATGAATGCCACGCATGGCCGCTTTCATCAAACGTCCCAACTTCTCCCACTGCGCTGGCGTATCATTCGCCCCACCCACCTTGCCATCTGGCCACGCCATGCCGGGCGTGATCTCATTGCCGACCTGCACATAGTCGGGCATCGCGCTAGCGCGTTTGAAAGCGGCGATGCAGTCGCGGTTGTATTCAAACATCCGCTGTTCGAGTTGCTCGAAGGATAAGCCCTGCCACGCACGCGGCTTGGGCTGATGGGCAGGATCGGCCCAACTATCGGCATAATGAAAATCTAAGAGCAACTGTAGCCCGGCCTGTTTCACCCGCACCGCGAGCGGCACCGTGTAAGCGAGGTTATTAATGCTGTTGTAAGGGTTGCGTTGAGCTTGCTCGTTGCTGCTGGTAAACAGGCGCAGCCGAATACAATTGATGCCGTGCTCTTTCATGATCTTGAACGGGTCACGCGGCTGCCCGGCCTCTCGATAGACCTTGCCCCGCGTCTCAAAGAACCCCACATGCGAGGCGTCGGCTCCAATGATGAAATGTGAGATAGATGGCGATGGGTCGGCGGCGGTTGATCCCACTGTCGCCAGCAGGAAAATGATGGTGAATAATGACGGGAGCGAGTATGAAAATAGGTGGTTCATGGTTGATCTATGACACCGGCCTCTATTCGCTGTAGCATCGCCAGAAAATGCAGAGGTTCATAAGGCAATGGCGCATCAGTGGGCTACGGCTCCCTTAGCCGTTTATGCAGCACATAACCTCAACGCATGAGGAGTAAGTTCCCCAAGCTGTTGGCTGGTGTCCGCTTGTTGGCTGCCCCCCGGTTCACATGGTAGAGGCCATTAGCCATGCTTCCACTATCCAGATTAGCTCCCAGGCTGGCCGGGCGGCGGCACGGCACCCAACTGCTGCATCAAGCTCAGGGTATCCATCAGGATACGGCTGTCCTGCATTTTGCCTTCAACGATACGATCTATCACCACACCGGGCACGGCCACCTGCTGGCCAGTGGCGGGCACGCCAAAGAACTCGCCTTGATGCGTCCCCCGCCATACGAAGCGGGTGACCACCTTGTCCGCTTCGGCAATCTGCTCTTCAATGCTCCAGTGGATGTCGGGAAAGGCACTGCGCATCTGGGCCAGGACTCCTTTAAGACCTTCGCGGCCCTGTTCCTGGCCGGGAAACGGGTCCAGTTCGACGAAATCGGGGGCCACCAGATCATCGCAGGCTGCCAGATTGTGGTTATTAAGAACTTGCTCCGTGAAGCGGAGAATATGAGCTTTATTTTTTTGTGCCGACATAGAATTTCCCTTCCATGCAAGACCAACGCTTAGCCAGAGCCAATTGGTTGGCGTTGCCCTGTGCCCTTGGTTCGATTTTGGAGGCGTTAATCTCGCATACGACTAAGCTACGCCAAGGCTTTATACAGTATGACACGCAGCCAAACCGCCCGCCGCAGCACAACCCTAAGTTCAGCGGCTGTTGAGAAATTCATTCACGAGGCTGTTTGGCGAACTCCTGACGTGCTTTTTCGAGCGTTACCCCTGCTCTACGCAGAACCGTATAACTAAAGGGCAAATCCTGTTTGTAACGAAGCAGACCTAATAGCAAATGCTCACTCTCAATATCCTTGTTGTCGCCCGGCCTGTGTTTAGCTTCATCGGCAGCGAACTCTAAAACGTGTTTGATCCCTTCCGAGAGTTTTGGCTCATCGGCTGGCATTTCTCTATCTGTTTCATGGCTCCAAGCCATTTCTGCTTCCGCTTGCAAACGAATGGTTTCTAACGGCACCCCCATCTTCTGCAAAATTTTGGCGGGAGTTCCTTCTTTGTCCGACACTAAAGCCCACAGCAGAAAATTCGTTCCCACCTCAGGACAATGTAATTCCTTAGCTTTGGTGATGCTTGCCATCAGAGCCTTGCGAGCTTTTTGGGTGAATACCTGTTGGAGCGGCGCTTGTGCAGGCGGTTGCGCAGGTACTGAAATAGAATGGATCATTCCCAGAATAGCAACGAAGCTAATGAATAGTAACTTTTTCTGATTGCCGAATTTAATCATTTGGGGTTTTCCTGGACAATTTATAGTTGACGCTTCCAAAACTTATCGCGCAGCGGCCCAACGCTTAGGTCAGCCGCGCTAAACCGTAACGCACACTTTGCCCAACCCAAACGATGAAGCGGTTTGGCGTCGGCTGCACCGACTGGTTGAGCCGATGTTGCGTCACCTCAACGAGCGTTGTGAACTTTGACTTTAACCGTGCGGCTCGCCATATTGCCGTCTATGTCATAAACGTCAATTCTCAGGAGATGCCAGCCGTCACTAACCTTTCGGCTATCCCATTCAAAAGCGGCACGGCCCCGGCGAACCCAATGAGTTTGACTTGGCTTTCCATCGAAAGGCAGACCCTCATCCGTATGGGAAATTTCGACATCTTTAATCCATTCATTCTCGACCATCAAAACAATGACGGACACGCCATCATTATCGGTGCCCTTAGCGCGCACTGAAACTATGCCCTTTACCGTCGCGCCGGGAAGTGGTGATAAAATATGGCATCGAGGCGGAACGGTATCGCCCCGCAAGTTCACGATGGTGGTTTTATAAGAACGCACACGGACACTTTCCTTATTTGGCCCCGTGCGCATCTGTGCCTTTGGCATGTAGGCAAAGACTACATAATCATCACCAGGCGCGACTTTCCGCACGACATAGCGCCCACGTTTATCGGTGTAGGCCACAGGATCGGTCTCACTGGTCCTCGGTGTCCATAGCTCAATCGCCGCGCCCACTACCTGATGGCCTGCTAAATTAATCACCCGCCCTGCGATGGAACCATAGGGAAAAGGGGCCAGATCACGATTGATCGTGATGCTTTGACCCGGCACCAAATGCATCTGGACACGAGTCGCTACGGTATCTTCGCCAGATATATCAATGTTGTAGGTTTGCGGGGCACTTAACGATAGAGTATAGTTGCCGTTACTATCCGTCATCTGGATCAGACTGTCAATCTCCTGATTGTCCGTATTAGAGTCAAACGGCATCGTGCCATTGATAAGAGCAGGAACTAACGAAGCATCTTTTATCGCTTTGCCTTGGCTGGTGATGCGCCCTTTGACAATTGCTCGTGCGAGCAGAACAAAGTTTGCGACGTGTTCATCGGTCGCGGCATAGTGCGGTTGCACGGATAGCTTTGTCTCGATATAGGAATATTTTGGTTGCGTTATCAGGAGTTCATACTGCGTCGGGTTAGCATCATAATCAATATCCAGGGCATCTGTGTAAAACGAACCGTCCGTGGCAGTGATAACTTTATCGCCGTTATAACCAGAAGGCCCAAAGAAAAATAACCGCGCTCCCGCAATGGGCCTGCCAGATGTATCACGCACCGTGCCCTTGACCACTCCTTTTTTCAGCAACCCGATATCGCGTTTCATACCATTGGCCGGAATTATCAAATCCTGAAAAGCAAAATCACTGTAGGCGGCGCCCTCAGCCGTTATAAGATAGCCTTTGCCAAGTGCTACAGGAATTCTATAGTGGCCTTGATGGTCAGTTTTAACTTTGCCATAACTATCTGTCTCATCACTTCCTATGCCAATTTCAATATCAGCGAGAGGCGTTTTGTCATGGCGATCATAAACGGTGCCTTCAATGAACGAATTATACGAGTGTGGCGATCTCACTTGTTTTTGAGGGACTGCCTGCTGCGCTGGAGATGAGATAAGGCATAAGAAACTCGACAGCACAATCAGAGACGCAAGGAACATTCCCCTTCGGCGTGCTGTGACTTTAAGTAACATTCTTGTCTTATTCATGATTTTAGCGATTGCATCTGTCTGTATAGTGTATGATATGCAGCGCGATGGCCCAACGCCAAGTTCACCCGCGCCCGTAGCGAAGTGAGGAACGAACGGAGCGCAGGACGTCGGTGTGCACCGCCTGGTTGGGCCGGTGTCAGGTATCCTTAACTGGTAGGATTAAGATAAAGCACACGAAAGTTATAGGACACGCCAATGTCAAAACAGTCACCTGTAGTAGCAGGATAATTTGTGTCAATAGTCATATGAAATCCATCGGCATTGGTCTTTTGCGGTTCTATCTGAAACCGATTCCCCAACTTCAAGCCAACCTTCTTTAAGTCATGGCTGAAACTATAAGCGCACGCTACGGCAATAGCTTTACACCGATTTGCTTCAGGAGCAGAAGGTGGCTTGATGCGTCGAAAAGACGTTAGTGAGACACCAGTGCGCCTAAAGCGAACCTCAAATAATTTCTCCTTGACCCTGTGTTCCCAGCGCCAGCCCCCAAGCCGAAACTCGACGAGAAGAGAACCGTTAGGACGACGGCTGCCAGCAATCGCTATAGGAGCGTAAGTCTCTAAATCCGGTATAACAAAAAGGCCCTGTCCACTTGACAAACGAATGGCTTGGAGGATGGCTTGTCGAATCGTATGTGGCCGTTGCAGCACGCAATACCGCACCCATCTAACGCTTATGAGTTTGGACACTGGCGGGTGTTTAAGAGTTAAAGCCTTTTGGCTTTGAACTATCTGGAGACAAGAACTTGCGGGCTGTAATTTTGGCAGGGTGGATAGATGCGATGGCTGGTCTGCTTTAGCCTGACCCAATAAAGTCACTATTATAGCCTGTGCGGTTATCAATATGGCGAGTGTCTTGTGATTCATTAGACTGCTCCTCTATGCTTCAAACCCATCACCTACCATAGAGATGCGCGCAGCGGCCCAACAATATATTATACCGCTCCGCTTCTGCTGAGCGGTACTTGCAGCTTTATCTGCTGATTCTACCGCATGGTGAGCTACGGAGAGACAATTTGCCGTCCTGGATATACTGCGGCATCACAGGGCTGTAGGCGGTAATTGCCGCCGCATCCACTTCAATCCACTTCCACCGTTACGGTGTGCCGGGCTATCTCTTGGGCCTTGGTCGCACGACTTTGCCTGGCCAATTTATCAAACCGATTAGATGCAGTTGACTCCTTGTGCGGGACAGCCCTGGCTCGCTTTTGCTGGCTCACTTTTGCTTTTGCCACTGATCCGGCGTGAGCACCTGAGTGTTACTGATGGCTACGGAGAAAAACTCCGCTTGAGCGTAATCGCGGTTTACGCCCAAATCCACGTCTAATGTTTTTGATGTCGTTCCGCTGAGTCCCGCCCAGATACGTGCGACAGAGCAGACAGTGCGCCCCGTGCCCAGCAGTTGCCCGTGCGCGTTGAAGACGGCCACATGCACATCATAGTCCACATCATCGAAGGTATTCACACCCCCAGAAAAGGTGGCCGTGAGGCGCGACAAGGCACTCAGATGGAACTGAGCGCGGCCCAACTGAACCAGGTGATAGGTATTGCCTCTCCATTCCACGCCGGGCGACTCGACGGCCATCTCCAGGGGCTTGTCGAGCGACAAAGGGAACGAGCCGACAGGAGCAGCCGGGGCCAGGCCACTGTGTTCTGGCGGCTGCGGCGCAGCTTGTTGAGCAGCGACCGTTAAGCAGCCAACGAATGCCAGCAGAATAACCCCCGCACTCCAATGCTGTTTCTTTGGTGTCATGGTGTTTATCAGTCTCCACATGTTTAGCAGCCTCCCCACAAATCGCGGTGATATAGGTTCTGGACGTAGGTTCTACAGGCGCTTTAGTTAGCCTGTATGGGTTCGCAGAGGGAATGATGCTCAATAACCCCCTGGCTTCATTAACGGTTTAGTCGAGCCGCTGCCAGCCTGTGACCTGGCCCGCCTTGAATTCCACCGTGATGCTGTCGTCGGCATCCTCGGCGCAGGCATCAAACATAAAGGAAAAATCCGCTGCCTCGTCGTCGGGATCGGTGATGAGGGATAACTCATATTCGTGCAGTTGGGTGACGGCGGCTTGCGCGGCCCGCTCCAACGTCGCCAGATTTTGGTCAATGTAAGGCAGCAGGGCCAGCAGTTGCGGATTGGGTTCTCCATTGACATCATCCACCATAACTGCCAATTTTCTTGCGCCCACTGTGACCTGCCCTTTCCAACCATATTGGGCACGCTCAAACTCGCCCCACGGCGTCTTCCGTTTCTCCGTTCGATGGAACCACATGAGTTCCCTCCTCCTCAGCGCATCTACTTATTTATTTTCAGCGATAATAGCCGGATTGTAAATGTGCAGGATTGAGTTTATCGTGGCTTAAAGTTGCCCGTATGCTAACTCAACTTGCTACGGCCCAGTGGTTGAAACGGGGACTGCAAAACGAAGTCGCCCTGCGGCGACTGGGGCAGTCCGCCTCGCGGACTTAGTCTTGCAGCCCGCGAATTCCTTCGCTGGTTGATTCGCTATCTTGGTAGCCAGTTGAGTTATGCTAAGACGATTTCAGTTGTTGCGGGAAGTTGCTGTCAAGCAGGCCTGGACAGTGGAGCAGAGAACAGTGAGTATCGGTTACATGACCAGTTCATGTGGCTTATCTATCTGTTACAGCCAATTAAGAGAAATGCAGATAAACCATGAAGGCTATGGCAAAGATGACCAGGCCGATAGAGAGCAGCAGGAATTCATCACCGTCCATGTCATCCCATGAGCGAGCATGATGGTGTGCAGCCACATCCATGACCATGCCCAAAATATCCCGAAGAAGTTCCATTCTGGTTCCTCTGATCGCTGCTCTACTCCATTTCCACCGTGACGCTGTGTTGAGCTATTTCTTGGGCCTTAGCAGCACGCTTTTGCATGGCCCGTTTATCGAGCCAATTGGCGGCAGAGGCAAAACCAAACAAGACCACCGTAACAAAGCCGCCGACAATGGCAACGGTGAGCAAGAGGATAGCTCCCAGGATGCCGCAGAGAAATCCCATAACCTTCTACTCCACCACCTGATAGCCGCCGTCGTCCTGGGTTTCAATCTCTACGCTGTGCTGCTGCTGCTCCTTTTTGCGCATTGTTCTAACGCCCGCATAGAGCCACCCGGCCCCTAACACCAGCACGCAGCCCCCCACGGTGCAGCCATAGAATAGAAGAGACAAGACAAAGGATTCCACACCCGCTATTATGCCACAGCCTGCACTGTTCTACAGGCAGGGAACACATAGTCTGAAGACGCTCAATATCAACTGTATAAAGATTGGTGCCGTAGCTCATGGGAATCCTTCTCTCGTTTCCCTATATAACTTGCATTAATCTGTTCCGGCAGTTCATCGAACACCAAGCACAGCGGCCCAACGATATATTGTGCCGCTACGTTGCTAATCCTGGTGTGTGCTGTGGGGAGAATGTGCTGTGGGAGAATTTGAGGGTGTTACTTCTTGAGTGCTCCGAGGACGGTCAGAATAGCACCCAGCACCGCATCTATGGCACCTGTGGCCGCCAATCCAACCCCGGCCATAGCCCGACCCTCGCTGCCGGGGCCAATGGATCGCAGCATTAAATAGCCAACAATGGTGCAGACAAGGCCAGAAACCACCATGACTAAACCCAGTCGGAAACGATCCATGATGCTTCCATTATAACACCTTGGCTCCATCACAAACCCGCTAATCCACTTCCACCGTGACACTGTGCTGCTTGATGTGCTGTTGCTCGTTTTGCTGTTGGCGTGCCCCTTGGTTGAGCAACTTAGCGATTATGTTGCCTAGCACGATGCAGTAAGCGGTAGCACAGAGAATGACACTCAGAAGAGTCAGTAGCATTGATTAATCCCTGACCTGATAGCCGCCATTATCTGATACTTCGACCGTGACGCTGTGATCCTGGAGAAAGTATTGCTTTTGCGCCTGAGTGTGCTTTATTTCGCACATCCATACGACAACTTCTGCCACAGCGAAAATAGTCGGCACAATCGCAAAAAGAAAGAAAAGCTCCATATCTCTATTATGCCACAGCCAGGGCTATTAGGGGGAGCCGGAACGCAGCCGTTGCATGACTTGGTTGTGCCGCTGCAATTCGGAATTGATTACTGCCCGACTCATGCAGCAAGAATGAAGGGCTTGGGATAATCGAGGGTTGAGTTTGCCACCATAGTGAGAGAGTTGTAGATGTGTCCCACGTTTATGGGCCACCTGAAGCACTGCTGAATCGGCTACTCCTTCATAAACCTGATGCTCTGCGCAACATTTGCGCTCGGCGCTTACTATGTCATCATACATAAAAGTGCCTTGATCTCGATCATAGACATATCTTAAAACGTGATCATCACAATCATAAAAATGGCTATAGGAACCCCACTCGACGCTAAAGACTTTGGCATACGGATAACGTTGGATATTATCCGCGAGAGATGCTAAGGCGACGGGTTGTAAATCTTTAGGGACAGAGGTTTGCCTGTTCGTAACCGGTAAAATCACTTCAACCTTAGGCCACGGCCATCCCGTCCGCTGGCACAATTTTCTTATCCCTACGGCGACACAGATCAAGAGCGAAATCAACCAGGGCCATAAGGCTTTTCCCTTTGAGTGACGCATAGGTTTACACCTCTCCGCCGCGCCCGCGCTAATCCACTTCCACCGTGACGCTGTGCTGGGCTGTTTCTCGCGCTTTAGCAGCACGCCTCTGCATCGTCCGGTCATCAATCCATTTGATGGCAGAGACCAGAGCCAGCACCGCCATGTAAATAAGGCCACAGATTAGCGAGAATCCCAACGCCAAGCAGAGGAAAAAACAATAAATGTCAGCATCTACTCCATCACCTGATAGCCGCCATCATTGGCCATTTCAACCTGTATGCTGTGCTGAGCTATGCTGTCCTGGTATTGTTGGCGGTTTCGTACGATACGGCAAAGTAGCCAGAGCGGGGCAGAAATTAAGACATTCACCAAGAGACCAAACAGAAGAACGCAGGCCGTTATCGCCACAACAAACACAACAAACGTCTCCATCGTATCCATACCCACTATTATGCCACAGTCTGCGTCCATGCCCAAAAGCAAGACAAGGCCATAAATCACCTGTGCAAGAGAAAGCACGAAGATCAACAGTGTTGGATACTATTGCTCTAGAATGCGCAAAGCACAACATCACTCCAACAACAGCACAAGCCGCACGGGATTGAGCACGGCCACAAAACAAAAGCAAAACGTGACGCTGCGGCGCGTGGTGGGCACGTTTAAGCCGTATCGCGGGCCGCTGGTGGGCATTGCCCTCCTCGTGTTCGCGTCGGCGGCGCTTGGGCTGCTCTCGCCTTTCTACTTGCAAAGGCTGATTAACGAGGGTCTGCTTAAACGCAACCTGTCGGTTGTGACGCATTTTACCGTTCTGACCTTGCTGGCAACAGTGGCCTCGGTCGCGTTGTCGCTGGGCTACGGCTATCTTTCGATGCTGGTGGGGCAGCGCATTATGCGCGACTTGCGCGACCGCCTCTACGACCACCTGCAAGGCATGTCGCTGCGCTTTTTTACCAGCACTCGCACCGGGGAGATTCAGAGTCGCTTAGTCAATGATGTCGGTGGCGTGCAGAACGTGCTCTCCGATACAGCGGCCAATATGCTGTCCAATTTTACCACCGTGCTTTCGACACTGGTGGCGATGGTGTTTATGGACTGGCGCTTGACCCTCCTCAGTGTGGGTATCCTGCCCTTCTTTGCTTTAATCGCAGCGCGGGTGGGCGAATACTCGCGCGGCCTGCGCCACACCTCGCAGCAGCAGATGGCCGATCTCAATGCCACCATGCAGGAAACGTTATCGGTCTCTGGAGTGCTGCTGACCAAGACCAGTGGACGGCGCAAACTCGCCGTCCGCGACTTCGCCCGCGAAAACGATGCCCTGATGCTGACGCAGATTAAAATCTCGATGGTGATGCGGGTCTTCTTTAGCCTGATTCAGCTCAGCTTTTCTCTGACCCCCGTTCTCGTCTACTGGCTGGCGGGTTGGCTAATTGTGCGGCAGCCGAACGGCGGTCTCTCGATTGGCACCATTGTCGCTTTCACGGCGCTGCAAGGCCGGCTCTTTTTTCCGCTCACCAATATGCTCAATGTGCAGGTGGAAGTATCCAGCGCCCTGGCCCTCTTTGGACGTATCTTCGAGTATTTAGATTTACCGCAAGAGATTCAGGACAAGCCGAACGCTCTACACTTGGCCCCGGTTCAGGTGCGCGGTGCCGTGCAGTTTGCGGATGTGACGTTTCGCTACGACGCCGAGCAGGAAGAGCCGACGTTGCAGGGTATCTCCCTGGACGCGCAGCCAGGGCAACACATCGCCCTCGTGGGTCATTCCGGTTCGGGCAAGACCACGCTGACCTATTTGCTGGCACGCCTCTATGATGTCGAGTCTGGAACGATTACCATCGACGGCCATGACATACGCGACCTGGCTCTCGACGCCCTGGGACAAATTGTCGGCATGGTGACGCAGGAAAGCTACCTGGTGCATGACACCATCCGCGAGAACCTGCGCTATGGACGCCCTGATGCCGGGGACGAGGAATTAACGGCGGCGGCCAAAGCCGCCGCTATCCATGACCATATCCTGTCATTGCCGGAGGGCTATGACACGGTGGTCGGCGAACGCGGCTACAAACTCAGCGGCGGCCAGAAGCAGCGCATCGCCATTGCCAGAGCGATCCTCAAAAACCCGCACATTCTGATTCTGGACGAAGCCACCAGTGCGCTCGATACGCACTCGGAACGCCTGATTCAAGAAGCTATGACCCGTCTGGCAGCGGGTCGCACCACGTTCGCCATCGCCCACCGCCTCTCCACCGTCCTCGAAGCCGACCTTATCCTGGTGCTCGATAAGGGGCGCATCGTGGAGCGTGGAACGCACGCTGATTTGTTAGCCCATAACGGCACCTATGCCCGCCTCTATAACGCCCAGTTTCAGGATGAGAATGGCACTCCAGGGGCTATGGCTGCTATGGCTGACACCGCACCCTAAATGGCACAGATACTATCGCTCGACGACTTAGCATCATTCTTTATCAGCAGAACTCCGTCAATCGGTTTACACTGGAAAGCAAGCTCTCCATTCAGACTCAAATTGCCTCAAGCGGGAGCCAGGAAAGGACAAATGATACGGAAGCAAACAATTAAGGCAGCAATGCTGTGGGCAGCATCGGTTGGCCTGTGGAGCAGTAACGCCCGCGCCGAGACGTGGCAGATGAATGTCCGCGCCAATCAGCCGGGGGCACGGATTAATCCCAGTCTCTATGGATTGATGACTGAAGAGATTAACCACGCCTACGATGGTGGCCTGTATGCCGAACTGGTGCAGAACCGCAGCTTTAAGGACAACCCTGACGCCCCGGCGCACTGGTCAATCGTGCAAGAGGGCGGCGGCACCGGCAGCATTAGTCTCGATAAAACCAATGGCGTGAATGCCGCCCTGAACGTCAGTCTCAAGTTAGATGCGAACCCGGCAGGCGGGCGCGTGGGCGTGGCCAACGAGGGCTTCTGGGGCATTCCGGTTTACCCGCGGACCCCTTACCGCGCATCGTTTTATGCCCGTGCCACAGGGGGCGGGCCACTGACAGTGAGCATCGAAAGCAACGATGGGCACACGACTTATGCCCAGGCGCGAGTCGCTGGCGTGACGCCACAATGGAAGAAATACACCGTTACCCTCAGGACGGGACGGGGCGCGCCGTCGCTCAATAATCGCTTGGTCATTACGACGCGGCAGGCGGGCACCGTCTGGCTGAGTTTCGTGTCACTCTTTCCGCCAACCTACCACAACCGGCCCAATGGCAACCGCATTGATCTCATGCAAAAACTGGCGGCCATGAATCCGAGCTTTCTCCGTTTCCCCGGCGGCAACTATCTTGATCCCGGCCACTACCCCTGGAAGATTACGCTTGGCCCGGTGGATCAGCGTCCGGGGCATCCGGGGGCGTGGGGCTATCGCGCCAGTGATGGCTTAGGCGTGCTGGAGTTTTTAGAATGGTGCGAAGATTTGCAGATGGAGCCGCTCTTAGCGGTATCGGTAGGACGTGGTTGGTTGCCGAATAACGCCGATGTCAGTCCCTTGGTGCAGGACGCGTTAGACGAAATTGAATATGTCTCCGGCGATAAAAGCACCCCGTGGGGCGCGCGGCGCGCGGCGGATGGGCACCCGGCTCCGTTTAAGCTGCGCTACGTGGAAGTGGGTAATGAAGACTTCTTCGACCCCTTGGATGTTTATGAGGCCCGCTTTGCCAAATTCTTTGACGCAATTCGCGCCCGCTATCCCCAACTCAAGATTATCGCCACACGCGGCGATCTTAAAACGCGCCGTCCCGACATCGTGGATGACCATATCTACGCCAACTTCAACGACATGCTGCGCGCCTCGCATAACTACGATAATTATGACCGCAGCAAGCCCAAAATCTTTGTCGGTGAATGGGCTACCCAGGACGCCGATCAGCCCTGGCAACAGACCACCTTCCGCACCGCGCCCCCCACCCCCAGTGTGCGGGCGACCCTCGGCGATGCGGCCTATTTGACGGGACTGGAACGCAATGCGGATGTAGTCGAGATGGCCGCCTACGCTCCCCTGCTCGTCAATGTCAATCCGGGGGCACGGCAGTGGGCGCAGAACCTGATTGGTTATAACGCGCTGTCCAGTTTCGGCTCGCCCTCCTACTATATGCAGGCGATGTTCAACCACAGTAAGGGCGATGTGGTGTTGCCCTTTGATTTAACCTCGGTAGGCGCACCGCTACAGGCTCCGGCCCTGCCGCATGGCGCGGTGGGCGTGGGCACCTGGCACACCCAGGCGGAGTTTAAAGACGCGAGCGTAACAAAAGTCAAACTCTTGGACTCTGAGACCCAGCGCACGGACGCTCTGACCAGCGGCACGGACTCCAGCATCAACTGGTTGGAGCGCACTATTTTTGGGGGAGGCTGGAAAGCTGGCCGTGGCACCTGGAAGATAGCAGACGGTGATCTGGTGCAGTCGGGCAATGGTGAGCTGTCGCTGGCCACTGCTGGTGACACCAACTGGATGGACTACACCTATAGCGTCAAGGCACGCAAGATTAGCGGCGCGGAAGGGTTCCTGATTCCGTTCCATGTGCAGGACAGTGATAATCTGGTGTGGTGGAACATCGGCGGCTGGAACAACACCCGCACCGCTTTAGAGCGCATCGTCGGGGGCAATAAAAGCGGTCTGGGCCAAGCGGCCCCGGTAACAGTCGAGACCGGACGCTGGTATGACATCCGCATCGAAGTGCGGGGTCGCCAGATTCGCTGCTTTCTCGATGACAAACTGATTACCGAAGCGGTGGAAGCTCCGCCTGTCTCGAACGTGCCGATTTACGCCAGCGTGACCCGTGACCTGAAGCGCGGCGATATTATTCTCAAAGTCGTCAACGTGGCGGCCACGCCGCAGCAAATCCAGTTCAATCTGCAAGGCGTGCCGCGTCTGGCTAACACGGCGACGGTTGAGGTTTTGAGCGGGCAACCAATGGATGTGAACACAGTCGAGATGCCGGAGAAAGTCGCGCCGCACACATTCAACATTGTGGGCGTAGGGCCAACCTTTGGGCGCACCTTCCCTGCCTACTCGGTGAGTGTGCTGCGGCTGCGGGCAAGATGAGGGATGGGGAATGAGGGATGAGGGATGAACGGCAGTACCGATGGGGAGGGCATCCACAAGGGCTGCCCCTACCAGTAGTTCACATCCAACATGGCTGCCCCGGTGCCTCTCATCCCTCATCCCTCGTCCCCCATCCCTCACCTTTGGCACGCCGATGGCTCCAACGTGGTATAAATCCCCGGAATCTAAAATTTTTAGAAATTTTTGTTCGGTTTCGTGTCCAGCACACATTACTGTATGAGAGAAGCCTTATATGCATGATGGGCAGTGGCTCAAAGAGTATCAGGAAACAGGTTCGCAGGCGGCTTTTGCCAATCTGGTGGAACGCTATATCCATCTGGTCTATTCGACCTGCTTGCGCGAGGTGCGTGACCCGCACTTAGCCGAGGATGTAACACAGGTGGTATTCGTGATCCTGGCGCAAAAAGCGAATCGTTTGGCCCCGGCCACGGTGCTGTCGGGCTGGTTGTTTCAGACGGCGCGTTTCGCCTCTAAGAATGCTCTACAACAGGAAGCGCGACGGCAGCGCCGTGAGGAAAAGGTGGCCGAAGAGATGAAACGCGAGCTTGAACAGCCGGGGGAAACACTGGACTGGGCCGAAGTCGAGCCACTGTTACATCAGGCACTGGACACCCTCAAGCCAGCAGATCGCAATGCCGTGTTGTTGCGCTTCTTCGAGAAGAAAAGCTTCCAGGAAACGGCTCACGCCCTGATGATCTCTGAAGATGCCGCACGCATGAGGGTGGCACGGGCGGTGGATAAGCTACGCCACTTCTTCACGCGACGCGGCTATGTGATTCCGGGTGCGGTCTTAGCTTATCTCATTTCCGAGCACGCGGTGCAGGCAGCCCCGGCCAGTTGCCTGGCAGCCACCCTACAAGTGCCCGTAGGTCTGACGGCATCTTCCCTGACGGCGGCTCCTACAGGGGCGAAGGTCATGTTGCTGTCGCAGCATGTCCACCGGGCACTGCTACTGGGTCAACTCAAAACGGCCACTGCTGTTTTGGTCGGCACGGCCATCGTCGGCACTGGGGCTTACCAGGTGGCCGCAGGCACGCGTCATGCACCAGGAATAGTCCCGACAGGAGAAGTTTTGGCAGAGGCACCCCGCGTGCCCGGCCAACCAGTTCACCCCAATGCCAAAGGAGGCTATGCCCAGACTGAAAAACTTCAATCCGTAGCCAGTCCAGCTACTCCGCCCCATGCAGCGGCAACGGCGGATGCAGCCATGCAGTCTGGCACCGTTAAACCTGTGTCCATAGCGGCCCTACCCGGTTTACATTCGCTGGGGCTGACTCACACGGCGACCATGCTCTCAGCCCTTTCTCTGCCGCAAATTCGCACGGAGCAGCAGTCACCCGTGCAGAGCGCAGAGGCAAAGAATGGCCAAGTCCAGAGCATAGCTACCAGTGCAAAGGGAACTGACACAGCGGGGAGTGCTGTTAGGCTCCTGGCGCATTCGAGCCGTAAAACCCTGCCAGGTGGCGGTAGTCAATTACAAGTCGCAGCGATGGACTTGGCCGCTGCCACGCCGCGCATGAGCCAGCCCGTTTTGCTGCGCGATGCGCCGGAGCAGCAACGTCTGCTGACCGACGATGAAGCGCCAAAAATTCGTCTCAAAGAAGCCCGCCCCTCGGTCGCTCATGCCGCGTGGCGCGGCCACCACAAGCTGTCGGACAAAGCTTGTACAGAACACAATAAAAATGAGCGAGAAGAACGAGAACACAAGGAGAAAATGATGAAACACACACATCACACAAAATGGTTAGTCGGAACCGTAGCGGTCGCCCTGGCCGCAAGCGCACCCCGCATCGCCCAGGCCCAACAGGGCGGTAATGGAGGCAACGGCGGCGGTCGTCCCAACTTCCAGAACATGACGCCCGAACAGCGCCAGGCGGCGATCCAGGGCTTTATGGAAAACCGCGTCCGCCAGCAACTCACGGGAGCCGGTTTTGCCGACAAAGCCGTGCAAGACCCGATTATCGCCTACTGGAAGGCGCAGGATACGGCTCGCCAGGACATCCGCGATAAGCAGCAGCAACTGGCCACGGCCCTCAACAACCCGGCCACCAGCAATGACGAAGTAGCGATTATGCTGCGCGACCTGCGCGATGCCATAACCCAGGAAAAGACCCGCCAGGCAACTGCGGTGAAAGACCTGGATACAGCCGTCAGCTATTCCAAAAATGTGAAGCTGGAAGCTCTGCTCACCGTGTTAGGTTTGATCGGCGATGAGTCGTCCTATACCGCGCGAGCCGGTGTGGGTGGCGGTCGCGGCGGCTTTGGCGGTGGCGGCTTCGGTGGTGGAAATGGCGGTGGTCGTCGTGGCGGACGTGGTGGCGGTGGCAATGGCGGTGGCGGCGGCAACGGTGGCCCCGCTGGTGCTGGTGGCGCTGGTAACGGCGCGTAAAATTGCTCGCTGAGACGTATAGCCCTCACCCCCAGCCCCTCTCCCAATGCTGGGAGAGGGGAGGTCACAGGACTATGTTTCTCGTATTGCTTTCAGAAGCATAACAAGGTAAACGAGCGAATAACCCTTTGTGCTCCCCTCTCCCAGCATTGGGAGAGGGGCTGGGGGTGAGGGCTATACTGTCTACTCTCCCCTTTCATCCTTCCGCCTTCATCCCCCAGAGGCCGCCCACGCCCGCTGCATATACTCCATCATCGGTCGCATAGCCGCAGTATCCATCCCGGACACGTTCGACTCCTGCTCATACATCGTGCGTAGCGACTGCTCAATGCCGGGGTTGCCGCCTGTAAATTCATTGACTAATCCGCGCCAACGACGCGCCAGTTCTTGCACGCGCTCGTCTGCCGGATCGGTGCCTTTATCCATCTCCGCCTGCACCTGCGCCATGAGACGCGGCCACTCGGCTTCGACTTCTTTGATGCGCGCTTCGCCCACAGTTGCGCGTCGCGCCTTCAACTCTTCCATCTGTTCTGGACTGTAATACTTTTCCAACATACTCATCACCTCGATAACTTTCAGAAATTCTGCTACGGGCACTTGTTCCTGACGCTCTAACCATTGCGCTATTGTCTCTAAACGCCCGTAGAGTTTGTGTTGCACTTCGATCTGTTCACGCAATCGCTGAAGATGTAGCTGCACCACACCCGCGACGGAGAATGCAGGACGCTTCAGGCACTCTCGAATCTCATCCAGACTAAAGCCCAGTTGCCGCAGCGACTTAATCTGTTGCAAGCGTGCAATGTCCTTAGAGTTGTAAAGGCGATGCCCTGCCTCTGTGTGCTGCGACGGGCAGAGCAACCCAATCTCATCGTAATAGTGCAGCGTCCGCACCGATAGCCCGGTCTGCCGCGCCAACGCCCCCACTTTCCACGCCTCTCGCATCCTCTGCCCCTGGCTCAATCTTGACCTCCATGTATGACCCTAATTAAACGATACAACCTTACGTTACGTCAGGTGCAAGGGTTAAAAGAAAATTTTTAGAAAATTCCACATTTCCCAAATTTGCAACTGGCCTCCCGCTCCGACAGAGCAACCTATGAGACCTCTTTAATAAGTCACGCGCGGTGTCATTTCGATAGGAGTGCAGCCTGAGTGAAGTGGAGAAAGTTTGTCCTGGATGCTTGCTCGTTATGGCTGGTTCTCCCACTGCTAACAAATGGCAAAGTTGTAGCATCAATTAGCTTCGAGTGCAAATATTGCGGCCAATGAATCTCACTGGTAGTCGCTACCCATCCACTCAAGCCGAGAGCTTCCTTAAACACGATACCGAAGCTCGCACACTTTCAAAAGAAAGGAGGGAAGAAATCATGATTAAACAGTTTTTTGTCGAAGAGGAAGGGCAGACCCTGGTCGAGTATGGACTACTCATCGGGATGATCGCCCTGGTGCTCGTCGGCGTGCTGACCATTATGGGCGGCAAGCTTCAGGGCGGCTTTAGCACCGCTGGCAACAGCATTAACACCACCACCTAAGCCATCGCCACTAACCAAGCAGCCGGGTGTCTTTACTTACAGACACCCGGCTGCTTGGTCGTTTCTTTTTTCTACTGATTATTGATTACGGCCCGACCAGTTCCAGGCCATGCTTGCGGCACACGGCGGTAGCCGCCTCCGGGTCAGGAGGAAAACTTAATCGGTTGGCATCGCGGAAAAACTCTTCATGGCCACCGGGGGTGCCAAAGCCTAACAAGTGACCAGTCTGCGTCCCAACATTGCGAAACGTGTGCGGGGTATGGCGCGGTAGAAAAGCCTGATCGCCAGTGCGTACAATAGTCGTTTCGTCACCACAGCGCACCTCGAACTCGCCATCCAGCACATAGAAGCACTCATCATCGTTGCTATGCACATGCAGCGGCGGGCCAAAGCCTGGCTCCACTGCCATGAGATATGTCGTAAACGCCCCACCTGTTGCCTCCGATGGCAGCAGAATTTCCACTGCAATACCTAACACGTTGACGGCCTCGCCACGACCCTGCCCTGTAAAAACTCCGTTCAACTCCGCGACTTGCATCCCTGTTCCTCCATCGAAATTTATTTTAGTTACCTCTCCAGCTATTTGCCAGCTTCCTGCGCGCTTGGGAACACCCCGCAAATTAGTCAGATTATATGTCTATTATAGACAGAATGTCTGACTTTCGTCAAGATATAAATGAAAATTATTTTTAGGAGCCGGGAAATGGCACATAAAATGGCACATAAAAACGTGACGGAGGAGGCGCGCACTTTTGGTGCCTTGCTACGCTTGCCGTATCAAAAGTTGCAACAGCAAGTGTACACACAGTTAGCCGCCAATGGGTTCGAGGACATCCGCCCGGCGCACAGTAACGTCTTTCGCTACATTCTCCCGGCAGGATCACGGGTGACGGAGTTGGCGGAGCGGGCGGAAATGACCAAGCAGAGCATGGCGTATCTGGTCAACTATTTAGAGGAGCATGGCTATGTCACGCAAATGGCCGACCCCCTGGATGGCCGGGCTAAACTCGTGCAACTGACACCGCGCGGTGTGGCTGTTCAACAAACCGCCCTGGAGTTCAGCCAGCAAGTGGAAGATCAGCTTGCTCGTCATATCGGCAAGCAACACATGAAGCAACTGCGCAGCTTGCTCGAATTGGTGGTAGATAATCTGGATCGGTTAGAGTAAGGCGATAGCCCTCACCCCCGGCCCCTCTCCCAATACTGGTAGAGGGGAGTGCAAAGAACTACTTGATCGTAAAGCAATAACCGCAGAGGCATAGAAGGTACGGGAAGAGGCGGGCTATAAATTGTTTTTTCTGTGCCCTCTGCGTCTCTGCGGTTATTTGAATTTAGCGATCAACTACTCCTTCGGGACACCCCTCTACCAGTATTGGGAGAGGGGCCGGGGGTGAGGGCTATACTCTCGGCAGTTCGACGACGAATTTGGCACCGCGCCCTGGTTCGCTTTCGCACCACACGTGGCCCTGCATCGCCTCGACCAGTTTCTTCACAATGGAGAGGCCCAGCCCGGTGGAGTGCTCGCCGCCGGTCGGACGGGCGCTCAGACGGGCGAATTTGCCAAAGAGTTTTTGCATATCTTCAGCGGTGAAGCCCGGCCCCTGGTCTTGCACTTCAAAGCGGGCGGCTTGCGCCAGCGGCTTGACCTGGACAAAAATGCTCTTGCCTGGCGGTGAATATTTCACGGCATTAGAAACCAAATTATCGAGCACTTGCACCATGACATCGGCATCCGCCAGGACGGTGACGGGCGCGGCCTCTGGCTCGAAGTGCAGCGTTTGTTGCTTGGCGGTCGCCGCAGGCTGAAAGGTTTCGACCACTCGCTGCGTCTTCTCGCAGAGATCGCAGGGCGCGATCTTGAATTTCATTTCGCCACGCTCAATGGCATTAACATCGAGCAAGTTGCTAATCAGTTGCACCATGCGCTGCGACGAGTTGAGCATCAGGCCCAGGTATTCATCTATTTCTTCACGCGCCATGTCGGGTTCTTCGAGCAGCATTTGGCTATAGCCAATCACCACATTCAGCGGGTTCTTTAAGTCATGGGCGGCGATGCCCAGGAACTCGTTCTTCTCCTGGTTCAAGGTGAGCAATGCCTGGTTGCGCTCGGCCAGCGCATCGTTTGCCTCTTGCAACTCAACCGCCTGGCGCTGAATGGTTTTCGTATGAAGGAACTCACTCACTCGTGATTGAAAAATGAGACTGGCAAACAGCCAGGCCAGCACGGTGGAGATAACGCCCGACAAAAACGCCGCCGCCCGCCACGGCCCGGCAGGGCCGACCATTGCCAGCGCCAGCAAAGACAACAGGAAGTTCACGCCATAGAGCATCCGAAAAAACGTGGTAGGCAGAAAAAAGACGATAGCGATGATAAAGATACCGATGACATAAAGTGAGTTGGTATGGACATGCACCAGGGAAATCAGCGAGGCACCATCTAACAACGCGAACAACACCAGATTAAAGCCCTGGCTCAACCAGAGTTGGCGTTGGGTTGTGGTCGAGGCCGCAAGCCTTCCCTGCCTCGTGGGAACTTGGTTAACCGAGACAGCAGGCAAGCTGTCTTCAACAGCAGTCGAACTGGCCTGGCACCAGCGGCGCAGACTTAAAAAGACCAGGCAAGCACTGAATAGGGCGGTGTGCATCGCCATCACTGCCAGCACCACGGAGCGCGGAAAGTTCAGCACGTTGCGGATGTCAATAGAATAAATATCAACGAGCAAGATGCACAGCACAAACCAGACCAGACTTTGCGAGAGAGAAAAATTGCGCGCAATGGCCTCCCGCCAGAATTCCTCGCGGTCGGCGGGTGCAATCTCCTGGAGGGGATCACTAATCAAACGGGATAATGGCATGATCTCTTGATTTTCCTGTGCGGGCCTAAAGCTGTAACAATTATGGCGGGGTTCAGCCTGCGGCTGCAAGCACCTCTCTGGCCCTCACACTCCCAATGCTGGGAGAGGGGAGGTCACAGGCAAATGCTTCTCATAGCCTAAAAAGCAATAATTGCACGAGCCAGTTTGAGTTCGTGCTCCCCTCTCCCAGCATTGGGAGTGTGAGGGCGGGGTGAGGGCCGCTCCCCTTGCGACACGCATGTTACAATAAAAGTGTGGCTCCGGCAGAGGCAGGAGCGAGCGGCCATCAGGTCCCGCTATCACTCAATGCGATCTTGGTTCAGCGGGTGCTCATC
Source organism: Abditibacteriaceae bacterium (assembly GCA_019239895.1). GTDB lineage: Bacteria > Armatimonadota > Abditibacteriia > Abditibacteriales > Abditibacteriaceae > JAFAZH01. The sequence continues at coordinate 41,121 of JAFAZH010000058.1, read as the reverse complement.
TGAAAGCTCGTCCTCCACATCGGCTTTGCTACGGAGCCACACCAATCTTCTATTATGCAGCGCACTATCGCCCGCTTTTGTTTTGGCCTAATGCTGTTGGCCTATATGAGCGGTGAGGTGTATAAACGCTATCCAACTCCTGGCGGCTATATTTTCTTGGAGTGTGTGGCCGTAGCACTGACGATAGGGGCTGTTCTGCTCTTTGGATTAGCCATCCGAGCCAGCGTGGCGGAGTTTAATAACAAGATTAATTCACAAATATTGATGAGGGGAGAAATGCGACAATCCAATGCGGCAGGCGAAATCATTATTAAAGACACCCATCGCGGCCTCTGGTATCAGGACGGCGTGCTGACGCGCATCCTGGAAGCGGGGCGTTATGTGGTGCCGCGTTACATTAATTTCAGTTTCTATCGCCGTCCGAAGGTGGAAGTGGTGTTGGTGGATGTGCGCGAGCGCGACCTGACGATCAAGGGGCAGGAAATTCTCACGGCGGACAAAGTCGCCATTCGCGTTTCGATCATCGTCCAATTTCGCGTCACCGATCCGCGTGCCGCCTTGCACGAAGTGCAGAATTATGAAGACCGCCTGTACAGCGATGTACAATTAGCTGCGCGGCGTTCTCTCGCCTCCATGAACCTGGAAGAAATCCTGACCAACCGCAACCGCTTGAGTGAAGACATTCTGCGCGACGTGCAGGAATCGGCCAACACCTATGGCGTTTCTATTCTGCGCGCCGATGTTAAAGACCTCATCTTCCCCGGCAACCTGCAAGAGATTATGAACCGCGTTTTGACAGCCGAACGTTTGAGCCAGGCGCAGTTGGTCGAGGCGCGCACTAAAGCCGAAGCGCAACGCATCGAAGCCGGGGCCAAAGCCGAATCGCGCCGCCTGGAGGCCCAGGCGCAAATTGAAGCGCAACGCCTGGCCGCTCAGGGCGATGCCGAAGCCATGCACATCCGCACCGAATCCGAAACCGAGGCCCTGCGGCAACGCGGCGCGGTGGCGCAAGTGTACACAACCCATCCGGTGCTGCTGCGCCTGCGCGAAATTGAAGCGTTGCAGGCGCTCTCTAAAACCGCCACCGCCCGTATTTACATTGGCTTTGATAAACACGCAACGCTTGAGGCAGAAGAGGACGCTGGGGATGGCAGCGGGCCATAATCTAGCGTGGCGCGTTGGCCTGGCTCAAACCGGGCAAATCTGGCGTTGCTGGCAATGGGTGATGGGTTGCTCGCGGGGCCAGCATCCGGGCAAGCTGAAGGATAACTGCTGCCGCGAGGCAGGAGCCACATAAGGCAAACCAGGGCGATGTGGAGGGCAGGGCCAAACCGAGCGAGGTCAAGGCACAAATCACTGGCCAGTGAATAAGGTACAGCGGGTAACTTAAATCGCCCAGGTAATTCAATACCTTGCGCGTGCGCGGTGAGAGCACGAGGGGGGTTGGGAAAACTAACCAGAACACTGTAACGAGTGGCAGCACCATCATCCACGGGCTGTAATGGGGTTTGTCAACTAACTGTGGCTGGAGCATGACCAGGATGGCTGGTAACAGAAGGGCTGGCAATACGAGCAAGGGTCGAATGTTAGGTTGAGGGAAACGATAGATTAACCACCCCAGCAGCCAGGCCCAGGCGAGTGTGGCGGGGGCAATGGCTCCCCTGGCGTCCGGCAGCAGGTCATTGAATGGATACCAGGCATACAACACGGCTGAGGCGAGCGCCATCGCCAAAATGAACCGACCGCGCATTCGCAGGAGCAAAGGGGCGAGCATGTAGAACAAAACTTCCACGCCTAAATTCCAACTGGGGCCAAAGTTGCTCATTGACTGAGTGAAGAAGGGCTGAGCAAACACGAAATGACCCGCGACGCCGTAAAGGGAAAGCGTATGCCGTTGCATCCAGGGGGCTTGCGGAATCCCGACCGTGCAAAAAGCTAACACGGCTACACTCAAGCAAAGGAAGTAGGTGGGATAAATACGGCGCAGGCGGCGCTTGAAAAAGTTGTGCTCCTCGCGGGTAATTGAGTGGGCTATAGAATAGCCGGAAATGAGCAGAAACGAAATAATAGAGGCCATTGGGTTAAGGCGCAGAGCGAAGACGAAAACAGGCTGCGCTTGCCAGATGGCCCAGCAGTGATAGAGCAGAACATCCAGCGCGAGCACAAAACGCCACCCCGCCAATACGTCCCAATGAATCGTTTTTTCATTTTTGCCGGATTCATGCGCCGCTTGAGCCTGTCATTTCCGGGAAGATTGTAACCCCTTTTCTAAAATATTGCTTTAATGACTAAGCCCACAGCAAGATCAACTTGCTGTGGGCTTAGTCAGAGTTAGATTGAACCCAATGCGGCTGCCAGGTGAGCGGCAGCTACAGACCGGGAGACATAACTATCTGATGGCCGTCGCCGAGGCGGTATTCGAGTAGGCCGAGTTGCCAGTCGCGTTATAGGCACGCACCCGGTATGAATAGGTCTTGCCTCTCTGCAAACCGGAATTAGTGTAAGTCGTGACGTTAACGCCCGCGGTCGCAATCTGCGTCCAGGTGCTACCGCTGAGACGCTCAATTTTGAAACCTTGCTCATTGCTTGAGTTATCCGTCCAGGTGAGCGTTATCTTAGTCCCTGTGACTGCCCTGGCTTGCAGGTTGGAAGGGGCGGCGGGAGCGGCAGGTTGCGGTTGCGACTCGCTGCTATTGGGGCCTTCGACGCCTGAGTTCACTGCTGAGACCACATAATAGTAGCCAACGCCGGGCACTACCGTGTTATCGGTGTAGCTGGTGGTCTTGGTATTAACGCCACCTGCAATCTTGACGTAGCCACTGCCCGCCGTGGTGGAACGCTTGATATTATAGTAAGTCGCCCCGCTCACGGCTGGCCAGGAGAGACTGATTTGCCCGCTACCAGTCGTGAAATAGAGGTAACTGGGAGCGGCTGGTGGCACGACATATTGTCCCAAGCTATTGGGCACATCGAAGACAATATCATTGCTGGTGCTGGTGTCAGGCACCGAGTTACCGTTGGCATCCTTGGTGAAATCCTCGTTCGCCATGACGGTGGCCCACTTGCCTCCATAGGGGCTGCTGGTCGCGCCGTAGTTGTTATGAAAGCTCTCTTCGGTGATGAGTAAACGGCACTGGTAGTGGCCTGCGGGTAAGGTAACGGTTTTGGGGCGGCCTGTCGTCATGCTGGCTTCATACTGATACCACAGATAGACCTTCTGATAGCCGTCCTCATGATAGTTGGCATCTAAGGAATCTACATAGAAACTGGATGGGGCTTGCGTGCCATAGGCATAGTAGGGAGCCGTATTATTCGGAGCCGCACCCGCGCCAGCGATCACGAAGTAGGGGCCAATGCTATCGGTCTGCGTGGCGGGCGAACTGGGTGCTGGTTGCGATAAGCGCACGTCGCCGCCGCTCTGCCAGTTCTGGAAGGTGATGTGATAATTGTTCGCGCCCGTAAAGTCCACGCTCGCGTTACCCGCCGCATCAGTAATGAAGTCGCCCATGAAGATGTAGCCATAGATGGTATCGGTGGGATAGGTGCTGGCATAGACGCTATCGGTGATCGCGTTCGTATTGCCCGAAGCATTAGAATCATTCCACCAGCGTCCAATATGCCCGATGGCATCGTTGGCCCAATCTTCGCCGCCGCCATCCACCTGGGAGACGACCACGCCGGAGGAGTTCTTGACTGTATAGGGGCCGCAACCGCGCGGGCCGTAAAGTGGCTTACCCACGAGTTTAAGTTGATAAGCAAAGTTGGGTTTTAACCCGGTGGCATCCACATGGCCGATGAAGTAGGGCTTGTTCGGCTTCTGGTCGTAAGTTAGAGAAAGTTGTCCGCCCTGATACTGAAACACACTCGACTTAACTGTGTTAGAAGCCGCGTCGTAGGTCAACCCCCAGCCATTGAACTGATTGTAATGGTCGCCACTTGTATCGTGATAGGAACTAATGTCCCACCAACGCGGCTGGGCATCGGCCCAGGTATCCTGATAAGGCACCAGTCCTACGGACGCGGGCTGGGCCATCTGCGCCTGGGCCGGGGCCAAGCCCCCGGTTAGACCCACCAGGCCACACCCCGCAACGCTGGCTAAACGGCACATTTTCTGGAACAACAGCTTTTTGTCAATCATGCTAATCCTCTGGGTTGATGGTCTTGCACTCCAAGCGCACCCGCTTCACGCTATCACTTAACCCCGCATTTACCGGGCACTTTTTAAAGATATCTCATCCCGCCGCGTTACGCTGTCGAATAAATGCAAATGAGGGTGTCGTAAAAATCTGATTGTGCTGTCGTATTTTTACGACAGGGTGAGATGCAGAGTCTACAACTTTGCAGGCAGCACGGCTTGCAGCCAGCCCGAGATGATTAACCTAACCCCCCGGCCCCCTTCCCGACACGGGAAGGGGGAGGGAAGCCACAACTTCCTCGTTTGTCGTGAAGATGCGCTTGGAAAATCTTGCTTTAGCCATGCAGCCGTCCTGACCCTCCCCCTTCCTGTGTCGGGAAGGGGGCCGGGGGGTTAGGTTCCCCTCCTAATCAGTGTAAATTTTTTAACAGTAGCCAATTTTGACATGATTTTGACATGATTGACATGACAGAGGATGTATACTCTGCCCAATTAATGGAATATTAGCCAATAGCCAGGGCATCATTAATTTTGGAGGGCACTCCGGCACCATGACAATGTTAGAGAAGTTGCGGCAGTCGCGTATCTTAATCGTGGATGACGCAGCAGACAATGTGGCGATGTTGGAAATGCTGCTTCACACTGCACAATATGAGCAGTTGCGCGGCACGAGCGACCCTTTTCGCGCCCTACCCCTCTTCCATGAGTTCCAGCCTGACTTGATTCTTTTAGACCTGATGATGCCGGGACTGAACGGGTTTGAAGTCATGGCCCAGTTAGCCCCGCACATTCCCGCCGACACATATCTGCCCATTCTGGTGTTGACGGGCGATGATTCCAGTGAGGCGAAGCAGCGTGCCCTGGCAGGCGGCGCGCACGACTTTCTGGCCAAACCCTTTGATGCTACCGAAGTATTGTTGCGCATTCAAAATCTGCTCCAGACCCGTCGGCTGCATCTCGATCTCCAACAGCAAAACCATGCCCTGGAAGAGCAAGTGCAGGAAGCCAGTCGCCGCCGCCGCGAACTGCAAATTACCCTGTCCGCATTGGCCGCCAGTGAAGAACGCTGGCGACTGGCTCTCGAAGCCGCCCACCTGGGCAAGTGGGATTGGCAGGTGCATGGTGTCACCGAGCCATGCGACCTTAACCAACAGTTGGGCAACTGTGAGGTCTATCTAACTGGCCCGGATGAGAATTTCGCGGGCAACTTCCAGGACTTTCTCCAGCGCATCGCCCCGGAAGACCAGCCTGTGGTGCAGGCGACCTTGACGCGTGCGATGCAAGGCTGCACCGATTATGAGTTGGAATTTCGCCTTCTCACGCCCAACGATGCCACGCGCTGGATCGTGGCACGGGGCCATGCCATCTGCGAAACGGACGAACAGACTGGGGCTTCCCTGGTCCGGGTTTTAGGGGTGGTCATGGACATCACCGAGCGCAAGGCAGCCGAGCAGGAGCTTAATAATTCGCGCCAACAGTTACGCGCCCTGACGCAACGCCTGGAGGCTTCCATTGAAACTGAACGCACCCATATCGCGCGTGAGATTCACGACGAATTGGGATCAATTCTGACTGGCCTCAAAATGGATATGCGGGCACTGCAAGAGTGGCTCAACCAGCCCGCCCTCCCAGGCTCCGCGCCGGGTACAGGCGGGACGGCGACAAGCGAACCGGCTACAAGTGAACCGGCCACAACCGATTTGGTGCGCTCCCAGATTTGCTATCGCCTGGACGTGATGTCGCAAATGGTGCAGGATATGGTGCAAATCGTGCGCAAGATAGCGACGGAACTACGCCCCTCGGTGCTGGATGACCTCGGCTTAGAGGCAGCGGTCGAGTGGCAGGTACGAGAGTTCCAGCGGCGCACCGGTATCGCCTGCCATTGCGCCTCCAATTTAGGCGACCTGGAAGTGTCCCCAGAGTTAAGCACGGCCCTCTTCCGTATCCTGCAAGAAGCCCTAACCAATATCATTCGCCACGCCCAGGCGACGCAGGTTGGAGTAATCTTAGAACAGACGACATCAGCACCGTCCGGGGAAACCCATCAAGCGGTGCTGCTCCTGCGGGTGCAAGACAACGGGCGGGGCATTGCGGCGGCAGAGATCGCTAATTTCCAGTCGCTGGGCTTGTTAGGAATGCAGGAAAGGGCTGCTCTCTTCGGCGGCCAGGTGGTTGTGACGGGCAGCGCAGGCACAACAGTAGAAGTCTGTGTACCAATTTAGAAGAGAGCCTAACCCCCGACGGGCGAGATCTGCCCAAAGGCTCCGATTTTTATGCGCTATCTAACCACTATAGTTCAAGAAATAACATAAGCGGGCGCTGGACAGCCTGCCGTCATGTAATTTTGCGTCCGGTTATTAACCTTCTATGATTAACTTTATGATGCGTATTCTTATTGCCGATGATCATGCTGTGGTGCGCCAGGGGTTAAGTAATATTTTAGTTAAGGCTTATCCCCATGCGGTCTGTGGTGAAGCACGCAATGCCACGGAGCTGCTCCAGTCGCTACGCGCGGAGCAGTGGGACGTGGTTATCCTCGACATCAACATGCCGGGGCGCAGCGGCTTAGAGGTGCTTAAAGACTTAAAGCAGGATCGCCCGGAACTGCCAGTGCTGGTATTGAGTATGCACCCGGAAGACCAGTATGCCGTCCGCACCCTTAAGGCCGGAGCCAGTGGCTACCTTAATAAAGATTGCGCCCCCGACGAATTAGCCAATGCCGTAACGCGGATTCTCGAAGGCCGCAAGTACATCAGCCCGGCTCTGGCCGAAGCCCTGGCCTCCGGCCTTGACCCGACTAAAACGCCGACCGCCGCCCTACCCCACGAGTCGCTCTCTGACCGCGAGTATCAGGTGCTATGCCATTTAGCCGCCGGTAAAAAGCCAGGCGAAATTGCGGATGCTTTATGCCTGACACCACAAACCATCAGCACCTACCGCACTCGCATCTTAGAAAAAATGGACATGAAAACCACTGCCGAACTGATGCGCTATGCCATAGAAAATAATCTGGCTGAGTAGCGTGTTAGGGCAGGCAGCGAGGGCACCCGCCAGGGATGCCTTCTTCCGCGGTCGCCTGGCTGTATGGCGGCTGTCCACCCTCATCTAATTTTGATCTCCTCACGTCTCGTGTCGTAAAAATACGACAGCAAAATCGTAATTCTACGACATGACAATGACTATTTCTATGACAGCGTTGTCCTCCTGCATCAACTACCTTTTAATCGGTGCCCTCAAACAGGTGCCGCTAAGTGAGCCACAACAGGATGAGGAGATATTAGATGTTAAAGACGAAGTTGAAGTTGTCGGTTAAGAGCCGCATAGTGGGTTTGATGGCAGTGGGGGCTGGTCTTAGCCTGGCCCTGAGCGGCACGGCACAGGCGCAAGTTCCCACGCCGATCCCACCGGTCTACACTGTGACCACCACATCCGATAATGGCCTGAACAGTGCGCCTCTCACCGGTTCGCTCCGCTGGGCCATGACTCAGGCCAATGCCGTGGCCGGGGCCACGATTACTTTCAACATTCCGCAGACCGACACGCGCTATGATGCGGCGACTGGGGCCTTTACGATCACCCCCATTAGTTCCGCATTACCGCCCATCAATGCTAATGGTACGACTCTAGATGGCAGCAGCCAACCCGTCTATGCAGGCGATAGCAGTCAACCCAAGATCGTGTTGCAAGGGCCGGGTGTGCAGCCCTATGGCGACTATACCAGCGGTTTAATCGTTAACGCCTCCAACTGCGTGATCAAAGACTTAACCATCAATAACTTTCCGCAGCATGGCATCGCGGCGTCAGGCGGGTCTAACACCATAACGGGCTGCTACTTGGGCACGGATGCCACCGGCACCGTGGATCAGGGTAACGGCGGAAGTGGCATCTTCGTCTATGGCGCGGGTATCACGGTAGGCGGTAGCGGCGTTGGAGCAGGCAATACCATCGCTTTCAATCATAACGGTGGGGTTTATCTCAGTTCCTTCAGCGGCAACACCGTGCAGGGCAACAACATCTTTAATAATATCGCCCACGGCATAGTGATGGACAATAACAGCACCGATAACACCATTCAGGGCAACCTCGTGCAGGCCAATCAAGGCGATGGCGTGGTGGTGGGGAATGGTTCTCGTAATGCCATCCGCAACAATACCATTCAAGGCAACGTGAATACGGGTGTAGTCGTGGGGCTGGGCACCGGCAACAGCATTCTCGGCAATAGCATCTCAGACAACGGCGGCTTGGGTATTGACTTAGGCGCTAATGGTGTCACTCTTAACCAGGATGACGGCGGCAATACCTATTATGCAGAACCCAATAACAACCAAAACTTCCCGGTGCTGACTTCGGCGCTTTCGAGCCTGGGCAGCACGACGGTAACGGGCACCCTGTCCAGCCATGCCAACCAGACTTATACTGTGGAGTTCTTTACTAACGCCACTGCCGAGCCAGTATCGGACACGTCGCTTGATCCCAATGGCTTAGGCTATGGCGAGGGACAGACTTTCTTAGGATCAACCACCGTTACCACGGACAGCACAGGCGTGGCAGCTTTCACGGCTAACCTATCCATCGCCGCGCCAGCGAACTCTTATGTCACTGCTACGGCCACCGATGCAGGAGGCGATACTTCGGAATTTAGCCAGGAGGTGCAGGCGACTCCTGTCACAGCGCAGGTGAGCAGCACAACCCCGGTCGCTCTCGGCAGTAACACGCAAATGCAGTTCAATACGGCTCCGGCCCAGCCCCTCACCGTCACCGTCACGGCGTTAGACAGCACCACCGCCCCGCCACCACCCAGCGGCTTTCAGTTGGGCAGCACGTTTTATGATATTTCTCTGGCTACCGCAGACGGCACGAAGGTCACGAATCCGGGTGGTTACGTTTACATCACCGCCAACTATGACCCGACCCAGTTTGCCGACCCCAATACGTTGCAGTTCCTGCATTACAACACCACCAGCGCCCAATGGGAGAATATTACTTACTCGAACGACACCTCCACGGGCACCATCGTAGGCCGGGCGCAGAGTTTTTCGCCCTTTGCCTTAGCGGTGCAGATCACCAGCACGCCCAATGTCAAAGTGACTGGCGGCGGGGCCATCGCGGTGCGCAATAGCAAGGACAGCTTCGGTTTCGTGGTCATGACCAATGCCAGCAGTCAGCCCCAGGGCAATCTGACTTTCCAGGATCGTGCCACGGGGCTGACCGTGAACAGCACCACCATCAAGCGGGTCATTGTCAATGGCACGCGGGCCGTCATCTCCGGCCAGGCCAGCATCAATGGCGGCGCGACTTGCACCTTCCAGGCCACCGTCGAGGATAAGCGTGAGCCAGGAGTTGGGGCCGATAGTTTCAGCCTGCAACTGAGCACGGGCTACAGCGCCAGCAACGTCCTCAAGAGCGGCAACATCCAAATCCACAAGCCGAGCCATAAATAGCAGCCAGCACCGGGTCATGCTGGGGTGTATCCACCTCAGCATGACCTGACGGGCACCCCTCAAGCTTTGTCACAGCAGTCGGCCAACACCGGCTCTCGTCAGCCAGAACACCCATGTCATAAAAATACGACAGCAAAACCGTAATTCTACGACATGACAATGACTATTTCTATGACAGCACCGCGCGTTGAAACCCATTAAGTTTTAAGAAGCGGCCCGTAAACGGGGCCGCAAATAAGAGATGAACCATTATATTCAGCAGCCGCACAGGTATTTAGCAGGGAACATTGGTATTTAGCAGAGAAGATTATGACGCAGACACTTTTTAAACAGATGCTTTCAACGGTAGCAGCTTACGCTACAAAATCACGAGCCGCGGGTGGCCAGGTTCGGTCGCTGCTCGGTATGTTGTTGGTCGTGCTGGGCACGACTTTGAGTGGGGCAGCCCTGCAATCGGCGCAAGCCGTGCCGATTAAAGTAGTTTATAGCGATCCTGCCGGTTATGGTTTCAACGACGCGGCGCTGGGGTCGCAGCGCAAGACCGCCCTGGAAGCGGCTGCCGCCAACTGGTCGCAGCGGCTCAAGGGCACCGTGCCCATTATCATCAGCGTGCATTTTACCGATCAGTTGCCCGCGGGTCTCAATAGCGCGGTCTTAGCTGTTGGTCATCCCACGCTCTCCTTTGCGAACACCCCTGGCTTGCCGCTCAAGGATACCTCATATCCCTATGCCTTAGCCAATGAATTAGCAGGCAAGGATGTCAATCCCAGCAGTTCCCCCACCAATCCCGCACCGGAAATTGACCTGGAGTTCAATAGTCAGATTGGCACGGGCATGGTGCTGTTGGGGCAGCAATTCTATTATGGCACCGATGGCAAGAACGGCAGTGACATTGACTTCTATTCCGTAGCCATGCACGAGATCGCGCACGGCTTAGGCTTCGCCAGTAATTTGCAGCAGAACGGCAGTTACAGCAGCGCCAACCCGGATGTCTTCTCCACCTTTCTGGCGGCTGGCCCATCTCTGGCGGATAAACACCTCAGCGCCATGACGCCCGCCGCGCGCGCCGCCGCCCTGACCAGTGGCCATCTCTACTTTGTCGGGCCTGAGACCAATCGCGCCGGGGGTGGCAGCGGTGCCAAGCTTTATGCGCCCGATCCCTTCGCGGAGGGTAACAGCATTGAGCACTTAGATGAGGACACTTATCACGGTATCAATGAGATGATGACGCCTATCGGTGTCGTAACCGGTGCTGCCGAAACCCATGATCCCGGCCCTATTGCCACCGCCATCCTGATGGACATTGGCTGGGGACAGGTGGGCATGGCACCGGCATTACCCAGCATCAGCGGCCAGGTCGTGGATGGGGTGGGCAATGGTATCGCGGGAGTGACTGTTTCCCGTGCCAGCAGTAGCGCCCCGACCCAGAGCGTCAAAACAGGCGCAGATGGCACTTATTCCTTCACGAATGTGCCTAGTGGCAGCTACCAGATCACAGTATCTCTTTCAGGAGCTTCATTTACACCCGGCTCGCGGGGGGTCGTTGTGTCCAAAGATAATTTCGTGAATATGAATTTTGAGAGAACCTATACAATCAGCGGTCACATAGATGGTTGGTATACAGATGCGGGCCGAACTAGGTTCGTTTATCCTACCTCTGTTGCCATCACTTGTCGCCGTAGTGGTAATGCCATTATCTTCGCGCAAACCGTGACCGATGCGCGGGGCAATTTTAGTTTGAATCCTGTTCCAGGAGGTAATTATGATATTTCAGCGACCAAACCAGGTTTGGCATTCATGCCGTCCCCATATAATGTTGCCATAACTACAAGCGACTACAATGCGGTGCGGTTTTGCCCACCAGTATTGGCTCCCGAACAAAAGGGAGATTACAGACACCCTGGTATTGCTGCTTACAACTACTTCGTGGGACGTGTTACGGATACTGCCGGAAGAGGTATATCGGTTAAATTGTCACATATACTGACTTCTTCTGGAAGGACTTATAATGAAGGCGACATTTGGAGCGATCCACAAGGATACTTCTTCGGCTGCAATTCTACTTGGTCCAATGAAAGTCTCACACTCACTCCTGGAGCGCCCGGTCTCGCTTTTACACCCGGTTCGCGTGTCTTCAATCTTTTCTCACCTAGATCGGATTTAAATTTCGTCGCCACTTACACCTCCAGCCTCAGTGGTAAAGTGGTGGATGGGGCAGGACATGGGGTTGATAATGTCTTAGTGTCGCGTCATTCAGACACCGGAGCGTCAGAGGATACGCACACGGACAGCAGTGGTGCCTACACCTTCAACAACGTGGCTCCTGGCACCTACACCATTGCCGTTGCGAAGCAAGATTGGACGTTTAACCCCGACACTCAGTCGGTGACGATGGCATTATCAAACCTCACCGTGCCGAAGAACTTTGTCGGCTCAACATTCTATAACATCAGCGGGCAAGTGCTGAGTGAGTCTGACCCGCCGAGTGGAATATCGGGTGTCAAACTCTCACTTTATGTCGGGGACAGCACCCAACCGGCCCAGACGATCACCTCCGGGGCCGACGGCCAGTATTCCTTTGGCCATCTTCATGCTGGCACCTATAACATCCTAGCCAGTAAAGATGGCAGGGTCTTCGCGCCATCAGAGCACCCCGTGACGATTACCAATGCCCAGGGCGACGTGAGCGGCCAGGATTTCATTGACGTGACCCCCCATGCTATCAGTGGTCAGGTGGTGGATAATGATGGCAATCCTATGGTCGGCGTCACCCTCACCTTGTATCCAGACGCAGTCTATCCCAATGGCCCTAGCTCTTCCCCGGTGCCACCGGTTACTACCGATACCAATGGCAACTACAGCTTCCCCAAGGTGGCACCCGGCAGCTACATCATTGTGCCTACGCAGGACGGCTCAAAATTTGACCCGGCCCGTCATGTGGTCAAGCTAACCAGCGGGGACGTGACCGGGCAGAACTTCAAGGACAACACGACCTACAGCATCAGCGGCCATGTGAGTGTAGATGGCACGGGCGACAATGTGCCCGGCGTGACCTGCACCCTGACTAAGAGCGACGGTACTGTAGTGGCTACCGCGACGACTGGTAACGACGGCAACTATAAGATCACGGGTGTTTATAGAGGCACTTATAGCGTGACCGCAACCAAGCCGGAGTGGACCGTGACCCCAACATCACAGTCTGTCACCATCACCGCAGGCGATGTGCCTGATGTCAACTTCTCGGCTGTGGGCGACAAGTTTAACGTCACGGGCCGGGTGGTGGATCGTGACGGCGAGGGTCTGGCCGGGGTCAATTGCACCGCCATCCGCAGCGACGGCGTCACGCCGCCGCCCGTCGTCACCGATGCGAATGGCAACTATACCTTGGCGGGCATTTCTCCCGGAACCTACACAATCACCCCCACCAAGAAAGGCTGGACGTTTAACCCGCCCACGCAGACTGTCACCGGCGATAATACCGATGTCACCGACATTAATTTCAAGGAAGCCACCGCGCCGAGGTTTAATATCAGCGGTTCCGTTTACACGGTTCACGGGGGTGCCGTCAGCGGTGCCGTGATCGAGTTGCGCAAGCACGGCAGCAGCACCATCGTGCAAAAGGCCACGTCGGATAATGGCGGTAGTTACATCTTGCCAGCAGTGCGCCAGGGCGACTATGACCTGACGGCGACTAAAAGCGGTCTGAGCTTCGACCCGGCCAGTGTCAAGGTCACTGTAGCTGACGCCAACCTCGTTGCCATGAACTTCGTGTTAACCACGACTTTCCAGGTCAGCGGGCGCGTGGTAGATAGCAAGGGCGATGGAATCGGGGGTGCGACTGTGAAGCTTTATCAATACTCCCCCGTACCGGTGGCGCAGGTCACCACCGACAGCAAAGGTAACTACACCTTCACCAAGGTGCCATCCGGCACTTGCTCAATTGTGGCCAGCAGGGCCGGTTTTAAATTTACCCCGCCCAGTGATGCTAATTTCACTCTGCTGACGGATGACGTTAAAACCGGCAATTTCGTTGGCAAACCGGCCTATGCCATTGGCGGACGGATCACCACAGCGGCAGGCGCAGCAGTCAGTGAAGTCACGGTCACGCTGAGTAGCACCACCAGCCGACTGAGCAGGACGACGACGACAGATACCAAGGGCAACTATAGCTTTGGGGATGAGACCATTAATGACCTGTTTGAAGTGGGCAAGTATATCGTTACGCCCAGCTTAAAAAACACCACTTTCACCCCGGCCTCGCGCCCGGTGACGCTGACGAATGCTAATGTGACCGATGCCAACTTTACCGCGTCAGATCCGCCGCCACCACCGACCTACACCATTAGCGGCAAGGTCACTACACCGGGCGGCGCAGCCAGCGAGGGGGTCGCTGGCGTCACGCTCACGCTGAGTAGCACCACCAGCAGCAAAACCTGGACGACCACCACTGATAGCAAGGGCAATTATACCTTCGGTGCGGTGGCCACGGATAACCTGGTGGCTGGTGACTATACCGTTACGGCCAGCCTGAAGGGGAGAATCTTCGCTCCGACCTCAACGCCAGTGAGTGTCACCAACGCCAATGTGAAAGACATTAACTTCGTGATCAATGAGGTTAATCCAACGATCAGCGGTCACGTCACCTACAAGGGGAAAGGCATTGAGGGCATCCCGGTGGCCTGTGCCATTGATGGCGGCAGAATCATTCAGACAGTGTACACGGATGCCACCGGTGCCTACACCTTTCACAACTTACCGTCCGCTGAGTACTTCGTTTATCCTGATATAGGCGTTACAGATGGGTATGGCCATAGCACCGGGGGCTGGAGTCCAGCAGGTCTGGACGTTATGCTCACCACCCAGAGCTTAAGCGGTCTCGACTTCAGCGAGTATGACGGCTCCCTGCCCTCTGGCGTCACCATACAAGGCGTTGTCAAGGGGATCAGTAGTGCCATTTCCGGGAAGCGTCTGGGCAATCTGAGGTATAAGGCCATGCTCACCCTGCGCAAGGTTGGCAGCAGCAGTATTTTTGCCAGCACCGTGGTTGAGTATCCCGCCGATCCTTACTTTGGCTCCGGGAGCTACCACCTGGACAATATCCCCCCTGGCAACTACGATCTCACCTTCACCCGCGCTGGCCTTGCAGCCGACGAAATTGACGTATACAATCCGCCCAACAATGCCATTACTTACCCGGCTTACTCTCCGCTTGCGGAAGGCTTGACCGTTCGCATTAGTGTCACGACGAAGACTGTTGAAATTGATTATCAGGAGGTGCTGGCGCGGAACATTTTTGGAAATGCCGTCGCCAAGGCATCTGTCTCCACATCTAACGTGGCCAAGTCGTCCATCACTCTTTCGACCGCTAAGGTCGAGGCGGCAACTGGTCTGGTTGGCCTCCGTTTCATGAGCGCCCTGGATGCGGCAACGGCCAGTGATCCTACCCATTACAGCGTTACCGTCAATGGCCGCTCCGTCAACGTGGAGAGTGCTGGTTACAACGCCAGCACCCATAGTGTCACGTTGAGCTTGCCGGAAAGCAGCCTTCATGCAGGCGATCATGTCCTGGCTGGCTGGCACGACTTGCAAGATGCTAAAGGTGACACTCTGGCCGGTTCAACCTCGCCGTTGACGGCTCGCTAACCCGCCTGAGCCAAAGGGCCTGCCTCGCCACCGAGCACCCGAAGTTATGGGTGGTTGGTGACGAGGCCGGCCCCGGCCAGACAACATCAAGTTAAAAAATCATAAATTTACGCGAGAAAGAAACAGGAGTAATCGCATGAACACATCTACATCAGGCACTACAAAAAACTACCGCGTCTTGCTGGTAGGCGACGAGGACAACAGTGCCCGCCTCATCCTCAACACCCTCCATAAAGTTGGCCTGGAGTGCCGCTATGCGGTGGGCGCCGCCGCCGGTTTGAGCGCCTTCCGGGAGAATAACATTCACCTTGTGCTCTTGGACTTGAGCACGCCCACGGCGGAAACCTTATGCGCCCGCATCCGCGAGAATAGCACCAAGCCACTGCTCATGACCACTGCCGCAACCGACCACCAAGTCCCACTGATAGGACTTAAAGTGGGGGCGGATGATTACCTTCTGAAGCCGCTGGACCCGCCCATGTTGATCGCCCGCGTCTTCGCCCTGCTGCGGCGAGTCTATGTCTATGGCGGCGATGAGTCGCATGTGGCTAAAGCACCGCCCAGCTATTCCGACCAGGGGTCTCGTTTGCCAGAGGGCTGGGCCACTTGCGAAGCCTGCAACTATATGGGGCCAAGTCCGCGCTTTGAGGGTCGTAGCCGACACGGCCAGTCCGTGATGGTCTGTCCGCATTGCCGGGTGCCAGCCGCCGTGACTTATGCGGTCAGTTGAGCCGCAGGCGTCAAACCTTGCGGGATGACGACTAACAGGAGTGAAAGATGCTAGTCGCAGGAATTTTAGTCAGTCTGGCCGGGCTGATTGGAGCCTGGGCGGTCTGGGGTAACGGCTAATCACCCGGCAAGCTAACATGAAACCGAAACGAGCCTATACCATGACCAGCAAGGGCAGCGGCCCGATCTTTGAATACCGCATCCAGCACAACTTGAGCCAGGAAGCGATGGCTGACCTGCTCGATTGCAGCGTGAGTTGCATCCAGCAGTGTGAAAACCAGGGACGCTTACCGGGCAAGCAAACCACGCGCAACCGCTTCCAACATTTATTGCAGCAGTCCCCGCTGGAAATATAAAAAGTCGTGCGCCTTCCTTAAAAAGTCGTGCGCCTTCCTCTCGTGTCGTAATTTTACGACAGAAAAACCGTATTTCTACGACACGACAACAACTATTTATTCGACAGTAATGCCGTGTTGGATCAACTAATCTTTAAATAGGTGCCCGTGCGAGGGTGCCAGGGAGCGAGGTGGCAGATGGAAAATTTAACGCAGTGGTCAGGCGCTGGCCATGACAATCAGGTCAGAGTCGTCATCGCGGATGATTCGGCGCTCATCCGGCAACGGTTAGATGCTCTGCTGACGCCGCACACGCACATCGAGATTGTCGGGCTGGCGGAAGATGCGCCCGCAGCAACGGAGCATATCCGGCGTTTGCTGCCCCATGCCATCGTCCTGGACTGGCACATGCCGGGGGGTGGCGGCTTACAAGTGCTGAAAGATATTCAAGGTGAGCCACGGAAGCCCTTGGTGATTGTGCTGACCAACTATGCCGATGAACCATACCGCGCGAGGGCTATGGCCGCAGGCGCGGATTACTTCCTGGATAAGTCCAGCGAATTTAGCCAGGTCGGAGAATTGATAGCGGGATTAATGTATCAGCCAGACCATGTTGGAGCCTAAATCTGTGGGCGAAAAGACGGCCCTTTCGCCCACAGCAGAGACTTCTACTATTAAACCTGTCGCAACTTATTTTATGAGTAACGAAGGAAATTTATCATGAGCGGAATTCACTTATTGCCCCTGGACACCCTGATCGTAGATGCTGATCCGAACTTCGTTTTGGTGCTAACCCGTTTCCTGGAAGAGCAGGAGCACCTGGCCGTCATTGGTGCGGCTCACTCCTGCGAGGAAGCGACCACAAAAGCGAAAGGCTTAAACCCGGAACTCATCATTATCAGCGAGTCGCTGGCCGAGCAAGAACTTTGTCACTCGACAGTGGAGTGGATGAAGCACCAGCCCGGCTCCCCCTGCGTGATTGTGCTGAGCGATGAGCCTCACCGCTATACGGACGCGCTGTCCATCGCCGACGCCTGGATTGAGAAATCCAAGTTTCGCAGTGACTTATTGCCGACCATCCACGACCTGTGCGCCAAACCCAATCGCTGTGGTTGCGCCGGTTACTTGTTCCACGAAGAATTAGCCAGTTTGAGTGCAAAATAACGAGAGGGGCTAAAACTGGTGTCAGCTTCAGCTCCTCTCCCTCCAGCTTCTCGCAACTCAAGCGCAAAACTCACTCAAGCGTTGAATCAAAACGTTGACAGGAGTTAAGCCGCTTCCTCGTTGATCACATCTTCCGCCAACTCCGTGAGTTTGTCGTCGGTTTCTTCCTCTTCGTCCAGGGTCTCGCCCAGGAGATCGGCCAATTCTTCATTACCGATGGTTTCGGCCCAGGTGCAAACCGTGCCATAGGAGGCGATTTCGTAGTGCTCCACTTTTTGCGCCGCCGCAATCAGGAAGGCGTCCATCACATTGGGCGCGGCGTCCTCTTCCATCACGCTCTGGCCTTCTTTGATCAGCCCTTTCATGGCCTCACAGGTCTTGGACTCCGGGCTTTTGCCCAGCAACTTAAAGGCTTGATTTAACCGCTCGACATGCCCTTTGGTCTGTTCCAGATGCTCCTGGAAGGCCGCCTTTAATTCCGGGTGCGTGGCTTTCTCGGCCAGCTTCGGCAACGCCTGTGTCAACTGCGTCTCGGCACTCAACAAGTCCTGCAACTCATCTACTAATGCATCTTCCAACGATTTCAACGCCATTGTCCTGACTCCTTAATCTTGTCTCAACAACTACTATATTTTTCGATGTCTGGCGTCAGGGGTGCCGTGCAAAGATAGAGCCGAAAGATGATAGGAAATTCAAGTAATCTTGAATTTTTTCTTACGCCTGTCAATAGCAGCTTAGCGAGTAGCCCCTAACATTTTGCTCACCATATATTTGTAGGATTTCCTTCACTTTATTACCTCTTCGGGGCATAATAAAAGAAGACAATGTTATTAATTGAGCGTCTTTAAACGTTCTATAGCCAATATCCAGTGCGGAGGCTAAATAGAAAATCGAGTTGAGTGTCTAATTTAAACCATTACAGTTTGCAGCCGAAGTAAATAATACTATGAGTGCCAATACAGAAACCTTAGTGAACTCAAGCCAGACAATTGCACAAACCAGGCAGGAAGCATTAAAAGAACACCCTATTGGGAAAGAACTTTCTATCACAAATTTAGGTTACGAGTGCCGCTCGCCTCAACGCAATATCACTAATAGGCATACTTCAGCAGTGTCTACTAAGCCTGGCAAACCCCGACCCCAAACTCAGCTTAAGGCAGAACCCCAGCCACAATTATGGCGTGGTAATGCCAATGGATCGGATTGGCAAGTTCTACAAGGGGATGCGCGGAATTGCTTAAAGACTCTTCCCGATAATTGTGTCAATTGTGTTGTTACTTCACCCCCTTATTATTGTTTAAGGGACTATGGAGTAGATGAGCAAATTGGTCAAGAAGAGACAGTCCCGGAGTATATAGAAGCCATAGCTTCTGTTATGGACGATGTTTATAGAGTCCTCAAACAGGATGGCGTTCTTTTTTTAAACCTGGGAGACACCTATTATTCTGGTAAGGGCAAGTCACATGGTATTGATCCCAAGAGCAATAAGCGGCGGTTTGGCTTGCGTGCCGTAGATAAAAGTGGTGGGGTAGGTATTGGCATACAGCGTAAATCTCTCATTGGTATTCCGTGGCGAGTGGCCACTGAAATGGAAACGAGAAAATGGGTATTGCGCAGTGCCATCATATGGCATCGAGATCGTTGCTTACCAGAAGCCGTGAATGATCGCCCCCGCCGTAGTTATGAGTATGTGTTTATGTTCGTTAAAGACAGAAAATATTACTTTAATCGCCAACCTCTTATAGACCAAGATTTTGACGAGGATGTCTGGACAATAGCAGCACGCCCCAAATCAACTAATGGACTTGAAACTGCGCCCTACCCTGACGAATTAGTTGAACGCTGTCTGGCTATAGGATGCCCTCCACAGGGTTCAGTGCTGGATTGCTTTGCTGGGGGTGGCACCACTTTAAGGGTAGCCCTTAATTCTGGGCGTTCAGCAATCGGCATCGAACTCAGCCCCATCTTTTGCGATTACATGGTGTCTCAATTGCAGAAGCCCCATGAGGGAACACTATGTTTTTAAGTCTTTATCAGATAGAGCAGGCACTTGAGAACCTAAAGTCAATTCATCCTTTTTATGGAATTAGTTTCCTCGTCTGTAAGCAAGAAAAGATACCCATTGGTGACACTAAGCCACTCGAAATTAGTAGGAGAGAGACAGAATTTCTAGATCAGTTTTATAGACCTATTAAGACATCAGATTTTTATTATCAAGTTTTTAGAACCAACAGAAAGGATAGCCGTTGGGTATCGCGCAAGAAATATGCTTCCTCAACGGCTCAAAGTTCTCGCACCCGTGGTAATTTTGAGCGTGTCTTTATCCACCCTAAACCATCAAAGTCGTGGGGTTGGCAACTTAATTATGTTGAGGTATTGAAATCTAATCTTTCCAATAATTTACCCCCTTACCAGAATAAGCGTATTCCAATTTATGACTTGGCCGTGTGGCTTTACCGTGAACGCACATGGCCTACTGAAACTACCGCTCAACACATAATTAAGACTTTTGTCAATGATTTCTTCATCACCGACACAGAGCAACAAGAGTTATTCGATGTGTCCGTTCCTGATTATGCTAATGTGGAGCTATTCCAGGATGATCCTGTCACCTGGAAAGAGTTGCGCAGCATTATTACGACTCTGCCGGAAGATGTAGCCGAAGAAGGTGGCACACTTGCTTATTTAGAACTTCAAGGTGTGGGGCCAGCAACCCAGCTCAAATTCGAGCCAGCCGAACGTCTCAACATCCTAACTGGTGATAATGGCTTCGGAAAAACCTTTTTGCTTGAATGTGCGTGGTGGGCACTAACCGGGCAGTGGGCCGGTTTACCCGCCTACCCCAGAGATGATGCACAATCAACCGATCCTAAAATCATCTTCCAAATTGCAAGCGCGAGTGGCCCCGCCCCAACAGTTACTGCATCTTACAATTGGACTACTTGGGAGGATGACAAAAAGTGGCTGGTGCCCAATGAACGGCCTACTATTCCTGGCTTAGTAATTTATGCGAGGGTAGATGGATCATTCGCCATCTGTGATCCCATTATCCGAATTCAAGCACCAGAGGGCAATTCTACTCTGCCTCGTCCCTTCGTTTTTACAAGGGATCAGGTATGGGACGGCTTTGAGGAAACAGTAGGAGGCCAAAAGAGAGTCCGCATTAATGGCTTGCTCCGCGATTGGGTTGGCTGGCAGAACAATCCTAAAAAGCATCCGTTCGAGACTTTTACCAAGGTTTTACGGACATTATCTCCACCGCAAGGCAGTGACTTAGGCATATTACGTCCAGGCACTCCCAAAAGGTTATTGATAGATGACACGAGGGAATTTCCTACTTTGGAACATCCTTATGGCACTGTTCCAGTGATTCATGCTGCCGCTGGCGTGCGTCGGATTATAACATTAGCCTACTTGCTCGTTTGGGCATGGAATGAACACCGCATAAATTCTGAGGAGGCACGTAAACAGCCAGAAAAGAACATTGTATTGATGATAGATGAAATAGAGGCCCATCTGCATCCTCAGTGGCAGCGACGGATTCTCCCTGCCCTGCTTGCCGTAAAGAACGACCTCACTTCTGAATATGACCTTGAGGTGCAGTCCATTATTGCTACTCATTCTCCCCTGGTGATGGCCTCAGCAGAACCAGAGTTCGTCCCGGAGAGAGATAAGCTTTTCCACTTAGACTTCGCCAATGATAATTTAATAGCCAATCAAGTTGTGCTAAAAGAACTTCCATTCATCCACAGGGGCCGTGTAGATTTCTGGCTCGAATCAGATGTGTTTGAACTGGCCCAGGCACGCTCGTTAGAGGCAGAGAAAGCAATACAATCTGCAAAAGCGCTTCAACAGCAAGACAACCCAGCCAGAGAAGATATTGCACGAGTATCGGAAGAGCTTCAGAAATATCTATCTGACATTGATGTCTTTTGGCCACGCTGGACGTTCTTCGCTGAAAAACATGGAGTGGAATTGTGATTCCAGTAACCATGCAGCCAGAACCCCCTGACTTTGATACAAAGGTTCGCCAAGAGGGGCAGAAGTTCTTACAGAAAAATCCAAGCCCTCAGAAAAGAGCCGAATGGAAAAACTATGAATGCTGGACGGACGCTCTGCCGAACCTTAGAAGAGCTTATAACAATATCTGCGCCTATTGCGCCCAATGGGTTTCTAAACCAACTGGCACACCTACCGTAGACCATTATATTCCCATAGCTGCACGACCTGACCTTGCCTATGAGTGGTCAAATTACCGTCTCGCGTGTTTGCTCATGAATAGCTACAAACGCGAACATCAAGATGTTCTTGATCCTTTTAATATAAAGGCTAACTGGTTCATAATAGACTTTTCTTCATATATGGTGCTGCCTGGTGAGAATCTTACTGCTTCAGAGAAAACTCAAGTAACAGCTACTATTGCTCGCCTCAAACTGAATGATGACGAAGCTTGCCTATCTTCACGGAAGGCTTGGATTGATGAATATACAACAGGCGAGATAAGCTTCTCTCATCTTGAAAAGAAGGCACCGTTTATTGCCTATGAATTAAAGCGCCAGGGATTGGTGCCTTAACCTTTCACACCCACTCACAGCAACTCAATCGTCATCCCCTCCGGGCTTTACCCTGGCCTTACTTCGCGTCTGGTTGAATCTCGTGTGGTGCACCGCTGCAACGTTTTGCGAACCACGCAGGCTTTTCCAGATGATTTCGTTGAGCAGGGCGTCTGGCACGCGGTCTTCGCGGGTGAAGTCGAGTTTGGCGGAGACGGCGGCCATTGGGGCAGCGGGGCCATTTTTCTCGTCGAGCGATTGGGCCGGGATGCGTGCGGTGTAAGGTGTGAGGTTGGGACGATTCGTGAAGGCATTCACCATTGGCGTGGCTGCCGCATCGAATTGCGTCATGGGCGGTGCGCCGACAATGAGTTCCATTGTGCGCAGCATGGCGGAGGTGTCATAGAAGGTCGAATCTACTGTCCCGCGTTGCGTGTAGGGGCTGATGACCTGGGCAGCGGTGCGATGGGCGTCTATGTGGTCGTTACCGCTCTGGGCGTCGTCTTCGACCACGAAAATCGCGGAGGTGGCCCAGTAGCGCGAATGGGATACGGCTTCCACCAGACGGCCCAGGGCGAGATCGTTATCGGCCACCATCGCGCTCGGCGTGAGGGAGTTAGCGCCCGTGCCAGCCGTGTGGTCATTGGGCAGGCGTAACAATTCCACGCTGGGCAACTGGCCATTGGCCTCGTAAACGCGGAACTCCTTAAGCCACTGGTCAACGCGCACCTGGTCTTTCAGCCTTAAATTCCAGCCGGTGAACTCCATATCAGTGTGGCGCATCAGTTCCGGTTCGGTCACTTTGCCATCGAGCCACCAGCCATAGTTGCGATAAGAGATATGCGCCGTTTCCAGTAAGTCCCAGAAGTAGCCTTGCTGCGGGTCACGGCCCGGCGAAGTCGCCAGGTTGCCGCCCTCGAACTCATAGGGCCGGTTGCGACCGGAGTAGTTCTGCGGCCAGTTCTTTTGCACATAGGTATTGGCATAAGCCGCCGTAGACCAGTTCCAGCCATCGGCGGAAACTTCGCTATCGGCATAGAAGTTGTCGAGCGTCACAAATTGACGAGCAAGCTGATGCTGATTGGGCGTGATGGCTGCGCCAAAAATCGCCAATGAAGGGTCGCCATTGCCCCTTCCTAAATCACCCAAAATCTGGTCGTAGGTGCGGTTTTCCTTGATGATATAAAAGACGTGCTGAATGGGAGAATGGGTTCCGGCGCGGCGCGGGATCACAGCCCAACCATCCTTGACCTGGGCCATCGCCACCGCGCGATCTTGCGGCGCATTGTTGATAGCCACTTGCTGGCTATAACGAGCAAGCTGCCCCCCATCCGGCACAGGGATAACCGAGAGCGTGCCTTTCATCATGCTTCCGATGTAACCCTTTTGGGTACCGCCATTTGGCCCCGCGCCAAGTCCTTTAGCATTGGCGACATAAAGGGTCTTGCCATCCGCAGCAAGAGTTAAGGCCGTGGGATACCAGGCGGTGGGAATCCTGCCGAGGATGCTGTCCCCTGCCCCGTTGCGCGCTGCTTGCACCAGGGCCGAGAGCGGCGCACTGGCAGCGGGACGCTCCGCTAAACGGATAACGGCCACATCATTGTTGCCTGCATTAGCCACATACAGCGTGTCGCCATCGGGCGCGATAGCGAGGGCGTTGGGGCTGGAACCAACCGGTGCCCCATCGAGCGGCGCGAGGTCAATGTTGCGGCTGACGCGGGAGGTAAATCCATCTAAGACGGAAACGGAATCACTATCGCTATTGGCGACATAGATTTCATTGCTCTGTGGATTAAGCGCCAGGGCATTAGGGTGCGTCCCTACACCGACGGTCTGTCGTACAGTCGCCGACGGCAGATCAATCACACTCACACTCTGTTCGCCCCAGTTGCTCACATAAGCGGTGCGGCCATCTTTGGACAGCAGCACACCATAAGGATTGTGCCCAACCGCAATGGTCGCCGTCACCGTGCGCTTCGCCACGTCTACTACCGAGAGGGCATCCGC
Organism: Abditibacteriaceae bacterium; assembly: GCA_019239895.1. Taxonomy (GTDB): domain Bacteria; phylum Armatimonadota; class Abditibacteriia; order Abditibacteriales; family Abditibacteriaceae; genus JAFAZH01. The sequence continues at coordinate 17,114 of JAFAZH010000058.1, read as the reverse complement.
CAGGTTATCGGCCACATAGAGGGTTTGTCCATCGGGGGCGATGGCTAATCCCGCCGGGTAGGGATTGATTCTTTTACCGCCCGCGCCCGTCGTCGGCAACATTATCGGCTCCCGTTCGGTTAAATGTTGGCTCTGCACATCGTAAACGCGGATTTTGTTATTGCTGCCCGCCGAGGCATAAGCGTGCTGCCCATCGGGGCTGAACACAACTCCGATGTAAAGCCCTTCGGGACTGCGATAGGGGATGATTTGCAGCACATTATGGCTGGCGCGATCCACGACCATTAACGAGTGGGTGCCATAGCCATCGTTGCTGACGAGCAGCGTGTTACCATCGGGGCTGATAGTCATGCCATAAGGTCTATCACCGAGGGTTATCTGCTGGCCCGCAGGCGTGACTTGCCAACCCTGCGACGTGATGGCGGTGCCTTCGATACGCGGCCCCACCTGTAAACGTGCCACCACTGCCGCCACATTTTGGGCAAAACCTTTCATGCCGCCGCTGATGGCGAGAGCCACCGCCGCTCCAGATAATATCCCTACCAGCATTTTGACGGGCCGACGAACTCTTAAATGGTGCTGCTTCCTATCATCGTGCTGCATATCGTGCTGCTGCATCATGAACCTTTGATGTGATTAATTGTTTTGGGTCAGGGTCTAATAGGGCACGATAAATCATGCCCCTACGTATTTAACCTTGATATGGTATAACATTGTCCAATGGGTTGGAACAGGACGCCCGTAGGGGCACGACTCATTGTGCCCTGTCCCTGCGCCCCTGACTGCAATTATGTCTCCCATTACTTAACACCAAAGGAAAACTTTTATGAGCGTGTCCTATAACGAATCAAGTATCCCCGGACGCCACCACATCACTTATCGGGTGCGCGACCATGCCAAAGGATTTCCGGTGCGTGAAGTGGAAGTCTTAGCCACCCCCGCAGAAATCCAGAACCTGGCCCATGATGGCTATCTGGTGCGCGAAGCTTTGCTGCCACCATCTGAAATCGAGCGACTGCGCACCGCCCTGGATGAGACTGTGGAGCGTGACGGGCATCTCGAAAGAGGGGGAGGACGTGCTTTCGGCGGGGTGTTCATTCGCCATCTGATGGATAAACATCCCGCGTTCCTGGACTTCTTGAAATGGGAGCCAACGCTTTCGATTGCGCGCGCCATGTTCGGGCCTTATGTGCAGCATCGCGGTTTTACGGGGCGCGTCTGTTATCCTGACACCCCCAACCAGGAAACCGAATGGCACTTTCATCAACGCCTCATCCCCGACCCGATTCCCCCGTGGTTCGCCCGCCCACAAACGCTCGACGTGCTGCTCTACCTGGACGACATTAATGAGACCAATGGCCCGCTCGCGGTGGTGCCAGGTTCGCACCATCGCATCAACGAAGATCAACCCGCCAATGACTTTGGTGATTTACCGGGCCAGGTGGTGTTACAGCTACCCGCAGGCAGCCTCGTCATCTGTCATGGCGCCCTCTGGCATCGTGCCTTGCCCACCCAGCCCGGCTGCACCATGCGCCGCTTGTTGCTCTTCGGCTATGGCCCGGCCTGGCAGAAACCGGCTATCTACGGCGTCAAACCGGAAGAGGGACTAACGACCAAGCTGTTGCAAGACGCCGACGCAGAAACTCGTGAGCTGTTGGGTTATGCTGGATATATGTGATTTGAGCAATGGCTGGGAGTAGCCCTCACCCCCAGCCCCTCTCCCACTGCGTAGGCGAGGGGAACACGAAGGATAACTTGCTCGTTTTGTTTAAACCTGGTCTATTTTATAATGGATTACACCCTAAATAACGTGAAAACTTTGCCCTTGCACTCCCCTCGCCTACGCAGTGGGAGAGGGGCTGGGGGTGAGGGCTATTCCCTTTATCAGAGATTAGAGATAGCGTCAGGATACCGCAGCTCATTTAAGCACGTATAATAAGTTAGCAACAATTTACAAGGAGCTTACTTATGTCTCAGCCCAATCTTTCGCCGGATTTATTCTTTGAAACCGCCAATGCTTATCAACGCTCGGCAGCCCTCAAAGCCGCCGTGGAGTTAGGTGTCTTTACGGCCATAGGAAAACTCAGTCAAGACGGCAGCCAGGGCGCGACAGCCGAGGCAGTGGCGGCGCAGTGCGGGGCCAGCCAGCGCGGCATCCGTATCTTGTGCGATTACCTCACCATCATCGGCTTTATCACCAAAGAGGGACAAAGTTACAGCCTCACCCCCGCTACGACGATGTTTCTCAATCAAAGCTCACCGGCCTATGTTGGCGGTGCTCTGCGCTTCTTGAACTCGCCCATGATTATGCAGGGCTTCAATGATTTAACGACCACCGTGCGGCAGGGGAGGACGACGCTGCCAGCCGAAGGCTCGGTGACTCCCGATCATCCCATGTGGGTGGATTTTGCACGCGGCATGGCACCCCTCATGATGATGCCTGCACAGGGGATGGTAGGGCTGGTGCAAGGCGATACGGCTCATCCGCTCGCTACCGACCGACCGCTTAAAGTCCTGGATATTGCCGCCGGTCACGGTGTCTTTGGCATTGCCTTCGCGCGTCAGTTTCCCAATGCCCAAATCACTGCTGTAGACTGGCAGAACGTGTTGCAAGTGGCGCAGGAGAATGCAGCGGCCAGTGGAGTCAGCGACCGCTATCATCTGCTGCCCGGCAGCGCGTTTGAGGTGGATTTCGGTGGGGGCTATGACCTCATTTTAATCACCAACTTCCTACACCATTTCGATGTCGCCACCAACGAGCAATTGCTGCGCAAAATCCGGGCGGCTATGGCACCAGACGGACGGGCGCTGACCTTAGAATTTGTGCCCAATGACGACCGCATCTCACCGCCAATGGCCGCCGCCTTTAGCTTGACCATGCTTGGCTCCACGCCCAGTGGCGATGCCTACACCTTCGCACAACTCGAAAGCATGTTCCGCAACGCTGGCTTCTCGCAGAGCGAGCTACACACCCTGCCGCCGACTCTTATTCAGGTGGTAACATCCTATCCATGAAAACCGGGCATTGAAATACCCGGCAAGGAGGCGGACAAGCCGCCAAGCGTCCTACCGGACGCCACAAGGACAAAGTTATAGTCAGAGCCGTCCGGGAGGACGGTTGGCTTTAGCCTCCCCGCCGGGTATTTCAATGCCCGGCTCCAAGCCAGCAAGGAACTTTTATGTGGCAACGCTATGCGGCAGACACCCGACGCATCCTTCTCATGGCGCAGGAAGAAGCGCAGCGTTTTAATAGTCCAGCCATCAACCCTGAGCATTTGTTATTGGCGCTTCTCAAGCACGATGCGGGGACAGCCCATGATTTCCTTAGAGTGGGCATCACCCCTAAAAGAATCCAGGCTTCGATTGAGGCTCTATTAGCGGCGGTGGAACAAGCTAAACCTGATCCTTCTGCCGAGCCACCTAAGCTAACAGCGCAATCTTTATTTAGTTTGCAGGTAGCTGCTCTGGAAGCCCGTCACGTCAAAAGTAATCATGTAAAACCGGAACACCTTCTGCTTTCTTTGCTGAGAGATACAGTTGACCTTGGTGAACTCGACGAGGGTCATCTCCGCCAACTCTATCAAGAGCAGCCACATGAAGAAAATAATATCACGAGCATACTCCGTAATTTAGGAGTCAATGTAAAAAAGTTAATGCTCAATATTCTCTATGATCGCCCAACCGCGGAAGACACGCCACAATCGTCTCCGACGAAAGATGCCGTTTACAATACCACGTTGCGACTACAATTCATCCTCTCCCTTGGCGCACTCGAAGCGCAGCAAATGGGGCATGAGAAAGTGAGCGTGGAACACTGGCTTTATGTTCTCCTGCGTGAGCGTGATGACCGCTGGGTCAAGTTATTCAGTGAGTGCGGCCTGGACGTGGATCATGCTTTTGCCCAGATCGCGGAACGTCTCAAAAAGCAGTTCTTGCAGCAAGCAATCGCTGACCTGAATCAAGCCAAAGAAGCCGCCATTGATAAAGACCAATATGAACGAGCCGCCTGGTTGCGCGACCGGGTGCAAGAATTAGAAAAGGGCTTGCAACAGATGCTCGATGAATGGCAGCAGGAAAAGAATGAAGGGGAACAGACCCCCACCCAGCCTCCCCCTTGTTAAGGGGGAGGAGTTACACTCCACCATCGGCTAACCCCACGCAACCTATAATCCACGCAACTTACAATAAAAGAATTCCAAGACAGTGCTAACCACACGAGCAAACTGTGGGAGCGACCTCCTCCCCCTTAACAAGGGGGAGGCTGGGTGGGGGTCTGTTGCTCCTTTCAGTAAAATAAGAATTAGCAAAGCGTTCCTAATGACAGGAGAAAGATGAGACAACCATTCGGCCCACGCCGAAATAATTTAACCAAGTCGCTGGTCTGGCTACCCTTGGCGGCTCTATCGTTGCCGTTGCTGAGTGGCTGCCCTCATTCGAGCAAGCAGTCGCAAAATACCACCACTACTAACAGTGCAGCAGGCACGCCACGCGCTGCCTTTGTGATGCCGACCCAGGCTCCCACCAGGCTCACCCAGGATGTCACGAAAGCTCCCCTCCCCGCGCAACCGGCAGCGGGCACGGTGCATCAGCAGAAGTTCACGGTGGAGAAGGCTCAACTTCAAACCAGCACCAGCCCCATGATGTCGCGGGGCAAACAAGTGACTGAGGTCACGCAGTATCATCTGACGCTGCGGCAAGGCCAGGTCTTCAATAACACCCGCGAAGTTGCAGTGCATATCACCCTGAAAAGTGGCGAGAAACTACCAGGCCGCACCTTCCTGGTGCGCCCGGCGACGATGGGCACTCCTGACTGGCAGAAGCAGCACTTGTACAGTGGGCCAACCGGCGCTCAACTGGGCGTCGTGGGCGTCCACATGAGTTGGACGCCGCCCGGCCAGGCCATGCCGCAGAGCGTCTATTATAGCGACAAGTTTTCCCTGCGCCTGCAATTTGGCCAGCCCCAGCACGGCACCCTACCCGGCCAGATTAACCTGCGCCTGCCCGATATGGATAAAAGCTTTATCGCGGGCACCTTTGCCATCACGCCCGATCCGCAAGACCCTGAACCCGCCTGGAACGGCCCGCCCGCCACCACGCCCGCGTCCGACATCAGTAATGCACCCCTGCCCACGCAACCTGTTAAGGGCAGTATTTACGGGCAACCGTTCAATGTTGATAAAGTGGTAATGGAATCCAATGGTGTGCTGACCTTTAGCCAGGGTCAGGGGCCGATTCCAGCTCGCGATCTGAGAATTTTTCTCTTCCTGAACACGGGGGAGAAATTGGATGGCAAGAGCTACCATGTCAAACCGCAAACGCCCCTCGGCACTATTATTCCGCATATTTTTATGGAATGGTCAACCGGCCCCAGTCCGGCTCAGAGCAAGCGCGTGATGTTTATGGGCAAATACTCGATGAACCTACACTTCGGCAAAACGCAGAATGGGAAGACGCCCGGCCAAATCAACCTGCGCCTGCCCGACCGCTACAAGAGCTACATCGCAGGCAGCTTCACCATTACACCACGCAGTGCCATCTCGCCGCCTCATCCAGCACCGCCGAAAGTGGCAGTCCCCGCCCCTGCGCCAAAGACCGGGGCGACGATAAAGAAACCTTGAGATGGTGAGCAGGTTGTAGGGGCATCCCTTGTGGGTGCCTTGGACGCAGGTGCAGGAGACACTGCACATTTTATGTAGCTACGTCACCCCTTTTCCATGAGTATTGAAACGAAGTTATTTGATCCCACCCAACCGGTGTTGCTCTATGGCACCACGCCGCCACGGGCCAGTGCCAGTGCAGAAGATATTGAGAATGCGGCCAGCAAGCTCATTGACCGCGTCCAGGCCCTGCCGCTCGATGGGCTGGTGGTTTATGATGTGCAGGATGAAAGTGCGCGCACCGAGGAGCCACGCCCATTTCCTTTCCTGCCGACTATTGACACGCGTCGCTACTCCCAACTGCTGCATGAGCGCACCGGTTTGCCCGCCGTCAATTACAAATATGTCGGGCAGATGGACGCCGCGTCCTGGCAAGCGTGGTTAGACCAGAGCGCGGGGCAATATGGGATTCGCTATCTTTCCCTGGTGGGACTGCCAACATCACGCAATATCACACGCCCGCCAGAAGCTCTATTACTGACAGGGGCGACACAGATGGCAGCCGCGCATCCCAGCGGCTTTACCCTTGGGGGCGTGGCTATCGCAGAACGCCACCAACCACCGCGCAGTGAGAGCGTGCGAATGATAGAAAAGGCCGCAGCGGGTTGCCAGTTCTTTATCTCGCAGGCCGTTTACTCCCCGGCAGCGACCATCAAAATGCTGGAGGATTATACCCGCGACTGCCATGAGCGAGGGGTAGTGCCCCGCCGTATCATTCTCACCTTTACACCATGCGGAAACCCCAGGACGATGCAATTTATGAAGTGGTTGGGCATCGCTATTCCTCCCTCCACCGAGCAAGCTATCCTAGAGGCGGCGTCACCTCTGGCGAAATCTATCGAGCTATGCTGCGCCAATTTAAAGGAGATACTGGGGCAGAATTACGCTAAAACGTTGCCATTGGGCTTGAACATCGAGAGCGTGTCTATCCGCAAAGACGAGATTGATGCGTCCATTGATCTCTTCCACGCGCTGCGCGAGGTACTTTATCAATACGCCTGATATTGAGCTGGCAGACGGAATAGCACCCGGCGAAACTGTCATAATGACGGACACCCCTAATTCAGATTGCAAGGATTTATATTATGGACACGCTTAATGCTACACCGCCAAACCAAGCCCTGCGGCTCTTCAACGGGCAAGATGTTAGTAATTGGACAACCCGCGACGGCAGGCCCGCGGGCTGGAAAGTCGAAGATGGTGTTTTACACGTTGTGCCGGGCACCGGCGACATTATGACCACGCAGCGGTTCACCGATTTTTATCTGCATCTTGAATTTCGCTGCCCCGATATGCCCGAAGCGCGGGGACAGGGCAAAGGCAACAGTGGTGTCTTTCTGCAAGGACGCTATGAAATTCAGGTGCTTGATTCCTATGGCATCAACATCCCCGGCAAGGGCGACTGCGGTGCGATTTACAACCAATTTGCACCCCTGGTGAATGCCTGCAAGCCACCTTTAGAATGGCAAACTTATGATGTGATTTTTCGCGCGCCCCGCGTCAGCGATGCCCAGCAAATTGAAGCAGGCGCGCGGTTGACCCTGCTCTTCAATGGCTGTGTGATTCATAACAATATCGAACTCCCCGGCGTCACAGGCGCGGCCATTGATGAGCGCGTGGGCGAACCTGGCCCCCTCTTGCTGCAAGATCACAGTAACCTGGTGGCCTATCGCAATATCTGGGCGGTGGAGTTGCCCTTAGAAGGCTCGCCCACCTATGAGCCGCGCTGAGGAGCGTGTGATTTCTTTAGCAGTTTAATTATGCCTGGGAAAGTCCTGGCTCTTTGGTTGTGCGGCGTGCTGCCCGGTTACGTCGCAGTGGCAGTCAGCGGCTACTACCTGCTGCAAGACTGGGCTTCCCTTAATCGCTCATTTGCACGCTGGGAGCATCTGGCACGCACTTCCCACGACATGCACGCCCTCATCATTGCCGATACCTACCAGCACGCTTTCCGCATCAACTGCTTTGCTGATGGAGTTGGGGTGCTCCTTGGCGCACTAGTGGCCGCCATTGGGGTGCATGGCCTCTGTCTGCTTCATCGCAACCCGTAAAAAGCGTGCGCGGCTACCCTTGAATTCAGGACACCATTACATGAGCTACCTGGAAGAGTTACGGCAGTTGGTGGGCCATCGCCCACTGATTACGGTCGGCGCGGGGGTGCTCATTGTGTCGCATCAAAACCAGTTATTGATGCAGCATCGCACGGATAATGGCTTGTGGGGTATTCCCGGCGGCGCGATGGAACCCGGAGAAACCATAGAAGCCACGGCCCGCCGCGAAGTGCGGGAAGAAACTGGCCTCACCCTGGGGCAGTTGAGCTTATTCGGCATCTACTCCGGGCCGGAAATGTTTTACGAATACCCCAATGGCGACCAGGTGTTTAATGTCTCCATCATTTACATCAGCCATGAGTTAGCGGGTGACTTGCAAGGTAATCACGAAGCCGAAGAGTTGAGGTTTTTTGATATTGAAGCCATTCCCTCTAACCTCAGTCCGCCCATCCGACCAGCCATAGCAGACTTCGTACGCCTGTATAAACAAACCGCATAAAGTCATCTTAATCAGTTATCTCAATGCTGTCGTCCGATATTCATGGCCAGAGGATCATCCCAAGCACCTGAGTGCTTGAGACCCGCCGTAACGCCCCATAGAATATCAAATAGAAGGCATTCATTAAGGAGAGGTCTTGCTGAACAACGCCTGGATTTGCAATTGGTATTGTCTGAATGACTCTGGATCATGCTGGGTCGAGCCGTCACCAAAACGAGCAAGTAGCCACTATGGACACAGCTTAATGCTGGCTATCCAACGACTGGCGCTACTGTGCGCTATGGTAGTTGGGAGCGGCCTGATGAGTGGGTGTGGTAATTCACGAGCCTCCACGCCTGCTCCGCCGCTGCCATCGCCCGACGGCAAACTATTGCTGGTCACGAGTATTAATACCAGCCACAGTGATCCGGTAACTTATGGGTGCGTAAAATTCGCTATCCAGGACAGGCAAGGTAAGATTCTCTACCAGCAGCAGACCCATGCCGCCGCCCGGATGCGCTGGAGTATGCACTGGCAGGGTAATGATACGGTAGTCTTACAAAGCTCTGATATTGGCACCGACACCTGGCAGCGCGACCACAAGGGTCGCTGGCAGAGCGGTAGTCGGTAGTCAGTTGGCGAAGACTAAGCCAGAACGACTTGGTTAGCCTCTGGTTTTCCTTAACTGGCCACCGACTACTGCTCCGCTAGAAAAGGGGTGCGATAGCCTAAGAACGCGCCGCCGATGATATTTTCGATCAGGGACAGTAAGGCTCCGCCAAAACCAGTGTTGGACTGGGTAAAATGGCCCAGCAACGGTTGCACGAAGAGGACAGCGCACAGCCACGGGATGAGGCAAAACAGAATCCCGGAGCGCGGTGTCAGCACGGGCACCACTGCCGCATAGAGCGCACCCCAGAGGGCACCCGACAGGCAAAAGAGAGCCAATCCCAACAGCAAGCCGGGCATTCCCTGGAGGTGCAGAATGGCGTGCGCGCCCGCCACGCCATTGGGAGCACCGCCCAGGCCGATCCCCTGCAAGAGCAGTTGCAAAAAGAAGATGAGTATCGCGGCCTGGCAACCAGCGATGGCTCCAGCTTGAATGGGTTTAGGGCGGCCCGGCATGGTCTGTTGACCTGAAATTTTCATCAGGGGAAGTTTTACATAACAACAGTCAGCAGGCTAACGATGCTATCGCCGTGCTGCAACTTCTCTGTTTGAACTGTCACCCGCCCTGAGCGTCTGAGAATTATCTCAGAATAGTCGTGAGGCGACCAAACGGCACGCAGCCTGCTCTATAATATTGTCTTTACTATTATCTTTGAGCGGAGAGAGACAGCAGTCCACGAGCCGATATAGGATACCGTGGCAGAGGCAAAAAACATGACTTCCCTCGCTGAGCAGCGACTCTTTAATCAGCTCTCCAAGCATCTCCAGCAGCGCAGGGCGGCCATATTACACGCCTGGAAAATGCGGGCAGAAGCCGATCCGGTGCTTTCCACAGCGTCGCAACTGACTCGCTCTCAATTCCTGGATGGCATCCCCACCTGGCTGATGGCCTTCAATGCGCGCCTTTGCGCCCTCGATACCTCAGCAGGCCATAGCGATGACGAGGAAGTGGAACAGGTGCGCGAAGAGGGGCGCGAGCATGGCTCCCATCGCTGGGAACAAGGCTACGATCTTCGCGAAGTCACCCGCGAGTGGGGCCACCTGCACTACTGTCTCATTGAGGAAATGGAGCTGTACCGCCGCGCCCATCCTGAGGGCGATCCCGAACTGCTGCACTTAGCACGCCAGGCTCTGGCCGAAGCCATCAATGACAGCATCAACGAGAGTGTCACCCAGTATAACGAGCGGCAGGAAGCCGAAGCCACCAGCCATCTGCATGACCTGGAACGCGCCCTCTCCGATATGAGCGAGTTGGAGCGGCTGCGGGGCGAAGCCTTGCGCACCGCTTCGCATGACTTGCGGGGCAGCCTCACAGTGGCGGTGGGCGCGTCTCAATTGCTGGATGAGGCAAAAGACCCGGCAATGCGTGCCCAGATCGTGGGTATGGTGCAACGCAGCATCTCCGCGCTTTATCAGATGGTGACGGCCCTGATGGACTTGGCACGCCTGGAAGCGGGGCAGGAAAAACGCACTGTCCAAGCCTTTGATGCAGCGGCGTTACTGCAACAATTGGGAGAGACGGCGCAACCGTTGGCAGACGCCCGCCATTTGACCCTCCATACGCGTGGCCCAGCCAGCTTGCCCGTTGCGGGCGATGCCGTCAAGGTGCAGCGCATTGCGCAGAATCTCATCTTGAATGCGCTCAAATACACCCAGCGCGGCGGCGTGGAGGTTTCATGGGACTGGCACGACGAGACACAGTGGCGACTTACCATCCGCGACTCCGGCCCTGGCATCGCCGCTGCTACCACAGGCGAAGCTACTGCTACCGGAGAAGCTGACACCCCAAAAGCCGGAGACGCGGCAACTCCGGTTCCGGCTCACACCGAGTTGCCGACGGCACACCCGGCAGACCTCGCGGCGACTGACATCATGCGCTACAGCGAAGGCGTTGGCCTCTCCATCGTGAAGCGGCTCTGCGAACTGCTCGAAGCTCGTCTGGAAATGGAAAGCGCAGTTGGCCAGGGCACCACCTTTTGCATCTTCTTCCCGCGCTCTTACGCATCTGCAACAGCACCAGTTAAAGAGTAGTGGCATCCAGTTTTATTTTAGCATGAAGTCAGGAAGGTTGGGAGCCAGGAAGAGATAGTAGACGCGTTCGTGTTAGGCTGTAAATACTGCGTGCATATCTTCACCTTTCACTCTTCTCCTTTCTCCTGCTCTCCCTGCTTCCTGTCTTCCTGCTAAAAATAAATGACTCACTGCTTCGGCCAGAGTCGGTATGACAACTGCAACAAAGCCTGTTATAGTGAATGGCAAGCCATTCTTCTCTGGGAGGTTCCTCATGCGTTTTCAAAATAAGCAAAGGCGCGTCATGAGCGCGGGTTGGGCCTTATCTGGTGCGTGTTGGATGCTGAGTCTGCTCAGCCCAGCCGCCTCTGCCCAAAATGCACCAGCCGCAGCCCCGGCAGATGCGGCACCGGCCCCTGCAACAGCACCGGATGCGGCAACCACGCTGGCCGTGCGACAGGGCGAGATTCGTCTCGATGGCATCGTGCAGACCATTAACGCGGAGCAGAATAGCCTGGTGATTACGGTTTCGGCTTTCACCCTGGCCAATGGCAATTCGCAAACCCTGCCCGAACCCAAGCCTAAGACAGTGCTGGTGAACGCACAGACCTGGCTGCACCGGGGCGAAGACCCCACACAGAAAGTGGCTTTGGCGGAGGTCGCGGTCGGCAGCGGCGCTTCTGTAGTCGGGAAAGACGCGGGATCGGGCCACCCCATTACCGCACGCGAACTATTTATTAGCGCCCCCGTAGACGCAGCGGCGGCTGGCCCGGAAGTTACCACGCCCGATGCCACCGGAGCCGCGCCAGGAGCGGCGGTAGATGCGGGTGCAGCGCCAGCAGATACAACCGCTTTGCGCCAGGAACTCACCGCCCAGATCACCCAACTGCAAGCCGAGATACAACAATTGAAAGCGGCCCAGGCGAATGCGGGAGCCGCCGGTGCGGCCACGAATGCGAACCCAACTCCAACCTTATCACGCGTCGAAATAGGTAACCTGATCGCCGCGCTGCGTCAGGAATTTACGGCGAATTTAGACCGCTTAGGCACCCGCGTCACGGCCCTCGAAACCGCTGCGAAACGCGCGGGAGTGCTGGTGCCACCACCGCCCGCTACGGCACCGCCCGCTACGCCACCTGCCACGAACCAACCCACACCGCTTATCCGATGAATATTTTAGTCAACCTCCGCGCCGGTTTCTTTGAGTATCCGGCATTGGCTCCCGTCTTTGAACTTTTGGCAGCCCTGGGCACGGTGCGCCAGACTTCGCATGACACAGCCGATGAGTTCCGCCCCGATTTAGCGGGGGCGGATGCCGTCTTGATGTGGTCGTGGCCCGCGTGGACGGATGAACTTTTAGATGCTGCACCGAACCTGCGTTATGCCGGGCACCTTGATCTCGGCCAGGCCGGGGCGCAGGTCGCTTTGCGGCGCGGCCTGCCCGTTTCGATCTCGCGGCATGGCTGGTCGCCTGCGGTGGCGGAAATGGCCCTGGGGCTGATGCTTAATCTACTGCGCCGCCAATCGGATTATCATGCTCTCATGCGCGTGGCGGGGGAGCCGTGGGTGCGGAGTTTTCCCACTGGCGTTGACCCCCAGGAAAGAGAACTGACAGGGCGCAGCGTGGGTCTGGTGGGGTTAGGCCATGTCGGAAGACGGCTGGCTGAACTGTTAGCCCCCTTCCACCCGACCCTGCGCGTGGTTGACCCCTTCGTGCCCGATGCCGTAATTCAGGCGCATGGGGCCACCCGCGTCTCACTTGAAGAGATGCTGCATGAATCGGATGTCGTCGTGCTGTGCGCCGCTTCCAATTCCGGCACGCAACATTTGCTTGGTCGTTCTGAAATCGCGCTCTTGCGCCCGCACGCTGTTTTTATCAACGTCGCCCGCGCCGCGTTAGTGGATACCGCAGTCTTGGTGGAGCGGCTGCAACAGGGCGATTTGCTGGCCGCCATAGATGTCTTTGACCGTGAGCCGTTAGACGGCGATGCCGCCCTGCGCGCCTTGCCCAATGCCTACCTTACGCCACACCGCGCTGGCGGCACGCTGGCTTCGGCCCTGCGCACGCTGCACTGGCTAGTGGACGACTTGGAAGCGATTATGCAAGGTCGGGAACGGCAGTATCCCCTCACCGAAACCATGCTGCCGAGCCTGGATGCGTAACGAAAGGTTAGAGCGACCATCAATACAGCGCCCTATGGCAGCAAATACTGGCGCACGTTCTTGCTCAAGGTAAATATGCCGTTAGCGCGGAGGATAGCGAAGTAGGTGCAGGACAATGAAAAACGTGATGACACAGCCCAGCAGCACGCACAGTGCGACACTGCCCCACACAATCAGATTCTCAGATACCCGCCGCGCTTGCAGGGCGCGTTCCTGTTGAGTCTCCTGCTCGGCCTTGATACGCTCGGCAACGCTATTCATAAGGACTTCCGAGGCAGAGTCGCCGGGGGTGGCAAAGCTTTGGGTGGTGGCGGGGCTTTGGGCAATGGCATCATTGACAGCATCGGCTCGTTGGCGTTGCGCTGGAACTGCCGTTGCTTCTGAAGACGTGGCAGCAGCAGCCCAGGGCAAGTGGGCACCGCACACCACACACTCCACATTCGTGTCTAAGTTTGGGGCGCGGCAATTGGGACAGGTGTGATGGGCGGCGGCGTCACTCATAGATTAAAGGGGTTAAAACGGCGTGACCAGAAACGCTTCGCGCTGCCTGGCCGAGGTTTCAAGATCATGCAGACGAGCACGCAAGGCAGCAGCTTGCTCGTTTGTCCATTCGTCAATGGTGAGCGACGATAGCGAGTCATGCAGGGCCTTAGCTCCCGCGATCAGTTGATAATCAAAAGTGAGCAGGCGATGGAGGGTGACGCTCTCCTGGCGAAACTTCGACCACACTTTATCCTGGGTGGGCACTGCCATGCCGCGAATGCGCGAGTCGAGCAGAGAAACCGCATCGCCCAGCGCCTTAATTTCACGCAGTTGGGCCAGGTTCGCGGCAGGGGGAAACGGCTGCTCGCGGGTGGCCGTTGGAATATAGCGTTGGCTATAATCGGTCGCCAGTTGCGCCAGTTGGGCAGCGGCCTGTCCCAGCCAGGTGCAGGCTTGCTGGCGCACCAGGAGATCATCGGCGCGGGCGCGATTTTCGACGTTGTAGAGATTATAACCGTAGCCGGTCAGCAACAGGTTAAGCTGCTGTATTAAAATCGGATCATCCATAAATCGTGCTTTCTGGGAATGGGGTAAATGTATTGAGAGTGGCCCTCACCCCGCCCTCACCCTCCCAGGCTAATAGGGGGAGAGGGGAGCCTAAAGCATTACTTGCTCGTGAAAAGCATGACGCTTCTTCCCGTAAGACCTTTATGCTATGAAGGCTGTAGTGCTGTGACCTCCCCTCTCCCCCTATTAGCCTGGGAGGGTGAGGGCGGGGTGAGGGCCGCTCCCCCATTAAGCATGGCTGCCATCACTGGCCAGGCGTGGGGCAGCCTGCGGTGCCGAGGCATTAGCAAACTGGCCGACGGCTGTGGTGGGCACGGCAGACCCAATATTAAAGGGTTGCCCGATGGCCATATTGGGGGCCGAGACCACGCCCCGGTCGGCTAAAATCATGGCCACATAATGCCGCACGGCGTCCAGTTCCGACAGGCCAAACGCCTTGAGGGAAATCAAAGCCTTCATCCGCTCATCGCGGGGCATAACGAGCACTTTCACGGTGTTGAGATGAATGCCATAGGTGGCCAGGAACTCTTGCAAGTGCTGGCCCACCAGTTGGGTGATGTCATGGATGCGCTCGTTGACCTGTTCGAGCGGTGTTACCTGGATGATCTGGTTGATAGCTTGCTCGATGACCGGGCCAGCGTAGTTGTTCACATCGTCAGTGGTTAGGGCGTGGCCGCGATAGGGCATGTGCTGCACCAGGAGCACGGCGTCTTCTTTGGTGTCCACATGGATGTAATAATCTACGACATAGCTCAGTTCGGCCATTTCCCGCGAGAGGGCCATGCCATTGGTTTTGAGCACGAGCTTGGCGCGGTTCACATAGAGCGCCTCATATTGCCACGGACTCTGCCCGCCATAGAAGGCTTGCTGGATCGAACCAAAAATCGGGTTCTGTGGGGTTTCTACAGCAAACTGGCCGGTCTCATAGACATTGAGAATCGCGCCCCGGCTCTTGAGGACACAGAAGTGGTTGCTCTCTACGGTCAACAAAGAACCGTTCAGGATGTCGTTGTTGGGATAATGCCAGAGCAATATATCTGGCCCCATGACCTCTTGTCCTTCTGCTGTCAGCGTCGAAATAACATTCCGTACTCCCGCCATAACATCTCCTTGAGTGGCAGCACAGAAGCAACTGCCGCGCCGCCCGTATAATCAATCACGAATCTATGATTGCCGTCATTATAACACAGCGCAGCCACGATTTATCAATATTGACGATTTCTTAAGCGGGGAATTCATCAAGGCGGAAGGATGAAGGATGAAGGATGAAGGATGAAGGATGAAGGATGAAGGATGAAGGATGAAAAGGCAAGGCCACGCCGGAATTGCATCCTTTTACCTCCAACGATGCAACAGTCCTTTGGTCTCCTCTTTCATCCTTCTGCCTTTATCCTTTCCCCTTCCCCCTCAACCGTCCAACGGACTGCGCACAGGCAGCCCTGGCTTGTTGAGGACGTGGGTGTAGATCATGGTGGTGCTAACGTCCTTATGGCCCAGTAGCTCCTGCACGGTGCGAATATCATAGTGGTTTTCCAGCAGATGGGTGGCGAAGGAGTGGCGCAGCGTATGACAACTGCCCGTTTTCGGTAGCCCCGCCTCGTGGATGGCTTTTTTGACGGCGCGCTGCAAGGCATCAGGGCTGATGTGGTGCCGGCGCGAGACACCGGAGCGGGGGTCTATGGCAAGGCGGGACGAGGGAAAGACCCATTGCCACGGCCACTGGCTGCCGGCACGGGGATATTTGTGAGCCAGGGCGGGCGGCAGATAGACGCCCGCACAGTGGTCGGCACGATCCTCATCATAGCGCTGGCGTGCCCGTTGCAGTTGTTCCCGCAACGGACCGACCAGGGTGCGTGGCAGGAGGGTGTGGCGATCCTTTTGACCTTCGCCGTCACGCACGATAATCTGCCCAGAGGCGAAGTCCACATCCTTGACGCGCAGCCGAACACATTCCATGAGACGCAAACCGGAGCCATAGAGCAGGCTGGCCATGAGATGCGGAGGGCCACTCAGGTGGGACAGGAGGGCGGCCACTTCCGCCGGAGAGAACACCACTGGCAGACGGGCGGGCCGCCGGGCGCGATCGGTCGCCCCCAGGTCGGTTAGTTCGATGTGCAGCACCTCTCGATACAAAAAGAGCAAAGCATTAAAAGCTACATTCTGGGTGGCGGCGGCCACATTTTCTTCGACCGCCAGATAACTGAGAAAAGCCCGCACTTCCGCCGCCCCCAGCGAGCGGGGATGGCGGCGGTTATGGTAACGGATAAAGCGACGAATGTAGTCGAGATAAGTGCGCTCGGTATGCAGGCTCAGGCGTCTGGCCCGCATGGTATGGCGCACTTCTTCGAGTAATTCCGCAATCGGCACAGCCCACCAGCCTCCTCTAAAAGAGTGCCGCCAGGGGCGTGATGCCCTGACCCCGAAGCGGCAATTATCGCCTGTAGACGTATTATGCCGCAGCTTCACCAGCCTTGCAAGTTGTCGTCACGAGCCATAAAACGCGGTATAATACGCCTACAGCCGCAAAACCACCGCAAAATCATGGCATTGCGGCATAATATATTGTTGGGCCGCTGCGCGCGGGTCAATAGCAACTCGCACTGAGATGCCAGATATGGAATCTTCCCCGGACAAGCGAACGCTCATCAAGCTCTGGTCAGCATCCCTGAGTAGAATGACGGGCCATTTGAGTGTGGCTTTTATCCTGGCTGTCCTCACCTGGACACCACTAACCTTCCTACCGCCTGATCCCGCAATCAAGTTGATACTCTCTGGCATCATAATAATTGACCGCGCCTTTGGCATTTACCAAGCTATTCAGTTTGCCAAACTTGACAAGGCGCGGCGACAGCTAAAATAATAAAACACAGGTATAGCGTCCTAACAGCGGGCTTTGTTGCATGAATAAGGGGTTAAAGTAATGCCCTTGGCTCCTGGTGGATTAATGGACAGCATAACTCTCCGGCATTCCTAAAGTGGTGATCTTATTCAAGGCGGCACAACGTAAGAGCAACTCCACATCTTGACCCGGCTCTT
>JAFAZH010000021.1 GCA_019239895.1 Abditibacteriaceae bacterium | reverse complement strand
GGCTCATGCTCAACAGGAAAGACTATGACGACGGTTGTTACTGAAGGCCGGTTCTACTTACGCCCGTTCGGCCAAGAAGACATGGAGCAGGATTACCAACTGCTGCACGTCTTGTCTAATCTTCAAGTTCCCCAAGACCCTCAAGGGAATCGGCAGTGGCAACAGAACCGACGCCACTACGACGAGAGCAAGGGAGTGCGGCGGCACTACATTGCTCACGAAAGCGCCACCCAAGAGCCGGTTGCCTATGCGGCTATCGAGCAGCAGGGATCGGGTTTGAAGAGTTTCCGCTTATACCTTGTCTTCAATCCCAATCAATGGGCTTTCTCAGATTTGGGCGAGTTTCTTTATCAGCATCTGCTCAAGGACGCGCAGGCATGGGGAGCAGACACGCTGGCGTTGGTCGAATATGCCAATGATCTACGATTTCTTAACTTCCTGCGCGAGCACGACTTCGCACAGGTTGGGGAAGGAACGTACAACGGCTTCGCCATCATGCGCATGGAAAAGAAGCTGTAGGCACGAGTGGCGTGCAAGTCGTCCAAACACCGGCCCAACCATTCGCTGCAACGGACGCGCTACGGCCTACGTTCGTGCCTCACTGCGGCCTCCGTGCGCCGCTGAGCTGGGCGTTGGGCCGCTGCGCGCAGGTTGCTATGTCCTATAAACTGTGCGGGAGACTAGATAATGCGAGGAAGCTATACCAGACTTGAATAAGTGGGGCACACGTTTGGGTGCGGTAACGCGAGGGGCATCAGAAGCTCTCGTCGTAGCTCTTTTACACTCAGTTCCATTCGTTGGCCCAGCGTTAGTCTTAGATAGAAAGACTTTGATGCCGCAGAAGAAGATGAAAATCGTGAAGAGACTTCTTTCCCTGGCTCTCCTTCTTGCGCTCTGTTCGGGGTGCGGCCAGTCCCGCAGGTCGTATGGGAGTCTGCCGGTCTGGCAGGCCCCGCCCGTCCTGACCCAGCAACTGGCAGGTGAGACCGCGGCCTCCGGTTTCGTCCTTCGTCCACCACAAGGGTACCAGCCCGCCGCGAGCGACACATTTCGGCCACTGGAGATGTTCGGCGGCGGGCTGCACCTTTGGGAGGGGCCAATGACCGGCGACGGGAGGTCGTTCCTCAGCGTGATCGTCATCGATCGTCTGAACGCCGCGAAGCCGGAGGACGTCCTGGCACGCACCCTGGCGATCCGGCGACGGCATCTGACGGGCTTTACCCAGACTGTGCCCGAGCGAGGGACGATCCATGGGGTCGTTTTCGCGCGGACCTACTGGAGCGGGATCCATACCTATAAAGGGTCGGGCCAGACATCCGTCCAGCAGGGGTATACCTATGCGACGACGGGCCTAGCGCATGCGGTTTCCCTGGAGGGGTACGAGACTCGCAACTGTGTCGGGAGTGACTGCACGGCCCGGCCCTTCGCCGCCACGAGTCTCCCGGTCGCGGAGGCGGCGATCCTGAGCCTGCGCCGGAAGTAGCGGAACGTGAGATAATTCACATGCGACGAAGGACGGGTTGAGCCCAGGGGTTCCTGACCGAGACGAAGCGGGGCCGCCGTCGAGCGAAACCTTTCGCCGTGGGACTGGGAACATTTTCCGCGGTTGAGGCCGTGCGCCACTTCGGCTTTGGCCACCGTCTTCTGCTCTCCGGCGACGCAGGAGTGGCCGCCGTCATCGTCATCGTAGCCTGGAATGGCGCGGCGGCAAATACAGAGGCAACGCAAAGGTGCGGCCTAACCCCGCGCTGCAAGGGATGCTCCTCGTGCCTCGTCACGCCCCTGAGCGTCACCGTTGGGCCGCTTGCGCGCGGCGTGGTGGGTTGGCATATTAAAGACATGGACAGAGCGGATTTTCTAGCACGCTTAGAATGGAATAAACAAATCAGAGTGAGATTCGGTCTCCTTGCGGCTAATCTCTTTTTGATAGTGCGCTGCTCGGTATGCCTTTAGCCAGATATTTTGACAGTATGAAGTCGCAAGCCTGGCAGGATTGGATTTTCAATATCCTTGTCTTTGGGTGCATATTTTCTTATGCACCTATGGTGGGATATGTAATTGATAGAAAGCTAAAAGCGTTAGATTTAGCTGTCTTATGTCCGTTTTGCGGCAAGGCACTTGATGATAATGATAGCGCACGGTTGATCCGGCAAACGGGTCAATGTAAGAATTGCAACAACCAGATTATCAAAATGCCATAACACCGGCCCAACGTAAAGCGCAGCGGCGGCTTGGAGCAAGTGCAACGAGCGGAAAGCTGCCCGTTGCAGCGTTTGGTTGGGCCGGTGCGCGATACTTTATAGGAGGCGCAGGAAACAGGCTTCGACTTAGGAATTGCCACTGTCTTAGGTGGCTGGCTGGCGTTTGCCGCCTGGTTCAATGCCGATGCTCTGAAGAAGCAGCATTTTCAGTGGCGTCGAGGCATTCTCATTCCCGGCATGATTCTGCTGCTTTTTCTCATAGCTCTATTACCCCTTGATGCCAAATACCACCGAGAGCGCGCGAAACTGGATCAGCAACATTCTACACAACAACCTCACTAAATAAAACAATTCCTCCCACCATAGCCAGACAGCGGATTAACCAGGCGGTGCAACCGACGCCTCCGGTTCTGCTGTGCTTCACCTGCGGCGCGGCTGATTTCGGCGTTGGGCCGCTACGCGCAACTTTTTAGCGTGCTTGGCGCTCAAAAGCTTGAACAGATGCAACCATTGGAGGCTATCACTATGGCTAAGTCAAGGCACCAGGGCGTAACGCACAGGATTGTCATGCTGGTGATGGTATGCGCGACGCTGGCCACTGCCGCACCGCAGGTCTTCGCTTTAAGCAGACCAGTAACACAACCCGATATTTTCTTCCCCAAGGGTTACGATCAAAAGAAGGCCGATTTGATGCTGAGTGTGCTGCAAGACAAGAAGTTTCATTATCTCGGCGGCCTGACGAGCTTCTGGCCCGCCATTACCCCCACCTCTCTGGCTTATCCGACTTTCCTGGACTATGACGGCAATACGGCATCCTTGCAGGAGTTTTTAACCGCACTGACCAGGCTCCAGGGCATTCACATCCAACTCACCTTTTCCCGCCAGCCGACAAGCGGCAGTTGGCAGGTTATCTATTCTCACACGGCCCCTGATACCTTGACCGTGGGCATAAACCTCAAATCCACGCATATTGACCTGGAAAAACTACACCTGCCTGAGTGGAAGCCAGGCACCTGAACAGCACTTAAGCAGTGCAATCCACACCCGCCAGCTCCACTCCGCTGCCCAGCTTCCCTCCGTTGCGCCTGCAAGGGGGGCTGACTTTGGCGTGGTGTGGCGACGTGCGGCTTGACCGGGTGCCCTGTGTCTCAAGGTAAGACGACAGTTCAAGAGAAATTTGAAGCAGCATTGTGCCACCCCAAGGCACCTGAACAGCTTCGGGCACTGGCGCTCGAACTGGCGGCACAAGGTCATACTCAACAGCAGGTTTATGATGTGTTCGAGCAGTTTCGTGCTTATCTGCGTGAGACAGCAAGAGAAACCGATGAGGACATGATAATGGACGTGATGGATTGTATTAGTGGCTGGTGCCCACCACAAGCCAAGTTATTCAGTTGATCGCCAAGTCTATGGACCATAACCGACTAACAGCGGCTCAACGAGGCGCTGCAACGGACGGCTTCCGGCTCCGCTACACTGCGCCTCCAGGCGCGGTTGAGTTGAGCGTTGTGCTGCGTCGCGCGGCCTGGTTGCGTGTTATACGGCTTTTTCTACAAGGTGACAAGTGAAATGAAACAACTACTTGTTCTGTTAGCCATCACTTCCATTGGTAGCTACTCCTCCGCAGCAGAGAGTGGGTTCCTGTTTACTACATTCAGAGACGAAACTACACCTATGTCCGAGCAGATCTATATGGGAATCAGCCAGGACGGCAGGCGTTGGGACGCGTTGAATAGCGGCCATCCTGTGCTGGTGAGCAACGTGGGCGAAAAGGGTGTGCGCGACTCTTTCCTCCTACGGTCTCGGGACGGGCAGAAAGTCTGGTTAATCGCAACCGACCTTAGCGTCGCCAGGAACCGCGACTGGCATCGAGCTACCCATCAAGGTAGCCGCTCCATTGTGGTCTGGGAAACCAGCGATTTGGTGCATTGGACAAAGCCGCGTTTGGCAGTTGTTGCGCCTACCGACGCCGGTTGTGTTTGGGCACCAGAGGCTATTTACGACGAGGAGGCGGGAAATTATCTGGTCTATTGGGCTTCGACGACGGCTGGCGATGGCTTCGCCAAGCAGCGCATTTGGGCGGCCCATACTCAAGATTTCCGCTCTTTTAGCAAGCCATTTATGTATGTTGAGAAGCCCAATAACGTCATTGACATTGACATCGTGCGCGATGGTCATTTCTATTATCGTTTCATCAAGGATGACACCACAAAAGGCGTTAGTATGGAAACCAGCATGAAGTTAATGGGGCCGTGGCAGGCGATGCCACAGTTTACGGCGGGACAGGGCAAAAACTTTGAAGGCCCAGTCTGCTATCGTTTGCGATCTGCCACAAATGGCCAACCGCCAGAGTGGTGCCTACTCTTGGATAACGTCAGTGACCGGATCGGCCCTGGAGCTTTTGGCTACATGCCTTTTATCAGCCATGATCTCAGCACCGGGCAGTTCGCACCCGCTACAGACTTCCATTTCCCCTACCCATTTCGTCACGGTTCCGTGTTACCGATCACAGCAGCCGAATACGAGCATCTGAAGGCAGCTTATTGGGAACCTCAAAAGACGACCCCATGACCATGCTCGTAAGGCATCCTAACCGCCACACAACCAGGCGCTCCACCCGACCGCCTGCCGCTCTCACTTTCAGGTGGGGACAACGGTTGTGTCGGCAGGCGGCGGTTGAGATTGACGTTGGGCAGTCCGATGAATGAGAGTTCCGATGCACTTGCGGTCCCGGTCGCCGTCGCGATGCGGCGGCCCGCCGCTGAACCGGATCGTCGTCCCAGGGCGCGGCTTGAGTGACGCAGCCTGGAGGTAATCAGAGGTAATCTGCAGCACGGAGTTTATTATGCGATGGCACGTCTCTGGTGGATGCACCCGTGTGCTGGTCTGGACCGTCCTCTTAACCTACTGCCTAGGGCCGCTGGCCTCGGCCTACGAGGGGAACCCCCGGATTGGGAACCCCCGGATTAACCAGATTTTCTCTGCCTATGATCGGCCAGACTCGCCCGGTTGTGCGCTCGCGGTGCTACGTGGGGGCCACGTCATCTATCAGCGGGGCTATGGCTGCGCGAACCTGGAGTGGAACGCGCCGATCACGCCTTCCACAGTCTTTCCCCTCGCCTCCATTTCCAAACAATTCACAGCTCTGGCCGCGACACTGCTGGCTGAGCAAGGTCATCTGTCTCTGGATGACGACGTGCGTAAGTATCTGCCGGAGTTACCGGACTACGGCACTGTTATCACTCTGCGGCACCTGCTCCAACACACTAGCGGACTGCGCGACGTGTGGTACTTAGGGGGGTGGGCGGGGTGGCGTCCCGATGATCTGGTCACTGACGACGACGTGCTCCATCTCGCGGCGCGCCAACGAGGAGTCAACTTCAGGCCCGGAGACCGTTACCTCTATAACAGCACAGGCTACACTCTGGCTGGCATCGTCATCCGCCGGGTGGCGGGCCAGTCACTACGCGCTTACACAGATGCGCATGTGTTCAAACCGCTCGGTATGAACCACACGCACTTTTATGACGACCACGCTGCGGTCGTACCGAACCGCGCCGTAGCTTATACCCTCATTGGGGGACAGTGGGAGACCGCCGTCCCCACGTTCAACACAGTCGGGTCCACGGGTGTTTACACCACCGTCGAGGACCTGGCTCTCTGGGATCAAAACTTCTACGACCGGCAGGTGGGCGGCAGGCAAGCTCTAGATCAAATGCTGAGGCCGGGCAAACTGAACTCTGGCGAGACCATCCATTACGGCCTGGGCCTCGTGCTCGATAGTTATCGTGGCCTCAAGACAGTCAGTCACTCGGGAGTTGATCGCGGCTATCGGTGCGAGTTTTTGCAGTTCCCGACACAGCATTTCTCAGTCATCATCCTCGGCAACCTGGATCGGCTACAACCTTATTATATGGCGCGACGGGTGGCCGACATCTGCCTTACAAGTGAGTTCCCGAGGCCCGCTGATCTGGTCAAAGCCAACGCCGTGAAGCCTGATGGAGTGCAAGCCGGGACACCCAAGCCATTGCCAGGGACGAACCCGCGCCCGAAGGCGAACTCTCATCCGAAGGCGAACCCGCGGCCGGGGGCGCAGCGACCGCCGGGGGCGCAGCAACCATTGATGTCTTGGGCTGGCACCTACTGGAACCTGGATACCGGAGCGTCCTGGACCGTTTCGCTGCGAGACAGCAAACTCTGGGTCGGCAGGATTGAGCTAAAGACCTTAGGGACGAATCGCTTTGCTCTGGGTGCCTATCCCATTGAACTGATCTTCTCCCCAGCCACGGCTGGCACACCAAGGAAACTGACGTGGCTGGATGTTGAGCCAGAGATCTTTGATGCGGTACCCCCCATCAAGCTGACCAAAGCCCAGGAGCAGGCCTACGTCGGCACTTACTGGAGTGACGAATTGAATGCGAATTACAGCCTGCACCTACAGGATGGTAAGCTGGCAGCCGACGGCTGGCGGGATGATTATGGACCGCTCCAGCCGGTGATCGCGGATGGCTTCAGCTTGCGGCCACCCTCTCTGGCGACGGCGTTTATTCGCTTCCGCCGCAACAGGGCCAAAACAGTGATTGGGTTTACTCTGAGTACAGAGGGCTGCAAGAACATCTATTTCGCCCGCAGTGCAAACTCCGATAGACGATAAACGCGCCTGCTGGTTTGTGGCTAATTCTTGCTTTTAAGGTGCCCAGGTGCAGGCTGTGGCATAATAGCGGGTATGGGTGTGAGTATGTCTAAGATATTGGGCTGGGCCATAACCCTTATTTGGTATGGCGGTATGTTATACCCACTGGCCATAGCTGTAAAATCGAGAGTGATACAGGCTCGCCACCAATCACGGCAGAAACTACAAGCCCACAGCATCACAGTAGAAGAGTCCGACAGTGGCGGCTATCAGGTGGTGGAGTAGAGAGCTACGATGTTTTATTTGGGCTGTATCTTAGGTTGGCTTATTGGCGTTGCCATACGTTCTCTGCGCCATCAACAGCAGCGGAAACGCCAGCAGGACATCACCCAACACAGCGTCACGGTGGAAGTGGATTAGCGGGGTAGCGGCGTAATATACTGTTGGGCGGTACTGATATAGACGACTGGAGACACAGCCAATGAAAAACAACCCTGTGACCGTATTCGACCTAATGGTGCCGGGGATCACTGCCGCGCTAACGGGTCTTCTCTTCTGGCACGGTGGGGCGCTCGTCCGCGCCGCTCTGTGGCCCGGCTTGACTCCGTACCGATGGTTACTCGTCTTGGGCGAAGTAGCGTTCGTGGTCATGCTCTGCTGGCTCTGGCGTCACACGGCCCGGCTGCTGCTCTTCGCCCGCGAGCAGAGGCGACTGTCATGGGAGCGGGACAACAGCGCGCCCTAACATTCGTTGTAGCGGACGCTCCAAGCCGCTGAACTCTGCCGTTGGGCCGCTGCGCAATACCTTGTAGGAGGCGAAGGGAACATGAATGTGGATGGCTTCGACTTAGGAATTGCAACTGTCTTAGGTGGCTGGCTGGCTTTTGCAGTTTGGTTCAATGTAGATGCTCTGAAAAAGCAGCATTTTCAGTGGCGTCGAGACATTCTCATTCCTGGCATGATTCTGCTGCTTTTTCTCATAGCTCTATTACCCCTTGATGCCAAATACCACCGAGAGCGCGCGAAACTGGATCAGCAACATGCTACACAACAACCTCACTAAGCAAACAATTCCTCCCGCCATAGCCAGACAGCGGCTCAACCAAACGCTGCAACGGACGGCATCCGACTCCGCTGAACTGGGCGTTGTGCCCCTGCGCGGCGCAGCTATAGGCGACTCTCTGAACAACCATGACACGAGTTTTGGCAGGCGTTTTACTCGGATTCGTGCTGGTGCGGCTCTTTTCTCTTGCCTTGCCGTCAGGTAGTCTGTTCATTTCAGATCTTGCTGTATTTGGAGGCGCTTTAGCGAGCGGTTGGATCTCCGGTAAGGATGGGTGGATTGCAGGTCTGATCGTTGGTTTGCTTGATGCGTTGTTCAATTTAGGAGTATTAATAGTTATCGGCTTAGGCGTTGGGATGTCGTCTGCAAGGATTTACTCCCTGCTACTACCAAGCTTAGGAAATTTCATCATAGCACTGCCAATAGGAGCAGCGGCGGGGGCACTGACTGGTAACTGGCGCATTAAGCATTAACAGCCGCACAACCTAACGTTGCACCTGACGTCCTGCACTATGCTCGTGCTTCACTCCGTTCCGGTTGCAGGTGAGCTTAGTTTTCGGCGGCTGCGCGCGGCTTGACGACACGCCAACGGACCGACACAATACTTAGCATGGCTGCGACACATGGTCGTCGAGTGGAATTGGCAGAGGCGCAACTCATAGAAGAGCGCAGCTTGAACCCCATCAAGTTGCTCTTTCTCTTCATGGCAAGTGGCATATTCGGGCTTACAACTGTCGAATATGTCAAAGTCCCTGAAGTGTTGAGGTTAGCCATAGTCTATTTTATGCCTGTGCTATTGTTTGCTGCTCTGGTGATCTCCGCCATTCTTTACAAACAGGCTCCGCTGTCAATCCCAACCTTTCCTCTGGGGCTAGGGGTGTTTTTGATTGTAGGAGGAGTGGGGTTCGATATGGTTGCAACTGTGCTTCATACCCCCACGCTATCAGGTGAAGGCAATGTCGTAGCTGTAGGGTTGTTCAACTCGGGCACTCTGTTAGGTTCGTGTATTTCTATGGCCTTATTTGCGAATCCCTTCTCGCAGCCGTAAGCGGCTGCTTATGGGCAGCTTTCGTCAGACATAGACCTGTCTTCGTCACCTTGGCACTTGCTTGTCAGCCTCAATCCTCCTGGGACATGGTTAAGGCGGGTTTGGGTGGGCAGGATTTAACCTGGCGGCAGCTCTTCTTGACCGCATCATTAAAGGAACTATCACGATATAGACCGTATCTTCTTTTTTGGTTTGCCGTGGTTATACTTGCATTTAGTTTCGTAGACCGCTGGTATTTCGGTTTAGAATGGTTTGAATGGGTGCCTTGGATGGGGAGCAAATCAGCACTGGTTATCCTCTTTGGTGTGGTTATATATGTACTCTGGCTTCGGAGTGAATACAAACAATGGAGCAAGACGTCTTAAACAGCCGCCGAACAAGACGCTCAACCTGACGCCTACGCGCTGCGCTCATGCTTCGCTGCGCCCTCCGGCGCGGGTGAGCTTGTTGTTGGGTCGCTGCGCAATACCTGGTTGTGGTTGTAGGAGATACTTGAACGAACCAGAAAAGGGACTGAGCTATGGGCACATGGGAAGCCGGCAATTTCGATAACGATGATGCGATGGACTGGGTAAACGAGTTCACTGATGCGCCCAGCGAGCGGTTTATTCAAGCAACTCTGCAAGCTGTGACGCAGCTCGGTGACGAATATTTAGAGGCACCAGAGAGCAGCATGGCTCTAGCGGCAGCCGAAGTTGTGGCCGCGCTTAAGGGTGCGCCACACGCTCAATTACCCGAAGAGCTACAAGAGTTTGCAAAGCGGACACGGATCAAAGCAGACCAACAGCTTGTGGATCTGGCACTTGCAGCTATTGAGCGCATCAGGACAAGTTCGGAACTCAAGGACTTATGGCAGGAAAACGAGACTCCAAGCCCAAAGTGGCTGGCTGCAGTGACGGACCTTGAGGAACGTTTAAAGCAGCCGCTATAAGCATCTAATAGCATAGCACTCTGAAATCTCAATCGGAGGTCAGGTGTAACGATGTCGAACGATAAGAATATATTCGATGGGTGCTTCGAGCAGATGGATGCTGGCCTTGACCAGTCAGGGATATTGTTCTATCTCCATGAGCAGCAGGTGACTCTTATCGAAGCTCTCCTCATTAGCATGAAGCTGTATGGGTTAAGACCGGATGAGGCACAGCGGATTCTTAGCAGCCATCCGGCCTGGGCAGCGGAAGTAGACAGCCAAGTGTCTATTCCTGGCAGTCTTGCTGCCTGGTTACGCCAGAAATACGACCCGCAGGACGACGCAACAGCGGCTTAATCAGGCAGTGCAAACGACGCCCCGGCGTTCGTGCCCCCGCTATAGATCACGGCTGATTTTGATGTGTGGCGGCGGGGACGGGCCAAGGAAATACGGTGCAACGCCGGGTAGGAGGATGAACGACGTGCCAACCCCAATTGAAGACCCCGTGCTGGGACGTTTGAGCTGGGAAAGGGTGTACGGAAGGTGGACCTGGACCTTCTCCGTGCCGCTCACTGACGGAAACGCGGCTCGTGCGTACACACTGCCCGCAGCGGCCTGGAACCCGCTGAATGGAGAGTCCCTGCCCCGCATTCGCTCCCTGGGCGAATGGCTCGCGGGGAATGAGCCGTCGCTCCGGGCGCACATCGCGGCGGAGATATGCGCGGAGTGGCGTGCGGACTACTGGGATCCAGACACGGACGGGGCCGCCACTCCCGCACGGTTGGCCGCCCGGCTCAGACTGATCGAGATTACCTTCGTCTCGGACGGGTTGGGCTACCTCTGGTATGACTTTGGTTCGGCGCACGGTCTGGGGCAAATCCGGCTCGGCCTCGATGCGACCGGCGCGGTGGTGATCAAGCCCAGCCGCCCCTGGTAGTCCGTAGCGGCGACCGACCTGACGGTGAATCTGCGGTGGGGAGAGGGCAGACTATTCGACCTGTCAGACAAGGGAATCCCTCACTCGCCTAATTGTCAGCATAGATAGCCACAAACACCATCCCTGGTTGCGCTTAGTGTTGGGCCACTGCATATAAATTGGCGGCAGACTATCATGCCGATTATGGCCGTGTGAGTCACGGCGACTGCCTGTATAGCCCCATAAGTGATTTGACTCTGAATATCTTTTCCATCTATAATGCAAGGTAGCATTGAGTAAGTCCTGATCACTAAAGAGTAGCCATGAAGAGCGCGGAGGAGTCCGGGGCAACAGAGGAGTCTACCAGCGGGAAGCCTCTACCCCGCACGGGCATAGCTGGCGGTATTTTCTGTGGCCTCGTGGCACTGGCGCTCCTGCTGCTGGGGTCGGCGCAACTGGGCACTTTTCTGGGTCAGCGTTTTGTGGCTTCTACCCGCCTTCCAACCGCTAATCCAGACCTCATGCAAAGCTATCAAGCGTGGAAGTTAGCTCACTCCCAGCCCGTCGCGGCACTGATGGAACATTATGCGCCAGAGTCCCGCATCATCCGCGAAACGGGACAGGTGCAACATTACAATGACCTGGTGGCGCTGGCCCAGTCGGTCAGGAAACAGCACACCTTTGATAAAGTCAGCGATGTCAAAGCTCCACAGATTATAATCTCCGGCAACGTGGCGGAAGTCCGCGCCCGCCACTACTACCAACACAGCAACCATGCCTATAGCGACTGCATTGGTGACCGCAGACTGGTATGGCAGAAACGCGATGGGCGCTGGCTGATTGTGCAGGACTATTTCCCAACGCGTTATACACCGGTGCCGCCAACACCCAGCGTGCTGGCCCCACGCTTTCAACACCAGTGAGATTACAGATTTTCGCTGCAACGAGCAGCTTGCCACTCCGCGTTGCTACGTCTACAGCCTCCGCTGCGCTTTGGCATTGGGCCGCTGCGCGATAGGTTGCAGTAAACTCAAAAGTGACATGAGGTAAAACGGAATGCATAGTGGCTTCTTTTTGGTCTCTGACATTTTGACAACTCTCATTGGTGTGGCGGCCTGGCTTGTCGCGGTGGGTAGGCTGGCGCAAAAGGGCTGGTATCGTTGGCAG
This sequence comes from Abditibacteriaceae bacterium, assembly GCA_019239895.1. Classification (GTDB taxonomy): domain Bacteria; phylum Armatimonadota; class Abditibacteriia; order Abditibacteriales; family Abditibacteriaceae; genus JAFAZH01. The sequence continues at coordinate 135,320 of JAFAZH010000021.1, read as the reverse complement.
CGCGTAACTTATTTGCTATTTGTCATAGCGATACCTTTATTGATTTACAGCACTTGGAGTGATGCAGAAGCAGTTTGGTCATGGTTAAGTGGTGGCAGTTTGACCTTGTTGTCTGCTCTTATCTACACCTTTAACCATAATAAATTGCAACGGGATAAGATTGCCAAGTCTACTTAGCTATATCTCAACCATCCCCTTCCTGCCAATATACAGCCGCTCAAATAGGCACTACACCAGACGGCTTCCGGCTGCGCTTTGCTGCGCTTACAGCCGCCGCTGCTCTCTAGGTTCGGCTGCGGCGCACGGCGTGAGGGTGTGCGCTACGACAGACGAGGGGATTCAGTGGCCAGATACGTGATTCCTTACAACGGAGCATTGCCCGTCGAGGCGGAGACAGTGGAGGCCAAAGAGTATGGCTTAAATGATTTTAAAGGGCCGGGAGTTAAGTCGCTACAGCCGCGTTTCCTTGAGCACTTTGTAGGGGCGGGCGATGTAGACACGGTAGATGGGGCGGTCATCATTTTCGAGAGCATCGCGGAGTTTGTTCAGATTGGCGGGGAAGTCTACAATGGCTAAGGCTTCCGTTTCTGAGAACCAGCCTGCATCAAGGGTTTCGTGACTGGCCTGGGGCGTGCCGCTGAGATAGCTGCCGCGAAACATGAACATGACTTTAGGATGAGAGGCCGGGTTGGTATAAACCCCGACCAGCCGCTCAGCGCGCACCTGGCACGATGATTCTTCATCCACTTCGCGCTCCAAGGCTTGCAATAAGTCTTCGCCCAGCTCAACTTGTCCGCCAGGGCACTCCCAGCCCCGGTGCGGAGTTTTGACGAGCAGAATTTTGCCCTGGTCATTGGTGAAGAAGCCAGCTACAGCCACGATATGACGGGGTGCGGACACTAAGCGCCACCTTTTGCAGTGGTTTCGTTGGGCACAACAGCTTCGTTGGTCGCAGAGGCTTCATCTGCGGGCACTCCATTATGACCAAAGGTGACGGTGGGCGCACCTTCTGGCACATAGCGCGCAAAGTCGGCGGGTTCGACATCCGAGAGTGGCATATCGGGAAACAGTTTGACGCCCGCACTATCATAAGCAGCGGCGACAAATTCACCGCAGGTATATTTGCCGGGTGCCGTGTAGTTGAGGTGCAGGTGCATCAGAATGCGATTAAAGAACAGCACGAGGATGCCTTTGTCGTCATATTTGGCTTTCAACCGCGACCTGGCCCATGCCAACGCGGCTGCCCCTTTGCCTTGCGGGGCGGGAATCACAATAAAATCCGGGTCGCCATCCTTGCTCCGCAGATCGCGCAGAATAGCCCCCGTCACGCGCATCTCAATGGACTTCTTATGCCCAGCATAGATGCCCGCGTGATAATAGGGCGAATGCGTGAGCAATGTCGTGACACGACTTTCGCCCGTCGCATTGGTAAACAATAGGATGTCGCCAGGATTTATCTGATCTTCGGTTATCAGTTGCGCTTCCACGGTGTCCTTTTCTCCTGGTTTTTGCCCTTGGCTCTGCTCTTAGAACGGGATGTTAGAGGAGAGCCAATCTAATGCCATATCTCACTGCCGTTCAGTGGCCGCTAACATTGCACAGAGAGGCATAAATCCGCTACACATAGATAGGCCGCTAGAACCATTGTTTGTGGCCCTCACCCCCCGGCCCCTCGCCCAATACTGGGCGAGGGGAGCACAAAGGATGACTGACTGATAAAAATCTGATGCTCTGAAGCTTATTGCAAATGCGCTGTGAGATGCGTATTCGTGTGACCTCCCCTCTACCAGTATTGGGAGAGGGGCCGGGGGTGAGGGACACAAGCGACGGAGCCAGCACTCACATTTCACTTTATGAGAAAGGTTATCGTCTCCCTCGCTACCTATGCTACACCCATTCATTATCACCATTTCGCGGCTGCTGCCCATCTGCCTGCCGCTTTGCCTTTTACTCAGTGCGACCCACCCACTGCACGCGCAAACCGCTGCGCCGGGCGTTGCGGCACCGCAAGTGGCACCGCAACAGGTGCCTGGCACGACCACTCTCCCAGCCGCACCAGCCGCGCAAAATAGTCCGGCGCAGCCCAACACCGTTACCGCGAACACGAACCAGCCCAGCGCGGTGCCAGCAAACGCAGCGCAGAATGCACCGCAGAACGCGGCTGTGGCCAGCCCCAATCAACCCGCTGTTGTTAACCCACAAAATCCCGCCGCTACAGCTCCGATAATTCCTATGAAAAACGAACTGCCCCATTACTTTAGCTACGATCTCGAAAACCCGTTCCCGCAAACCATCAACACCGACGTGTGCATTTATGGCGCGTCGGCCTGCGGTGTCATCGCCGCGATTCAACTCCGCAACCTGGGCAAAGAAGTAGTGGTGGTGGAGCCGGGCGATCATCTGGGTGGTCTGACTTCCGGCGGACTCAGCTTTACCGACATCGGCAACAAGGCGGCGATTGGTGGCCTGTCGCGGGAATTTTACCGCCGCGTCGGGCAGCACTATGGCGAGGAAGAAGAATGGCGCTTTGAGCCGCACGTCGCCGAGCAAGTTTTCAAGGAATGGGTCGAGCAATCGGATATCCTGGTGCTCTATCGCAACTTCTTGCAGCATGTGGAGAAAACCGGCAACCGGATTACCCAGATTCAAACGCGGGGCGGGGCCACCATCAAAGCCAAGATATTCATTGATGCTTCCTACGAAGGCGACCTGATGGCCCAGGCAGGCATCACCTATCGCCAGGGGCGCGAGAGCAATTATGAATATGGCGAAACGCTGAACGGCATGCAAATCCGCGACAAGCACCAGTTCGATTTTCCGGTTGATCCCTTTGTCATCGAAGGCGACTCCGACAGTGGCCTGTTACCCACCGTGAAACCCACGCCGCCGGGGGCACCAGGACAGGGTGACATGAGCGTGCAGGCTTATAACTTTCGCCTCTGCCTGTCCCGCAACGCTGATACGAAGATGCCCTTCCCTAAGCCGGAAAACTATGATCCCAAACAGTATGAACTCCTCGCGCGTTATTTGAAAACGGGCTGGGGCGACCAAATCTTCGCCGGTTGGGGAATGCTGGTGAACGACAAAGCTGACCTGAACAATAGCGGTGCGGTCTCCAGCGATTACATCGGCATGAACCATTATTATCCCACCGCCAGCTACTCGCAGCGTGAACAAATCTTCCAGGAGCACCTCAGCTATCAGCAGGGTTGGCTGTGGTTTTTAGCCAATGATCCAAGCGTGCCAGAGCGCATCCGCAACCGTGTCAATAACTGGGGGTTAGCGCGCGATGAATTCACCGAAACCGGCGGCTGGCCGCACCAGCTTTACATCCGCGAGGCCCGTCGGATTGTCTCGCCTTATGTCATGACCGAGCACAATGTGCGTGGCCAGCAAGTGGCGGACGACCCGATTGGCCTCGCCGCTTATACAATGGACTCGCACAACTGCAACCGCTTCCTGTTGAATGGTCGTGTCTGGAACGAAGGCGATGTCCAGGTCGGTGGCTTCCCTCCCTACCCCATCTCTTATCGCTGCATCACGCCCAAGCAGAACGAATGTGAAAACCTGCTGGTGCCCGTGTGTCTGGGTTCCACCCACATCGCCTATGGCTCGATTCGCATGGAACCCGTCTTTATGATCTTAGGCCAATCGGCTGGCCTGGCCGCATCACTTTCGATTGACCACAACACCCCCGTGCAAGCCCTACCCTACCCCGAATTGCGCCACGCCCTGGAAGAGACGCACCAGATATTGGAATGGAAGAAGTAGTTCGCGCCTTGAAGATAAGCGTCGTCTAAGGTTAAGTCGGCTACAATAGAGATTATGGGAAAGTTGATTGCTTTTGGTTGGTATGGTGGAAAATACAGCCATCTCGACTGGCTTTTGCCGTTGCTGCCACCAGCTCAGCATTTTTGTGATGTCTTTGGTGGTTCAGCCGCCGTGTTAATCAACCGCGAACCGTCACCAGTGGAAACTTATAATGATGTGCATAGCGAGGTGGTCAATTTCTTCAGGGTTTTGCGCGATCAAAAAGAAGCCCTGATAGAAGCTATCGGATTAACCCCTTTCTCGCGGGAGGAATTAGCCCTCGCCAGCCAGCGCGCAACGGAAGGCATCAGTGATTTAGAACGGGCACGCAGATTCTTTGTGTGCGCCCGCCAGGTGCGCACCGGACTCGCTCAAACTTCCAGCGCGGGTCGTTGGGCGCACTGCCTTTTAACCAGTCGTGCGGGCATGGCCGGTGCCGTATCGCGTTGGTTGGGTAGTGTGGAAGATTTATCGGCCATTGCCCAAAGATTATTGCGCGTGCAGATTGAGAATGCATCGGCGCTGGAGGTTATCCAACGTTATGATAGCACCGAAACTCTGTTTTACTGTGATCCGCCCTATCCTCATGATGCGCGCGGCGACAGCAAAGCCTACGCCCACGAAATGACGAATGCCGACCATCGGGCGCTGGCCGAGGTGCTGCGCAACGTGCAGGGCAAGGTTGCCCTCTCCAGCTATCACTGCGCGCTCATGGACGAGTTATATAGTGACTGGAACCGGGTCGAAGCGCCTGCAAAGCTATGTCATTCGGTGAAAACTGAGCGCACTGAAGTGTTATGGATGAACTACGAACCGCAAGGGAAAGCATGGCCTCACCCCAGCAAATCCTCACCAACGCTCTTCAACGAGCGGGCGATAATTCAAGTATGCGAATTATCTTAATATCATGCTCTTGGCAGCAAAGTCAAACGGTTCGCTGGGTTGCTGCACGGAGTTGCCATGACATTACACTTCACTGAGATGAACCTCATCCTTGAGCGATTTATAGAGTTGCAAGCCCAATCGGTGACCAGTCACCGAAATATTGAAATCGCAAGCAACGGGAGCCACATTATATTCCGGCAACGCAGAAGATTGCTTCAGCGACAGCAGAATTTCTTCTATTTGGATGCAGAAACAAGGAAAATAATTACCCTGATCAGACGGCAAACTCAAACTCCTGAGACCGTCATTGATATAGACGACAAATCAGTAATCTTTGTGCAAGACCAATATTCCGTCGAACAGATTGTTGATATAGATAATACTTACCGCTTCTACGTGTGGCGAACGGTTGAGGGTGATGATCATTATGCGGCGGCTTATCATGTAAATCTCCAGGATGAAACCACCATAATTTTCAAGCAGATGAGTGCCGCACCCGCTGCCGAGATGATGGCAAGAGTTTTGGGTGTAGTGTGCGATAAGCCGGTGTGGTTACGGGATGAACGAGGAAGCATAATGCCCATCTCGTTAAAAGGGTCTTTATGAGAAGACAGGCGGAGCCGAAATAGCCATACTCGATTGCATCAGCTTTTTGCGCCATTTCCTCCATCTATTTCATCGCCTGCGCACGCACTATGTTGAAGCATACCAGCAGCTTGTCTTGAGCGAACCAGATAGTGCCGTTAGCCAACCTCTTAAAGAACTGTGGCTGGCTTTAAGAAGCGCCGCCGAAAACGGCTTAGGCAGCGGTGAACCCTGAACGAAGCTGAGCCCATAATTTTAGAACTCTTCAACGGTATCCATCATGCCTCGACGCTCTAATCTCATTGGGTTGATGACCTCTGTCTGGGCCATTATTATCTTTGCTACCTCTTGCACCTTCATCGAGCGGCGCGTTTTTATTAACTTTGTCAAGCGGTTCATACCCGCCGGTATGCCGCAACAACTGTGGGTGAGCTTCTGGAGCGCCTTTGGCATTTTTGTAGTGAAGGCTTATCATATCTCAGAATATGCCCTCTTGTCTTATCTGCTCTATTTAACGCTTTATCGGCAGTGGGGCAAGACTCGTGGGCGAGCTATGCTATCCAGTGCGATTATCGCGTTGCTGTTTGCAGCTTCCGATGAATGGCACCAGACGTTCGTGCCAGGGCGCGGCGGCACCTGGGTAGATGTCGTCATAGACTCGGTTGGCATTGGCCTCACAACTCTCTACGTGCTATGGCGGCAGGCGCAGAGCGAAGTTTAGGTTTGGACCATGCGCCTTTAGCAACACGTTAAACTTTCATTGTGAAAATACAGAAAGCCATAAATCAAAATGACTCCAATTAAGAAGATGTTAGTCTGCGCTCTGCTCTTGCTCCTCAGCATCGCCAAGTCACACGCGGCCAACAAAATCCCGTGGCTGCACACGGACGGCACGCATATTGTGGATGGGCAGGGGCAACAGGTTATGCTGCGTGGGGTGAATCTGGGCGGTTGGTTGGTTGAAGAGATGTGGATGATGCCATTTGAGACCAAGCCGCCACCGGGTTCAAAGCTGGATGAAATCAAGGATCATGTTTCGCTGTGGGGGGATGTCGCCAAGCGTTTTGGGCCAGCCGAGATGACCCGCATTCGGGCGGCGCAACGCGATGCGTGGGTGAATGCGGGCGATTTTGCTCGTATCCATGCAGCGGGCTTGGATTGTGTGCGTTTGCCCTTTACTTACGATTTATTAGAAGAACCAGATGGTTTCTCGTGGTTAGATAAGGCACTCAACTGGGCGCGGGAGAATAACATTTATGTGGTGCTCGACATGCATGGGGCACCGGGTCGCCAGAGTCCTTCCGATCATACGGGGCAAGCCGGGGTGGATCAACTTTTCAAAGACCCCAAGTGGGTGCAGCAGACGACATCTCTATGGACCAAAATCGCGCACCGTTATCGTAATCGGCCTGAAGTCGCTGGTTACGATCTGTTAAATGAACCAACCGGAGCGCCTGATAATTCGACGCTTTATCTGGTGCAGGATCGGCTTTATCGCGCCATTCGCGCTGTAGATAAGCGGCACATGATTATCATTGAGGAAGGTTATAAAGGACTGGACAGCTTTCCTCGTCCCGCCTTTGCCGATTGGCAGAATGTCGTGCTGAGTTGGCATCACTATAACTTCAACGCCAAATCTGCAACCGAGCAAGCAGCGGGCTTAGTACATGTTGCGTCCGAAGCCACGAAGTTCCAGAAGAACCGCCCCACTCCGGTCTTTATTGGTGAGACGCAACTGGAACCCTATGGCACGCCGCAGGCTTTAGGGGAGGGGTTGCAAGCCCTGCAAGAAGGCGGGCACTCCTGGACGACCTGGACGTATAAGACGGCCATGCGCGGTGGAGGGGGCGGCTTGTGGGGCTGGTATCATCCGGCGCATCCGCTGCAACCGCTGGATGTGTTTCATGATTCAGAGGCAGAACTGTTGCGCAAAATCGAACAGTTGCGCAGCGCCAACCTGGAAGAGAATAAGGCCATGACAGCGATGTTTCAGGCCAGTGTGCAGTGGCGACCACTGCCCCCATTGCACGAGATTGTGCCCACCGCCCAGGCTGCTCCGGTATCCTGGCACTACACAGTGGATAAACCCGCTGATGATTGGTTCAAAACCGGATTCAATGACACGGGATGGAAAGAAGGCGCTGCCGGTTTTGGTAACGATTGGACTTTTGTCGGCTATGTGCGCACGCCGTGGCAAACCAAGGACATCTGGCTACGCCGCGAGTTCGTGCTACCAGACGCTAACCTCTCGCATCTCAAACTGCTGATTTGCCACGATGATGACGCCGAGGTTTATCTCAACGGCGTCTTAGCCGCCAAACTGCCGGGTTACACCCATACCTATGACGAGGAGCCAATCAGCGCCGCCGCTCTTGCCACCCTCAAGCCAGGCCGCAACGTCATGGCGGGGCATGGCTATCAAGAGAAAGCGGGGCAATACCTGGATGCCGGAATCGTGGGTTTGCCCGGTTAAGTTCCGCTCGCCCCATAGCTTCATTACACCCTGCAAAAACATATTGACTTGCGCTTTCTTTTCGTGTATGATGGAACGAGAGACCTGGAATGGTAGACATAACAGGTCTTAATCTATTTCGTTATTGTCGTAGGATAGCGCGTAGAGGCGGAGCATTTCGATGAACCAGTCCCAACGCCAAACCCGACAGTAGAGGAGAGTTATTCATGGCAAAAGGTACAGTTAAATGGTTCAACGATTCTAAGGGCTTCGGCTTTATCGAGCAGGAAGACGGTGGCGCGGATGTGTTCGTTCATCATAGCGCCATCGAAGCCGATGGCTACCGCTCACTGCAAGAGGGAGCCAAGGTCGAATTCGACATTAGCAAAGAGGACAAGGGCCTGCGCGCTGCTAACGTCAAAGTCATCCGCTAATTATTTACATTTAACCAACGCCTGCGTCCCATCAAGCTCCGCTTGGTGGGACGTGGTATTTTTAGATTGCGGATTGACGATTGCGGATTGAATGCAGAGCGGGCGCGAAGCGACAGCGTCAGCTATCATCAATGCGTAACGAGTTCGTGCCGTTAATCCGCAATCCACAATCGTCAATCCGCAATCTAAAATGTCTGCTTTCTTGATTGTTTTAAATCCGCGTGGTGTAATTAACGCCTTGGTCAATGGTAAGGCCCTGGCGGGTGCCGAAGAAGTGCTGGATGCTCTGGCCACCCAGTTGGGCGTGCCGCCGTTGATGGATTTCTACAGCACGAACCCGGACAATTTACCGGAAGAAGTGGCGGCTTTAGTAGCGACCTTTAGTGAAGAATGGTTCGAGGCGGGAGCCGGTTTGACGACCATTCGCGCCCTGTTGAGCTACCTGGAAAATCATTCGCTGGAAGGGATCAATACCGGTGCCGTGATGATAGACCTGATGCAGTTTGAACAGGTGCTAACCAAGGCTGCTGCCCAAGGCGTGCGCTGGCACCTCGAAGTCGATTATTAAGGGAACCTAACCCCCGGCCCCCTTCCCGAAACAGGAAGGGGGCCGGGGGTTAGGTTTAAATATGTCAGAAATTCTACCCACCACCCATCTTCATATCGGTGCCATCATTTTTCCCGCTATAGACCAGATAGATTTCACTGGCCCGTTCGAGATTCTCTCGCGGCTGCCCAACTCCACCTTTCATGTCCTCTGGAAAGACAGAATGCCTCTAAAGGATGGCAAGGGCCTTATCCTCACGCCGGATACCACTTTCGCCGAGTCGTCACCGCTCAACTTGCTCGTTGTGCCCGGCGGCATCGGGCAGGAAGCCTTAATGGATGACGAGGTGGTGCTATCGTTTATCCGAGAGCAGGCCGCGCAAGCCGATTATGTCCTCTCGGTCTGCACCGGGGCGTTAATCTGCGGCGCTGCCGGATTGCTGCGCGGCAAGCGAGCCGCCACGCACTGGAACTCGTTCCACCTGTTAGAGTATTTCGGAGCGATTCCTGTCAATGAGCGCGTGGTGCAAGATGGCAACTTCGTCTTTGCCTCCGGGGTAACTTCGGGCCTGGATGGGGCTTTGGGCGTGGCGGCCCTCCTGCGCGGCGACCTAGTGGCCCAGGAGATTCAACTTCAGACTCAGTATGCCCCGGAGCCGCCCTTCACCAGCGGCACCCCGGAAACAGCTCCATCCGCGGTGTTGCAGGCCGCACAACAGGCCGTGCAGTCCATCTCCAGCGCACGCCTGGCAACCGCTCAACGCATCGCGGCACGACTGGGCATAAATAAGAAATTAGTATGAAATGATTTTAGCGAGGAAAGACGCAGAAGAGCACGGAAGGGAGAAAACGGGTTAGAGATAGGAACCATGAAGGTATTAATCACGGGGAATAAGGGGCGCATTGGCAAGGTTGTGGAGAGCGTGCTGCAAGCGAGTAGCTGTAAGACGGTCGGGTTCGACCGGGCCAGCGGGCATAATGTGCTCGACCCGCAGCAGGTGCGCGCAGCGATGGAAGGTTGCCATGCGGTCGTCCACCTCGCCGCGCATTTAGGCGGCGGTGGGGCCAAATCGGACGACGTTATGGCGACGAATCTGCTGGGCACCTGGCATATCCTGACAGCGGCGCAAGTGGCGGGGGTGCAACGGGTCGTTTGCTTTAGCAGCGTGCAGGCTATGGGCGTTTTTGCCGGGCATCGCAAGCCCGACTTCTTGCCCATTGATGAGACGCACCCCTGCTACCCCACCATACCTTATGCCATTTCAAAACGACTCGGAGAAGAAGCCTGTCGTTATTTTACGCTCAGCAGTGGCATTACTACCATCTGTCTGCGGCCCCCAGCCGTTTTTAGCGCATCTGCCTACGACTATATCAAAGCCAAACGCGCCGAGAACCCTGATTTTGAGTGGCATCCGTACTGGGAGTATGGCGCGTTCCTGGATGTGCGCGACGCCGCTACCGCCGTGCAATGCGCGCTGCATTGCCCTGATCCGGGCCATGTCGAACTATTGCTGTGTGCGGATGATATTTCCTCCAGTTCCGGCACCAGCCGCGAATTAGCGCGCGCCCTGCTCCCGGATGTCGAATGGCGCGGCGGCCCAGAATATGATGCGGAGCCTTACAAAGCACTGGTCAGAAACGACCAGGCTAAACGAATCTTGGGCTGGGCACCACAATATCGCTGGCGAGCCTAAAATCGCCAATCACCAGAGTCTTCGAGGTTGTGCCTGGCGATAACCCACTTTGTCTAATGAATAATGCAAAAGGGACAACAGCATGGAAGCCGTTGTCCCTTTTCGTCAATCGTCAATCACCGAACGTGGCGGACGTAATGGCGGCGCTGTTGCTGTTTCTTCTTGTGGTGATGATACCACAGTGCCCCACCCACGATGGCGGCGGTAGCCAGTTTGTGGCGGCGAATCCAGCCTTTGCTGTAAGCGGGGGTGCTCATACCACCGAGGGTGCTGGCCATCATAACACCTAAGGTGCCCAGTGCGACGAGTTTGCTACTATTCCTTTGCATAGTTCTCCCTCCTGAAAAGTTGCTTGCTCGTTGCGCAAAGGCCATGCCGCTATAGCCGGATGCGTATCAAGAAGTTATCAATAACCGCTCGTAGGTATCGGTGCAACGCCATCCGGGGTGCCCCGACACGGTGGCTATTCTCAGGTTGTTTTAAGGCAAGGTTCTCCTCAACGACTTTATACTGTATTGGGATCAATCACTTGGGACTTACGCACAAGATCACAACAGCGAAACCCGAATGCTTAAAATCTAATATTTCTATTTCGTCATGAACACCCTCATCATCTTTGGAGCCAAATATCTTTTTGCCATAATTCTGCTGGGGGCCGCTGCGCTGGCCTGGCGCATCCCACGAGAGCAGAGGACTTTGTATTTTTGCCTGGCGGCACTGGCTGGAGTCCTGGCGACCATCCTGACCAAATCCGCGGGTGCCCTGTATTTTGACCCACGGCCTTTTACGCATGGAGTCGTGCCGTTGATACCCCATGCCGCCGATAATGGATTCCCCTCTGACCATACCGTATTGAGTGTAACGACGGCTTTGCTCTGCTACGGGGTAAATAAGAAAGTTGGGGCAGGTTTGTTGGGGTTAGCCGTTTTAGTCGGTACCAGTCGAGTGTTGGTCGGCATTAACTCACCATTAGATGTCGTGGCGGGCGCTGTCATTGGCACCGTGGCCGTGGCAGCAACCCTAACCGCCAGACACCCGTTAGAAAACTACCTAAATCTACATTCCCCTACCCGTTCCGGGGAACCTCACCGCCCACCCACAGCGGCCTGACCTGGAGAGAGTTAGGGTTTTGATAGGGGTGTAGTTATGGGGTATAATTTGGCTATCCTGTAATCAAGGCCATAGCATGACCTACGACATCATTGTAACCTCCGCTCAACCGCACCGTAACAAGTTCCTGGCAGACTGCCAGCGCAGCCTGGTGACTGCGGGTTGCTTGCTGGCACTGGCGGTTGGCGTCACACGTTGTGGCGTGGCTTTGACGAAACCTGCACCCCCCAACCTGCTACCCAGCGTGACCACCGTGCGTCAAGTGGATGCGATGGAGTTAGTGACCGCAAGCGAGGCATCCAGATTGGTCGGTGGGTTGGCAGATGGCGATGTCCAATCGCATCCTATTAACCCATTACTGCCCAGGGATCGTCAATGGTCTTCCTCAAGTGCTTTCCAGGGGAAACACCGTATGCTGGAAGTTGAGATTGGCCCTCGCCGAATCTACGAACATACGTTCCAAGCGCCCCCTACAAATATGGTGGTTAGTCCAGTAAAAGGGTTGGGGGACGCAGCGGTCTTCTTGACTCAATGTTATCTTAGGCCATTCAATTCACATTGGGACTCAAACCACACTCCACACACAACTATTGATGGCCCCTATAATACAACCTGGCTGAGAGTGCTTAAGGGTAATGTCGGCTTTGGCCTGGTTCTCACCAGTGAAGGTCTACACCCCACGGCGGCTACTCTAAATGAACTGTTGAAACTGGGCAATCAAGCTGTCAATCGTTTGCCCGTATCTGCTCCCACCTCATGATAGCCGTAGCTAAGGCAGCTACCAGAACCTGAAGGTCTTGGGCCGTAGATTCCTGCACAGGAGAGCTAGAGCCAATGATTGGCGCAGGTGAACCCCGTTTACAGCAGTGGCATCAGTGATACTGCCAGACTTGGTTGACACCACCCACTAACAGCGTCTCGGTCGAGGCGTTATTAAGGGCGACGGCTTTAACTGCCGCGCCCGCTTCTGGCAGCACTTCTTCATAGACCAAGGTGCCGGTGGGGTCATAAAGATAAAGTACCGAACGTTGCCAGATTTCATACTCCATTAACACCGCCAGGTAAGCGGGCTGATCGGCTTTTAGCTTGACCCAGGTGTTGTAAGGCTGGCCGAATTGACTACAGTTGGAGTGGTAAGGTTTTTAATTGTTGTGCCGTTGACATCTACAATCCAAATTGAGCCATTGGCTGAACCCATTAAATACTGTGGCCCGGTGGCGGTGGGCCAGTGGCAGACGGCAAACTCATCAAAATAAAATGGCGCTTTGGCGCGGCTCAAAAGCTGCCCCTGTGCATCGCGCACCGTGATGCGTCCCCCGGCGTTGCTATGCACAATCAGCGAGTGGCCATCGTTGTTAGGGTCTAACGTCTCGACATGCCACACATTGCGATCAGATCGGTTCCACACTGAGACTCCTTTGGCGTCAAACATGGTCACACCACCCCGTCCGTTATGCCCAATCACAAAATCAAGCTTACCCGTCCCTCTTATTGTCGTGGGCGCAGTATCGTCGGCGGCTGCCGCTCCCTGGTAACGCCACAGCACTTGACCGCTGTGGTCGAGCAGCCACGGCTCGCTAGACCAGGAGCCGCGATTCAGAAACTCACAAACGCCATCATGCTCCACATCAATGATATTCACATGATCGCCTTTGACCGCAAAAGTAACAGCCGATTGCACAACGCCCTGCGTATTCGTGAACACGGCCCCGTTCGCACCGGCAATGCCAAGTTGGACGGCGGGCGCTGGATCAAGCTGGCCCGTCGCCATATCGCTGACCCGCCCCACTTGCAGACCCTGGATGAACACGCTCTTCGTCACCATAGCAGCGCCCACTTTTACCCCTGGTGTCTTTAAGGCGGCTGGCATTTGCAGGGCCATTGAACCCGTGAAAGGTACGATAACGCGGCGCATGACGACACCACAGCCACTCAGCAAGGAAGATAAACCGAGCAGGACAAACCACCAACGGGGCGGTGGGAACAACCTGAGTTGAGCCATAATATTGACCTCAAGCCGCATCGCTCCCGGCAACGTTCCCAGCCACCAGATTTAAAGGGCAGGACGGCTTACATCCAGCGGTCGGAACGCCTTTGCTTCACAAAGTGCCAGTAGAGGCTAAATAGCACTAATTCGACGTAAATGGAGGTAATGCTGGCAATCACCGAGTAGCGCACGAAGCGGCGTATCCACAGCAAGCCTGCCACCGCGGGCGTGTCGTGCAAGCCCCAGGTGATACCCAGCACGGTGGTGCAAACCGCCATGCCCACTAAAAGCCGAACTTTGACATGGGGCGCAAGCTGCACCCGCTCTGGCAAGGGTTCCCCTGGTGCCTCCCGCAGCCAGGCGCAATACCAGCAGATAAGGGCCAATGCGCCGCCCACAGAACTCATATATTGCAGCAGTGCATACAGGCGTAGCGAGCTATGCGGCAGGTGCATGAGAGGAGTCTGCAAAAATGCGTAGTGTTTGACTATCGGGCTGTTGGCGTGGGTAAAGGAATCCCAGAGGAGATGCGAGAATGCCCCCACTATCAAGCAAGCAATGATACTCAAGCACTGGCGCGGCGGCCCGAAACGAAAGCCGCGCGCGATGGGCAATAAACGCTGCTGATGGTAAGCTGGCAGGAGGGCGATCAGGGGAAACTTGAGCAGGCGGTGGAACATCCACAACACAATGAGGCCAGTGGGCACACAAAATAAAAACACGCCAGGCACCGTATGGCTGTAACGCTCATCGGTGGAGAGGTGCATAAAATACTGAAAGTCGGGGGCCATGCTGCCCACCACCAGGGCCGACAGACACCAACCGCGCCGTGCTAGGGGCACGACGGCTGCCGGATGAGAAAGCGTAAATGGCATAGAAGGCTGACCTTAAAAAGTAGTTAAGGTCATGATAAGTTTAACTCATCGCTGGCTGGATAAGCATGGGTGCTTGCATTTACAGACCCTATCCCCGACCCTTCCTCTTACCAAAGGGAAGGGAGCGAGACTAATACCGTCGGGATAATCCAGACTTGATAGCCTCTCACACTCCCTTACTATATTGCTGTCTCGATGGTCGTAGTCTGGCTCCCTTCCCCTTGGTAAGGGAAAGGGTCGGGGATAGGGTCTCAATAGCCGACACGCTCTGCGCCAGCTTACCCAAAGAACGAGGCCAATGCTGGTTCCTGGGATAGGACCAAAACCGACGACATATTACCAGTGACGCTCCCTTCCCCTTACCAAGGGGAAGGGCTGGGGATAGGGTCTGTTCCCTCCGCACTCGGCGTCTGCACCGCATAGCTACGCGGCTGGGGAGCCTGCACCGCAGGGGCGGTTGTTGGTGGCGGGGACACCGCACCCGTCACCCGCAGCGGCTCATTAATGACGGGCAGTTGCACCCTGGGGGCTGGTGCTGACTGCGGCGGGGATGGAGCAGAAACGACCCGTTCCACTGTGATGAGTTGGACTCGTGGTGGCTCAGTTGCAGGCCCAATGAGCATCGCCGGGTCATGCCCAAAATCATTGGTGACGTGATAAGGCGTTTGGTTATTGGGAGCGGTTGCAGGCGGTTGTGGTGCGGGAGGAATGGGAGCTAATGCGGGGGCAGGTGCCGCTACGTCCCCCATGACCACATCGCCGGGCAGGAAGATCGGGTTATCAATCCACTCAGCAATGGCCTTAAAGGGTTGTATGGTGCGCACAGCCGCTACAGCATTATCGCCACCCTTGGCCGGATCAGTCGGTTGACCAGCCAGCTTGTAACCGTAGACGATACCCGCAAAAGAGAGCAGTGGTGTTAGGATTATGGCGACACCGGCGCGCAGGTACTTCAACGGGCGCTGCACGCGCCGCAGACCGACGGGGCACTCTTCTGTCATAATGCGGCCATCGGCGCGGCGATAATAGCGCACGCAGAGATTACCTTCATTGGCCGTTACCAATTTGACAGCCTCGGCCCGCGTCATGTGCGATAGATTGTAGACGTTCTTGTAGCAGGTCTGACAGAAGCGCACCTGGTCATTACCGCGCATCTTGTCCCACGACGCCTGGCAGGGCGCGGCGATCTGCATCTGGCTTAACGGACTCTCAGCACTTTGACCTGGCATCGTCTAACTCCTCTGTCTCGTCCTGTCTCTTACTTATTAGCATACCTGTAAAACTGCATTACCATCACGGAACATTTGGTTGCACCGAAAAAGAATGCAGAATCTCCTGGACTTGCTTATCATTTTGATTGAGTTGATCTTTATAGGTGAACACCAGCACCACCATCTGATCCCCCATCTTTTGCCAGTAGAAGTCCATGTAGCGGTTACTGTGATTATAATCCCAGCGTAAATCTTGTAGCGTGAAGGTGTGTTCTGTCCAATCTCCCCGCGTGCGATCCTCATTGATAACACCCCCGGCATTGACATCAGTAGCAGTTTGATACACGTCACCCGCCAGTTTTTGCTTCAACTGAGTGGCATCGAGATCAGTCACATAAACTCTCAAGCTCAAGTCGCTGTTGAAATCTGCGCTCCTAAGCTGGGCCACGCACGAGTCAAAATCCAGAGCAGCATTCACAATCGCCGCGCCCCCTTCAAAGCCGAATTTATCCTGCACCGCTTCCAATTCTCGATGTGTCACAAGAATATTATCGTATCTCTGGTAGAGATTCCCAACGTCACCAAACCATGATGCGGGGATTTTGAAGGTCGCTCCCATTGGCTGCAATTGGAGCATATTTTCATGCAGGATCGCGTGGCTGGTTGCTCCCGAAGGTGCTGGTTTTGTAGTGCCGTCGGGCAAACTCCGACTGACCATCTCAGGATTAGTAGACGATAATTGTCCCCAGCGTTCCGCTGGCACTCCATATGGTGACCCAATGCGTGTTGATGGCACGCCACAAGCGATGACAGCATCGTTGATCGGTGTAGGATCAATCCAGGCACCGATAGTCTGGAAAGGCTGACGGCTGCGCAACCTGGCGATTGGCCCGGTAGCTCCCACCTGCGGGTTGGTCGTGGCCCCGGTTAGTTTCGTCCCCAACACCACAGCCACAAAACCGAGTAAAGGCGCAAAGAAACCCAGCATGGCGGCACGGAAACACTTGAGCGGACGATGGACGCGATGCAGCCCGACGGGACACTCTTCCGTCATGATCGTGCCATCGGCGCGGCGATAATAACGCGCACAGCTATGCCCTTCGGTCTGCGTCACCAACTGCACAGCCTCAGTCCGCGTCATGTGCGACAGGTTGTAAACGTTCTTGTAGCAGGACTGGCAGAAGCGCACCTGATCGCCGCCGGGCATCTTGTCCCAGGAGGATTGGCAGGGCGCGGCGATTTGCATCTGGCTCAGTGGACTCTCGGCACTTTGACCCGGCATCACCCGACTCCTCAGCTACGCTTTGTCTTCTCCTTATTAGCATACCCGTAATGCCGATTTTTCAAACGAAGCGTAGCAGTGCGCGGCGTGTCTAATCCGGCTTGCGCCAGTCACAATCGGTGACAAACACCAGACCCGACACAATGGAGTGCAAAGTGCCGGTGCGGGATGCGCCGATTTGCAGCGGAGCGACATAGACAACGCGCGTGCTACCATCCTTCTTCTTGTCAAAAGGCGCTAAGTCCCAGTAAGGATAGGTGCAGAACCGCTGGCCATCAGGCGACCAGTGCAGCACCTTGCCCGTGAAAAAGCGTTGCATGGTGCCAGTTAAGGGGCCATCAAGGGGAACTTTGAAATAGGTGTAAGTGCGAGCCGCGATTACGCCATAGGAGGCCACTAAGACCGCATGAATATCGTTAGGCATCCGCAACACCTGCATGGCGGCCCCTTCCAGGGCTTCCTTACTGTCGGCATCTTTTGGCTTGAGCGTCACTCGTCGCTGCTCGTGCCCATCAGCGCCCACGACTTTGAGCATGGTGTTGGACTCTTCCGCACCCAACCCCACTAAAGTTGCGTTGTCTAGCCAACTGGCATCGAATAGCTCATGAACAGTGCCCAGCACCCGGCCATCGGGATAGGCGCGGATTTGACCATCACCCTTCTCCTGGGTCATGAGGCATCGCTTACCATCGGGTGACCAGGCGACCGCAGAGGCCCGCCCCCAGGAGCGTTTTGCACCCTTATGCGCATCTATTAAGAGTAGGTCTTTATCCGTTAGCACAGCCAGAGTGTGGCTGTGCGGCACCCACCCGTATTCCTGGGGATAGGGACACGCTACGGGTTTGACGATGCCGCCATTGGCTCCGATGAGGCACAACGCATCGGAGTTGTCGCAGCAGCTATAACGCATAAAGGCAATCTGCTGTCCATCGGGCGACCACAGCGGATGCACCTCATCCTTCTGCCCCCGCGTCAGTTGCCGTCTTCCGGTGCCATCGGGGTTGATGCGGTAGAGGTGCGCATGGCTCTGCCCGCGCTGCCCCGGCTTCAGGTAATAACGTGCCGCATAAACAATATCGCCCTCGCCCCGCGCCCTCGCTGCGCCAGTGCAGACAACGAGTAAGCAGATGAATTGAATCCGAGAGAATAATTTCATGGTGTGGATTTATACCTTATGGCTGCTGTCCACTAACAGGGTAATCATCCTTTACCTCAAAGCCACCATCCGTCATGGCCGCTTGTTCCGGCTTAACGCTTCGGGCGAAGTCGAGCAAGTCCATAAACCATTGACCCGCACGGACGCAGAATTCAAGGCCCGCGCACAGCAAGAATGTAAAGGTGACAACCAGCACCAACATGAACAGATAAGGAAAAATAGCCATAGCAGTATCAGTCAAACCAAAAGTCACTCAGGGATGTCTTTATGATTTGGGGTGGAGTGGATAATTATCGTCTACGAGAAAGCCACCCCGCACGTTAAGTCGTTGCTGCTGGCGTCGCCTCATAATATCGCGCACGTTGACTAGTATCCAACCCAAGAGTTGGCCCAGCACCATGCGCAATCCCATCAGCGCGCATACTAACAGCAAGAAACCGAAAACAATAGCGTAGCCAAAGAAAAGGATGCCCAGAGTTTCCATAGTTCTGATTCTACCGCACTCTCATAACCTGCCACCGGACAAGTTTAGTTTAAGGAGAGCCAAGGTTAGCCGTCGGCCACAGGCAACAGTCAGTCAAATAGCTGAACATCTTCTAAGTTTTCCAGAGTTATCAAATTATTCAAATGATATTCCGCGTGGGCTGGGTTCCACTCTTCACCGCGCAGGCAAGCAGCAAAGGCGAATATCGTATCAATGAGGCACACACAGCGCATGAAGGGAACTAACAGGTCAAACTCGCCAGGCGGAACGGGGCCACCGGCATCTTGGTAGGCTCTTAAAAAAGAATTCGCTTTCGCACGGAAGCACTCGATGGTTTTGCCTTGACGCAAGCCTCCTGCGTCACCACTGCACAGATTCAAGGTTGCGCGTGCCAGTTCAAAGGAGAGCCAGTCGGGACGGCACTCATCCCAATCTAAGACGGCGCTTACCCGGTTCCCTTGCATCAGCAGGTTTCTAGCGTAATAATCGCCGTGAGTGGGGGCAAAAAGCAGGGAGCGGCCAGAGGCGGTTAACGCTTTGAGCCAGTGGCTTAAAGTCTCTTTCTCTCGTTCAATCTGTGACCTTCGCTTCATGATGTCCACTGTAAAGGGGAGTCCATCTTCCCAAAAACGGCGCACGGCGCTTTGAGGCTCACTGGTATCCGATAGGAGAAGAGATACCTCATGCCAATCCCACCACTGGTTATAGTTCCAGTCCAAGTCGCACAAGGCGCAGATGCCGGGTCTCGCCAGGGGAGCGGGATGATTAAGAAAAGCCTGGTGCAAGCGAGCCAACATGCGCGCCGTTTCCAATCGAACCGCTTCGAGTTCATCGTTGGCCATAGTGCCAGGCATGAAGGGAAACAGAGTTGCCACACGACCGTCGAGCAGGAAATAAGTCGTTCCATCGCGCCCCATTAAAGGCGCCGGAACCTCCGACACCAGTCGGCTCATGTAACCCAGCAGATCATGTTCAAAGTCCATACCTGCTACAACGGTGGTGGGATGACTGACACTCAAAACCAAAAGCCCCCTGTCCGTTTCCAGTCGCAAGAGCCTTTTCCATTCGCCACCCGCCAGGACAGCCACATTATAGATCACTGCGATACCGTAGCGGTCAGCTAACTGGGTATAAAGCCGTGGTGAAATCATAGCTTGGTATCGTTCAAAGCCCAACCGCCCGCAGCCACTCCCTCGCAATTCGCTTGTCCTCAGCGGTAATCGAGTGGCCGACTGGCAGTAGAGGATGTCTCAATCTCAACTTCTGACCCGCTCCATTGCTGTATCCGATGCTTTGAATCCCAGCTTTCGCCAGAAGCCCGCGCTTTGACGCCCGGCCCGCAGCACCCAGGTGACATTATCATCGTCATCGTCGGCCATCAGTCGCTGCACCAATTCACGACCAATACCCTGACCGCGCTTATCTTCTGCCACGGCCAACATCGAGAGATAGCCGTTGGAAACGCCATCACATAAGGCTCGCCCAAAGCCAACAATACGCGTCCCTTCGAGAGCCAGCATCGTGCGGTCAGCCCTATCCATCATTTTCTCAAACCGCGCCACATCCTGGACGCGGCGCTGCCAACCCACTTCCATCAGGAACTGGCGCACCGCTGCATGGTCATCAGGACGACTGGGCCGATATTCAATCATCCGGTATTATCACCCATCAAATATTACTCATCACAGTTTTTGGAACAGCTTTACATACCAGCTTTTGAAGTTGTGCTGCTCGTAGAACTTGATAATGCGGGGGATGTCTTTGTTGGCTGAACAGAGCAAGGCATGGGCAACGCCCTGCTCTTTGGCGTAGGACAGCAGTTGAGTCACCAACTGGCTGCCGATGCCCTGGTTTCTGAATGGGGGCGACATGTAAAGATTATCAATTTCTATGTAGCTGTCACCTGCCTCCATGACGGCGGTGCCCTCGCTGGTATGAATCGAGGCCGCAATAAAGCCAATCACCGCGCCGTCAAGCTCCGCGACCAGAAAGTAGGGGCCAAGAGCCGCCTGAAACTGCTTACGACCCTCCGGCCTAAAGCCGTAATAACTGCCTTCTTCAAACCACTGCTGTTGAAGTTGGCAGACAGCCGAAATATCGGACTCGTTGGCCTGGCGGATAATGGTGTCACTCACATTAAGATTATCTTAACTCAACTTACTACTACGATAGGGGCGTATTAACCAGCGAATAAATTCGCAGACTGCAAGACCAAGTCCGCCTACGCGGACTGTTGGAGTCGCCGCAGGGCGACTTCGTTTTGCAGCCGGTGGTTTTAACCGCTGGCCCCAGAAAGCAAGTTGAGTTGTCTTATCGGAAGATGATTATGACTTGGCGACGATTTGTTCGAGTAAGGCGATAATCTGCTGGTTTTGGGCGACGTTTTCGGCAGCCAGATCAACCACGGGGGCCGGAGGCTCGACAGCCACTGGTCTCTGGATTCGCTTGACGGCTTTAACGATGAGGAACAGCACGAAAGCGATAATCAGAAATTGCAACACATTATTGATGAAGTTCCCTACCCCAAACGGCCCCAATTTGTAAGCGGCGAAATCTCGCCCCGGTGTAAGAGGGGCTAACACCGGGGTCAGGATGTCTTTCACAAAAGAGTCCACGATCTTACCAAACGCAGCTCCGATCAGGACGGCCACCGCCAAATCCAGCACGTTGCCCTTTGCAATAAAATCTCGAAATTCCTGAATCATAAACTTACACCCCTTTTCGATAGAGAACGCTGGTTCGCACCATCGCCGCTATTATAACACCTCATTAGGCTATTCCTGAATGCATTTGCCAACATAGCACACTGCAACCGGACGGCGGAGTTCAGGCAGAAAGGAATCTGGGTTCAGAGGCTTGTGCGGCGATTGATGGCCATTTTAATGACAATCCCAGTAGCCGCCCAGCTTATGGCAGTGGCGACACCTGAATACATAGGCGGTGGGGCCGTGGTCGCGGTCAAACTCCTGGAAGGCATCATCGAGTTCCTGGCCTTGCAGATCACTCTCCTCACTAAACGCAGCGCGGATAAAAGCCACGGCTTCCTCGCCATACTCTTGCAGTTCGGCATAACCTGCGACGCCCAGAAACTCGGCGGCATCACCGCAATGCGTCCACCACTGTTCCTGCTGCCAGCCTGTGAAGCCCGGCGTGCGGTGCGCGACTTCGGCCACGACTTCCGCGGGAACAGCATCCCATTGGTCATAGCCGCCCACTCCAGCCTCATCCACAAAACTGGCAGCGAACTTCTCATGGGCTGTGCCATCGGCCAGGCACCAGGGACACAGGCTTTCATCAAGCTCCGCAGTTGCGTAGACCGGGCCGGTGTAAATATAGCCTCTCACTTGACGGCAACACGCGCACTGCACCTCAGAAGCCTTAACGCTGCCTGTGGCAACCGGGTCGGGATGATATTTAAAGCGAGGTAAGTCCATAGCGCCTATTATACGTCACACCCCGCGCCACGCTCAAACGATAGACTCAGCCACGCGGGGCGTAGTGGCATAGAGCCGGAAGGCGTCGGTTGCGGTGGCTGTTGGCGTGGCTGGGGGTCTTTAATCTGCTATCATGCGGCCAGAGCTTTGACCATCGGCCCAGCCCCAGCCTCGTGCTTGAGCTTCCCAACCGAGGGCATCGCCTTCAATGACATTCTGCACGCCCAGTTGCTCGAGTATGTAGAGAATCTGCGCACGGTGATGCATACTGTGGGTGATGGTATGGGCAATCAATCCGCCCAGCGACCGCCGGTTGCCATTGTCGGGGTCAGTGACCATGACATCCGCCTGGCCCTCACGGTCTACCCTGCTGGCAACTTCGGCCAGGTCTTTGGCGACAATCGTTAGCCGGGTCAGCATACCATCCACCGTTTCATCATCACGGTAGGCTTCATAAGCCGTGCGCCCCATCATAAATTCGGTATGGCCTTCCATACAGGCGATGAGGTGCTCAAAAGTCTCCAGCAGGCTCTTGTCACCGATGTCAAACTTGCGGCTCAGTTGCTCCTCCGATAACTCCCGGCAGCGCAAAAGCAACTGCCGTGTCGTCCAGGCGTCGTGCCCCAATAAGCGATCAACAATGGTCACAGTCTTTTTCTCCTTCAATAGTGGATATAGCAGCCATCAAGCTTAAATAGCCCAAGTTGCTACTGGTGGTGCCGTGACTCAAGTCACGGGCTGCGAAACGAAGTCGCCCTGCGGCGACTGAGGCAGTCCGCGCAGGCGGACTTTGTTTTGCAGCCCGTGGTTTTAACCACTGGGCCTGCGGTAGCAACTTGGGCTATTTAATAATAACCGAACGACTGGGCAAGTCGCCTGCTGGCCCAACGCTGAGGCTGCTCGCCCACAATAGCGGGTGTGCGCCGACCATGAGTTAAGGGTATTCGCTGAGCTTCGCCATTAGCTCCTCGCGCGTTACGTTGCGCCTTGCGTTGCTGTCGGCAATCAAGAAACTGCCCAATTCCGGGAGGATGCTCACTTCCACACCATTCGTCAGACCGGGATACTTTCTTATAATCAGAACCAGCACCTCTCCCTCTTCGCGGGTGTCTTGCAAATCCCATATCTCCTGTGAGAGATCGAGAATTGAGCTTCCATCCTCGACCCTGGTGACAATGGGAGCATCAATCCAGTGCGACATTCTCATCTCCGAGGAAACGGTGCTGACTCGATACCGGCCATTACAAAAAATCCCGTCAATTGTCATGTAGACCCTCCGCATGGCACCGCTATAATAGAGTCACTCAATGTCTAAATCAGTTGCGCCCTGTAACTGACGAAAGCACGAGCCACAGCGCCGCACTTTCATTGTAACGCTTAATTGTCTGACCGTTAAGCCTGGCCTCATAGAGTTCTGAGGCCAGCGCATTTATTCGAGTCCGAGACCCTGGCGAATCGCCATTTCCACTGGTGAATAAGCGTTGTCCTTACGATGGAGATGGAACGGCTGAGCTGGATAAAGCGGCGGCTGGGCCATGAAGCGCGGCTCCTTGCCATGATGCGGTTGCGCGGCATGAACGAGAAAAGGATGGCACAGATAAACCGTGCCCGCTGCGCCCACGGCTAAAGTCTGGGGACGGTGGGTGCTGCTGGTTAAATCCAGTTCCCTGAGCGATATGCCAGCATCCCGGGCGGGCGCGAGCCATTGCGCCATATCGAGATGCGACCCGACTCTGATGCGTGTCGGTGCATCCTGCTCGCTCACATCGGAAAACAAAAAGAGCATGAGCAACGCGCGGCCTCTAGAATGGACATTGACCCGCCAGTTAAAGAAATCGTTGGGGTCTGAATTCTCGTCGGCAAAGCTGACATCAACATGCCACCCGGCATCGCCCGGATCATCGAGGCTGGGAAATCGAATCGGAAAAGTGCCGAGACTTTCGCGTGGCTCCCAACGCCCTTTGCCAACAAGTTGGTCGAAGGCGCTATGCAGTTGAGCCGTGTTTACCGCCTGCTGAAACGATTCCTGGGTGTAACTCCCAAGCCTGATAACAGGCTGTGTCCAGGTTGTAGGGTTGTGGGGATCGCAGCCCGTGTCACGCCACAATATCTCCCGCCCAGCATCCGCTAATTGCCGGGGGAAAGCATTATCCAGTCGGATAAAACCCTGCTCTATGAATTGCTGAACCTGGCAGTCCTCAAGCAACATAACGTATCTTCTTTATTATCTAACCCAATGTGAATCGGCCAGCAGCACCTATATTGGGTAGTCGTCTTCAATCTGAAATCCCGCACCAATTTGGAGTTGTGACTTGCGTCCAGGATGGGCCAGTCTTTGAAAGGTAGTAATAAACCAGCGGACGCCCAGCCAGACGGCGACGGTCATTATTAGAAGAAACCAGAGTGAAACGAGCAAGATGACGATGACTTCCATAACTCAAAATTTTAGCGCAGGCGCAATGACCACTTCTGGCATTCCAGGCCGTTAGCATTCCATTGTTCCAGGGGAGTGCCATCGTTGGGCGAGCAGCCGCTGACATCGAGGGCCTGTGCTCTGTTGCCGCTCTTGGGGAACAGGGTGTAAGTGCCGTCATCATTTTGTTGCAGATACCATTGCTGGCAGTCTCGATTGCGGTTATCAGAAATTTCAATCTTCGCCCCGGCGGTGGCGTTACAGCCGCTCACGCTGAGTGCCATGTTAGTGCCCGGTTTAATGATGCTATAATAGCCATCGCCCTGATACTGCAATGTCCAACGCTGGCTATTAGCCCCGGCATCGAATACGGTCTGAATGGGAGCGCCTTCGAGGGCTGTGTCGCGCACCACCGCCAGAACATCATGGGTCGCAATGGCGGAAACAATTTTATAAGGGCCAGTATCTAAGACGGGACGCGGCCAGCCATCGGTATCCCAACTAAGCTGATTCAGGTTCATCGTCGTTGCGCCGTTTTGGTCGCGTGCCCATTCGTAGTGCGTGCTGAGCCAGTAGCCATCAGTATCGTGCAGGATGCCCACATGACCGGGACCGACTTCATCGTCTACGGGCCTGCCGGAACCGTTGTCATAGGTCGCCGCCAGAAAGAGAGTCCCGCCACCCTGCATCATGCCCTTACCGGTTTTATCCAGATAGGGGCCGGTGACTGTCTTGGAGCGTCCCATACGAATGTTATAGCTGCTCTTGGCCCCCGCGCAGCAGGCATCCCAGTTGACGAACAGGTAATAGTAGCCGTCGTGATAGTAGACATAAGAAGCTTCAATGGCCGCGCCAGGGCCGCGCGGATGGGTGGCCAGGGAATAAACCTTGTCGCCAAGCTGCTTGCCCGTTGCCGGGTCGAGTTGAATCAACTTGATGCCACTGACATAGGAGCCATAAGAAAGCCACGGCTTGCCCTCGGCATCCTCGAAGATGCACGGATCAATGGCATTCACATCGCCCCCGGCAATGGAACGAATCACCAAGCCTTGATCCACCCAGCCCTTGGGGTCTAAGGTGTCATTAGTGGCTAACCCAATACCGGAACTATTGGAACCCCAGTGCGAGTAGGAAGAGTAGAGATAGTATTTGCCATTAAAGAAATGCACGTCCGGTGCCCACACTTCATTGGTAGTGTTACCGGGCACGTTATTAGCCACCCAAGCGGGAGCGGTCGCCAGGGCTGGCCCCTGGTTCGTCCAGTGCAGGCGGTCGGTCGAAGAGAACTGCTGCGTGCCCCGCCCGGTGCCATAAACCCAGTAGGTGCCATCATGCTGGACAATAGTCGAAGGGTCGCGCACCAACACATTGGTCTCGACCGCTTTTAGTGGCGGAGGGCTGACCGATAAAATGGAGCTTACCAGTAGCAACCCTATTCCCAACTTGCCCGTTAGGGTTCTAAAAGATGACATCATGGCAACCACGTATCCTTTCCGGCTTCCTATCTATAATAGACCCCTTGCATCAGTTAGGTTGGATGTCATGCCGGGTCCTTCACTGCGTTCGAGGATAAACTCCGTGCAACAGAGTCGAGGCATCTTTGAGGGGTAGCCAAGTTAAGATTTCTCTACTGCGCTCGTGCCTCGCTCCGGTCGCAATGACACTGCCTGCCACTTATGCAAGAGGTCTATTATGCCTTGAGCGAATGCCCTTTTTAGATCAGCCTGACGATTTATTCCGCGGATAGTCGTCCTCAATGAGAAACCCGCGCACTGGTGGCGGCAGTTTGCGCCGCGAGCCAACCAACCCCGCCCATAGATTAGCCCAGAACCGAGTGAGCGCCCCAGCTAGGTTATCTATGTAATGACAAATGAGCGCCGCGCTACTGCCCAACGCCGCTAACACTATGACAAAGACTACCGCGTCTAGAGCCATTGCTGACCTCTCCTTTGTGTCGTTAAGAGTCGGGGCTGAGAGGATAGTTGTCGGTAATGCGAAAGCCATCCCTGGCTACGGGTGGGCGCAAGACTAAGCGTATGAAGCTGCGAATCCAACGAAAAATCACCCAGGCCGTGAATCCGAGCAACTGTACATTACAAAGAATAAAGAGAATATGTGGCAAGTGATGATGGGACATAAATTAAGTTTAACGCATTTGGCACCGGCGTAGAGACGCGATGAAGCGCGTCCCTACAGATATATTCACAAACGTGGCGTAAAAACTGCACACAGGAAAATAGAAAGGATCTTAAAACAGATCAGGCCAAAACGGGAATTAATCCAATTTACTTATGTCAAGCAGACCCATTGTTATTCTTTTGGCGGAAGACAATCCCGGCGACCGCAGATTTACTTCCCTCATGCTGGAGGAAAGCGGCCTGGAAGTGGACTTGCGCCATGTGGAAGACGGGCAGCAATTGATGGATTACCTGCACCATCGTGGAGCCTATAACGACCCGGCCACCGCGCCGCATCCGGGCCTCATCCTGCTCGATTTGCACATGCCGCGCAAGGATGGGCGCGAGGCGCTCGAAGAAATCAAGGCCGACCCGCGGCTGCAAGCGATTCCCATAGTCGTGCTGACCGGCTCCGAAGAAGATAACGATAAATGGCAGTCTTTTGATCTTCGCGTCTCCCACTATCTGGTGAAGCCCGTGGACGCGAAAGTCCTCCCCGAGCTTATCCGCGACTTTGGCTTCTACTGGCAGAGCATCCAGCATAACGCATAAGCTCTCACCCCGCCCTCACACTCCCAGGATAATAAGTGCGTAGACGCAGGGAGTACCAGGAAAAGCCTGTTCGTGTTAGGAAATTCGACCGCAGAGACGCCGAGAACACAGAGTGTTAGGGAACATTTCTCTCTTCCTTTGTGTTCTCGGCGTCTCTGCGGTTCATCACATTCTCATCTGATGCGGCAAAGTCCCCGTTGGCAAAGTATAAGCAAATCACTAACAATGTTAAGTGATCAAGCAGCACCTCTTTATATATTAGCTATCCCTAACCATACTCAACACCAGAAAATATGACTTCCAATTCCTCTACCACACAACATTACGACACAATCATTATTGGCGCGGGGCAAGGCGGGGCGTTGGCGCGAATGCTGGCGCAGGCTAGCCAACGGGTTGCGCTGGTTGAAGCCGCCCATGTCGGCGGCACTTGCGTTAACGTTGGTTGCACCCCGACCAAAACCCTCGCCTATAGCGCACGGGTGGCTTACCTGGTGGGGCGCAGCGGTGATTACGGCGTGCGGACTGGCCCCACCCGTTTCGATATTCAAGTTGCTCGTCAGCGCAAACGCGACATCGTGCTGGATTTTCGGCAAGGGGTAGAGAAAGGACTCCACGCCATTGAGAATGTGCATCTGCTCTATGGCAAAGCCCAGTTCTGCGGCCCAAAGCAGATTAAGGTGGAACTAAACGCGGGTGGCGAATGCACCCTTGAGGCGAAAACCATAGTCATAGCCGCGGGCACCCGCTTCGCCTTGCCGCCCGTCGCAGGACTGGCCGAAGTGCCCTATCTCGATTCGACTTCGATTATGGAGTTAGGAGAGGTGCCGTCCCATCTCTTAATTTTAGGCGGCGGCTATATCGCGGTGGAGTTCGGGCAAATGTTTCGTCGCTTTGGCGCACAGGTCACCCTGATTGAAGTGGGCCACCAATTATTAGCGCGGGAAGATGCCGACATCGCTGAAGCTGCTACCAAAATTCTACGCGAAGATGGCTTAGACATTCATCTCAACAGCAAAGCCAAACAAGCCCGCCGCACGGAGGATGGCCAGATCGAACTGGTGGTGCAAGCGGAGGCAGGAGAGCAAACATTGCGCGGCTCACACCTGCTCGTCGCGGCAGGACGCAAACCCAACACCGATACGCTTAACGTAGCAGCCGCTGGTGTGGCCCTGGACGATAAAGGTTACGTCCAAGTTAACGAAAAACTGGAAACCAACATGCCCGGCATCTATGCTCTGGGCGACATCAAAGGCGGCCCGGCTTTTACCCATATCGCATATGATGATGCACGCATCCTGTGTGCTAACTTGGGCGAGGGCCACGACGCCACGATTCACAATCGTTTAGTGCCCTACACTGTTTTTATTGATCCGCAGCTTGGTCGTATTGGTCTGACCGAACAGGAAGCCCGCGCTCAGGGCTATAAAGTCCGCGTTGCAAGTCTCACAATGGATCAAACCGCGCGCGGCTCCGAAACAGGCGAGACACGCGGCCTGTGGAAAGTCGTGGTGGATGACGCCACCAATCAAATCTTAGGTGGCGCCTTTCTCTCCATCGAAGGCGGCGAAATCGCTACCACCGTGCAAGTCGCCATGATGGGCCACCTCCCCTACACCGCCCTGCGCGACGGCACCTTCTCGCACCCCACCCTTTCCGAATCGCTCAACAACCTCTTCCTGGCGATGGATAGGGTGCATAAACCGGGTAAGCAGGAGTAGACTGTTAATGACGTTAAGCACCCATATCTCGCGCTTATGCAGACGGTTTAAATACGCATGAGGTCAGTGAATGAGATTTTGAGTTTCAAGTCTAATTGAGTAGACTGTTGCCCATTACTCCCCGCGCCAACCCTTGAGCGCCAAGTTCGTCACGAGGTGAACGACAAATGATTTTCAAGCGAACTCTGTCACGCATAAACGCTTGGTTCAAGCCGCCTGGCCAGAAAGTTTCAGGTCTTAGCGCCCTCATGGCGTTGGGCTTGATGGGTTCCTCCGGTATGGTTGCTCAGGCGCAGACCGCCCCGCCACAAACGGCAGTGGAATGGTATCAGCAGGCCAAAGCACTTTATACGGCTAAAGATTATACGCACGCCCTGCAAGCCATCCAGGAAGCGGTCAATGGAGAACCGCGCAATCCGGCTTACCTGGCTTACGCCAGTCATATCTGTCGTGAGGCCGGACACTATGCTGAAGGCGTGCGCTATGCGGAGCAGGCGATACATTATAATCGGCGTGTGCCCTGGTATTATGCCGCCCTCGCATTCAATGCCTATTGTAATCAGGACTTGCCCTTAGCCCGCTCTGCTTGCCGCAAAGTGCTGGATATGAACCCGGAGCAAGTGGGCAAAGGCAATTACGAGAGTGCCAGTTATTACCTGGAAACGCTTAAAGACCACCACTACAAAGTAACCTGGAATTTTAAGCCCCTGCCCGCGATGCTGGATGCTGGCTATCTCCGGCTGCCCATGCCCACAGATAAGCTGCCCTATCAGCAGTTAGCTAAATATGAAATCAAAGGTGTCAAAAGCTCAAAGGTGGTGCAGATTGGCGGCAATGATTTTCTGTTGGTGCAGCCAGAGGAGCCACTGGGCCAAACCCCCATCGAATATACCCTGGAAGTCAATGTCCAGGTGCAAACCTATCGCACGCTGTTAGCGAAATATCTGGGCCACGAGTTGCCGCATGATCCTCTTCCCCCGGATGTCCTTCCCTACTTAAAGGCGGATACCAAAACCACGTTAGATGGCCCAGAAATTCAGGACGTGGCACGCGGCGCTAAATCCGACAACCCGCTGGAAACGGTCATTAACATTTTATGGTGGCTCAAACAACACATTACTTATGTGCCTGATTCGTTCAAAGATTCCGAGGAAGCTATTGAGCGCGGCTATGGCGATTGCGGAGCCTTTTCCACTATGTTTGCGTCGTTATGCCGCGTGGATGGCATTCCGGCCCGACAAGTTTGGGGCATCACCAAAGCCTCAACCGAGTTTGCACCCCCAGGGCATTTGGCTGGCCATATGTGGGCCGAATTCTATCTGGTGGGAGTCGGGTGGGTGCCCGTCGAACCGCAGCGACCTTCCAGCATTGGGTTCCCTGGCACCGGGCGTATCCGCTGCGGTCATGTCTCGCCGGAGTACGCCCCTTACCGTTCGATGGTCAAAGCCATCACCAAGCCATTTGGCACTTACACACCCGCCTACGAAGAATTGGCACTGCTACCCTCACCTAACGGCACCGCGGGTAGTGAGGCAACCAATAAGGGCGAGGACAACACGCCTGATGCGGGCGCAGAAGCTCTGCCAACTGCCGGGCCAGCCACACCCAACTCCAACACTGCGGTGCCGCCGCAATAGGCGAGGTGGTGCTGACGACCTTCCTCCAGGTTGCACTATGCTCTTAGCAGCCCATTAATACTGCGCTTAATCCTGGGCTACAATCACCCGGTTAATTCGACCTGACCTCAGCTTACTCGTTATTTTTATGCTATGAAACCATTTGTTTGTGCTCTGTGGCTCGTGCTGGGACTTCTAAGTTATGCCAATGCCGCACCGGTGGCGCTGTGGGTTTCTGACCCGGTGCAGCCGGGGCAGACGGTGTTGGTGTTTGGGGATGGGTTCACTGGCTGCAACGGTGTGCGTGTCACCCGGCTGGCGACCACCTCACAGGCGGGCACCGCTGGTGCTTCTGGGGTAACTCAAGCGGGCCAGACGCGGGTCGTGCCGCCAATTCAGGTGCGGCCAAAGTCGGTGAAGTTTGTGATTCCCGCGACGTTTCAGCCGGGGGTCTATAGTGCCCATATCATGACGCCTGCGGGCACGACTACGGTGCTGATTAACCGCCCACAGATTCTCTGGACGCAGGGCGATGCTGGCCCGGCTTGCATTGCGGGCGGCAGCCTGCATATCATCGGTAAATGCCTCAGCACTGGTGGACAAATGCCAACGCTGCGTATCCATAGCAATGCGGGCCACTGGGACTTACGACCCCAGGTAAAATCGCCGTTCAATCTCGAAGCGACTTTGCCCACTGCCCTGAAACCCGGCAGTTATGCGCTGACGGTTGATCCCCACAGTGGGGGGCAATCGGGTATCAGCGAACGTGTCAGCATCCAGGTGGTTTCGCGTGCGGTTAAACCTGCTTATCAGATTAATGTCAACTCACTGGGAGCCAAAGCCGATGATGGAGACGACGATACGGCAGCGATTCAGAAAGCTTTCGAGATGGTCGCACGTCATGGTGGCGGCACGGTGCTTTTGGGGCGCGGACGTTATGTGCTGAGCGATATGTTGACGCTGCCGTCCCACGTCACGCTGCGCGGCGCGGGTATGGCCCTGACCGCGCTGTGCTGGGGCGATATGCCCACGCCGCCAGAAGCCCTCCTACGCGGCACGGGACACTTCGCAGTGCAAGACCTCACGCTCTATGCCATCAACTATCAGCACGGCATTGTGGGCGATCAGAGCGGGCCAAACGCCGGTCATGTTCGAGTGCTGCGGGTACGCTTGCGCCTCAATCCTTATCGTGGCCATCTCACCACCGAAGAAGTGGACAAGCGTTTTGTAGCTTCGCTCAAGCTTTCCAGCGGTGGCGGCGATTCGCTCCGCCTGGGCGGAAACGATGTGGAGGTCGTGGGCTGTGATATTTATGGCGCGGGGCGCTGCCTTTATCTCAGTCACGGCACGGGCGCGTGGATACACGACAACACCCTGTATAACGGGCGTTGGGGGTGGTATTGCATCAGCGGCAGTGATGGCGTTATCTTCGAGCGCAATCAGATTATCGGCGGCGATTTGATGTCTACCGGGGGCGGCCTCAACTGTCTGGACGGTTCCA
Source organism: Abditibacteriaceae bacterium (assembly GCA_019239895.1). Taxonomy (GTDB): domain Bacteria; phylum Armatimonadota; class Abditibacteriia; order Abditibacteriales; family Abditibacteriaceae; genus JAFAZH01. Next base: position 103,395 of record JAFAZH010000021.1, on the reverse strand, counting down.
ACGTTTCCCAGAATGTTTACTATGCCAACAACCATCTAAAAAATATGTTTGGCTGGGATCGTGAAGCGATGACGACCGACGCTGGCGGCGGAGCCTACTATGGCAAGGCACAAAGTGCCCAGGGCACGGAACTGCTGCTGGCCGACGACCCTAAATGGAATCAGCGCGATTGGAAGGGGGCGGGGGTCTTTATTCTCGATGGCAAAGGCCAGGGGCAATATCGGCAAATCGAGCAAGCTTCTGGTCGTCGCGTCGTGGTAGATAAACCGTGGGTCATTCCTCCTGATGGCACTTCGACCGTTACCGTCACGATGCTACAACGCAACTACCTCTTTATCAGCAACTCGTTTGAGGATGCGGGGGTCTCCATTCAAATGTATGGCACCGCGATTGGCAACATCGCTTATGGCAACGTTTCATCGCGCACGGCAGGCTTCCATAATTTTGGTATGAACTACGATGGCATTCAGCCCTCATGGTTTGTGCAGTGGCTTCACAACCGCATCAGCGAAGGCAATGTTTATGGTGGCGGCCACGATCAGACGGTGGCGGTGGGCGAAGCGCACTTAGGAGTCTTTGCCCTGCCGCCAGGCAGCACCTTCGCCGCACCGCTCACGCTGTGTGCCGTGGTGCGCGATAATCGCCTGGAAAACAATGCCCAACTCGCCGTGGGCGGCAGTGACCCGCCGAACTCCAGCCTGACTTATCCTTATGTGCAGGAAGTGGTGGTGGAAGGCAATCGTGTCGAGAAAGCCAGTGTCGGGCTGCGTATCGCGCGCGCCTCGGCAGGCGTCCTGGCGCGCAATAACACTTTTATAGACTGCGCGACGAATGTGGTAGATGATTTTACCCTGGAGCGCCAGGCTGCCGCGCTGCGCCGTAAACTCTATGCCGAGCCGGGGCCATTGCTGCACCTGGCCTTCGACCGCTTAACCGGAAAGACTTTCTGGGACGCCACCGGGCATGGCTTTGACGCCCACTGCCAGGGACTTTGCCCGCTCACGCCGGATGGAGCCAGGGGGAGCGCCGTCAGTTTCGATGGGGCCTCTTACCTTGTGATCGGCCACCCCGAATTGCTGAGGATGGAAAGCTTCACCCTCTCGGCGTGGGTTAAAACTGACCACCTCGCCGGGCGCTGGGGCTTTATCACCAAGCGCGTAGGCAATACGACCTCGCCCTTCGTCTTTGGCGAAACGGGTGGGTCTTTATTCTTTGAAGCCACCGATACGCAGGGAGCTTGGTCGTTCAACGTGCAGTCGCCACCCGTGCTACAAACGGGGGTATGGCAGCAGGTGGCCGCTGTGATGCAAGCTGGCACCGGCATAACCCTGTATCTCAATGGCAAAGAAGTCGCCCGTAAAGCGAACCCCGGCACGGTGCAGCAAAACGACGAACCCTTAGCGATAGGCCACGAAGCCTGGGGCGGCGATCCTCCGAAGCAGGCTCCGGCATTCTTCAAGGGCAGCCTGGACGAAGTGCAAATCTGGCCGCGCGCCCTCACTCACGATGAGATAGCCAGATTAGCTGTGCCGTAAACTCGCTGTGCCATAACTTATGGCTACGGGATGAAGCCGAGGTGTTTTATGTCCAGGTCAACGTTTCGCCTGAGCCTTTGTCTGCTGTTAGTGGCAGCCGTTGTTGGCCTTTATGCGCCGGGAGCCATCCGTCGCCGTATGCAGCAACCACCGGGGCCACCGCCCTTGGTTAAATTCAAGGCACATCGCTTTTCGGTGCGAGACTTAGCTTTCAGTGCGGATGGCAAGACTCTGGTCAGCATGGGCGACGCAATGGTGCAACGGTGGAACGCCCAGACCGGAAAAGCTCTTCCAGTGGCCGCCATACCACCGGTCACAAGGCGACTGACTGGAGTGACCCAGGTATTATCTCCAGATGCGAAGCTAGTCGCCTGCCGCCAGCGTAGCCTCGTGGCGGCAACTACTCCACAAGCATCTCCCCTCGTGGCGCACAGTATTGTTGTATACAGCATTGCAACAGGGCGCGTGGTTACCGTAATACCCTTGCTCATTAGAAAAGCAAACACGGTGTGGGGCGTTTATTCCACAGCCTTTTCTCAGGACGGCAAGCGGCTGGCGGTGGTTTATCGTGTTCCTGACACAACGAATCTCCGACCCGGTGTATTAACCGTCTGTATAAGGGTATGGGATGTGACCTCTGGGCGTCTTCTGTGGCAGGATGTTGGCCCACACCAATGGGTGCCATCCAGCCGCGTCGCTCTTCATGGGGCGCGGGATCATGCGCTGCAAATCACATCAACCCAGGGAGGGGTGCGTAACGATCTCTGGCAGATCGGATTGCAAGATATGCCCGGACGCCATCCCTTGCCGATTCACACCGCAGCCATCAAAACCATTGCACCGAATTGGAGATTCCTGACTGTCTCGCCAGATGAACACCGGGCAGCGGCAGCCTTGCGCGAATCAGGACTCAGCTTCAACCTGAATGATGAGGATGGTACAGTTTGCTTGTTCTCCGCGAAGTCTGGTCAATTGTTTTGGAAGCAGCAGCGGGGCCTGGCCCCCGTAACGCTAAAGTTCTCACCGGATAGTCGCATCTTAGCCGTCGGCTATGAAGATTATAATGGAGTGGATGATGCTTTTCCTTTTTATCTCAAAGGAAAACTCTTGCTGTGGGATACGCGCAGCGGCAGACTGTTAGCTGATCTGGGAGAGCAAACCCCAGGGCAACACTGGCAAGAGCGGCAACGCCGGTTGCGGGCACGCCTGGGCCTCGCTCCGGTTCCGCCTTTCGCGCCCATGACCTTATTACCGGGTGATTCCGGCGCGGTGACTTCCCTCGCCTTCTCTCCCGACAGCAAACGAGTCGCCGCCGGTTATGAGGATGGAGAAATTAAGATTTGGCGTGTGCCCTGATGCCATTGAGGGGACGGTGTAATCTGCCGTGGCGCTTAGTGCCCTCCTGTTTTTTTAGTGGCTGTTTGCTGCTGGTGGCTGGTTGCAACCTTCATAAAACATCGGTTCACCCCTACCCCGCTCAGACGCCCTCTACAGTTATCTACCCGCACCGCTGGGTCGCGCCGCTCTTTGACCCAGAGATGGCAGCCTCGACGTTGGATACCCATGAGCGCGACAGGTGGCAGCAGCCGGGGCGCATTGTGGCAAGCTTGCATTTAAAGCCAGGTAATGTGGTGGCGGATGTGGGCGCGGGTTCGGGTTACTTGATGCCGTATCTGAGCCATGCTGTGGGGCCGCACGGGATAGTGTATGCGGAGGAAATACAGAAAGGGTTCTTGCCCATGCTGCACCGCCGCGCACGGGCGTTGGGTAATGTCCGCATCGTCGAAGGCACAGCCAGCGACCCGCACCTACCAGCGCACATGGTGGACTGCTTCGTTTTACTCACGGTTTACCATGAAGTGCAGCAACCCATAGGCTTTCTAAAAACCTTGCGCGCTCTCACCAAGCCGGGCACCCAGTTGGCGATTATTGATTTCGATAAGCAGCGTAAGGGCTACCCGCCTGCGCCTTACGGCCATGAGGTGGCTACGGATGCCGTGATTGCCGAAGCGCGGGCGGCTGGTTGGACGCTGAGCACGCGCTATGAGTTTATTCCCAGCCAGTTTTTCTTAGTCTTTCGACCAAGTTGAGAATTTCAGCGCACGTTGTATCTAATCCCTCCGCAACGGGAGGCAGGCTGTTATAAACTTGCATCTGTAACTATCTATGACACTAAAGAATGTGAATCAATATCGCGCTCATTCCTGCTTAGCATTGGGTTCTATTGCCTTAGTATTAACGGGCTGCCATCGTAATGCTCCGGCGCCAGCCTCAAACCAAGCTGCGAATAGTCTTGCTAACACAGTCACCACGCCAACCACGGTGCCCCAACCAACGACGAAGCCCGCTCCAGTAGCCAGTCAAGCCTTAGTGGGGCGATGGCTGCGGGGTGACAGGAAAATGATAACCACTTTTAACAGCAACGGTGATTATGTCTTAGAAGTGGTAGGTCACGGCAAAGTCACGCAAGGGACATACCGGTTGACGGATGCACATCATGTAGAGTTCAGCAATCGCGGTAAAAAGGGCGTGAATGGGGTTGCCATGCAAAAGGGTCAACTCATCTTGACTAATCCCGATGGGTCGTCCGTGCAGTGGAGCCGGGTCAAGTAAAGGAAACAAACAATTAATGGAATACGCCTGCTTTGTGCTACTGCACTACAGTTTGAACCGGATGTTCCACTTTGAGCGTTCAACCAAAACCCAGTAGCGAGGCTAACTCAGCAAAGCTATGCACTATGTAATCCGCCTGTGCCGCCTCTAATTCCTCTCGGCTAAAGGAGGTCGTTATAGCGGCGACGGCACAGCCTGCTCCTTGGGCCGACAAGATGCCATTCGTGGAATCCTCAATGACCAGGCACGCGGCGGCAGGCAGCCCCAGTTTCTCGACAGTCTTAAGATACGGTTCCGGGTGCGGTTTGGTGTGGGTGATTGCTTCGGCAGTCACAACCACATCAAAGTAGGGCTGCAAGCCGAATTTAGCGAAGGCGAACAGTTGGTTCTGCTTGGTGGCCGAAGTCGTGAGCGCCAGTTGCTTGAAGTGCTGTCGCGCCTGTTGAATAAACTCCACTGCCCCCTCAACCGGCATTATGTTCTCGTGCAGGGTGCTAAAGACCTCGTGCTTGAGTGCCAAGACCTCAGCACTCGAAAGAGCAGAGTCGCCAAACTCCGCCACTACCGACTCCACCATGTCCTGGTCAGAACGACCTCGAAACTGCTGATACCAGAGTTCCGGCACGTCCAGAGCATATTTTTCAAAGGCCAGTCGCTTGGCCTGGGCGTGCAGCGACTCCGTGTCAATGATAACACCGTCTAAATCAAAGATTAAAGCTTGAAATAAAGACATGAATACGGTGCGTTAGCCCCTTCTCTCAGTCAGGCCATTCGCACGCGGCTCGCGGCGGACGATCTCCCACCAATAAAAGCCAAAATCCTGAATGACATCTATGAGTTCTTTCGGGTTAACGGGCTTACGCAGATAATGCACAACTCCTAAATCATAGGACTTTAATTTATCGGCTTCCTCGCTGGAAATGGTTAAAACCACGACGGGAATGCGGCTCAACACCGGGTCAGCCTTAATTTCGCGCAGGGCTTGGTGGCCGTCTTTATGGGGCATATCCAGGTCGAGCAGGATCAGACCGGGATGGGGTGCCGTGGCCGGGTCGCTATAAGCACCCCGGTGATAAAGGTAATCCATCAATTGCGCGCCATCCTCCACGCAATGCAGCTCATTGGCTAAACGGCTTTCTGCAAACATTTCTGCCGTCAACCGTCGGTCGCCTTCGTTATCTTCGGCCAGCACAATCACAATCGGCTCACTTGTTCCAGGCATAGGTTAGCACCGTGACTCCTTCTCATTAGATTTCTATGGTTTCTCCTGCGCAGTTTTTATACCACTTCACGTTTGTGTTCATCCTTTACCCCAGTTCTCCGCTGCTCAAATTCTTGACTTTCTCTTAATTTTTCAGCCGTGACAAACGGCGCGGCGATGGCGTTAATTTTGGTAGAAGCCATTAAGGAGGTAGTTAAAGATGAGGAAAGCAAAGACGTTACTGGCCACTGGTGTAATTGGCATTTTGGGCATCAGCACCGCCGTTGGTGTTGTAGCCAACCCCTACAATCCGTTGCACACGGGCGTGCGTTTCGCGCAAAACCGCGACCGCGATGATCGCAAGGGTGGCGAACGGCACCCGGAACTCCGCCGTGCCCTGCGCTCCCTGCAAGCGGCCAAAGTTGATTTGCAAAAAGGTGCCCATGACTTCCAGGGCCACCGCGCCAAGGCCCTCGATCTCACCAACCAGGCCATCGCCGAAGTGCAGCAAGCCTTGCAAGCCGATAAGCGTTAATAGCATGGGAAGTTAAAGCAGTTGCAGTTAAAGAAGTAGCAGTTAAAGCGGTAGCGCCTTCAAGGCGCTACCGCTTTTGCTTGCGGGTTGCAGATGGCGAAAAAGGTGTAACTTCCTAGAACAAATGCGCAATATAGCCGTCTTGAGGAATATGCAACATGAACGTTACGAAAATATGGCAGACTTAGTGGCTCAATCGCATGGACTCTATCTGCGCCTGCGCGAGCGGCTGGGTGGCGATCACGGCGCGCACGCCGTGCTGTGGCACGCTTATCTGCGCTATCAGCGGCGGCTGGCCCACTTTGTGCCCACCGATCTGGAATTCTAAGCGGCCCTACCGACTAAACAGCCCATCGCAGCGCGACGGGTGCCTGTTTATAGGTCGCGCCAGCAGGCTCGCTTGATGCGCTGCCCCTAACGGTGGCGTAGCTCCTCTAATTTTTGCTGCACCAACTGCTGCGCTTGATGTTCGTTCTGCGCTTCGAGTGCGTCGGCTCCAAAGCCACCTGACTGATAAAATTGCCGCAATTGCTCCCGCTGCGCCTCACTGCCAGGCACAGCATCTATGGCTAAGCTGATTAAATCGAGAGGTTGAACTTGATCCGCACTGGATGCGGTTGCATTGGTATACATTTCGGGCATAACCTGACTCTTCCACTGGGTTTAATACCGTGTGCAGTGGAGTTTCCGTGCCAGCATTGTGGCAGTGGATGAGTGGGCGTAGGCCGTTTCGAGGAGAACAGTTCAGCCCTGTTTCAATTGCGCACTGGGTCGATTAAAAGGGGTGGCTGGCTGGGTTCGCAGGAGATTCAAAAGCATTTCAATTCCACACTGGTTCGATTAAAAGAAGGGCTGGGGGAGAACTCGCATTGCCAAGAAGCTATTTCAATTCCACACTGGTTCGATTAAAAGCTAAAGCATCGAAGATCGTGCTGGTGGGCTGCTCCAATTTCAATTCCACACTGGTTCGATTAAAAGCAGTAAACAGTGTCGGCGTTGGCGGTGCCTTGACCAATAATTTCAATTCCACACTGGTTCGATTAAAAGGTAGAATCACCTGCAACGCCTGATGCACCCATTGAATTTCAATTCCACACTGGTTCGATTAAAAGGGTCGAAGTCGGTTTGGTTAGTGGCAATATTGCCAGTATTTCAATTCCACACTGGTTCGATTAAAAGCGGAATTGTGGCTAATTACAGCCTGCATCTGATTCTAATATTTCAATTCCACACTGGTTCGATTAAAAGTCTTAGTGTCCTCTCCGGCGCTCAAGCCTATAATCATATTTCAATTCCACACTGGTTCGATTAAAAGGCACAGAGCCACAGGGGAACATTCAGTAACACAATGAGATTTCAATTCCACACTGGTTCGATTAAAAGGATAACTGTTCCAACTTGGCTGCAACAAAGTTTACAGGATTTCAATTCCACACTGGTTCGATTAAAAGAACTATGAGCTAAATAGTGAGCCGGAGATTGCCAAATTTCAATTCCACACTGGTTCGATTAAAAGTTTGCCATCTCATCCCCGTAAAATAGTGTTTTTCACATTTCAATTCCACACTGGTTCGATTAAAAGTTCAAGGTGATATGTGGCACATCGTTATCCGCATCAGCATTTCAATTCCACACTGGTTCGATTAAAAGTGTCCGCGAAGATGGCTTTTCGTGGAGTAAAACCTATTTCAATTCCACACTGGTTCGATTAAAAGTGGCGGGCGTCGAAGTCGCGGCGACCTTGGTAGCAAGATTTCAATTCCACACTGGTTCGATTAAAAGGCTATTGTCCTGGATGGTCACTGCGCACCACAGCGACATTTCAATTCCACACTGGTTCGATTAAAAGCGTCCGCAGTTATTACAGGCCCATCAGAATGTGTTACATTTCAATTCCACACTGGTTCGATTAAAAGCGAGCGACACCCCGCGATGCCCTTCGCTTTTGACTTATTTCAATTCCACACTGGTTCGATTAAAAGATGTGAGTCGTGCCCTCGAAAGCTTTCCCCAAACCCATTTCAATTCCACACTGGTTCGATTAAAAGTTGATCCACCCGCGAGGCCGGTGGGGTGCCTTCTATTTCAATTCCACACTGGTTCGATTAAAAGTCGCCAATTCCACACCGCTCCCCGACCACTGACTTCATTTCAATTCCACACTGGTTCGATTAAAAGTTGATTACACCCAGTCCTGCAACGAGGGTCGTAACATTTCAATTCCACACTGGTTCGATTAAAAGGCGGGGTAGTGCGGTTGCGCCACCCCTAAGCCCTGTAAAATTTCAATTCCACACTGGTTCGATTAAAAGAGGCTCCTCAGTGGCCATAATAAGAGGAAGGTTTTTAAGATTTCAATTCCACACTGGTTCGATTAAAAGATGGACAATATCATGCTCGTAATCATAGGGCATGAGCGATTTCAATTCCACACTGGTTCGATTAAAAGTATAACCCGTCAACTGCCTTGACCGGGCTGTGAGTTGTATTTCAATTCCACACTGGTTCGATTAAAAGAACCAACAAAGGCGGTCGGCAGTGGTGTCGCCTGTGCATTTCAATTCCACACTGGTTCGATTAAAAGATCCCACCCGTGCGGATTGGGCACGGGTCGCAGGCAGAGATTTCAATTCCACACTGGTTCGATTAAAAGACACTGATCTGGCTGTTAATAGTTGCGGCCTTCATATTATTTCAATTCCACACTGGTTCGATTAAAAGGGCAATCGCCCGCACCTTCGCTTGATCGGTTCGGCCATCATTTCAATTCCACACTGGTTCGATTAAAAGTATGACCGCAGATACCTTAGAAGAGTTGCACGCAAATTTCAATTCCACACTGGTTCGATTAAAAGGCCTAACGCGACCTTGTTATTGTCCACATACTTCCCTTATTTCAATTCCACACTGGTTCGATTAAAAGTGCGGCACTAGGTCGGTTTGCGGCGCGACTTAATGACAATTTCAATTCCACACTGGTTCGATTAAAAGCCACCTTTAGGGTAACATAAAACAATCGCTTTAGACAGTTAAAGTTATATAATTTGGGGCTTTTCGGGAACTTGACAGTCGTCGAGCGGCAATGGAGTAAAATTGGCCAGCAGCCGACGCCTTTTATTAGGGACTCGCTTGAGGCGCAGTTTACTCCAGAGAGGACGATTGGGCAGGATGCAAGGGCCTATCCTGGCTGACGGGAGGGGGCAAGGGGGCGGGTAGTACAAGTTCCGGCTCCAGGTGGTGGGCCGGGGTGGTGGGACTCGTCGCCTTAGGCTCGCTGATTTGGCAAGGCTCGTCTGGTTGTGGCGTTAGCGGACATGCGATCACAAAGGCCGTGCGAAACTGCTGAGCAGCCTTCAGTTTAGCATCGGTTAATACGCCAGGGTATGTCCTCTGCGCTGTAGTAAAGGGCGCTGAAGGTGGCGTGCCATCCTGATAGCCTTCGATATAGACCTCGCCACTGTGCGCCTCCGCGATCTTTTTGACCGAGAGCAAACCCAGTCCGGTGCCTTCGACTTGCATGTGCTCATCCAGGCGGCCAAAGGGCACAAATAACTGTTCCGCCTGCGCTAGGGAGATACCCCGGCCTGCTTTGCCTTCATCCAGCACCGCGACCAGAAAATGTGCGTCCTGCAATTGAGTCTCCCCCGTGTGCCAGACGATACGCACTTCCCCATCGCTATATTTGAGGGCATTGCCAATGAGGTTCATAAACACCGTCACCAACTTCATCCTGTCCACGCAAACTTCCAGATCATCTTCGGGCAGCGATACCTGGCGACCACTGGCGAAGCGCGGCTTCTGGTAATGGGCGCTGGTGGCGATAATTTCACGCAACGACGCAGGACGGGGTTCAACCGGACTGGGCTTACCTTCCAGGACACAGGTTTCTTCCATCAACGACAAGCGCAGGTAGTTTAACATCTGTGCGCCATCGGTAATCATTGCGGCAAACTCGTGGACAAGCTCCCGCTCGACTTCACCATCGTTAGAAAATTGCAGTAGCGTTTCTGCCCCCGTTTGCACTGTGGTCAGAGGATTGCCCAAGTCATGCACAATGCTGCCAATGGCCTGGCTGAGCACCTGCAACATCTTCTCGGTTTGCTCCCGCTTGCGTCGCTCTTCGTCGCGTTCTTCGGTCAGCAGGTATTTGCTCAAGAACTGGCTGCGATCAAAGCGTTCTTGCTTGAACGTGAGCAGCAGCGGTAGCAACATTGCGACCGCGTAGGGAAACGCAAAGGCGAAGACACCACCCCATGATCCGTGCGACTGGCGCAGTTCCGCGAGGCTGCCCAGCACCAGAATGCCTCCCGCTAACAGCACCATCCAGGGCAACTGCAAGCGCCAAATACGCAACCCCAGGATGATACTAAAAGCAGTGACATAAATGATGGGAATCGGATTCTCGTTGTCGCCGCGGGCCAGGGCAAACACCGGCACGAGCAGGGCCACCAGGCTCAGCCCCACCACCAGGGGTTGCCAATCTTCCTCGAACTCCCTGCGGTAGGCCAGACTCACCAGCAACAGGTTGGCCACCGCCGGCAGGCAATAAGCGAAGGAGCCTTGAAAAATCAGCGCGAGCAGCGCCAGGACGACACTCAGACCACTCAAAATAATGAAAGTGGCGCGCAGCGTGGTGCGGATGCGGTTGTAGTAATCCACCTGGAAAGCTTGCTCGATCTCCGGCTCAAAGCTCATATCCAGCATTGCAGGCGCGACTTTCGCGTTGGTCATCATGCTCTTTAATTTTAACGTATTCTGACTTAGGCCGTGCTGTAACCAGGCAGTCAAGTCCCTCCACGCTCTGATCCCATCCTTCGGCTTCTGACAAGGGTAGGTTTAGGGTGCGGCAGCGGGGAAGGCCCTCACCCCGGGCCCCTCTCCCAGTATTGGGAGAGGGGCCCGGGGTGAGGGCCTTCCCACTTACAGTTGGGCCGCGCAGTTGGTCGCAAACCCTGTAGAGGTGGCTTCACCCCGCACCTTGCCATCCACGATAATTTGCAGCGTGACCTTGTAATCGGCAGGCAGCGGAATGCGGTTGGGGCTGAAGGCTTCTCCGGTATAAGGCATAGCTCCCAAGCTCAGCGTCGTATCATCCGCCGCCGCCACCGTGACATCGCTTTCCACCTTCCAGGGCGGCAGGTTTTGCACGGTTTCCGTTTTGACATCACTGCCATTGGTGCGTAAGGCATAGGTCATCGTGGTCATAAACTCGGTGCCAGTAACGCTAAACACCACATGATGCGACACCGGGTTCGGCGTGACTTTGATGCCCGTGAAAGCAAATACTTTGTTGGGGTCTTCGGTCAATTCGATGCTATAGCGTGCATCGTCGGCTTTAAGATTGGCGAGGGACAGAAAGGTAGCTTTGTCATCATCCTTAACCGAACCCGTTTTGGCATCAACCTCCATAGCAAACTCGGTTACTTTCTTGCTGCCCGTTTTATAAGTAACGTGCAGCGTCTGGCCCCCTTTGTGGAAATCGCGTTGCGCGAGTTGGTTGTCGCCAGAGGATTGACCGTTAGGAGCTACGTCCGTCACGGTGGCCCCATGCAAAGCTGCTGTCACTTCATCTATGTTCTTGCCCAGCAGAGACGGCACATCAAAGATGGGGCCAGTCGTGCCTCGTCGGTGGCAGCCGAGACTGCACAGTGTAAGCAAGACAGCAATAGTAAGTTGGATAAAGAAAGTTGCCACGCGACGGTGTTGAAAGACCATGAGTAACTAACATTTTACTCTCTCCTTAACCTCAGCATCAAAAGCCGCTAACACTCCCCTTCTTTTCCTGCTCTCCTGGCTCCCTGTCTTCCTGCTAAGCATTGGAGCTTTAGGCTAAGGGTTCTTAAAGAGATGCCCGTAGCGCAGCGGCTGCCCGGTGGCCCAGGGCCGATAAGTGTTGCAGAAGTCAATGCGCTCGCCCAGGGGCGGGTGCGTGGAGCGCCAGACTTTAAAGAGCCAGCCGGGGCGCGGGATGCTGAGGTTCTCGGTTTGCATTTTCACAAACGCAGTCGCAGCGTCGTGGTTGTCACGGGTGATTTCCAGCCCAAAGCGGTCGGCTTCGTGCTCGATGTGGCGCGTGTAGGCAAACACCACCGGATTCACCACCAGATACAAACCATGCACCACCAGGAAAACGAGAGGTAAGGAGGCGATGTCGGAGAGTTGATTGAAACCAAACCGTGTGGAGTAGCGGCCAATCAATCTATTGGAGAGACGATCCACCGCGAACAAAGCGAATAGCACCGCGAACGACGACAGAAAAATGCCCCACACAATATGGCCTAAAACATAGTGCCCCATCTCGTGGCCCATAACAAACAGCAGTTCGCGCTCATTAAGCTTTTTAATAGACGTGTCCCATAAGACAATCCGCTTGCTGCTGCCAAAGCCCGTCACATAAGCGTTAATCGCTTTGGTGTCCTCGCTCTTATTGACTTCATAAACACGACTGTTCTCGATGCCCGCGCGATGCGCAAGAGATAGAATCTTCGCTTCTAAAACCTTGTCCTGCATCGGCCCAAACTTGTTGTAAAGCGGGTCAATCCACAGCGGCACCACCAGCATCGAAAAGCAGGTAAAAGGAATCGAGAGCGCCGCCGCATAGAGCCACCAACGGCGCGGGCTTTGGCGCACGAGCCAGTAGACCGCCCACGCCACCAGACAACCACTTACTACCCCTACGCCCAAATCCTTGAGACTATCCCCCACCCACTTCGCCAGCGTTTGGTTAGAGAGGCCATAGGCGTGCTGGCGAAGAAATGTCTGGTAATAGGAAAGTGGCAAATCTACGATAAAGGTAATGCCACTAAATGATGCAAAATAAAGCCCAACAGTAAAAATCCACTTGCGGCCCAGACGTTGCGCCCAACTGCGCAGCCGCGCCGAGAAGCCCGTAAACAGAAACGCCGCAGGCACCAGAAAGCCCCAGACTTCGTTAACCACCCACAAGGCGTTGCCACTGCGATAATACTGCACCGCCTTGGCGCTGGGTGCTGGCACAATGATGGGGCCGCTAAGACTCCGTTTTCCTACAGCCTGAGATTGTGGAGCCTTAGTTTCGTGCATCTGATCCTGGTGCGCCTGTGGGCGTCTAACACCAGGTGCGGGCTGTGCCGGTTGTGGCGTTCGTGCTACGCCTATCCGACAGCAGAGAGACACAAAGACCACCGCGCAGCCAGTGAGCAGTAGGAGTACACGGGGCATTTGTTTCAAGGGACGAGAGCCGGATCGGAGGTGGGCTTTTCAACCGCAGCAGTGTCTTGAGCTTCGCCAGGCCCGGCAGGGGCGGCAATCGTTGTGGACGGTGCCGAGGGCGTGGCACTGAATTTGAAGGAGATGGTGTTAGCGAGGTTATATTCTGAGGTGTAGTGGCCGTTAGTATTGTCCCATTTCGTCATTTTCCATTTGTTATTTTCGTTAACCCACACCACATAATTCTGATACCATCTGTTGTTCTGAATGTAGCGGGCCGGAATATAATAAGGGTTCTTAGTGGCAGCGGGTTCGACTTCGACCCAGCCAACACCTTCAAAGTAAACTTCGCCCCAGGTATGCACATTGGTGTAATCGGCGCGAATCGCCGCCAGACTGCCGTGTAAGCCATCAGGCACCCCAAGATTCAAACCGACTATGGAGCGCACTGGTATGCCAACCCTGTAGCACAAACGTTTAAAGACCGCGAAACGATGGCCGCAATGTCCCCGGCGATAGCGCAAAATAGAGTCAATATCAGACGGCGGATAGGGCACAGAGGCATCATACTGGATTTCGTGGGCTATGACACGGCAGAATTCGACGACCGCCGTAATGGGATCGTGGGTCGCTTTGATAGCATCGGCCACTTTCGCTATATCATCGGGCACATCCTGGGGTGGGGTGAAGTTCTCCGGCCACTTAACGTGCAGACCCGCCACCTTAAGACTACGCGCCGCCGACCTGACGGTCAATTGCGAGGAGAAGTTAAGCGGCACACCCCGTGGCAAAGGCTGTGTTATGTTCCAGAGGCGGCTGTAGGCATCCCACTTCGCGTCGTGGTGCGCAATGGCTGTCGCCGGTGAGCAACTTATGTCCGTCGCTCCCAAACTGGTATCCGTATTGCTCCAGGGTTGAGCGGGCGGCATGGCGTGCCACACTCGCAGACCCGTCACAGTTCGGCCATCGTTAGGGATGACGAGGCGGGTGGTCATGGTGATGTGGTAAGTCTTAAAACCACCATAAGCCACCGCCGGGCTAAGTGTTGTTTGCGCGTAAGGCGACTGTGTTGCGGGAGCAACTGGCTCTTCAGGGGTGACATCCTGAGCGTATGCGGGGTATCCCACTGCCAGGCTCAATACAATTAATAAAAACCGTCCCCTCATGCCATAAACCCCCTCAGGTGGACTGAGTTTAGCAGTCTTTACCATCCCTGCGCCAAGACTTTTGCGACATAAATAGCCCAGGAGTTACGGCAATCTGCCATGACTCTTAAAGCTTGCGACCAAAGCCACGCTCAATGAGCTATTATTGCTCCCATCGAGCCAGTGAGGGAGCGGCCCCGCCACCCCGCAAGTCCTGCCAACTCACTATCACGCTATCTCCTGCCTAGCTGCACCATCGGGTAGAGCAAGGTTAATGGTGTGCGTCGCAGTGGCAAAGAACCCGCAGCCTGAGCCTGGTGCAGCCAGTAGCGACACAGCGCGTTAAACTGTAGTGCTGGAGGTCGCAACCATGCGCGCTGTGGCGGCACATTTTATAACGGAGGCGGAATACTTAGAGCAGGAAGCCGCCTCTCCCCTCAAGCATGAATACTTTAACGGGCGCATCTATGCGATGGCGGGCGCGTCACCAACACATTGCCTTATCAATTCCAATGTCTTGATTGCCATTGGCAGCCGTCTGCGGGGGCGGTCTTGCCGGGGCGTGGGCAGCGATCAGCGGGTGAAGGTGGCTGCGACGGGTTTGTTCACTTACCCGGATACCCTTATTGTCTGTCCGCCGGAACGCTATGACGAGCATGATCCGCAGAGCCTGCTGAACCCGCACGTCATTCTGGAAGTCCTTTCACCCGCCACGGAGCGCCACGACCGCACCGACAAGTTCGATCAGTATAAACAAATCCCGTCGCTGACCGACTATGTGCTGATTGCCCAAGACCGGGTGCGCGTTGAGCACTATCAGCGCAGCGCCGCAGACCTGTGGATGGTGCGCAGCTACAACCAGCTTGAACACGCCCTGGCCCTGCCAGAGCTTGACCTCGAACTGCCCCTGGCAGAAATCTATGACCGTTTAGACTTGCCCTCTGGTTTGCTGCTATTGCCCGAAAATTGAAGACCTCCTGGGCGTGCTGCCCCTCTCCGGCAAGCCAAAACCGGACGGCGGCATCAAACCTAATGCCGCTGCCGTGTTGAGTTTACGTTGGGAAGCCAGTTAGCGCGTTGCCAATGGCCCGGCCTGTCCGATGACCGCCGCGCCGCGCGCATCTAACACGCCATTCCACTGGACGCTAACTCTGTCGCCCGCTTGCACACTGCCATTAGCCAAGCCCAGCATGACGGTGTGGGTCGCCGCATTATAGCCCGCGCTTTCCACTGTTACCGCTTGTCCGTTGACGGTGACAGCATAGTGCGCGGCATCGCTCGCGCTTTCGGCATCAAGGGCACCCGTGAAGTGCAGTTGAATACCGTTAGCGGCACTAACCGTGGCCGTGGACAGCCCGGCTGTTGAGCGCGGTGTGGTGACAGGAGCCTTATCATCGTCTAAGACCGTCAACTTGGTCGTTCCCGCGAGGAAGCCCGACTTGGCAGCAGTGAGGGTGATGAGGTGATTGCCATCTACTACTTTGTTATTGATGACCGTCACCTTCAAGGTGACGGACGCTGCCTTGGCCGGAATCGTCACAGTTGCAGGCACCGTGACTCGTGTCTTATCACTACTGGCCAGGCTGACCGCTAAAGCTGCTGTGGTGGGCACATGTAGTCGAGTGACAGTGGCGGTAAGACTTCCAGCGTTCTCGGCTACCGAAGTTTTAGGCAGACTCAAGCTCAGGGCCGGGCCATCGTTATCCAATATCGTCACTTGCACGGCAGAGGTGCCAAAGCCCAGCGAACGAGCGGTGAGCCACACTTGATGCGATCCATCGGCTACCGTGTTATCTAAGACACGGAACGAGAAATTTACCTTGGCTTGTCCTGCTTTCAACAGGACAGAGGCCGGAGCCACCAGGCGCTTGGGGTCGCTGCTGACGAGAGTAATGGTTAAGTTCTTGGTCAGAGGTATGCCACTCAGAGTAATAGTGCCTGTCACCGTCTGTCCACCGGCTTGCTCGATGTAAGTGGTGCCACTCGTCAGGCTCAGTTTCAGGTCACGGGTGACTTTGCCATTATCAGCGATAGTCAGTTTAGCCGTGCCATCCTTGAAACTCGTAGCGCGGGCGGTGAGCAAGGCGGTTTGGACTTTGTTGATGATGCGGTTATCTAACGCTGCCACGAAGAAAGTGACGGACGCTGCCCCGGCAGGAATGACCACAGAGGCAGGCACTTTGAGGGCTTTGAGATTACTGTTGAGTAGTGCCACAGGCAGAGCTTGAGCCGTGGGCGTGTTGCGGGTGAGGGTGGCTAAAGCCGCTGCCGGGCCGTAGTTCTCGTTGATAGCGTTGGGCACCACCGTGAGCGTGAGTGTAGGCGTCTCGTTATCGGTCACTGTCAGGTTAGCTGAAGAGGTGCCGTAGTCACCGGCGTTGACATTGATAGCGACTTGCTGTGCGCCAGTGGCTAAGGGATTCTTCAAGGTGCTTATCGTGAAGGTGCCACCAGTCTGTCCTGCCGGAATCGTTAAGGAAGCTGGCACGGTGGCGACACTGGTCTGACTGCTCAAGAGTGCCACCGACACATCGGTAGCCGAAGGGCGCGAGAGGGTGAGGGTGCCCGTTACCGGAGTGCCTTCACTCACGCTGCTATTGGACAGACCCAGGGTCACGCTCTGGCCGGGGTTGCCACCAATGTTGAGAGTGACGGTGGCGATATTGGAATCAGCCGCGCCATCATTGGCTTTGTAAGTGAAGCTGTCCGTGCCATTAAAGCCAATAGCCGGAGCATAAGTAAAGGAACCGTCCGCATTGAAGGCAAGGGTGCCATGCGTGGGTTGCGATACAACCACTGCGTGCAGCGCGTTGCCATCTATATCCGTATCGTTGGCCAGCACACCGGGAGCCGCCACTGTCAAGGGTTGGAGTCCGGTTGACGAGTAAGCATCATCCTGCGCGACGGGGGCATCGTTGACGGGAGTGACACTGATATTGATGGTGGCGATGTTGGAATCAAGCATTCCATCATTGGCTTTGAAGGTGAAGCTGTCGGTGCCATTATAGTTGGCGTTGGGCGTATAAGTTAGGTTCGCGCCACTGCCACTGAGCGTGCCATGTGCCGGTGGCGTCACCACAATATAGGTGAGGGTCTGATTGTCCGCATCCGTCGCCTTCAAGGTGATGGCCGTCGCGGTATCTTCCTGGGTGGTCACACTGCCATTCGCTGCCACCGGAGGCGTATCTACGAAATTGACGGTGATGGGCACGCTGCGTGTGGTGGTAGTGCTGCCATCACTAAGCGCGAGGGTGAGGGCGTCTGGCCCACTATAGTTGGTGTTCGGTGTGAAGATCAAACCGTTGAGCGCATTATTAAGCGCGGTTAAAGGCCCGCTCAAGCTTATACTTGTATTGCCTGCATTACCAGCACTGTTAGAGGTTAAGCCCGCCGTGCTACCGAGGACTAAGGTGCCCTGCCCCACTTTGATAATGAGTGATAGCGGCGTGCTGCCCGCTTCGGCATCCCCCACGCGAATGGCATTACCCACAGCCGTCGAGAACGTCAAGGGCACGTTCTCATTAGTCATCTGCGCGGGGGGGACGGTAATCACCGGTGCCTGATTCGATGTAAGAGTTGTCGCCGTCGCGCTGTTATTAGCGGAGATGGCGTCGGTGGCAGTCGTGGAGGCCGTGGCGGTATCGCTGAGGATCGTTTGGTCGGCGGTGTTGAGGTCTACCTTGACCATCAGACTAAAGACCGCATCCGCATTCGGGGCCATGTTCGCGGCAGTCGCTGTTACGGTGCCGGTGCTGCCTGCGGCGGGAGTGGCGAGGGTAAAAGTTGGGCCACTCGTCTGACCCAACGAGACAAAGGTGGTGTGAGTCGGTAGGGTATCGCTCACACTCACACTCGTGGCATTGCCGGGGCCGCCATTGTGCAGCGTGATGGTATAAGTCAGATTGCTGCCAACACTGACTGGATTGGGCGTCACCCCGTTCGTCACGCTCAAGTCTGCCCCGGTGGTGATGGTGTCATCATCAGTGACGCTGTTATTATTGGCAACAGCATCCGTTGTGGTGCTGGCAACCACAGTGGTGTTACTGAGGGTGGAGCCGTCCACCGCACCCGCATTCACCTGCACTGTCATCTGGAAGGTCGCCGTGGCCCCGGTTGCCAGGGGCAGGGTGTTGAGTGTGCCGAGAAGAGTGCCCCCCGCGCCCACAATAGGCTTGGTAAGGGTGAAGGCTGGCCCAGCCGTCTGGGAGGCCGAAACAAAAGTTGCCCCGGTGGGCACGACATCCGAGAGTTGCACGTTCTGGGCATCGCTGGGGCCATTGTTAGTGACCCCAACGGTATAAGTCGTGGTGCCCCCCGCATTGGCGACCGTTATGCCATCGGTGTTAGTCACGCTTAAATCGGCCCCGGTGGTGATGGTATCAGCATCCGAGGCGCTGTCATCAGTAGAGACCGCATCAGTTGTGGTCGTGGCAACGATTGCCAGATTGCCGAGACTACCCGTTGCACTCGACTTGGCCTGCACCGTAAAGGTGAAGGTCGCCGCGCCACCTGCGGGCAGCGTGCTGATGCTTGCCGAGAAGGTGCCGCCAGCGCCTGCCGTCGGTGGAGACAGGTTGAAAGCCGGGCCAGCGGTTTGAGCGGCGGAGACAAAGGTGGCGTTGGCCGGAACCGCATCGCTGAGGCTGACGTTCTGGGCATCGCTGGGGCCGTTGTTGGTCACGACTAAGGTGTATGTTGTCGTGGCCCCCGCATTGACACTTGTCACACCGTCCGTATTGGTCACGCCCACATCGGCAGAGGTGCTCACCGTTGTCGTCGCGGTGGCGCTATTGTTGGTGCTGTCGGTATCGGTGGTCGTGGTGGTGGCGGTGGCGGTATTGCTGAGCGTTGTGCCACTGGCGGTGTTGGCATTGACTTGCACCACCAGTTGGAAAGTGGCACTCGTGCCATGCGCTAAGCTGCCTGTAGTCGCGCTGATCGCTCCCCCCGCGCCCACGGCTGGCGTAGTGAGGGCGAAAGTCGCGGCGCCCCCCGTTTGGGTGAACGAGACGAAAGTGGTATTAGCGGGTACGCTCTCGGAGAGCGACACAGTTGTCGCGTCACTGGGGCCATTGTTAGAAAGCGTGATGTTGTAAGTCAGGTTAGCCCCGGCGTTCACCGGGTCGGTGGTATCCACATTGGTGAGGCTCAGATCAGCTACCGGATTGACGGTAATGGTTGCCGTAGCCACCGCGCCGCCCAAGCCCACGTCGGTATTGCCGATGGAAGCTTGCACGTTGAAACTGCCGGAGTTGGTGCCATTATTGGGCGTGAATTTAAGCCCCGCACTCCCCTGCGCCACGCTAATAAAGTCACCATTAATGATCGCAGTGGTGCCATCGTTCTGGAACAATGTGCCGTTGGTAATACCGGTAATCTTAAAGTGTGTGACTTCCGTGCCATCGGCGACATTGCGCGTGATGACTAAGCCAGAACTCGTTTGCGTATTGATGTTGGTGGTGGCGTTAGTGACGCTGGGTGTATCCGCCACTGGATTGACGATGATAGTGGCCGTGACGGTGCTGCCCCCTAAGCCAGCATCACTGTTACTAATGGAAGACTGGACGCCAAAGCTGCCAGTGCCAAAGAAGTTGGCGGCAGGCGTGAACTTGAGTCCGGCGTTGCCTTGCGCAAAAGTAATAAAGGCGTTGTTATTAATCGGTGTGATGCCATCGTTCTGGAACAGCGTTCCGTTGTTGATGCCTGTTATTTTGAAGTGGGTTATCGCGGTGCCATCATTCACGTTACGGCTGATGACCAAACCAGAACTGGTCTGCGTGTCTTCATTCGTCGTGGCATTGGTCACACTCGGCGTGTGGGCTACAGCATTAACCGTAATGGTGGCGGTGACGGTGCCACCGCCTAAGCCACCATCGGCATTACTGGTCGAAGCCTGCACGTTGAAACTGCCGGAATTGGTGCCGTTGTTGGGCGTGAACCTGAGGCCAGCGTTGCCCTGAGCAAACGTGATAAAGGCATTGTTACTGATGGCAGTGGTGCCGTCATTCTGGAACAGGTTCCCGTTAGTGATATTGGTAATCTTGAAGTGCGTGACTTCTGAACCGTCGGCGGCATTGCGGCTGATGACGAGGCCACTGGTAGTTTGCGTGTTGGTTGTGGTGGTGGCATTGGTGACGCTGGGCGTATCGGCCACGGGATTGACGATGATAGTGGCCGTGACGGTGCTGCCCCCTAAGCCAGCGTCGGTGTTGCCGGTGGAAGCCTGCACACTGAAACTGGCCGTGCCAAAGAAGTTAGAAGACGGGGTGAATTTCAATCCGGCGTTACCCTGCGCAAAAGTAATAAAAGAATTATTGCTAATGGGCGTCACGCCGTCGTTCTGGAATAGGCTGCCATTGCTAATGCTCGTAATCTTAAAGTGCGTCACCATCGCGCCATCAATGGCATTGCGGCTGATGACCAGGCCGGAACTTGTCTGGGTATCCTCGTTGGTGGTGGCATTCGTCACGCTGGGCGTATGGGCTGCTAAGTTGTAGCCAATCACATCCATCACCTGAATGTCCACCGCTGTCAGGGCATTGAGCACACTGGAATTGCCGAAGGCGTTGAAGGTGTCATTGACGCCACTGGCCCAGTCTTGCGCATCGCCTCCATTGAGGCTCGCGTTGTTGAAGCTCTTGAGGTTCGTCGTGCCACCATCAATCGAGAAATAGACACCGGCACCGTTGTTCAGGCCGCGGGTTCCTGAAGCGGTGTAGCGAAACAAGTCATAAGGGATAAAGTCGGGGCCGCCATCACCGAAGTTGGCTCCCAGTGAGCCGATGCGCCCCATGATTTCGGAAATCTCGTGCATGGCGACGCCAATGAAATCCACCTTGCCTGCTACGGCGCGATTATTAGAATCATAGGTATAGGGAAATCCGGCCCCAAAGGTAAAAGTGCCATCGGTGGTATTGTCGTCGGCAATCAGCCCCAGTGCCTTGGCCTGGGCTTTGGTAGTAACCCAACCGAGTCCCGCCTGAGCGCCCGTCGGGTCGGCCAGGGGTAAGGTCGCATAAGCGGTTGTATCATCGGCTGTTCTGGCATCGTTAAGTAGGGCGTTACGGATTTGGCTGTAGCTAAAAAACCCTTCAAGACTCGTATTGCTTTGACCAAGCGTGGACGTGCCAGGGACAGCGGCCAGCGTGATATTGACCGTGATAGGATCGCTATAGCGGGAGGTGAACTGCGCCGCCGCAAAGTCAAAGGCGTTCTCCGCATTCGTGACATCACTTGCACTGAGATTGGCTGCCAGCGAGGGGTCATCCGTGCGGACAATGGTGAGAGCCTGGGCGGGCATCGCGCCCATCACGAGGAGCAGCAGGCAGAGGAGGTTGCAGATAAGGCGCGGCACGCTCGCCTGCACCCGACGCGAGCCTCGCACCACGCGCAGACGTGGTGCGACATGGGGCACTTGAGGTTTAACCAGCATCCCCCGCGCTACGACAGCAATAGCATCATCCACTAAATCAACAGAGACAGGCATCATTTAACGCTCCTCAAGTTCCGAACGGAACCGCATTAAGCTGCTTCGTGCCCTGCTTCGTGCCTGCTCCGGGCGCACTGGCTCGCCATTTGCGCATTACATTGGTTTCCTTCAGTATACCTGATAAAAGAAGAGAGCAGCCTCGCATTTACAAGGCTGCTCTCTTAGACCCCATCCTCTTGCTGCCTACACCCTTTCGGCGAGGCTCTTAGTTCCGCCATCGAAATTAACGTTAGCGAGCCGTGACCACGCCCGTTGAACCAGCGAGCGAACGCCCCTGCGTGTCCTGCACATCTTGCCAAGTAACTACCACGCTATCCCCTACTTGCACTGCGCCATCAGTTAAGGTGAGCTTAACCGTGTGCGTGGCAGCGGCATACGCCAGGCTTTGCACCTCTACCACAACACCATTCACCATCACCGCATAGTGCGTAGCATCCTGGGCCGAATCAGCATCAAGGGCACCGGTGAAGTGCAGTTGAATGCCATTAGCGACGCTAACCGTAGCGGTGGATAAACCAACTGCTGAACGAGGCGCAGGGGTCGGCTTGTCATCATCCACAACGGTTAGCTTGCTCGTTCCTGCGAGCAGCCCAGTCTCGCTGGCGGTGAGGGTGACAACATGATTGCCATCCACTACTTTGTTGTTGAGGATCGTGACCTTAAATGTCGTGGCAGCCTTACCTGCTGGAATGGTGACAGTAGTTGGCACCGCGACTCGTGTCTTATCACTGCTACTCAGGTTCACCGTCAGGGAGTCCGTAATTGGCACATGCAAGCGGGTAACAGTGGCCGTGAGGCTGCCCGCGTTCTCGGCGACCGAAGTCCTGGGCAGGCTCAGGCTCAGGGCCGGGCCATCATTATCCAGCACCGTCACTAACACTGCCGCAGTGCCAAAGCCCAGTGCCCGCGCCGTGAGCCATACCTGATGCGGCCCATCAGCGACTGTATTGTCCAGCACATGGAAGGTAAAATTAACTGTGCTTTGCCCTGCTCTTAACAGCACTGACGCAGGTACAGCAATGCGCTGAGCCTCACTGCTCACGAGGGTAATGGTTAAATTTTTGGCGAGGGGCGTGCCACTCAAGGTGAGGGTGCCCCTCACCGTCTGCCCCCCAACTTGCTCAGTATAAGTAGTGCCACCCGCCAGGGTTAGTTTCAGGTCTTGGGTGACTTTGCCATTATCCGCGATGCTCAACTGCGCGATGCCGTCTTGGTAGCCAGTAGTGCGCGCTATCAGCTCTGCTGTCTGAGCCTTATTACCGATGCGGTTATCTAAGGCTGCCACCCAGAACGTCACCGACGCACTACCAGCAGGAATCACTACAGAAGGAGGCACTTTAATCGCTTTAGCGTTGCTATTAAGCAGTGTCACGCGCACGGCTTGCGTGGTGGGCGTGTTGCGGGTGAGAGTGGCTAAAGCGGCTGCCGGGCCATAGTTTTCGTTAATGGCGGTTGGCGCTACCGTTAAGGTCAAGGTGGGTGACTCATTATCCATCACCGTCAGATTGTCCAGGGCGGTGCCGTAATCGCCCGCATTAGCGCTGATTGTAACTTGCTGCGGCCCTGTAGCCAAAGGATTCCTGGGCGTAGTGACAGTGAAGGTGGCAGTCGTCTGCCCTGCCGGGATGGTCACGGGTGTAGATACTGTAGCAACCGTGTTATCACTGCTCAAGAGCGTCACTGTGACATCGCCAGCGGAAGGACGCGAGAAAGTTAAAGTGCCCATGACGGAAGTGCCTTCACTGACGCTATGGCTGGACAGGCTCAAGGCAACACTCTGGCCGGGATTGCCACCGATGGTGAGGGTTACAGTGGCGGCATTAGAATCCAGGCTGCCATCATTGGCTTTGTAAGTAAAGCTGTCCACTCCATTGAAGCCAATAGCCGGGGTATAGCTAAAGGAACCATTTGCATTAAGAGTGAGCGTGCCATGCACTGGTTGCGCCACTAACAGGGTGTGCAGGGTATCCCCTTCGACATCACTATCGTTGCCTAATACACCGGGAGCGGGGACGGTTAGTTGCAGACCATTCAGCGTGTAAGTGTCATCCTGCGCGACGGGGGCATCATTCACCGGCGTAATTGTAATGTTGATGGTCGCCACATTGGAATCGAGTGCGCCATCATTGGCTTTGAAAGTAAAGGAATCTGGCCCGTTATAGTTAGCCGCCGGGGTGTAAGTCCGGTTCGCGCCACTGCCAGAGAGCGTGCCGTGCGCCGGTGCTGTCACCACGGTGTAGGTCAGCGTGGGGCTGTCAATATCCGTCGCCTTTAAGATGATAGAGAGAGGCGTGTCTTCGGCGGTGGTGAGATTCTGACCTGCCGCAACAGGGGCATCATTAACGGGGGTGACGGTGATGGTGAAAGTCGCTGTCGTGGTGTCTTTGCCGCCGTTGGCCGTGCCACCGTTATCTTTGAAGGTTACTGTAACAGTAGCTTGCCCGTTGGCATCCGGGGCCGGGGTAAAGGTCAGGACGCCACTGGAATTAATTGTTGGTTGTGCCGCGAACAGGCTGGTGTTGTTATTGGAGACGCTAATCGTCACCGTCTGTCCGGCTTCCACTGACGAGATGTTAGTAGCCCAGGTTTGGGAGTAAGCCCCGGAATCTTCGGCCACCGTGACGTTGCCCCCGCCGATGAAGGTCGGTGCATCGTTCACTGGCACCACCGTGATGGTGGTCGTGACGGGCGCACTGACCTGAACACCATCGTTGATGCTAAAGGCAGCCAGGCGCAGCGTGGCGGCGGGGTCGAGTGAAGTGTTGTTATAAGTAACCGTTTTTAGCACTTGCAGGTAGTTCGCCAAGGTGTCCGTTCCACTCAAGGTTAAGGTGCGCGTGGTGGCGTTGTAGTTCGCCGTAATGGACGTGCCTGTGGTATTAGCTGCTAAGGATTCGCTTGTACTGTTGGGCGTAGAGTCCAGCGTGACGGTTGCGCCTATTAGAGTAGAGCTGTTACTATCGGTGAGCGCCGCGTCCGAGGTCACTAGGTTCACCGGGCCAGCCTTCTCCGTAAAGGTCACGCTGTTATTCAATCCCGCTGCCGGGCCGTTCAGGTCAAGACCTGGCACTTGATACTCATAAGCGCCAATATCGCTGCCATCGCCGCCGCTAGCGTTAGCCACACCCGGCACATCCACCGGGCGCGGCAAGCCGCGCTGATCCACAAGAACAGGTTGATTATTACTATCTACAGCCGCGTTCTGGCCCGCATCAATGGCCGGGCTGTCAGATGCAAGCGCCATCGTAGGCGTCGGGCCGCCGTTGTTCTGGAGAGGCCCCAGCTTAGGCTGGACTCCAATGATGTTATGGGTTCCGCTCAGCGTCGCACCCGCAGTGCTTTGCACCAGGTTATAGTCGCCAGAGGCCAGCATGCCGAAAAGATCACTACCATCAATACTGGCCGAGTTGCCCGCAACGATGGAGTTACCAAGGTTCAGCGTACCATTGTAGGTATAGATGCCATCGGCATAGCTGGCGATGCCGCCGCCACGCGATACAGCCGAGTTACCGCTGAAAGTGCTGTTGGCAATGGTTACAGTACCGAAGTTGCTGAGGCCACCGCCGCTGCGTTGTGCGGAGTTGTTGTTGAAGGTGCAGTTGGCGACGTTGAGTGTGGCTCCGTTGTCGTTGAAAAGAGCGCCGCCGTTGCCCGGTTGGTTAGTAGAATCCGTGCTGGCCGAGTTGCCGCTGAAGGTGCAGTTGGCGATATTCAGGGGACTCTGCGCAAAAATGGCCCCACCATTACCCGCGCTCACGGAGTTGTTATTGAAGATACTGTTGGTTACAGTGGACGAGTTGGTGCTAAAAAGCGCCCCGCCGCCACTACCAGAACCATGAGCGGAGTTGCCAGTGAAAGTGCAGTTCGTCACCGTCATAATGCCGCCATCAATGGCGGCACCCCCTTGATAACTGGAATTGTTGCTGAACGTGCTGTTGCTGACTGAGACGGCACTGCCACTACTGGTGATCGCACCATCCTCACTGGAGTTGTTGGAGAGGGTACAGGCGATAAGCATCAGGGTGCCGCCGTTAGCGATGGCACCGGCCCCCGCACCGCTGGAGTTATTCGACAGCGTGCAATTGTTGAGCGTCATAGTGCCATTGGTAACGATGGCACCGCCACCACTGCGGCCACCGGGGGCCGTGTTGTTGGACAGGACGCAATTGGTGAGATTGATGGTGCTATAGTTGCTGGCGATGGCACCGCCGTCGTTGGTGTCGTTAACACTACCGGGGGCCGTGTTGTTGGATAAGACACAATCGGTGAGATTGGTGGTGCCAGTGAGGTTGGTAGTGCTGCCAGCATTCATGCGGATAGCGCCGCCGCCCAGATAAGTGCCATCGAAAGTCGCGCTGCCACCGCTCAACGTTAGACCGGAGATTGTCACCACGGAACTACTTGATGGATAGCTAATGTCGAAGATGCGGCTGGCGTTGTTGCCGGAGACGGTGATAACGTCTGTGCCCGGCCCTTGTAGCGTGAGGTTCTTGTTAATAGTGATCTCGGTTCCATCTAACGTAATGGTGCCACTTAATCCCGTGGCAAAGGTGACGGTATCGCCGTCATTTGCCGCCGCAATTTGCGAACGTAACGTGCCGGATGAGCCATCATCAGCAAGACTAGTGACAGTCGAGGTGGCGGCCTGTGCGTTGCCATAATTGCCCAAAATGGCAAGATACCAAACGATATGACACCAAATGGCGAGACGAAAAAGGGGTAAGGACAAGAGACGACGGGTCATAAACAGCCTCCTCGGTGCCGCGCGGAATGCCATGATGGAGGGTATTACGGAGTGTTACGATGCGATTAAGTACGGCCAGCAGCGCGCAATTAATTGAGGCGATTATACCAGGCGCTCAACAGCCTGTCAAGCGCATCTCCCTTCTGTGACAGTCGCTGTGCTGGCCGCATCCTGAGTTGAGTCAGCATCGAGTTCCCTGGTGAAGCGCAGTTGAATACCGTGGGCGGCACTGGCAGCGGCAACGGATAATGCCACCATTGAATGAGGTGCGGTGACAGGAGCCTTATTATCATCTAAGACGGTCAGCTTAGTCGTTCCAGGCAAGAGACCTGCTTCCCTCTGCCCCTGCTTTCCTGTTAAATTCTAAAAACTTAATGCGTTCACAATCGCCAGTTCAACTGGTGAATACTCTGCCTTATTAGCACGGTGCAGGTTCATCGGCTCGTGCAGACCGATACACATATTAGAAGCGATGCGGATGCGTTCATGCACATTATCGCTGCTGCCGTGATAGAGGTGCGGGTGCATCACCACCATGTCCCCCGCATTGCCAATGACTTCTCTAACGGGCAGGTCTTGCACCTGCTCGGCGACGCGGCGGCTGAGTTCGTGGTGGGCCAAGCCCTCCGGCTCGGCTTCGTTGAGAATCCGGGCCGTAATACGATGCGAACCAGGCCGCACCACCGTGCCGCCACCGCCATGCTCAATGTCTGTATATAAATACAGCCCAATAAGCCCCTGTTCACACGAGTTGACGTGATGATGAAAATGCACGCCATCTATGTGCCAGCCGTCTTGGGGCGGCGTCCAGGGCGGGGCCGCAAAACCCGGCAAGCCCAATAAAACATAACCCGTGCCCCGGTGTTTGGCATAGCGACCAGCGCCCAGTAAATCATCAAAGGTGCCGACTACCCGCTCCGAATATAGCCCCGCTAATCGCATCGCTCTGGAGGCTCTTCTGAATCACATACCGCTTTCTGGCCCAGGTGGAGCGATCCGCCGGGTCAATGGGTGCTTCGCTCCACACCAGGTCAATAACGGCTTCGGCCACTTGGCGCGGGAATGCCTCGCGCACTAATACGTAACCATCCTGGATGAACTGTTCAGTTTGTTCCGGCGTTAAGGTTTTAAGAGAATGGGCGGACATGAATTTCATTCCTTTAGCAGAGGTTCAGGATGTAGGGTAATGCGGAATGGGGTGGAGGGCAATGGGGTGGCCTTCACACTCCCAGGTTAATAGGGGCAGAGGGGAGCACAAACTCTTAACAATGGCATTGAGATGTGAACCGCAGAGACGCAGAGGGAGCAGAGAAGAAGACAGATTTATGTTTGTTCTTCCCTCTGTATGTTCCGCTTCTCTGTGATTTAATTCTTCGAGTATCACGATCCAGTTTGAGTACGTGCTCCCCTCTCCCAGTATTGGGAGAGGGGCCGGGGGTGAGGGCCGAACGTCGTGCCCCATATGTTAAAATAACAATAACATGAAGACCGTGCGCCAGCTGCCTCCTATCCTTATAATGGCAACCTGCTGCTTGATTTGCAACGGGGTGTCACGCCCGAACGCCGCGTCACCCATAGTGCCCTCCACAGCAAAAGCAAGCACAGTCGAAAATGCCCCACTCCCCAACATGCAGGCGTGGCCGCCAGAGGCGCGGGATATTTTTGAAAAGAGCGATAAAATCATCGTTTACTTCCTCGATGCCGAAGGCACCGCCCAGGAAAATGACTTCCATCATTACCCGATTCTGGGCCAAGTCGAAGTCAACGAACCCGAAGCACAGCAGGCTTTACGTGACGCCGTCCGCGAGGGTATTGCTCAGGGCAATGTTATGGCGCGTTGTTTCGCGCCCCAGCACGGCATCCGCGCCATAGACGGCAAGCGCACGGTTGACCTGGTAATCTGCTTTCAGTGTGCCCAGTTCGCCACCTATCTCAATGACCAACCTATCCCGGTTGCGGTGCTGCCGATTTCGGGTGCCCCACGCACGCTGCTGAACGACATGCTGGAAAGAGGCGGTGTGCCAGCGAACCGGCAGAAGTAAGTTTTGAGTTTTGAGTGAATGTCAGCGTTAACTATGAAGCGGTAAATTCGTAATTTAAAACTCAAAACTGAGAACTCAAAATTCAAAACTCATCCCTCCAAAGGTGTTATGATAAAGAATGAAAGCAGGGAGGCGCACAATGGCAATTAGCGATAAGTTGAAACGTAAAATTGATGAATGGATCAAACGCGAAGGCCGCAACCAATACGGCGATAGCAACGGCACAGTGTATGCCGGGGGCAACCCCTTATTCGACGAACGCTCGCCGCGCTTGAAAGACCGTTATGAATATATCTTGTCGCGGCACCCAGAGCTTAAAGAAGATTGAGAGTGGTGTGCAAAATCAATTTTCACGGTGAGCGGAAGAGTTTGTCATGCTGAGCGGAGCGATAGCGTAGTCGAAGCATCTACTCTGCGGAGCTATAGAGCAATCGTTTAGCCACTCTACTAAGGACGCTCATATCAGATGCTTCGCTGCACTCAGCATGACAAACTCATACGTTCCCCTGCTTGACCTGTAATGCAAGGCAGAACATGGTGTTAAAGTTGTAAATGTCGGGAGGTCAAATCAATGAACACAAAGCCTCTTCCCCTTAAAGTCACCCTCGCTGTCTTAGCGGTGGCGGCTACGGCCTTGCCGATGGTGCCCGTGTGGCAGGCGCAACGGGCCACGCCGACACCCCACCTGCGGTCGGGCATCGCGGGGTTTCCTCCGCCTACAGATAGACATTTGTACCGTCTGGCCATAGATTTACGAGATGATACGACGCCAGCGGAAATTCAAGCTTTAGATGCGCGCTATGGCATTGACCTGGAGCCAAACTCGCCAGAATCGCAAAGCAGTAAGCTGATGCGCGCTACCTGGCTCATTACTAAGAATTCCGCAAGCTTGCTCGATGCCTTGCGTCAAGACCCTCATGTGGAAGCCGCCGAGCCGGAAGTCATCTTTAGTGTGCCAGAGCGGGACGCAGACCTGAAGCCAGAATTAGACACGCAGAAGTTGATCCCTGCAACCAACTCAACTGGCGCACTAGGTTTCCTGCATCGCCGCTTTGTTCCTAACGACCCTCGCTATGGCGACCAGTGGAACTTCAAAATGGTTGGGGCTGAGCCAGCCTGGAAGCGCACGCGGGGCAAGGGCATTGTCGTGGCTGTCATTGATACGGGTGTCGCGGGCACCGATTCACCACGCGGCAAGCAGGCGCGTGACTTTGGTCAGACGAACCTCGTGCCCGGTTACGACTTCATTCATCACGACGAAGACCCTTATGACGACAACGGACATGGCACCCATGTGGCAGGCACTATTGCCGAATCTACGAATAACAAAGAAGGCGTGGCGGGCCTGGCCTTTGAAGCCAGCATCATGCCGCTCAAAGTCTTAACTGCCGAAGGCTGGGGGTCCAGCAGTGACATCGCCGATGCTATTCGCTATGCCGCCGATCATGGCGCGAACGTCATCAATATGAGCCTGGGCAGTTACAGCCCCTCCGAAGTCATCCACGTCGCCTGTCGTTATGCCGCTAAGCGCGGTGTGGTCATTGTCTGCGCGGCGGGCAATGGCTTCGGCGAAGGCGTCGGTTTTCCGGCGGCGTATCCCGAATGTATTGCGGTGTCTTCGGTGGGGCCAAATAGCAACCTCGCCTTTTATTCGTCCTATGGTCGTGAAGTCACCCTGGCGGCCCCCGGTGGCGATATGATGAGTGTTGGTGAGGCGGGCGGCATTCTGCAAAACACGGTGCTCTCGTTTGATGAGGGCAACCCGAATGACGATTATTACTTCTTCCAGGGCACTTCGATGGCCTCCCCGCACGTCGCCGCCACCGCTGCTCTGCTCATGGCGCAGGGCATCCACGACCGGGCGCGAGTGCGCGACATCCTGGCGCGTTCGGCAATGCCCAAAGCGCCACGCCTGGAATATGGCGCAGGCATTTTGTCCGCTGACCGCGCCACGGCTCTGGCCATTACACAGGCCCATCGCTATCTCTTGAAATCGTTGCTCTTCCTGCTGTTGGCTGGTGGGCTGTTGCTCTTGCTGCCGGGTCGTCCCCTCCCCGTGCGCCTGGTCTTTCTGGCGGCTCTCTGGATTGGCTGCTTTGCGCCCGACCAAATCGCCGTAGACGTGGGAGCCGATTCGCCCTGGAACTTGATCGGCTTTTCCGCCCTGATTCCCTTTATGCTGTTTTGGGAATGGGAACATGGCGTGGGTAGCCAGATTGTTGCCACCCTCGCGGCAGGTTTCGCCTGCTGCTTATCCTATGCTCTGTTGATGGGCCTCTCGCCCTTTACCATCACCACCTTCGGCCATACTGCCTTACTGTGGACACTGACTAATATCGCTGCCTGCGTCCTGCTGGCGGGTGCGGCATGGGAGCGCGGTAAAGTGAAAGAAGTATAGAAGTTATTTCAAAATGAGATAAGGCATGGCAAACTCAGTGGCATGAGCCGCCATGACCTCAGCGATGCCCAGTGGCCATTGATCGCCCCGCTGATTCCGGCCCAAAAGTAGGTGCCGGGACGCAAGCGCCTTGAAGATCGTAAGCCCCTCAACCGCATTTTGTATGTTTTAAGACAGGCTGTGCCGGGGAAGATTTCTATTTTGAATTGACTTCTAATCTCTAAACTTTATTCCTCATAAAATTGTTGCTTCAAATTGTCGGTTTAGGAGGGGGCATGGACATATTAGAGATGAGGTGTAGTTTTAGGTTTAGGCGTGTGGCCCTCACCCCCGGCCCCTCTCCCAATACTGGGAGAGGGGAGGTCACGCGCAAATGCTGCACCTATTGCCAACAGTAATACTCTCACGAGAAGACCATAGTTTGTGCTCCCCTCTCCCAGTATTGGGAGAGGGGCCGGGGGTGAGGGCCAATAACGAAGGATTCTGCAACCATGATAGAGCAAACTCTGAAACTGCTGCGAGAACAGGACGCTGCCGCAGCCATAGATTTTCTGACCCAGCAAAAAGATGCCACAGCCGTGGCTAAGACCTACCGTGACTTAGTGGAACACTGCTACTGGAAAGACAAGGACTTGACGGCGGTTATCCTCATGGCACGGGCTGGCATTCAGCACGGGCTGGTGGCGGCCCGGCAGACGAGAAAAACCGACATCGCCGATGACCTGCGGAGTAGCGCCAAAATCATATCTTTTAACCTGGCTTCCTATACCTGGCCCGGCTGGGACGAACCGGGCATTGCTATTGGCCCCGGCGAAGTCGCCATTGGCTTAGATGCGGCTAAAACGAATTTGCGACTGGCGCACGAACTAAAAAAGGGCGACTTGCCGCTGTCTCGCGCCTACTGGATGCTGGCCGGGCAACAGCTTGCTCGTCAGGAGTATGGCGAGGCTCAGGCCAATTTTGAGGCGGCCACGCGGCACGCAACGGCAGCCAGCGCCCGCGCCGAAGAACTGCTGGCCCAGGGCTTTTCGATCCTGACCCAAATCCTCGCGGCTTCCGAGACAACGGCGCTCCAATCTCGCCTGGATGAAATCAAAGCTCAACTCAATAGTGTTGAACATGGCCCGGATTTCGTTCAGCAAATAGAAACAGCGCACCGGGTATTTACCCTACCCGTTGCCAGCCCCGCGTAGGGGCACGATTCATCGTGTCCGATTACTGCATCCTCTATTATGGCCCGCATTCTGCTCAACCATTGGGCACGGTTATGACTATTGATAATCTAAAGACCTAATGCTGTTGAACCCTCCCCAGCCCCTCCCCGTGGGAGGGGAGCCTGGTGCCGCCCCTGCTGGGGGAGGTGAGGTGGGGTCTTAAGGCCGTATCCCTTTAGGTCTTTAGATTGGCAAAGATCATTACCGTGCCCCTACGCGGCTGTCATAAATTCACAAGAGGTTCAATCCCATGCAACAACGTCATACCACCCGTAGCCAGCATCTCAAATTATTTGTCACAGCTTGCGCGTTTTGCGGTCTGGTGCCGTTAGCCAGTTACTCTCAAACACCGGGGACAACCGCACCATCGGCGACGCAGACCTCGGCACCCGTTTACACCGTGCCGCTAGGCATTGCGATGGAAACGGTGTCGTATCCGTATCCGGTTCAATATCTGCCGTTGATGATTGATGGCGAATCGCTACGCATGGCTTACATGGATGTGCCACCCGTGGGAGCGGCTAATGGCCGCACCGTATTGCTACTGCACGGCAAGAACTTCTACGGTAGCTACTGGGAGAACACCATCAAGGCGTTGACAGACGCAGGCTTCCGCGTAGTGGTGCCCGACCAGATTGGCTTCGGTAAATCGAGCAAGCCGAGCCTTCACTATAGCTTCGACCTGCTGGCAGCTAACACCGCGCAACTGCTCGACCATTTACAGGTGCCCCAGGTGGCGGTGGTCGGTCATTCGATGGGCGGCATGTTGGCGGTGCGTTTTGCGCGCAACTATCCACAGCGCACCTCGCGCCTGGTTTTAGAAGACCCCATCGGTTTAGAAGATTACCGCTTCAAGCTACCGCCGCAAAGTGATGAGAAACTCTTCCAGGATGAGCTTAATGCAGGCGACCCGGCCAAAGTGCGCGCTGTATATCAACACTATGTGGTGTCATGGCAGCCGGAAGTCTATGAATGTTTTGTCGAGATTCGCGCCCGCATCGCCCTCGGTGGCGAATATCCGCGCTTTGCCAAAGCTTCAGCTCTCACCACACAGATGATTTACCAACAGCCGGTGCGCCACGAGTTCAGCCTGATTCAAGCCCCCACCCTACTCGTCATCGGGCAAGCTGACCGCACCACGATTGGGCGGGGTTGGGTAGGTGAAGATGTCCTCCGCACCCTCGGCCAATATCCACAAATAGGACGCGCCGCCGCCCACGACATTCCTAATTGCAAATTCGTGGAGATTCCCAACGTCGGCCATATCCCGCACCTGGAAGCTCCCACACGCTTTCATCAGGAACTACTCGATTTTCTACGTTAGGGGTTTGTGGATCATGTTTGAAACCAATGTAGACATCTTCCCGGTGTTCCCGCATGTCATCAAAGCGCATTTTACGGGGGTAACGTTGACATTTCTGGAAGACAAGATGGTTTGGGAAAAAGATGATGCTCGACGTGAGATGCCCTATGCGAAGATCAGGTGGATCGAACTCAAGTCACTGCTGGGATCAGCGGGTATAAACTTTTTTGCCTTTGTCTCTATCTCACCAGGTAGGAAAGGTTATTATGGAGTAGGCAACGAGCCTATCGCTCTGGAATGGCCGCTTTATAATGGGCAAGAACGCGCTGAAATCATCAAGATATTGCGCACCCAGGCACCTCAAGCCCAGTATAACGATCTGGCGTTGGCAGCTTTTCGGCACTGGTTTTGATTGATAGCCACTAAAGGAACATAACTGGGGGAACTGTTTGCTATGGAAGAAACCCAAGTCCTCATCTTTCCAGTTTTTCCGCATGTCATTAAGACACACCTTTCTGGTGTGATGCTGACATTTTTGGATGACAAGTTGGTTTGGGAAATTGGTGATAGTCGCCGCGAAATTACTTATGCTGAGATTGCGTGGATCGAACTCGAAGCACCGCTCTGGCGTACAGGTGTGAACCTCTTTTCGACCCTCTCCATCTTCAGAGCAAAGCGGGGTTATTTTGCCGTAGGCCAGGCACCAATCCGTTTGAGTTGGCAGCATTATAATGCGCAAGAGCAGGCTGAAATCATCAAGATACTGCGCACGCAAGCGCCACAAGCCCAGTATAACGATCTGGCGTTAGCAGCTTTTCGGCACTGGTTTTGAAATTGCAACCAGGCAGAGGTTAGACCCTATCCCCAGCCCTTCCCCTTACCAAAGGGAAGGGAGCATTGGCCCACCGTCGGGATAGCATAGATTATCAGGGCGGCATTCAACGTTTAACTGAGGCCATCACCCGACGGTATGAGTTTGGCTCCCTTCCCCTTACCAAGGGGAAGGGCTGGGGATAGGGTCTAACGCACTAGAAGTCAAACGCTACTTCCCGAAAGGAGAACCGATTTGCGATTGACGACAGTTCCTGGCAGCTTGCTCGAACGTGTCCTGCTGGCCCTGGGTATTGTGCCGACGCCCCTGATGGACACCATGATTTCCCTGCTCCTGGCACGCAGCATCATGGCCGGAACGAAGTTAGGCGTCTTTGAGGCTTTAGCCCACGGGCCGCTCACGGCAGAGGAAGTCGCGGCCCGCTGCGGCACCAATGAGCAGGGCACGGAGCGGTTGCTCTTCGCCCTGGCCGGTGCCCGCTATCTACGCTTTAAAGGTGGCAAATATGACTTAGCTCCCGTCGCCCGCAAATGGCTGCTTAAAGACAAGCCACGTTCCATGCACGATGCCGTGCTGCATCGCTATCTGGATGCCCTGATGATGGAACATGCCGAAGCGTTCGTCCGCACAGGCCAGCCGAAGAACTTTCACGAGCCGGGCGTCATGTCACCGGAGTTATGGGACATCTATCAGCGCGGCCAACGCGCCGGAGCCGTCTACTCCGCGCCCGAAGTCGCGCGGCGCGTCCCGACCCTACCCCACCCACAAACCATGCTGGATGTCGGTGGCGCGCATGGCTATTTTTCTGTCGCCTTATGTCGGCGGCATCCCACTTTGCGCTCCACCATTCTCGACCTACCGGACGCCGTGGCGCAATCCGAGCCGCGCTTAGCCAAAGAAGGCTGGGGCGAGCGCGTCCAGTATCGCGCGGGCAATGCGCTGACGGAGGATTTTGGCGAAGCGCAATATGACTTAGTTTTTATTGCCAACCTGGTGCATCACTTCGATGCCGCCACTAACCGCTCGCTGATGCAGCGCGTGGCGCGGGCGCTGCGACCGGGTGGCACGGTGGTGATCTTAGAAATTATCCGTTCTAAGACGCCGCGTCAGGCCGGGCAAATCGGGGCACTGCTGGATTTTTATTTTGGTATGACCAGCGCGGCGGGCACTTGGTCATTCGATGAGATGGCATCCTGGCAACGCGCCGCCGGACTAACCGTGTTGAAACCGATCCGCCTGCGCCTCTCGCCCGGCTATGGAATGCAAGCGGCGCGCAAGCACCCTTAATGAAAACTCCATGCAGGTGCCAGTTCCTGACCAGTTCGGCAATGGCGGCGGACATCACGGCTTTATCTGTCTCGTTATACCTCCCCTTATACCTCGCCGTTGGCCGGGACATTGGCGGGATGAACAATCGTGACACCTTCCGCAGCATAGCGAACAAAATCACTGTCGTTAAAGGTGAGGAGATGGGTAAGCCCCAAAGCTTGCATGGCGGCAATAAAGCGCGCATCATGGGCCGCTTTGCCGCTCACGCCATAGCGGGCTACCAACTGTCGCCAATAGGTCAGCAAAGCGGGGTCATCCGCAAAAGGTGTAAATTCCAACACGAAATAATCAACGGCGGCTTTGGTTTCTGCCGGGGTGAAGCCTAACCCGCCATTCGGAATCGGGCGGGTTGCCACTGTCCAAAATTCAAAGAAGGCTTGGGGCACCGTGTGCAGAAACGCGCCGCTGGCGGCCAGGTTTTCAACCGCACTTTGTGCCGCCGCATGGAGAGGGTCATTAGTTTTGGCCAGACGCACCAAGATATTCGTGTCTAAGATGTAGATCGGCTGGCTCAAGCTCACAGTTGCGCGTCCTCCCGCTCCTCATAAGCCATGTCACGGATATTATCCGGCACGGGGCCTAATCCAGCTTCGGCGCGGCGATCCGGGAGAGACTTGAAAAATGCTTCCATTGCGCGCAAGCGGTGAACTTTTTGTTGGGCCGCCACCGCCTGGTCGCTTTGAGCTTGGACACTTTGAGCTTGGTCGCTTTGAGCCTGGCGGCGCGTGGGCATGGTCGGAGTCTCCGATTCAAGCACATCTGCCATAATTCATCACCTCTTGGCTTTAATCTTACTGCACTTTAGCGCGACAAACCTTGGGTTATGAGCAAAACCACCTCCGGCGTTAGTGGCCCGCCTGCAATGGCCTCTTGCCCGGCTCACGAATGGCCTTGATCTCTTCTGGTGCGAGCTTTTGGGCGGGTGTTAAACATAGCCTATCAAACTCGCGCAGGGTGCTTTTCGGCATCAAGCCCGCTTCATGAATGCCAGTTGCCATTTCGTGAATAGCACCGGCCATCTCATCTTTATAGGTCTTTTTCACCGCACTGCACCTCCGTTAGTTCTCCTACATCCACTAGCTTTTGAATTTGTTGAGCATCGTGATTTAATAACATCTTGGCTAAAAGTCTAAACGCTTTTAAGTTGGCGACTCTCGCCTGGCTATGGAATGCAAGCCGCTCACGAGGCGTAATTAACTCATGAAGCCACTACGAAGTACGCTTTGTGTCATACTACGCACATGCAGGCAAAAACGGCAAAACAAGGTTGTACAGAGCATTTAGGATGGTATAAACACCTATCCATACTGCTCCTGTATGTTTCCCTGCCGCTGATTATCATCTTGTCAGGATGCAGCATTGAGTCAAGCCAGCCTGGTGGTCACCCTCATAAACTACTGATTCCACAGGGATATATCGGCTTTATTAGGATTGATTATAACGTTAAAGGAGCACCACCTTTGCCAGTGCAGAATGGAGCTTATGTTTATAGAATCCCACCTTATGGCTATTTCAAAACTTCTGCGCCGATGCCGAGTGGTTGGGTCGCTGACGAATATTGTTACGTTCATGGCAAAGTTGAACAGCCGCTCAGTACCAATGAAGACGCCACGGGCATGGTCTGGAACGATGGCGTAGATACTGGCTCAGAAAATAACACTCCCTTACCGGCCCATCGCTCGCTCTTCATTGGCACGGAAAAGCAGTTCCAGCTAACGGGACGCGTCGGCAGTTGGGTTGGCCCTCTGAACCCTACTACGATGAAATATCGCTTGCAGGGACGAGACTTTAGGTATAAAGACCTCAGCAAGCACAATTTTTCTCACATGAATTTGGTAGGCACAAACCTGAGTTGTGTGCTGCATGGAGCTAATCTACAGGGAGCAAATCTTAGGTATGCAGTGGTCTCTTCAGACTTAACTCATGCCAGTTTGCGGGGGGCTAACTTACAAGAGGCGGATTTGCTGGATGGGACGTGGATAGATACCGATTTTACTCATGCCGATATGCGCCGAGCACATCTTCACCGCGTGGAGTTCCAGCAAGCCAAGCTCACCGGTGCGAATCTGCGCGGTCTGCAATATGACAGTGCTACCAAATGGCCTCATGGTTTTAATCCGAAACAACATGGGGCAATATTAGTCCCTTCCGTATCCATTGAATAATCAGGTGAACTTGCCTAAAGTGTTAGACTGCCGCATTGAGCGTCGCAACGGTTAGCTGCCGCTCCAATTTCCTTCGCCTACAGTCGCTGGTGAACTCTGCTCCATGATGAAACCTCTCTGCGCCTACGGCTCGGCTCTTTTGGTTAGCCTAATCTTAGGTTTAGCTTCGGCATGGTGGGCGATTGCGGCGGGCGGGGCGGGGGCCATACAGAACGGAGCCTGGCGTTATAATCCGCGTGTCGGCAGCAACGCGGCGGGGCTTTATGCGCGGGCGCAAACGGCTCATGCCGGGCCACTGGCGCTCAACCAATCGGAAGCCCTTTATCTGTTAGCCACCACCGACGATGCCGGGAATGTGTTGCGCTGCGAGCATAAGTATCGTCTGATTGGACACAATTTCCAGGCACGCTGGTGGAGCATTACGGCTTATGATGCCGACGGCTTTCTCATCGCCAACTCCCGTCAACGCTACTCGTATAGCTCCGCAAGCCTGGCCCACGACCCAACGGGCGAGTTCGTGATTCATTTATCGCGCCAGCCGCAGCCGGGCAACTGGCTACCCACGGGTGATGGCCAGACCTTTTTCCTCGCCTTACGTCTCTATAATCCTGACGCAGCCCTGCGCGAGCACCTGGCCACCTGGCCGCTGCCGCATATTGTGGAGGATGGGCCACATGGCTAAACAGCGTGGCCGCGTGCGCTGGCTACTGGGCGTTTTAGGCGTGGCCCTTGTGGTGCATCTGGCGGTGGTTTTTCTCTACCCTTACTTGGTCACAGATTATCTTTATAAGCGTCTCATAGAGCGGACTGGACGCAATACGTTGCACCACGCGCATCAGCCCACGCCGCAAGACCGTGAAGTGCCGATGCCCAGCCCGGATTTAATTTATTCCGCCGGGGCTTACGATGTGACACAGCACCCGCTCCATATCACGGCCCCGCTGACGGGTTCTTATCTGTCGCTCTCGCTGTATGCCGACAACATGGACAACTTCTTCGTGCAGAATGATCGCCAGGTGCAGCACCATCAGTTCGATGTCATTGTGGTGGGTCCAGGCGATCCCCTGCCCCACGCCACTGGCTCCCTCGTGGTGCGTGCCCCCAGTGCAACTGGTATTATCCTCTTCCGCTGCTTTGCCGGAACCCGGCTGGCGCTGCGTAAGGTTGCCGACGTGCAGCAGCAAATCCATTGCACCATCTGGCAGTGAAGCCAATAGCTAACTCAAATAGCACAACGCGTATCCTGATGTCTCCCCATAAATCTCCACCACTGACTGAGTGGTTGTGCCAGAGGTTAGCGTGCCCGGTGCGTCTTATTGCAAAAGCCACGACCAACATTGGATAAGTGGTCAAAAAAGAACCAGACTTTTTCTTATTCAGGACTTACGCCGACCCGCCGCCCAGGGGGCACCCGGGTTTACGGGCGGGTCGGCGTAAGTCCTGTTATTAAGAAACGGACTACACTTGCGGCCTATCGAATCGCGGAAGCTGCTTGCAGGCTCCGCCATTCCGGTGCCTTGACGCGTGCCACATGGCCATCCAGGAAGAGGACATAACGTTCCCCGCGATGGTTAGGCACTGCTTCATAGGCGACCACGATATTCGGAGCGGGTCTCAGGTTTTCCAGCACCTGAGTCGAGAGGTTGGGGTTCCACCCGTAGGGCGTATCAGGTTCCGCTTGATTGAGCACGGTAGCGTCATCCAGGTAAGGCAGCAATTCCCCGGTTAGTTCCTGTTGATCGCGCAGTGGCGGCAGGGCACCATCGTGCTGCTTCGCATATTTATAGAGTGCGATGCCAAGCTGCTTCAAGTTGCGCGGCGATTCGTCCATCTGCCCCTGCAACATGACCAGCACCCCGGCACTCAGATAAGAAGACATGGCCGGAGGCGTTAGCGGCGTTAGGTTTTGACCATCCTCATCCATGCGATACACGGTGGGCGGTTCTTGCCCTTTGATCTCACGGGTAAAGAAAATCTGCTGGCCGTCTGCCGACCATTGTGGCGAAAATTCCATCGCCCCTTTGAGAGTGGTGAGTTGCTGGCGCTGTGAGGTGTCGACATTCATCACCCAAACGTGCCAGGCCGGGTCGCCTTTATCCGCGCCCGGGGCAACATAAGCGATGCGCTGGCCATCCGGCGACCAAGCCCCCATCGCGGCGCTGCCCGGCACCAACTGTCGGGCGTGCGTGCCATCCGCCGCCATGATAGAGAGCAGTGGCGGGCCGGGCCGATCTACTACCGTGTAAAGCATCTGTTGACCATCGGGCGACCAGGCAGGCAAAAAGCCGTCACCCAGTCGCGTCAGGTGCGAGCCATCGGCGTCTATCACATACAGCGAGGTTTTGACCTGCTCTTGCTTATCGAAAACACCAAAGGCAATCCGCTTACCGTCGGGCGACCAGGCCGGACAAGCCGCGAGCGTGTTGAGGTGGGTAAGACGCTGACGGTGAGTGCCGTCCGCAGCCATCACGTAAACGTCGCCCTGTCCAGATCGCGTGAGCGCGGCAAAGGCAATGTGCTGTCCATCGGGCGACCGGGCCGGGTCTATGTCTCGCACCGAGGGCGCAGGATCATTAACCTGACGAGCAAGCTGGCTGAGGTTCTGCGGTTGTGAACCATCCGGGTTCATCACATAAATACGGCTGCGTGAGCTACTGCCCTGGGTCGCAAAGAAAAGCACCCTCGCCGGTGGTGTGACGGTAGGTGGTGTGATGGCAGGTGGTGTGATGGCGGTTTGCCCGTGTGCGGCGGGGATGGAAGACAGACCGGCAAGCCCTAAGCTGAATGCGGCCCCTATGCAAGCGATAACAGCAATTCGTGTCATTGCAATCTCCTTTAGGAAAGAAGACGCACGGGACCCACTGTTTTGTCTAGAGCGGAAGGCTTATTTTGTTGGCGAGGACTGACGACTCGCAGCACATCATTTAAGCCGTTTCACTTCTTAAGCAGGGCGGACGCCAGCAACTCAAATGTTTTGGGAGTAGTCGCCTTGAGGGTAATGTCCATGTACATCAGCACTTTAGCGTCGGGGCCAGAGATTTTCTTGCGGGCCACCAGAACCTCAGGATCGGTCATATAGTTCTCGTCCTCGATCTGGGCACCGTTGGTGGATTTGTAGATGGCTTTAAAGTAAGTCCAGTGCCACGCCGGGCCAAACAAGGTGCCTGTCCCCTGCACGGTGGCTTTGGTGTCCTTGATGGTGAATGCATCACCTTGCACTTGCAGGTTCATGGTGAACTCATCCACAGCGCCATCGGGCTTCACCACAATGGCGCGTTCCACTATCAGGCGATGGTCGGGGTCGTGCGTCTTCTCCAACAAAAAAGCTTGCGAACCAAAAGACTGGCCAGCAGGCGAACTAAGCTTAGCTTCTCCCACATAGTACATCTTTTCAACTGGCGTTGCTCCCGCCGCCCGTGCGAACAAGACCAGACATAAAACTGCTAATCCAGCTTTCATTATCGTGCCCCCTGCCAATATGATTGCTGGCAGTATATCATGCGTTGCGCTGTCGCACGCTGAGGCCAACTGTTGCCGGGATGGTTGAGCGCAGTAAACACAGATTGCCGCCAGAAAGCACGGGGCTTCCTGGCGGCAGTAGTATTCGTTAAAGGGGCGGATTCACTAATGCTTTATGCTTGGTCGTTTTACGCTTTGTCCGCAGGGCCGCTGCCGTGCGTCTGGGCCGTGCCTCCAGCCGTGTAGAGGGCACCGCCAGGATTGCGCGGCGCTTCATCGTAATGCTGGCGATTGGCCTGCATTTGCGCCATTTTGTCGCCCAGACCGGGGGCGAATTTGGCCATAGCCGTGTTCATCTTCGACATCATGCCAACCTTGATGTCCCGCTCTGGATGGGACGCCGCATGGACAATAGCCGACGCCACATCATAAGGGTCTTTTTGCGGCGTGGGCAGGGCCGGTTCCTTATCCATATAGTTCTTGGCGTGCTGGGGGAAGGGCGTGTTAACCGCCGTGGGTTGAATGAGGGTCACTGAAATGGGGGCGTCTTCCAACTCCAATTCCACTCTGAGCGCATCCGTGAAACCCT
Organism: Abditibacteriaceae bacterium; assembly: GCA_019239895.1. Taxonomy (GTDB): domain Bacteria; phylum Armatimonadota; class Abditibacteriia; order Abditibacteriales; family Abditibacteriaceae; genus JAFAZH01. The sequence goes on along the minus strand of JAFAZH010000021.1, from coordinate 61,614 downwards.
TAACCGCATGTTTAGACGCTGCATACATGCCTTGCAGCGGAATGACCGCCTCCGAGACTTCACTGCCTAAGTTAATCAGTGCCCCACCCTGCTTTTTCAGATGCGGCAGCGCGGCAAGGGAACCGTTGACCACGCCCCAGAAGTTGGTGTCAAATAAGCGGCGGCTGTCGGCTTCGCTGACTTCTTCGAGTTTCCCATAGATAGAGCCGCCAGCATCATTGACCCAGGTATCAATGCGGCCAAAGCGACTGATAGCGGCCTCGGCGATGCCTTCGACTTGTTGGCGATCCGCGACATCGGCCACCACTGCGATAGCCTCGCCACCCGCCTCATTAATGTGCTGCACGATTTCATCCAACGCGCCCTGGCTGCGCGCCGCCAGGACCAACTTCGCTCCCTGCTGGGCCGCCGTATCGGCGGTGGCCAAGCCAATCCCACTGGAAGCTCCCGTAATCACCATGACCTGTGCCTCGACAGGCTTGAGAGAAAGAGACATCACGACTCCTCGATCATTTAAAATATTTCTCCCCGGCAACCCACCAAGCAATTCTCAGGCCGCTAATGCTTTAGGCGCTAACGCTTTAGGCCGCTAACGCCGTCCTTAAGTTTGTGGCTGGAGGCGCAGCCCCATTCCGTAATCATTACCCCACTTGATTTACACCTGTGAGGCCATAGTTGACACATGTGGGGAATCCATCGTGTTCACTTTTCGGCTCCCGCCGGGCCCCCTTGTGGCGCTTTTACAGGAAGCATCTCCGGCAGGCGCAGTTGCGACTGGGCCGCTCGCCGTCCCAACTCCGGGCGTCTGAGCCTTTGAGTTGGGCCGCAACGGACGGAAGCCTCAATTCCTGCCCCCTTGCACTACCTCTCAAATCTATGTATGGTTAGCATAAGAGGAGGTAGCACATGGGGCGTGAGGTGTCCAAAGGTGATATTGGGAGTCTGGTTCTAGCAGTATTGGCGGGCGGGCCGTGCCACGGCTATGCCATTGCCCGCGAGGTGGAACGCCAGTCACGCGAGGTCTTGCAGATGCGCGAAGGCTCTCTCTATCCGGCCTTGCGCGTGCTGGAAGCGCAGGGACTTATTAAAGGCTCCTGGGAAACTGGAAGCAGCGGCCCAGCGCGCAAGGTTTACTCCCTGACGACCCAAGGGCACGACGCCCTGGTCCAGAAAAGGCACGCCTGGGCCGAATATGCGAGAGCCATTAACGAGTTCTTAGGAGGCACTTATGAACAGTCAGCTTGAGGCGTATTTGCACAGAGTCGAAGCCCAGTTGCACAGCCTGCCAGCGGAAAAGCGCGCGGCAGAATTGCGTGAGTTGAGACAGCATCTGGAAGCTATGGTGGCACGGCTGAGCAATGATGGGCTTAATCAACAGGAAGCGGTTGAGACAGCCCTTGCCCAGTTCGGAGACGCGCACCACCTCGGCCAAGCGTTGCACCAGGCGCACCGCGCCCCAGAGAGCGTGCCACGTTTCGTCCTGGCCACCGTGGGCGCGGTGGGCGCTTATCTTTATCTGTTTCCGCTGTACAAGGCCGCAGTCTGGAGTCATATGCCTCCGGGACACCCGCTGCCAATACAGGGTCTATTTTACAATGCGCTCTACTGGTTGCTCCCCTTTACCTCCGGTCTTCTCGCTGGAGGTATCTCCACGAGCCGGGCCGGACAGTCCACAGCGTGTGTTGGTGTCCTGGTAGCGGCGTTGATGACCACCTTCTTTAGCTTCGGCCCGGGGACACTGTTGACTTTCCTTTGCACCCTCCTGGCGGGCGTTAAGGTGGGGTCACAACGGACCGTACAGTTTAGCCTCGAACGCAGCAAAGGATAAATAATGCATAACCACCCGTCTCGACGTGCCGCATGCACTCTTGTGGAATTGCTAATAGTCCTGGCGCTAATTAGTGTCTTGGCGTTTGGACTTCTCTCGGCATTTGCTAATGTCCGCGAAAAGGCTCGTGGCACGGTCTGTGCCTCTAATCTCAAACAAATTGGTATGGCCGCCTTGATATATGTTGAAGATTCCGATGGTCGCTTCATGCCTGTGGCACATGACAACAGCCAGAGTCCTACCTTTTGGTTCAAAATATTGCAACCCTACCTCAAAAGTGAGCAGGTTCTCAAGTGTCCTAGTGATGCAACGACACCGGTCAGGAGCGGCTATGGTACGTCCAGTTATGGTTATAATGCCCACCTGGGCGGGGTGGCTTTTTCTGAACTGCTACCACCGGGTTTAGATAAGAAAAACAAGATCATGGCACAGGTTCAACGCCCGGCAGCGACTGTGATGATGACAGACTCTGGCAGCATTGCCTTAGCGGGTTCCGCACCAGAAACATGGCCTGCTATGGTTCCTTGTCCGCCCAGCATTGGGGATGCTGCGATTCAAAACCCCACACCGCCACCAATACCACCGGTGATAGGCTATGTTTCGGTCGGAGCACTCCCCGCACCAAGGGCAAGACACCAGGGGAAAACTAATGTGCTCTGGGTGGATGGTCATGTCTCTTCAGCCAGCATTGGCTCTTTTTATACAGCACCGGGCAGCATCGCACCTGGTGAAACTATCCCAGGTTATTCACCCTGCTTACGTCCCGAAAAAGGATGTCCATAACGGTTAAGGACCTGCTCCCTACTGTCGTGATAGTGAGTGTTTGGTTATGGGCCACTCAGGACAACAGTGCAGAGGTTGGATTCCCCACATGTGTCAACTATGTCCTCGGCAGGTGTACTTGGCCGATGTGCTTGGTTGGCATCATAGCCGCACCAATTAGTGTGAGCCAGTAGAGATAAGTCGAGAAACGGGAGTTGTCAGGCGCGAGAGTTGTCCAGGCGTCAATGCATTTATGGACTATACAGTGGAGATTGGACAATCCGGGCGTGGCGGCACCATCACGTATATTGAAGCCGGGCAGCGTCTGAATTTCGACTGGGAGTTCAGCACCGTGGGGGCCGATATTATGGTGCCTGCGCCAGAGCAGTGGGACGCCTACTGGGAGCAGAGTGGCGCGGCCTGGGCCAAGGGGCGACGACAGGAAATCCTGGAACGGGTGGCCGAGGCCACGCGCCAGCAAAAGGCTCAAAATGCCGCCATTACCATTGAAGATCGCTGGATTGTATTAAAGTTTTAAGGATGACCCAATGACGAACGTGCCGCGTGTCCGCCGCCTCGTGATGCAGCATGGTTGGAATGCCACCGCCTATCAACTGGTGAATCGAGGCATGGCGCACTGGTTCTCCGGGCAGGGCGATGCCGTGGTCGGCTATGTGCGCAAACATGGCGTTTATGTGGTGGCGGGTGCCCCGGTCTGTGCCGAGGAACGGTTGGATGCGGTGCTGGCGGAATGGGAAAGCTATGTGGCACGGCAGAAGTGCGGGGTTTGCTATTTTGGCGCTTCGGGTCGTTTGCATACGCATCTGAGCGTGTGCCCCGGCTACTCCACGGTGGTGCTTGGCTCGCAACCCGCCTGGCATCCGGCGCACTGGCCAGAGATTATCGCGGGCCATGCTTCGCTACGTGCCCAGTTTAACCGCGCCCGCAATAAAGGCGTGGTGGTGCATGAATGGACGCCCGACTACGCCACGGGCAACCCGCAACTGAAACGCTGTTTGCGCCAGTGGCTGCGCTCGCGGGGCTTGCCGCCTTTGCATTTTTTGGTCGAGCCACAAACCATTGTCAACCTGCAAGGCCGACGCGTCTTCGTGGCCGAGCGCAATGGGCAAGTCGTGGCCTTTTTGAATCTGTGCCCGGTGCCCCGGCGCAAGGGCTGGCTCACCGAGCAGTTTCCACGCGGCTATGATGCGCCCAATGGCACGGTAGAACTCCTCGTAGATACGGCCATGCGCGCGGTAGCCGCCGATGGCTCGCAATATGTGACAATGGGCCTGGTGCCGCTCTCGCAGCACACTTTATTGCCAGAAGACCCCAACCCCTTCTGGCTGCGCTTGCTGTTGTCCTGGGTGCGTGCCCACGGCTGCCGCTTTTATAATTTTGGTGGTCTCGATGCCTTTAAGTCAAAGTTCCGCCCCGACACCTGGGAACCGATCTATGCCATCAGCAAAGAGCACCATTTTTCCCCGCGCAGTCTGTATGCCATCGCCGCCGCTTTTAGCGGCCAATCCCCCTTATGGGCAGTCTTAAAAGGCATCATCAAAGCCGGTGGGCAAGAATATCTGTGGCTGCGCGAAAAGCGAGCCGCCATTACGAGCTAACTGGCTATCCCATCAAAGGCTTTTGCATACAAACACTGTTTTGGGCTAAGGCATATTGGCCATAGTTTGGCATAAGCGTGTAGCCGGATTTCTGGTAGAGACGGATGGCTTCTGGTTGTTGCTTGCCCGTTTCCAGAATCGCGGTGGCGAAGCCTAATTCCGCCGCCCATTGCTCCAACTCCCGTAAGATTGCAGCGGCGATGCCCCGACCGCGATTTTCCGGGCGCACAAACATCCGCTTAATCTCAACCGTGGTTTCGTCATACCGCTTAATAGCACCACAACCGACGGGCCGATCTTGCTCGTAAGCAACCACAACGTGCCGAATGGCATCCAGCGTATTGAACTGCGCGTAGAACGGGTGGGCCGCACCATCGCGGAGGCTCAAATCTTCATCCAACAACCGCACCAGTTCTCGAAAATCAGCATGACTCGAATCCGTCCTGACGAGCTTCAACATTTCGGCTCCTGAGCATTTAAGTTCCTGTCGTTTTCAGTATGACACCCGGTAACGCGGCGCACCGCGACACAACCTCAAAAGTGCCCCGCATCGGATCGAGCGACCGGCTCGCCTCCGGGTTGGGCCGCGAATGATTGTATCTGCCGCACTATCTCATCCAGACCGGGGCTGTATTCTCCCTCTGTTGAGACCTGGATGGTAGGGATATTGAATCGCGGCGCGGTATATGTGGCGTGCGGTAATATTTCACCAGTTTCCCGGTAGTGGGCGACACGCTTATCGCCGTGATAAAACTCCCGCATTGGATTTTCTAAGCCTCGTTGGAGATGCCGCCCTGCGGCCACAACACCATCAACAGAGCATAAAACCATCAGGAGCGTGGCCAACTCAAGCAGTTGCGGCATCCTCGATTCCCAGACCTGGTGCTGAAATGCCGCCTCGATAACAACCGAGATGTGTCCCGCCAGATATTGATGCACGATAGCAAAGAACAAATCGGAGACTACCCCATTGGTATCAGAGGGAAGTTGGTCATGCGGGACGCCGTAGGTGTTGACATAGCCCTCTTTGATCTCATCGCGGCTGATGACAGGCAGCCAGAGCCGTGCCCCAAGCTGCCTGGCCAGTGTGGTTTTCCCCGCCCCCGCCTGGCCCGTGACGATGATGCACTTTGGTTTTTGGTTCATACTTCTGGATACCCAATGCCAAAGTCAGCCGCCCTGGAAGGCGTAGCACAGCGGAGCCTGGCAGGGCGGTTGCACTGGCTGGTTAGGCTGCTGTTTTGTTGCGTCTAACCAGCCAAATGTTTGCGCAGCATCTTTCTGGAACTTTTGGCCCATGTGCCATCATCTACTTGCATGACTCTGAGCCAAGCGGCTCGCGCTTCATCGTCGTGGCCAAGCGTGAACATCAGATAAGCGATGCGATAGTGCGCGGCAGCATCGTGAGGCGACTGACTCACCTGCTGACTCAGTTCCTGAAGTTCATCAAGAATACCTTGCTTTTCGTCAAGCGCATAGCCCAAGCGCATTTTGGCCTCGCTACAACTTGGATCAATTTGAGTGGCCTTGAGCCAGGTATCTATGGCATCAGCAAGCCGCCCCTTGCTGTACATCTCCAGGGCCGTTTGGCAGAGCAAAGTTGCTTGTTGTACTTCATTATCCATCTTGACTTGTATTTTGTCCGTTCCTGCATTTTCCAGCAAGCCGCACGCCATCACAGAACGCCGCAATCAGCCGCGCCCGGAGGCCCGCAGTGAGGCACGAGCGTAGGGTCGCAGGCGTCGGCTGGATTCTCTGGTTCGACGGCTGTTGATACTTCTATTCAACGTCGTCAAGAAGTGTAGCCCACGGCTCATCTTCGTCATTCGGGTCAACACTGACGAAGCGCGGAGCTACCTTGCTTCCAAAATCAAACTTGTTATCAACCATCCAGTTATATAATGCACCATCGAGCAAAAGCTTGTCAGACCATATTGCTATCGAGCCAATCATTGTCCGTCCCTTGAAGATGTCCTGGTATATCACAGCTTGAATGCGCCACTCATCATACTGGGCGACCAGTAATGCGCGGAGTGAATCGAAGACTTCTTGATGAAACGATTCTGTATCAAGGTGAATACCCCGTGTATGGTCAGGCCACCAGTCGTAGCTGATGTAAACATGCTCTTTTGTAAACTTCTTCTTAAACAGCTTATTGACGACTACTTCGATTTTGCGACTGAGCCTCTCGTCTTTGGCGGCATATCGCTCATAATCCGAGGCGGTAATAAACTTAGCGATGAGAGCAGATTCCCGAAATATCACATCAAAGTCACTATCGCGGTCGGTTACGATGATTTCTGAAATTTTCATGTCCTGAAGTATGGCGCGAAGTCGCCCTACATGCTGCCGTCGAACGCCCAACTCAACAGCGGGGGAAGACGTAGCAAAGCGAGCTGCAACCCGTCCCTTGCAGCGATTGGTTGTGGTGGTGCTGACATGTGGCTGTTCTAAATTGCACCATTGAACTCAAGATTGCTGAACTGACCCATCGCCGGATCAAACTCGAAACCGAAAAAGGCTGGACCACCGTCGCACACCACCTGAGAACGGAAACGCCACATAAATGGATTCTCTCCAAACAGGTCATCTGGAAATGCGTTCGCGTAGATGAGATACCGTCCGTTCTTGATAAATCCTGTGTACTGAATATAGTAGTGTTTGAGCGAGAACGTGCTCCTTAGATTGGGGTTGCTTCTCAAGAACCGGGGCAAATTCGTTTCAAGGCGCGCTATAGTCCACGGATATGGGCACCAGAGACCGCTTACCCCTGTGGGAGCGTCACGGGAGCACTGTCCGAAAAGGCCCTCTGCTGAGGAACCAGTGAGGATAACACCCTGGTTACTGAACCAGCGAAGGCGTAAAGCAACCAGGGCAGGTATTAATACAAAGCCTAAAAGCAGTATCACCCACCACTTTCTCTTTCGCTTTATTCCGGTGTTTGCCATACCTATAGCTTACATCTAAGCCGCGCGCACCTACACAACGTCAAGCTCACCCGCCGCTGCAAGGGAGCGAGGTGCGAGCGGACTGTAAGCAGTCGGGAGCATGGATTCGTTGGGCTACGGTTGACTCACTGGAAGCCGACAACTTCGATTCGACCTGTGATACTCGCCTCGGCTGTTGATGTTGCAAATTGCATTTGAACTTCTTCTGTCGAAGCAGTTAATTTATATGAGTTCTCGCCTTTATAATATCCGAGCGGTGCCTCGTTCCAAACTTGCTCTAATACGGCGGTCACTTCAGCTTGTGTGATTGAACCATCAGCCAATGAACAAATAATGTTGAAAGCGCATTTAGGCAAGCCCGTTTTCTTGATCGTAATTTTTGAAAACAGACCGGTTTGCTCCAGATGATAATGCACATCAATGGCGAAAGCGGACAAATGGCGACTGCTTGCAGGAGGCACTTTCATATCTCAGAAGTACGACACGCAACCAAGTAGAGCGCAGCCGCCCTGGAAGTGGAGCGCAGCGGAACTGGAAGGGTCGGTTGCAGCGTTTGGTTGGGCTGGTGTTCTCATTTAACAGTTAGCTTTTAAGTTCAGGTACCTACCCACACTTTTCAGGTACCTACCCACACTTTTGGGAGATGTTTATTTTCTTCCAAGAATGCCTCATCTTCAGTGTCTATTTCATAATGAGGTAGATGATAAGCTTGTTCTCGAAAGGCTGTATCCCATGCTACCCAGTCCTCCTCACTGATTACACCTTCGATTGTGACTCCCCAAGGCGGCTCCCACCCATAGCACAAAAACGGCGGATTATTTTCATCTGTGCCGAACCAACAAGGTTGGCCCAGAGGCGAACTTCTTAGGTCACCGGGTAAGTTCCCTGAGAATATCATTCAAATGTTGATCGTCGGCCTCAGTAAAGTCATCTGCCGATAAGCAGTAGACCCGCTCTACTTGTATAAAAGTTGGATGCCCGGCAATCCTCTGCATCTTATTGTCGTAAAACCATGTTCGCATCTGATACACCTCCACTGGTATGGCGTCTGTGTAAGCTGCGCGCAGCGGCCCAACCCTAAGTTCAGCGGCGTGCGGAAGCCGCAGCATAGCGGAGCGGAAAGCTGTCCGTTGCAGCGCCTAGTTGAGCCGCTGTTAGGTGCTACGACTGTCTCCAGAAATAAGCCATCGCAAATAAGCCACCGCACCGCCTAGGAAGCCACCAATGATTATACCGAGGGGCACAAGCACTAGGAAGGCTGCTCCTATGGTCATTACGTAACTATCCTGTTGCCCTGGTGGGGCAAGACGTGGATTATAGCCTTTAAGCAATAGCCATGCTATGAATCCACCTCCTGCCAATATACCTAAAAGAATGCCGACGGTAACTTTAGCATAGGGGAATTCACGCGGTGGCCCTTTTTCATGCCTCTCGGCATCTTGTATTATCTTTTTGATAATTTCGTCTTCGTTTTCCATGTCCTTTCATCCTGAGATAAATGCCACACTTAACCCTGCGCGCAGCGGCCCGCCGCTAAGCTTAGCGGCGTGTGGAGGCAAAGCGAGCCGCAACCCGTCCGTTGCAGCGTTTTGTTGAGCCGCCGTCTTGTGATATTGCGAACACCAATAGTCCCCTCGTGCTACTATAACTGAGTAGGCTTAAAAGTATCAGACACAAAAGCCACTATATACAATATTATTGCAGCGACAAGCCAACTGGGGATGATAGCCAGAAGAAAGCATAATACGACAGGCCAATGTTTGGCACCTGCAATCCAATGGGTGATATGAAAGAGGCTATACACAGTGGCAAAAGTAAAGAACAAGTCGGAGACTCGACCATTGGTGTCCGGTGGGAGTTGGTCATGCGGGACGCCGTAGGTGTTGACATAGCCCTCTTTGATCTCATCGCTGCTGATGACAGGCAGCCACAGCCGTGCCCCAAGTTGCCTGGCCAGTGTGGTTTTCCCCGCTCCCGCTTGGCCAGTGATGATGATGCACCTGGGTTTTCGGTTCATGTTTCCGAAGTTCTGGCTTCTATTTTACCGCTTGAATGTGGCGCGGGCTATGGGCGGAACGTGCTATAATTTCCCTGATTCAACGCCTGCCATTGGCGGCACGATAACCCAGGCGGGCACCTAAACCGATGCATACTGGGGGCATGATGAATTCAAGAGATACAAAGATAAGCGTCCAAAAGTTTTATCCGCTCCTCGCCATTGGTCTGCTCTCGCTGGCCGTAGCTGCGGCATCGCAGCAGCCACAGGTCGTCAAACCTCCTTTACTAACGGAACTGCCCCGCATGACGATAGTGCATCATGAAGTGCGTCCGAGCCAGACCGATCCGAAAATCCACAAGCCGGATTTTCCCCACGAGGCTTATGTGAACGCTGCGGGCACTGGTAATTTGCTCTTTATCTATCTGCCGGGCACCGGTGGACGAGCCGACAACGTTCTCAAGCTGCTGCAAACCGCAGCCCAGGCAGGCTATCATGCCATCGCCGTGGACTATCGGAGCAGCAGCAGCGCGGATAATGTCTGCGGCAATGATGCCAATTGTTATGGGCCGTTGCGCCAGGCTATGCTGGATGGCCAGCACGAGTCAACGCAGATTGATATGGACTCCAACAACTGCATTCTGAACCGCACCACCAAACTGCTGTCCTGGCTGGATGCCCAATATCCAAACGAACACTGGGGCCAATTTATCACCAACGGCCAAATCAACTGGGATAAAGTCACGGTTTCGGGTCTTTCCCAAGGGGGTGGACACGCCGCGATGCTCGCCCACTTATACAAAGTGCATCGCGTTATCATGTTCTCGTCGGTCGTGGATGGCGTGAACGGCCCGAACTGGCGATCCGCTGCCTGGATTGCGCAAACCCACGCCACGCCCCGTGACAGATTTTACGGATTTGCCGAAGCCAATGACCGTCGCTACTTTGCCCGCATCAAGGTGAATTGGAAGACGCTCGCCTTGCCCGGTGGCTTAACTTCTGTAGATCACATGGCACCGCCTTACAATAACTCACACCGCCTGTTCAGTGCTCGGTCGGGGCGTGATCCCCACGCGCAGGTTGCCAGAGACTCCCTCACGCCACTCGACGCGCAGGGCAACGCGGTGTATGAACCCGTCTGGCGCCATCTGTTAGGGCCTTGATAACCATCAGGGGCATTTAGTTCTATGGAAGGGCAGCTAAAACCAATTACTGAACACATAAGCTCAACACCTGAGTGTCAATTCCAGCCGCTGACAGCGGAAGACGAGCCGCTGATCTGGCGGATGTTGCAGTGCGCCGCGCATGAAACGACTCCCGAAGCGGTGCAACAACCGGTGTTAGCGCGTTACGCTACGGGTTGGGGTCGCGCCGGAGATATGGGAGTGAAAGCCCTGGCCGCGGATGAAGCTATGGGAGCGGCCTGGTTGCGGTTGTGGCATGGACACAACAGAGGCTTTGGCTATGTGGCCGATGCCATTCCCGAATTAGCTATCGCAGTGCTGCCACAATATCAGGGGCGTGGGATTGGCACGGCCTTATTGGAACATTTGCTCTATACCGCACGCGCCGAGTTCAAGGCTGTTTCGCTCAATGTGCGCGCGGATAATCCTGCTGTCCGTCTCTATGAGCGCATGGGCTTTCGGTCTGTGCCTGGCAGTGAGATAATCAATCGCACTGGTGGGCTGTCGTTCAATATGATCTGTCACCTGCGGCGTTAATAGCAGTGAGCATTATCTTCTAACTTTTGTTATCGAACGCTAATCATATGAAACGGAATAGCCAAGTCCATCGGGCCATCAAGATACTGGTCGTTCTCCTTTTACTGTGCTTGCCATTTGGTTATCTGCAAATGATGTTTGGCCCGTATCGTACGGCGGATGTTAATATAACCCTCACTACCAAGAATGATTGCATAAGTTCTATACAATATATGGCTCAACAGATTGCACGCTACCCTCGCGTCCAACGGTTCAAAGTCCATTGGTATGAGCAGTGGAGTGATGGGCCACCTTATCATTTCTTCGTAGAATACAATCGGCGTCAGCATACATTAACTCTTGTTCAATATCTGTTGGATCAAAAACCTCACATTCAGGAACGCTATACAAAATTATCCGATTCCCAAGTAAGCCGGTTATCACAAGGTGGGATCGTTAATGGGCAGCAGTGGGGGCACGAAGTATGGGGCCTTGATTGGAAATACGAGAAGCAGAGAGAATATGCAGAAGAGTAGAACATATACAAGCCAAAAATCGGCTCAACCAAGCGTTGCACTGGAAAGCCCACCGCTCGGCTACAGGCTGTCAGTGAACTGGGTGTTGTAAGATGGCCATTGTTTGCGTCGAAACTTACATCGCTGTGCCAGTGGAGGCGTGCTTCGATCTGGCCCGTGACATTGGCCTGCACTGTGCGACCACAGCGCATACAAAAGAGCGTGCCGTGGCCGGGGTAACCAGTGGGCTTATCAGCTTAGGTGACTCAGTGACCTTTGAAGCGGTGCATTTCGGTATCCGGCAACGGCTGACGGCGAAGGTTGTGGAATTTGAGCCGCCGCATCGCTTTGTGGATGTCATGACCCAAGGGGCTTTCCAGTCGCTCAAGCACATTCACGAATTCTCCCCAACCCCCACCGGCACCCTGATGCGCGACACGCTTGAATGGATAGCTCCCCTTGGCATCTTGGGTATTATCGCCGACAAACTCTTCCTGCAACGACACATGCGAGAGTTTCTGCTTGCTCGTAATGCGAACCTCAAACGCTATGCAGAACAGCAGAGCGAAAAGGCAAAATAGACTTCGTGCATAAGCGTCAGATAGTGTCATTTCGACCGGAGCGAAGGATGAGCGCAGTGGAGCAAGCTTAGTTAAGCAGCCTGCCCAAGATGCCTCGGCTGCGCTCGGCATGACACCAAACTTGATTTATGCAAGAAGTCTGTTTTGTCGTTCTACCTAAGCACTGCCATTGGTTTCCCGCAAACTCTGCACCACGGGACTATTCACCAACATCCAGTCACCACCACTATTCCACGGGCCTTGCACGTCGGCCTCGCCCTGATCGCCTTGTCCGGTAGAATCATTGAAATATTGATTGACGATGTCGGGAGACGGCGGAATCTGGCCAATCGAGAGCGGGTCTTTGCCCATGCTTTCGAGCGCCAGCATGAAGGCTTTCATGTGGGTAATCTCACGCGTCATCAGGAATTGCAGCGCGTCCTTGGTGCCCGCATCGTCACAGAAGTTCAGCAGGTTCTCATAGACGATTTTAGCGCGGGCCTCAGCCGCAATGTTGCTGCGTAAATCCACGTCCAATTCCCCGGTAATCTTCAAATAGTCAGCCGTCCAGGGGTTGCCCATCGAGTTGCAAAGCGCCACTCCGCCGCCACCCGCGATGGCGATTAAGGGATCGGCTTCGGCGGCATCACGGCTGGTTTTCATGGGCTTTAAGTGCATCCGCGCCAGGGTGCCGATGATTTCCAGATGGCTTAGCTCTTCGGTGCCAATATCCATCAGCAAATCTTTGCGGGCCATGTCGTCGCAGTTCAAGCCTTGAATCGAATATTGCATGGCCGCCGCCAATTCGCCGTTGGCCCCGCCAAATTGTTCCAGCAGCATGTTGCCAAAACGGGGGTCGGGTTCGCCAACATTTACGGTGTACATCAGTTTCTTTATGTGGTGATACATAGAGGGGTCTCCTTGCGTGGAACCAGTGTGTTCCACAGTCCACAGAGCAAGCGGGATACCTCTATGCGGCGGTTAATGTGCGCTACCGCACCAAACTCGCAAATTAATGTTGTGGTCTCAATTATGCTCTATAGGGGCTGAGTCACTCTTCAGGGGGAGCATTATGATTACGGGTAAAAGTTTGATCGGCAAGCCAATTATCGGGCAGGAGGATGGTGCCCATGTCGGCAATGTGCATGATTTGATATTCGACCATGATACCGATGAAGTGGTGTCTTTTGTGTTATACAACAAAGACCTATTCGGACTGATTGACGCGGTGATCGTGCCGTGGCGCAATGTCTTGAACATTGGCGAAGCGGTGATTCTGGTGCCCAGCGCGGGGGCCAAAATGAAGCTCAAAGACGACCCGCGCAGCCGTGACCTGAGCAAGCGCGAAACGGCCTTGTCGGGCACCCAGGTCTTATCCACCGATGGCCAAAAGCTGGGCACCCTGGCCGATATGTGTCTGGATGAAAAGACAGGCAAAGTGGTTGGCTACCAGGTCTCTGAGGGCTTTATCTCCGACACCCTGCACGGCAAGAAATTCGTCCCGGCCCCACCCGGACTTGCCATTGGTGACAACGCCGCCATCGCGCCACCCCAGGCCGAGGCTGAGTTGAAGAAGTAGGAGGAGCCGCCTCCCCGCTCGCAGATGCCAATATAAATACAAAATCGGGGCGACCATGCAGTTGCATGGTCGCCCCGATTTTAGCAGAGCCAGCCTGCTGCTGTTCCAGTCGGTGGGAACTGCTCACCGGGCCACGAACGGGCCAGCATGACCAGACACAGTTTTCGCCGCGGCATCCTGTAACTTATCCCACTCCACGGTGACAACATCGCCAGGCCGGAGCGCACCATCGGGCAAGCTTAACGTCACACTATAGGTTTTGGCATTGTAGGCCGCGCTTTCCACTGGCACCACGCTGCCATTGACCGCTACCTTATAATGCCCGGCATCGCCAGCGACTTCGTCCTGCAAAGCGTGGGTGAAGCGCAGGGTCACACTCCCGGTAGCGGCTTGCGCCGTGCCCAGCGAGAGAGCTACCGAGGAGGGTGCGGTGGCATTGCCCTGGGCGCTGTCGGAACCTGCCGCCACAGTGGGCGCGGCGATTGTCACCTGGATGGCAGTGGGTTGCGCGTTACCGGCTCGATCATGCGCCACGGCTGTCAAGTCATAGTCGCCGGGCAGGAGGTTGGCTCCCGCAGGCAGGTTGCCGACTCGTGACCAGGTAAAGGTGCCCTTGGCCAAAGCCATCAAGCGGGTGATTAGCTCGACGCGTGCGCTGACCCAGGCGGTGCCGTTCCAGTAGCGGCGATCACTGCGCCGTTGGATAGTCAGGCCGACGCTGAGCAGGCCACTCCCGCCACGATTGTCGGAGGCTGTGCCAGTAATCGGCCCCAGATGCTTGAGGGTGGCCTTGTCTAACGGGGCGGTAAAGGTGGCCGTGGGCGGCGTGGTATCTACGATGACACTGATCTGGGCACGCGTCACCAGGCCCGCTTGATCATAGGCGCGGGCCAGTAAGTAATAGCGGCCTTCGGTGAGCACGCCCGGCCCAGCCGGAAGCCCAGTGCGCCGCGACCAGGTATTGCCCGCTAAGGTGGTGTTGAGCACCGTCGGCGTGGTCACAAAGGTGGTGCCATTCCAGTAGCGGCGGTCGCTGGCCCGTTGAATCAGTAGTTCCACCCGCGCCACACCGCTGCCGTTCCGATTATCCACAACCTGACCCGCCACTACAGACAGATTTGATACGAAAGTATTATTGGGCAGGGTAAACGTCAGCGTGGGGGCTGTCTTGTCCACCGTAATGGTGATCGAAGTGCTGCCTGCGTTGCCTGCCTTATCGTAAGCTATGGCCTGCAACGTGTAGGTGCCATTGACGAGATTATCGCCAGCGGGTAAGCCAGTGCCGCGCGTCCAGGTCGTGCCATTGAGGGTGGTAGTTAAGGGGAATAGCCCAGCAGCCCAGCCTGAACCAGTCCAATAACCCGCCGGACTCTGAATGAGGAGGTCTACACGGCTGATGCCGCTGGCATCTGTCGCGGTGCCTATCACAGCGGTCAGGCTGCTCACAATGTCACCATTGCGGGGCACGTCAATCGTCACGGTGGGCGCGGTCGTGTCCGGGGTGGGTGTCGGCGTCGGGGTGGGCGCTGGTGTTGGGGTGGGCGTCACATCGTTATCCGTGACAGTGACTGAAGCCACGCCCGCATTCAGGCCGCTGCTGGTGGCCGTGAGGGTGACGGTTTTGTTGCCATCCACCACGCTATTGTCCACCGCGCCCACCGGGAAGGTAACAGAAGCTGCCCCAGCGGGAATCGTGACGGTCGCGGGCACCGTTACCTTGGTAGCATCACTGTTGGCCAGACTCACCACTAAGGGGGCTGAGGTGGAAGTGTTGCGCGTTACCGTGCCCACCGCCGCATTCGCCCCCGCCCCTTCGCTGAAGGTATTGGGCGAGATCGTAAGCGTCAGGGTTGGCCCGTCGTTGTCCACGACCGTGACCTGGGCCGCATCACCAGTAAATCCAGTGCGACCCGCCGTGATGGTCACTACCGTAGGCCCATCCGCTAACGTATTGTCCACCGCGTTAATGGAGAAGGTGGCAAAGGTCGCCCCAACTGGAATCGTAACCGTCGCGGGCACCGTGGCTTTGTTGGTATTACTACTGGCCAGGTTGACCACCTGTGCCGTTGTAGTCGCAGTGTTGCGCGTGACGGTGCCCGTGGCCGCATTCGCGCCCGCGCCTTCGCTAAAAGTGTTGGGGCTGATGCTGAGTTTGAAGGCCGCCGCATCATCATCCAGGATGGTGCCAATGCCGGTGGTGCGGGCAATGGTCGCATTGGTCGCACCAGAGAGCAGCACCGTGAAGGTTTCATTGGCTTCGTTCAAGGTATCGCCCTGCACCGCCACCGTCACGGTTTTAGCAGTCTCGCCCGCCGCGAAAGTCAGGGTGCCGGAGGCAGCGGCATAGTCGGCGGGTGCCGTGGCGGTGCCATCGGCAGTGGCGTATTTGACAGTCACCGTCTGCCCACTGGCGGCGGACAGGCTCACCGTGAAGGTGGCCGGGGTGGTGCCGCTGTCGCCTTCGGGCACACTCACGTCGTTGATGGAGAGGGACGGTGGGCTGTCGTCATTGGTAATGGTGCCCACGCCCTGATTGTCGGCGATAGTGGCATGGGTCGGGTCACTCAGCACCAGGGTGAAGGTCTCATCTGGCTCATTGAGCGTGTCGCCATTGACGATAACGGCTACCGTTTTTGAAGTTTCACCGGGCGCGAAAGTCAGGGTGCCGCTGCGACTCTGGTAATCGCTGCCCGCCGTGGCGGTGCCGTCGGCGGTGGCATAATCAACCGTCACCGTCTGGCCGCTCGCGGCGGACAGGCTCACGGTGAAGACCGCGTTGGTCGGGCCGCTATTGCCTTCGGCCACGGTGACATCATTCACCGCCAGCGACGGTGCGGCATCATCATCGGCAATGGTGCCCACGCCAGTGGCATTATTCAGCACGCCGTTGGCGACATTGGAGAGCGTGACGCTATAAGTCTCATCGCCTTCATTTAACGTGTCGCCGATGATCGGCACGACAATGTTTTTAGTGGTCTCACCGGGATTAAAGGTGAGCGTGCCGCTCCGTGATTGATAATCTACATTGGCGGTCGCAGTGCCGGGGGCAGTCGCATAATCCACCGTCACCGTTTTGCCGCTGGCCGCAGACAGGGTGACAGTAAAGGTGGCGTTGGTCGTGCCTACATTACCTTCAGGCGTGGTCACGTTATTAATGCTGAGGGTCGGCGCGGGATCGTTGTCCACAATGGTCAACGTCGCCGTCGTCTGCGCGCCGGTTATAGCCCCCCCGCCTGGCGTGCCCAGGGTGAAGTTGACCGTCTCATTTGGCTCGTTGAGCGTATCGTCAATCACGTTGACGAGGAAACTCTTGCTGACTTCACCGGGGCCGAAGGTCAGGGTCACGGTATCGCCGCCCGCTGGCGTGCCGGTTGTCACTGCCACGCCCGCAGGCTGGCCGCTCGTGGGCACGCTGTAATCGGTGCCATTGGTGGCCGTGCCGGGCGTGACTACGATAGGCACCGTCACGCTGCCCGCGCTACCGCCGCTGCGCGTGACGGTAATTGTGGTGTTGCCGCCATTGACGTTCTCGGCCACGCTGTAAGCGTTGGCACTGAACTGTATGCTGCCCGGCGTATCCACCGCGAGGTCGTTAGAAAATTCTGAGGTGTTATTGCCTGGATCGGTGGCCGTCGCGGTGATGAACTGGCCGAATGGAACAGTGCCCGGCAGGGCCAGGGAGAAGGCAGCGTTACCACTGCCATTGGTGGTCACAGTTCTGGTAGCGAGGAGAGTCTGGCCCTCACCGTGGCCCGATGGATCCGCGTTGCGGTTGGAGAAGAATTGCACGGTGAAGGCCGTGTTCGCCGTGGAGTTGAGCGTGCCGGTGACGGTCGTGGTGCTACCGGAGGCCACAGCACTCGTCAAGACCGGGAAGTTTTGCAGGTTATTGGGGCCAGTATCCACGTCGCCCGCGTCGTTCGGCGTCACACCATCGTTGCCCAGATCAATGCCGGGGGCGTTCGTGGCATTGCCGCCATTGGAGAAGATTGAGTTGGATAAAATGGCCTCACCGGTACCGGCGGCGATTGTCACGCCGTCCTGTCCATTATTAGCGATGATATTGCCATCGGCTGCCGTGGGGCCGCCAATAACGTTGTTTGAGGTGGCGTTAAAGAATTGCACCCCGTCGCCAGTGTTAGCCACGGGCGTGCTGCCATCCAACCCGACTCCGATGAAGTTGCCCGCAACGGTGTTGCCGGTGGCATTGTTGGACAAGACCACGCCCGCGCCGCTATTGCCAGAGATGACATTACGCGCCCCGCTTGTGTTGCCGCCGATGAGATTGCCTGAAGCAAATTGGATGAATAGACCAATCGCGCTGTTGGGCAATGCCACATTGCCTGTCACATCCGTGCCAATCAAGTTGCCTTGCACTGTGTTGTTGGGGCCAGCGACATCAACGCCCCCAAAATTGTTGCCGGAAATGAGGTTGCCCGCGCCCGGCTGGGTTCCGCCAATGGTGCTGCCGCCAGCGCCAAGATCAATGACAATACCGTCAACCACGTTGCCTAAGTCAAAGGTGCCAGTTATATCGGTGCCGATGTAATTGCCCTGCACGACGTTACCCGTAACGCCCGCACCAGTGATGAACAGGCCCGTTTCGCCGTTACCCGAAATGAGGTTGCGCGCTCCGGCGCTGAGGCCGCCGATGCTGTTATTGGACGAAGTTACATTCACACCGCCCGCGACGTTGCCCAAAGCCGCGGTGCCCGCTGCGTTCAGTCCGACGTAAGTGCCCAGCAGTTGGTTGTTACCGCCGCCGTTTTCAAAGGCCACGCCGAAGTTGCTGTTGCCCGCTACCACCATGCGTTGCGCCGGGTTGAGGCCACCCACGATGTTGTTGGCAATACCGTTAATAAAAATCCCGTCATTCCCGTTGCCCGCGAGCGTGGTGCCGGTGGGGTTCGTGCCAATGTAACAGCCCTCCACGACATTGCCACCCGTGGTGTCGAGCGTGATGGCGTTACCGCTGAAATGGTTGATGACCAGGCCGCGCACTGTGCTGCCGCCACCTGTAAGTCGCAGGCCATCCACACTGCCTCCGGCACTGGTGCCGTTAAGTTCAATGAGCATGGTGGCGTTGCTGCCACCAGATAGCGTATTGGACGTGCTACCCGGCTGGCTGAAGCCGTCAATGATGACGGGTTGAGTAATCACGGGCAGCGCCGAGGCCGGGGTAATAGTCTGCACGCCCCCGCCAGGAATGTTGAAATTGATCGTATCTAATCCCGGCAAGGCATTGCTTTCCTGGATGGCCGCCCGCAGTGTGCATTGGCTGCCCGGTGTGGCGGGGTCTACATCACACGCCCCATCGCCGGGATTGGCATCGGCGGTATCCGCCGTTGAGTTGACGACAAACGCCGTGCCGGTGGTGACGGCCACGTCCTGCGCAAACTCCGAAGTATCGCCGGTCGCGTTGTTGGTGGCCGTCGCGGTAATGAATTGTCCCACCGCCACGCTTAAAGGCAAGGTAAAGGAAAAGTTAGCGTTGCCCGCCGCATCCGTGGTCACGGCACGCGTGTCAAGATAGGTCTGTCCCTCGCCAAAGCCCGACGGATCAGCCACCGGATTAGCGAAGAATTCCAGGGTGAACGTGGTCTTGGCCAACGAGTTCAGGCTTCCCACAACCGTGGTGGTGCTGCCCGCCGTGATAGCCCGCGCGATGACGGGATAGTTTTGGAGGTTATTAGAGCCAGTATCCGCATCGCCAGTGTCATTGGGCGTAACCCCATTATTATCCAAATCAATGCCCAGTCCCCCGTTGGAAAAAATGGAGTTGCCGAGAAACGAGTTGCCAGCGCCGCCGGAACCGGTGGCGGTCGTGATACCGGACGCGGCATTGAAAGCGATGATGTTACCTGCATTCGGCGGGCCGCCGCCGGGCGAGCCGCCGACTACGTTATTATTGCTAAACACAAAGCTGATGCCATTTGCTGTATTACCCAGCGGCGAAGTACCATTGGCCGCCGTGCCGATCAAGTTGCCCTGGAGGATATTATTATTCGCAAAGAAAGAATCAACCCCGATGGCATTGCCCGAAATCAAGTTGCCCGTGCCTGGCCCAATGCCACCGATGATGTTGTTGGAACAGAGATCCAATTCCACACCGTTGCCGGAGTTACCCAGGGCCGCAGTGCCCGCCGCATTGGTGCCAATGTAATTGCCCTGCACAATAGTGTCAGTGGTGTTGTTATTCGACAGCACAAGGCCATTAAAATTATTGCCGGAGATCAGGTTGCCCGCGCCTGGCGTGGGGCCACCGATAATGCTGGCGGGCGCACCTGCCACGAAGACACCACCGAAATTGCCAAGCTTAGCGTTGCCACTGGCGTCGGTGCCAATATAATTGCCTTGCACGGTGTTGCCCGTTGCCGGAGCATCCGCGATTTCAATGCCATACCCGATGTTACCCGCTATGACGTTGCGCACCCCGCTCGTGCTGCCGCCGATCACGTTGTTTGGACTATCCACGATGACCACGCCGTTGCTGCCGTTGCCGATAGCCACAGTGCCAGCCGCATTGGTGCCAATATAATTGCCTTGCACGGTGTTGCCCGACGCGCCGCCCCCGGAGATTTCAATGCCATACCCGCTATTACCCGATATGACGTTGCGGGTTGCACTCGTGCTGCCGCCGATTACGTTATTCGGCCCTAAGACGAGGATCCCGGCAAAATCGCTGTTGGGAATGGCCGCTGTGCCCGCTGAGTTCAAGCCGATGTAATTGTTTTGCACGGTCACGTTGCTGGCGTCGAAATTAATCCAGATACCGTCAAGGTTACCGGAGATGATATTACGAGCGCCCGCCGTGCTGCCGCCGATGAGAGTATTGCTCGCGCCACCGAACACCAGGACGCCGTTGCCGTGGTTGCCCAAGGCCACAGTCCCCGACCCATCGGTGCCAATATAATTGCCTTGCACTTTATTACCCATCGCGTTGCCGCCCGCGATGATAACGCCGCGTTGACCATTGCCAGAGATAAGGTTGCGCACTCCGGTCAGGGTGCCGCCCACGACGTTGTTGGGAGCACCATTGAGGATAGCGCCACTGAGTCCATTCGGGAGCGCTACAGAACCTGAAGCGTCGGTGCCGATGGAATTGCCCTGCACCACGTTGCCCGCCGCCGTGCTATTGACGACTTCCACACCGTAGTTCGTATTGCCGGAAACGAGGTTCCCCGTCCCGAAAAAAAAGTTGCCGCCGATAGCAGCATTGGAAGTACCGTTGACGACAACCCCATCCGCGCCATTGCCCAGGGCAGCGGTGCCATTCTTGTCAGTGCCGATGTAATTGGCCCGCACCACGTTGCCAGTTCCAGCAGCATTCAGGTCAACGCCGTGAAAGCCGTTGCTGGAGATAACGTTACGCGTCGTATAGTCCGAACCAATGAGATTGCCGCCAGAACCACTCCCCACGAACACCCCATCCACCCCGTTGCCAGCAGCGCCCGTGCCATTGGCGTCGGTGCCGATGAAGTTGCCCAAAATGCTGTTACTGCCATTGGTGATCAGCACGATGCCAGTGGATTTAAAGTGATTGATAACCAAACCCTCAATGGTACAGGCACCGGCAGAAATGGTCAAACCATTAACGTTAGCCCCCGCACTGGTGCCATCCAACTGGATTTGCAAGATCGCGTTATCACCGTAAAAGTTGTTATTCTGAGACGCGCCAGGTTGACTGTAACCATTGATGACGACAGGATCAGTAATGCTAGGCAAGGCGGAGGTCAGCGCGATGCTATGCACACCATTACCGGCGATGTTGAAATTAATGGTATCAGCGGAGGGTGAGGTATAACCGCCAACGCGATTCGCCGTGACATCAGCATTGGCATCGGCATTAGCATTAGCCGACTGAATCGCTTCGCGCAGGGTGACCAGGCCATCTACGGCGACCGTATCACCCGCCGAGGTAACAGTAATCGTCGCCGCCTTGACCGCAGCCGGACGGGACAGACCCGCTACCAGGCACAGTGCCAGGAGCCACCCACTGAAACAACGGCTGAACCAACGACTCTGACGACTTTCCGGCTGAATCCGCTTTTTCATAGAGAGACTCCCCTCATTCAATTTGGAATGGCAACATGCAACACGACAACCGCTCTGGCAACGACCGCTCTAAACGCTCTTATCAGATGCTCTTATCATAGGGCACTGGCATGTCTCATCAAGATGGGGCAGAGGCATACGGGAGGTGCGCAGATTATAAGCGAATTTCTCTTTTTGTGTCAAATAGAAGATCGAAGATCGCTAACCAAAGAGCGAAAACTGCCCTCTGCTTAGCCCCTACAATCCTCTATCCTCTATCCCTCCGCGTCGCTCCGCCAATAAAGCCGCTTGGGATAAACTCAGCTACAGGTTAAGTTAAATTCTTGTGAGGGGCACGGCGTTGAGAACAGTAGCCAGAATTGGTTTAGGCATCTTTATTCTGCTCTTGTTAGCGATTCCGGCTTGGCCCCTGATTAATCGCGCCCTGGTGCCTTACCACGTCAACGCCGCTCTCCATATGGCCGCCGTTTCATGCCCATCAAGAAGTTGTCAATTTTCCGCCTGGCGTCCTGAATCTATCACCGCGAAATTGACAGTTAAATAGTTCTCCCTTACAATAACAGCACCTTGCCATTTAGGGCAGCCTCCCCTCTGTTTCGCCCTAAATCAGAGGTCCGTTTACGGGGGTCATTGATGGGTATCCGAGTCCAATCCTGGTTGTCCTTTTTGCCCGCTCTGGTGGGGCTGTTGCTGTGTTTAATGTCATGCACCGGCACGGCTTCGGCGAATGTGCATTGGATCAACGCTGCCGGTGGCAACTGGAGCGACCCGAACAATTGGCAGGATGATAATGGCCAGCATCGTTTGCCCACCAATGATGCGGCGGACATTACGCTGTCCGGCGCTTATACCGTCACGCTGGATGTGGATGACACCTGCCAGTTGTTGCTGGGCGATGGCAGTGGCGGGCAGACTTTGACCATCCCGGCGGGCCGGACGCTGACCGTTAAGAGTAGATTCAGTGCCAATGGCGCCACCGTCAATAATGCGGGCACAATGGTCTTCGATGTTGTTGATTTCCAGGGCTATCTGGTGCTGGACAATGGCGCGACGCTTAACAATCTAACGGGCGGTCTCCTGGATTTTCGGTCTAGCCGGAACATGGAATGGCAGGGCAACGGCGCTCAACCTAAACTGGTCAATGCCGTCGGGGCGACTTTGCGCGTTGATGATCCGATTCCCGGAGGGGCAGGTGGTGCGGGTAATCTGGATATTCTTACTGTTCTCCTGGACAACAGTGGCACGCTGGATGTGGAAGGCACCTCGATGCGCCTGGTGCTGGGCGGCGATTCCCGGTTCACCGGGCAGTTGCGCGATGGCACTGTTATCACGGGCCCCTCGACCTGTATTTGGGCGGGCGGCAATCTCACCGCCACCGGCACCATCACCATCAATGCGGATTGCCATATGACAGGTGGCTGCGTGTTCGGCGGCACCCACACCCTGACCGGGTCTGGCGCTCTTCAATGTCAGGACGACTCCAACCTTAGCGGCGCGGGCATCACCACTACAGCGCGGGGTTTCCACGTTTACTTCACGCACGATCCCGTGACTTTGACATCTCAGACGGCCAGGACTGTGACGCCGCGCGTGGCCAGTAGCACCGTCAATCTCAATGGGCACACGATCAACAACTCCGGGGTGGTCACCATTGTGAGCGGCGAGAGACTGCTGGCAGATAACGGCGCCGTTATCAATAACCTGGCGGGCGGCGTGTTTGGCGCGCAGGGCGGCGGGCTGTTGACCTGGGATGGGCATGGCCGCAATCCGCAATTGAATAACCAAGCGGGCGGCATCCTGCGCCAGGTGGCCAATGTAAACACGGGAGCTGTGTCTTTCACCCTGGAAGATATTGTCTTCACCAATAGCGGTCAAATAGATGCCCAGGGCACCGATACAAGCAACAATATCCTGGTGCTGGATAACGTCAATCACGGGGGTGGCCGGGTGGCGCTCAATGATGGCACGCTCGTGACCGGTCCCGGTGCCTGCCGGTTGGACACCTCCTATGACACCGCGAGCAGTCTGACCCGCACCGCCACTGGCACCATCACCATCAACGGCACCCTCCGCTCCGACACCTACGGCTCGGCTGTTGGCTCCTACGGCACGCTGGCGGGTACGTTTACGATGGAGGGCACCGGCGTTTTCCAGTGGGGCGGCTACCTCATTGGCCCCGGCAAGACCACCTTTGCGCCCGGCTTTCACGTGCAGACGATAGGGGGAACCTTAGCCGGACATACGGTTGTAAACAAGGGGACGGTGACCCCCATACGCAATCTGTTTTTAGCAGGCACCGCCCTCTTCAATAATGCCAGTGGTGGTCTGTTAGATTTCGCCTCGGATGACCCTAACGGCGACGACCTGGATGGGCGCAATGGCAGCGCGGCAGCGCCACCCGTATTGCACAACCTGGCTGGCGGCGTCATCCGCAAATCCGGCGGCACGAATTTTAATACCATACAGGACCTCACTACTATCAACAGCGGCACGATTGAAGCGCGTAGCGGCAATCTCTGGCTCTGTGGCGGAATCTATAACGGCAGTAGAGGCAGTTTTACCCAAGATGGCGGGCAGATGCTTTTGAATGGCGGCAGTCTGGGAGCGAATAGTGCTAATCCTATCATGATCCAGGGTGGCGTGGTGACTGGCTCCGGTTGGTTGTATTCATACCAAAGTGATGTTACTGTCGTTAACAGTGGCGGCGTTATTCGACCGGTGCCACGCGGTGCCATTACCATTCGCGGTAGTTACACGCAGAATGGCAGAGGCCAACTGGATATCGCTTTAGGCGGCACTGCACCCGGCACCGGGTTCAGCCAACTTCTTGTCAGCGGGAAAGCCACGATGGGCGGTACGCTCAACCTGAGTCTGATTAATGGCTTTCGTCCCACGTCGGCCAATCGCTTTCAAGTGATGACCTACAACAATCACAGCGGCACCTTCAATAGCGTGACAGCACCGTTTGTGGCTCAGTATGGTGATACGGGCGTGACGGTAGCCCTGGGGCACGTGACACCTCAGGTGCCAACGCTGACCAGCCTCAGCTCCACCAGTGGCGCGGTGGGTAGCACTGTCGCCATCAACGGCACGAACCTGAGTGGGGCCGCTGTATTCTTTAATGGAGTGCAGGCCGCCGTCAATACCGCGCAATCCACGGCGACGCGCGTGCTCGTCACCGTCCCGGCGGGAGCTACTACCGGGCCAGTGCGCGTGGTGACGCCTAATGGCACTGTTAGTAGCAGCACTCCCTTTACCGTTGTGCTCATTATCAGCGGCACCGTGACCCGTGGCACGGCCACAATACCCGGTGTTTCCAGTACCACCGGCCCGGTGCCCAGGGTTCCGGTGTTCCTGCTGAGTGGCAATGATCCGACCGCGTTGGCGACGGGCGTGGTGGACCCGGTTTTGCTGACCGGCAACCCCGCTCTAGTGCAGCGCACCACCAATGCCGCGGGCCGCTACGTCTTTGTGGTGCAGCCCGGCGTTTACACCATCGTTCCCGCCCTACCCGGTGTGTTCTTTAGCCCGACCTTGAGCACGGAGACCATTGGCGCTTCGTCCGCGCTCAATCAGAACTTCGCCGGTGCTGGCACGGATCTCACGCCGCCGTCGGTGCAACTGAGTAGTGCCAGTGATGCCGGTGCTTTCGGGACCGCAACCGACAGCGGCAGCGGTATTTTGACCGTGGTGGTGACGCTGCAAGGTAAGGGGGGCCTGTACTACGACTGGTCCTCGCTAGGCATGACGCCACAGTTCACTACCCGCGCGGTGTTAGGGAGCTATAGGGTAGTCAACAGCTTTGGCAGCAACGCTCCTTTGCTGAATACGGTGAAGGTGAGCAGCCAGAGTTGGAACCTCACTTTGCCCAACAACCTGCCCAAGGGCGGTTACACCCTGACGGTGCGGGCCATAGACCGAGCCTTCCATGTCAGCGCACCTCTGGTTCAGTCTGTTGTCTTCGGTGTTGCCCTGGATGTCGCGCGCAGTAATGCCACCAACCAAGGCGTGCGCCCATCTACGATCCTGCTCTCGCGTGCTACTGCCTCAGTGGCGACGAGTAGTATCCAGTTACGCTTTACAGGATCACTGGACGCCGAGAGCGCCAGTGATCCGCAACATTATAGTATTTTAGTGAACGGTCGTGAAGTTGAGGTGGAAAGTGCCAGTTATGACACCAAAACCAATAGTGTCACATTAGCTTTAGCACAGAAAATACTACACTCCGGTGATAGAGTTGCGGGAGCCTGGCGCAATTTAAGAGATCTCTCTAACGGCAATATGAATGGCGTTTTTGGGCCGTCCGTGGCACGCTGATTCAGTCCTCTTATGGAGTTCCCATTGTCAGTAGGCCAGAAGGGGTTTACAAAGGAAGCCAAAAAGGAAGCTATAGTGCAGCGGCTTAAGCCTGCCTTCTGCCGGAGACGCTCGTACGGGCTGTGGCCATCTAAGGCTGAGGGTAGGCGATTATAGTTATAGGAGTGCTCCCACTCCGGCAACTTATGGTTGAAGCCTCCGGCATCTTCAAGCACCACTCCTTCAATTAAGTGGTAGAATTCCTCCTCATCAGTAGGATGTGATCGCTCCACTTTGCCAGTGAGACGAGGCTGATGCACACCGCGCCTAAGCCATAATGTTGGCGCAAGTCGAGAATCTTGTTCAGCCACTTAGGATACACTGAATTCTTGGTCGTCGAGGTGAAATTTACGGAAGGGGCGCTGCGTTGCGAACCGTTGCGAGAATCGGCTTAGGCATCATTATTCTGCTCTTGCTGGCGATTCCGGCTTGGCCCTTGATTAATCTTGCCCTGGTGCCTTATCGCGTTAGCGCTGCCCTCCATAATGAAGACCTGCAACAGCGAGTGAGCGACCTCACGGCACTTCAGGCCGATTACCCACAGGAAAACCAGCAAGCTCTGCTGCGTTTAGCCGACGACTCCGACGCGGTCACGCGCAGCCGTGCCGTTTCTTATCTAGTTAACACCAACGCCTCGCCCAGAGTGACCAACGCCTTCCTCCAACATTTGCTCAATGACCCGGCGGGAGAAGTGCGCCTGTGTTGTGCTGTGGCGCTGCTCTCCGATCAGTCGCTGGACGTGCAGCAAGCCTTTATCCAGTCGCTTAAAGATAAAAACGAGCAAGTTGTGCGCGTGGCTATCGCGGCCCTGCGGCGGCGCGGCGGGGCGGCTGTGGTCAAGCCGTTGTTTGGCCTCCTGCACCACGCGTCCTGGAATGTGCGCCTGGACGCTTGCAAGGCCCTCATTGCCCTCAACGTCGCCGACAGCCGGGTGGTGGCCACGGTGGAAACCCTCAGCCACGAGCCAGAGGCGGCGGCCTATGATGCCCAGGTCGCTACGACGGAACAGCGCGAGCATGAATTGGGCCGTGTGCCCGAACTCAACTGGGGCTGGGGCAAAATCAACACGATACTCAAGCAGGCCAAAATGATTGTAGCCACTAATCCCCATCCTAAAAAGACGCCCAAGCCTGCCACAACTGTTCTACGCTTCGGCCCCGCAACACCAACCGCCACGCCCTTGCCACAGGGCGCTCCTGCCACAGACTAAGGGCGGGCACCCGGCTGCGCCTTGACCAAATGATAGGCCAAAGCCTAGGGGCATGTTGTTTTAGAGGAAACCTGAAGAGCACGTTATAATAGAAGCCATGCAGCAGCTTTTCTCTCTAGGGCGACGACTCAGTCCCTGCCGTGCCCCAGTTTTCCTTTTACTGGTTGGCCTTAGTCACAGCGTAGCGCAAACTCCGGTGCAAGCGATGGCTTCGCTTGAGACTGCCAATGTTTTCGCGGATGGCACCTTTGAAGAGTTAGACGCCAACCAGCAGCCGCGCCACTGGAGTCCAATGGACGGCCACACCAGCAGCATCAGTGAGGAAGGGGGCAATCATTTCCTGCGCCTGAAAAACGAGCAAGATGGCACCACCCAGGCCGTCTTCTGCGAGCTGCCTGTTGACGCCACCTGGAAAACATTGGAGCTACGGGTGCGGCTGCGCTTAATGGCCGCGGGAGGTCATAAGCCCATTGCGCGGCTCAACTGTATTTTCGTAAAGGCAGATGGTCAAAAAGTCCGGGTGCAATCCCTCGAACTCCTGCCCACCCTCGCCCGCAGCAAGCCGTGGGATGGCTATAGCGCCAGAATTGCGGTGCCCCGTGGCACGGTCTCGCTGCGCCTGCAACCGGAATTGGTCAACAGCGGCCAGGCGGATTTTGACGACATTCAGGTCTTGCCCAACACGCTGCACTTTGCGGGCATCCCCCTGCGCGATGGCATCATGCAGCAGGACTTCGAGACGCGGGGAGCGCATGGCACCCCGGAGGGCTGGGATTTAAGCGATACGCGCCGCATGAAAATCCTAGATGAAGACGGCAACCATTTCCTGCGCTTGCGTAACGACCAGGCCAAAGATACCCTGGAAGTAGATGCCATCGTGCGCTTAGACCCGACCTGGAAGCGGGTCAAACTGACAGCACGGCTACGTGGCTCGGCCTTGCGCATCGGGCCAGAGCGCACCGATAATGCACGCCTGGCGACCGTCTTTTTAGACGAAGCCCTCAATCGCGTTGGCCCCTGGCCACCAGGATTTGAGCTAATCAAGGACACCGACTGGGTGGATGAAACCGTCGAGATCAACATTCCCGACAATGCCGCTTTTATAATTCTCTCGCCGCAAATGCTGCACACAGTGGGCGAAATTGATTACGACGACATTAAGCTGACTCGTGCTGATCCCCTTGATCCTTTACCGATTCGGCCCGGTCTGCCAGAGGGCCGTTTCGAGCAGCTTAATGCCAATGGTCAACCGTCTGGCTGGCACCTGGAAGACTCCCCGCGCACCATCATCGCAGCCGAAAATGGCAACCATTTTTTGCGCTTAACCAAAGCCGAAGGCCCCGATATTCACATCGAAGGCGCGTTCCAACTTGACCCCCAGTGGAGGCACCTCAAAATTCGCGTGCGAATGCGGGCACATGACCTCAAAAGCACCGGCGGTTGGTCGGCGGCAGAATTGGCGTATGACTTTCTGGACGCTAAAGGCGATAAAATCGGCCCCTGGCCCCCCATGCCATCGCTCACGAAGGATAGTGACTGGAAAACTATCGAGGTTGAAACAACGGTTCCCGCTGGTGCTGTCTCGATCATCCTAAAACCCGAATTGGTCAACATGAGTGGCACCCTCGACTTCGATGACGTGCAGGTTGAAGGTCGTAACTGATCCAAAAGAGATAAAACAGCGTAAGTTAACATTTTGCGTCCTTGTCGCGCAAAATTTGACGACAAATTAAATTTGTCGTAAGCTAACGGGCAGGAGGTATTTATATGCCCGCGACTCGTAGTCCCAATTATCCCCAGATCAGCTTTGCCGATGCCCTTGAGCGCATCCAGCGGATCTACCAGAAGGAGCACACGCACCCCACCAAAGATGATGTCTTAGCCGCTGACTTAGGCTACAAAAGTCTCAATGGTGCATCGGCGGGAGTCGTCTCCGCCCTGCGCAAATACGGCCTACTGGAAGCCACGAAGGAAGGTTCCAGGGTCAGCCGCGATGCCATTGCCATTATGGAATTGCCACCCGGTGAGCCGGAGCGCGCCGAGGCGCTGCGCCGCGCCGCCTTCGCTCCTGTGCTGTTTGCAGAACTGCGCGACAAATATGGCGATAGACTGCCCAGCGACAGTAGTTTGCGCTATCTTTTACTCCAAAAGAAGTTCCACCCGCGCACTGCCGACGAAGTTATCCGCAATTACCGCGACACACTAGAATTTATTGCGCAGGAAACGCCGTTTTTTGCGGAAGAGGACGACGGCGAGCCTGACGGCGAGCCAAAGCAATACAGCTCAGATGCCCCGGCAGAAACGCCAGACGCCCGCTCCGCTGCCGCCTCCCTAACGGAGCAAGCGCAATCGCTGGATGGGAACTGCGCCCTACCCGACACGCCTGACTTGCCACAGCGTCAGACACAGCACCAGTTAGAAACCGCAATTTTCGAGGGCCAGGTACGTCAAACACGTCAAACTGCCGAGACACCCGCCCTGCGGCGGCTAAAATACCCGCTTTCGGAACACAGCGACGCTAATATCGAACTGGTGGGCGACATAACGCAGGAAGACATTGAGGTGTTAATCATGCTTTTGCACGCGCAGAAAATGGTGTTCCCTCGCAGGCAGTCTGCTACTACTCAAGGGGGTTGGAGTACGGGGTGAATTTGAATTTTGAGTGCTGAATTTTGAGGTTTGAATTTTAGGAAACCAGAGGCTCAACGCGTAGTTCTTCTCTGGGCTTCCCCAATTCAAACCTCAAAATTCAGCACTCAAAACTCCATAGGCATTCTGGCGCAGCAGGTGGTCGGCTAAAACTAGAGCCACCATCGCTTCGACAGTGTCCACCGCGTGCGGCCAGTTCTGGCTCGGTAGCAGGAAGAGACTGGATATGACCCTCACCTCCGGCCCGCCGCCCAAAGGGCACCCGGCCACTGCGGAGGCGCGGGAGTACGAACTATCACTGTCAGGGTTTACGCAGCCGCCAGATTTCCACGGTGCCATTATCAAACCCGCGCGCCAGGAAACTCCCGTCAGGAGAAAGAGTATTTTTGGAGACGTGGCTGTTAAAAGGCACTTGAATGGTTAATGCGCCAGAGGTTACGTTCCATAACTTTAAGCCGCTCCTGTCGCACCAGAGATGCTGGCCATCGGGCGCAAAGCCGACGGGCGAAGTGGGCAGGCTGGCCGAGCCAAAAGCCCGCAATTTCTTACCCGTTGCCACTTCCCAGACTTGCACCCGTTTACGATCAACGGTAGAGGCCGCTAACAGCGAGCCATCGGGCGACAAACAGAACGGAGAACGACTGGCTGGCAACGTCTTGCGCCACTGTTTGCCCATGATATCGTAGATGCCAACCACGGGCACTGGTAGGCGTGGCGTCGTTTTTGAACGATATTCATCGGCTACCGCCTCCGGCCTGACAAAACTGCTCACCGCGAGAGTTCCACCATCCGGCGAAAAGGCCAACGAGGGCACACCATAGCTCAGCCCGGCATCCCCGGCTAGTGGCGGCAGAATGCTCATGATCGCGCCAGTGCTTATATCCCACAGTTGCACTTCGCTGTGCCCAATGGAACCTACAGCAATCGCCAGCACACGCCCATCAGGGCTAAAGGTGAGAGTGGTGATCAGAGGTCGTATGAGTTGCCCGTTAGCGAGGGGGTAAAGCGCACTGATAAGTTGCCCTGTCCGCACCTTTGCCACATTGACACTTTGCCTTGGGCGAGACCCCGTGGCAACGGCAGTCCGTGGCATGACCACTCCCGCCACCATTTTTCCATCCTCTGATAAGTGCAGCAACTTAGGTGGGAAATTACACTGTGCTATGGGCTGGCGTGAGTCGGTATCCCACGAAACGACACGGCCATCAGCATCCGCGCTCACGACGGTGTGCCCATCCGGTGCGAAAGCCAGGTCTCTAACCGTGGGATCACTGCCCAGGCGCATCACCAAAGCAGGCGACACCGGCGCTAGAGTCACACCACTTGCTAACACCGGCCCAGGAGCGGGGCGCACCGGAGCGACGGGCTTCATGACTGGTGCTGGCGTCGGGCTGAGAGCCGCGCTTGCGGTGGCGGCGGTGGCTATTGGTAGCGGCTCCGCTGGGGTCGGCATGGCAGGGGGACGCGACGACATTGGAGGTGAGACAGCACGCGGCAGCGGTAGACTTTCGCCGGGCGCAATACGCGAGCGCGTAGTTTCGGCTGCGGTGAGATGGGGCAACGGTTTTTCTGCTCCCTGTCCCGGCAGAGTTGAACTCCCTAAGACCAGCAAACTTAATAACGCCACGGGGATGGGGCCACATTGAAGAATTCGCACAGCCCTATTATGTAACGTCAGGCCAGGGTTTAGCAACTCTTATGAGTGAGGAACAGACCCCCACCCAGCCTCCCCCTTACCAAGGGGGAGGAGGTCACAGGAGCAGCTTGTTCGTAATGCTATTAACGTTGAGCCATTACATATACCTATGGCTGGTGTGGAGAGTCGGCATCAGTGGGGCCAAGCTCCTCCTCCTTATCAAGGGGGAGGCTGGGTGGGGGTCTGTTGGTGTCTGTTCAACTCACTCCCCATAAGCATTCTGGCGCAGGAGGTGGTCGGCCAAAACCAGGGCGACCATCGCTTCGACAGAGGCCACCGCGCGCGGCAGCACCGATTTGTCGTGGCGACCCCGGCCCCGAAAACTCACCTGTTCGCCTGCGGTGGAAATCGTGGTCTGCTCCTGGGCAATGGTGGCCACCGGCTTAAAGGCCACGCGTAACACGATGTTCTCGCCGTTGGAGATGCCGCCCTGGATACCGCCGGAGTTGTTGGAACTGGTGCCTACCCGCCCCGCTTTCATGACAAAGGGATCATTGTGCTGTGAGCCGCGCATGAAGACACTGCTGAAACCAGAACCCACCTCAAAGGCCCGCGCTGCCGGAATGGACATTAGGGCTTTGGCGAAATCTGCCGTCAACTTGTCGAAGACGGGTTCGCCCAGGCCAGCCAGGACGCCGCGCGCGACCACTTCCACTACCCCGCCGAT
This sequence comes from Abditibacteriaceae bacterium, assembly GCA_019239895.1. GTDB lineage: Bacteria > Armatimonadota > Abditibacteriia > Abditibacteriales > Abditibacteriaceae > JAFAZH01. The sequence goes on along the minus strand of JAFAZH010000021.1, from coordinate 29,474 downwards.
GGAATCCCCGGCTTTGGCGACTTCTTGAATCGCGGCTTTCATCTGCTCAGTGGCTTGCAAATCAGGACAACGTACTTCACTGGCATCCACTGTCGCACGAGTCACCGCAGCGGTGTCCACCTCGCCACGCACATTGCCGACCTGCAACACATAACCCACGATCTCAGTCTGGCACCGCTCTTCTAAGAGCCGTCGCGCCACCGCGCCACCGGCCACGCGGCCCACCGCCTCGCGGTAGGAAGCTCGCCCCCCGCCCCGATAGTCATAGACGCCATATTTCTGGCGATAAGTGAAGTCGGCGTGGCTGGGGCGATAGAGGTCTTTCATTTCATTGTAGTCTTTGGAGCGTTGATCCTCATTATGCACCAACATCGAAATCGGTGTGCCAGTGGTGACGCCCTCGAATATGCCAGAGAGAATCTCGACCTGGTCGGCTTCTTTGCGCGGGGTGCTGCCGGGGGTGGAACCGGGGCGACGACGATCCATGTCGGCCTGAATATACTGCGGAGTGATGGGCACTCCGGGGGGACATCCATCCACCACGCAGCCCACCGCCGCGCCATGCGACTCGCCCCAGGTGCTCAACCGAAATACCGTGCCAAAAACGCTGCCTGCCATAATGCCTTACCTTTCTCCTCTGCTCTCTCTGAGTATTCCAGTTTTTACAAGGTAGCAGTAGGTTTAAGTGGCCTAAGACGGCTGCTCTATGAGTAGATTCAAAAGACGAGTGAGAATTACCATTCTGAACCTCTCACGCGTTGAAGGACTCTATTTTGAGGCAGCACTTCAAGACACTCTATAAAAATCAGTCCCGTCTCATTTCCCGTTCTGGCCTGGTGATCTGATAACACCCGACACGGCAGAAGATAGTATAAGCAGGTAGTATAAAGAGAAGTGCAACGCAAAAAGACTAGGCCGCAACCGAACCTCCACCAATATCTTGTGCTACGGCTGGGGGAACCTAAGCACATCCATGTGTTTGCGTTCAATTGGTTTGCTAAACCTTTGTGCGCTTCTTCCTTCAGCATTTTTTGGCGCTACTGGAATCCCGTTTATGGTTGGTTACTGCTGTATTACGTCTATCGCCCGTTGCGGCGTTATCTGGCACGCCCCGTCGCCTTCTATCTAACCTTCCTGGCTTCGGGTTTTCTCTTGCATGACCTGCCCTTTAGCATGAGTGCTGACTTGTATCGAGGGCATTTGCAAGTTCCAGCCGTCACCATTCTGTTTGCCATCTTCGGCGCGTTTGCCCTCGTTAATGAAAAGCTGGGTATTGATTTGTCCGGGCGGCCCGCCTGGTGGCGCGTTTTGGTGAATCTCTGTTGGCTGGGCACAGGCTACTGGCTGCGCAATGCCCTTGTCACTCTTATAGCGCACTCATAAGATAACCAACGATCAGACCAACGCGCCTTAACCCAGCATAACCAGTGCTTGCAGCCTACCTCAGTTGATTCCTGTCACTCAGTTGGCATGGCTGTGGCTTAGTGTCACTGCTATGGCGTATAATGATAGGTTATAGCCGACAATCCCGCGGCGGCATTGCCGTCTCCGGTCAAATATACTTTCCCCAACATCCCGACGAACGGGCAAGTAGCAGTCACTTACAAAGTTCCCTTATCCGTTGACCGTATGGGGGCCAGCGTTTTTTACACCACTGGGGGCGGGCAGCAGCAAGAAAGCGGTGTGCCATTATTCGACGCCTACCGAGGTGTAATGCCCAACCAGCGCACCTGGCGCTACATAACAGCAACAATATACCCGCCCCAAAATCTTACTACCGCCCTAGAGCCACAGCGATCCACAATAAGTGATAAGGCATCACTCCGCCACTAAACAATACTGGCTTATCCGGGACGAGACAGCGCAACGGTAGGGAACGCAAGCGTGCCACTCTTGCTGGCACACCTATTAATGAGATTCAGCTTTGAGACTGCCGCTGCTATGCCGCCTAAAGCACTTTGTTGTATAATCTCACCAACTCTTAGCAAGAGCGTCTCATATGACAAACCGCTCACTCACGATTACAATTCTCATCGTTGGAGTCCTCAATGCCTGTGCTATACTCGGCGGTTTCTACCTGTTGCACTTAACAGTTGAAAACAAATCTTACCTTCATCTTCCACATCGGTAAGCCAGGATAATGTTGTGCCTTTACCCAATGGCAGATTTGCGGTAGTTCAATCGTATCGCATCAGCGTTTATCGGGTTGATGAGCAGAATCGCATCAGTCGGCTCAATGAGGTAAATACTCTGGAGCAAACGCTTCAGCCTGTAGAAAGGCCAAACTATCACAGGCGATCCTATACCACGCAATAGTGAGTTGCTGGAATGCCGATGGTTACAGCCGACTAACAGCGGCAGAACCAATCGCTGCAACGGACGGGTTCCGGCTCCGCTGCGCTCCTAACTGCCGCTGAGCTGAGCATTGGGCCGCTGCGCCAGATTCCATGAGAGCGTAGCGTTCTCAGGCCGTTGTCGGTCATAGGTTTGGCGTTGTCTCGTCAACGGTGGCGTTGACTCGGTTGGTGTCGGGTGTGCAGCGGGCGCAGTGTGTTTACACTGATACAGATGTTCTGTTTCGGATGCCAACATGTTTCGGCTCCTGTGCAAGCGGGTTGTGGGTGGGACCAGCGGCGGTTTAATCGCCTCAACTGCGCCCCAATCAACATTTACTATGAGGCGTTGCGGTTGGTAAGATAAGGTTGGAAATTTCGTCACTCATTAAAGGAGAACGAAATGAGACGAGACTTTGTTCAGGTTGCTGTACTCGGTGCGATAGGATCGGCACTGTTGTCCGGTTGCGGAGGCGGAGGTCTCAGCGTCCCCCAGCGGCCCAACGGTTGACCCCGCGAAGTTCACGACTAACATCAATAATCAGTTTTTTCCACTTGTGCCCGGCACAACCTTTTTCTACAAAGGCACCAAAGAGGGTGACGTGCTGACTGATGAGTTTGCAGTCACTGCGGCTACCAAAGTGATTCAAGGCGTCACATGCCGCGTTGTGCATGACAGGGTTTTCATCAATGGAGTCTTGGAAGAAGACACCTTCGACTGGTTTGCTCAGGACAACAAAGGCAATCTGTTTTATTTCGGCGAAGACACCAAAGAATTTGATGCCGCTGGCCACGTCACGAGCACCGCAGGCTCGTTTGAAGCCGGTGTGAACGGTGCGCAAGCTGGCATCATCATGGAAGCTGATCCGAAAGTCGGCGACACTTATCGTCAGGAATTTGCGAAGGGGGTCGCGGAAGACCAAGCAACCGTCCTCAACCTGAACAGCACGGCAACCACTCCCGCGGGAACGTTCAGCAATTGTCTCCAGACAAAGGAGTTCACCCACCTTAAGCCAGGCAACGTCGAGGAAAAGCGCTATGCCCGTGGCCTTGGTTAGGTGGCGGGGCATGTCACTCAAGGCGGCAGTGAAAGCCTCGCGCTCCAGCGCATTACTGGCCCTTAGTAGTGAGAGCGGCAGTGAGAGTGACAGGACGGAGCATCCAATAATTTCCTCGACCTGACCGACCTCATGCTGTCCGGTAAAAGATAGGGAGCGTCTCGACTTGAGATGTCACCTGTCTTTTAGGGACAGTGGTAACTTTCAGCAACCTGTGCAAGTTGACTGGATTTTAGGTTGCTGCGGCTTGGTAATCTGATTGGATCCAGTGAGTGACGCAGCAACCGGTGGTGCAAGCGTCCAACCGCGACACAACAGGCGCTGCACCCGACCGCCTACAGCCTCCGCTGCGCTTCGGCTTGCGGCGGCGGGTGAGCTGAGCGTTAGACCGTTGCGCGCGGCGTGGTGGGCTGGCATATTAAAGACATGGACAGAGCGGATTTTCTAGCACGATTAGACGGTAATAGACAAATCAGAGTGAGATTCGGTCTCATGGCGGCTAATTTCCTTTTTGCTAGTGCGCTGCTCGGTATGCCTTTAGCAAGACATTTTGACAGTATGAAGTCGCAAGCCTGGCATGATTGGATTTTCAATATCATTTTCTTTGGGTGCATATTTTCTTATGCACCTATGGTGGGATATGTAATTGATAGGAAGATAAAAGCGTTAGATTTAGCTGTCGTATGTACGTTTTGTGGCAAGGCACTCGATGATAAAGATAGCGCACGGTTGATCCGGCAAACGGGTCAATGTAAAAATTGCAAAAACCAGATTATCAAAACGTCATAACACCGGCCCAACCAAACGCTGCAACGGACGGGTTCCGGCTCCGCTGCGCTGTGCCTCCACCCGCCGCGGAGCTTAACGTTGGGCCGCTTGCGCGCAGTGTTAGGGCAGGTGAAACATGAAATACGAACAACTCGAACGTGGATGGAGCGCGTTCAAGAAAAACAAGCGTAGATCTGGTCGTTGGTGGGTCAAACGATGGACGAACCGTTTGCGGCGGCGTGAAGCCAAGCGCAAACTCGATGAAGAACCCCGTCGCTTCACTAAAGGCTACGGGTGGTAGCAACGAACAAGCGGCTCAACCAGGCAGTGCAATGGACGCTTTTCGGTTTCGGGCCTCAGCCCACGGGCGCGGCGGAATTTAGCGTTGCGGAAGACGACGGCTTATGGATGAATCGGCAGCGGACGACCACTTCGCGGATGACGAGGATGACCCACGCATCTCCCGACCGCCATCATTGGCGGATGTCATCCCGCCGGTGCGCTGGCCCCTGGCGCTCCTGGCTGGGGTGTTCTGCGCAGTGGCAGCAAGTTGGCAGTGGGTGTCGGTGGGGCCGTCACGCCTGGTGGTCATCGCCGCTGTGGTCTTGCTGGTGTGGCTGGCTTTTGCGTCGCGGGGTTCGTGTGGGGCCGGTGCCACCATACCGAACCAGACACTGGATCCGGCCCCGGCCCTGACCTCGCCCCCAAATAGGGCTGTTGAGATGTGTTGCTCACCGCTGCGACCCCGGAGGTGAGCTTAGTCGTTGTGCCGCTGTGCGCTGCCACGCATTACCTGCTGCCAGACGCGCTGCCGGGGAGAATGGCCGGGATGGTTTCAGGGGGCTTTAGTTAAGTCATAGACGAAGATGCCATAGCCGACACCGGCTTGATCGGCGGTATGGGCCATCTGAAAAGCCATCCATTTGCCATCGTCGCTCACCACCGGGTTGGAGGCTTTGTAACCGGGAGAATCGCTGAAATAGGTGAGCCGTAGCGCCTGGCCGCTGCCATCCAGCTTGAGCTTCCAGAGATCAACCGCGCCGGGGCCTTTATGGTTCTGGCGGTCGCACTCTTCGAGAGTATATTGACCGTCGGGGAAGATGCCCTCTGGCTCGTTGTATTCATTCGGGGCTTTGGAATAGTTAACGACCTGACCAGTTTCCAGGTTGAGGCCCATGACTTCGGTGCCCTGGTAGCCATAAGCCGAGAAGGTTAATTCGGTTTCCCCTGTGGGGCGAAAGTTCTGCGTCTCCAGGCTACAGCGAAATGGCAGGGTCTTGTTATCTAAGATCAACTTCTTATGGGCTAAATGAGGGACGCCGTTCTCATACTCAATATCCGCCAGCCACATCTGCGACTGATCGTTAGCCAGGCGTTCGGGATACTGGCCATGCCCGATTGTCCACGCGATGCGCAGTTTCGTGCGTGACACCGCCGGACCTTCGGAGCATTTTTCGCCCAGGCGCACGGGCGGCTTGGTGAGAGACTTATCCAGAATCCACAGTTCGGCATCGTTCCAGCGACTGCGACCCGCATGAGCCGGATCAAAGGTGGGGGCACCCGATAACAGAATGTCATCGTTGGAGAGATAGAGGGCACGCGAATAGCCCGCATGATAGTAATGATGCGTCACCGGGCGAATGATCCCGGTTGCTACTTCCACTTCAAAGACATCCCCATACGTCTTTTCAATAAAGAGAATCCGCTTGCCATCGTGTGACCAGTCGGCCCGCTCGCCAAAGTAAGTCAAGCGCCGGATGTGTGGTGGCAGGTGGGTGGCGGGGTCTTGACCAATCTTATTATTATCCTGAGCGTGGCACTGGATCATCGCCACTAAGCTGAAAGCTATAACCCAGTAAGCGAGGCTCAAGAACCTTTGGCAGCGGCGGGCCGCGGAATTCCCCGGCCCGTTACGACTAAACGAATCAGAGAACATTGTTATCCCCTCATCTAATCCTCAATGTGTTTGGCATCGGTAAGGCATCACTCACCACAAAGGTGTTAGCACCAAAAAGCATCAGGCACTGGGCATGATCTCGAAGCAACACTGCGGCGCACCCTGATGGTTACAACGCTGTTGCACCGACAGACCGACAATCTCCGCCACAAAGGTTTCGGCCAGGAGGCACACTGCCGGGTGCTCGGCGGTCACGGCGGCCAGGGGACAGCTATCGCCGCGAATGAAGAAGTGCCCATCGTGCATCTCGACCGTCGCCAGACCGCCCAGTTCGCCCAATGCCTGGACACCGGCTTGCAATCGCGCGTCCAGGCTTGGCTCCAGGTTCGGTTGATCCATAGGTGCTGCGTGCGCTGTGCCAAGATGAGCCGGGCCAAGACTGTACGGTTCAGCCAAGCGTGCGCCCACTTCGCGCAAGATGCTTTCCTGCTCCCCTGGCGGCAGGCGGTGCTGAAGCACCACCAGCACCTGGTTGAGCAAGGCCCCATAAGCCTTCGGGAATAATTGCTCCGCTTCAGGCGTCAGGCTATAGGAGTAGTGCGGCTTACGCAACCCGCGTCGCATCCCGCTCTGTTGCACCAGACCATCGCGTTCGAGGCTGGTCAGATGAGAGCGCACCGCATTATCGGTGAGGTGGAGCGCCGCGGCCAGATCATTGACGGTGCAGTTGGCGTGGCGCAGCATCGCCACAATTTGGCCTCGTGTACTGGATAAGAATCGCTTGCTCCATTCAGTTGATTTCATAATCATCACTCGTTGTCATGGAATCTGTTCGGTAGTTACGGCTGTGCAAATTATACGCCTAATAAGTATATAAAGTAATTGACTTATTTGACTTATGGCCTTGTTTTTGCATATAATATTGGCACACAGGACACGTTGGTGGTAGCGCTCGCCTCTCCATTAAGGTCGCAGCCAGTGCGTTCTAAATACTTTTGGCAGGAGATGAACGATGAAAAAGTCACACACGATGTTACGAGCAGTTAGCGTTGGTCTGGTGGGGGCGTTGAGCCTCGGCACCGGACAGGCCGCACCCAAGACAGCAGGGAAGGCGGCTCCGATGGCCGGGATGCAGTGTCATAGTCGTTATGGGGGGCCATGCTATCCTGGTGCGCCCGCCCTGGCAGTGACCTCGGCCTTAGTCGCGGCGGGCGGCGGGGCAGGACACTATTCCACTGCCAAGGCGCTGACTTCGATGGTCGGCCCCAAACTGGTGCAGGCGGAAGTTGCCAAGTTGACGGGGCAGTATGGCAAAGACAAGGTGGGGTCATGGTTAAAGGTTGGTGACTTCGCCGTGGATGATGCCTTGACGATTGCGACCAAGGCAGGCGTTAAGCTGCCCGCCCCCGCCCCAACGCTGAAGGGGAAGGCCCTTGCCAGTGCCCTCGTGCAGGCGGGCGTGGGTAAGGATAAGGCTTTTTACATTGAGCTACTGTTGGACAAGGCGGTCTCGCACAAAGTCCATGACCAGGTGATGGATGATATTGATAAGAAGTATGGCGGCACGACTGACGCGCAGTATCATCGCATCAGCAACCAGGCTTTCGTTGACCTGGCTCATGCTCTGGGCGCTAAGAACGTCAAACTATCCAGCTTTCATTAGTAGCATGGTGGCCATGCAAGGTTAATTCAGCCAGCCGGGGGAGCAACTATGTCACATCTTTCGTGGGTCGAGTTGCACGGAGCCATCACGCATCTGCCGGTGGCCTGCCTGCTCCTGGTGCCAGTCTTTGAAATCGGCGCGGCCTTGCTGCACAAACCGGAGTGGCGCGTGGTGAGTTTCTGGCTGCTGGTCGTGGCCGTCGTGCTGGCGGTGCCCGCCCTGGCCACGGGCTGGATTACCGGTAATGACTTGCACTTCGCGGGCGACACCGGCGCGTCGCCCGCGATTTTCGTGCAGCATCGCCTGGCCGCTTTCAGCGCGTCCGGCCTGGCTATAGTGGCCCTCGCGTGGCGAGTGCGGCACCACGATCAACTCACTGATGGGGCGCGCATCGCGTGTGTCTGCCTCTCTCTCGCTGCCGCCGGGGTCGTCGGCTATACGGGCTACCTCGGTGGCCGTATGGTCTTCGGCGGCAGCGATCAGCCCACACCGGTTGCCTCGGTTGCAGCAGGCAAGGGCAAGACGGGTAGCCCCACGGCTAAGTTGTCGGCGCAGGAAGCCAAGCTGGTCGCAGCCGGAGGCGCGGCGTATAAGAACTACCGCTGCCAGTCGTGCCACATGCTGGCTGGAGTTGGCGCGAAGGTCGGGCCGGATTTAACCCATGAGGCGCAACGCCATCCCGATGCTGACTGGCAGCTAAAGCATCTACAAGACCCCCAAAAAATGGTGCCCAACTCGGCCATGCCCAGCCAGGCCGACCTGCCGTCCCCCACCCTGCACGCCTTGGCCGCCTACCTTGCCAGTCGCCAGTAATGTGGGCCTTAATGGTGGTGGCATTGCAACGGCCCAGCCAAAGGACTAATGCAGCCAGAGTAAGGGGTGCAGTCGCTATACGAAGCACTCAGGTGCTTAGCTGTTGACGTTCAAGTGCTGGCTTGGAGCAAAATTCGAGCGTATATAAGCCTGATATGAATACACAAATCTATGGATTCGTCGGCATTGCCCTCGGTTTACTGGTTTCTGTCATTGGAGTTTCTATGGTCTTCGCTCACCCCAGCGAACAGGGAGTGTTCGGGCTTATCTTGCTGCTCAGTGGCGCACTAGTCTTCGGCAGCGGATTGATTGCGGCAGCCATCGGTGCCAGGAAGTGAGCCTTCCCCAGAGTGAGGTCAGGCGCTATACCGCACAGTAGCAAGCTCCAGCAGTAGAACACTACGGGACTTTAGTTCAAGAATTAACGCGGCCACTTGAGGCACGCGACCGCAAAGCATGACAGGTCACGACTTTGGCCCCAACCTTAGGGACAGTGATTGGCTACGGACGGGATAACCTGGGTCGTGAATTTCGTCAGGCTCGCCTCATCTAAGTCTGAAACAGCCCAATAGGTCAGATCGCCCAGTGTCATGTAGCAAACGTGGTAGCCGCGCCGGGTCAGGGTCTGTGGCGCGGCCCCCACACTGCCACCTGTAGCAGCCGCCGTTTCGCGGACGGCGGGGCAGATGAAGACGTTGATAACGTGTTGCTGTTGCTGATAGACCAGAGCCGCAACCGGCTTATTATCCACATAATCGAGCCTTCCCCCGACCAAGGTAGCACCCGCGGGCGACGGTTTCGGCACGGCAGCGGCGAAGGTCAGCTTACCCTTAAACCAGGTTTGGACCGTATGCTGGTCGGCAGAGGTCAGGTCGGTGAGATGGTCGGCCAACAGAGAACGCACATGGCCCGCCACCACTTCCTGGGCCACCCGCGCTTCGGCGGCATCTAATCTGGGGCCGCGCCGCAGGCTCACACTCCACATCGTCAGGCAAACTATGACCATCGCCAAGCCGCCCCACCACCAGACCAGCGCTTGAGGCAAGCGCACCCGGACGGCACCAGGGGCCGGAGCGGATGAAGTTGGGGCCAGCGTGGTGGTTGCAGGTCGCTCTGGCGTGAGTTTCTCCGGTTCGGGTGTCCCCGGCAGGCCGTGTTCCAGAGTGGCTTGCAGGCGGAGCTGCAAACCGGGGGGTGCGCGATGATACAGGGCACGAGCGTGCAACGCGGTTTGGAGACGTTGCAAATCCTCGCACGCCTGGGCGCACGCGGAGCAGTCGCGCAGGTGGTGCTCAACCTCAATGGTGCTCACGGTATCGAGTTCACCATCTACATAACTCTGAATAAGGGTTTGCATCTCGTCACAACTCAACTGGAAACTCCTTATCCCAACAACTGTCATCCCAACGGCTTTTCAGGTAGGGCTGCAAGCGTTTGCGGGCGCGGGCTAAACGCGACATCACCGTGCCAATCGGCACTTCGGCAATGTGGGCGATTTCCTTATAGCTTAACCCTTCCAGGTCGCGCAGCACGACAACCTCGCGGAATTCAACGGGCAAGCCTTCCAGCGCCTCACGCAGCCGCTCGACATCGAATTTCTGCATCAGCATTGTTTCGGGACTGGGGGTATCGCTTGCCATGTTGTCGCACGCTTCATCCCACGGCGTCATCAATTCCTGTTCACGATGCTGCCGCAGCCAGGTATAACAACTATGCCGCACAATCGCTAGCAGCCAGGCGCGACTATCCCCACCACGAAAGCCGCCCAGAAACCGGAACGCGCGCAAGCACGCCTCCTGCACCACGTCTTCGGCATCTTGCTCGTTGCGCGTGAGCCAGCGTGCCAGGTTATACGCGGCGTCCAGGTGCGGGAGGATATGTTGCTCGAATAACTGGTGTTGCTCCGCCAAGCTGTGATCGTCGTGAGCGTCCTGCAAGCGCGTGCTCCCTCACTATGATTCTACCCGCAATGGTTCTGCCCGGATAACTGGCTGCTCCCGCAACAGTAGACCTACGCCGTCCGAGTTTTATTCCCCAGGCGCGGCGGGGACGAGGCGACAAAAAATAAATTTGAAAGAATTTTCAGGCGCGGGAATAAAAGCCTGGCCGCCTGAGTCTTACACCACAAAGAGGAACTTTAACTCCTTAGTCGTGGATGCAGAACTTTCAGGAGGCTCTCTGCCATGAATAGCAAGATGCTACAGGATAAGACGTTACGCACCAGGCCCAGCCATTATAAGCACAGTCGTTATCAGCCCACTTTCCGCAGGCACCACCGTTGCGGTAAGCACCGACCACATGGAGCATTGGGTATTGCCGCCATCGGGACTTTGATCGCCGTGTCGGGTTGCGGCGGTGGCAGCAATCTCAACCCGGAGGTGCCCGGCGTGTCGTCGCATGGGACCGCCAACCTGTTATACCCGACTCCGGGGCCGGGGCCGACGGCGAACTTACCCGCTTTTAAAGTAACCACCCTCGTCTCGGATACGGCAGTAGCGGGCGCTCAACGCGACCCGCATTTAATCAATGGCTGGGGCATTGCCTTTAGCTCGTTTTCCACCATCTGGGTGTCGGCTAATGGGACGGGCACCACCACTGTCTATGATGGCACTGGCAAAACCGTGCTGCCCGCCATCAAAATCCCGGCTCCCCCCGGACAAACTGGCCCCTCTGCTCCCACCGGCCAGATTTTCAATCCCTCCACCAGTTTCAAGAATGATAAGTTCATCCTGTCTACTGAGGACGGCACCATTGCTGGCTGGCAGGGCGGCACCGTCGCTACCATGCGGGTCAATGAATCATCCTCCGGCGCTGTCTATAAGGGCTTGGCGGCGGCTAACGATGTGGGCCGGAACTTGTTATATGCCACCGATTTTCACGGTGGCAAAATAGATGTCTTCGACAGCAACTATAACCCTGTCACCCTTGGGGGCTTCAAAGATGCGAGTCTGCCGCTTGGTTTTGCACCCTTCAATATCACCAACTTCGGCAAGAACCTGATTGTCACCTATGCCAAACAGGATGCGGACAAGCATGATGATGTTAAAGGTGCCGGGAATGGCTTTGTGGATGTCTTCTCGACGGGGGGCCATTTGCTACAACGTCTGGTGGCGCATGGTGCGCTTAACTCGCCGTGGGGCGTCGCGCTGGCACCGGATACTTTCGGGGCGTTGAGCCATCGCCTTTTGATCGGGAACTTCGGCGACGGCTGGGTGAATGTGTTCAACGCCTCGAACGGGGCTTCCCTTGGCTCACTCAAAGACAAGACAGGCCATGTCATTGTGCTGGATGGATTGTGGGGCTTATCGTTTGGCAATGGCACCGCTGCCGGGAAGACCAATCAACTCTTCTTTAGCGCCGGGCCAAATGATGAGAAGCATGGTCGTTTTGGCCGCCTGGATATGGCCCCCTAAGATTGCCTGATAATCCGGGGCTAACCACCGCCAACAAAATAAAGGAATAACCAAATGAAGCGGCAGATCACATGCCTGGCTTATGGTGTAGTACTGCTAATTTGCGGGCTTCGCTGCGACATCACTGTGGCGAAACCCGCTGCCCCGGCCACGCAACACGTCGTAACCCCGACTCATAAAGCCAGTGGGGCAGCATCAGCCAGTGGCGGCGCATCAGCCAAAGCCGAAGCGACCTATGACTGTTGCATCAAACGCGCCTGCACCTATTGTAAAAACAACTCCGGCCCGGCGGGGAGTGCTCCAGCCGGACAGTGCCGCTGCTTTGCGGGTATTACCTCTGGCAAGGCGGTCTGTGCCGAGTGTCATGGCGCTTGGGAAGTCGGGCAAGGTAGTGTGCCGGGCAAGAGCAAAAAAGATGTGCGCAAGCTAAAAATGCTCAAGCCTTAAACGTCACATCTCCAACGACCAAGCTATTTATAACGCATAAGATGCCATGCTACCGAGCAGCGGTAGGGCGTGCCATCTGTCGCGCCTCAACGCGCTGTGTATGACGCATGATGACTAACAAATGAAGGAAAACGAAACGCCTATGGTTTTCAATGCTTCCGCTGCGAGGCACCCGATCCCCTGTCCCAACTTTGGACTAATAATAAATTCATTCAGAGCAGCTTTACGACGGTTCCCATCCAGTGGTGCCACCTTGGTATTTGGGGTCTTAACGGTGGTATGGCTGGCGGCCATGACACCGTGCCAGGCATTGCCCGAATTTTCGCGCCAGTATGGAGTCGGTTGCCAGACCTGCCACTCCATTGCGCCACGCCTCAACCCAGTGGGCTTAGCCTTTCAAGCGAATCATTTTAACTGGACGGGCGAGGGTGCGCCGCATCAGAAAAGCTGGCGCGATGCCTTACCAGTCTCCAACCTGGATACGGTGAGTGTAGAGCACAGTGCGACTGAGCACCATACGGCTACCAATCTCGACGAAGTCACGTTCTATCTGGCACGAGGTTTTCGCCTGGGCAATGGCCGTCCGGCGGGGTTCTTCGCGGAGACGCTGGCCTATTCGACGCAGGCGGATGGGCGTAGCGGTGATCTCGGCAACGCTTTTGTCGCCTTGCCCTTAGCGGGTCGCTCTGGCCAACTCGCGGTGGTGGCAGGCCAATTCACGCCGCTGCGCTATCAATATGATCCGGTGAACTCGCTTACCGATACCTTACCGCTTTCGTTGGCGGATGACTTCAATGGTTTCACGTTTACCGATCCGGTGCCAGGGGTGCGCCTGGACTGGTTTGATGGACGTGGCAAAGGCACGGCAGATGGCAATTACCTGACAGTCGGCGTGCCCTTTGAAGGCCACCTTGCCCTTAACAACGATGCGTCCGTCCACCGGCAGCATGGTGTCTTTGCCCATGCCTTTCACCGCCGCGGGTATGCCACGGTGGGAGCCTTCGGCTTCACGCACGCCGGGCAGCACCTGGAAGGTTTGCTGGGCACCCACGAGTTGCGCGATAACCTCTATGTGTTGGGCGTGGCCGCGCGTGGTCAAGATGATAGTGGCAGCACGCAGCGTCTTTCAGGGGAGGTGGAATATGTCTTCAGCCCGCGCCTGGCACTAACAGGCCGCTTAGAGGCACGCCAGGATGCGGCGCGGGGGCCAGAGCAAGGCCATGCCGCCGTTGCTGCCATGACTTATTACCCATTCAAGAGGGCCATTTGGCGCGTAACGGCGGAGACCCGCCAGCGGGCCGGAGATCGCGCTTTAACCCTCTTTGTGCGAGCGCAATTTTAGCGATTCAGCGATTACACTTATGCGATGAGGGCAAAGGGATATTATGAGGATCATGCTGACGTTGGATGCTGGCCTATAAATTTCGCTTTATTTGGTGCGACGTGTTAAGCTAAAGGAACAGCCCTGGATGATCCTGGGAATGTCAAACTTTTATGTCGAGGGACTTTCCTATGTCTTTACCACCTTGCCCGCGTGGACTCCGTCATAAGGCACAAGCCACGCCTTACGCGCTCGCCAAATCCGGTTTTACCCTGATTGAGCTTTTGGTCGTCATCGCTATTTTGTCAATCCTGGCGGCGCTGCTGTTTCCGGTTTTCGCCACGGCCCGTGAAAAAAGCCGCCAGGCGGTGTGCCAGAGCAACTTGAAACAGGTGATGGGCGCGGTCTTGATGTATGCCAGTGACAACGACGAGAAAATGCCCTTAGCCATCAGTGGCGACGCGCAAGTTGGCCCGGCCACGGCCCGCGCTGCTGGCATCGCCGAATTTGGCATCCACACCGAAGTGATGCCCTACCTGAAGAGCAGCCAGGTTTTGCGGTGTCCCGACGATAACGGCTTTGTGCCCGGCGGTAGCCCGACCTGTGGTGGCCAACCCTGCGCCGGTGATAACCTGGCCGATGCCTATGGCATGTCCTATGAGGTCATCAAAGAAAACTTCTCGCAGCTCCCAAGCACTTCGCCTGCGCCCAGCAATCCGCGTCAATACACGGTGGTCAAAAATCCCAATGGGCTGTTGGGACAACCGGGTGGCCCCTTTACCCACAACCCACCTTTCCCCCTGCCAATGGCTTTCTTCCAGCGGCCCGCCGACACCTGCGTCATGCACTGTTATGTCGGCCCCTGGGAAACCCCTTTCGCGCCGGGCACGGCCAACCTTTTACATCCAGCCGGTGTCACCGGGGCCTTTCTGGACGGCCATGTGAAATGGATTAAGAATCAGACGGAATACGACAGTTATTGTGAAGGGCCAACCTACTCTCCAGTCCGCAACGCCGATCAACCTCACTACAACCCCGATGGCGATGGTTCCTGTGGGGCCGAACGCAATAGCCGCGAGTAACCCTTCAACCTGCTGCGCGGTGCGCTTTAGCTTGCTCGTAAATTAGCTTGCCCGTTGGTCATCACTCAGGAAATGACAGGCGGGAGCGCAATCGAGAAATCTGGCTACTGAGTCCTCTAAACCCTAGGCAAGACTCCTCGACTGCGCTTGACTCCATTCGGCATCATACACCGATCCATGCCTAAGAACTTGGGTTATTTCAGCGTTTTCAAATAGGCGTAGAGCGCCGCACTATCCGCCGCTTTCATGTGATAGACCGGCATGGGACGCTTGACCTTGCCGCCGTCTTCGGTGACTCCGGTATCCATCACCCGCGCCCACGTTTGCGGATTGTATTGTTTAAGCGAACCGCTGGCGTGCAGACTGGGCGCAAACTTGGGCTTTCCCTTGAGGTCGGCGCCATGACAGGTGTTGCAACGTTTCTGCTGCACCAGTTGCTTACCTTTGGCAATCATAGCGGGACTGGCAGCAGCCGGGGCATGGGACGCTTTGGCCGGGGCTTTGGTAAAACCGAGTTGGTAAGTCGCTACCAGGCTGCATCCAGCCAGAGCCGCACTGGTGCAGAGCATACGAGAAGACTTCATCGTTTGAACTCCTTTAAGATTAAACGCCGGTTTGTGCAACGCCTTGAATTATAATGTATGGTAGGCAGCAGCGCGACTTCCTGACTGCAATTGCACCCCTATTGCACTTGCCCCTCTATTGCACATGGGCTTCTATAATGACCGTTAAAAGATTGCGGCCATCAATGCCACCGACTTGGCCCTTGACTTCTTGTAACGTCCACTCCACGATGCGGTCACAGCACGGCACTGGCACCTGACGCACCGCCGCGCCGATGGCTTCCTTGAGGTCGCCCTGGCGCGAGGTGCCCGCATAGCGACGCGGTTTGATGGGTGCCACTTCCGCCTGAGACCACTGCGCGGGTAGTTGCCTGGCATTCCTGAACATCATCAAGAGTGCGCCGATGCCGGTTAAGCCGGTTAGTCTGAGAAAGCTGCGTCGGTTGCCTTGTGGTTCCATTTCGTTATCTCCCTGTCTGATGAACGGATGTTAATGGGATACAGTGTATAAAGATTCCATCATGGATAGGACAGGGCCGGAACAATTATAATGACAATGCCGTCGAATGCGCAGCCGCGACGTTTCGACCAAGCTAACCTGTGCTCAGTCGAACCTGCGCCCAGTCGAAAAGTCGAAAAGGAGATTCAAGATGCGCGCCCTATACACCAGAAGAAATATCCTGCGTGGCCTGGTTACCGCCGCAATTGCGGCCCTGCTGATTCGGGGGCCGTTGAATGCACCGCTCTACGCCGCTGCTGGCCCCGACCCCGGTTCTGGCTCGGTCGCCAAGGGGCCCGCTGCGCCCACTGACCTCAAGGCGCACTGGGCCGGCACCGATCCCAATGGGCGGGCTGTCGGAGTAGTGCTGACCTGGAATGCGGTGCCGGGTGCGACCAGTTATAACGTTTATAGCGGCTCGCAGGTCGTGCCCCAACCGTTGGGCGAAACCTTCTTACTCCAGCGCGGCGTGAAGGACACCTTCTTCATTGATGGCGCGGCTCGCGTCGGGATAGATACGATTCCCTTCTATCAGGTGACAGCCGTCAACGCGGCAGGCGAAAGCCCTAAATCGAACAAGGCGCAGCCCTCGGCCCCGGCGGTCGAACTGCCGGTGGTCATTCAGGGCACGGTGGTGCCAAGCAATGGCAAGACGATCCTGGTTAAGACGCCCGATCATGGCCTGGACTGCCCGCCCAACACGCCCTGCCCGGCAATCGCTATCGTGGGTGTGACCTATGCAGTGGACTTATCGCGGGCGCTATACGAAGCTCCCGATGGCACCCCGGTCGCAACACCGAAGTTAACCAAAGGCCAGGCGGTGGTCGTGGTCGGCCACAAAGACCCCAGCCTGATGAGCGGCACGCGCCACCCGCTGCTGCTGGCCCAGGTAGTGGAACTCGTGGTAGTCAGTCCTGGTGTCAGCCCCGGCACTACACTGCCGCCGACTACAATGCCTAACCATTAGGCATTGTTTGATAAATGTCCAGATTCAGGAAATCATGTTGCAAAAGGAAATAAGTTGGGGATGCTAAGTCAGTCTGCACAGCGTTGGATCGTTCTCCTAGGATTAGCTCTCTTAGCATTCCTGGCTGCCGTTTTCTTACCCGGTTGCAGTGGCGGCAGTAGCGGCAACAATCCCACTCCGCGCTCCGTCAACAATCCTTTCGCGGGTAGTTACACCGGCCTGCTGCAACTGGGGGCGGGTCAGGCAGGCACGGTGGCGCTGAATGTGCCGAAGCTTGGTGCCGCCACGGGCACCCTGGTCATCAACGCTGCCCCGTCTCCTGTCGCCTCGTCTGCTGTCGCCGCGACCTCAGCCGCCACGTCCCAGGCCACACCCTCCAGCCCAACGCCGCTCCCCGTCCTGGCCGCAGGCAGCCGAGCGTCGCTCACGGGGTATGTGGACACCATCAGCGGAGCGTTCTCCCTCAATGGCAAACTGGCGGAAGCTGGCACGGTTCTACCCGTCACTATCAGCGGCACGGTGCCCGTCGGGAGCGGGCAAAACAGCACAATCGTCGCTAAAATCGGCAGCAGCACTTTTACCGGTATTATCTCCGCGCCAGGCGGAGGCGGTGCGACGCCCACCCCGCCCGCCCCGACCCCAACGCCCTCCGGTGGGCCACCCAGTGGCACCTTCAGCGGCACCCTGTCCGAGCCGTCTGCCGATCTCAATCTAGCGACGACCGCACCGCTGGAAGCCACTGCCAAAGCGGTCGGGCGTTTATCGGACGAGACCCTGAGCGCGTCCTTTAGTGTCGGCGATGGCACCTCGAATGACACTCCGCTGCGCGCTGTGCTGCTGACCATTAGCTTTAACGCGACACCGCACGCTGGCACGGTGGTTCAACTGGGCACGCCCGGCCCATTGCCGGGCACGCCCAACAAGGTGCAATATCTGGAATCGGTGAACGCCGATATTAAAGGCTACATCGCCACGCAAGGCACCCTGACGATTACTGCTCTAAACGGCAACTCCCTGGAGTTCCGCTTAGATGGCGTCAGGATGGTGGCCGGAGGTTTCCCGGCTGGCCAGCCGAAGGGCAGCTTCACCCTCAATGGCACCGGGAAGCTCCAGATCACGCGGCAATGAACTCACTCATCACAGCCTAACCTCCATCAATTGACTATGACTCTCATCCAAACCCGCCGCCACGCCCGGCTCAAATCGCTCCTCCTCTTTTTTTGTGCCTTTGTCCTCTGCCACAGCAGTCTACTGTTAGCGTCTCCTTCAACACCTGCATCAATGTTGGATGCTGCCGCTTCAGCCACCCGCGCTCTGCAATGGCGCAATCTGGCCAATGCCCGGCGCGATACGGCACCCAATCCGGTGCAGGTGGAAAACCAGCGCCCCGGCACGCCCGGTTGGGCGGTCTTGCAGCCGTCACGCGCCGGGGAGATTCAAGCTTATGCAGGTGCCGACAGCATTAACCGCGGGCAGGAGGTGCAGCTTCACGTTAGCAGCAACTCGCCTTATCTGATCCAGCTTTATCGGCTGGGCTATTATGGCGGCGTCGGGGCACGCCTGATGGCGACCACCCTGGGCGGTTTCCCGGTTGACCAGGGAGCCTATGTTTATGACCTTAACCGGGGCGAGCCGGTAGATTGCCCCAGTTGCATCACCAGCCTGAAAGACGAAAAGGGGCTGGAAACCCATATCCGCGATGCGAACTGGAGTGTTACCGATACCGTGCGTTTTCCAGCGCAATGGATTAGCGGCATTTATCTGTTCAAGCTCACCAACAGCAGCGGCAAGCAGTGGTTCGTGCCTCTTGTGGTGCGCGATGATAGCGCCCGCGCCGACCTGGTGTTTCAGGTGCCGCTCAATACCGACCAGGCGTATAACTCGTGGGGCGGCACCTCGCTGTATAAAGATTTTCAGCGGGCGCCCAATGGCGCACTTGAGCCAGCGCCACGCGCCTATTATGTCTCGTGGAACCGCCCCTATGAGCAAAACTCTGGCAGTGGCAATGTCTTAGTGTGGACGTATGCCATGCTGCGTTTTCTGGAAGAGCAGGGCTATAACGTCACCTACACCACCAACAACGCGGTGGCGACGGGCGCGACCAACCTGTTCAATTACAAGGGGTTTGTGTCGGGCGGGCACGATGAGTATTGGAGCCAGGCCGAGCGCAAGAAACTCGAAGATGCCATTAACCGGGGCGTCAGCGCGGCGTTCTTTGGCGGCAACGACATGTATCGCCAGGTGCGCAGCTACCCCGATTTACAGGGGCGGCCCGACCGCTTCACCGCCGGGTATGATAATCCCCCCCTCGACCCGGTTCACGCTCTCGGCCCGCTGGGCGTGCCCCTGGCTACGGGTAAATGGCGCGACCCCTTTATCAACTATCCCGAAGCGCGCATTTTGGTCTCCATGTATAACGCCATCAACTACCACAACCAGGATTTTATAGTACGGAACACCGGGCACTGGGTCTTCACCGGCACCGGTTTGCACGATGGCAACGCCATTGCTGGCATCTTAGGTTACGAGGTGGATGGCATTGTCGGGCCGCCCCATCTGCCCGTCGGGGACGAGCGCATTACCATTATCGGGCAATCGCCTTTTGTGACCGCTGACCGGGTGCCCACCACGCGCCTTTCCGTCGCGGCCCTCCGCGAACTGGCGGCCACGCACAACATCGTTTTCAACGCGGGCACCCTTGGCTGGGTCTTTGGCTTAACCGATACTCACCTGCTTTATGCCCCGGTGCATCCCACCGATGCCGACGGTGATGCTCCCCAACAAGCCGACCCGCCCACGGTGGCGGCCCCCATACCAGTATCGCCAGCCCTGCGCCAGATGACCAACAACATCTTGCAGCGGATAGTGCTGGGGGTCGTGCCAACGCCAGGGCACTAAAGTCAGGGCACTAAGGTCAGGGCACTAAGGTCGCTCATTGGATTTGCCGGGGCCGCTGCCCCAGGAGCGGCTCATGCGTTTAGCCAGAACCCAATCGGCAACTCTTCATACTCTGCCGGACGGCTAATGCATCAGGTTGTCATGCCAGTGGATTAAATGAGGGAAAAGCACTCCATCATAACAGTGGCTCACCAGCCAACCCACCGCAATGCCGATAATGGCTCCGCCAATAACTTGATAACCATAGTGCGCCCGCAGCTTAAAGCGTGCCCAGCCGATGAGCGCCGCCAGGGTGAACCAGAGCGGAGCCAGGGGCGGCCACTGCTGATAAACCAGATAAGCCAGGGCGAAAGCAAAACTGGTGTGTCCGCTGGGGAATCCAGGATGTGATTTCGTTCCGGGTCGTTGTAGTTTAATAACCTTTTTACAGAAACCATCAACGACCAGTAACTCACAGGCGATCACGTCGAGCGGCCACCAATACACCTGCTGCGCGCGATGCAGGATCGCCAGCACTACCATTAAAGCCAGGCTCAATGCCACATAAAGAAAATTAAAAGGGCGACTGAGGGCTTGGCCAATGGCTTCACCAATGGGGTCTTCACTATGTGGGGTGAGGCAGTTTAAGCTCTGCATCAACCCATAAGAAAAGGCAGAGGCAATGGCCGTGAGGAGTAAGGATGGAGAGCCTTTTCTGAAGGGCGTTAGTGATTCAGTTTTATTCATGCATACTCCGCACTATCGTAGATGAGGCAAGCGTTGGGGGGGATCACTCGTCGAGTGTGCTACTTTTTGTTTAACGGGAGGTTAGTCCATAACATGGTTTTACCGCTGCGATAAAACGGATGGAGGGTGGCTGCCAGGTGGTGGCGACAGGGCAGGTTAGTCAGTAAGAAAAGCGGGCGCTGCTGCGCGAGTTGGTTGAGGTCGTCATAAGAGATAAACAGATGGTGGACATTGGGGAAGCGGCTGCCAAACTCCAGGTCGCCGCCGCGTTGACCATTGACAATCAGAATGGGGCGTAATCGCTGGGGCAGATAAAAGACGAAAGCCGAATGATTTTCTAAACGGTCGCCCATCGCCACCAGGGTTCCCGCCGGTGGCTGTACATTAGCAATGGCGCTGGCTAAGGGTTGTTCCGCATCAATGGTCGGACAGCGGTCTCCCGCATAGGCCGCTACTCCAACGGCCACCAAAGTTGTAACGAGTGTGGCCGCAGTGAAACAGGCAAAAGCCGCGTTGAGCGTTGAGCGTTTGACGGCAGTTAGGGTGGCAGTCATACCTAATAGCAGCCAATATAGGCTGATAGCCACTAACGTGAGGCGTCCAGCCCGCAAGCTGGCGCTACCGATTTGAGTGCAGCACCACAGCCAGACGAGGCTACCAATAACCAGAGCCACGGCCAGCGAGACCGCGAGCCAACGGCGTTGCCGGGCCTCAGGCCAGGCCGGGTTAGTCCAAGCCGAGTTCGCATGGCCCCAGAAATCGCCGAGCAACAGAGCCAGGGGCGGGAGAACCGGCAAAAGGTAGTAAAGCGTGCGCGTCCGCGAGACGGTGAAAAACAGCAATGGCACCAGGAACCAGCAGAGATTAAAGAGGGTCGCTTGCTCCCACGCGGCATCCCGAACCGGGAGGGAATCACCCCCCTGGCTCAATTTCCCTTGACTCAATTCCGCACTCAGTTCCTGCGGATGGCGTGCGCCGCGAAAGCGAGTGGGGAAGCGAGTGCGGAAGAGCGTGAAGAGACGGGCACATAAGGCGGGCAAAAAGATGCTCCAGGGCAAGAGCAGCACGCAAAAGCCACAAGAAGGCGTCAGCAGGTTGCCAGTCCAGTAGTCCTTGGGCTGGCGTCGTCCTAAAAACCGCAAGATATGCTCATTGACGAAGTAGAACCAAACCCACTCGCGGTGCCGTAGGGCCATCAGGATGTGCCAGGGTGCGGCTAAAGCTATAAAGAGAGCGATGCCACCGCTATGGCGTAGGGCGCGGAGACGCTGCCAGTCACGAGTCACGGCGGCATAAGCTAACAGGGTCAGGAACGGCAGCAGCAGGCCGATAAGCCCCTTGGTCAGCACGGCCAGGGCGAGAGCAGCATAAGTGACATAGATCAAGTTTGAGCGGCGTCCGCCATCTTGCACTAGGGAGGCTGCGTTTTCGATGCTGGCTTCGCCAGTAAGCTCGCGGTTCTGCCGCTGCCTGATGTTTTCATCGCTACTCGGCTCACTAACAGGCTCGCCAACAGATGACCCCGTGCCGCCGTTTGGTGTGGTCGCCACCCAAAAAGAGACTATGCTGGCCGTCATCCAGGTGGTGAGTAGGGCATCGAACATCACCTGGCGGGCCATCAGCACGAACCCGATGCTCGTTGCAAGCACCAGGGCGGCATAGGTGCCTACCCGCAGGCTGTATTGACGGCTCCCCAGCCAGAAGATAAGCCAGGCGAGTAAGATACCACCCAGCGCGGAGGGTAAACGAGCCGCCAGAGGAGTCACGCCCAGGATGCTCATGCAAAGGGCGCAGAGCCAGTATAAAAGCGGCGGCTTCTCAAAATAGAGCACGCTGTTGATATGGGGCACAACCCAATCATGCCGCTCGATCATCTCGCGTGCAATCTGCCCATAAAGCCCCTCATTGGGCGTGGTGATGGACAGGCCGCCCAGCCCAAAGCCAAAGGTCAGCAGAGGGACTAATGCGGCCACTCCCCAACACCAAATAGTCTGCCGCTCACGGGCGCGCGCACCTGCCCAGCCCCCAGCAGAGGGGCTGGCCCGGCGCAGATGCAAGCGTTGTTGAGCAACATCCATTCTTAGCATGAGCATGAATCTGACTGATAATTGGCGCAAGCCTCAAAACGCCCAGAACTACTGCGGCCACCACGCGATGTGCAGGTAATGGCCACTAACAACACCTCGGTGCCCAGGAGAATGAGGTACTCATTATTGGCACCCACCACCAGGTTATTCTGCGCCGTATCCTTTCGGTTATAGAAGAACCTGCTGGTGATGTCGCCAGAGATGACGCGGCGGTTGAGGGTTCTGCCTCCAAACTAATTTCTTGACTTTTTATTAGGTTTTGCCACCTCCAGATGATTATTATCACCTAAACATCTATCACATCTGACCCCTGTTGAAGACTATTATAAAATACCAGGGGTTCGGCGTTTGTTCACTATCGCACATAAGTAATTTCTCTGACGATTACTTATTTCAATTGCCTAATTATTGGCTCGCCTCACTATAAGGCACCCTAACGACTGTCAAACGCGCAAGCTACTCACTCAGCTTCTTGGCACACTACTCAGCGCACCTTAGCGCGAAGCTAAAATCAAATTTAACTCACCAAGCTTAACGTCAGCTTAGAGTTAGCTGAGGAAACTCTCAGCCAAGATTTGCGGTTTTTATTGCGAAAGTGTTGGCGAGGCTGATTGGTTGTGCGGCCTGCGCGTGGTTTGCCGAGGGTGTGATACAATTGAAAAAACAGCCGGGAGGTGCGGTGGAAGAACAGGACATTGAACGCTTCATGCAGGAAGCCCTTAAAGTCGCCGCCGCCGGATTAGCCAAAGGGGAATTACCCATTGGAGCCGTGGTGGTGCTGAACAATCAGGTCATTGCAGCGGCGCATACGATGGAGAAGTCCCAGGGGCGGCTGCTGGTTCATGCCGACTTGCTGGCACTGGAGGCTGCCGACCGCATCCAGCCTTTCCCTGGCCAACGCCGGGACGCTAAGTTATTTGTAAACTTCGAACCTTGCTTAATGTGCCTGGGGGCTGCCATGTCATTCTTCTTAGGTGAGGTTTACTACGGCTTAGAGTCACCTGGCGACGGCGCGACCGCGTTGGTGCAAAACTGGCTAAGGCGCGATGCAGATTTCCCGGCCTACCGGGTGCCCAAAATCCAAGGTGGCTTCTTACGCGCCGAGACTATTGCCTTGTTCCAGGAGTATGTGGCACAGCACTCGTCCGGGCCGATGTGGGAGTGGGCGAAATCCCTGGCGGCCTTATGATACATTGACAAGCAGCCTACCCAATCAGCGCCACCGTGTTTTCTGGTTGGTGTAACCTGCCTTTCGCGGCTGAATTGGGAGTTGGGCCGCTGCGCGTAGCGTTACGATTGCAATACTAAACGAACGAGATGGATAACAAATCTAAAGGTCGTCGCATTCACAATTTGGATGAACTGACTGAACTATGGCCCGCCGTCCGGGATCACATACAAAAGAGGCTTGGAAGCAAGGCTCTGGCTTATATCTACTATGCGAATCCAGTGGCTTTTGATGAGGAAGAAGTTGTATTGCAGTTTGCGAAGAAGTTTCATCTTAAGATGGCGGTTGAGGCATCAAAGCGTCTGCCATTTGAGCAAGTGGTGAACGAGTGTTTGGCCTCTCCGCACCGGCTCCGTTTCCAATTCTCGGCTCAGCCAGAGGTATAGTAAAATCTGCAAGTGGAAGTGTCCGCTTGGTAGTGGCTCTGGTTACATTTGTATGTTATGAACCTCTGCTAAAATCGGCGATTTTGTATTTGCGATGACCACGCTTGGATAGCACGTCCAGAAAGGTCTGCGGCAGCAACTCAGTTATGTGCTTCTGATTATTATAGCTTCTCACCAAGTTGAAAAATGTTCCGTCCTTGATACCAGTAAACATATAATGTTTCAGATAGAAATACTCACCTTTCTCACCAGAGCCGCCTGTATCGAAGTATTTAAGAGAACGAGCTTTTCTATCGTACAGCATCGTGCCTCTTTGCCAGCCACTTCCCAAATAACCATACCAACTGACTCTGAATTTTGGTGAGGTCTTATCCTTCCTCAGAGCCGCTGCAAAGGTAACAAATGGGTTTTGATCCACATACGCGAAATTAGGACAGTTAGAACCAAGTTGAACCACCTTCGATTCATCTTGGCCGTATGCGCTAAACGCAATGGTTGCCTCCGTTATGAGCATCATAATAAAGAGTTTGCGCTTCATGATATGGATTTCAGTTTACCTGCCGAAAAGCTGCGCGTAAGCGGCCCAATGCCGAACTCACCCGCCGCTTGCCGCCGGGAGAACTTGCCAGGCCCGAAAGTGATAGCAGCAAGCGGTCGGGTGGAGTGACTGGTTGGGCCGCTGCGCGCTGGGCCTGTACCTTTCGAGCAGGCTGCTCTAATTTACAGCCTTCACTCAGCATTTTACTGTTTCTGCGATGCTCTCACCTTAACTGCGTCACCTTATGCGGTGCGGGTAGGCTTCTGCTTTCCTAAGTGGATCATGTGGGTAAGTATCATGCGGCGACACAACGACCGGATTCAGCCGCCGCCTGGAGCGTAGCGATGAACAAGCAGAACGGAACAGGGTCGGCTGCACCTCAGACCCTTCAGAACTGGCCGCTGGCAAGAAGGGCCTGAGCCTGGTGCCAGACACCAGCACGCATCTTGCTCAGGAAATCTGCCTCATCATCTGCCCCCTCGGCGAGAGCTTGAGCCATCATGCCGAGTTTCTCGAAGACGTGCGGGCCTGTGCTCTCTAGAGGGCGCGGCACGCGCAACGCGATATGGTCAGCCCGCAGCACGGCTGCGGGATCCGCGACGTACAAAGTCGCGCGTCCGCTCGCGGTCCCGATGAATGATGCTGGTAACGCGATGCCCTGCTCGTAAAAGAAGGCGTAAAACCTGACCCAACTGTGCAGCTCATTTTCATCGTCTTCATCAGACTCATCAACTTCATCTGACTCATCCGACAACTCGTATTTCCGCTCTCCGTTCTCGCAAACCAGGAGGGAGGAACCTGAGAAGTCATCGTCCCAGGACGCCGCCGCCACAGTCTGGAAGTGTCGAGATAGCGCCAACGCCAGCGCCGTGACCATGACGGCATCACAGTTCTGAAACCAGTGAATCGTCTGGAGCACGACCGACCACTCCGGGCTGGCGCGCATCTGCACCAGGAACGCCTGACGGACATCTCCCGCCATTTCAAATGCCACGTCCTCCTGCATAGGAAGCGGTTGGACACTCGCTTCGTAGTTGGCGACGCCCGGCCCGGCTGCGAGGTGTCTGGCCACCTCTTCGATGGGCGCGCGCACCGCCATGAAGCTGTAGCCTTGCTGGTTGTAAACAAACTGCTCCACTCCGAATGCCGTCAGTCGGGCGAGAGCGTCATCGTCGGCCACGAGTTGATGTTGATCCTCCTGCTTGCCGTGGAGCAGTCCCTTCTTGATGAGGTGCGGGATGACGGCCCGCCTCACGTTGCGCGGAAAGCCGTCCTCGCCCGCTCGTTGCGCGACTTCTTCGACCGTCAGGTATTTAGGGTTCATAGCACTCCTTAGTTGATTGGTTTATGTCGTCCGACTTAGCCCGCCAGCACCAGCAGCGAATAGCCGTCGAGCACGCGCACCGCCAGGCCCGGCGGGGCCGGGTTGAGGTGATATAATGCCGTGCGTGGCAATTCCCCCAGCTTAGACTTGAACGTTGTGTCCCGGTCTAGGCTGACCGGCGTGTAGCAGTAATCCATGATCTCATAGCCGGTGCCGCGCACTGTGGCCAGTGCAAGAAATAGTGCAAGTGCCCGACTGTCTCGCGCGGCAGCCCAACGCCAAATTTAGAGGCAACTTGGAGCGAGGCACGAGCGAAAAGCTGTCCGTTGTAATGCCTGTTGAGCCGCTTGTTCATGGCCTAGGGCTGCTGCATAAAATCCCTGAGCAGTTGCTCATCCTGAGCCGCAAAGTGCGCTTCCATCATTTTCCTATCCGCCTCAGCCTTGTGATACATGATGCTGCCATAAACTAAGGCGTTGATAACGATGACTGGCAAAGCCGCAAGCGCAATGTAGGATGCTCCATCCTCGGATAGATGCAGCGTATGAGCGTAACGAGGCACAGCCAGCATAACCAGGACTGCGCCTAGATTAATGACTTGGAAAGGGGCACTAATCTTTTGTTGTTGCTGCTTCCAATCCGCTACCCGCCATTGCTGGTTCTCAGGGGTGTTCATAGTGTTCTCGTTATTGCGAAGATATTATGAAGTATGAGTTTCTTTATCGCTGCGCGCAAGCGGCACAACGCCAAAGTCAGCCGCGCCGCAAGCCCGCAGTGAGGCACGAGCGCAGGGCTGAAGGGCGTCGGCTGCACCGTCTGGTTAAGCCGCTTGTTCATTGTTGTTACGCGCCAATTTCTACTAACTTGCTGGTAGACATGGTTTCAGGAATGGTTAAGTCTTCGGCACGCATCCCCTCCAAGTGAAACTCAATCGCTTGCTGAATGAGGGTAGTGACTTCAGCTTCCTTGTGTGAAAGCGCCGACCACAATCGCCGCAGCCAATGGTTAAGTGTCATGGTAGTAGATTGGGAATTCTGGCGAACGCATCCGACAAGCCGTGCATGATCGCTCCGGGAAGAACACTGCCTGTTTTGGCTCTGATCAGCCCATAAAACAGACCGACGAAAAAACTTTGTATGCCGTGCCACCAGCCGAAAGCAAACTGTCCGTGAAAATAATCCACCGTGTTCAGTGCGTGAACAAAGCCGAACAAGAGTGAAGAAACCAGCAGTCCCATTCCAAATTCAAAACCCCATAATCGAAACGGAAAACCAAACGCCTGATCGACTCGCGATTGAATGTAACCGCGGTAGAAAATTTCTTCGCCGAATCCCGCGCCAAAGAACAACCACAGAACAACAAGCCACATCGAAGGCTGGTGAAAATAGGCCGCTACAAGGGGAAATAGCGACAAGAGCGCGAAAATCATCGGTGCCGTCATGACGGGCGAAAGACACTCAAAAATCCGTCTTCTCGCGCTGAGCATGGCCAAAATAATCGCATAGGCAGGCAATTCGATGATGGCTAGTGCAAACGCTCGTCCCAACGAAACGTGTGCATGAGGATCGGGCGGCTTGCTAAAATCGATATGAATGCGCGTTAGCATCAATCCTATCGCCTCGATTGTTAGCAATACGATGCTGCAAATAAGTCCCACGTTCAGCCGATACGGCCATTCCTTGGCGCTCAACCCGTAGGTCGTGAGATCCCGTCGGCCAAGAATCAAAATTGTAGTTACGAACATCACAATCACGATCCCAGCGATGAAATTCGTTCCGGCTTTTCCCTCCCACGCACCGATAATGGTGAAGTGTTTGAGCGCCCGGTAAGTCACATGAACGAGTGCAAACGCAAGCACGACCTCGACAATCGCCGCAACGCGATCCCCACCATTCGCTGGTGGCGTGCGCCTCAATGTCTCGACGATTGGAATAGAACCTGTGCTCATGCGCTTAACGCCCAGCTTGTATGTTAAAGAAAGAGTGCCAGTGACGCACGCGCCCAGCTTAGACTGTGAGTCTGCGGCTGAGATGAGCGCCTGGCACTCCCTGCTTTGCCTTTAAGGTCGGACAGTATCTTAAGCCTCCGATGGCCGCCCGCTGCTTATTCTTTAAGTGTGGCCCAGGAGAGCTTGTATGGACAAGGCTGACTTGTAGGCGAGGTGCTAATCGTGACACAACCACAGCAGCCATTGAGGTGAGATTATGTTTTTAGGCATTGATGTTAGCAAAGAGAGCTTAGATGTGGCGCTCCTTTCGGAAGCCAAACCAACCCGTAAACCGCACCACAAGATCTTCCCTAATACTCCTGCTGGCCATCAGCAGTTACTGGCTTGGCTGCACCAGTCCGGGACAGCCTCAGTCCATGTCTGTTTGGAAGCGACCGGAACCTGGGCCGAAGCCATTGCCCTGGCGTTGCATGAAGCAGGACACTATGTCGCCTTAGTCAATCCGGCTCTGATTCGCGCCTTCGCCCACAGCCAACTCCTACGCACCAAGACCGATAAAGCCGATGCTCAGCTTATCGCCCGCTTCTGTGCCATGCACCAACCTCCACTGTGGACGCCTCCCGCCCCAGAGATACAGGCGCTCCAGGCCTTAGTGCGCCGTCTGGAAACCCTCTTAGAGATGCACACAATGGAATCCAATCGCTTAGGCGCGGGTCTGAGTTGTGCCGCCGTGCAAACTGACTTAGAAGAGCACCTGGCGGATTTGCAAGCCCGCATTAAGAAGGTGCGCCAGCAGATCCAAGATCATCTTGATCAGCATCCTGATCTCAAGAGCAAAGCTCAACTCTTAGAGAGCATCCCCGGCATTGGAGCCGCCACCGCCGCGCTGCTCTTAGCCGAGTTGGGCGACATGCAACAGTTTA
Source organism: Abditibacteriaceae bacterium (assembly GCA_019239895.1). Taxonomy (GTDB): domain Bacteria; phylum Armatimonadota; class Abditibacteriia; order Abditibacteriales; family Abditibacteriaceae; genus JAFAZH01. Next base: position 592 of record JAFAZH010000021.1, on the reverse strand, counting down.
GCAACGCTCGTCAGGTGGCGGCCTTTGCAGGCTTAGTGCCACGCCTTTATCAGTCGGGCAGTTCTGTGCAGGGGCGCACGCGGCTTTCTAAAGTCGGTTCGTCCCGGCTGCGCAAAGCCTTGTATTTTCCGGCTCTGGCCGCCTTGCGCTGCAATCCCCTCATCCAAGCCTTTGGTCAACGCTTAGCTCAGCAGGGCAAAAGTAAGATGCTCATTGTGGGAGCGGCCATGCGCAAACTGTTGCATCTGGCTTATGGCGTCTTGAAATCCGGCCAACCCTTTGATCCGCATTTTGCCGCCCGCACCCCTTGACGTTCAACACAGTATCTCACCCGCCGCCGAAAGCGCAGCGACCGCAGCGAGGCACGAGCGAAGGGAGCGAAGCTGTAGGCGGTCGGGTGCAGCGCCTTGTTAGCTTGCTGTCTGGCCTGTAGCAGTTGCCACCACTACAAGCCAGACGCCTGAACTACGCCAAATCTTCGTAAACTGTGATGCCAACGCCGCTCGGCTCCAAAATGCCGAACTCTTTAGTGCCCCAAGGTTTGGTCTGCAAACCAGCGGGATGAGTCACACCCTGAGCCTTGTATTCTTCA
>JAFAZH010000018.1 GCA_019239895.1 Abditibacteriaceae bacterium | reverse complement strand
CAAGAGTCTCAGGCCAACGGCTACGGTAGCAGGTGGGTTCAGCATGTGGGAATGGACAGTAGACTCTCCCAATGTTGGCACTGCTAATGGCGTGGACTACAACCAGGCGATGAACGCTCTAACTGCGGCCTTCCCCGCCTAATCTTTCACTTGTTAATCAAATAAATGGTAAAATGCCGGACAGGGTTTCCTGTCCGGCATTTCAGTTTGTACTCCAGGAAAAGCATTAGCCAAGCGTTTTCTTTCAGCAAAGTGCAACTTCATCTAACCACGAGGAGCAATAGCCCAGCGACGGTAAACCTCTTGGAGCGTTTAACGACTATGAGTTATGGGGAATGTCAGCAGGGTTTTGGCTCATGCCAAAAGGATTCTTTCTGATCCAGTGGTTGTGGAAGCGCAGGGGGATCTTCCGGGCAATGGCTTCCTCCGGCATGTGGCAGGTTATGCAGTTAGTCGTCTCGCCACGGGCACAAGGCTTTCCATGCGGCGCAGTGTGGCAGCTCAAACACTTGGCCTCGAATGAGGATAATTGTTGCTCTTTGGTACTCTCGTGGGGATTGTGACAGGTTATGCAGGAAAGCTTGCCCGCTGAAGCAGTAAAACAGCGACTACGAACCAGCGCCACCCCAGGGAAGCGGGCCAGCAGGGTCTCGCCCAGAGCGTTCTCATGACCAGAGGCCACGGGCATCCGATGGCATAAACCACAAAGTTGCATAATCTGTGGGCCGTTGTGCAAGGGAGGCGTGACCAGCGCGGCTTCCGCTGCCTGGCTTCCGTTAGCCGTGGTGCCATTGGCTGTTGCGCCACCCTGGACACTCTCGACATGGCTCCGGCCTGGGCCGTGGCAACTCTCACAACCAACGTTCAAGCGCGAGTGCTCCAGGTCTAAGCTCTTCCGGGTGCCAGTTAGCACAGTGCTGTGACAGCCAAAACAAGCGGCTGCCTGCACCGGTGTGTAAGCATCGCCCAGCGCCTCTGCCGTGCCTTCGCCAGGGCCACTGCCAGGTGTAAAATTCCAGGTTCGTGATGGTGGATAATAGGTGATTTTTAACTGGCGAAACTGTGGGCCATGCTGGGACAGATAGGTCCAGGCGTGGTTACCAGAGCCGAAAATCCACCGCGCCGTGTCTGTTTCACTCGTCGCTCCCGTGGTAGCAACGATCTGGTTCTGGCCTGCCCCTTTGCGCACCGAGTATAAGATACCGTTCCGGTCGTCTCGAACCGTCTGTGCGGCAACAAACTCTGGCCGCTCCTGGCCTACGGGGATCATTTGCACCGTTCGGGAGTGGGGAGACGCATTGTATAATTGAAACTCATGCGGATGACAGGGCTGGCAGGTCGCATTCCCCACATAGGCAACCTCGCTCCCCACAGGCTTAATCCACCCCGCCCCCACTTGCCCTTGCGGGTCTGGCGCGTCGAATACCCCACTCCAGTAGAGAGCGACCAGCAGCAGGGTCAGTAACGTGATGGTAGATGCCACTAACTTATTGCGAAGCAGCAATTGCTTCAGACGCTGCTTTGTAATATTGAATTCCTCAAGCAAATGCTTCATGCACTCACTCACCTTCCACCCGTGTTGGCAACGGCCTTTATTATTCTACTTCACGCAGTAATGTCGGGTGCAGTGGGAGATTAGGTTGCGCCCCAACGACATGATTCTGGATTCCAGAAAATATCCTCGTTCATGACCAACTGAGATGGCATTCAGGCTTTAGCCATCCCTCAACAGAGCATAACGATGGAGCAAAACTTCTGGGGTTTCAAGGCTGGCTTAGGCTTAGACTGCAACCTGAGCCAAGCCCAGTTATTTTAGGTTGACTTTGACCCGATAACTGTGCTATCACAGTGTAAGACCCAAGTCTCGTAAATATATTCTTTTTATATGCAATTCTGAAAGGATAGCTAATGGCAAACGTACAGAACATGCAAATGAACCAACCTATCAACCGCTTGCGTGGGGCCTTGCCCAAGATCGGCATCCGACCGACCATTGATGGCCGCTATGGAGGCGTGCGCGAATCACTGGAAGGGCCAACGATGGGCATGGCACAGGCAGCAGCCAAGTTAATTACCGATAACATACGCCATGCTAATGGCTTGCCCGTAGAAATCGTTATTGCTGATACCTGTATCGGGGGGGCTTCGGAAGCGGCTAAATGCGCGGCCAAGTTTGAGAGCGCAGGTGTGGGCGTTTCGCTCACAGTGACGCCATGCTGGTGCTATGGCACCGAAACAGTTGATATGACCCCCTCTATCCCAAAAGCGATCTGGGGCTTTAATGGCACGGAGCGGCCCGGTGCCGTTTATCTGGCGGCAGCTCTGGCCGGGCACACGCAGAAAGGCTTACCGGCTTTTGGTATTTACGGGCATGATGTGCAGGATCAGGGCGATACAACTATTCCCGCCGATGTGCAGCAGAAGATAGTACAGTTCGCGCGTGCGGGTTTAGCTGTGGCCTCCATGCGCGGCACTTCTTATCTGGCAATGGGTGGCGTTTCAATGGGCATCGCCGGTTCAATGGTGGATGCTGATTTCTTCCAGGATTATCTGGGAATGCGCACCGAGATGGTAGATATGACCGAATTTACCCGCCGCATGGAAAAGGGTATTTATGACCCCAAAGAATACGAGCAAGCTTTAGCCTGGGTGCGCGCCAATTGCAAAGAAGGCGCAGACCGCAACGAACCAGACAAGCAGCGTTCCCGCGAACAAAAAGATGGTGATTGGGAAACCTGCGTCAAGATGACGCTAATTGCTCGTGACCTCATGGTAGGTAATTCACAACTGGCGCAGATAGGATACCGCGAGGAATCCGAAGGGCACAATGCATTGGCTGGAGGCTTTCAGGGGCAGCGCCAATGGACAGACCATTATCCCAACGGCGATTTTCTGGAAGCGCTGCTCTGTAGCTCCTTCGACTGGAACGGTATCCGCCAGCCGTATATCGTAGCCACAGAAAATGATTCACTCAACGGTGCCTCTATGCTGCTGGGCCATCTCCTGACAGGGACGGCGCAACTCTTTGCCGATGTGCGGACCTATTGGAGTGCCGATGCTATTAAGCGGGTCACGGGGCAGATGACAACCGGACTGGCTACGCAAGGGGTGCTGCATCTCATCAACTCTGGCCCGGCGGCTCTCGATTGGACAGGCCAGCAATCACGCGATAACCTGCCGTGCGTGAAGCCGTTCTGGGATACTACGCCGAATGAAGTCGGCAGGTGTCTCGACAACACCCTCTGGTGCCCCTCAATGGTGGAATATTTTCCGGGCGGCGGCTGGTCGAGCGATTTCCTGACACGCGGCGAAATGCCCGTCACGATGTTCCGCATTAACCTCACCAAGGGGCTGGGGCCAGTGTTGCAAATCGCAGAAGGCTATGCCGTTGACTTGCCCGAAGCAGTGCATAATATCCTGGACGAGCGCACTAATCCTACCTGGCCCACCACCTGGTTTGTACCGAACCTGACCGGACATGGCCCCTTTAAAGATATCTATTCGGTAATGAACAACTGGGGTGCCAATCACGGCGCGATTTCTTATGGTCACATTGGCGCTGACCTTATCACCCTCGCCTCCATGCTGCGCATCCCAGTAGACATGCACAACGTAGCCGATGACCGCATCTTCCGCCCCAGCGCGTGGTCGCGTTTCGGCGCGTTAGAGCCTCAAAGTGCCGACTACCGCGCCTGCTCAACGTACGGGCCGTTGTATGGGTAAGCTGCAATGAAGTGTAGTTAACCCAAGATGCTACCCCTGCCCCAGCGAATTCATTGGCTGGGGCAGGGGTAGCATCTTGGGTTAACTAATCAGAATTCGGGGCACCCTACCTGCTTCGTTGCTATCGAAGAGTAAGGCATAGCCATTGCGATCTATGTATAAGTTGCGCCATGAAGCATCTCACCATTGTGGCGATTCATACGATCATTGGCATTCAGTTCCTAACCCACCAATTCACGCAGCACCAGCACATACGCCTTGGGAGCAGTCAAAGTTATAGTCGGGCTTGACGCCGTGCTACTGGTAGCATAAGTTAGGGCTGCTGTAGCACCGTTTGCCCTGGCTGAACCGGTTGGAATATCTTTGGAGTGAGTGGAGCTGGGTTTTTACTAAGTGCCTCTTGAGCTTGTTTGCCGAACTGCCCTAGAGTCTTCTGGCCAGTTTTATCCGTTACTTGATCCTGCTTAACAGCTACTGCCCATTCAGCCTGTGCCTCGCCAGTTTTATTAAGTGCCAATAAAGCTTTTCCCAGGTCAAGATGAGCGCGAGCATTAGAAGGATGCAGTTGAATATAATGGCGCAACAGGGGTTCGGCTTCAGCAGCCTGGCTCCTCCAGACCAAGAGGTCCCCCAGATAAAGGAGAGCCTCAGAATCTGGATTCAAGCGAATCGCTTCACGATAATGAATTGCTGTCTCGTCGTAGCGACCAATGCTATAGAGGAAGCCCCCCAGCCAGTATTGCGCTTCAGCATCATTGGGGCTGAGTTGCACCCAGCGTTCAAACTCCGTCTGGGCGTGCTCGTTCTGCTTTTGATTCCAAAAGAAAAACCCGAGTTTCTTATGGATAGAAGCGTTCGGCGGATTAAGACTGGCTAATGTATTCAGCTTCACGTTGGCTGTTTGTAAAAGCTCTGTCGCTTTAGCATCATTGAGGCCACTGGCCTGCAAAGCCTCAATAATATCAGGAGACAATAAGATGAAGCGAACCTCATCCGCCGCTGCCATTGTAGCTACCTTCCAGAGTTTATTCTGATCATCTTGCCATTTCGGTTGATACATTTGTAAGCCCCAGTAGTAAACCTCTAAATTTTGAGGGTCTATTGCTAAAGCTTTCCAGAAGGCATCGTCCGCTGTTGAACCAGAACTGTTAAAGCTGGCGGCCTGCGAAGCCTTAACCCAGCCTATGCTGCTCATGGGATCTAAAACAGTGGCCTGACGCACAGTTCGATACCATAAAGGGTAAAGCCGCTCTACATATTGCAATTCGCTGGGAGCCATCTGGTTGATTGCTCGCCCTTGGCGAGTTTCATCTGCCAAATTCGCTATGGTGCTTCCCAATTCAAGCCAGGCGAATGGGTTATAAGTGTTACATCGCACAGCGAGCCAATCCGCCTTGAGTTGCTCCTTTGTATTCCGCTTTTGACTTTGCAGCCAGGCACTGACTGTGGTTAGCAGATAATTATCAGGATGTTGCTCAACTGCATGAGTTATTTGGTCAGCATGAGATAAAAGTTCCTGTGGTGCGAACTGTCCTATTTGTCCCCATGCAAGAGGATTATCAGGAGCTTGCTTAAGCAGACTTTGAGTCAACGTATGCAAGAGTTCAGGCGGTTGTGGGGGCTGAATGTCTAACGCCTCTATATCTGCGGGGAGTTGATTATGCCCAGCGTAACTTAGAGCGATCATGCCTGCAACGGGTAAGTGTTCAGCTAAGGCAAGCAACTGGTTGCTTTGCTCCTCGTTAGGTGGTTTACGAATAGTCCAAGGCCATTGGCCTACCGCCATTAAATCAGGGGCCTCTGCTCCCACAGATGTTGGTTGATGGGGTGTATTGCCTCCTAATCTGGCAGCCATCTGCTGGGCCAATGCGGGCAAGTGAGATGTTACTTCTGCGGCTGAACCTTCCAGAATGCAGGGGTCTCCTAAAGGCATAGCATGAGCAATGACACCGGGCTGGTCTGACTCCGCATCAACTTCCCGGGGGACGCCCGCGCCGCCCTTCTCAAGGTGGTATAAACGATAGATCAACTTGCAATGTTGAGCGGTGCCTTCAATTCGTCCGGTAGCAATATGCGTCGCGCCTAAGGCAGTTGCTAAACGAGTTGCCTGAGCCGCACTTAAACGTAAATCAGGAAATTTCAGAAAGCGACGCGCCTCATCTACATCATGCCACAGGGGAGTTTTGCCAAATTCAGGCAAACCACCGACCGTAAAGTGCAGCCAGCGTCCACAACCAATCCCGAATTTTGTGGTGTTGGCATCAGCCTTAACACCAGTGGACTGAGCCGCCACCGGTTCACAAATCAAAACTCCAGGGCCGCTGGAGCGAGGATCAGTCAGATTTGACCCCAACAACTGCCCCAAAGCCAGCATAATTATTTGTTGCGTATGGTCGGTTACTTCTGTAAAATTTTGCAACACGTCTACGACTTCGTAAGCGAGAGTTGGGGTGAGAAACCTCTGTTTGGCGGCGGCTTCGGCAACTTTCAATAGCTTGGCCGGGTCATCATCCCATTTTGGCTGGTACATTTGTAGGCCCCAAGAGTAAGTGCTGGCGTTATAAGGATTCAGTTCCAAAGCTTTCCAAAGGGCGGCATCAGCTATCCTACTATTACTGTTGAAGGTAGCAGCCGTGGCCAGATCAGCCCAAGCCCAACTGTTAAGCTTATCTAACTGTGTCGCCCGTGTTTCTGCGGCTTGCCATAACGGATAAAGTTTATTGAGACTGGCCCATTCAGCATCGGTTATTTGGCCCGCTATCCGTGACTTGCGGATGTCTTCTGCCTGATTTGACAGGGCATCTCCTAAATATATCCAAGCCCAGGAATTACCTGGTGAGCAGAGCACGGCCAACTCCATAGCGGCAATCTCGGCTTTACGATTCTCCTGGCTCCGCTTACGCAAACCGTCAATTGTGGCGAGTTGATAATTATAGGGGAATTTCTGCACCAGTTGATTAATTTGTGTGTCATAGGGCTGTAATAAAGTCGGTTTAGCAACTCCAATTTCTCCCAAGATAACGACATTATCAACCGATGGGGCAAGCACCCTTCCGACAACCTCCGGCGTCACTTCTTTACTCTCTATAATAATTAAGCCAGCTAATGGGCATTCTCCTGCCTTTGCCAAAAGCTGTTGTTTCCAATCGGGTTGCAACACAAACGGGCTGCCTAAAGGAATGTATCCGATGCCAGTTAATTCGGTAGGGGTAACATTGACAGCAGGCGGGATAAACGGATTAGCGACTCCTAAACGAACTGCCAATTCCCGCGCTATGCGGGGCAGTGCTGCAACAATATCAGCTTGTGAGCCTGCTGCAACAATGGGAGTTCCGATTTCGCCACCTCCGGTTGCTTCCCAAAGCTGATAGGCTAACTCGCACTTTGCAGGAGTGCCTTCAATATGTCCCGTCGCTACATGGGTGGCCCCCAGCATATTGGCTATCTCCAACGCATTTTCTGGGGATAAGCGCAAATTAGGCCATTGCTTCTCATGTTCAGCATAAGCAATATAAGGAAACAGAGGGGTTTTGCCTAATTCACCCTGGCCGCCAACCGTTACATGAAGCCAGCGCCCACAACCGACCCCAAACGCGCCAAAAGCAGCATTGCCAGTAGTTGAAATAGGCTCACAGACTATAATTCCAGGGCCGCTGTTGAGAGGCTTTAAATGAGCAAAAGGATTGGTGGGTTTTGCACTTGATGTCCGTGGCGTATTGGTCGTAGGTTTAGAAGGTTTAACAGCGTTGTGGGGAGTGGGTGATGTTCGCTTAACAGGGGCCGCTGCCAGAGTCACCCTGCAAGCTAAAGCAACAAGGAAGCCGCACATCCACATAACGCGTAGCATTAGGGCATTTTTCATGGTTGCTCCTGTTTATTAATTCTTGTTCGCCGGATTGAACCATCAACCTTTTACATCTTGCTTCACTGGCTTGCGCTGAGTGGTTTGTTTAGTCCTTTTGGGAGCCTGCGTTTTAGGGACTACAACGACAGCCACGCGTTTAGCTTCAATCTCACCATCGTGACTGACATGTAAATCAATAGCTACTGTTTGTCCCACCGCTAAAGCCGTAGATTGAAGTGGTGAGTAACGAGAAAAGCTAACGTTTTCAATGTTTGTCAGCATTAAAGTTCCCATGTTAGCAATCTTGACAGTTAAGGGGTTGATGGTGGTGACACTGCCCTTTTCTTTGATGCTGCCGCGTGCGCGGAATCTAATCAAGCATAAGGTATCATCCACTTTAAGACTGGAAGCAACAATATTCCTTTCCTCTTGCACCAGTTCGGTCTGTGGTGTCAATGCTACGCTCAGAGCACCATCTTTAAGAGTTAATGTCACCTTGCCATCAACAGTATTGATAGCCGTAACCGTGCTCTCGATCTTCCGTAAACTTGTCGTGTTTTTAGGTCTCGCGGGCTGGGTTAGAGCCGGTGGCTGCGCCTCTTGAGCCAGGCTTTGTGCTGCGCCTCCGATTAGGAGCAATACAACTGACAGAGTGACCAAATTTCTAATATGAGCACAAAAGCAGATCAGCATGAGGCGTCTCCTTAACCGGTATTCTTGAGTGACAGGATAGCTTGTATTATATCTCGACAGGAATAAAACCTTATAGCACACGAGATAAGCGTTCCTCGTTGAGCAAAAGGAAGCCATTCTTCTGATAAAAACGGCGTCCGCCATCGTTAAGCATGTGGACGCTGGTATCAATGCGGCGCACGTCGGCTTGATCTAGCTCTGCTCGCAAAGCATCCAGCATCGCCGTTCCAATACCGCGTCGGTGCTTGCCCGTAGCCACATAGAAATCATCCAGGCGAGCCACAATAGCTCCGATGGAAGTGGAGATAGCGAGGTTTACCAGGCAGACGCCAACCACAACTTCATGGTCATAAGCCAGCCAGACAAAGCCATGTTCAGGATGGTCGAGGAAAAGCTTGAGGGCATCAAATAAAGCCGCATTGCCGCTGTCGCCATAAGCCGCGCTGCTGTCGAGATAATATTCGTCCTGGCTCAAAAAGTTCGTTAAGAGGCTGTAGGCATCGGCTAAGGTGTCTTGCGTCATTTTCTGGCACTCAATCATAGTCACTCACGCTCTGCATTTCAAAAAGATGATAGCAAGTCTCTCACAAACAACAGGGCTTCTGATATTGCTATCAAAAGCCCTGTGGGTGCTACCGTTATTTTTGTTCTTATTCGTGTGGCAGTATCCGCTGGCGTTATCCGCTTCTCACTTTTTGTCACCCCAATAGGTTGATAAAGTCATCACGCCGTCATCCTGAAAATTGATGCGGTTGTAGCCGCCATATTTGTTTTCGGCTTTATGCCACGGCGTGAGTTGAAAGCGCATCATTTGTCCTGGTCGGCCCATCGCCGCAGGTGCAAGCCTGGCATTGTGCAAGCCCCATGTGTAAACCACAATCTGGCTCTTGCTAAACTTGCCCTGCATGGCTTTTAGTCCTTCTAAATGCACGGCAATCACAGCATCCTTATAAAGCGCGCTGCCGAGGCGCGGCACTCTGGTGAGCGATACGACCTTGCCCTGCACAATCACGGGCAGAGTGGCTTTTTTGGCGGGTTTCTTACTCATTGCGGCTGCCGCCGACTGAGGCACCACGGCAGCTAAAGCGCATAGGTTAAAAATAATTCCACTTATCAAACTTCTACTTATTCTGTTCATTCTTGTCTCCTCGAAATATGTCACTTACCAGATAATCAATAATTGATATTATGATATTAATACATACGAGGAGAGGAAGTCAAGAGAAGTAAGGCTCAATTAAGCTAAAATGCGAAGGGACGCCTCTACTCAGGGCGTCCCGCTTAGCTGTGCGGGTTTGTAAAAGACCCGGCTTTTAGTAATCCACCAGCACTGGCTCATCTTCTTCCTGCCAGCCCATGACAGCGGTATCATGCAGCCAGAATAACTGGCTTTTGCCTTCTTTACTTTCTTTAGCATCCTTTTCGACAATGGGACGAATCTCCTGCACCAGTTGGTCTTTCTCCTCGTCCGCCAAAGGCTTGTAGTTATTGGCAAGTTGCACAATTTCATCTATCTGTTGAGTATTATCGAGACCGACAATGGCCAGTGAGACACCCGGTAAGCCTAATGAATAACGCAGGCATGGCTCACGGTTTTCGTAAGCGCCATGACCATAGACTTTCATCGCAATGACGCCAATATTGCGTTCATTCGCTCGTGGCAACAGGAAATTCTCTGGGCCGCTCACTAAGCGATCTCCGATGCCCAGCGCGACCAAGACCGTGTCAAAGGCATATTGATAAATAGCATGGCCGAGGATTTCGGGGCGAGCATGGCCGGTGATGCCGATAAAGCGCACCAAGCCCTCGTCTCGTGCCTGCTCTAAGCCAGCGACGACACCATCGGGAGCCAGGGCTTGTTCTAAATCGGCCCAGGCATTGACGGCATGAACTTGAATTAAATCTACATGGTCGGTCTGGAGTTTTTGCAGCGATTCTTTGAGTTCGGCCAATGCACCTTCTTTGCTGCGGCGGTTGACCTTGGTCGCCAGGAACACTTCATTGCGCCGGGTGCGCATCACTTCGCCAACCACAGGCTCACTGCCGTAATCCGGGGACGTATCCAGATAGGTGATACCAGAATCAATCGCATGGTGCAGGCAACGGACACCTTCTGCGCGGGGAATATTTTTCTCTTTACCCAGTGGAGCGGTGCCATAGCCAATAATAGGCACTTCAACACCTGTGGAGCCAAAAGGTCGTGTCACATTCAACTTTGCGGGCATAAAACCTCTCCTCATTCCATTGCTGGTAATTTTCTCCCCGTCTTTGTCCTGCGAACAACCTCTGTGCCCTGTGGTCTTGCTCGCTTCGCAACCAGTGTTTAGTGGGATGTCTAACAATTGGTTTGGCCTTTGGCTCAGCAAAAGCAGTGCCGTATGATAACTTATCGCTTCATTACGGGTTGAAGCCGAGTAAACTATGCTCTATCGCATAAGAGTCGTCCAATATCATAAATTCGCCCCTGGAGAAAATATGCAGTGTCGTTTCCGTCCTGGTTCTTTCCGTTTGACTTCTTCGTGTGCCGCTATCCTCCTTTTCACCTGTCTTGGCATCACCAAACTTCCTATTGCACATGCTGATGATGGTATCTTTCCCCCGGCTCCTGCCGTCAAGAAGTTTATGGACTTCGATGGGCGAGGCTTCTTGCTTAACGGCCAACGGACTTTTATCGCTTCCGGCAGCTTGCATTACAGCCGCGTGCCGCGCGCGTTATGGCACGACCGCCTGTTGCGCATGAAGCGGGCGGGGTTGAACACGGTGCAAACCTATGCCTTCTGGAACTTCCATGAACCGCAGGAAGGCAAATGGGATTTTTCGGGCGACCACGATTTCAACGCATTCTTGCAGGAAGTTAAAGCCGTCGGCATGTATGCGGTGGTGCGCCCCGGCCCGTATGTGTGCGCCGAGTGGGATAGCGGTGGCTATCCCGTCTGGCTGCGCTTTAAGCCGGGCGTGCGCGTGCGCGAAGATAACCCGCAGTTTGAGGCCGCCGTGGATCACTGGTATGAGAAGATTATCCCCATCATTGCCGCCAATCAGATTCAGCGCGGCGGGCCAGTTATTATGGTGCAGTTGGAAAACGAACACCCGCAAGGCTGGGGCCGTGACATGCCCAATGGCTATTTTCGCCACTTGCGCGACACAGCCTTGCGCCTGGGGCTTCAAGTGCCGTACTTCTTTAGCGGCCTGCACCACGGCAGCGACCCAGGTGGGGACAATCCCTGGGACAGCAAGGGACGCACCAATCCCTGGTATAGCACGGAGTTCTGGCCCGGTTGGTATAACCTTTATGGGCCGTTAAATGATAAGGACTTGCGCCGCTTCGACCGGGGCACCTGGAAAATTATCGCTTATGGAGGCAACGGCTATAACTATTATATGCTACATGGCGGGACGGACTTTGATACCTGGAACGATGACGAAGTCGCTTCCAGTTACGACTATAGTGGCGCAATAGGTCAGGCGGGCGACTTACGTCCGGTTTACTATCGCTTCAAGCGTGCTGCCTGGTTTGCCCGCAGTTTCCAGAGCGTCCTGGAAGATAGTGAGAATGCCACGGGGGATTACAAAGATGCCGCCACCGGACAGGGCTTGCGCATTACAGCCCGCCGCAGCCCAGCCGGGACGATTCTCTTCCTGGACAATAACGGCAATGACTCCATTACGACCCAGGTTAAGCTGGGCAACGCGCAGTACCCCTCAACGGGTTCACTCACCATTAATGCGGGCGAAATAGTGCCCATCGTTACCAACTACAAACTGCTGCCGGATGTCACTCTCGATCTGGCTGCCGCCCGTATTTTGGGGATTTCGGAGCAGGGCAATACCACGACTTTAGTTGTCTATGGACAGCCTGATAGTGCGGGGGAACTGCGCTTTCAGGTGCCAGCTAACCGCGTCATCACCAGCCCTGGCGCGCAACTTGGCCCGGTTGATGCCACAACCGGGCGACGTTTGTTGACCTTTAACCTACGCTTCCCGGCCAATGGCCAAATTGAGAATTCCTTTACTGTGGGCAACCATCAGGTGCGTCTTCTGAGCGTCAGTGACACCACGGCTGACCACACCTGGTTTGTAGAGACGGGAGGCAAGAACTATGTTATCTGTGGCCCCGATTATGTGGGCGATATACTGCCGCAAAATCGAGGCGGACTGCGTTTCATCACTGAACGCGCTGCGCCCCGCATTGCCGTAGCCGATACCGAAGCGATGCAGAATATGGTGTCTGCCGCCACCGATGTCAACCTGCCAGCCGCTACGATTTACACCCCCTCTGCGGGTGCGGTTCCTTTGTTCCCTGCTCGTTCTTCAGCGCAGGGTGATAATATGCCTTCCACCTTCTATGGCTCAATTCTTAATAACGCCGTGTGGGAAATGCGCCGAGGTGATGCCGAAGCGCAGATTAATTATAACGCACAAAGCTGGAAGGTCAGTGACACCCCGCTGCCAATGGGGGCTGATGGCGACACGGGGGCTTATGCCTGGTATCGCACCATAGTGCGCGCTCCAAAAGCGGGCACCTACTCTCTCAACTTCAATGATGTAGGCGATTGGATCAGTGTCTTTATCAATGGGCAGCACATCGGCAATAGCAAGGTAAAACAGCGTTTCAATAAGCCGGTGCCGCGCACTATGCAGGTGCCGTTAAACCAAGGGGATAACACCCTGGCGGTTCTCACCGCGCATTATGGACGCCATAAACTCTTTAGCTATCTTGGCCCGATTGATACCATAGATGCCAAGGGTGTCAATGGCACTGTGACGTTAAGCATAGCACCGCCTGCGGCTGCAAACAGCACTAATATTAAGTGGCGCTGGAGAGCCGATGACCGCGGTGAAGCTGCCGCTGCCGAAATTGCTGACCCACAACTCAATACCAATAGCAGTGATTGGAAGATAGCGACTCCGCCCGGAGAGGATGTGTTCCACGAGCGCAAGGGTTTTGTGTGGTATCGTGCCGAACTGGGTGCCGTTCCCGGCCCGCATCGCACCCTCCACTTTGATAGCGTGGACGATACCGCCACTGTTTTCCTAAACGGCAAGAAGCTGTTGCGGCACGAGGGCTGGGATCAGCCCTTTGACGTATCCCTGGATGAAGCCTGGCACGACAACGGCCCCAACATCTTAGCGGTCTTAGTCGAGAACACTGCCGGGCCAGGTGGCATTCGCGGCGATTTTGACCTACAAAGCGGCGCGGCCAGCACGGGCGATGTGATTCACAGCTGGAGAATGCGCGGTGGCGTGGGCGATGGCGAACCACAGGGACATGGTACCTGGCAACTCTTTAATGCGGTGCAGCCCATGCAAGGGTATGGCGAGAAAGCTGCGTCCTTTGGCATTCCGGCATTTTATCGCACCGAATTTAACATGCCGCCAGTGCCGCGCCAGGAAGCCACCACAACCCAGCATCTCATTCTGCGCGTCACGCTTGATGGCATGTCACGCGGTTTCGTCTGGCTCAATGGACATAACTTAGGACGTTACCCGGAGAAAGTGCCAGTCAAGGGTCTCTATCTGCCCGAACCGTGGCTGACCCCTGGCCGCAATATCATCACTATTTTCGATGAAGATGGCAATTCTCCAACCCAGGTGCATGTGGTAGTCGAGCAAGCCGCCAGCCGCACTGTTGTGGCGTTGGAACCGAGGGTGAAGTTGGCGATGAATTAAATTGACCTAAGTTACTGCATAGCCAGGCGGTTAAAACCGCAGGCAACAACGTCACCAAGCCTGCCTGCGCAGGCTTCCCAAAGGATAAATCTTATGCTCTGTGGAGTCTGCGCAGGCGGACTTCGCGCTGTGGTTGCCTGCGGTTCTAACCGCCTGGCTAAGTTATCAACTAGAGCCAGTTTGTCCAGCATGGGGCATTATGCCTACTTGAGATATAATAGTCATACGCCGCGCCTACTCTTTAAATTTTGATTAAGTAAGGGAGAAAAAGTGAAACTTGTTTCTGGCCTCGCGCTGACTTCATGTCTCTTCGCTGGAGCCTTTCTACCGGGTTGTTCTTCTAATGGAGGTTCTTCTAACGAGACTTCCACTACCACAACTGCCTCAAGCACTAATTCCACAACGACTACCGCCACTAACACTACAACTACTACTGCCGCCGGGGGCGGAGCTTCCAAAAAAGCTCTCAAGTTAGCCTTCGTCACTAACAACGCTTCCGATTTCTGGACAATTGCGCGCAAGGGTACGGAAAAGGCTGGCCAAGAATTAGGCCCGAACGTGCAAATTCAGTTCAAGATTCCGGGCACTGGCACTGCCGACGAGCAGAAGAAAATCGTAGATGATCTCCTCGTCCAGAACTTTGATGGCATCGCTATTAGCCCCAAGGATGCCGCCAACCAGACCGACATGCTCAACAACGCGGCTAAGAAAGCTCTTGTCATCTGCCAGGACAGCGATGCACCAAAGAGTAATCGCGCTTTCTATGTTGGGACCGATAACCATGCGGCAGGTCTCATGGCGGGCGGCGAAATTAAGCGGCTGTTGCCCAATGGCGGCAAGATCATGTGCTTTGTCGGTAGCCTCGACGCGCAGAATGCCAAAGATCGTTTGCAGGGTATCAAGGATGCTATCAAGGGCACCAAGATAGAGATTGTGGATACCCGCACTGACGAAACCGACCATACTAAAGCCAAATCAAACGTAGCCACAGCTTTAATTAAAAACCCGGATGTAACTTGCATGGTTGGCCTGTGGAGCTACAATGGCCCCGCCATTTTGAGTGCGGTCAAAGACGCCAACAAAATCGGCAAGGTTAAAATCGTGTGCTTCGACGAAGAGCCAGATACCCTCGCTGGCATCAAGAGCGGTGGCGTGGAGTCCACGGTCGTGCAAGCGCCTTTCCAGTTTGGTTATGAAGCCATTATAGATATGGCCAAATATCTGAACGGTGATAAATCCGTAGTACCTCCTTCCAAGCAGAAGTTCGTGCCAACCAAGGTTATCAACAAGTCCAATGTAGATCAGTTCAGCGCCGAATTAGCCAAACTGCGCGCTTAATCTTGAACGTGTGGGGGTGTGGGAGGATGGGAGTATAAGCGGTGATGTGCTAAAGAGCACATCTCGATCAATCCCCACCTCCCACCCTCCCACATCCCACCCTCCTATGGCCACGCCGCTTTTACAGATGCAGGGGATTAGCAAACGCTTCCCTGGCGTCATCGCCCTCAACAACGTTAGCCTTGAAATCTACCCCGGTGAGATTGTCGCTCTTATCGGCGAGAATGGCGCGGGTAAATCCACGCTCATGAAAATCCTGGGCGGCGTGCATCAACCAGACGAGGGCCAGATTCTCATTGATGGCCAACCGCTTGTTATTAAGTCAGTGAATGATTCCATCGGCGCCGGGATTGGCTTCATTCATCAGGAACTCAATGTCCTCGATAATCTGGATGTAGCCAGCAACGTCTATTTGGGACGTGAGCCGCTCATGGGCGGCCCACTTAAGTTAGTAGATAGTCGTAAAATGCACAATGAGGCGCAAGTCTACCTTGACCGCCTGGGGCTGGGTATATCCAGCCGAACGCCACTCGATAAGATTTCCATTGCCCAGCAGCAGATGGTGGAAATCGCCCGCACGCTTTCGCAAAAGGCCCGCCTGCTCATCATGGATGAGCCAACCTCCAGCCTGACTCTCACCGAAACGCAACGCCTCTTAGAAGTCACCAAAGAACTCAGGTCGCAGGGCGTCAGCATTATTTATATTTCGCACCGTCTGGGCGAAGTCACAGAAATTGCGGATCGCGTGGTGGCCCTGCGCGACGGCAACAATGCGGGTGGTTTAGCGCGGGAAGAGATTTCGCACGACCGCATGGTGCGCCTGATGGTAGGCCGCGACTTAGAGCGGTTCTATGCACCGCCTCCGCAGGGCGGAGAGAAGAAGCCGATTCTCGAAGTCGAGAACCTCCATACGCGCCGCTATCCTAACCGCAGTGTTTCTTTTGATGTGCGTCAGGGCGAGATCTTAGGCATGGCTGGGCTAGTTGGAGCGGGCCGTTCTGAAGTCGCCCAAGCCATTTTCGGCGTGGAGCCGCCACTTTCAGGCACAGTTGTCCTCAGTGGCATTCCATTAAACATTCACACGCCCCAGATCGCCATCAAGCATGGCATTTACCTGATTCCAGAAGACCGACGTAAATCAGGGTTAGTGCTGGATATGGCGATTCGTGAGAATGTCACGTTACCTGCTCTCTCACGTTACTCCAAGTTTGGGCTAATTGAGCGGGCGGCTGAAAGCACAGGCTCTACTAAAATTTGCGAAACGCTCAACGTCAAAACGCCCTCGGTGGAAGTGAACGTCGGTAATCTGAGCGGCGGTAATCAACAGAAGGTCGTCTTAGCCAAGTGGCTCTCACTTGACCCTAAAGTCCTTATCTTCGATGAGCCGACACGCGGCATTGATGTGGGAGCCAAAGCCGAAATCTATAAGCTCATGCGGAGCCTGGCTGAAAATGGTGTGGCCGTCATCATGATTAGCAGCGACATGGAAGAGGTTCTGGGCGAGAGCGACCGCATCGCAGTCATGCACGAAGGGGCCATTACTGGTATCTTAGAACGTGAAGCGGCCAGCGAAGAGGCTATTATGGAACTGGCTGTTGGAGGCGCTAAACCAGCAAACTCATTAGCCTCTGAATAAGTAGAACCAAAGTTGAATAATAAACAACATTAGCACCCACCGCTGAAGCAGTGGGCTGAACTGACAAGCCCCCTGAACGGGGCTACATCTACAACTCAAAGAGAGCCGCAACTATAGCCCGGTTCACCGGGCTTCTTAATACAGCCCGCTCCTTTAGGGGCGGGTGGAGTGAGTCTTAAACATAATCTCACCATGACATTGTACTGCGAATCATTTATAATGCAGCACACGAAGGAAGACTCATAGTTCTATAATTGATTTCTCCACATGCGTAAAGAACTCGGCATTTTTCTTTTACTGGTTTTCCTGTGTATCGTCACCACCCTCAAAAATCCGCTCTTTATGAGCCGTGATAATCTGCATAACATGGCCCAATTGGTGGGCATGTATGGGATTTTCAGCATCGGCATGGGCATTGTGATTATCACGGGCGGTATTGACCTTTCAGTGGGTTCGGCCTTCGCCCTGTTAGGCGTCTTACTGGCCCTCATGCTGGGTCAATGGCACTGGCCGCAGGTGGGGGCCGCCGTCTTTATTATTGCGATGGGATTTGCCCTTGGCTGTCTGCATGGTTTTCTGATTACCAAAGTCGGTCTTCAGGCATTTATTGTGACCCTCTGCGGCCTGTTGTTTTACCGAGGCATGGCGCGGTTCATTACGCACGACAGCACCCCGCCAGGACTTAGCTCCGGCGATGCTTTTCAAGGTCTGCGTACTCTGGCCACTGGCGACATTGCCAGTATCCCTTATCAATTCATTATTTTGATTATTATCGCCGCTATCATGTGGGTAGTGCTGCATCGCTCAATTTATGGCCGCTACTTATTCGCGGTTGGGCGTAACGAAGAAGCAGCACGTTATTCGGGGATTAACTCACGTCGTATTATCGCCAGTGCCTATATGCTTTCTGGCGTCTTGGTTGGTATCTCGGCGATTCTACTCGCGTTTTATACGCCCTCTATTTCCCCCTCATCACACGGCAACTTTTTCGAGTTATATGCCATTGCCGCTGCCGTGTTAGGCGGTTGCAGCCTGCGCGGGGGAGAGGGTTCCATCATCGGCATTCTCATCGGCACTGTGTTGTTACAAGTGCTGCAAAATCTGGTAGTCCTGCTGGGCATCCCAAGTGAACTGGACTTCGCTGTAACGGGTTCGGTAATCTTAATAGGTGTCATGGCCGATCAACTCATTAAGGCTCGCTCGGCCCGCAAGAAGCCAGTCTTAGCAACGTAAAACTTTTCTCTTTTAAACATATAGTTGTGAAATCCAAGGAGGACAGCATGAAGAAAGGTATGATGTTGGGCACGCTGGCCGTGCTCAGCGGGGCGTTACTAGCCGCCGACTTGACGCCCAGGGATGAGGTCAAAAACGCGGCTAAGGCATTGGGAGACAAAGCCAACTATAGCTGGCACTCCACCGTCGAAAATGCAGGCGGTGGCGGCGGGCGGGGCATGGCAGGCCCCACCGACGGAAAAACCGAGAAGGACGGCTACACCTATCTGACGGTGACGCGGGGCAATAATACGACTGAAATCGTGTTAAAGGGTGATAAGGGTGCCGTCAAAACTGCCGATGGTTGGCAGTCGTTAGCGGACGCCAGCCAGAATAACAACGGCCCAGGCCGCTTCATTGCGCGCATGGCACAGAACTTCAAAGCTCCTGCTGCCGAAGCCAGCGACCTGGCGGATAAGACAACGGACATCAAAAAAGCCGATGATGCCTACAGCGGTGACTTAACCGAAGACGGCGCAAAGTCCCTACTCGCCTTTGGTCGTCGCGGCGGCAACGCGCCTACCCCAACCAACACCAAAGGTTCGGTCAAATTCTGGATCGCCGATGGCTTACTTTCCAAGTATCAATACAATGTGCAGGGCACCATCAACTTCAACGGTAATGATGTGAACATCAACCGCACCACAACAGTGGAAGTCAAAGATGTTGGCACCACGAAAGTGGATGTACCCGATGAAGCCAAGCAGAAGGCGACGTAACCCGTCCCTTAAAAGTTAATAAAGCGAGGCTGAGATGAACTCTTAGCCTCGCTTTATATTTCTCCTCAACGAGTGAAGATAGGCAAGCATAGGGATAGCAACTTGTCCATTTACAGTGACTTGCTGCTTTAATTGAGTAGCTTAACCGGATACTGCTTAAAACTGGGGTCAACACTAAGCAAGCTAATGTCTTCGGCATTAGCTTGAGCGATAAGCAAGCGATCAAATGGGTCTTTGTGGTGTGATGGCAAGCTTTCTAACAATAGGACATGAGCCAAGCTGACAGGCAGAATTTCTATACCATTTGTTTTCTGTTGGTCTTCAATCAACTCAGCTAGTGGCAAACGCAAGGTCAATTTTCCTAATTGCTGTTTGATTTGCATTTCCCAGACACTCACCACGCTTAATACTAATGTATTAGCCGAGTCCTGACAGAGCGATAGCGCCTGCGCTGAGAGTTGATCCGGGGCATTATCCCACCACAAAAAGATGTGCGTATCAAGCAGAACTCTCATGAGTTGCCTATCCAGAACTCATCTGGCAATGGCTGATCAAAATCTTCGCTAATCCAGGCAATTCCTTGATGCAGACCAGCAATCCGTTGCTGAGGAGTGGACACAGCAGGCACGATGGCCGTCAGTCGAGCAACTGGCGTACTACCCTCAGCAATAATAATTTCGTTTCCAGCTTTAGCCAAGTTGACCAACTGCGATAACGGTTGTGCTTCATTTAAATCAATTGTGGTTATCATTGTATTGCCTCTATACCATTGATTTTACGTTACATTTGTAACCTGCGCAGCCAAGTCAGACGGATAAAAAAGCGTATGCGACTCCTTGCAACGCTTGCTTCAAGTACGTTAATCTGCGGAATAGCATATTCTGAACTCTTCACCAGAAAGGAATTCTCATGCGTCGTTTACTTACGTTCTTTATCGCCGCTGTAATCTCCATTATGCCTGTTTATGCGCAGGATGCTCACGTTCACGATGGTCATGCCCAAGCAACCGGTGGGCAGGATTGGGCCAAGGCCCGTCTGGAAAAATCGCCGCGCCATCAGGAATGGGTGAAGGTGAAGCAGGGCAACCGTGAAGTGCAATGCTTCGTGGTTTATCCCGAAGTCAAAGACAAAGCGCCTGCGGTGTTGCTGATTCATGAGATTTTTGGCATGAGCGATTGGGTGCGCAGCACGGCGGATCAAGTGGCCGAAGCGGGCTATATCGCCATTGCACCCGACCTGCTTTCTGGCACCGGGCCAAATGGTGGCGGCACCAGTGAGTATCCCGATCAGGGAGCCATTACCAAAGCGGTCTCCATGCTGCCTGCCGATCAGGTAACAGCAGATTTAAATGCGGTAGAGAACTATGTAGCTGCCCTGCCCTCCTGCAATGGTAGGGTCGCGGTGGCTGGATTCTGTTGGGGTGGCGGCCAGGCTTTTCGCATGGCGACTAACAACAAAGACATCAAAGCCGCCTTTGTGTTTTATGGCCCCGGCCCGGACAAAGCCGAGGACATCGCTCGCATCAACGCTCCCGTTTATGGCTTCTACGCAGGCAACGATGCTCGTGTGACGGCAACTGTCCCCAAGTCTACTGACCTCATGAAGCAAGTAGGTAAGACTTACGAGCCTGTCATTTATGAAGGCGCAGGTCACGGCTTTATGCGCGCCGGGGAAGCACCGGATGCAAATGAGGCCAACATGAAAGCCCACGATGCCGCGTGGCTTCGCTTCAAAGAGTTATTAAAGCGGCTTTAGGAAAGAACGACTTTTGGCCTGAGTTTTCGGGCAATTAAGGGGTTTTGAGAAAGTGGGCAATGGTGGTGGTTAAGTCCATCATCTCCATTGGCTTGGTCAGGTAGGCGTTAGCTCCGGCGGATAAAGCGGCTTCCTTATCGGCTTCAAAGGCCGCGCCGGAGTAAAACAGTATCGGCACGTCCGGGTCAAACTGCCGGAGTTGCTGGCATAGCATCACGCCTGAACCATCAGCAACCTTACTATCGAGGAGATATAAGTCAAAGCTACCCTGTTGAGTTAAGTTCTGCGCTTCAGTGATAGTCTCGACCGCCGTGACCTGATACCCCGCACGCTTTAATATCATGCTCATTAAAGTTCGGCTATCAACGTGATCTTCCACGTAGAGGATACGATTGTTGTGGGCATTAAGATAACCCTCTTCGACGCCATTGGATAGCATAGACACCTCGCCTTCTCTGCACAGCATTAAACACCACAATAATTTTATACGCCTAAGATTGGCCTGTCTGTCTTATACCGCACATAACCAGTAATAAAGTGATGGAGGTAAAATTGTCACCTGTCAAACCGATATTGAAGCAGTCATTACAGCCATGAAACCAATAGTGCCAACTGCTTCCATTGTTTATCTCACCACTAAATTTAATTATCGCGCAGCAATAGCACTTGGTTGCACTAAGCGCACGATACCGGCATCAATATACTGCCCACCGTTGTTCTGGTGACAATGAATCGCAATGGTATTCTTGCCCGGACGCAGCGCGGCTTTACCCGCCGCGTTTAAGGCCGTTTCCTCATATTGTGAGGTATAGCCAGGGGCATTGACCGCTAGGACGCCGTTGATGTAAATTTCGGCATCGTCATCATGATGCAAGGATAAGCTCAGGTTGCTCAGATCACCGTTATCGGGAAGGGTAAACTCGCGGCGAATCCAAATATCGGAGGTGTTCCAGGTGGTGTGGACGGTCGCTCCTGGAGTGCCAGCCGTGCCGAATCCAGCAGGGCCTTGTGGCCAAGCGGTATCGTTGAAATCGGGGCTAAACCAGTTATCCGCAGGCTTATCGGTTGTGTAGCGCCAGTTGGTAGCTTGCTGCGCAGCGGTCGGCACAACTGTTTGTTCAATGGGCAGCGGCGGGAACTGCCCCTGGTTAGCCGCTGCGACGCGCACCGGATCAACTTTCAGCAGCTCGCGGTCGTAAGTCATTAAACCGTTGCCCTCAGTTTCGACATCGGTGGTCTGGGTATAAACGACGGCATTCAAGCCAGGATTATCTTTGAGTTGCCAGGCTTTGCGCAAGAGTTTGAGATAATTCTGGGTCAACTGCTCGGAGTTCTCCATGCCGCGATAGCCCCAGGTCTTGGCCCAGGTATGGCCGACCACACCCAGTCCCAGACCGCCAAACTCGCCTAAGACAGCAGCGCGATTGGGTTCTGGTTGCGGTGAACCGGGGCCGGGATAGTTGTGCATATCAATCACATCGCCCACTTTCTTGTCCGTCCAACCGCTGGCGTTATCCACAAGGCGCGAAGGGTCGAAGTTCTTGACCCAGGGCACAATGCGTTCGGTATCGTGCTGGCCCCAACCCTCGTTAAAGACCACCCACATAATAATCGAAGGATGGGTGCGGCGGCCTTCAATCATGCGCTGCAATTCGGTTTCAAATTGCTGCTTGCTGGCCTCTGGCGGATTGGTGTTAAAGCCGCTGGGCATATCCTGCCACACCAGAACGCCCAGTCTATCGGCCCAGTAATACCAACGCTCCGGCTCGACTTTGACATGCTTGCGAATCATGTTGAAGCCAAGCCGCTTGGTCATCTCAATGTCATAACGCAGGGCCTCATCGGTGGGCGCGGTGTAGATGCCATCGGGCCAGAACCCCTGATCCAACGGGCCAACCTCAAAGAGGAACTTGTTATTGAGCATCAGGCGTTGCACCTTGCCATCACTGGCGAGAGCAATTTTTCTCATGCCGAAATAACTATCCACGCTATCTACCGTCTTGCGGCCATCTTGCAAAGAGATTTGGAGATCATAGAGAAAAGGCTGTGCGGGCGACCATAGGCGTGGGTTGCGAATCGGAATGCGTAACTCCGTCCCCACCGGGCCAGTAGCGCGTCCTACTGTGTGGTTGTCATCAAGGGCGGTCGCGCGCAGGCGCAGGTTGGGATTCACTGCCCCCTGCACCTCGGCACTCAGACGCAAAGCTTTGCCGTCCACATCGGGCACGAGATTCAGACGCATAATGCTCGTCTGGGGCACTGGCTCTAACCATACAGTCTGCCAGATGCCTGTAGCTGGCGTATAGAAAATGCCGCGTGGATTAGTGGTTTGCTTGCCGCGTGGCTGATCGCCTTTGTCCGTAGGGTCAAAAACTCCCACCACAACTTCCTGCGTGCCAGTCGGGTTTAACGCATCGGTGATGTCAAACGAGAAGCCGTCATAACCGCCGCGATGGATGCCAAGTTGCTTGCCGTTGACATAAACCGTCGCCTCCCAATCCACCGCGCCAAAGTGCAACAACACACGCTGGCCATGCCAACGCGGTGGCACCGCAAAAGTGCGGCGATACCAGACGCGATCCGCGTGCTTCATCACACCTGATAAGGCCGATTCCGGTGGAAAGGGCACTAAGATTTGACCCGTCAGTGCCTTACCCAACGGAGCAGCATCGCTTGCTTCCGATGGGGCAAATTGCCAGAGTCCGTTGAGGTTAAGCCACTCTTTGCGCACCATCTGTGGGCGTGGATATTCAGGATGGGCATTAACCGGGGAAACATTCTTTGCCCAGCGTGTCATCAAGGGAGCCTGGGCCGGAGTCCAGTCAGCCGCTTGTGTTGAAGGCAATCTGCAAGTGCAACCGAGCAGCGCAGCCGTTATAACAAGTTTCTTATTGAGCATAGTCCAATCCTAAAGCAGAGTTGTGTCGCCACACCCTTAATAGCAAAGGTCTTTTATGGCAGGTGTGTAGTGGATAACATTATGGTATCTCAATAAATGAAAATGTGCAGTGCTAACCGGGGATTATTTTATGAGCTTCAAAAGTCGAATGGCGTTAGTATCCATTGTCCTGTGCAGTTGCTTAACTGGAATGCTAAGTGGTTGTAGCGGTGAGGGTAACGATTCCAATCTGTTTATCCCAACCCCAACGACTCAGCCCACCATCACGCCAACCCCTCCACGGAATACCTTTGTTGGTAACTACTCCGGCACTTACAAAACCACCACTCCTGATGCCAGCCCCGTCAGCCGCCTCACCGGACCAATTACCTTTACTGTACGCAGTGATGGTTCTGTCCTGCTGCTTGATAATGCTCCTGGCAGCGGCCATTGCGATTTAGCCACTGGAACCATTAGCTGGAATGCAACAGCCACTTCCACACCCTCTGGCATTCAATCCTTTACTGGTCAACTGCATAAAGATGCCAAGGGGCTTATCACAGGTGCAGGCACGCTAAAATATGCAGAGCTAATCGAATTCGCCTTTGGGCCGTGGACAGTTAAGAAGGGTTAAATTTGTTTTTCTTTTTCTACCAATGGGACAAGGGAATAACCACAGAGACATAGAGATTTGAAACTCAATCTCTCTTCCCTGTGCCTCTGTGTCTCTGTGGTGCATAGTTCAGTCTCTCGTTTTCACTCGAATTAGTGAAAAAGATGAGAGTTTTCCCTATGACCTGGGGAAAAATGATAAAATTAGGGATAAGTCGTGAAATTTAACGATATTTATGGTATAATCTTAGAAAAGAGGGTATTGGAACTGCTCTCAGAGTGTGTACAGTCGGGTATCAATAAAAGTATAGAAGTAAAGGTTACAGCTTAAGGAGGCAGCAAATGTTAACGGAAAATGCATGGATGGTTTCAATGGTCGTGATGTTCGGTTTGTTTTTGGTCGGCGTGTGGATCGAGGCGCGGCGCTCTCTGCGCGCTCTGGCCGAGGATGATTTCGGGGCGAGTGAAGTCAAAGCCTGTGAGGCGGATTACCATAACATTATGGTGCGCCTGGAAGCTCGCACCCGGTTGGAGCAAATTCGCCATGAAACGGGGCGTCCGTTGCGCCAGAGTCGCTATAGTCATAATAGCTATAACTTAGGCTGAAGGGAAACCGAAGCGCGTCCGACCAAAGCACGATCAACTGGCGAACGGGCACCCGCTGATTGTCAACCAATTGACTCTCAAACGATTGATTATCAGCAGTTGCTTCAGACGCGCTTTCAACAATTTACTAATCAAGTTCTGACAAGACGAGTCAATAAGGACACCAGGACAGGGACAAGTCAAGAGATAAGCGAGGAGTTAAAGGACATGAATCTCTCATTCCAGAAAGCATCAAAGAAATCGGCCAAGCTACGCATGTCGCTGATTGGCGTGGCGGGCAGTGGTAAAACCTATACAGCACTCAACATAGCAAAACACCTGGGCGGCCCGGTCGCCGTGATTGACACGGAGCATGGCAGCGCCAGCAAATACTCGGATGTCTTTGAATTTGATGTCCTCGAACTGGAAACTTTCAGTCCCCAGACCTATATTGAGGCGATTCGCGCGGCAGATGAAGCCGGTTACAACGTGCTTATCATTGACAGCCTGTCCCATGCCTGGACGGGTAAAGAGGGTGCCCTGGAGCAAGTGGATCGTGTCGCCAAGCGGCAGCAGACGAATAACACCTTTGGCGCATGGCGTGATGTAACTCCCTTGCATAATGCGATGGTAGATACCATCATCGCCTCGCGTCTGCACATTATCGCTACCATGCGGGCGAAGACCGAATATGTACAGGAAAAGAATGATAAAACCGGGCGCACCACCGTCCGTAAGGTCGGTATGGCCCCAGTGCAGCGCGATGGCTTGGAGTATGAGTTTGACGTAGTAGCCGATCTCGACCAGGACAATAACCTGATTGTGGGCAAGACGCGCTGCCCCGCTATTGCTGGCCAGGTTATTCCTAAAGCTGGTAAAGAGATTGCTAACAAATTAACGGCCTGGCTTTCCGATGGCAGCAGCAACGCCAATCGGGTGTCGTCTTTTAGCGCCGCGACAGCCAAGGCTGCCAAGGAACGCGCCAACCCAGAGCAAACCACAGCGGCCACGCCTTTAGCCGATGTCAGCCGGGGCAGCCACGACGATCATGCCCTGGCCGAAGATGGTGCCACCGTGCTTTGCAACTGTGGCATTGAGGCGAAATACATTCGCGGCAAATCGGCTAATGGCTGGGTTTGCGGGCATCATGGCACGCGTGCGCCTATGTGCGATTTCCGCAAGAAGGACACGGTGCCCGAACCGGAAGAGGACTTCGCCGAACCGCATCTTTTTGAAGATAATATGGCCGAACACGCTGATGCGGATGGAAACGCGGGCTTAACTCTTTCAGCCAATGGCGTGGGGGCATTTACAATGAACGAAGTTGCCTCGGCTAATGGGCATAGAGGTTAAGTCGCCTCGCTGCCTTGCGCCCTTTATTACGCTCTTGCGTAACCGACAACGGAAGGCCAGATACCTACCCCTGCTGAATTCTCCTCCTAAGATTCAGCGTCTGGCCTTCCGTTCTTTTCCAATTTAGAGTAAGTGAGTGATGAATAAGCTTCCATGAAAACTTTGAGCAAGCGTCATATTGATATATTGCAACGCATCGGCGACTGTTGGCAGCGCGGCGGTTTTCCAGTTGTGCGCGAACTCGCCCAGCAGATGGGATTAGCGGGAGAATCAAGCCTGACCCCGACCTTGCAACGGTTAGAGAAGCTCGGCTACGTCGAGATTCAAGGTGGCGTGCGGGGCAAGTCGCGCGTTATCACCTTAACGGCGTTGGGTAAAGCCGCCACGCATAGCGGCATTCCACTCTTAGGACAAATTCCCGCAGGCCCACTTTCCGAAGCCATTGAAGAGACTGATACGTTCATCGAGGGCTTGGGCGATATTCTACCCTACAAAGCTGGTGATTTTCTACTGCGCGTGCATGGCACTTCCATGACGGGCGACGGCATCCTACCCGGCGATCTGGTGCTATTGCGGCCCGGTGTAGAATTGCGTCTGGGCGAAATTGCCGCCGTCCAAGTGGGCGATGACGCTACCCTGAAGCATGTCCACCAGCAACCGGGAGAACCCACGGTGGTGCTGCGCGCATCCAATCCTGACTATAGAGATATGATTGTGCCTGCCGAAGAAGTCAGTGTTGTCGGTGCCTATCGCGGGTTAGTCCGTAGCGGCCCGACATTTTAAATTGCAATCAGCCAGTTAGGTCAAAACACCCTCAAAGGCATTGCGCTTTTGAGGGTGTTTTGACCTAACCCTGTTTTCCTTCAAGAATGAGGAACTGTCTATCTTTTTCCTCCTTCATATTGTTACTATTGTGCCATACGCAATGTGTTAACTGATAGGCAGCATCATATTTCCCCGATTATAATGGCTAAGGCATACGAGAATTTCAAAATTGAAATGGAACGACTTGAACTTTTGCACTTAGGGACTCTATTTGCTTATGATCAAGCTATCCTGCACGTCTCTGAGAGAATCTTGAAAAATTTTCAAGATCCAACTGCTCAAATAGAACGCACTTTAGCCAAAAACTACAAATATAACATTGTTGCACCCAATGCTCAGGTTATGGAACAGCAGTTCAAGCAACTGTATCCTGGTTATTTGCGAGAAATTCTGCTAATTCGGGTTATATCCGCGTTAGAAGTTTTTCTTGTTGATACGATAAGGGAAGTATTTACTGTTAGGAGAGATTTGTTTCATAAGAACGATACAATTCAATATTCATATGGTCAAATTTTATCATTCGAGTCTATATCAGAAATCGCTACTCAGTTAATAAATAAAGAATGTCGTGCGTTACAAAATGCAGGCTTCGCTAAAGTTATCGCCTATTACCAAAAGTATCTAGATATTAAATTTGAGAAATCGGGACTTGATCTGAAGGAATTGCAGGAATATCATGAGCGCCGCCACCTCATGGTTCATAGGCTAGGGAGGACAGACGAAAAATATCGTCACGATTACAGTTCTACTGATAAACAATTATCAGTTAATAAGCGTTACATAATTCATTGTTTTGAAACTGTGAGAGCTTTTGCCGAATTTGTGTATACAGAAACAAAATCTTTGCGCCGCCAAAACACTTTAACAAGACAACGGAAAGAGCCAACAACAATAGCTTATGCTAACGTGCTGCCATTAAATGGACGCGGGGCCAAAGTAATTCACATGAACTACACCTTTGCTGCGGAGGAAGAGATTTTAGTAGTCAAGGATATTGTTTTCAGCAAAGTTCCACACCCAAATGGTAGCTATACCCTTGGATTGCATGGCTCCGTCAAACAAGTAGATGCATATTTGCAGTATCTTCAACATAGTGAGAATAAACAAAGACTTAAACTCGTTGACTTCAAATACGTGCGCCGTATTACTCCAAAAGATTCACTCCCGAACGATTTTGTAGATAAGATTGAAGCGTCTCTCCCAGACTTGCCCTGGTCAACCAATATACATGAGCAAATAGCTAATAAATTTAGAATCTCTAATCGTCAATCGAAAAAGGCTATACAAATAAATAAGAAAAGATTTGTATCTAAAGATTTACTATCCAGGGTTTCTGAAAGCTTAGATGACATTGGGTTTTCGGAAAGTGTTCATATCAAAATTGCTGAGGAATTTAAAATTACAGAACACCAAGCCTTCCATGCCATTAGAAGAGTATTAAAGCAGAAGCGACACCATATTGTTAAACAGGCAAGCGCATAGATTGTTTTATTCCAGTTACTGGTTCCGGTTCCTGCTCGTGGCGTTTGTAATACAACTCACTCTATTGCTAACACTGTGTGCTTTTTAATACGCTGTTAGAATAAATCTCAGCCCAATTCACACCTCACTATATTCAAATACCAGGAAACTCAACATGAATAACAGAGACAATCAGACTGAGATGGACGAACTCGCTTCAAACAACCTGAGTCGGCGTAATTTGTTACGTGGCGCGGCGACGGGTGTGGCGGCAATCGTCGCTGCGAGAATGTCCAGTAATGCCCAGGCTGCGGATGCACCACAGGTGTTACCAATTCAAGGGCAACCATTGCAAAAGTGGCAGGATGAGAAAGTGGTGCTCAAGGGGCAGGTTAATCAATCGGCCTGCAAATGGTGTTATGGTGGTTTTTCTATCGAGCAGTTGGCACAGAACAGCGCCAAAATGGGATTGCACGGCATGGACTTGGTAGACCCGGCAGCCTATCCCATCTTAAAACAATATGGCCTCATTGCTTCCATGACCAACAGCCATCCCATTGATCCGGGCTTAAATCACCCTGAGAATCATGTGAAATGCTTGGCTGCTATCCGCAACAGCGTCGAAGCGGCTGGGGCGGCAGGTTTCCCCAGCGTTATCTGCTTTTCTGGCAATCGTAAAGGTATGTCCGATGAGGAAGGCTTAAAGCACTGTGCGGATGCGCTCAAGCAAGTGGTGGGTTTAGCCGAGCAGAAGAAAGTCACCATCTGTATGGAGTTACTGAACAGCAAAGTTAATCACCCCGATTATATGTGTGACCGCACCGAATGGGGCATCAATTTAGTCAAGGCAGTTGGCTCGGAAAACTTTAAGTTGCTCTATGACATCTACCACATGCAGATCATGGAAGGCGATGTCATTGCCACAATTAAAAAGCATCACGAATATTTTGGTCATTATCATACTGGCGGCGTGCCGGGCCGCAACGAGATTGATGACAGCCAGGAACTCAACTACGCAGCTATCATAAAGGCGATTCTCGACACGGGTTATAAAGGCTTCTTGGGACAGGAGTTCATTCCCAAGCGCGACCCGATGACATCGCTCGCCCAGGCCGCACGGATTTGCGATGTGTAACTGAGACCTCATCGCCAGCTTCTCTTCCACCGCGTAGGCAAAGGGCCACCATAAAGCGCAGCAAGTAGCGCCCCTACAAGTGCTGTTATCTACGAGTAGGCACCGCTTTGGTTTAGTGGCTGGCTCCGGGTAACAAATGGCAAATCAAGTGGCTTCAAAACCAACGTCTCAGTAGAAGTTGTGCGCCGCTTAACCCAAGCCTCTAAAATTGTTGAACCGTTTGCGGTATAATCTCTTTGCGCCTAACGTCATAGCACCTCTACCACTCCCCTGAGCGCACTTTAGAGCGGGTTTTACCCACATTCCTTTATCAATCAACGTCTCATTATTCTATAAAACATATTAATTGCACTCTGTTGATGAGGGTATTAATAATTTATACTTTCTTTACCTCTATTCAACTTTGTTGCACCCCACGTCGAGGAGAGAGCTATGGTAGATAAAACACGCCAAACCCAGGGGACTATCACGATAACGCTGCTGGGCAGCAACCGCCGCTTGCGTATTAAAAACACCCAGAACCGCGACGATATTCCGATCTCCCTCTACTCCTCGGACGAGCTTCTCTACCGGCCCACATCGCCCTCACACTCTGGCTATAGCACAGTGGTTACACGTGGCACGCCATCACTGCGTCACCCGGCTAAAATTAAGAAGGCCCAGACGCGCAGCCGCCAGTTCAAGCAGTTACGATTCTTTCTGATATGGCTCATTTTCAGCGCGTTAATTTATTGTGTGTTGACGAATGTAGCGTTCACTTATCGCCCTTTCTGAATAATTAACTACTTAGATTAAGCCGGGCGAATAAATTCGCAGCAACAACAGCGCAAAGCCTGCCTGCGCAGGCTCTCAGGTGGCCAACTCTATGACTGGAGTCCGCCTGCGCGGACTTTGCGCTGTTGTTGCCTGTGGCTTCAGCCGCCTGGCTATCCGACTTAACTCATTTATCAAACACAATGGCGGACTGAGTATGCATACTCAGTCCGCCATTGTTACTTGTACGCACCAACGTCTTCTTTAATGAGTTCTTCCCATCGCACGACCAGCCCATTTACGCCAGAGGGAGGGATCATCGAGATACTTGATATAAAGCCCACCTACGACAGAGCGTGCCTGGAAACCCTGTTCCTTGCCACTTTTAGTGTCATACCAGTCCGTGAGCGGCACGCGGCTGGGGGTTTCATTGACGAAGTTATCTAACCCGTCCATAATCGTCTGCCACTGCTGGGGCGATTGAGCTAAAGTTGCTGTCCACACTTCCCAATCGAGTTTAGTGTAATCGCGGCGATTATCGAGAGGTAGCCCACAATGCTGGAGTTTGGTTTGGTAGAATGCCAGCTCCTTGCGCGCCACATCTGCCGGGAAGATGTTAAGGCCCAGCAGCTTATCCCACACCAGGTTATATTTCTGGCTCCAGGTGCCAGTCTTATCGAAAGCAAGACGATAGTGATCGCCATCATCGGCCATCTTGACCCATTGGCTTGCCATGTCGCGGGCCACCGTGCGGTAAGTATTGGCTTCGCCCGTTTTGCCCGTCATATCGCAAAGAACCGCATAGCTGCCTAAAGCCACAATCGCTTTAACCGAAAGGTTGGTATTATGCGCCAGGTGGCCAGCGAAGTCATCAGTACAAAGCTGGTTCGGCGGGTCCATACCTTTGTCCTGTAGATATTGCGCCCACTTGGTGAGAGTGGGCCAGTAGGGTTTGACAAAATCGGCGTTGCCTTCCGTTTTGGCTAAGGCCGCCAACAGAATGAGCAGGTTGCCCGATTCTTCCACGGGCATCTGATTTTCTTCGGTTCTTTCACCGCCGCCATAAACTTGCCCATTGGCTTTGGGGTAAGTGCCCAGGTCGTGGGGTGCAAAGGGAAACTTCCAGCGGGGCGACATGCTGTAGTCTAAGACTGGCACCAGCATCGCCTTCATTAACTGCGGATTCAATAGCAGAAACATGGGAGCCGAGGGATAAATCACATCCACCGTGCTGATACAGCCATTGCTAAAGTTTTCTTTCGGAAACAGCAATGGCATTCCCTGTTCACTGGCAGCCAACTTATGCGCAGCCAATGCCTGGCGATAGGCCAGAGTAATCAAACGCTCATATTTCGGGCCACCAAGGCGACGTGCATCACTCATTAATTCATTATCAAAGGCGGCGCAACGACGTTTTAGCGAAGAGTAATCACGCTCCGCCGCGCGTAGCAGTCCATCGGCATCCATGCCATTGCGCCGCCAGTAGGGACGTAAATTTTTACCAAACAATTGAATGGAATACAGGTCGTCATAGGCGAGCATTAAACGTCGCTCCACCGGACGCCTGTTAACGGTGCCTAAATCAAAAGATGTAGCCAACACAGGCCACTCATCGTTGGCGGCACGCGGCTGCCGAGTGTCATCATTTTTTGGTAAGAGGTTGTTTAGAAACGCTTCACGCGCCGCATCGCTGGTAATAACCGTGGAAACCGCTGGCTGGCGCGGCACGGCAACATAAAAATAACCCCAGTCAATGCGCAGGTTATCGCCCGTCTTTTGTAATACGGGCTGCTCTTGCGTCCCAAAGCGCATGACATTCATATCGCCCACGGAGGAGCGTTGCCACCCCACCACTTGCTCTGGCTTATTAACCGCCCACTCCGCCGTCGCATCGTAATAAAGCGCCACCTGGTGCGGCTTACCATCAATGGCACTGGCTTCAAAATTGACGTAAGTCACCGGGCGCGACAACACATCCAAATTGTCGGGCAGGAGGGGCGACATAAAAGTGACATTTAGATGCACGCCGCCTGCCTCAAATTGATAAATCGAACGGGTAGGTGTAACAGTTAAGGCTGTCTGTTGCATGTTAGGCGCTGATTTGACGCCATTGCTGATGAAGTTATATGGCTTGCCATCAATGCGGGCTAACCCCGACATGGCCTGGATTGAGCCTGTCCAATGCTTAGTCCAATCATCGGTCAGACGGTCATTCATAGACCAGTTACTAAAATAGGGGTCATGCGTTACGAGGGGAACGGCGGGGGGACGAAAGCGGGCCAGATTTTGTGCCCGCACCTGAACCTGCATCAAGCAGGCAGCTACTAAGAATAAACACCATGCGATGCCACTGGCACGCGGGGAACGACAATACCTCATGCTCCATTTCCTTT
Organism: Abditibacteriaceae bacterium; assembly: GCA_019239895.1. Classification (GTDB taxonomy): domain Bacteria; phylum Armatimonadota; class Abditibacteriia; order Abditibacteriales; family Abditibacteriaceae; genus JAFAZH01. Next base: position 40,054 of record JAFAZH010000018.1, on the reverse strand, counting down.
CAAAATGCTGATTGGCTATGGTCTCAGTATAGGATATAAAGCAAAAGCAGCCATCTTCCAGACCGAAAGTGACTGCTTTTAAGGTGGCGAATTGTAAGGTGGCAAATCTCTGTCTTTGCCTGATCTTAATTCAACTCAGAGCAATGCTTAACCCTGGAGCAGAGCCGGGCCGTCTTCCAGGATGCATTTAACGAACTGTGTTAATTCTGCGGGCAAAAAGGGCTTTAGCAAATATAAATCCGCCCCCGAATCCCAACCCGCTTTCATATCTGACTTCTCAGACTTTGCCGTAAGCAAAACAACAGCGGTATCTGGCACCACGGTCTCTTTTAATTTACGGAGTGCCTCTAACCCATCCATGCCCGGCATGGTGACATCAAGAAGAATCAAATCAGGTTTCTCGGTTGCCGCCCGTTCCAGGGCTTCATGACCATTATTGGCGGCTATGGTCTGATAGCCTGCCGCTTCCAAATTGCTGCTGATAATGCGGATAACATCTTCTTCATCATCCACCACTAATATCTTCTTGGACATTTTGGCCTCTTGTTCAGGATTCCTTACGCTGGTTAAACCTCTAAATCAAGTCTTGGTATGGCAAAGTCATAAAGGCTTCGACAACTTGCGGGTCAAATTGTCTCCCACTATAATCCCGCAGTTCAGCGAGAGCTTTGTCCACCGTCCAGGCAGGCTTATAAGGCCGCTCATGGGTGAGAGCATCAAAGACATCCGCCACGGCGAGAATACGCGCCTCAACGGGAATATCCACTTGCTTTAAGCCAAGGGGATAACCGGCCCCATCCCATCGCTCATGGTGAGTTAGGGCAATCCGCTCGGCCATCTTCACAATGTCCGATTGGCCACCCGTTAATAACTCAGCCCCCACAACGCAGTGTCGCTGCATAATGAGGCGCTCCGTTTCCGTAAAGAAGCCGGGCTTGAGCAGGACAGAATCCGGCACGCCTATTTTTCCTACATCATGGAGCGGTGCAGAGCGCATTAGCATTTCAACGTGCTGATTGGGTAGACCCATAGTTTGCGCGAGCAGCGTACTAATAAGGCCAACCCGTTGTGTGTGCTTGCCCGTTTGGTCATCTCTATACTCAGCCGCACGAGCCAGACGCGCAATGACTTCAAGCTGCGCTTCTTTTAATTCAATCTGATAACCTTCTAACTCCACGGTGCGGTGCAGAACTTCCTCTTCTAAGGAATAGTTCTGGTTCTTCAAGGTCAGGTTGATGAAGCGCAACCGCAGCATATTGGTTATCCGCACCGCTACTTCTGCCGCGATGAAGGGCTTCACCAGAAAGTCAGACGCACCATTGGTTAAAGCCTGGCGACGGGCTTCAAAGCTACTTTCCGCAGAAACCACCAGCACTGGCAGGTAATCCGTTTCACCAACCAGGGGCTTCATCAAATCCAGCAATTGAAACCCGCTGAGATGCGGCATATTAAGGTCTAAAATGATGAGGTCGGGATGCGTCTCAATAATATAGGCCAAAACGCCGCGTGGGTCGTCAGTGGTTTTGATATGGGTGTAGCCTTCGACACGCAGCACATCCTCCAGCAACCTCATGTTGCTGGCATCATCGTCTACAATTAGAATTTTCGCTTCATGTAACTTATCAATTAGCACGTCAATACATCCCCTGTTGTGCCCTAAAACAGCGACACGTAACGACGCAGCCAAACTATGACCCCAAATACAGCAGATTTGAGACCAAAGCAGCAGGCCGCGCTTTTATATGTTGTCCTGCGCGGTTTTGGCCAACAAGATGAGGGGAGCAGCAGGAAGAGAGCACATCTGCCTTAGCACAGATGACGCTTTAGGAAGCGCCCAGTATGGGACCGCCGATTTTTGATGATAGCTTCGGGTGTGCCGCAACAGATGACTTCACCGCCGTTATGACCACCTTCAGGGCCGAGGTCTATGATGTGATCGGCAGTTTTAATGACATCGAGATGATGCTCGATAACTAATACAGTGTGTCCAGTATCTACCAGGCGATTGAGACATTCTAAGAGGCGTTGAATGTCGGCCAGGTGTAGGCCAGTGGTAGGCTCATCTAAGATATAAAGGATATGGCCGCCACGCTTGAGCTTGCAGAGTTCAAAGCCTAACTTAATGCGCTGGGCTTCGCCACCGGAGAGGGTTGTCGCCGATTGGCCAATGGTCAAGTAACCGAGACCCAATTGATTCAAAACCGAAATCTTACGCGCAATGCCCGGCTGATCGTGGAAGAAAGAGACCCCCTCTTCGATAGGCATATCCAGAATCTCACTGATGTTCTTGCCGCCATAGGTAATCTCTAGAGTTTCACTATTATAGCGCGCACCTTTGCAGCTTTCGCAGAGCACTTCGACATCGGGCATAAAGCCTAAATGGGTGGTCACAGTACCGTCGCCCGCGCACTCTTCGCAGCGTCCGCCTTTAACGTTAAAGCTGAAGCGTGAAGGAGTGTAACCACGGAGTTTGGCTTCGGCCACTTCCGCGAAAAGTTGGCGAATATTGTCGTAGAAACCAATATAAGTCGCCGGGTTCGAGCGCGGCGTGCGGCCAATGGGAGTTTGATCAATTTCCACCACATCAGTAATGTGCTCCATACCTTCCAGGCTGTCATGCTCGCCAGAGAGGACACGGCTATCGTAAAAATGGGAATAGAGCTTCTTAAAGAGAATATCGTTGATGAGAGTGCTTTTGCCTGAACCGGAGGCACCCGTGACACAGATAAACTGTCCTAAAGGCACCTCGACATCTATGTTCTTGAGATTATTTTCTCGCGCCCCTTTAATGGTGAGCCGTTGTGCTTTGGCCTGGCGCCGCTGCGATGGCATAGCAATCTGCTTCATGCCGCTGAGATATTGGCCCGTAGGGGAAGCCTGATGTTTAAGGATGTCCTCAATGCGCCCCTGAACGACGACTTCGCCGCCATGAATTCCAGGGCCGGGACCAATTTCGACCACATGATCAGCAGCGCGAATGGTGTCTTCATCGTGTTCTACCACAATGACGGTATTACCTAAATCGCGCAGGCGTTGCAGCGTTTGAATCATCTTCACATTGTCTTTGGGATGAAGACCAATGCTCGGCTCATCTAAGACATAAAGCATTCCCATCAACCCGGAGCCGATTTGGGTTGAAAGCCGAATGCGCTGCGATTCGCCACCCGAAAGCGTGCCCGACTTGCGGTTAAAATTGAGATAATCAAGACCAATACCCAGCAATAATTCCACACGGATGACAATCTCCTTAAGAATCTGTTGGCCTGCCGCTTGCTTGCGCCCGGCTAAAGGTAGTTTGTCGAGAAAGACTTTTAATTCTGAAAAGTTCATCTCGCCCAGTTCGTGAATAGTCTTGCCAGCTACCGTAACCAGCAACCGTTGTGGGCGAAGGCGCGCACCATTACAATCGGGGCAGCGATGCTCGACCATCACTTTTTGCAGGTAAGCTTCCATGCCCGAATGCGCGACTTGCTTCTGGCGATAACGCTTATAATGCCGCTCAATGCGATTGATAAAGCCATCAAAGCGAAACTCACGCCCCACATATTTGCTGTCATTTTTGGCTCCGGGCGGCGCGAGCAGCTTGAACTTTTCCCCCTTGGTGCCGTGCAAGAGAATCTCAACAACTGCTGGTGGCAAGTCTTTGAAGGGTGTTTCGAGACTAAAGCCATAATGCTGCGCCAGACTATAAACCATTGCTCCGTCCCAGGTATCGCGGTTATAACGAAACGCCTCATGGACAAACGCCTGCCCGATGATGCTGCGGCTCTTGTCAGGCACTAAAAGGTCGGGATGCACCTGCAAGTAAGTGCCTAACCCTAAGCAGGTGCGGCACGCGCTGAGCGGCTCATTGAACATGAAATGATACGAAGCCAGATCGCCCATCACCAGGTGATGTTCCGGGCAGCCGAAAGGAATGGCCCCCACCCCCGGCCTCTCGCCCACAGGGCACCCGGCCATTGCATGGGAAAGGGGGGAGTTATCAGCAGTGATAGTGGCCGCGACTGAGCCTTTTTCGCCCTTTGATTTCTTTACTTTATCATCGCCCACACTGGCTGCTTGGTCGTTTCGGCTTTTCTTCCCGATGTCCGCCACTGGCGGCGCGGACAACACCCGGACACTTATAAACTGTTCGCCCAGCGCCAGTGTATGTTCGATTCCGGCCAGCAGAGTTTTCTCGATGCCAGGTTTGATGATGAACTTATCGGTGATAGCCTCCATCTGATAATCTTTGCCCTCATCTAAATCCAGGTCTTCGCTAATGTCCAACACTTCGCCATCGGCAATAACACGCCGACAGCCCTTTTTACGCACCTCGGCAAACAGAAAATTATAGTCTTCGCCATAAATCTTGAAAATAGGAGCGCGCAACTCAATGGCAGTGCCCGGCGGCAACGCCATTAATTGTTCGACGATCTGCACTTTGCTACGAATCGGCACTTCGCGCTGACAGAAGGGACAATGGGTGACACCGAGGGTCGCAAATAATAAGTTGAGGTAACTGGCAATATCGGTCAGGGTAGCAACCGTGGAGCGGGGATTGCTGCCAACAGTCTTCTGTTCAATCGCAATCACGGGGGAAAGACCGAACATAAAATCCACATCGGGTTTTTTGACTTGTTCGACGAAACGCCGCGCAAAAGACGATAACGACTCCATATAGCGGCGCTGCCCTTCCGCATAAATCGTATCGAAGGCTAATGATGATTTGCCTGAACCACTGACGCCGGTTACGACAACCAACTGGTCGCGTGGAATCTCGACGCTGATATTTTTTAGATTATGTTCCCTGGCTCCCTGCACGGCGATTGTCGTTCTCATTATAGCGTTTCTCCTTAGAAGTGCCGGAAAGGGCCGGGCATTGAAATACCCGGCGGGTTGGGTGCCCAGCAGACAGCATATTGATGCTGTCTGCTGGGCTGGAAGGCTGAAGCCAACCGTCTTCGCGGACGGCCTCAAACTATCACGCTATCGTGGCGTCCGGCAGGACGCTTGGCCGCAGGTCTTCCCGCCGGGTATTTCAATGCCCGGCCTTAATATCAATCTTCAATCAACCGCTGCCCCACGATCCGGGTGGCTCCTTCAACTTTCTCTAATCCAACAGGGGCCACGCCGGAAAACTGTTCAATATGGCTGGCTAACTTGTCAGAGTGTGTGGTAATCCACAACTGCGAATGCTGCGCGGCGTTGACAATTAAGCGGGCCAGCGGCTCTAACAAATCGGGGTGTAGGCTGGTTTCTGGTTCGTTGAGGGCCAGCACCGAAGGAGGCCGGGGACTTAACAAGGCGGCGAGCAGGCACAAGAAACGTAAGGTGCCATCCGAAAGCTCACGCGCATCAAAAGGCCGGTAGATACCCGGCATTTGCAAATAGAGACTAAAGCGTGCCTGCGGTGATTCGACGCTCAGGGCGGCACCCGGAAAGGCAGCATCCAAGGCTTGCTTTAAGCCAGCATCGGAACCGATTTCACGGATCGTTTGCAAGGCGGCGGCTAAGTCGCAACCATCATGGCTCAGCACGGGTGTGCGTACCCCCACTTGCGGGTGCCGCAACGGGGCATCGGCATCGGTGCGAAAGTGATGATAAAAACGCCAACCCCCCAGTTCTTCGCGCAAGGCGGAAAGTTGAGGGTAGCGATGCGGCTCACGTAACTGAGCCAGCACCGATTCCGATGGTGACAATGACATCGGGTAGCTTAGTCGTTTGCCCTCGGCATCGCGCACCCAGACGGTGCCATTGCCGCGCTCCATTAGCGTTACTTTATTTCTTCCATTCAGGAAAGAAACACTCTCTTCTTTGACCTCTGGGTCTAAGCCAAACTGCGATGGCTCGGTCAGGCTTGGGCCGCTGGCCGAAGTCGGCAGACCGCAGTTGAGTTCATAGGATAAATCATCCAGGGTCACGCCAAGGTGCAAACGCACGGTTTCTTTCTTCGCGCTTTTGCGGCGTGGCCCGGCCCACAATGCCGACGGCATTCCGCCTTCTGCGGCCAGGGTGCGCGCCAGTTGCCCGGTCGCCGCCGAAGCCAGCAAGAACATAGATTGATAGAGATTGCTCTTGCCACAACCATTCGGCCCCACTAACACGTTGATACGGCGTAAGGGCATTCGGATGTGATAGATTGAGCGATAACCGGCAACGTGTAATTCGGTAATAGCCATACGAGCAAGCTGCTTTGTTTAGAAGCTCTCACCAGCGTAATAATAAGCGGCTTCTTCAACATCCACCCGGCTTTTATTGGTAAGACGCACGGGTGCAGAAACTTTTTGAATAACGTCCTGATCGGCCAGCCATTCACAGGCCAGGTCAACGCCGGAAATGTTCATCTGGTTGGTGAAGTAGTGATTTAACTCAGTGGCGGAACGTATTCCGTGTGACTCGGCCAGGTAGTCGAGCAATGGTTTAAAAAGCAGAGCCGTTCTTGCTTGTAAATAATTGTTGATTAAGTCGAGGGCTGCATTGATAACCCTGGGTGTCTTTTTACCATTAATGAGGTCACTGTAAATAGCAGTAAAGAACTGTGGGTTGTGGCGCAGAGCCTGTTGGATCACTTCGCGGCTGGTGACTTCACCATGCTGCAAAACTTCAATGGTGGCCAAGCCCTCTATCGTTTTCATAATCCACAAGAAGCTGTAGTTCACATCTTGCTTTGCATGAAACCACTTTTCGGCTTTGGTCAGCGAAGGCAAAACCCAGGTGCTGGCGCGCAAGAGTTGAATCTCCTGATCCCGCGCCCCTAAGTGATCGCGGGTTTCAAAAAGCTCACCGATGGTTTCATCGCGCGTAAAGAGTAGCTTGCCTTTAGACATCAACGAGTGCATAAACGAGCTTTGCACTGAGCCTGCCATCATCTTTTTGAATTGGCTGCGCGGCACCACAATCGCATGGATATTGATACCGCACTCGACGAGGGAAAAAGCGGTCTGCGCTTGCTTGACTTCTTGTGTAACCAGCGTTATATCAATATCCGACTTCTCCCACACTACATCATAAGAGAGGCTGCCCAGCAAAATAGCCGCGAGGATATATGGGTCTTGTTGCACTTTCTCAACGAGCAACTCTAAGGCTTTTTCATATTGCTGTTGAACATCTCGCACTGCGGGCATAGTAATCTTCCTTAGTGGCAACTCACCCCGACATCCAGGGTTTAGCTCAGTGGTTATGCTCATGATTTTACTCTGCTTTAGGGAAGAACGTGCTGATACTTTTAGAAGCAATTCGCAATAGACTTAAAACCATTGTATTAGAGTTGAATATCAACTGCAACATTGTCACAAATTAGTTTTCCTGTATGCTGTACTTACAGGTCGCCGATGGAGCAATGACCGAATCTGCTTTTAACTATGGCCAAGATGAATGTGCAACGGGCTTACGAAGACAGCATCCACTATCTACAAACGCAGGCTTCAGTGACAGCCGAAGAGGCCCGCGTTAAAGCGCGTTTAATCGTTGATTACATAACAGGAACGCGCTACGCCCATTTAACTCATCCTGCGTTGGAGCTTGAGGCACCTCAGCAGGAAAAACTGGAGCAAGCACTCTTGGAAGTAGCACAGGGCCGCCCCCTGCCCTATCTTATTGGACAGTGCGAGTTCTTCGGCTTAACTTTTAGTTGTGATGAGCGTGCCCTTATTCCTCGTCCAGAAACCGAGACTCTCGTTGAAGCGGCTATCGAACGACTCTCACAATGCCTCAAACCGATTGTGGCCGAACTGGGCACTGGCACAGGCTGCATCGCCATCAGTATCGCCCACGCTTTGCCGGAACCGACAGTCTATGCGACAGATGTGCGTGCTGACACACTGGATTTAGCCCGCGCCAATGCGCAACTCAACGCAGTAACAGATCGTATTCACTTCATACAGGGCAAAGCGGGGCAGTGGGCCGAGCCATTAATCAACACCGAGCATGGGGGAACTTTCGATGCCCTCCTGAGTAATCCGCCTTATATCGCTACAGAAGAAATAACTGCTTTGCAAACAGAAATCAAAGACTGGGAGCCACGCGAAGCTTTAGACGGTGGAGAGGATGGCTTAGACTGCTACCGCCAGATCGCCGCCCAATGCGGAGGATTGCTGGCCCCGGAGGGATTTCTGATGGTTGAGTTAGGGGCGGGGCAGTATCCAGCCGTGCAGGAAATATTTACCGCTGCGGGTTGGTTAGTGGCGGAACCGCTCCGTGACTTGGCGGGCATTGAACGCGTCTTATTGGCCAGAGAGCAGCCCGCCGCTAAAGCAGCGGGCCGAGAGCAAAAAGCCCGGTGAACCGGTCTGAGACCATTTGATTAGCCACGTTTAGGGGGCTTAGAGGTTCAGCCCGCTGCTTTAGCGGCGGGTCTACTGAGTTCTACAGATTATGACACAACCCTTGATAGAAACTTCTGACATCGAGATTATCCAGCGCGGTGGCCTGGTTATTTATCCTACCGAAACACTTTATGGGTTAGGCTGCTGCGCTACGGATGAAGCGGCATTGCAACGCTTATTTCAGGTTAAAGGTCGCGCTCTGGGGCAACCGCCACCAGTTTTAGTCAGTGGAATGTCCCAACTGCACTTATTAGTAGCCTCGATTCCCGACATTGCCGCCGAGCTAATAAACACTTACTGGCCTGGTGCCTTGACTCTCATTCTGCCCGCTAACCCTACTCTCTCTCCCCTGCTCACTGGCGCAAATTCTGAAGCAGGTGTCCGCACCATTGGCGTGCGGCAATCAGCGCATCCTATGGCCAAAGCCCTATGTGAGAGGATCGGCACACCTCTTGTGGCAACTTCCGCCAATTATTCTGGAGCCACCGGGCGCGAAGCTACGCCACATTCACTCAATGATATTCCTCAAGCTCTGCGGCAGAGTGTGGATGTCGTGCTGGATGGCGGAAATGTAGCGGGTCAACCCTCCACCATCGTAGACTGCACCAGCGATGCACCCCGCGTGTTGCGCCAGGGGGCCTTACAAGTAAGCTTGGGTTAATCGGCTCTAGCGGGTTTGGTGTGCATATATTTCTGATACATGAGGTCTTATGCTCGCTGCGTGATTCGATAAGCACACCGACGATCACTAGACAGAATGTACTCTATTCGCGTGACATTGGCTTCTTGACCTAGAACTTCCTGAAATATCGCCAATTCAGCCCGGCAAAACCCTTGGCAGGTGGCGGCAGCGACACAGATGGGACAATGGTTTTCTACCAGCAGGTAACCGTCGTCCTCCTCTGTCCATCCCGCCATATAACCCTCTCGTGAGCGGATAGCCGCTAACCTCGCTACTCTCTCTCGCAAATCCGTTGCACCCGCAAGTTCCTGCGCATAGGCTCTCCTTGTATCCTGCTCACGCACCGCGATCAGTCGCTCCAGTGCTGCTTCGCCTAATTCGGTGCGAATAGAGCGCAGCAGTTGGGCGGTCAAGTCGGCATGGGCATCAGGAAAACGCGCGTTGCCCGCTGGAGTGAGTTGCCAAATTTGCACTGGGCGTCCCACCCCGTTGGCCTCGGCTATCCCTTCTACAAGCCCCTCCTTGGCCAGTTTGATCAACTGCTGGCGAACGGCTTCATCAGTGATGTTTAACGCTGTTCCCATTTCTAAGCTCGTTTGTGGGCCGCGCGTTTTGAGGAGTAATAGAAAGCGATTTGCTCCCCTACTCGTTATCAATAGATCATTTTTCAATTCATTACTTGACATATTATTTCAAATGGCCTATATTCCAAGCTATCACTTGGAATATATATGAATTTGTTATTCTCAACAACCATTAAGTGACGTGAGGCAAATTATGAAAATTCCCATGATACATGCCCTGGTGATGAATTTTGCCCTGCTTGTTGCAGTAAGCAGCGTAGTAGCAGAAGCACAATCCGCCAACTCGCCACGAGAACTCTTTGTGGCGGCAGGTGAAATCCGCGTTGATGGCAAAATTAGGAGTGTTGATTTAACTCAAAAGCAGCTTGTGTTGGATGTGAGTTCCTTTAGCCTGCCAGATGGCAAAACAAGTGAACTTGCTGTGCCAAAGTCTAAAATCATTGTGCTTAACGAGGACACTTTGCTTCATGTGCGTGGTGCTGTAACTCATAAGGTCGCAATGGCTGATGTTAAAGCTGGGACTTCAGCCATTGTGATTGGCCAAGATGCGGGCAGCGGGCAACCGTTACCCGCGCGTGAAGTCGCACTGTGGGATAAGGCTGAAACGGGTGTATTTGGTCTCAGCACACAAAATGCTGACAGTATTGTTGCCACGAAACCGAATAATCAGGTTGGTCAAAAGGCTGACGATAATCAGGCGGTAGAGGCCAATGATGGCCCAGACGAGATCGCGCAAAACAAGGCCAGCAACGTGTTTGCGCAGGGGGATTTTGAATTAGCCAACGAGCAAGCAAAGCCACAAGGTTGGAGCTATGCTGCGACACAGAACATTCAATGGCTAACCGAAAACGGCAATCATTACATGCATATCAGCCGGGATAATCCCCATGAGGGCCATATCATTGGCAATAAGCTAATCCTTGATCCTTCCTGGAAGAAACTGAAAATCTTAGCGCGGATGCGCGTCCAGAATTTGAAAGTCGGCACGGAGGAATGGCAAAATGCTCGCCTCTCGTTACGTTATGAAGACGCTACGGGCAAAACCGTTGATTACGCGCCACCCCTGGAATTCAAGACGGATTCCGCCTGGGTGACACGGAAACTCATAACCGCTATCCCGAACGGCACGCATCATTTAGTGATAGAACCGGGTGTCTATGGGCCAGCCGGGGAATTGGATATTGATGATATTGTGATTGTACCTAATCCACCATTGGATGCGCTGCCGATTGAGGACGGATTCCCCGCGGGGAAATTTGAAAAAATCGGCTCCAACGGAGACCCGGTTGGATGGGATTTGAATGATCGCAAGCGAATCCAGTGGCTCGAAGAGGATGGCAATCATTTCGTGCGGGTCACCAGTGAAGTTGCCCATAATTACGTTATGGCCTCTGGGTTATTCAAACTTGATCCGGCCTGGAAAGCCATTAAGGTGCGCGTGCGGATACGCACCACCAACTTGCAGGTTGGCCCTGACCCCTGGGATGAAGCGCGGCTCTGGATTATCTTTCAGGATGCCAATGGCAAGGAAATTGGGCCACAACAGCCATCGCCCAACCTGAAACGTGATACGGACGATTGGGTGCTACGTGAAGTCGAGGCTATTGTTCCCCCGGGGGCAGTCTACCTACACCTCTCTCCAGCTTTGCTGGCTACCAGGGCATGGCAGATTTCGATGACATTCAGATTCAGCAAGTCAAATCCAACTCCACAACTCCATAAGGCAAGTTCGAGACTATAATTTGATAGTGCTTGTCAGATCCTTTCGCCTATGACGGCTATTTACACGATAGCCCGTTGCTCAGTTCCGGGTTCGTGCTGCGACTGCCCATCTGCGCCTTCTTATCCTTCCCTGCTCTTCTCCATTTTCCTGCTCTCTTTCTCGCGTGCTTGCCTGCTAAAAGATAAAGAGCCGTTGCTAAGTTTAGGAATTGCACTAAACTCCACCAGAAGGATGATTCAAGGAGAAATTTATGCAGCGAAAGCAGTCCGTAAAATGGTGGCACCTCGCGGTTGTAACGGCGTGTGCCCTACCTGTTGTAAGCTTGATACCTGGATGTGGGGGTGGAGGCGGCAGTAATAGCATTCAAACCCGCCAATTCACGGGAAATTATACTGGCACTTATACTGGTTCGGAGACCGGGAGTTTTCAATATACAATCGGGAGCAATAAGGACATTGTGGCGACGGTCATCAGCCCTTCGCTGGGTGTCTTAACTGGTCATGGCCAGATTGATAACGATGGTAATTTCAGCTTCAACGGCAGTGATACCAGAACGCCCCGCACTTCTTATACTTTCGCGGGCAGTTATAACCTGGTCGGCGATGTGCAGACGGCTTCAGGCACCTGGCGCACCTCCAATAATATGAATGGCACTTTTACCGCCACTAAAGCCGTCGGCTCACCCACTCCGACCCCTGCGCCAACCTTTACGCCCGGCCCCAGCCCAACACCGGCTCCAACGGCGACCCCCAGCAGCAACCGCTTCGCCGGGCGTTATGCAGGCAGCATAACGTTGAATACAACACCAGTCACGACAGCAAGCCTCAAGTTCACCATAGCTGACAACTCTTCGATTGGCGGCTTCTTCCGTGCGCCTGATAATTCAACGGTTAACCTGGCTGGTAGCGCCACGAGCAGCACGGGAGCCATTATCTTGACTGGCTCGTTCGCAGACAATGCAGGGCACACTCAGACCATCACTTTGACCGGTCAACTGCGCGCCCAAAACGGAGCCACGACGGTGGTCAACGCCTTAGCCCGCACTTCCGCAGGCGTCACTGGAACCTGGGCTGCCAGCAAGACATAGAAGCATTAATAAGAAGATAGATAGAAGAGCTTGTCATGCTGAGTGCAGCGAAGCATCTACTCTGCGGAGCTATGGAGTGCTTGGTTGAACCCTTACTCTCTGGACACTCATACCAGATGCTTCGCAGAGTTTATCCTCGAACGCAGTGAAGGACTCAGCATGACAGACTCCTCTTCTTTCTACTTTATTTCTACAACAAAGAGGCGCAAAAAGGTTCACTTTGCCTGATAACTTTTAGTTATCAGGCATCCTCTGATACTCCTCCCCGGTTGGCGAAGTGGTACGGGAGCCAGGTCAAAATTTCAAGGAATATAAATGCAAAGAAAATGTAGATGGTGGCACGCGGCAGTGGTCGCTCTAGGTATCCTTCCAGTAGTGGCTATCGTGCCGGGTTGCGGTGGCGGCGGGGGTAGCCATGAAGTCTCTAATGTTGGCAACTTTGCCGGGAGTTATGCTGGCACCTATACCGGAACGGAAAATGGGAGCCTGGTTTATACGATTGATAATCAGGGCACTATCAGCGGGCAAGTGACCAGCCCTTCACTGGGCACCACCAGAGCCACAGGCACCGTAGATACTCAAGGCAACTTTAACTTCTCTGGCGTTAGCACCAATGGGCAAATCTCCTATACCTTCAGCGGTTTGCTACGCAGAGTAGGCAGCTTGTGGCAAGCCTCCGGCACCTGGCTCACCAGTAAGCAAGCGGGCGGCAGCTTTACGGCCAGCCAGCAAGTCACTGGCACCCCCACACCGGGGCCAACGGCGGTGCCAACGCGCACACCCCTGCCCACCGTTTTTAATGGCAACTATAGCGGCACCTACAAGTTTCCCAACTCCACCCGCACCGGCACCCTAACGCTCAAGATTAATGGCAACTCCGCGACCGGACGCGCCACCGAAACGGGCGGCTTGGCGGGCAACTTCACAGGTACTTTCGACACCACAAGCCACACTGTCAATATGACTGGCAACTTCGGCTCTGGCACCAACGTGACGCCCTATGCCATCACTGGGACTTTGACGCAGAACGCTGACAACACCGTTACTGGCACCGGCTCTGTCATTGCACCCAATGCCACAGCGACCTGGAATGTGGCGAAGACTTCGTAGTTGTGCTGTTAAAATTCGCAAACAAAAGAGCCTCATGTTTAATCACATGAGGCTCTTTTGTTTACTTCCTGATAATGCTTAATGCCCGAAAGGGTTGGGGAATTTACCGCCCAACTTCCCCGATAATCCACCAGTGGCCTTATTTGCAGCGTTATTAGCCCGATTAACTACGTCATTGACTTGGTTCTGTGCAGCCTGCTTAGGATTCATCAGTTGTCTATATTGAGCGGGGATAACATCGGTTAAACGGCTACCTAAGCCAATCATACCTAGCATTTTTATAGCTTTTTCTAATCCTTTAGGGCTGGTTTCTTTGGCATCATCCATATAACCGTTAGAAGCAGCCATCTCCTGTTGCTTTTTAGCACCCGTAGACTGCTGCGCCTTTTGCTGGTGGAGACCAGACATCGCCACATCATTGGCAGCAACTTCATCTTTATCGGATGCTCCGCCACGATGCGCGTTCGCCACATCATATTCCTTCAATGCGGCATCAGTATTATCCAGCATGTGATAGCAATAAGCTAATTCGCGGTGCGGTTCATAGTAATCAGGACGCAGGGCAAGGGCCTGTTTTAAATACGTGACAGCGCGTTGCAAATCGGCTTTTTGAGCGTCACCTTTGGAGTATTGCGAAAAGAAACGGATGCCATAGCCCACCCCATAATGATTGGCGGCATCTTTGTCATCTAACAACACGGCTTTATTAAAAGCGACTAAAGCCGCGCTCTTGTTATTGCCTGCCGTATCGGTGGCGACGAGAGCAAAGCCGAGGGCGCGTTGCGCTTCGGCAGAGTTGGGGCCAGCTCTGACCGCTTCCTGCGCGGCCCGCAAAGCTAAGGGGCCAGCCGCAGCTTGATTGGCTGGAACGCTAAATGCGCCGCCACCTGCCGCATTCTGACCTGCGTTGCCTTCGCCCGGCCCTTTATCGGCAAAGGTGGAATAGGCTTGAGCCAATAAACTATACATATGGGCGTCGGGTGTGACCTGGCCCACCATGTTAACTAAGGTCGTCACGGCATCCTGATTGTGGCCGCGCCGCAGTTGCAGGTCTGCCAATCGCTCATAGGCTGGTGCGAACTTGGTATCACCTTGAATCACCAGATTATAACCCGCTTCCGCCATGTCCCACTCCTGGCGCGTTTCGGCATCCTGAGCTTTCTGATAAAAGTCGTTAGCGGGTGATGCCGTCACTGCCCCGGTATCGCCACCTGGCTGCAAGCGTAAGATGACTTCATGATCGTAACCCTCTATCGCCTTTACTGACCGCTCTACTGGCGCATAGCCGGGAGCTTCGGCTTTAATGGTGTAGTCACCGGGTTTATCCAGGGCTTCTTCGATGGTTCCCGCGCCGACTTTCTTGCCGTTGACTTCCACCTGAGCGCCTTCGGGATAGGTACTGACAATTAAGCGTGGCGGGTCAGCCGTGACCGCCGCACCCGTTACGGGCCGCTTGACCTTCATCAAGATAACAGGCTTTGAGGTATAAGCCACAAAGTCTGGCGTCTGCTCGACTTCAAAATCGCCCGTGCTGGACGTTTTTTTGGCCCAATCCGTCACTTGCTTCTTCACGTAGTCCTTGAGGATGCCCATATCAATCGAACCATCCTCGCGCGGCACGGCTGCGGTGCGGATGCCATCCAGAATCCAATGCGTAAAAACACCGTGCTGAAACTTGGGGTCTTCAAAGGCCCGCTGCCCAACGCCACAGGCATAGAACGTCACAGAAGAAAAATCGTGGTCGGCCCCTTCAGGAATGACCTGCACCGAACGACTGAGCACATCGCTGCGCGTGTTGCCCTTGACGCCCCGTCCAGGGGTGGGGTCTTCGCGGCAGGCATCCACGAAAATTGTGAACTGCGCCGCCGGGAGCTGGCTGAGGCCGTCCGAGAACTTCATCAGGTCAACAGCCGACTGCTCCAACGCAGCGGTTGTTAAGCCCCTGACATCGGATGGCAGCAGAAAACTCTTGGCTTCCGTGCCAACACCTTTAGCCACACCATGCCCCGCCAGGAAGATAATGACATTATCACCCTGTTTGACATTGGGCTTTAAGAAGGTATCTATCTGCTTGTCAATGTTCGCTTTGGTGGCGTACGTGTTAGTTAACAGATGCACATGGTCAGCCGGGATATTGCCCAACTGCGGGTCGGTCAAAGTCTCCCCAATGCTGGTCGCATCTGAAGCCGGAAAATTAAGCGAGTTAATCTGCGGGTTTTGATACTTGCTAACCCCGACTAAGACCGCCCAGGTATCCTCTGCATGTCCGGCCTGCGCCAGACCACAACACGTCATGGCGGCGACTAAAAACGTTGGTTTAATTCGTATCATGTTGATCCTTCACCTCTTGTTGTTCAACTGAGCTATTGTGCTCCCACGTTGCCAGCGTTGTCATCGGTGTTGTTGCCAGCCGTATGCAGGGCTTGAGCATAGGTGCTGACCTGTTTATAAGCATCGTCTATCGCCTCTTTAATTCCAGGCTGATTAGCCACGCTCTGGTCTTCTAAGGTGGACAGCACTTTTTCGTAGACTCCATAGTTGCGATACAACTCAGCGAGCATCAATCGCTGTTGCGCGGCATCATTAGGATCCTTGGCGACTTGCTGTTGGAGTTCCTGCACATCACCATTCAGTTTATCGGCATCTTCCTTGGATAAAAACGTGACGATGCCCCAGCGCACATCCGGCAAAGCTTTACCACTTTTGCCCAGCGCCCCTAACCGCCACACATAAGGGCGGTTTAACGACAAAGCTGGCAGATCGGCAGGATAATCGGCAGTCGTTTCGGCACCACGGACATGCCACACCACATTATCGTTTTGGTCGAGCAAGCTGAATAGATAAGTAGCGGCTCCAGGAATGGCATCCCACTGGAAATGTGCTTCACCTTCGACCATCCATCCTGGCCCATTAAGTGGCATGGCCTGATGCTGTTGCTGCGCCGGGCGTGCCATTACCGCACCAGAACGTGAGCCACCCAGCGCCCTTGCTACACGACCCGATGGGCCACTGAGTCCACCTAAGGCTTGCGCGCCGGTGACATTATTCTCTTGCACCACACCCGACTTGCCCGCCGCGATTTGATAACGATTGCCATTGCCAAAGAGGACAATGGTGGCCGCGCCACCCGGCCCACAGATTACCCTGTCGCCCGCGTTTAAGCGTTGCAGCAGGTGCAGCGGTTTGGTGGCTCCGCCAGAACTCACCTCAGCTTTACCCGTGACATGGCTCGCCATGCCAACTGGCACAGCGAAAGCCTTACCTGTGGCTGTCACCACTAAAGCACCCATCATTAACCAACGTCTCATATCTTTAATCTCCTAATGTAAATGTGCAGTTCTTCCTGGGTTTACAAACACCCGCTTAATCTAGGGTGAAACTAACTCTGTGGTCTCCGCCGATGAGGGGGAACCATCCTGACCATCAGACTGCCCGATACCATTTGAGCCGTCTGTATTTCGCACCTTTTCTGCCAAGTGCGAGGCCGCAACTCCATTAGCTTGCGTTCCGCTCATCGGTTCCTGCACACCCAACACTTCAAACACCCGCAGCGGTTGCTTGCGACCTCGAATTTCGACTTCAGCTTCCTTGCCTGTGCGTACCCAGTCACAGACATATTCGTAGGTGCTCTCGCTAATGAGGAACTCGCAATCAAGCTGCTTGGCCGTTTCTTGCAAACGCGAGGTCACATTCACTGTATCGCCAATGATGGTGTATTCGATGCGGTCAGCGCCAACCCATCCGACCACAACTGGCCCACTGTGCAGGGTCAGGCGTAAACCGAAAGTGACATCTTTGTTACCCGCGATGGAAGCGGTTAATTCACCCGCGCGGCGTTCGATTTCCAGACACGCTTTTACTGCTGCCGCTGCATGATTTTCGTTGAGTTCTAATTCACTCCACGGCTCCGGTGCGCCCCACTGCGCCATCAGGCCATCGCCCAGATACTTATCTACCGCCCCGGCATATTCTAAGATCACTTCATTTAATAACGCCAGATAGCGGTTCAATACCTGCAACGCTTCGCCGGGGGCTAAAGACTCCACAGTTTTTGTAAAGTTCTTTAAATCGGCAAAGAGCACGGTCACAATTTTTTCTTGCCCTTCGCCGCCACGCGCCTGTTGATTTTGTAGCAGGTAATTGACAATGCGGGGGTCTTGATAACGGCCCCAGAGTTTCAAAACTTCCGCCCGCTCGCGCTCTTCACGCAACGCCCGGTAGCCTCCCATCAAGCCACCAGTTACTAAGAGGCCCGCCAGCGGCAGCATAATCGGCAGCGCATAATCGGCGTAAGCGAAAAGCCCGAAAGCTAAGCCAATCCAGGCGACTGCGGTTAACAGGGAAACAATTGCGGCGGGTGCCCAGCGCATAAAATAGAAAGCCACTAACCCAATCAGGCTTACTGCCAGGGCAAGCAACCATATAACTATTGGCTCCGGTTCGTGAATGGGGTTGCCACTAAGCAGGGTGCGGACAAAGTTAGCCTGGACTTCTGGGCCGCTTATTTGATGCGGTCGCGTCAACTTGTCCCACCCTTGTACAAAGGGGATGTAGTGCTGATCGTTAAGTCCGGTGTAGGTCGCACCGACAATAACAATCTTATTCTTAAATCGCTCATCGGGTTGCGCACTTGGCTGGGCAATATCATATAGCGAATAATGGGCAAAGGCGCTGGGCCAGTCAGGATGGCCAAGGTCGCTGGGGCGGTGGTAGTTAATAAGCAAGGAGCCATTATCGCGTAGTGGCAATGTGACTTTACCGGGAATAACCCATGCCCCATTGCGCAGTTGGCCCTGCGCACCTAAATAATGCTCAACCATGCGCGCTGCAAAACTGGCTTCAACACCTTTGTCACTTGCAAAGCCGGGAGTAACCGCGGTCACGACACTGTCACGGGTTCCAGTTTGACCTTGCGCACCCTCGTTGCCCAGTTCAGGATAGCCTAGATTAACATCAGGGTCGGGATCAGCATGAGGCAATGAATAGAGAATTTCAGGTGTGGGTCGAATCCATTCATCTGCCTTGCCAATCCTGCCAGTGAGAGTTTCTTTTACCATCACTACGCTGGGAACTTGGCTCAATGCGGTCGCTAACAACTCATCATTTTTGCTAAATTTCCCATTGAACCAGATGTCGGTTCTCTGGGGCTGAGTCCAATCAAGCGCAATAACCCGCGCTCCACCTAAACGCATCCGATTTACCGCTGCTGCGAGGTGCCCACCCCATGCAATAAAAGGCTCTTGCCATTGAATGGCACACTTATCATCCATATCTACAAGAACAATATCTGGGTCAACTGGCTTGGGATGCAAAGCTTCACGCGCTGAAAAACGGGCGCGCAGCCACCACCCATCAAGCTGGTCGGCACGTCCCACTGAACGGCCCAGATAAGTAATAATAGTAGCCAATAGAAAGACGAGCAGAGCTGCCATCTGGCGGCCCCGCTGCCAGTGGAGGGGTAGCACACTGCGTAAACCTGCACGTTGAGGCGTGGAGCTTGGGGAGTTGGAACTTTGATGGGTTAAATCTTGAGAGGCCAAAATAGAACGTCCTGAATTTCGATATTGCCCAACAGCAGAGGTACACTGACGCAGACCCACCGCTTAAGCAGTGGGCTGAAGAGTCAGAAGCCCCCTAAACGGGGCTGTGCTGCATTGTCATCACATTACCCACACAAAAACTGTGCAGTAGCCCGATTCATCGGGCTTGTCCCCTCAGCCCACTGCTTAAGCGGTGGGTCTGCGTCAGTATCGAGGAGCATCTACCTGTCAAGACTATTTTAACTCATATTTGGTAGAAATCGTGAATGTTATAGAGAGTTCATGATTAGCTGTTACCCCAAATGACAGGGTATAATCTCTTAGAATGAGCTATTCAGCCGCACAACGTTAGCAGTCGTCACTATACCACGCATAATTTGAGACGCAGACTCAAGGAGAAACAACAATGCAGATATTGAAAATGGGACGGACGTGCCTGGCTGTTGCATTATGTGTTGTACCCTTATCGGTCATTCTTTCTGGTTGCAAAGGCGACTTCAAGCCCAATGGTGGCCCGAAGTTACCTACCCCAATTCCCGGCAGAACCCCAACTGGAACGCCTGGTGTCACACCAGGCAGCACGCCTAGTGGTACTCCTGGCGTTGTAGTCAACGCGACATTGGTTGGCAATTATACGGGAACTTTTAGCCTTCCTGCCTTTCAGGAGGTCAATCGCGTCCTCACCCTCCAGGTCAACTCTAATGGTACCGTAACGGGCAGTGTGCCTTTGAGCTTAGGCGGCACTCTCCCTTTAACGGGCACCATTAGTCCTTCGGGAGATACCTTGACTCTGACCGGAAATGCAGCGGATGCAACTTCAGGTTCGCCTATCACCATTACACTGACGGGACGCCTCAATGTCAGCCAGGGTAATTTTGCCAGTGGAGCCGGTACGGTGCAGGACCAGTTCAATGATACCGGTACCTGGCTGGCCCGCAAGAACACCGGATAAGCCTATCAAAAGATATGGTTGCACCCACGCTAAAGCAAGAGCTTCTACAACCGGTCGCCTGGCATAAGGGCAAAGTGCGCCTCCTCGATCAAACTTTATTGCCGGGCGAGGTACGCTATGTCGAGTTAGATAATTGGCGCGAGGTCGTGACAGCGATTCGCACCATGATTGTGCGCGGCGCACCCGCCATTGGCTGTACGGCGGCACTGGGGTTAGCTCTGGGCGCACAGGGGATAGAGACAACCGACTGCACCGAGTTCTTAACTCAACTGGGTATTATTGCTGATGCTCTGCGCGGCGCGCGTCCGACCGCCGTCAACCTCTTCTGGGCCATTGATCGGGTGTGGGGCGTGGCGGCACAGCATCAGGGGTCTAGCACGGAGATGAAAGCCGCGATATTAGCCGAAGCCACGGCAATGGTTGAGGCCGACATCGCCACCAATCGTTGCCTGGGTTTGCATGGCGCGAGCCTGCTGCCGGAGCAAGCGACTGTGCTCACCCACTGCAACGCCGGGGCACTGGCAACCGCTGGCTATGGCACGGCCCTTGGCGTCATTCGCGCCGCCAGGGAAGAAGGCAAGCAAATCGAAGTCTTCGCTGATGAGACGCGCCCCCGTCTGCAAGGCATGAAGCTAACCGCCTGGGAGTTGCAACAGGATGGGATTCCCGTCACTATTATCGCAGATAATATGGCCGCTGTGTTGATGCGCGAAGGCCAAGTAGATTGTGTGGTGGTCGGGGCCGACCGCATTGCGGCCAATGGCGATACGGCCAATAAAATCGGCACCTATGGCTTAGCGGTGCAAGCCCATTTTCACAATGTTCCATTCTATGTGGCCGCGCCGCTCTCCACCGTAGATTTTGCCTTGCCCGATGGTAGCCACATCCCGATTGAAGAACGCGACAGCACAGAGATGACACATATCGAGAACACCCGCCTCGCCCCGGACGGGGTGCCAGTGTGGAATCCGGCTTTCGATGTCACTCCCGCCCACTTAATTACCGCCATTATCACGGAGCAAGGCATTGCCAGAATGCCCTATACCAACAGTCTCGCCGCCTTACAGAACCACAGCCGCTAACCAGCCGCAGGATTTCCGCCAATGCAACGCCGACAGCACCTGAGTGGCTTCACTTTAATTGAGCTTTTAGTGGTGATTGCTATCGTGTCTATCCTGGCCTCGTTGCTGCTCCCTGTCTTCGCCACGGCCCGCGAAAACGCACGCCGCACCTCGTGTCAGAGTAACCTTAAATCCATTGGCCTGGCCATCGCACAATACACTCAAGATAACGATGAGACTTACCCCCTGGCCATTATGGGTCAGCCGGGGCCGGGCACTTATACCACGCAAACCGACCCCGGTATGCCGGGGGCAAAGTTCATCGTCAACGATGGCAGCAGCACCGGCAACTGGATTACCTGGATGGACATTATTCAACCCTATGCTCGCAGCACTGCACTTTTCACTTGTCTTTCGGCCCACATCAAACAGGTGCCTGCTTACGGCTATAACAGTGCCCTGAGCGGTTGGCGACGTTCCAGTTATGGCGGTGGCACTGGCAGTGCGCCAATGGCCCTGGCCGAAGTCAAACGCCCGTCAGAAACGGTCATGCTGATGGACTACAACTCGGGCTACAGCATCTACGCCAACGGCTTTGAATATGGCATCTGGGCCACAACTCCCGCTTTCCAGCCCATCATCTGGCCGCACCTCGATGGCGGCAATATCTGCTACGCCGATGGCCATGTTAAATGGGTGCAACGTGGCAACCCCACAACTTCGCTTGGCGGCTGGAACAACCGCGCCTGGAATGCTTATTTAGATTGATTTGGAACCACGAATGGACACTAATAGACACGAATAATGTTTGAGAATAGAAGATGGAGGATAGAGAATCGCTATAGCAAGCTATGGTTCTTTCGATCCTCTATTCTCGATCCTCACTTATTCGTGTCTATTAGTGCCCATTCGTGGTTAAAGATTCTTCGTGAAATATGGCCTCAAAACAGCTTAAAACAGTTCTCGTTACAGGAGCATCGGGTGGCATTGGCTATGAGTTGGCTCGCCTCTTTGCCCGTGACAAATACAACCTCGTCTTAGTAGCGCGTCATACGACCAAGCTGGAGCAGGTAGCGCAAGAATTTAAAGCTCAGCATGGCGTTGCGGTGACAGTGTTGACCAAAGATTTAGTGCAGCCCGCCGCGCCAGAGGAAATCTTTGGGGAGTTGCAGCAAGCGGGCATCCAAATTGACATCCTGGTCAATAACGCAGGTTTTGCAACTTATGGCCCGTTCGCCGAGGCGAGCCTTCAGGATGAACTGGATATGTTGCAAGTCAATATGGTGGCGCTCACGCATCTGACCAAGCTTTTCCTGCCCGCGATGCTGGCGCAACATAGGGGCAAGATATTAAACGTAGCCTCGACTGCCGCCTTCCAACCCGGCCCGCTCATGGCCGTCTACTATGCGACCAAAGCGTATGTCTTATCGTTTTCGGAAGCGATAGCCAATGAGCTGGCAGGGTCAGGGGTGACCGTCACAGCACTTTGCCCCGGTGCCACGCGCACGGGATTCCAAGAGCGGGCAGCGATGCAAGAATCGAAGCTGGTGCAGGGCGTGATTATGGACGCTAAAACCGTAGCCCAATTAGGCTATCGCGGCCTGATGCGCAATCAACCCGTGGTGATTCCTGGTGCCAGAAACAAGTTCCTGACCTTCATCGTGCGCTTCACCCCGCGCCAGATGGTCACGCAAATCGTCCGCCACATGCAAGAGAGCAATGGCAGTCAAAACCCGTAAGCTTCCGTTGCGTAGGGCTTCATGCTGTGGCCAAAGCGCGTTTGACGAGATGAGTTAATTCATGTGGCGTAAAAGGTTTGGTGCAGTAGAAATCACAGCCCTGCTGCTGCCCCTTGGCGACATCAGCATAACGGTCACGGGCAGTCAACATAATGACCGGATATGGGCGGTGGCAGTGTGTTGCTTTAAGCGGCGCAAGGTCTCAAAGCCATCCATTTCCGGCATGGAAACATCCATGATAATCAGGTCGGGCTTCTCGATTTTTGCCTGCGTCAAGGCTTCTTGGCCCGTGCTGGCATCAATAAAATCGTAACCCTCACTCATCAATGATAACCGCACAACTTCAATAATATCGGCTTCGTCATCCACAATCAGAATCTTGGTTGGCACAATATTAAAGCTTATCATCACACGGCTATTGAGTCTGTACTCTAACGCACACCGCTCTCTGTTATTACCCATCTTTGCTGGGTAGAATCCGGCTTTTTGGCTTTTCTAAAAAATTTTCTTGATAACCCCTTGCAATTAGTTTTTCTCTGCTGTATAAATAACTCTGTATTGCAGAGTAATCTGCGGCAAGAAGTAAAATCTCAGTATTGGAGAGGATAACTATGGACTCAAGACAGGCTCTCGACCAGATCAATTACATGCAGCAGTTGTTGGAAGACACGCGGGTGCGTGCAGCGGATCAGCATCCCTTCCTCATTTTGTGGGGAATTATCTGGATGATTGGTTATACGGCTGACATTTTTCTCAGGGGGCCTCTGAGCGGTCTTATTTGGCTACCTCTGGCAGTGGGCGGCATAATTGCCAACATGGTTATCGGCAAGCGCCAGTCCCAGGGGCGGCCTGAAACACCGCTCTCGAAGCGCATGATGTGGCTTAACATTATCTCATTTTCCATGTTGTTCCTCCTGCCTATGGTTATTGGCATCCGCAACGAGAATTCGTTAAGCGCGTTCTTCCCATTCTTTGTCGGCTTTATTTATGTCCTCAATGGCATCTTCATTGGCCGCGAGATGATTATGATCGGTCTCTGGATGATGGTCACTGGCATTGTAGCCCTCTTCGTGGCTCCGCCCATGCTTTATCTGTGGCTTGCGATTGCCGGTGGTGGGGGATTGCTAACGTCTGGCATTTTGATGAGACGGCAGGTGCAGCCATGACGTTGGGCGCTTCAAACCATAATGACAAGCCAGACCATTTAGATAATGGCTCTAATACGGATAATCGAGGCCCGGATAATGTTAGTGCGAAGTCAAAGGGATTAATTGACCTGAACGAGACTTTTCATGTGAAAGCGCGTTTAGGCATTATGACCCTGTTGCTGATGGGAGAAGCCGATTTCTCCACGCTCAAAGCAAAACTCGAACTCACCGACGGCAACCTCGGCGCTCATATCCGCGTGTTGGAAGAAGCGGGTTATGTCAAAGTGGAAAAAGGCTTTGCTGGTCGCCGCCCCCGGACGGTCGTGAGCATTACCGATCAGGGTCGCCAGGCATTCAGCGACTACTTAGAGCAACTGGAATCCGTTATTCGCATGGCACGAGCCTGAGTAACTCACCAGACCTCACCACAGTTTTATAAATCGTTGCGCCCAGCAAAGCCATGCGCTGACTTGGGGAATACCCCAGCACGCCGCTTGGAGACCTTTTTAGAGACATCGGACTATATGATCAACTATCATGCACACCAAATCTGGATACCAAAAGTTTGACCTGGCAAGGTGCCACGTCAGTTTAGGAGCGATGACTTTACTGAGTTTAGGCTCGCTCTTGCTTCTGGTGTGGTGTGTCAGTGGCTTGATTGCACATCCTGTGTCCGCCCCGCACCAAGTTTATGCCGCATCAGAATCACTTACAGAGAGCGTTGCAGAAACCCCTCTACCACCAGCCGTTTTGCCTGCGCCAACAACCATTGTACATTACCGTTATGCGGTCTATCACTGGCGGGAGGACTGCCCTTTGATAGCTCGACGCTCCCGGCGTTATGTCTGGCAAGGCTTTGCCGCTTCAACCCGCGCCCAGGCGCAAACCTATGAGTTACGTCCCTGTTACTACTGTAGCCATCCCACCGCAATAGTGGCGCGGCGGGATGCTGAAGCCGAGCTTATGTCTCAAATGACCAAGTAATTCCACAGCATTTTACTTTGGCTTGCTATGCATTGGATTACGACGTATAATAATCAGCTAAGGAAGTGTGGCACATGGAGCGTGAATTACTTAAAGGCAACACCCCGACCATGATTCTGGCGGTGTTGTGCCAGGGGCCGCTGCATGGTTACGCCATTGCGCGAGAAATCGAGCGGCGTAGCGACAACCAACTCAAGTTTAAGGAGGGCACGCTTTATCCTGCCCTGCACGCTTTGGAATATGATGGTTGGATCAAGGGCCAATGGGAAACTACCTCTCAGGGCAGAAAACGAAAAGTTTATACCATAACTCAGGCCGGACATGCTGAATTAAAGCGTCGCCATCATGCCTGGACAGAGTTTGCAAATGTGATGGCACAGGTTATTGGAGGTGAACCGCATGGACAGCAAGGCTGAAACCGCTGTAGCACCCACTCGTGCAACCGCCGTGGCTGCGTATTTAAACACCCTGCACACACAACTCGTGGGACTGCCACTGGAAAAGCAGCAAGAAGTGCGAGAAGAAGTCTTGCAGCATATAGAAGCACTTGAAGAAGCCGATATTTTACTGGGCGGCACGCCAGAGGAAGCTATTGCTGCTGCCTTGCGCCAATTTGGAGACCCGCGCAAGATTGGACGGCAAATCGCCCGCGAGTGGCAGTTAAGGGAATGGCGACGCGGCGGCATCATCTTGCTCAAGGCTTTCGTCGCGCCCGTCAGCTATGTGGGGATTGCGGCACTCTGGACTACGGTGATGGCCGTGACCAGCCTGATGGCGGACGGCACAACAGAAGACTATGCACTCTGGCTACAGAGAACTTACTGGCTCATTGGGCTGGAAGCCTGCATTAAGATGATGCAGGCAGCTTTCACGATTACAGGCGGAGCAGCCCCGACGCTTGCGAGTCCTGGTTATAGCCCAGCTCATAGACCAATCGCCCCGCCAAACCCAGAGCGGCGATGCCTTCGCTTAAACCTGGCCTCTTTACGGCCCACGCTTAAAACACTGCTTCGACCAATGAATTGGTTAAGCCTAGCCGCATTCAGCACCATAATTTTGGCAATTTCAAGTTCTGTCCTGGGATGGCCGGATGAGGACTATGCTTTCTGGCTTTATCGCACCGGCTGGTTCATTGGGTTAGATGCTTTCATCAAGTGGATGCAGGAAGGAACAGAGCCATTCATAGCGAAGCGTAAAGCCAAGTTAAAAATATTTGTCGAACGGATACAGCCCAGTGCTTCCATCATTTCAAGAGCATTAGGGGTGACCACAAAATCTGCATCTGGCCCGCTAGATGAGACAATGGCAGATCACCGCAGTCTTCCGTTAAACCTGGCCTGCTTTGTGTTCCCGCCATTAGGTTTGCTAAGTTGGCTTGTCTTAGATGGAAGAAGTCCTGGCAAAGCCAGAAGCGCCGGGCGCAGCGCGGTTCGTGGTACCATTGTGGCGATTATTGCATGTATGTTTTTAAGTGCCTGGTTTTTGGTAAATAACGCTATTTTTGCAATAGGTAAGGCGCGCCTCCAACCTATAAATCCTCATCTTCCCATGCACTCATTGCGGCACCACCGTAAGACAACTAAATTTATTAGTCTGGCTCTTCCACAACCAAGATAGTTAGACCCTTCTCCCCATTTTGTGCGCTGGCGGACAGATATTCGCAGTGGCACGGCTTATGCTGAAAGATAAAGGAAGTTTAAGCTCAGGAGGCATCCGCATGAAAAGGATCAATATCCAAAGGGCAGCCTGGACGGGGGCTATCGCTTTATCCGGTATTTGTCTGACTCAAAGCTCGCTTTTAGCCAGAAGCCAACGGCATCATCAATACAATCGCATCAGCAACACGGATGTCAAATTCATTAGCCGGGCTTCTCAGGATGGACTGGCCGAAGTGCAACTGGGTGAACTGGCCCAACGGCGCGGGGCCAGTCGTGCCGTGCGCGACTTTGGCAGGCGCATGGTTGAGGATCACACCAAAGCCAATGATGAGTTAATTCGGCTGGGAGGACAGCGCGGCGTGTTGCCGCCAACGACCAAGGGCAAAAAGCACATTGGAGAATACAACCGGCTCTCCCGATTGGGTAGTGTCGCCTTTGACCGCGCTTATATGCACGATATGGTGCGCGACCATGTGCGGGCCATCGGCAACTTCCGCAGTGAAGCCGATCATGGTACGGATCATAATGTGGCGACCTTCGCATCGCGCACCCTGCCCACCCTCGAAATGCACCTGCGTATGGCACGAGAAATCGCGGCTCAAGTCGGGTCGTGATTGGTTTGGGGCTAACCTGAGTTGCTACCTGCCATAGCCGGGCGAATAAAAACACAAACCGCTCCAAAACTTCTTGGAGCGGTTTATTAGCAAAGATTCGGACAGCGAACTGCTGTCCTATCATGGCGTCATTGGATGTGAGTTGCTAACGCTGGCTTATCCGGCAGTTGGTAAGTCAATACCCAATCGGCTTTAACCGTTTTGCCATCAGCTTCGGCATACGGATAGATAAAGTAGTTAAGCGGCCCACCCTTTTGGGCTGGTGCTAAAGTAATATCGCGGCCCCGCGAAAAGGCGACAGACGAGCGTTCGGGAATGAGATTGCCAAACAGATAATCCTTCTTTTCCGGCTGGCCCGCATCCAGCCACTTGCGTGCATCGGACGCATCCACCGGCACCCAATTACCCTGCGCATTCTGGAACCAGACCCAGCAATGATAGCCGCCGATTTTGCCCGTGGCGGGCAGAGGATCAGCCAGAGGAATGCCGCCAATGGGAAAGCCATATTCCAGGATGGTGGGCACACCAACGCTACGCGCCAGGGAAATCATGTAGGAGTGCAAATCGGAGCAGTTGCCCTTTTTGTAATCGCATACAAAGGCCACGTCACCCTCGCCATATTCCGGCGATTCCTTTTTGTAGTCGTATTGCATGGTGGCGACCACATGGTCAAATATCGCCCGCATCTTATCCTCACGACTGGTCTTGCCCAGTGTCACCTGCTGTGCGATACCGCCATACCTGCCGCCAATAGGCACCTTGGCATCCGGGGCCAGCAACTTGATAGCCTGGGCCATATCCATTTTGACCTGCACCGGGGCTGTCGGTGCGCCTAACACCTGCATGTTCTTACGCTGCACTGTAAATTGCACCGTAGCAGCCACCGTTGAGGGCGGGTGCTTAATGTCCAGGTACACCATACGGTTGCCATATTTGCGCTCTTGCGTGACTTTGTAGGGAGAGGCAATATTGTCTTGCACATCTTGCGTCACCTTCAAATCCTCCACCTTCTGCCATTCGCTATTAGAAGGCACCGGCAACCACACCCGTAGTTCCTTCGTCCCCGCTGGCACATCCGCCACGGTCGCACGGTAAGAAAACTGCGCCGTCAACGTATACGGCCCTTGCGCC
Source organism: Abditibacteriaceae bacterium (assembly GCA_019239895.1). Lineage (GTDB taxonomy): Bacteria > Armatimonadota > Abditibacteriia > Abditibacteriales > Abditibacteriaceae > JAFAZH01. The sequence continues at coordinate 11,735 of JAFAZH010000018.1, read as the reverse complement.
GCCTTTGCCTCCTGCGCCAGCATCGCCACTGGCACCAGTAGAGCCATAGCCAACCAACTGCGCTTCCATCTTCGTCTCATGCATCCTCCCGCTAAATGTAATTTGGCTTTGCAGCCACACTGAGTTTAGCGGAATGAAAACCTATTTGACTGAGGCTAAAGAGGATAATCCGTGGGACAATCACTTTCCGACTGTTTTGATGCTGGCCTTTGGATCAATGGCGTAGACCCGGACGTAATCGAAGAAGGTATTCGGGGTGCCACCCATCGCGCCGCCCAGCATAAGGTTGCGCCAGAGAGGTGGCGATTGGGGAGTCCCATCGCACATGCTGAAAAGGTAGCTGCCCGCTGGTTGGCTCGTGGCGGATATTTGGTTACCGATCCAGCAGATAGCCTGCTGCGGCACGCCGTCGAAGTAGACCTGCCGGTAGCCGTGCCAGCCATTGGCCGCCGTCGCCGGTATCCAAAGCTGTCCGTAGGTGTGCCAGTGGGTATAGTCCGTGCCCGCAGGCGTATAGACAACGGCATTGAAATTCCCGATGTTGCCAGCCTCAGCGCCGCTGCTCCAATCGTGAATGGTGGAATCGAAATCCTGCGGGTGGCCCCAGGAGGGATTATATTCCATGATGTCGTTCTCAATCGTCTCCCACTTGCCTGGCCACCCCGGCATCGGGTTGTTTTCCACCGTCATGCCCCACGGCGGGGGATTCTCGTTCCGGGGCCGCGAAGCCACTGGCATGGTTCCAGACCAGAAGCCCGCCCAGCCGTTTTTGCCGATATGAGCCAGGTCAGCGCAGGCTATCCTGGCCTCATAATAGATGCCCTGGCCGGGCAGGAACACCGTGCCGCGATAGCCTTCAGGCACCGCATCGTCAAAGAATGTCGTCGAGAAATCCCAACTCATGGTAACCGGCGCGTCCTTGATCTCCAGCACGCCCTGGGCGCTTTGGTAGGCGGGAAGAATCTCATACATAGACGGAGACGTGCTGGGGAACCACATCCCTTTGACATACCACTTGTAGCCGTCCCGTTGCGTGTTGTTGACATCAATCGTGCTGCTGTCCTGGAACTCGTCGTTAAAGATCAGATGGAAACCGGGCGGCGCGTGCGGGCGGGGGTCATAGGCCGGGGGAGCGACAAAAGCAATCGTATGGCCGTTGGCCAGGCCCGTCGTGAAATCGTCTATAGCCAGTGTGCCCGCTGCGCTGACATCATCCTGAACGCCGAGGGCGATACTCGTCTGTCCACCCGAATTCCAGGGGAGACTGACTTGTCGCCACTTAGCCGTTGCAGTGACAGTAGTGGCGGTCAGGCGCTGCGCGAGGTCACCCGTGGCGACGAATAACGTAACGCTACCACTGCCCCGCAGCCAGAGCCTGGTGACGTAATCGGTATTCTTCCAGGTGCTTAAGTGAGCCACCATCCTCTTGCCACTGCGGGAGAGCGTCGCCTGCATGTCGAACTGCCCGCTGTGGGCGTGCGGGTCGGCAGCGATGCGGAACGGCGTATCGAGCGTAAAGGCCCGCGTATCCAGCGACTCAAAGCTGGCATCAGCCATCAAGTTCGGGCCAGTGCTGCTGGCTTGCGTGCCCCGCACCACAGTGGGCTTCGGTAGCGGACGGGCAGCAACGGGCCAGGCCAAACCGATACTGCAAATACAGAGGACGGCCCTCAGCGTTAAAATCGCGTGTGTCTTCAAGCTGCTGTTCTCCTTATCTTGCAACGACGCTCATCTGCCTTCCGACGGCCATTTTACTGGCCGAAAGACCGGCTCCACTTGATCCGAAATGGGGAGTTGCTGCCGATGTGAGTTAGTTGCTGATCCGTAATTTAGAAATTGTTACTTAAGACTATGATAGCTAAAATCGCCATCAAGACAACGATACTGAGCAGCCAAACCCTCATTTTTTGATCCTGCTTCGCCAGCGCTGGGGCAGGCGCAGTGGGCACAACCTCACGGTCATGACGATGCCATAGATGCACTGGTTGATTAGGATCAGGCTCTACCAGAACAAAAGACTCGGCACACCAGGCGCACTCATAAATGACATTAAGACTACGATCCGGCAAGAGGTTTGGTTGCTGGCAGTGCGGGCAGGTAGCACTAATCTGTTTGTCCTGACTTGTCTGGTTCGCCAAGTGTGGTGACATCCGATTATTTTGGAATCCTATCTTTAATGGACGGCAAGCCTCAAACTTGGCGCAGCGGCCCAACGTTCATCTCACCCGTCGCTGTAGGCGGAGTGAAGGAGGAACGGAGCCGGAAGGAGTGGGGCGAGCGCTTGGTTGAGCCACTGTTTTATGGCTCCTCCTCATCTAATAGAGCAGCATCGGCAGGAGGCTCGCTCCATTCATCGGGAGCTATACCATATTTCTCTTGTGCTTCATATTGTGCTATTTCTACACTTTCGTGGGGACTATCCCAATCATCTATCCAAGGACTATCCACCAGATTAACCGGATGAACGGGTCGCCACAGCAAATAATAAAGATATTGACCGCGCACAATGTAGGCATTTAGGATGATGATTCGTTCAGGCGTAGGTAGTGGCCGACAGGCATTTGCTGGTAACCAACCAATACTTTGTTTTCCACCGTAATGAAATGGCTTGCCTAAAATTTGCTTTGCGATTCGCATAGTAGCGCGTAGCGGCCCAACACCCAAATCAGCCGCGCCGCAGGCAAAGCGTAGCGGAGCCGGAAGCCGTCCGTTGCAGCGCCTTGTTGTGCTGCTGTTAGGTCATTATGACACGTCGCTGCTCTGGTCTGTATTCTGCTCTAAGTAATTATTAACCCAGTTTTGGAAACGCCCATTGCTGTCCTCACCTGCTACCCACTGCTGTTTATCCCGCAAAAGAGCCAACTTGCCTCGCTTGGTTAAAGGAACGATTTCGCCATTATCAACAGCAGCGAGTCCCAGCCTCCTTAGCTCTTCAACCACTTGCTCCACTGGAAGTCCATACTTTGCCAGAAATTTGTCATTGATCGCTTCATTATCGTAGGGTAAGTTCGCCCGCAGCAGATCTGCGTAAATTGCCGCTTGTGCTTCTGTAAGAAATGCAGGTTCCCAATTATCAGTCTCTGAAACAGAGGCCAACTCTTGTTTTGTCAAATCGATGTAACCGTAATCCCATCCATTTTGTCCATTATGATTAATTCCTTTCGCCTTTATCAAAGGCTTTATTACTTCTAATTTCATGTCTTCTCCAAAGACAGACACAGGTAACCCATGCTTATATGCAAGTCTTGACCAAATCAATTCGAGAACCAACACCATTGGATTTCCTGAATATGAACCGTACATGTTCCAGTAATTATCATGCTGCAAAGGTGAGGCATAAGGCAATCCGTTGAGCTTTATAAGTGAGTATTTATTGCATACAATCAGGTTTGGGAACCTAGTTGGCCCGAATCCATAAGTATTAAGATTATTTTTAAGATAACCGACAAAGGATTCCCTGAATTTCTTTTCTGTTGTGAATCCATGATAACCAAGAACAATGCGAACTGGCAATATATTTTCCACTAACAACGAAGCATATAGAAGGTGTTTCCATAGAGGTAAGCTGGTTACTTTATCGCGGGCTGGCAATGTCTCTTGCACTATGAGTTCATACTGTCTTTCAAATGACTCAAAGTGGAATGCGCTATAATCGCGTATGTTATTAACACTATATATGTTCTGATCTGCTTCAATTAAATCTTTTGAGTAAAGATTCTTTTTTACCTCCACCACGGCAATAACATTGCTTACTTGATAAACATGATTGTCTGTATAAGGTATAATTTTTCCTGGCCCGCGAACTAGTAAGCAATCCATTTGATCGCTAAGGTGCCCCTCCGAGTCTTCGATGAAACCTGATGTAACCCTTAAATCCATTCCCTCGAATATACTTTTCCTAAGAACATGTTTTGTCAGTCCTTCGTACATAGAACCGATAGTAGGCCCATGAACTACATTTTGAGCATTGAGGACTTCAGTTTCCTTGAGGCGAAATTCCTCCAGCAAATCGGCGATTGTCGTAATCATGACAGTTTCATCTAACTGATATTTTACGTTAATGGGCAAGTATTGAAAATTCTGGATAAATTAACTATACGGAGCAAAACGGCGCAGTAGCACAACGCGCAGCTCACCCGCGCCAACCCGCAGGGGGAGTGTGCCCTGCCCGAAAGTGAGAACGGGTTGGCGTCGGGTGGAGCGCCTTGTTCGGCAGGTGTTCCAATGTATTAATCCTGCTCAAATATATTGCGACCAAGTACATTGTTGAACTCGTCGGTTACTTGATCTACATGAGAAATAATCTCGTGTAATAGGTCACGATAATATATCGAATGAAAGTGAAATTCAGGCGACAGGTGCGTGTTTAGCTTATCTTTGAATTCTTCTATATCTACGATTGCAGGGATATTGAACTGAGGAGAGTAACAAGGAAACTCAAACAGATTCATGATTGTTCCGAAAATTTGATATTTTTTGACAAGTTCATGAAAATGGATCTGAGCCGCCTCGGAGAGATTACTTACTTCTCTGTCTCGTTTGCAATTGAACATTTCCACGTACTGCGCAAGAGCATCAACATGTTTTCCTATTTGTGTAACGAAAAACTTTGTGTGCCAGGTTTCAAAATAGCGCAATTGCAGCTCGGCGTAGGTCAGACCAATTATGTTTGTATTGGAGATGTAATCTCTTGCCCCAGATTGAAAGCCGTGCAGTGAAATGATGAAGCCAATGTTTGCACCAATTTCGTGCATGACAGTTGTGAAGCTATGCACCACGCTTTGAGGTATTGAAGAAGTCCAGTTCTTGCACTCCACTACATACTGGATTTTATCAACGCTATTAATGTCAACTGCATACACATCAATTTCGACACTTCCGCGAGGCGTAGTGATCTGCTTCGTCTCTTCCGCCGCCAGGCCAATTTCGTTAAACAGGCGGCAAACGCCTGTTTGAAGGTCTTGCCATTTGACAGGATGTGGATTCTCAATCATTTGTTAGAGTATAAGTAGATTTCAAAATTCGTAATCCTGCCAAGCCGCGCACCAGCCGAACAGTATATTAGATGGACTATCTTATACTGCAAAAGATAGAAATAGTCTATAAATAGAGGGAATAGATGGACTATCCGACAGACAAAAGGTGGAATTATTCCGTCTAATTCAGCCAGCACTGGGGTAGGTGGAATGCACTGTCAGCTTGCCGCCGCGCACCAGGCGCAGCTTGAACAACTCGTCGGGCTGCACATCCTACGCCGTTCCTTAACCCGCCTACAACACATTGTGCGCTGAGGGGAACGGATACTCCGTTAACGGGAACGCTTGTTCCGTTGTCGAAAACGCTTGTTCCGTTGATGAGCACGCTGCTTCCGTTGTTGGGAACGGAACGTCCGGGAATGAGCACGGAACTTCCGGGGATGGGAAAGGATGCTCCGTTGATGAGGACGGGATAAGGGTTTTCATTAACCGACCAATGGAGTTAGAGGTGTTCGGTCACATAAAAGAGACTGGGGCTTTGGCTATCATCATCGTTATCTTGCATGACCTCGCCATGAACGTTGAAGACCTCAATTAGCCGTAGGCCAACGCTCGCCAGTTGCGACTGCATTATCGCCCTGGTGACATAGTAATGCAAACACGCATAATGGTGCCCAATATCATTGAGCAGGGCATACTCTGGCGTGATCTGGCGCAGGGGGCCGACGCGTAAGTGGTTGCGCCAACGGAGGAGGAGTTGGGCAACGTTGGCAGCCAGCGTCACCGGGTTCCGGCTCCACTCTAACCTAGGCCCGGCATAAGCTGGCTTATAGTGGGCATTGTGCGAAGAAAATGCGAGGATGCCGCCGGGACGCAACACCCGAAAGGCTTCACTCAGCGCACACAGGCGATCTTCGTGCGACAAAGTATCAATCACATTGTCGGTGGCAAAAAGAAAGTCAAACGACTGATCCCGGAAGGCATTCAAAGCGCGAAAGTCGGCCTGGCGGACGCTCACTTCCGGCATTGTGTTTTGCATGTAGGCAACCATGACTGGCGAGTAATCTACCGCTTCATAGCGGCCCGCCAGTGGTGCCAGGTAGCGGGTCGTGCGTCCCGCCCCTACCCCTATATCTAAAACATCGTGGCCACAAAAATAAGGTTGGTATTTTAAGAGACAGGACACCTCGGCTGGTTCTAGATAGACGGAGAGATAGTCGCGGTAAACGTGGGGCGCATCATAGACAAGGCGATTCGCGGCGGCTTGCCGATCTGGGGGCAGCACCGCACTATTGTTCTCAAGACCTGCTCTGCTCGCTCTCATCTCAAAACGCCTTTGCGATGAGAGATATTACTTTCTCTACACCGCTAGCTATCCATCATTGTGCCACATCGCATAATTTTGCGACCCGGTTAACCGGGTTCTGCCGATTTAAACCCAGTCCTGCACCATAACAGTTCAACCAAGGTCAGCCGGAGAATTGCTTACGCTGCAAACACAAACAAGTGGATAAGGTTTTGAGGGTAGCGCAGCAGCGAGTGAGCCATCATGCGCCCACTCTGTAAAAGCAAGCTATCGTTCCTGGCCCGAAAGCAAATCGCTTTTATTGTAACGCTGCACGCCAATAAAGCGCATCTCAAGATTTTCTTAAGAATGATTTCCTTTGTTGCGCGGTTTCAACGGGGTCACCGGCAACACATAATCGCACATAATGCATCAGGCTCAAGAGCAGCCGAAGAAATCACTGCTACACTCTTTTACTTCAACATCATCTGCACCATCATGGGGTGGTGCGGGGTCGGAATGTTCCAACCGAGAATGATTTGCAGTGTATCCATAGCCCATTTAGCGGCGCGTTGCACCTGGGGGCTACTGTCATAGGTCGCTTGCAGTAAAGGTTCTAGAGCGCGATCCTCATGCAACCAAGGCAGGCTTAACGCGGCTGCGATGCGGACAATATCGGCATTATGTGAGAGTTGCCACACCAAGCTATTCAGGGTCTTGTCCTGCACCCCCGCCATACGCCGCAGGGCATTGGTGACACCCAGCAAGATTTCGCGGTTCTGACCATACGGCTCATGCGGGTCGAGCAACTCTAACAGGGAGTCTATAATCAGGGGGCTGTTGAATTGCGAGAGAGCCGTGATAGCGATGTGGCGCACCCGCTGATCTTCGTCTTTGAGCGCCCGCAGCAAAGGAAAGATAAATTGCGGGTCCTGGCGCTGCCCGATTAAAGTAACACTATGATAACGAACTAGCGGGTCAGAGTCTTGAAATGCTGCCAACAACGGCTCCACTGTGCCCGGCGCATCAATGGTGCCAATCACACTTAATATATTCCAACGCAGGCGTGCCTGGATGTTGCCGTCTTCCAACATCGCCACCAGTGGTGGCACCGCTTGCGCTTTGAATTTGCGCAGGGCGTTAATCACGTGGTTGATGACATGATAGTTCTTGTCTTGCAAGGCTCCGATTAACGGCTCGATAGCCCGCTCATCTTTTAAACGTCCCAGCGCCACCGCCGCTCGGCTCCGCACTGTTGCGGTACGGTCTTGCAGGGCTTCAATCAGGGGTTCAACCGCGTGGGAATCACGGCTTGCCCCCAAATTTTGTGCCGCCGCACTGCGCACCTTCCAATCGGCGTGCTTCAAATCATTTAAATACGGCGCAATATCAAATTTCGGTTTCCTCAAAATGCCTCCTCCAACTCCAACTTCCTGCCGCATACCCATCCTTAAACTACCAAGTGGATACATTCCCCTTTCTGCTCGACTTTTGCCAGTTGGGAAATTGATGTTAAAAATGACACAAAACTGACAGCAAATGAGCGATAATTGGGTAGTACCTGAACTGTTCAATGAATAATAGGCTCTTTTATACTGCTGACATCTTAATTTGGTCGCCCCCAAAGGAGCGACTATATACAGGAGAAAGCCATGCAAGAACAGGAGACGACAAGATTGGTACAGCAGGCGTATCAGAATTTTAAGACCGGGGACATCCCGGCGCTCTTGAACCTGTTAACCGACGAGGTTCAATGGCATTTACCAGACATCGAAAACGTGCCATTTTCAGGTCGGCGACAGGGGCGCGCAAAAGTTGCTGAATTCTTTTCGTTGCTGGCCAGCCAGCAGGAAGTGCTACAGTTTGAACCCCGCGAGTTTGTCGCCCAAGGTGATAAGGTCGTGGCATTAGGCTACTATTGGTGGCGGGCTAAAGCCACAGGCCGCGAATATGGGGGCGATTTTGCGCATGTCTTCACCGTACAGGATGGCCGCGTTTCACATTTCCACGAATACATGGATACAGCGGCAGCGGCGCACGCCCACGCCACAACTTAGTAACGCTGCCAGGTAAAAGTGGTCTTACCTTGAACATGCATTAACCAAAAAGAGCCTCGTGCCAATTCAGCAGCGAGGCTCTTCTAACAGCATGAAAACTTAGCCTGCGTGTGGCAGAAACTTCACACAGACCGGAGCAGGCACTTCAATAGTTTGGCCCGTCGGCGTCAGTTGCCCCGTCTGGGCATCTATGCGAAAGACCACAATATTGTTAGTGTCCTGATTAGCAGCCACTAAAAATGTTCCGGTGGGGTCAATGGCAAAGTTGCGTGGCGTGCGGCCCTGGGTTGACACGTAACTGATAGGGGTAAGCTTGCCCGTTACTTCATCAATGGAAAAGATGGCAATGCTATCATGGCCGCGATTCGAGCCATAGAGGAATTTGCCGGATGGCGTGATATGGATATCGGCACAGGTGCTATTACCCTTAAAATCAGCGGGTAAAGTAGAGAGACTCTGAATTTCGTTCAATGCGCCCTTTTCGGCATCATAAGTAAAAGCCGTAATGGTTGAATCAACTTCATTAATCACATAGCCATAGCGATTCGAGGGATGGAAAGCAAAATGGCGCGGCCCCGCTCCCGGATGCACCTTCACAAACGGCACCTCATTGGGCACTAATTTATTGTTGGCGAGGTCGAGACGATAGCTATAAACCTTGTCCACGCCCAGGTCAGCCGCAAAAGCGAACCGATTGTTTGCATCTATGGTGCAAGAATGTGCGTGCGGCTCTTTCTGGCGCTGCGGATTCACGCTAGAGCCTTCGTGCTGAATAACGGTTGTAGCTTCGCCTAAACTTCCATCTTCATGGACGGGCAAGGCCGCGATAGTCCCACTGCTATAATTAGCCACCGTCAAGAGATGCCCGGTTGCGTCTACTGAGACATGACACGGTGCCGCCCCATGCGATAGTTGCTGATTCAGGAACGTCAACCCACCCGTTTCAGGATTGAGCGCAAACGCACTGACCCCACCACCGGGTTTATCGCCAGTCTTATCTACTTCACTCACCGCATAGAGATAACGCCCATTAGGATGCAGCGTGACATAAGAAGGATTCTGCGCCTCCGCCGTTTGCCCGGTAAAGGTTAATTCGCCCGTTGTAGGATTCATGCGATACACATAAATGCCCTTACTCCCATGCTGGCTATAAGTGCCTATATAAACTAACATCCCTGCTGTTCCTTTCGGCGTCTGTTCCCCAGCCGCTTTTACCATTATACCCATGCCATTCATTATGACGGCAGCACCCATCAAAGTGATAACTTTCCGCAGCCAATCAAACTTCTGTCGCCTTCGCCTCATAGCATCTCCATTCTTATCAATTAGGGTTGTGCAGTTTATATAAATCTGGCAGGTGGGGGGTATTTACTCGAGACAAAACAAACAAGCCACTTCAATTGCTTGAAAGGACTTGTTCAAGAAGGAATACGGCGGCGAACTACTTTCCCATCCAGTCGCCCAGGCAGTATCATCGGCGTGGAGGGGCTTAACTGCCGTGTTTAAGATAGGCTGGTTGTCATCCTTGCGCCACCCTCACCAAAGGCAAGTAAAGGATGTCGCTTAAAAAGATTCCTAAACTCATGGCACCAAAGCGGTGCGGGCTGCATCTGCTTTTTGGATTTGTTGGAAGGAGTGAGTGGCTTTGAATGATGCGGAGATTGTGAGACAGGTGCGTGGCGGCGACTGTGAGGCGTATTCGCAGTTGGTAGAGCGTTACCAAAACGCGGTATATGGTGTGGCCTACCACTACCTGCGGAACTTTGACGATGCGCGGGACGCGGCGCAAGAGAGTTTCGTGCAAGCCTATGTGCGCCTGGGACAGTTGCAGGTTCCTGATAAATTTGGCGCTTGGATTCGCCAAATCACCGCGAACCAGTGTCGGATGTGGCTACGACAAAGAGAAATGACAGAAGCATTGGACAGCGTCACTGCCACCACGAACCAAATGCAGCAACTGGAAACGAAGTTGGTGGTGCGCGATGCTTTGTGGTGCCTCTCGGAAGACAGCCGCTTGACTGTTATTCTGTATTACTTTCAATCCTACTCGCTACAAGAAATCGCAGCGTTTCTCGAAGTGCCAGTCACGACCATCAAAAGCCGTCTGCGTAATGCGCGGGCACAGTTACAAAAGGAGCTAATGGACATGATTGAGGAAACTTTAACGCAGGAGCGTTTGCCCGCAGATTTTGCGGTGCGGGTGCTACATGATTTGACCAGCACTGGTGCGGTTCATTCGCTAGCCTTTTCGCAGGATGGCCGCTTGTTGGCCAACGACAGCAGCAACGTCATTCGGTTTGGCACAGGCGACGGTGATTACATTATCAACGACGAAGTGCAATTATGGAACACGACGGATGGCCAACTGCTACGCACCTTTCGTAGTTCCCAACCGACAGCAATGGAGTCGGTTGCCTTTTCGCCCGACAGTAAACTTTTAGTGTGCTCCAGCTTCCACCGGCAAGGCGAAGCCGTCCGACAAGACGAAACCGCATGGGAGGGGCAAGTTCAACTGTGGGAAGTGGACAGCGGGCTACTCCACAAAGCATTCAAGCTGCCCAACGCTTTGGTGCGCGCGGTAGCGTTTTCACACGACGGACAGACTATCGCCAGCGGCAGCAGACGGTTCCTACTGAACACGCAGACTTGGAGCGCAGAAATTCAATTCTGGAATGTAGAAACGGGAGAACGACTGCGTAAGGTGGATGTCGGAGAAGGCGTTATCTTCCCTGCGGCGCTTACCTTTGCCCCTGATGGAAAGCACATTGCGGCAGGAACAGGCCGCGTAGGTGAACTCACTGAGGCGAATTCTCATCGTCCCTGGATTGATTGCCAGGTACGTCTTTATAACATTGTCACAGGTGACTTGGTCCGCACATGGCCTAGATCGCGGGCGGATGCTCAAAGTAAGATCGGCTTTTCGCCTGATGGTCGTTTAGTCGGAACGGGCGACGGCCCGGAAGGTGATATTTTGATTTGGGAGAGCGCATCCGTCTCACCGGCAAGCAAGCTGGCGGGGCATCAGCATCGAGTCTTTGCGGTTGCTTTTTCGCCCGACGGAAAACTCATCGCCAGTGGCAGCCAAGACGCAACGGTCAAGCTATGGGATATAGTAACAGGCAAGCTATTGCGCACGATGAAGGGCCACGCCGCAGCCGTCCATGACGTGTCCTTCTCCGCTGATGGTCGTTCATTAGCCAGTGCGGATATAGAACGAGTGGTTAAAGTCTGGTCTGTCGTTTAACACTTCCCTAACGCAAATAAGACCGTCCCAGATTTCCGGGACGGTCTTATTGAAAAAGGAATACGGCGGCGACCTACTTTCCCACCCAGTCGCCCAGGCAGTATCATCGGCGTGGAGGGGCTTAACTGCCGTGTTCGGAATGGGAACGGGTGTCTCCCCCTCACTGTGACCAC
>JAFAZH010000016.1 GCA_019239895.1 Abditibacteriaceae bacterium | reverse complement strand
TAAGCGACTCTAACGCAATGAATAAGAAGGTAAAAGGTAAGCCGAAGAGTTTGTCATTCCGAGTGCAGCGAAGCATCTCCTCTGGGAGTTAAAGAGTCGTAGGTTTGACCATTGCTCTATGGACACTCTTACCAGATGCTTCGCTCCGCTCAGCATGACAAACTCCTCTTTCCCCTCACCACTTTATTTGTTAGTCGCTCTTAGTGTCATGCGGTAGGGTTTAACCGCTATCACTCACTTTACTTTTGGAGATTTGAATGAGGACATTAAGTCCTATGGCGGGCTGCGTCTTGTTGGCGTCGCTGTTTGCCAGTAGCCAATCCATTCTCGCTGCTACTGCATTGCGCGGGCCTGGGCTATACGCTTCACCAACGGGTAACGACCGTAACCCTGGCACGCCACAGCGCCCAATCAGAACTTTAGAGCACGCCCGCGACCTGGTGCGCCGTATTAATCGCAATATGGGGGGCGATGTTACGGTCTACTTGCATGGCGGCACCTATCGTTTGACGCAACCTCTGATACTGGATGCAAGCGACTCCGGTTCCAATGGGTATAATGTCATTTACACAGCCGTGGCTGGAGAGCAGCCAGTCATTAGCGGGGGCGTAGCGGTTACGGGCTGGAAGCAGGTGGATGCGCGCCGGAATCTATGGGCTGCTCCTGCCCCGGCTGGGCTTAACAATACGCGGCAGTTTTATGTCAATGGGATGCGCGCCCTTCGGACGCGAGGCCGCTTGCCCGTTGATGTCACGACCACCCCGACTGGTTACACCACCAGCTCTCCTCTGATGTCGAATTGGCGCAATCAGAGTGACATTGAATTTGTTTATACCGGCGGCAACGCTCTGTGGTCGGAAGGCTCTTTTGGTCTCGGCGGTTGGACGGAGCCGCGTTGCCCGGTAGCCAGTATCCAGGGCACCACTATTACAATGGCCCAGCCCTGCTGGGATAATTCAACCAAACGTGTGATGCTGCCGGAAAGTTCTGGCTTTAAACGGACAGCGAATCTGGTTGGCCCGGCCAGTGTAGGCAAGCAGCCCGCTTATGTCGAGAATGCTTTTGAACTGCTCGGCACACCCGGCCAGTGGTATCTTGACCGTTCAACCCACACAATCTACTATGTGCCGCGTGCGGGTGAAGACTTAAGGCGGGCAGATGTTGAAGTGCCTGTGTTGGAAACCTTGATTGCCGGTCGTGGCACTGTGGGCCATCCGATTCATAATCTCGTCTTCTCTGATCTGCGGTTCTCCTATGCAACCTGGTTATTGCCCAGCACCAATGAAGGGTTTTCCGAAATTCAGGCTAACTACATGGTAACAGGAGAGGGTGGTTATGCCACGCAGGGCTTATGCAGCCTGGCTCCCAATGGGCAGTGTCCTTTTGGCGCGTGGACGAAAACTCCTGGCAATGTATCTTTTAGCTTCGATAACCAGATTCAATTTCTTAATGACGCCTTTCTCCATCTTGGTGGGGCTGGCCTGGAACTGGGCAATGGTTCGCAAGCAGATACCGTCGAAGGATGTATCTTCACCGATAATTCCGCGAATGGGCTGGAACTGGGCGGTGTGGATTTACCCTTGGGCACCGGCGATGAAGCCACCCGTGATAACGTGATCCACAACAATTACATCCATGAGGTGGGAGTCGAATATCATGGTGGCGTAGGTATCTGCGTAGGCTATGCGCAACGAACAAAGATTGAGCACAACCAGATTAACCACATGCCCTATACTGGCATTTCAATGGGCTGGGGCGGTTGGCCTGATAAAATTCAACAGGCCGGGCAAGCCAACAATTCGCAGCGCAACTTAGTGGCTCACAACTTAATCTTCGACCACATGCTGGTGCTGGCTGATGGCGGTGGTATCTATACGCAGGGCCTTACCGGGCCGACATTGGACGAGGGTGAGCAGCTTATAGGCAACGTCATTTATAACCAGTTCAGTTCCGGTCATGGCATTTACACCGATAATGGCTGTAAGAATGTTACAGCTATGAATAATGTCCTTTTTCATACCAACCATGACAACTGGGGCAGCCGCCATAAAGATTATTACAACGGGCAAGCTGGGCAGGATTATGATGCTTTTCGTTTTGAGCATAACTACTGGCAGCAAGGTGATGCGGATTCGTCGAAACAGAATGTTACCATCAAAGATAACCACCTCATCAACGCGCTTAGCCAGGCCCCGGTCACTATCCTCCAAGATGCCGGTTTAGAGCCAGCCTATAAGCACCTGCTCAACGAACAGCTTGAGAAGCCAACCCCGCCGGAAGCACCGCTGAAAGTGGCTGTTTCCCTCGAAGGTGGAATTGCCTTGGTAACGTGGAGTCCATCTATTCTCCAGGGCAACTCACCGGTGCAATCTTATACCGTCAGTTCGTCGCAGGGCGACAAAGTGAATATTGCAGCAGCGGATTTTCAGAGGGATGGGTTAGTTAAGATACCAAGGCTAGCTAATGGTAAGCAATACGCTTTCACTGTTACGGCCACGAATGCAGCGGGCAACAGTCCACCTTCCTTACCTTCGCGCCCTCTTACTCTGGAAGCAAAAACGATTAGCAAACCAGAGGCTCCCGCTAACGTTTCTGCCCGCGCTGGTGATGGTATGGTCAGCATTCATTTTCAGGCTCCAGAGAATACCAGCAGCCCGATTATGGCCTACACCTTTACGGTTAATCCCGGTGGGCGCAAAATTACACTAACGGGTCGTAAAGTATTGGTATTGAGCGGCAAGCATTCGACTTTCGATGTCGTGGACGGATTGGAAAATGGGAAGTCTTATACCTTTGACGTAGCGGCTGTTAACGCGGCTGGCGAAGGAGCCGTCGCTATTACCAACGCTGTCACCCCAACTGCCTACAGCTCACCAAATCAAAATTAATTTTACCCCCGCACTGTGTTAGAAGCTGGGTGCTACAAGCTGTTTCATAATCCAGTGTGGTCGGCGTGAATAGGAATAGATAAGGAGCCGAAGAATGCGCGTGCCAGCAATGGCTTGTAGAGTTTTGCCAGTCATAATGATAATGTTGAGTGGGCAGCCATTCGGAATCGCGGCTCCCATATTGGCTCAACAGGATGGAGGGGCCGCCTTAACTTCCTCTTCAACGTCGCCAGCCACGCGAATCCCTGTAGCAGCCAATCCATCAGCGAGCCGGGCCGGTGATGCTGATACGGTGAAGGCAGAGCACAGCGAGATCGGCGTAGTAGAGGACAAGACAGCGGGTCGCGTCCATACCCAGCACCCGGATGCTCAATGGTATCCTCACGCCGGATTGGGCTTGTTTATCCACTGGGGGATTGCATCGGTGCGGGCGATGAACATCTCCTGGCCTATGATTCCAGGACGGGTTTTAGCCACTAAGAAGATTGATGCGACCGAGCGAGAGCGCATTATCCGCGAGAATGACTATAACCTGAATGGTAAACCGCCGGGCATTACTCCGAACGAATATTGGACGATGGCGAAGGAGTTTAACCCCCAGAAATATGATCCTGATAAATGGCTCAAAGCCGCGAAAGCCGCGGGTTTTACCTATGCGGTTCTGACTGCTCGCCATCATGAAGGCTTTGCTCTCTGGCCTAGTGCTTATGGCGACTTCAACACCAAAAATTACATGGGTGGGCGCGATTTAGTGAAACCCTTCGTGGAGGCTTGCCGTCGCAATGGCCTCAAGGTCGGCCTCTATTATTCACCGCCCGATTGGTACTTTGATCGAGACTACATGAACTTTCTCTATCATGGTGCAGCCCGCGAGAACCCGGAGTTTCCCTCGTTGGGGCCAGACCTCAAGCCCCGCACCGTGCAACCATCGCCGCAGGAGGTGTCCCGGCATGAAGCCGCGCATAACGCGATGGTTAAAGGCCAGGTCGAAGAGTTGTTGACCCATTATGGCAAAATAGATTTGCTATGGTTCGATGGCAAGCCGCCCGGCCCCAATGGTGCCAATTGTATTACTGAGCAGGAAATTCGCCAATTGCAACCGGGTATTGTGGTTAATCCGCGCCTGTGGGGTCA
This sequence comes from Abditibacteriaceae bacterium, assembly GCA_019239895.1. Lineage (GTDB taxonomy): Bacteria > Armatimonadota > Abditibacteriia > Abditibacteriales > Abditibacteriaceae > JAFAZH01. The sequence goes on along the minus strand of JAFAZH010000016.1, from coordinate 86,588 downwards.
TGGCGATTTTGTGACCTATGAAAGAAGATTGCCTGCTGCAAGGCCAGAGGTTGGGTGGGCTGAGTTTTGCAACCCGTGGAATGGTTCCTGGTCGTATCAGAAATTGCCCTTTCATTCCAACGGGTTTATCTTAGGGCAGTTGGCGCTGAGCCGCTCCTGGGGCATTAATTATCTACTGGGCATCGGCCCGACGGCTGATGGCGAGATGTCTGATGATGTTTATAGTAATATGGCCGTTGTCCGTGATTGGATGAAAGTCAACGGCAAGGCGGTGCAGGATACTAATCCCCTACCCGAAGGCGAGTCGGCCTCGGTGCCAGCCACCGCGCATGGCACAGCCCGCTATCTGTTCGCATTGCCCCGCTTCAAAAATGGGGGCAGCAACGATAGAGACCTGTTACCCGCTGAGGACACTGTTCTGACCCTCAAAGGCGTGCCCCGACCGCAATCCATTGCACTGTTAGGGGATGGGAAACCCTTAGAGTATTCCTATGCAGGCGATACAATTACAGTGCCGTTACCGGCAACCCGTCGCACACGATTAGTGGACGTAGTGCAAATAGAATTGAACCCCAAGCCTTGAACGACCAAGCAGCCATGCGATTGAACTTAAAGTTGATGCTTATGCTGCTGTGCGGAGCGGCTCCCGCACTGGCTCAGGCAGCCGAGCATCAAGTCTCCTCAGCCGCTGCCATTGCTCGCGTGATGGGCCACTTAAAGCCGGGTGATGTGGTTGTCTTAGCAGACGGCACCTGGCAAGATCAGGAGATTAAGTTTGAGGCTAACGGCACCGCGGCAAAACCGATAGTGCTGCGTGCGCAAGACCCTGGCAAGGTTGTGCTGACAGGCCGTTCGTCGGTGACGACGGACGGAACATATCTTGTGGTTAGTGGATTGTGCTTGAAGGATGGCGGTTCAGCCACCGATGGCATAGCGATCAAGGGAAGCCACTGCCGCTTGACCGAGACCGCGCTCATTGGCGGCACCTACAAGTTTTTCGTTCACCTCTATGGTTCTAAAAATCGTGTAGACCATTGCTACCTGGCGGGGAAAACCAGTGAATCGCCAACGCTCCAGGTTGAGGTGGAAGGCGCACCGAATTATCACCGCCTAGACCATAACCACTTTGGCCCGCGCCCGCCGTTGGGACGTAATGGTGGTGAGACCATGCGCGTCGGCTACAGTCATCAATCTATGCGTAACTCCCGCACCCTGGTTGAGCAAAATCTCTTTGACCAGTGTGATGGAGAAATAGAAATCATTTCCAGTAAATCGTGTGAGAACATTTATCGCTTTAACACCTTCCTGGATTGTGCCGGGATGCTGACACTGCGCCACGGCAATCGCTGCCGGGTTGAAAGCAATTTCTTTTTAGGGCATCATAAGCAAGGCTCAGGCGGTATTCGTGTGATTGGGGAAGATCACATCATTCTGAATAATTACATTGAGGGCGTTACCCAGGGTGCCTTTTGGATCACAGCAGGAATACCCAACTCGCCATTGAATGGCTATTTTCAGGCGCGGGGCTGCTCCATTGCATTCAACACCGTCGTAGATTCTCGCGGGCCGTATCTGGCACTGGATGCCGGGATGGGGACTTCGCGGCGTACCCTGGGACCAGAGAATATCACGGTAGCCAACAATGTCTTTGCCGTGCCTCAAGATGGTACGCTCCTCAAGGGAACGGAGGGTGCTGGTTTTCGGTGGATGGGAAATCTGACAAACGCGACTGTAACGCCCCCACATAAGGGCATTCGCACCGTTGACCTGAAACTGAGGCAAGCTAAAGACGGACTGTGGCGACCCCAACCCAGTAGCCCGACACGCCGCACCGCCGAAGGAGATTTCGGTGCAGTGAAATGGGATATAGATGGTCAACTGCGTCGGGGGCGTCGGGATGTTGGATGCGATCAAATCTCCTCGGCACCCATCACCAATCGGCCCCTGACCGCTGCTGATGTGGGGCCAGTCTGGTTCAATCGAGCAAGCAATAAGCATAAACCATGAAAAGACTGTTGCAGCCGCGCTTGTTCTCTATCTTGATGCTCCTGGCGGCGGTGGCTGTGGTGGCTATGATGTCGGCACCACGGGGCGTTGGTGGCACAGCCAGCACCCCCAAGAGTTCGCAGCTAAAGCGCCAGAATGCAAGAAGTCAATGGGTTTACTTAGATGATCAGGGACACCTCGCCTACAAAACTGTGCTGCGTGGCGATAAGATTATGGACTTTTCCTTCGCTGGCTATGGCGGCGGTGGGATGGCGATTCCCTGGGTGCCAGTGTGCCAAACGGTAAGCCCTTCCGGTGGCGATGATGGGGATGCCATTCAAGCCGCGATTAACGCCGTATCGCAGAGGCAATTGGTGGGCGGCTTCCGGGGAGCAGTGCTCCTCGCCCCCGGTGTATTTCATTGTAAAGAACCACTGGTCATTAAAGACAGTGGCGTTGTACTACGCGGCAGCGGTGCGGCTAATGATCCACACAATAACACCATCATTCAGATGACCGGGAAGCCACACCTGTGTATTTCCATTGCAGGCTCCAGTACCATGAGAACTGTGGGAAACCCTACGCTCATTGCGGATGCTTATGTACCTGCGGGGTCAACTGCGTTCCGTGTCGCGGATGCCTCCAGTTTTAAGGCGGGCGATACAGTCCTCATCAATCATCCGGTGACACCGGCCTGGGTTCACTTTATGGGGATGGATCATCTGGTGCGCAACGGTAAACCCCAGACTTGGATTTCTGGGTCAATCTCGACCGAGCGAACCATAGGCCGGATCACAGGCAATATGATAACTCTTGATATTCCTCTCTCGGATTGCCTGGATGCTCGCTATCTAAATCCGCCGGGTAGTTCGGTCATCAAGTGTGATAATACCGGGCAAATTTCACAGGTTGGAGTGGAGAACTTGAAAATCGTTGCGCCAGCGCAGGTGGTCAGTATCAACCAACCGCAGCATCACGCCCTGCATATACAGGGTGTCACGGACGCCTGGGTGAGAAATATCGCTATCGTAGATACCATCAACAGCGTGTCCCTGAGCAGTGATACCAGGCGCATCACGGTGGACAACGTTCAGACCAGCCATAGTGTCGCCACCGTCGGTGCTGCCAAGCCTGCCGATTTTGCGACTAACGGCACCCAAACTCTTTTTAACCATTGTTCATCAACCGGGAACAATCTTTTCTACTTTGTCACGGGTGCCAGAGTCACTGGCCCGAACGTGCTCCTGAATTGCACCTTTCGTGGTAACGGGCACATTCAACCCCACCAGCGATGGGCAACGGGGCTGCTGGTGGATGGTTGCCGGGTGTCAGAGAGTGGGATTGATTTTATGAACCGGGGCGAGATGGGATCGGGGCATGGCTGGACGATTGGTTGGTCAGTGGCGTGGAACTGTTTGGCGCGCTCTTATGTTATCCAGCAGCCCCCCGGCGCAGCTAACTGGGCCATCGGCTGCCAGGGCACGCCAGAAACCGATGTGATGCCATTTGGTGACAAGACGAAGGCACCTCGGTTGCCAGAGGGTATCTTCGATTCGCATGGCACGCCTGTTATGCCACCTAGCCTTTATCTGGCGCAACTGCGCGAGCGTCTGGGTGAACAGGCCCTTAAAAACATTGGCTATGCAAGCAGAGTTGGCAATTCCAGGAGCCACTGATTCTATGAAGCGACGCACGTTCTTGAGGCATACTGCATTGACTCTGGGATTGATGACAACAGAGCCAATAGTGGGGACAGGTAAAGCACAAGAAAAACGCGAGGCAGCGACCATGAAGCATACCACAGACCAACTGCCGGAAAAGTTTGATCTTTTTCAATGGGAGCGCCAGCGCGTGACGAGGTTGGCTGATGGCTGGCTGGCTGCTACGCCTGGTAGCGTCACCCCCGCCCACTCGCCCCGTAGTGCAGGAGGTCTACACGATTATTTTTCCGAAGGCGACTACTGGTGGCCCGACCCCCAGCATCCTGATGGCCCCTACATCCAGCGCGATGGCATGAGCAACCCGGATAACTTTAATACGCACCGTCTGGCTCTCATTCGCCTGAGCCGCATCGTTGGGGCAATGGCAGCGGCTTATGGTATTACGGGGGATGGGAAGTATGCTCGATGTGCGGTGCAGCACTTGAAGGTGTGGTTCCTGAACGACGATACGCGCATGGCTCCGCATCTCCTCTATGCCCAGGCCATCAAAGGGCGCGTTACCGGACGTGGCACGGGTATCATAGACACCATCCATCTGGCGGAGGTCGTGCAGTCTATTCCCATTTTAAAACCGTCGGCGGCGCTGAGTGCTGCGGATGAGCAAGGGCTGCGGCAGTGGTTTGCTGAATATCTTCAATGGATTAGCACGCATCCTTATGGTTTAGAGGAGCGACGGGCTGCGAATAATCATGGTACTTGCTGGGTGATGCAAGCCGCCTCCTTTGCGCGCTTCGTGGGCGACGAGCCAATGCTGGTAAGCTGCCGCGAGCAGTTCCAGAAGACCATTGTAGCAAAGCAAATCAACGCGGAAGGGAAATTCCCGCTCGAACTAAAGCGCACCAAGCCTTACTCTTATTCGCTCTTCAACTTAGACGTTATGGGCATCGCGGCGCGTATCCTCTCTGAACCCGGCGACACCGCTTTGTGGACGATGCAGAACGTCGCCGGAGGCAGCCTAAAGCAAGCAATGGAGTGGCACTACCCCTACATTGTGGACAAGACAAAATGGCCGTTGCCGCCTGATGTCATGTACTTTGAGTTCTTCCCGGTGCGCCTGCCGTCGTTGCTTTTTGCCAGCATCGCACTGCAAGAGACGCGCTACTTAGAGCTATGGAAGAAGTTGGAACCCGACCCAACCAATGAAGAAGTGATTCGTAACTTCCCGGTGCGTCAACCAGTATTGTGGGTAAATCCAGCATGAGAAATTCAGGAATGGAGATTATACAATGATTAAATTTCAGTTCATAAGTTTTCTCTTGGCATTGATGGCATTTACGCTGTGTGCCGAGGGTGCAGAGATACTCACGCCTAAGCCGCCCGCGACACCTCGCATTAATGGGCCGCGCGTTTATGGCCAGCGACCGGGCCGACCTTTCCTCTATACGATTCCCGCAACGGGCGATGAGCCAATGACCTATTCTGTCGAGGGTCTGCCAGTTGGGTTAAAGGTAGATGCTAAATTAGGGCGTATCAGCGGCACGGTGGCAAATGCGGGGGATTACAAGGTGAGGCTTACGGCCAGCAATGCGTTAGGCAAAGATACCAAAACCCTGCTCATTAAAATCGGCGATCAAATTTGCCTTACCCCTCCATTGGGATGGAATAGCTGGAACTGCTTCGGTGGCGCGGTAGATCAAGAGAAAGTTCGCGCTCAGGCCCAAGCGATGGCGAAAAGTGGCCTCGTTAAACATGGTTGGACTTACATCAACATTGATGATACCTGGCAGGGCAAGCGCGGCGGCAAATATAACGCGCTACAGGGCAATGAGAAGTTTCCCGATATGAAACAGATGTGTGATGAGATTCACGCTCTCGGTCTCAAAGCCGGTATTTATTCGACTCCGTGGGTGACTTCCTATGCACGTCATGCGGGTGGTTCTGCGGAGAATCCCGAAGGGACGTGGGCACCTCCGCCCCCTGGCCCCAAACAAGTCAATAAAAAGATTTTGCCTTATGCAGTGGGCAAATACTCCTTTGCCAAACAAGATGCCAAACAGTGGGCTGATTGGGGCTTTGACTATCTTAAATATGACTGGAACCCCATCGAAGTGCCGCAAGTGGAAGAGATGGCGAATGCCCTTAAAGAAAGTGGGCGAGACTTCGCTTACAGCCTTTCCAACAGTGCGCCATTTGCTGGCGTTGCGGACTGGGCACGCCTGGCTAATGCCTGGCGCACGACTGGCGACATCCGAGATAATTGGAAGAGCATGACAGGTAATGGTTTCTCCCAGGATAAGTGGGCTTCGTTTGCCGGGCCAGGCCACTGGAATGACCCCGATATGCTGGTCGTGGGTCAGGTCGGTTGGGGGCCGAAACTACATCCGACGGGCCTGACTCCTGACGAGCAATATACACACATTACGCTCTGGTGCCTCCTGGCGTCACCGCTGCTCATCGGTTGTGACATGACGCAGTTAGATGATTTTACGTTGAGCCTGCTAACCAATGATGAAGTCTTGGCTGTAGATCAAGACTCTCTGGGCCAGCAAGCGCGGCGCGTCAAAGAAGACCTGCAAACCGGCCTGGAAGTTTGGTCACGCCCCCTGGCTGATGGCACTCTGGCGGTGGGATTATTCAATCGTGGTCGTTATGAGGTGGAGTCGCCACGCCGCCCCAGAGCCGGAGAACAAACTTCACCGCAAGTCTGGAAGTTATTAGATCGCGCTACGGGCAAGACAACCGAGTTCACCAGTGACGCCGAAGCTCAAACTGCGCTACAAAAAACCGCGCAAACCATTGAAGTCAGCGCCGATTGGGCTGATCTGCACCTAAATGGCGCACAGCCAGTCCGTGACCTATGGCGGCAGCAAGATTTAGGCGCAGCCAATGGTAAAGTCTCGGCCAGAGTTCCCTTTCACGGTGCTGCCATGTTAAAAATCGGCACGCCTCACAGAGTTGGTTAGAATCAGCTATCCCTGCCCCTTGGTGTAGCATATAAGACTTATTGATAGACAGCAGAGCCGCTATCTGCCACCAACTTCACCATCAATCATTCCTGAGTGAAGCGGGCGATGAAGCCACCGCCAGAGCGCAAATCAATGGATAATGAATTGCTGCGTTTTTCAGTTGTGTGCTCAATCTGCACTGCGCCCCCATCATTCTTATCATCGCGCACCAGCATAGCATGATAAGAACCTGCGGCGAGAAAGGAGAGCGGGAGATTGATGGTTCTGGCGGTCGTGCCATTCATGACAGCCAGAAACCAGGTGGTGCCTGTGCGCCGCGCAAAAATCGCCACCTCACCGATCTCCGAGGGTGGCAAAACAACAGTTTCATCCCAGACACTGGGAATGCTCTTTATCAGGTCAACCGCCGGGTTGCTCAGGAGGTTCGTCGGGTTAGCGGCATAGGTCAATAAGGGTGAGGTAAAGATCGCGCCACTGGCGATTTGGTGCGCCCAAGAGGTATCGGCCCGTCGCGCCCCAAAATGCACTGGAGTATAATCTGCCGGGCCTGCCAGATAGCGCGTAAAGGGCAACGTCACATCGTGCAGGGCACGTTGGCCTGGCGTTGTCATGCGCCCTTCCATGCCATGCACCGCTTCACGAGTGAGTTCATTGGGCCAGGTGCGGGCTTCACCAGTCGGCTTATTACTGCCATGAAAATTCACCATCAGGTGAGACTCAGCGGTCTCCCTGAGAATCGCCTGGTAGAGATCAATCAGCTCTTTGGCTTCGTTGTCAAAGAAGTCTATCTTGACCCCAACCACTCCAAGATCATGGCACCGCTGAAAAAACTGGTGCCGCACAGTGGCATCGCGCAGTTGTTTCGAGTGTTTCCAGACCCAGATACCTACCCCCTGTTGCGCTGCATAGGCGACCATGTCTTTTATTTCGGCATCGCTCCACTTCTCCCAATAGCCTTCGATAACGTTATATTGAAAGCCTAATTGACCAGCCATCTTACAAAATTCCTTAGCACCTTCCAGGGTTCTGGCTCCGCCATCAAGATAAGCCCATACTGCCCGTCCTGGTTTGACCCACCCGGTTTTAATGCCGTCGGGAAAGAGAGCCTTGTCGGGCGGTGGACACAGACTGGGAATTATATCGCTGTTCACAAGAGTATTGAGATCAGGGCCAATCAAGACCACGCGCCAGGGCGAGGTAATGGTGCCAGTCATCGCTGCCGGTTTAGAGACGCGCTCAATGTCCTCTTTATAACGCAACTCGAAGGGATAAGAGATGGGGTGCTTGTGCCCTAGCCCTATATTGAAACCACGCTGTCCATCGGCTTGCAAGGCCATGCCGGGATAATTAACGAGGTTAGCTTCAGTGATAGAAGCATAACCAGCACCGTCCGGCAGTTTATAGGTCAGGGGCGGCGCAGCCCATTCACCGGCTGCGATTGTAGCGACATCATTCCGGCTATGATTGCCTTCGTAATGACCACGCAGATTATGATGCCAGACGACGCTGCCAGCCGGAATCAGAAAGGCCGTAGTTTCATCGGGCACGCGGGCTTGGTCGTTGCCCGGCACGCTATAGCGAAACGCCATGCCATCATTATAGGCTCGCACATCCAGGGTGTAAGAGGTGTTGCTCTTCAGGTCACGGAGCGCAATCGTGGCACCGTTGCAGTGATTGGTAGCCAGGGCATGGCTGCCATACCACGGAAAACTCTCTTGCACCTGATATGGTTGCGTCAAGGACACAGCGACATTGCTGGTGAGGTCTTGACCAGCTATCGTAATCCTGATGGGCGAGACTTCGATGACTGGCTTAGTGCGAAAGGTTACTGCATAACTCAGTTGCCCACCTTGCAAGAAGACTCTGGCTTGCACCTGACCATTGGGGCTAACGATGACGTTCTCATTAGCTGCCTGGCCGACCCGTGCCAGACTCACCATTAACATCAGGCTTACGCTATAGAAAATTCGTAGTTTCCTGGACATAGACGTTTTACCCCTCCTGTTGATTTCAATCGCTGCTATGCCTTGATCGCTTAAAACTCCTTATGCTCCACGCGCTCCAACCGCGTATCGGGCACGGCTCTGGTCTGTGAAATGGTGAAGTCTTCTACATTCTGTAAGGCAAAAGTTGACACGCCAGGGTCATGCTGGGCTTTCAGGTGTTGGAAGTCGGCCCCTTTCACATCGCTGAGGACAAAAGCGGGACGGGCATCTTCTTTTAGGTGGCTAACCTCGACATTGCTCATCTCGATCCCCTGCACATGACGGAGAAAGAAGCCGTAGGCAGGCATCACGCCAAACATCTTAGGTTCTGGATATGTTTTCTCTTCTTCTGGTGGCGTCAGCAGAGCCTGCTGCTTTGTGCCTCCACCCTGATAGTAGATGCGGATATTGTTGAGCCGCACATCTTCAATATCGTGACCGGGAATACCGCTGATGATTGAACTATAGCGCGGATCGGCGTTGTAGACGACAATGTTACTGAGGGTGACCCGTCGTAAAGCACCCACGGCGGCCCCGGCAGGCCCGCGCATTCGGCTGCCCAGACGTAAGAAAATGGGGGAGTTCATGATGTCACGCATGGTGATATTGGTAATCGTGACATCTTCGAGCAGCCCTCCATCCACTGTTTCCAGTGCCAGCCCCCGACAATGGGTAAAGATGCAGTTGGAGATGGTGATGTTTTTGAAGCCACCGTTCGATTCAGTACCAAATTTGATGCGGCCCGTGGGGGCACCATCGGGCAGCTTATCGCCCTTGACCTGGAAGGTGCCATCGAGAAATGTTCCGGTGTCGTAGCCCGTGACCTGGCAATTGGTAATCGTCACATCTTCAGTGGCGAGAGCGACCCCCAGGCCAAAGGAACTCTTCAAGCAAATGCCATCGTCCCACGGCGAATTTACACTGCAATTGGCAATACGCACATTACGGCAGCAGTCAATATCCATTCCATCGCGGTTAGTGTCAATTTTCAGGTTATCCAGCGTGAGGTTATCAACTCCTGTCGCCAGCACACCAAAGTGCCCACCCTGGAGGATCGAAAAATCGCGTAAGGTTATGTTGCGACAGTTCTTCAAGCTAATAGACTTATTGCCTACCCCCGGATCGGTGGCTCCCCGGCCCCTGGTTAAGCCCTTGCCATAGATCAAGCCGGGGCCGAAGATGGACACATTCTGAATGTCCTCGCCCCAGATCAAGCTATTGTGCCAGTGGCTATGGCCAAAATCCTGGTATTTATCCCACGCATTAGGCTCTGCCGCATCGTATCCGCCCTGACCATCGGATGGGGTAGGCGCAGCCAGGATAGTCGCACCAGGGTCGAGGTACAGCGTGATGTTGCTTTTTAAGTGAATAGATCGGCAGAGATAAGTGCCAGCTGGAAAGCGCACCGTGCCACCCCCGCCCGCCGCTGCCACCTCAATAGCGTGGTTGATCGCGGACGTGTCGAGCGTCGTCCCATCACCTTTGGCACCAAAGGCCCGCACGCTATAGACGCCAGTCGCATCTGCCGTTAACGAGATCACTGGCTCGGTAGCCGCTCGAAGCGCCCTGATTCGACCACTGATGATGCACCCATTAGTTACCGCCAATACGCTTAAAAGCGCGGCCTTAAGCTGTTTTGTTGTCATCAACAATTCCCTTTCAAAACCTGCGATAGTAGGCATCTTCTGGCGAAGGTGCGAGAACTACAACTTAAAATGCAGGCATTTTGCTTATGTTTTCTGGATGAGATACATGATTGTAACCTTAATCGCCTACTTAATGCAACTACTGTCCACTCCTTGCATACACTTGCGGCCACTGCTCAGTTATACGCTTAAACGCGTGACATATCGCATGAGTATGGGGTGACAACTGGAGAAGATACGGGGCTGACGCTGTGGAGGATCAAACGGACGGATGGATTAAGCGGAAAATTGGGAATAGACACGACTCCTAGCTCTGCCCGTCATGATAAGCTCTAAAAAAGGTTACAGTGTGGAGGCAGTGATGGCTGATGATGGTCGCATGGACGAAAGAGCAACAATCTGGCCTGCTTTGCCATTGCAGGAGTGGCAGGACACCTATGCCACGCTGCATATGTGGACGCAGATCGTCGGCAAAATCCGGCTGGTGCAGAGTCCAATGGTCAATCATTGGTGGCAGGTGCCGCTTTATGTGACGGCACGCGGGCTGACCACCTCACCCATTCCTTATGGTGACGGAAGTTTCGAGATTGACTTTGATTTTATTGACCACCAACTCCTCATTTGCACTGATAGTGGAGCCACGAGAAGGATCGCTTTAAAGCCGTGTGCTGTCGCTGCTTTCTACCAAGAGCTGATGTCCACCTTAGAGGCATTGGGCATTCGCATCAAAATCTATACCACGCCCGTTGAAGTTCCTGATCCGATACCTTTTGAGGCAGATTACCAGCACGCCGCTTATGATGCCGAATATGTCCACCGCTGCTGGCGCATTTTAGTGCAGTCCGATAAAGTGTTCAAAGAGTTCAGGGGACGCTTCCTGGGCAAATGCAGCCCGGTGCATTTCTTCTGGGGTAGCTTTGACCTGGCCGTTTCGCGCTTTTCGGGTCGCCGCGCTCCGGCCCGTCCAGATGCTGATGCGATGACACGCGAAGGCTATTCGCATGAGGTGATAAGCTGTGGTTTCTGGCCGGGCAGTGGTGCCATCCAAGCCCCCGCGTTTTATGCTTATGCTGCTCCTGCGCCCCCTGGTCTGGACAAAGCTGTGATTCGTCCAAGCCAGGCGTTTTACAGTCCAGAGATGTTCGAGTTCATCCTGCTTTATGATGATGTGCGCCAGGCGGCTGACCCGCAAGCGACATTGATGGAATTCTTACAAAGCACTTACGAAGCGGGCGCTAACCTCGCCCAGTGGAATCGCCAGGAATTAGAACGGGATTAGTGCCCGGTCTAAACGACAATTAAATCTCCCAATGCTCCGGTGAGCGCCACAGACTCGATAAGATCAAGTCGCGCACCGACAGTAGTTCTTTTGGCAGTCGGTCATAGAGCTTGATGAACAACTCTTCATGCGAGAGGATTTCAGCGTTCCACTCGTTGCGGTCTACGGACATCAGTTCATGAAAACGCTCGCGGGAGAAATCTTCCAACCCCCGCCAGTCTAAGTCTCGATAACGCGGCATCCAACCGATGGGGCCTTCGATGCCCACCGCCTGGCCATTGGCGCGCTGCACAATCCACTTGAGCACGCGCATGTTGTCGCTAAAGCCGGGCCACAGGAAGTTGCCATTTTCATCAGTGCGAAACCAGTTGACGTTGAAGATGCGCGGCGGGTTGGGAATCAAACGGCCAAACTCTAACCAGTGGTTGAAGTAATCAGCCATGTGGTAGCCACAGAAGGGCAGCATGGCAAAGGGGTCGCGGCGGATGACACCAATATTGCCTGCTGCCGCGGCGGTGGTTTCCGAACCCATTGTAGCGGCGAGATAGACGCCATAAATCCAGTTGAAAGCCTGATAAACGAGGGGCATCAAAGTGCTGCGCCTGCCGCCAAACACAAAGGCTTTGATGGGCACACCCTGTGGGTTTTCCCAATCGGGGTCAATGCAGGGGCATTGACTGGCGGGGGCGGTGAAACGAGCGTTTGGGTGGGCGGCTTTGCGTCCACAATCGGGCGTCCACTCCTGGCCCAGCCAGTCAATCAGCTTAGGCGGCTTCTCCTTGGTTAAGCCTTCCCACCAGACATCTCCATCAGGTGTGAGGGCCACGTTGGTGAAGATGGTGTTTTTGCTCATGGAGGCCATTGCATTCGGGTTGGTGTCCCACGAAGTGCCAGGGGCGACCCCGAAATAACCGCTTTCAGGGTTAATCGCATACAGTTGCCGGTCTTTACCTGGTTTAATCCAGGCAATATCATCGCCCACGGTGGTGACCTTCCAGCCTTCCATTGCCGTCGGGGGAATCAGCATGGCGAAGTTGGTCTTGCCACAGGCACTGGGAAAAGCGGCGGCAATATAAGTCTTTTCTTTTTCTGGTGATTCAACCCCCAGAATGAGCATGTGCTCGGCCAGCCAGCCCTCAGCCCGCGCCATACCCGAAGCGATACGCAAGGCAAAGCACTTTTTGCCTAAAAGCGCGTTGCCGCCATAGCCACTCCCATACGACCAGATCGAACGCTCTTCCGGGAAATGCACGATATATTTGCTGTCTTTGTTACAAGGCCAGGGCACGTCCGGTTGCCCCGGCTCCAAAGGCATCCCGACGGAGTGTAAACAGGGGATAAACTCGCCCTTGTCCCCCAAGACATCATAGACCCCACGCCCCATGCGCGTCATGATCCGCATACTCACCGCGACATAGGCAGAGTCGCTAAGCTCGACGCCAATGTGCGCCAGGGGAGAACCTAATGGCCCCATGCTGTAGGGAATGACATACATGGTGCGCCCGCGCATACAGCCCTCGAACAGTGTATGAAGCGTGGCTTTCATCTCACGAGGGGCAACCCAGTTATTGGTTGGCCCCGCATCGCCCTTGCTGATGCTACAGATAAAAGTGCGGTCTTCCACACGAGCCACATCGTTGGGATCAGAGCGAGCCAGAAAGCTATGGGGACGTTTCTCTTGGTTCAAGCGCGTGAAGGTGCCTGCCTCAATTAATTGGTTGCAGAGTTGGTCATATTCTTCTGGCGAACCATCACACCAATGGACAGCATCCGGTTGGCAGAGGGCAACCATCTGCCGCACCCACTTGATAAGCCGTTCGTTGCTAACATATTCTGGTATCTGCATAAGGATTAAGACTCTCTCCGTAACCGTTGCTAGAGTGTTACTACAAGCGTAACCTCGACAATAATTATCCCATTCGTCTTCTTGCTGATTTATGTGCAAACCGGTATCCAAGGCAAGGAGGCGACCCCAGATAGCCAAGTAAGCCAGTGCTTTGCGGCGATATTATTAGCTTATTCTATCAGCTTGGTCGTTATTCTATCTGCTAAAGCTTAGGCTGAAATGCTGAGAGGATGAATTAATTATTGAAGTTTTACTAGCCAACGCTTAAGCTATCGGTAAATCTGGTGAGTTCCTGCCGTGCATTTAATTCACGAGCACGAATTGCCACAATTTCCTGGCGCAACTTTTCAATGCGCGCTTCTTGCCAGGTTAGCTTTTTAACATACTGCAAGTAGAGAGGATTGGTGCGATTGAGTTGAGCCATGTTCTGGCGGATGCGGCTCTGCTCGTGGTCAATGGTTTTAATCTCGTTTTCGCGGCTAACGAGTTGCTGATGAAAGTTCCCCAGCTTACGGCGACGCTCCACTATTTGAACCAGACTGGCTCGCAGTTGAGGCGATACCTGGGTGTTGTGGACATACTCTATGAGAGTGTCTAAGGATTCATCCAGCAAGGCCACCTCTTCACTTTGCGGGTGTTCCGTTACGACCTTTAACTCGGCTGTTTTGCTGGCGGGCACCTCGACTTTAAAGCGGTATTGATCGGCTGTTTTCTCAGCAGGCGTGGCGGGTGCCGCAAGCACCCACTCCGGTTGAATGGCTTGTTGCACCAATACCGTCTTAGCAGCATCGCTCTTGTTGCGGAAGTTGTAGAGGTTGACCTGACGCTGTTTCTGGGTGCTGAACAGCACGCCTTTCTTGATGGACAGCGCCGTTATTTCTTCGGTCGCTTCAGGCTGCTTGTGGTCTACTACTAAGTCCAGGTCAACCGCATAAGAGATTAAGCGATCTTCGCCGGGTTGCACGCTGTTAATCTGCGCATCACCGGCATAGCCGCCTTCCTGAAAGACCGTGATAGGGCCACCGGAAAGATGCAGCCCTGTTGTATTCTTCAAGCGAAAGCCGTTGAGTGCGCGCTTGTCCGAAGAGGCGGGGTCATAAATTGAAACTCGTTCGCCATCAATGGATTGGCTAACAATCGGCACCATCGCGGCCTGCTGACGCGGTAGCGTTACGGGTTGGCTGATGGCATATTCAAAGAGGTCGCCGCGCTCGGCTCCCTGCGCCTGGGCTGCGATGCTCTGCGCGAGTTTCTGGGCAGAAAGCGCAATATCTTCTCTCCGGTGTTGCACTTCTTGCTTGCCATTGGTAACACTCGCGCTAAGAGACCCATCTGCCGAGGTAATCATTGAAGGTGCTGTGGTCGTGAACCCCCCGCCTGCCTTTGACGCGTTTCCTGCCACTGCTGCGCTCGAAGATTCAGGGTTCGCAGATGGGCTTACAGGTGGTATCGCCAAAGCAGGAGAAGCCGTCGGTCTTTTAGGCGCGTTATCAATGCGCTCCCCATAAGTTTGGGGCAGGGGAGAACCAACGACTTGTGGCTCCACTTCGGGTCGTGCTATATAAAGCGGTTGATACAAGTTTTGGATAAAGCTAATCGGCTGGCCTGAAACCAGGCTGAGATGAATATCGTTCCAATCTTCATCGGTGGTGTTCTCGACAATGCCCCAGCCTTGCAAGTAGGGCTTTTGGGCCTTGTCCAGCACTAAGCGGTAACTGGTTTTCCAGATGGGCATCTCCTCTAAATAACCAGCCCGCACCTCGCGGCTGCCATTGCCGCCAAAGGCGACTTGCACCGTGCGACGCTGTTGATCTAGTCCGGTGGCTAATAATTTCAGGCTCTCTTGTAGTTCTCCGTTAAGATGGTCATCCAGCAGTTCGACCTGTTGAACTTTCTCCAGGGAAACTGAACGTAAGGCTGGGCGAGCGCCAGAGGTAACCAGCATATTGAGAATTTCTAGCTGTGGCGTTTCAGTGTCTGTAGTTGTGGTAACAACCGTTTGCGTTTCATCCGCGTTAGCTGCTTGAGAGGAACTCACAAGAGGGGCCGGTGGTATAGGCTTCGTGCTGACGCTGAGAATGCGACCTTCCACCGTTTCTTCATGGCCCTTAACATCACGCACTGTTAAACGAATCATAGCTCCCTGAAACTGGCGCAGCAGCGTGCCGAGCGTAATAGTGCCATTGATGTCCAGTCCCGCTGCACTCAAACGGCGTGAGATGGAATCTTTAGTGGTATAAGTCACCGGGCGTACGTTGCCATTGGCATCAAAGAGCACCAGGGACTTGAGAATATCATTGATTTGCTCTGCCCGAAACGAGAGCGTGATGTTAGTAGCACCATCCACCGTTCCGGTGTGCTGAAAATAACCAACGCCGCTGCTGAAGAGGACGACAGCGCGTAAGGGAAGTGGAGAATTCTCCACGCCCTGAATCACGTTAGGTGCAGCAGAATCCTGTAGCTTGGGTGTTTGGGCAAGACCGGGAACAGCCAGCCCGGTGATGGCTGCGGTGATGCCGAGGAGGACAGGAAGTGCAATGGGACGAGGGACGCAGTAGGCGGATGGCTTCATGAACATCTCCCGAAGTAATTATTTGCAGCATTCGACCACAAACACGCACCAATAGTTCCAATGCGAACAACCTTGGCAGTAGAATGACAGCCCCAATCATCAGGGCTGAGAGGTGATAGTTTTAGCCATGCTAATATCGGTGATAGCATAACCCATCTTCTGGTAAAGCGCGAAGGCTCCCTGGTTATACCCAAAGACATGCAGGGCAATCTTCGTCAGTCCGAGTTGCGCGACTTCATGCTCTAAAGCTTGGAGAGCCTGAGTGCCATAACCGCGCCGCCGAAAAGGTTCTGCAATTTCAAAATTGTAGAGGAACGCTATCTGCCCTGCGCCAAAGTCTTTGATGGCAAACCACAGCATCCCCACAGCAGTTTGAGTCTCAGTCGTGATAGTGTCACGAGCCACAATGGTAAACAGATAATGGTCGGGCGTATCTACTCCATTGGGCAAGAGGGCTTGAAATTCTTGCGTGGAGAGTTCTAAAGCTTGCTCCTCGCTCCAAGTGCCTGCTGTGATTTTGTCCTGAGCGTAATCTCGCACCGCTGAATCGAGAAAAACTTCAAAAGCCGCGTGAGTCATCGGCACTAGTTCAACCATTGCTTACATTTCCCTGTCGGGTGGCTCGCGCAGCTTTTGGCAGGTGCGGCTGCTCTTAGCGTTGGGTTGCTCCGCATTACTTTATGGGTGTTCCGCATTTCTTAACGGTGTAAACTGTCACTGTGAAAGTTCGAGACATTATCAAAGTCATTGAACAGGATGGTTGGTATCTCGATAGAACCAAAGGTAGTCATCGCCAGTTCAAACACGCGGATAAGCGTGGCTTAGTGACGGTGCCAGGACACTTGGGGGACGATTTGGCTCCCGGCACGCTCAACAGTATTCTTAAACAGGCAGGTCTCAAAGCATGAAATACCTCATTGTCATTGAACCCACTAACACGGGTTACTCGGCGTATTCACCTGATTTACCAGGGTGTGTCTCTACGGGCCGCACCCGCGACGAAGTCGAACGCAATATGCATGAAGCTATTGAATTTCATGTGGAGGGCTTGCAAGCAGCGGGTTATGAAGTTCCTGCCCCCAGCACGTCCTCAGCTTACGTTGAAATAGCCGCCTAAGGAGCGATTTAACAGCGGCTCAACCAGGCGTGGCTGAACTTGGTGTTAGGCTGCTTAATACTATCGCTCTCGATCAAAAACTAAACCGACCTGCTCGCGCCAGCGGTCTAAGGTTTGCATATTGCCTAAGCTATCGTTCCACGTCATGCAAGGCGAAGGGGCCTGATGTTGCGCTAAGTGTTGAGCTACAATGTCCGCTTCGAGGGTATAAAGAGGGGCGTCGGCGGGCACAGAGATTTCTTCCGGTTGCTCCTGGCCTGACCGCTGGATAATAATCTTGCCAGGGCTACCATCGTTGCCGGGAAACCAGGGATTTGGCACTAAGATATGGCCCTTGCTGCCCCAGATGCGCAGGGTGGAATCTACGCTGACCTGGCTGCCACAGGTGAGGTTGGCTAAGATGTCGTTGGGAAAGCGCAAGACCGCAGTGGCCCATTCGTCTACCCGACTTTCGGGGCCGATGTGCGCCACGCCTTTAACCTCTTCCGGCTCCGCTACCTCCTGTCCCAACGCCGCGCCTGCGACCAGGCGAGCCATAGAAGCGGTGTAGCAGCCGACATCCATAATCGCGCCACCCGCAGCTTCGTTTTGCAGCCGGATGTTATCAAGCTTTAAGCCCATGTTATAGCTAAAGTGCGCCTGAATCACGCGTACTTCGCCAATCTCCTGGTTGCGAATAAGCTCTGCCAGGCGTGCCGTTTGTGGATGGCAGCGGTACATAAAAGCTTCCATCATGAAAGCGTCGTGCTGCCGCACCGCCTCAATCATGGCTTCGGCTTCAGTGCGATTAGTGGTGAGGGGCTTTTCACAAAGAATGTGCTTGCCCCGTTCGGCGCAACGGGTCGCCCATTCCAGGTGCAAGTGATTTGGCAGCGAGATATAAACCGCTTGAACCTCTGTATCCTCTAACAGAGCCTCATAGCTGCCATAAGCGCGGGACAGAGAAAACTCTCCCGCGAATTTGTCGGCGCTCTCCTGTGTGCGACTACCCACCGCTATCAGTTCTCCTGTGGTGGAAGGAACCAGTGCCCGTGCCAGGACTTTGGCGATGTTGCCAGTGCCTAAAATGCCCCATTTCAATTTCTCTTGCATCTTCATCCTTTGAGTATCTTGGAATGTGTTACGGTTCAACCTTGATAACTTTACCGTAAACGTGGTGGATCGGCGTCCAGCCATTGACATGGCCATGATTATTGGAAATTTGTACCTGGTCGCCTTTAATCGCCGTCACTAAGTGGGTGAAGTAGCTGCCGCCGACGCGACAGAAAACGGCATCACCCACTTTGATGTCTGCCATGCTCTGAACCGGTGTATAGGTGCATTTCGCACGGGATTTGATGCGCGGAGCCATGGAATTGCCGCCTTCCCGAAAGCTGACGGTTTCACCGGCTTTTAAGCGTGCAATCCAGGCATCTTTGCCTGTCAATACCGGGCCTTCTCTTTTCATTCTCTTTACCATGATTTTTATTTCAACACAAAGGGCACAAAGAATTCACAAAGGACACAAAGTTGATTCAACGCAGGGAGGCACCATTTCTCTATCATGTTTGCCCCTTTCTGTTCTTTGTGCCCTTTGTGTTGAAATACTAGACTGAAGATGGAGGTGAGGGTTATGTTAGTCACGATTGCTTCGTTTACCACACCTTTGGAAGCGCATATGGTGCGCTCGTTGTTGGAATCTGAAGGTATTGAATCACTGGTTTTTAATGAACAAATTGCTGGGGTGCATTTGCCGCTAGCCGCAGCGACGGGTGGGGTGCAGGTGCAAGTCTTGGAGTCCGATGCCGACAGAGCCAGAGAGATTTTAGAACGCAACATGGCAGGTGAAGAAGGTGAGTCCCAATGGCGTGAGGACGAGATGGAAGAAGGCGAGACGTAAATTCAAGTGCCTGGCTCAGACCGGGTTAAGCACAAGAGCGTGCAGGCAGGTAAGATTATAAACAGTAAGAACTCTGGTGAAATTATGCCTGTATTACCGCCTGTTTACTGCCATTCATGATCGCCGCGCTCCAACATCGCCTTGGTGAATTCATCCAAGACCGCTACGAAATCCAGGGCGTTCTCGGTTCTGGCGCATTTGGCACGGTGTATCGCTGCTGTGACCGCGAGTTGGATACCCTGGTTGCCATCAAAGAACTGCATGTCCTGGATGATCCGGTAACGGCTAAGAACGAGCGCGATGCGGCTCTCGCGCAGTTTCGCCAGGAAGCGATTCATCTGTCCCACCTGCGGCATCCCCACATCGTTTCCGGTCATTATCAGCCGCACTCTGGCACCTGGCTTGTCTGTCCACTCTGTGGGCACTCTTTTCGCGGTGTCCCGCGTTGCCCGGAGCACAACCTGTTGCCCGTCGTGGTGCGCCAGCGCCATTATCTGGTGATGGAATATGTAGATGGGCCAAATTTAGCCGAAGCCGCCGAAACTTCCGGGGGCATCCTCGAAGTCTCAAAAGCCCTCTGGTATATTCGTCAGATCGCCGAAGCGTTGCAACTCATTCACGCCAAAGGCTGGGTGCATCGTGATGTTAAGCCTGAAAACATTCGCGTGCGGGCTGAAAGCGATGACGCCGTGCTGCTCGATTTCGGCATTGCTACCGCGACCGGCGCAGAAGGCCAATTTTCGACCCGCGAGGTTCGCCACACCACGGGAGGTGGCACCTTTGGCTACGCGCCGGAGTCACCCTTAGAGCGACGCTACCCAGATGCACGCAGTGATATTCACGCCCTGGGCATGACGCTTTATCGTTTGCTTAGCGGACGCGACCCCCAGGAACCCGATGACCTGGCCGATATGCGGATGCAGCGGCCCCGCGATTTTAATACGGCTATTCCTCTAACTCTTGAAGCCCTGATCCTTAAAGCCATTGACCCTGACCCGGAGCGGCGGCCCCAGAATATCCGCGAGTTCGCCCAGGCCGTCTTTGCTATTGTTGAGCCACCTGCACCGGTGCCATTGGGCAGCCCTGGCGCACCCGTGCCACCTTTGCGTTTTGCTTCGGGTGAAGTCGCTACTAATGTGCCCGAACTGGTGCATTTGATGGATAAGTATCCGCAGGAATCGAAGGAATACTTGTATAGTGGTGACTTGATGCTGTGGCTGGCGCAAATTGGCCGCGTAGACCTGGCACAGCGCGGGCGCGAGATTCGGGAGCAATTTCCCAACCGTAAGCGGCAGGGCTTGGAAGCCCTGGCCCAGTTCACTGGTATCGTGGAGCCGCCGCGCATGGATGTGCAGCCGCCATATCTGGATTTTGGTAGCGTGCCGATGGGCACCTCTAAAACCCTGGATGTACATCTGCGCAACGTTGGGCGGGGCTTCTTGTTTGGCGAGTTGCGCTCGACTTTTGTGGGCCTGGAGTTCCCTGCAGAGTTCGATGGCAACCAGGCGAATATTCCCGTGACGTTGCGAGCCAAGCATTTACAGGGTGGTAGGCATCACGGCGAATTGGTGATTGATTCTTCCGCGGGCGAAGTGCGCTTGACCTTTTCCGCCACAGTAGACCGCCGCTCGCCTGCCGCAGCCGTGACCACTGTTACTTTTTGGGCGATGATGGGAATGCTCTGCGGCCAGTTTATGCGTACTTTGCCGCTCATCGGTCAACCCGATCCTCCCGGCTGGCAGTGGTTGAATTCCTCAACAGTATTACACTGGTTTCCCTCGGCCCCGCTCTTTGGATTTGCGCTCTGGGGTAGCCTGATGTTGTTTGTAGTGGGCGAGGCGTTACGGCGCAAAAGCTGCTGGGTGTTGTTTGGTGGTGGCTTCTGGTCATTAGTGCTGGCGTTCGTGTGTGCTTTAACGGGTGACCAATGCCTGATCGCTGGCGACATGGCGATGAAACCGTTTATGAGCAGCCTAACCCACCAATGGGCAGCGGGCGGGTGGATGTTTATGGGCGGTGTCCTCGGTGCTTGCTATGGCACCCTGCGTCGCCTGCGGGATGTCTTTTCACAACGTCTGGTGTTCGTCTTAGGCGGCTGGTTAGTCGCTATGTTGCTCCTCTATGGCATATTAGGCGTGGTGCATTTGGTCGTGCCTGCTTACAATTAAATGATTCATAGCAAAGAAGGAAATTATGAAGCCTGTCGCCTGGCATTGGTCTAGTCTGCTGCTGCTTAACCTGTGGATTCTTGCTCGATGTGCAATAGCAGCGCCAGTGGAGCACCCAAGCCAGCCGGTGCCTGCCCCCTTGTCTGATTTATTTGGCTTAAATGCCATTGGTTTCTTCCACTACCGGAACGCGCCGGATGCCGCTGCGATGGCGCAAAAGAAGATGGATGTCTTTAAGCAAACCGGCGCGACCTGGGATCGCTTTGATTTCTGGTGGGGCGAGATGGAGCCAAAGAAAGGCGAGTGGAAGTGGGACAAAGCCGATTGGCTAATTGACTTTTATATGCGCAACCATGTCAACATGCTGCCGATTCTCTCCTACAGTGCATCGTGGATGAAGCAGTCGCCCCATACGCCCGAAGACTACGCCGATTTTGCCGATTATGTGGCGCGCGTAGTAGCGCGTTATAAAGACCGCGTGCATTACTGGGAGGTTTGGAACGAGCCAAATATTCCCACTTTCTGGAAGCCTAAGCCTGATCCTGTTGCTTATACGGAACTGCTCAAAGCCGCCTACAACGCAGCGCACAAAGCTGACCCAGACTGCGTTATTGTCGGAGCCGCCGCCAATGAGACAGACATCAATTGGCTGCTCGACATCGCCAAAAATGGTGGTATGAAATATATGGATGCCATCAGCATTCACCCTTATTCGATGGCTGATGGCCCGGAGGAGATGGACTTATCTCGCCAGTTGCAAAATGTCAAAACCTTTCTGCGCTCCCAGGGGCGTCCCGACTTGCCTATCTGGATCACCGAAATGGGCTGGACTTCCACTATCAACGACCAAGCAGCAATGGACAAAGCAGCTCGCTACATGGTGCAAAGCTATGTTATTGCTGCTGCGGAAGGGGTACAACATCTATTCTGGTTTAATCTGCAAGATTGGACAGAAAACGGCAAATTAGAAGGATGGGGGCTGACTTCTCCTGAGTTACAGCCTAAAACGGCCCTGAGAGTGTATCGCAATCTGGTGGATAGCTTGAAGGGAGCAAGATTTAGCGGCTACTTACCAATTCAAAGTGGCGAGGGTTATGTTTTTTCAGACTTGGTCATTGCCTGGGCACACCGTCATCGCACTGCAATTCTGCCGCTTGGCGCATTTGTCCTTATAAGAGCCTATAGCCCCTCGGCAGTTGAGCAAGATAAAGATAATGGACTGTTGTCCTGGGAGAAAAAGCCAACCTTCACTTTAGCGGAAACCCCTTTCGGTATAGATGGAGTTTCGCATGATCTCTTAGCTAAAGTGATGCTCCAACGGCCTAGTCCAGAAACGAATGAACTTATCATAAATCCTGCATTTGAAGAGCTTGATAAGAATGGTAATCCTTACGCCTGGCATAAGGGGGTCTTCTATGGAGGAGCAGACAAGGGGAAATTCGGTGTAGAAACCAACGTTAATAAGGAGCATTCCTTATCTCTCAGCCAGACCTCAGAAGCCATGTGGGAATCCTTTCCGGTGCCCGCAATGCCTGGTGAAAAATACACGCTAACGGCGCAGATTAAGACGAACACGGCAACCGGCGACAATGGGGTGCAGATACTTTTTCTGGCTGGCTCTGGTTGGGGTTGGCGTGGGGGGCCAACGACGGCAACGGTGACTGGCACAACTGACTGGCAAACAGTGAAAGTAACTGGCACAGTTCCTGATGATGCTGATGTGGTGCGGGTGAATTTAGTCAGCAAGAACAATAGTGGGACTGTGCTATTTCGGGCTATTCATCTCACACGAGAAGAGGCAAAGTAACGCCCGCATCTATTCGCTTTGCACAAACCACTCAGCCAATACGCATCCTGCCTCGTTAAATGTCACGCCCTCCGCTTCCAATTTCTTACGTTGTTCGCGTGCCAGGTCAGGATTACGTTTACCAATTGGCAACGAGCCATCTTTGGCAATCACTCGCCACCAGGGGAGATGGCTTACGTTATTGTTCATGATGCGGCCACAGATGTAGCCACTAATTGGCGGTTTACAGCGTGCCCCAACGCTACCATAACTCATAACTCTGCCTTCTGGTATAGCCCGCACAATGGCATGAACCTGGGCGATAATGGTGGCGTCGCCAGTGGCATCAGCGCCAGTGGCATCAGGTTGAATCGCGCCAGCCTCTTTGAGAGCCTGCGAGGAAGGCGTATCGTTAGCATCGAAAAAAAGGTTATGTTGTGTTGTCATTGATTTGGTAGAAAGCTCTTAATGACTAGAATGAGAGTCAAAACGGTCAGAATTACAACGGTACTCCAGGCAAAGAAATTTTGAGACCGTTTGTTGACATACTGGCCCATAATACGCGGTTCATTAATTAATTTCAGCATGAACACTAAGACAACAGGCAAAAGAATGCCATTAACATCTTGAGACAGAAGAGCGACAGTAACAAGGGGGACACGAGGTAGCAGCACAACGGCAGCCCCGAAAATCATCGTAGCAGTGAACAGGCCGTAGAACATGGGGGCCTCTTTAACGCTACGCTTTAGCCCGATTTCCCAACCAAACGCTTCGCAATAAGTATAAGCGGTTGAGAGAGGCAAGACGGCGGCTGCCAATAGCGAGGCCGCTACTAAACCACTGGCAAATAATGTAGTGCCAATATGTCCGAGGGGGCCTGACAAGGCCAACGCTGCTTCCTTGGCAGACTCGATGTGCAGACCTTGAAGGTGCAAGGTAGCGGCAGTGCAGACAATAATGAAGAAAGTGATAGTATTGCCGACAATGACACCTAAATAAACATCAGCTTTTTGATAGCGATACTCTTCAATGCGAATCCCCTTATCTACTATGTTGCTTTGTAAAAAAAATTGCATGTAAGGCGTTACTGTCGTGCCAATAACCGCGATAGTATCTAAGATAAATTTAGGATTTGTGGAGAACTGGGGTGTTACTGTTGCTCGCATTATATGGGCCCAGCCCAAGTGGGCAGGCAACTGGTCAACAGCGCGAAAGGCGGCTAACACGTAAGTTAATTGTACTAAACAAATTCCCAAAAAAATGCGTTCCACAAGGCGAAATGGGCCGCGCGTCACCAGTAGCCACATGATAAGAGCGGAAAGTGGCACAGTTAAATATTTGCTTAAAGAGAAAATTTCCCCAGCGGCGGCTATTCCTGCGAATTCAGCCACGACAGTCGCCGTATTTGCCATGAACATTACGCCTAATGCAAACAACGCCCAGCCTACACCATAATGTTCTCGAATAAGTTCGCCTAGCCCCTTCTGCGTAACAGCACCCATCCGGGCCGCCATCTCTTGCACCAGAGCCAGAATGAACGTGATGACGAAAAGCACCCATAACAGGCGGTAGCCATAATCGGCCCCGGATTGGGAGTAGGTGAAGATGCCGCCCGCGTCGTTACCAGCCAGGGCTGCGATCAAGCCTGGCCCCATTACGGCTAAATAAAGGGCTAATTTAGATTTGCGCGGGAAGCGGCGGTGGAGGCGTGCCAGGCGTGAGGGGAGCGCTGGCGTTTGCCGCTTTTGCAGTCGTGATGACTGGGGCATTGGTCAGGCTCCTTGAGAGTAGTCGAAATGAAACGTGGCACGGCCTTAGATTATACCTAATCTTGTGCCATTGGGAAGGCTCCATGTGTCATGATGAACATTTGTTGAGAGTAAATCTTTTAACCGATATTTTCTGCTCTTAAAGGTGTAGTGAATCGTTTAATACCACCAGAGTTCCCAACCTTATACGCTATACTATGCAACAGTTTGTGCCGCAATGAGCGCATAGGTTAGTTTGAGGCCAAGTTACGCTATGGAAAACGAATCGAAGGTGTCCAGTTCTTTCCCAGAGTCGGCTCCCAAGGCGGGGGGCAGCGTCACGCGGGGGACATTGGTGGATGCTGTATTACCCGGCGCAGCTTTTCACCCGGATGACTTTGATGTGGAGTTATCCCAGACCTCCCTCGCGGAAGCCGATGAGCTATTAAAGGCCACTCTGGATGAAGCAATGGTCGCCGTCGGTGGCACCCGTGCATTTCTCGCCCTCGTAGATACCCTGTCTGGCGAGTTGGTGCTACGCTTCACGGCAGGTGATGGCTGGACAGAAAATATTCGCCGCCTGCGCGTCAATGTGCGTGCCTGGCCCCACAGTGGACTCATCAATAGAACGCCTGTCAACACTACGTCTAACAGCGAAGCAACGACCCCGCCAGCGGATGAGCCTGCTTCTGCTCCCTCGGAGAATGGCACCCCTGCGGACCTACCGGAAAGTTTCCCCTCGCTTGCCTCCCTGGGCACGCGGCAGGGTATTACTCGCCATGTGGTTATTAATGGTCGCCGCTACTGGACGGGCGACGTGCAGAATGACCCCTATTACATTGGCTTTTTCGCGGATGTGAAAAGTGAAGTAGCGGTGCCGATAACAGCGCGTGGTGGTGGTACCATTGGTGTTATCAATATTGAGAGCACCGAGCATAATGCCTTTAACGAGGAACACGCCAATCTCCTGGCGATCCTGGCGCGACGGGCGGCGGTTATTATCGCTATGGCCGAGCATCAGTTGCGCGAAGAGGCCCTTATCGCCATTGGTCGTGATTTTAACTCAACGGCTGATGTAGATACCATCATGGAAGATGTCGTGCAGCAGGCGACCAAGATTTTGCGCGCCGATGACTGCTCTTTATTTGTCATGGATGAAGAGACGGATATGCTCCGCTTAACCGCCAGTCATGGCCCCTTGCATGAGGCTGTGGGGCGGGCCGATGTGCGCTATGTATTGGGTGAAGGCTTGACGGGTTGGGTCGCGCAGCACGGTGAAGTCATTCGAGTAGGCGACCCGCGCACCGACCCCCGCTGGAAAGGTTTGTTTGAAGAAGCTCCGGCAGGCGAAGTGGCGGCAGTCATGGCGGTGCCCGTGCTCACGCAACGCAGCAAGCCCGGCGTGTTGCGCGTTGTGCGCCATCGTAAGGGTTCGCTCTATTTTCTACCACAGGAATTTACTCAGGCGGATGAAGATGTTCTGGTAACTCTGGCCGGGCAGCTTGCAGTCGCCATTGATCGCACCCGCTTAACCCGGCGCTTATTAAGTGCCGAGCGCATGGCGGCCTGGGGCGAGATGAGTGCGCGTTCGGCGCACATGATTGGCAACACGGTTTTCGGTATCAAGGGCCACTTAAATGAGCTATCGCATCTCTTGCAAGGGGTGGATAAGGATTTAGAAGCTCACGGACGAGCCAAGCCGCCGCGTCGGGTTAATGAGCATGATGCAGAGCTAACCCCCGATCCTGCCACGAGCGAGAAAGCACCCCATCAAGTGGACACTGTGGCTTTTGCCGCTTCGGTGCATGAAGCGCGTTTGTTAAGCGAGCATATTACGCGAGGCATCTACCGCCTGGAAGAGATTTTGGGCGAGTTCCGCGACTTCGTGCTGGCAACGCAACTGCACACGACCCAAAGCGACATCAACCAGATTTTGCGCACCGTTACAGCAGAAAGCTTTCCCAAACATAGCGATATTGACTTAGTATTGAATTTAGCGCCCAAGCTGCCGCCCATCATGGCCGATGAAGTCAAACTGAAGCGGGCCTTTAGCGAGTTAATTGAAAACTCCATTGATTTTCAGCCGCAGGGCGGCATGTTAGCGATTCGCACGTCACTCGCGGATGAAACCATAGTACGCACTTCGGGCGCTTCATGGGCGCGCAACGCGGCGCGAGGGCCAATTCTGCAAATCGAGTTCATTGATCACGGCCCTGGTTTATCTGACCAGGATCGGGAGCGCGTCTTTACACCCTTTTACACACGCAAGGCCAAAGGCATGGGGCTGGGGTTATCCATTGTGAAAGGTATCATTGAAGCGCACCGTGGCATCATCAAAGAGGTTGGCGATGCGGATATTGGGATGCCTATGGGATCACAGGGGCGCGTTCGTGGCGCGCACTTTTTGATTCTTTTGCCGGCTGATACTCCAGCCAATGGGAGCAATGAAGCTGCGTCCGATGGGGCGTAAACCAGGACTCCACCATCCGTAGACAATTGGGATATTGGCAAAGATTGTGTAAGCAATTTTGGCTTGGAAATTTAGATTAAGCTGCCCAAGGGTCAAGTAGATGTTAGAGGTAGGGCTAAAGAGAAATAGGCAGGGTAGAGAGCGAATAACGGTATGGGAAAGATTTTAATTGTTGATGATGAAGACGATGTGCGTTTGTCCTTGCAACGCCGCTTAGAGCGGGAAGGGCATAGCGTCCAAACCGCAGGGTCAGAGGCGGAAGCCGTGGAATGCATCGAAAAGGCCGAAACGCCTTACGATGTGGTGCTCTCGGACATGCTTATGGAGTCTCCCAACTCCGGCGTAGAAGTCTTGAAAGCCACCCTGCTGCGCGATGTCTTTACCGAAGTGGTTATCTTAACCGCCTACGGCAATGTGGCCAATGCCGTTGAGTGCATGAAGATGGGAGCCTTCGATTACGTAGAGAAGAATATCCCTGGTGTGGATGTCTACGAGCTAATCTGCATTAAAATCGAGCAAGCCCTTGAACGCCGCCGCACTTCTCTCTCCACGGTGCGCCGCCTCGAACAATTTGCCAGAATTCAAGAGATGCAAAATACCAAAGCAGTGACTTAACCTGTTCCCCTTCCTGTTCCAGTAACGGGTTTAGATTCTCCGCTCTAATACCATGCTGATGCCACCTTTAGGGCGCAGGGTAATTAAGGGGTTGAGCGCCAGCTTAAAGTCGGGTGCGAGGCGCATTTGCCACTGTTGAGCGAGGGTGGCAATAAGTAAGACACCTTCCATCCAGGCGAAGCCTTCGCCAATACAGATGCGCGGGCCACCCCCAAACGGGAAATACGAGAATTTAGGGCGCACCTCTTTGGCTTCTGGTGTCCACCGTTCGGGATCGAAACGCGTGGGGTCGGGATAGTATTGAGCATCACGATGCATCACCCACGGACTCATAATGATGGTAGCTCCCGCAGGCACACAATATTCTCCCAATTGATAATCGTTGATGGCGCGACGCCCAATGGCATAGGCCGGAGGATAAAGCCGCATCGCCTCGGCTAAGACCATCTCGGTGTAGCGCAGTTGCGGTAGGTCTTGTGGTGTCGGCAATCGTCCGCCTAATACATCATCAATTTCAGCATGGAGTTTCGCTTCGATTTCAGGGTGTTGCGCGAGGAGATACCATGTATAACTGAGGGCAACGGCGGTCGTTTCATGCCCGGCCAGGAAAATGGTGAGTGCTTCGTCATGCACCTGTAAGTCGGTCATGCCGCCGCTGCCCTCTTCATCTTGCGCCAGGAGCAGCATGGAAACTAAGTCGCCCTGGTCAACCCCCTGCTGACGATGCTCGTTGATGATGCGATAGATGGTATCATCAACACGCTGCTTGGCCCGCTCAAAACGGCGATTCATGGGTAGAGGCAGGCGCACCAAATACTCCGCAAAGGGCAACAGCGCGAAGTTAAACATCGGCATCATGATGTTCATGGCGGCTTCAATTTCCGAAGCTTCCTCTTCAACATCCGTATTGAAAAGCGTCTTGCCCACAATAGCCAGCGTAAGCCACATCATTTCCTGATGGATGTCGAGTGGTGCCTGGCTGTCTCCCCGTGCTTCCCACTGCGAGCGCAGGCGAGCACTGTAATCGGTCATAATCTGGGCATAGGTCTGAATACGCTGCCAGTGAAAAGCAGGTTGCATCAGGCGACGCTGGCGACGGTGAAATTCTCCTTCACTCGTTAGAAGTCCTTCGCCTAACACCACTTTAGTGACTTCAAGCCCCCGACTTTTCGTAAAATTGCGATGGTTGGTTATCAACACATCACGGATGTATTCGGGGCTGCTCACGAAGTAGAACCTCATGCCACCCGTTTCGATATAAGTAATATCGCCATAGTCACGCGCCAGGCGGGTCATAAGGCCGAGAATGTCGCGGCGTAACTCCACTAATAACGCACCAGGGAAGCCCCCTCTGGGGCCAGGTGGTCGGGGGAGCAAGGTATGTGCTTTAGCAGGCATAGCAGTTAAGGACATGAGATTGCCTTATGAACAGTGATGCAAAACAAAATATAAGACACTGATTGTGCAAGCAGGTGTCAGTTAGAATCCTAACGCACCAAAAGCCTACTTGAAAGTTGCTGCTACATGTAAATTTGTAACAGGAGAAATAACAGAAGTTATGAGATGGACGTCTGAACGGGCATGGGAGTGGTATCGTGGCTTACCGTGGCTGTGTGGATTTAATTATGTGCCCAGCACAGCGGTCAATTCCACAGCAATGTGGCAGCAGAAAACATTCGACTTGCCCACCATTGAACGGGAATTAAGCTGGGCGCAAGAGATTGGTTTCAACTGCTGCCGGGTGTTCCTGCAATATCTGGTGTGGGAAGCTGACGCGGAAGGTTTTCGACAACGCTTCGCGCAGCTTTTAGAGGTTGTATCAAGTCGGGGATTACGCACACTCCCCATTCTCTTCGATGACTGCGCCTTTGCTGGCAAAGAGCCTTATCTGGGGCTACAAGATGAGCCAATTCCCGGTATTCACAACAGCGGTTGGACGGCCAGCCCCGGACGGTCGCGCGTTTTGGATGAAAGTTACTGGCCTCGCTTAGAGGATTACGTGACGGATACTATTGGGCAATTTGCGCGTGATGAGCGTATTCTGGCGTGGGACATCTACAACGAGCCGGGCAATGATGATATGGGTGTCAAAAGCCTGCCTCTGCTGCGCATCGCTTTTGATTGGGCATACGAAGCCCAACCCACTCAACCACTAACGACTGGCATCTGGTCGGGCAACTTGCCGGAGATCAATGCCGCCCTGGGCGAGTTATGCGATATTGTCAGTTTCCATGATTACTTCGTGCTGGAGGCTACCCAAAAACTGGTCGAAGAACTTAAAGGTTTAGGTCGTCCCCTTTTATGCACAGAGTGGATGCGGCGCGGGCACGGCAGCCATTTCGAGACTCACTTGCCCTACTTCCGCAGCGAAAACATCGGCAGCTTCTTCTGGGGCTTAGTGAATGGTCACACCCAGACGCACTTCCCGTGGGGTTCGTCACCGCACGCACCAGAACCGCAAATATGGTTTCACGACTTGTTGACTTCGCAAGGGGAGCCACATAATGCCGCAGAGGTTGCGCTTATCCGTCAGCAGATTCTGGGTATTGTGGTTTAGACCCTATCCCCAACCCTTCCCCTTGGTAAGGGGAAGGGAGCGTTGGCCTACCGTCGGGACAGCATCCATGCTACAGGATGGCATCCCACGGTTTAATCTAGTCCATCACCCGACGGAGATAGTCTCGCTCCCTTCCCCTTGGCAAGGGGAAGGGTTGGGGATAGGGTAGGGCCATGTAAGTCCCATCAATCTGCGAAAGCGGCATGGCGCGGCAAGCGGAAGGTAAAACAGGCTCCGTGTCCGAATTCGCTTTGCACGTCAATGCAGCCGCCATGCTCTTCGATGACCTGCTGCGTGATGGGTAAGCCCAGGCCCGTGCCGTTGGCACGATGTGTCACAAAGGGCTTAAAGATGGTGGGCAGGACATCAGGAGGAATACCGGGGCCAGTATCCTGAATCGCCACTTCGACTTCCTCCGGTTTGGTATGCGTGGTAACGGTTAACGTGCCGCCATCGGGCATAAATTGCATGGCGTTGCGAATCACGTTCAGAAAAGCGCGCAGCAGCGAGGCCGCGTCAGCTTCGACAGTTGGCGTCGTGGGGTCATATTGCTTTTCAATGACCAGACTGTTCTGCGGTTGATCGGCGGCAAGGACACAAGCCTTATCCAGAATCTCGTGCAGATTGACCGTGCTGATGCTCTGTTTAACCGGGCGCGTCAGGTTGAGCATATCGGTCAGCAATTCTTCCAGACGGTGGGCTTCCTCACCAATAATGCGCGCATGATGCGCTACCATTTGGGCATCATCGGGCTTGCGTGCTAAGTGGTAGGCATAACCGCCTAAAGTGGTCAGGGGATTACGGATTTCATGGCTAAGGTGCCCGACCATTTTACCAATAGCCGCCAGGGTTTCGGCCTGAGCCAATTCAGCCTGAGTATGTTGTAACTCTAACGCCGACTGCTTCACCCGTTGCAGCAGCATCGCAGAATAACCAAAAATTAGCACCACTAAATAGATACTTAAAATATGACCCAAAGCCTGGATAGCATCTGGTTGATTACCCGTCAGCCGTTGCGCGACTGCGATGGACAGCAGATAAAGCGGCGTGAAGGTGGTGGCTGCTATCAACCCCCCTCGAATCTGAAAGAAGAAAGCGGATAAAACTAAGGGCGTGTAAGCATAGAGGCCGTAAGGCGAGAGGGTGCCGCCCGTTAGTGCGGTCAGAATGGTGACCAGGGCGAAATCTAAGCCTAATAAGAGCGGCTGTTGTTGGAGACGACCATTGATCTTGGGATGCCAGACGCTCAGCAGAAGATTGCTAATGCAGGCGATGCCTAGCATCAGTAGCCCCGCTTCGCGTGACTCAGGGTGGAGCAAGAGGGCCAGCAGTGGTGGTAACAGGCTCAGCCAGCGTGCGCCCAGCAGGACGAGAAATATATCCTCATCATAGATGACGCGGTTCCACCAGGTTTGTGTGAGTTCAAGGGGCGACGCCATGCTTTCCCAGTGCCCTAAGACGCCGCAGTTTTCGTCACCTTATGATCTGGCCCATTCTATTGTGGCAGGTGTTAAGAGACTCTTGACGTGGCAGCAGCGGCTATGCGCTTAACATTATACAATTCTTAAACAGAGAGATTAAGAGTTTCGTGAACTTCAAACTATTTCATTTTGGTTATCCGGTTCCGGGCGGTTAAAACAGTCCGCCGCTATAAGTAAATCTCGTGTGCAATTTTAGAGGTTGAGAAGGGGATTGAAATCTTGTGGGACAGGCACTCCTGTCTGTCTGCTTTAGGTTAAGCCAGACCTTGAGGCTCAGACAGACAAGAGTGTCTGGCTCACAGGGGCAGCCGCTAATGCCAAACCCTTTGCTTAACCTCTCTATTTTAGGTGTTGGATGTCTTATGTCCCGGCGCATCGCCCCAGTCCGGCACTTTAAGAAGTTCCCCACCGCGCAACACAGATTTATGCGCAATAACTCCAGGGGCCAGATAACGGGTGGCTGTCCAGGCGTTGATGGCCGGGTGGCGATCATGCGCTACGGCATCCACGAACTCATGCACCAGATACGCGTGCGACCCACCATGACCGCCATACTGCGTTTCACCTTTGGCATTGCTAAAAGCCTTTGCTATTTCTTCTGGCAAGAGGTCACGCATTTCGGTCGCGGTTAAAGTGATACTGCCCTCGTGATGCGGTGCCTGCCAGCAGCAATGGCCGAAGCTATCTATAAACGAGCCGCGTGTGCCCATGAGACTAAAACCTTCATATTCCCAGGCTCCTACGCGGCGGAATTCTTTAACCGTCGCCATCGCACCGTTACTGAGCCGCATTAGCGCAATCTCATCACCATAGATATTGCCCGATTCGGTATCAGCGCGATGGAATTTATCGTCCGGGTCATGAAAACCAAAAGCCGAAAGTTCGGTCACATAAGCGCCCATCACCGAAAGAAAGCCGCCGGTGGAATGAGTGGGGTAGTGCATTGGCACGCCACCCGATTTGGCCGGTGTCCAGTCTTTGCCCCAACGCGCTTTCCAGACATCGAGCAGATTGCAATCTGGCGACTCCACATCGTGGAGATAAGCGCCATCGGCATGGACGAATTTACCAAAGGCACCGGCAGCCGCCCGCTTGCGGCAATACATCGCCTCCGGGCGATAATAGGAGGTTTCACCCATCATGTAGTGCAAGCCCGTAGTGCGGCAGGTTTCAATGATGCGGTCGCACCATTCCAATACCTCATCGCCATTCTCAGCATAGGCCATCGGC
This sequence comes from Abditibacteriaceae bacterium, assembly GCA_019239895.1. Lineage (GTDB taxonomy): Bacteria > Armatimonadota > Abditibacteriia > Abditibacteriales > Abditibacteriaceae > JAFAZH01. The sequence goes on along the minus strand of JAFAZH010000016.1, from coordinate 53,596 downwards.
ACCGCACTATAAACGTGCTTGCCCGTTTGCAATGCCTGCACCACCTGCGGCGCGTGCAGCCAGGGTTGGGTAATGATGGCCAGGGCATCTAGGTCGCTTTTGCAGATTTCGTCCAGGCTGCTATAGGTTTCAGCAATACCAAATTGTTGCGCGGCAGCGGTCAGCCGTTCGGTCTGCACGTCACAGAGGGCGACACGGCTAACCAGAGGGTGCTTTTGAAATAATTCAATGAACCCTCGGCCAAACTGCCCCACGCCCACTATGCCCAGGCTAATGCTCATGGGTGTTACCTTTCAACTGCAATTATGCTGTAATTTACAACCCTAAATTCTTGGTGTGAAAACGGAGGGCTTCCTGCACATGCACATCCCAGTAGCTCCACTCATGTGCGCCGGAGAACTCTGCGTATTCGTGGGGCAAGCCGATTTTATCCAGGTAAGCGTGAAACTCCCGATTGGAATTGAGCAGGAAATCTTCGGTGCCGCAGTCAATGCGCAGGGCGGGGAGTTGGCTGCGCTCAATTTGCTCGGCGAGGGTGTAAAGGTCGTCTTTGCCACCGACATGATTCTCGCCCAACACGCGGCGAAACTCGTTGATCAGTTCATCGCTGGTGCTATCGCGCTTTTCATGGCCAAAGTTCATCGCGCCAGAGTGACTGTTGGCCGAGCAGAACATATCCGGGCGGCGCAAGGCCAAGCGCACCGCGCCGTAGCCACCCATTGAAAGGCCACCGATGCAACGGCCACTGCGTTCGGCTTTGGTGTTGAACATACCGTCTATATAGCCCACTAAATCTTCTATCATGGACTTCTCATAAGCAAAGCCCTGCGCCGCATCGGTGTAAAAGCCGCGCCCGCCGTTGGGCATGACGACCATGAGAGGCAGTCCTTGCACGTAGCGGTCAATGCTGGTGCGCCGCAGCCAGATGGTGTGGTCATCGGAGAGGCCATGTAAAAGATAGAACACGGCAAACGGGCCTTTACTATCGCCTTCGGGCAGAATCACATTGGCTGCGGTCTGCATCCCCAAGGCTTTACTGAAATAATGCAACTCACAAAATGCCATTAATTTTCCTTTCAATTGAACAAACCAAGAGAACTGAATGCTGGATACAAGATGCTGGATGAAGGCTGACGCAGACCCGCCCCTAAAGGAGCGGGCTGAGGGTAAAAGCCCGGTGAACCGGGCTACAGATGCGCTACTGTGGTTTCTCCAGCCCCGTTCAGGGGACTTGGCTCTTCAGCCCGCTCCTTTAGGGGCGGGTCTGCGTCAGCCTTCATCCTTGCCGTTTAAGTTGCTGCTAATGAACCTGCCGGGCGTACACCATGCACCATTAAACCGGCGCGGCCTAACGATTGCCCGGCAAGCTGTTTGTTCATCGGATCACGATAGCCCAGGCGCACCAGACGCCGCCAGCGATTAGTTTGGTTAATGTAGGAACCATGCACGGTATAAATGCTAAACGCTACCACATCACCGGCTTGGGCAGGGCAGGCAACAGTGTTTTCCAGATTCCATTGATCGGTCGGCAGGTGCGGTGAGCAGCCCTGGCCATCCACTTGGGTAATATGCTCGATGTGGCCATTCTTATGACTGCCTGGCACAAAGCGCAAGCAGCCATTTTCATCGTTGGTATCGTCTAAATGCACAATGGCATCTATGTAACCAAAACCTTCGTGCCGATAAAAAGGCGAGTCCTGATGCAGCGGGAAAGGCATTCCGGTTTCGGGTGGTTTAACATGCAAAGTGGTATGGTGGAGTTCAACATTAGGGCCGATGAGATCGGCTAGGGAGGCCGCTAACGTAGGATTAGCCACGGCATGACACCAGGCTTCGGAATAAAAGTGCAGGTCGTGCAGATGGGTCAGCATCGAACGCTTTTCGGTATCCGGGTCCATATAGACATTGCGCCACGGGCCGCTCCAGCCCATGTTGGTGGTGGCCCAGTCTTGAATCAACTGGTCAAGTTCAGTGCGCATGGCCTCAACTTCGGCGGGAGTATAAATTTGGGGGAGCCGGATGAACCCGTTCTCCTGAAAGGACTTAATCTGTTCCTGATTTAACATGCGAGCCATCTCCTTTGGGAAATCACTTCTTATTCTATGTGCGCCACCCCGAACGCGCTACCCGGCGCAGGGTATAATCAATCTTATCTCCCCAAATTCTTGATTCACTGGTAAAGGAAACATGCGTCTATTCAACACAATTCTGTTGTTAATGCTGACATTTGCTCTGAGCTTTATTTTCGCAACGGCCAAGGCTGCAACCGCCTGGCATTATCCACTTTATCTGGATGGCGGCGGTTACTGGCCGCATCGTGTGCCCGTCACTTTTGCCAGTCGTGAAGCACTGGCAGGGCGTCCTCAAGCCATTGTTATTGGCACCGGTCTGCACCAGATCAACTTAGTCGGTGCCGAAGCATGTTCCCTGCGAGTTATTGACGATAGTGGCACCGATTTACTGTATGGCCTTAATAGCGCGGGTGGCGAATCCCGGCGCACAGGGGCCTTGCGAGCAGGTGATGTGCTGACGGTGCCCCTCGCGTGCCCGGCTCAGGCCGAGCGCAAGTTGTGGATTTATTTTGGCAACTCGCAGGCGAGGCAAGTGCCGGACTATCTGCCGGGTGGTTTTGCCAATGGCGGCTTTGAAAGCGGCACAGGGGAGCCTGCGGCCTGGAAAAAGGAAGGGGAGGATGCCGAGCATAAATTAGCCTGGGTGAGCCAGGGTGCCCATTCGGGCCAGCGTTGTGTGCAGGCGACAGTTAATACAGGGGCGGAGGCTTCCTGGTTCAAATATGGGCAGGCGAACCTGCCTGTTGTCGCGGGGCAGCAATATGAATTCAGTGGTTGGGTGCGCGCCGAAAACGTTAAGGGCATTGCGGGTTGGTTTATCCACATTAATGGCGCCCAGCCGCAACTGGTGAATCACAGCCTGGATGGAGGCGCAGGCAGCTATGGCTGGAAGCAGGTATCATTCCGTTTCACAGCCCCGGCAGGTAGCACCAATGCCGAACTTGGCACCATGCTCTATGGCACAGGGCGTGCCTGGTATGATGACTGTGTCTTAACTGCCCTGGATACGCCGGATGCGCCCTCTGCCGTGACGTTAAACATCGGTGCCGTGGAGACGTTGAATTTGCAGGAGCAGCCGAGCCGAGCCGCCTGGCCAGAAGGCGCAATGGTGCGCGTGCCCCTGCGGGTTTATAACTTTCAAGACACGCCACAAAAAGGTGCCCTGATTTCTGTAGACATGCGCCGCTCTTTTATCGTCTCGCGTCTATCGCAAGCATCTGCGCAAGTGCCCCCGGTGCGGGTTTATGATGCGACCACTGGCCGTGCTGTGCCAGCCCGTATGGAGGACAAGAAATTAATTTTTCAGGCTGATTTGCCAGCGCACGCGAATAGGTTATTTCAAGCGTGCTTATGGCCTACTTCATCCCGCACGGCACCAGAGCCGGAGTTAGGGGCGGAGGCTTTAGTTGTCGGGCCACAAAACCGGGTGCAAAACCCTGACTTTGAAGCAGGCGACCCCTTGCCCACAGGCTGGACACTCTCGGCGCAGAAGCCGGATAAGCAAACGGTACAAACCGCCGCGCAAATCACGGGGCGCAAGGTGCCCGCGGGTAAAGTGGGGCCGTGGTGTGTCGAGTTAAACATCCCGCCAGGAGTTGACCCGGCCTGGTCGGGCTGGCACCAGTTCGTGCCAGTGGAACCTAACGGCACTTACTTTATGGGAGCATGGATTAAGACCCGCGACGTAGATGGCCCGGTCACTATGTATGTGCATGTGCGCAACGCCGATAAGCAACTGGTTGCGATCAATCCGATGTCTTCGGCGTTGCCATCGTTGAACGGCACGACCGATTGGACATGGGTGCAAACGACGGTCACTACCTCCGCAGATGCGCGGTTTATTGAACTGCATCTCACTTCCAACGCGCATGGCACCATCTGGCACGATGGAGTGGTGCTGCGCCGCTTGGCGGACACCATACCGGCCCATGCCTTAGCTCTGGAAACACCCCCCAAGCCTGGCCTGGCTGTCTGGCAGGTGAACCCCATCATCAAAGTCTTTCGGGATGAACCCGTGGCGCTTCAGAGTAGTAGGGTAGCGGCGCATTTAGCGCGCAACGAGCGGGAGCCAGTGCAACTGGTGCTAAAAAGTGATAGAGCTTTAGGCAGCCTGCAAGTGCAGGTTAGCTCCCTGCGCAATGCGGCGGGGCAAACCTTGCCCCCGGTGGAGGTGGCGCATGTAGATTATGTGCCAGTGGATTGGCCCACCAATTACTATCGCACCGAGGTTCCGGCCTGGCAGCGCAAGATTCCCACCGGGGCACCCTCTTCCGATGGCTGGCCCGGTGATTGGCCCGACCCCTTAGCGCCCGGTGGCAAGGTAGACCTGCAAGCAGCGCAGGCACAACCCATCTGGCTTACGGTTTATGCTCCCGACAACGCCGTCCCCGGCCTTTATAGCGGCCAGATTACCGTCAGTGGCGCGGGAGTGCAGCGTGTTATTCCCTTGCAGGTGACGGTGCGCAGTTTTGCTCTGCCTAAGCGACCCTCGTTACAGATTTCCTATGACATGCGCGGCGCGACGGGGGGGACGCGCAATCAGTGGTATCGTTTTATGGCCGAGCATCGCGCCTCACCCAGCTACTTGCCCGATCCTGTTGTCAAGCTGGAAAACGGCGCGGTCAAAATGGACTTTACCGACTTCGACCGGGCTGCCACTTACTGTTTTGATGAACTGGGCATGAGCACAATGTATACGCCTAACTACTTCTATGCGCTGGGTTGGGCTTATTCTCCGAAGAAGTTCTTGGGCTTTGAGGCGTTTACGCCTGAATGGGAAAAAGCATTTGGCTCAGCGTATCGCCAATACATTGAGCATGTGCGGCAAAAAGGCTGGCTCGACCGCATTGTTTTCTATCTCAGCGATGAGCCATTTGGCACCCGCCCGGAGGTAGTCGCCAATCTCCAGAAATTCTCGAAATTCGTGCAAGCTATCGCGTCTGGTGTGCCAGTTTATTCCAGCACCTGGACGTATATGCCGGGACTTAATGGAGCCGTGACGCGCTGGGGTGCAGGTCACTTTGGTGATTTTCCCTTAGAGCGAATCGAGGAACGCAAGGCGGCAGGTGATACGTTCTGGTTCACCACTGATGGCCAGCAATGTTTGGATACACCTTATGCTGGCACGGAGCGTTTGCTGTCATGGTATTGCTCCAAGTATGGAGTGAAGGGCTTTGAGTTCTGGGGTGTGGACTGGTATACCTACGATCCCTGGCAGTATGGTTGGCACAACTTTATCTCCCAGTCCGACAGCGAAAAGGAAGCGCCCTACTTTGTGCGCTATCCTGATGGTGATGGCTATTTAGCTTATCCTGGCCAGGACGTTGGGGTGGATGGCCCGGTCAGCAGCATCCGTCTGGAAGCGGTGCGCGATGGCGAAGAAGATTATGAGTACCTCACCTTACTCAAACAGCGCATCGAAGCCGCCCATAAAGCCGGAAAACCAACCGCTGCTGCCGAGGCTGTCTTAGCCCGTGCGCAAAGCTTGGTCACTATTCCAAATCCCGGCGGCTTGCGCACGAGTGAAACTGTCAATGACCCGGCAGAAATACTAGCCGTGCGCGATGCGGTAGCGGATCAAATTGAGGCGTTAAAATAAGGGATGTCTTGGTTCAGCGCATCCCTTATCTTTACTAGAGCTCGACAGGCAGGTTATCAGTTTGGCCCACATTATGCTCTAAGAGGGCGCAAGTTGCCACTCTAACACACCTTAAATCGGAGGTTGTATGGCAGACATGGCCGTGACGCCGCAGCATTCCCATAGCTCTTTTAAACGTTGGTTGTTAGAAGGGCATTTGCCCCATGCGGAAGGGCCTCATACCAAAGAGACGCATCACCAACATGCCTGGTGGCAGGTGATGTGTCTGACCGGGGTGGATTATTTCTCCACGCTTGGCTATCAGCCCGGTATTGCGGCACTGGCAGCCGGTGCCCTCTCGCCGATTGCGACCCTTATTCTCGTTTTGCTGACCCTCTTTGGTGCATTGCCAATTTACAACTATGTCTCGTCCAAAAGCCCCAATGGTGAAGGCTCGGTGGCGATGTTGGAGCATTTACTGACCTGGTGGAAAGGTAAGCTCTTTGTGCTTTGCCTGATTGGGTTTGCGGCCACCGACTTTATTATCACGATTACCCTTTCTGCTGCGGATGCCACGGAGCACCTGGTGGAGAATCCTTTTGTCCCCGCATTCCTGCACCACAACATGGCGGTGACGCTTTTTCTCATAGCCCTCTTAGGCGGTATTTTTCTCAAGGGCTTTAAAGAAGCGATTGGTATTGCTGTCGCTCTGGTGGGTGTCTATCTGTCCTTGAACTTGGTCGTAATGGCGCGGGGCATCTATGAAGTGATGACTCACCCCCAGGCGATTCCGGCCTGGAAGAATGCCCTCTTTGCCGCGCCAGGAGTGCATGGCAATCCTTTTATGATGATTGCTATCGCCCTGTTGCTTTTCCCTAAATTAGCCCTGGGGCTTTCGGGATTTGAAACCGGAGTTGCTGTCATGCCCCTGGTGAAAGGGGAAGCCGGGGATACCCGTGAGCAACCAGTGGGCCGCATTCGTAATACGCGCCGAATGCTCCTGACCGCCGCGCTGATTATGAGCGTGTTCCTCATCACCAGCAGCATTGTGACAACTCTTTTGATTCCCCCCGCAGAATTTCAAGATGGTGGCAAAGCGAGTGGCCGCGCATTGGCTTATTTAGCGCATCAATACCTGGGCAATAGCTTTGGCACGGTCTATGATGTTAGCACGATTCTGATTCTCTGGTTTGCTGGGGCCTCGGCAATGGCGGGACTGCTAAACATTGTGCCCCGGTACTTGCCACGGTATGGCATGGCTCCCGACTGGGCCGCAGCCACGCGCCCCCTCGTGATCGTTTTTACCGTTATTGCCTTCGCTGTCACTATCATCTTTAAAGCCGATGTGAACGCGCAGGGCGGCGCTTATGCCACAGGTGTCTTAGTGCTGATGAGTTCAGCCGCTATCGCTGTGACCCTCTCCGTGCGCGAAAAGGGAGCAGGTTCAGCGGTTTATGCGTATGGCCTGATTGCTCTGGTGTTCATCTACACCACCATTATCAATGTCCACGAGCGTCCCGAAGGAATTAAAATTGCCGCCTTTTTTATTGGCGGCATTATTATCGTTTCCCTGGTTTCGCGCATCTATCGTTCCACAGAACTGCGCACCGAGCGGATTGAAATGGATGAAACAGCGCAACGCTTTATCGAGCAAGCAGCGGCAACAACCCATGAACTCTGCATTATTGCCAATGAGCCGAATGAGCGTGACGCGGCAGAATATGCCGACAAAGAACGCGAGATGCGTGAAGATAACCACATGCCGCCGGAACATCCGGTGCTGTTTTTGGAAGTCACAGTTTGCGATCCCTCGGAGTTTGCCGATGTCCTGGAAGTGCGGGGCGAAGAACGCGACGGCTACGAAGTGTTGCGCGTGGAGAGTTCGACTGTGCCCAATGCCATTGCAGCCCTGTTGTTGCATATCCGTGATATGACGGGCAAGATTCCCCACGTCTATTTTGCCTGGGGTGAAGGCAATCCATTCCTGCACCTGATTACCTACCTGTTATCCGGTCGTGGTGATATAGCCCCGGTCACCCGCGAAGTATTGCGTCAGGCGGAGCCAGACCCGCATCGTCGTCCCGCCGTCCACGTCGGTGGCTAAGGAGCAGATTTAAGTTTCACTAACAAAGGCTCTTGACAAGGTTTTGAATTTATACTTTAATGTTAAATAGTTTAATATTGAATTAATATGCCAACTCGCCATCAAGGTAATGCTCAAGAGCAGAGAGCACTCAACACCTACATTAAGTTGTTGCGTGCGGTGGACTCCCTGGCAGCACGGCTTCAGCCGCAGTTTACGGAAGCCGGATTGACCTGGAGCCAGTTTGGAGTTTTAGAAGTGCTCTACCATTTGGGGCCAATGTGTCAGAGCGAACTAGGCACCAAGTTGCTGAAGAGTGGCGGCAACATCACTCTGGTGGTGGACAATCTGGAAAAGCGTAAACTGGTGCGCCGTGAACGTAGCAGCGAGGATCGCCGCTTCATCACAGTCTACCTAACGAGGACGGGAGAAAAATTGATTAGCACCCAATTCCCTCATCATGTTTCCAGCATTGTGCAGGAGATGAGTGTTTTAACTGCTAACGAGCAAGAAGAACTGGGGCGATTATGTCGCAAGTTAGGTTTGCAGCAAATAAATGATGCACCTAGGAGCGATGTAAAGGAAGGTGATGGAGGCAAGGCAAAAGAATCTAAGCCAAAGCGTACTAAGAAGGTTGAAAACTAGCTGGTAAAAGTCAGATTTTCAAAGTTGTGAAGACAACATGTTGATCTATAAGAGTTGTGTTTGCTAAATACAGAGGAAATTTTTATGAAACAGATGAATCGTCGTTTAACTTCTAAGGGTGCTATTTACCTGATGGGCCTTGCTGTTGGTGTGGCGAGTGTGGGTGCAGGAAACGTGCAAGCGGCTCCCCAAACCTTTAACTTTGAAGACCCCAAAGGGGTTAATGTCATTGATGTCACCCTCGACTCACTTTTAGAGCCATCCACCGGCTTAGCACATGGGATAGCAGGCACCGTGCGCTTTGATCCCAAAAACCCGCAGGCATTAACGGGTAAAATTACGGCGGACGCCACGACCCTACAGTTTGTGAATAAGATGTACACCCAGGCGGCGCAGAGTGATAAGGGCTTGGATACCAAGAAATACCCTAAGATTAGCTTCAACATTCTAAAAGTCGCCAGCGTGAAAACTACGGCTCCTAATGTCTTTGCAGCCAATGTAACGGGCGATTTCGCTTTGCACGGTGTTACCAAGCGCATTACTGTACCCGTGACAGCGACACTTTTGCCGGGCAAGGTGGCGGATCGCAGCATGGGCATGGCTAAAGGTGATTTGCTCATTCTGCGCTCGAACTTCAAAATCAAGCGCGGTGATTATGGTATTGCTCCTGCTATGCCCGCGCCGCTGGTGGCCCCTGATGTGCAGATTCATGTGGCTATTGCGGGGATGGGGACGGGGAAGTAGATTGAAGCCGGGCATTGAAATACCCGGCAGGAAGGCTAAAGCCAACCGTCCTCTCGGACGGCACACTCAACAAGAGTTTAAAACTGTAGCTTTGTGGCGTCCGGCAGGACGCTTGGCGGCTTGACCGCCTTCCCGCCGGGTATTTCAATGCCCGGAACAAAATGCCAATGACTCATGCGCCATCTTCGGGATTAATGAGCCTGATCAGTGCCGCTGTCGCTCCGGTGGTGCTGATCTCGGCAGTGGCGATTTTGCTGTCGGGCTACACCTCGAAACATATCAGCATCTCGAATCAAATGCGCAGCCTGGCGATGGAATATCGCAACGCGGCCACAGATGAAGCCCGGCGCAGCAACCTCAAAGTGCAATTGTTGATTTTTCAACGTCGCCTGCACTTCATGTGGTTATCCATTTTTGCTCTCTCCCTGGCGCAGCTTTGCTTTTTGACTACTGTTATCTCAGTCATATTGTCAGAGCGGGCCGAGCGCATTGGTGTTATGGGTGCCATTAGCTTAGTCGTTGGTTTATTGTTAATGTTTGTTGCCGTTGTGACGGAACTGTATGAGATGCACTTATCACGTATCACAGTCACAGAAGAACTGATTGATATTTGTGTGTCAAAAAACACATAAGCCAAGAGGTGGAAAGTTATGACCAAAACGATTGCGGGAATTCACCATGTTACTGCCATTGCCAGTGATCCCCAGCAGAATCTTGATTTTTATGCGGGTGTGCTGGGCTTGCGGCTGGTGAAGATAACCATTAACTTTGATGATCCCGGTTCCTATCATTTCTATTATGGCGATGCTCTGGGACAACCTGGCAGCGTTCTCACTTTCTTTCCGTGGCCTGGAGCGCAACGCGGGCGCATTGGCACCAGCCAGGTGAGTGTGACTTCCTTTTCCGTTCCGCAAAGTTCATTTTCCTACTGGCAGGATCGCTTAAAAGAGCATGGGGTGCAAACCGATGCCAGCACACGCTTTGGGGAACCCGTGTTGAGCTTTACTGATGGTGATGGATTATGGCTGGAACTTATTGGCGCAGCCACGCCCGATGAGCGACTGGCCTGGTCGGGCGGGCCAGTGCCGGGGGAGCACGCCATTCGTGGTTTTCATAGTGCGACGTTGAGTGAAGAAGGCTATGAGCGCACAGCTAAGTTGTTGACCGAAACAATGGGCTTGCATTTGCTCCAGGAAGAGGGCAACCGCTTTCGGTATGCGGCTGGTGACGGTGGGCCAGGAGCGACGGTGGACGTGGTCTGTCAACCGGGTGCGCCGCATGGCTTGATGGGCGCGGGCACGGTGCATCACATCGCGTGGCGTGCGGCAGATGATGCCGCGCAATTAGCCTGGCGTGCTGAGCTGGTGCGGCGGGGCTTAAATGTCAGCCCGGTGATGGATCGCCAGTATTTTCATTCCATTTATTACCGTGAGCCGGGCGGCATACTCTTTGAAATTGCCACGGATGCGCCGGGCTTTACCTGGGATGAGTCGCCTGAAACATTGGGCACCCATCTCAAGCTGCCGCCCTGGTTGGAAAGCTATCGCTCGCGCATCGAAGGCGCTTTGCCCCCGCTGCGTTTGCCCCATGCAATAAACACCTCAAGCAGTGCGTGAACGAGCAAGGAGAAAGAGAAAATATGGCAACGGATACTTTAGGATTCATTCATGAATTTGTCCCGGCACAAAGCAGTGATGCGCCGACTTTGCTCTTGCTGCATGGCACCGGAGGCAGTGAAGCCGATTTAGTTCCTTTGGGGCAAGCTCTCGCTCCGGGGGCGGCCTTGCTCAGCCCGCGTGGTAAAGTGTCAGAAAACGGAATGCCACGCTTCTTTCGCCGTCTGGCTGAAGGCGTCTTCGATATGGAAGATTTGAAGCTGCGCACCCATGAACTGGCAGAATTTGTGGCCGCTGCTGCGCAGAGCTATGGATTCGATGTGGCACGGGTGATTGCGGTCGGTTATTCCAATGGGGCGAACATTGCGGCCAGTGTGATGCTGTTGCGGCCCGGTGTATTGTCTGGCGCGGCGCTTTTTCATCCGATGGTGCCCCTGGTGCCAGAGCCATTGCCCGACCTTTCTGGCACGTCAGTGTTTATCGGCGCAGGCCGCTTCGACCCAATGGTGCCGCAAGCGGAAACCGAGCGTTTAGCAGCCCTCTTAAAAGAATGTGGGGCGGGAGTGACTGTGCAATGGCAGCCCGGTGGCCATCAATTGAGTCAACCGGAAGTGGCGGCTGCCGCTGCCTGGTTGACCTCTCAACTTACGGGAAATTCTTATGCACATTGACTTTAGCACCATCTCGCCACGCGACCGCTACAAACTACTGGTCAGCACAGTGGTGCCGCGCCCCATTGCTCTGGTGACTTCCATGCGAGCCGATGGTCAGCTTAATGCGGCCCCTTTTAGCTTCTTCAACGCGATGGGCAGCGACCCACCGCTCTTGGTGATTAACATTGGCGACCGTGACCCCGACATTCCAAAAGACACAGCGCAAAACATCCGCCAGACGGGAGAATATGTCGTCAATATCGTGGATGAATCAATGGCCGAGCAGATGAACATTTGCGCGGTGGATTTTCCGCATGGCACCAGTGAGGTGGCCGCTGCGGGCTTTACGACCGTGGCTTCCGTGGGTGTCAAGCCGCCTCGCCTGGCCGAATCGCCCATCAACTTTGAATGCCGCGAGTACACGACTTTAGAGATTGGCCGCAATCGCCTGGTCATCGGTGAAGTGCTGCATTTCCACATCCGCGATGATCTGATAGATGTTGAAAAGCTCTATGTAAATACCGAGCGATTGCACGCCATCGGGCGGATGCACGGCGCAGGCTGGTATGCTCGCACCACCGACCTGTTCCAGATGCCGCGTATGAGCTATGAGGAATGGCAGGAGATGAAGGGCGAGTAGATTACAACTGAAAGTGCTGAGGTTAAATCGGAATGCTGTTTAAGCGGCTTTAACTTGTTCTTGATGAATTTGCTTGGCGTGCTGGTGTAGGTGGGCGACACTGGAACGGTCTCCAATCCATTGAGAGGGCGGAATGATAAAGTGGCGAGCCATTGCATTGAGCGGAGCGGCATAGACCCCACGCAGCTTCTGGAACTCCTGCCATGACTCTTCATCGTCACTCACTTTATAGCCAGCACGCGCCAATCGCTGCCGAGCCAGCTCAAATTCTAGACGTTCAACTCCTGGCTCATTATCATGCTTGAGGTTCAGAAAATGCGCTAAGTCGAGCACCGCATGGCTGCCCAACCCATACATCATTTTAGCGGCACCTTTCGGGCCAGCTTCAATGGTGGTGAGCACGAGGGTGGCGGCATCTAAGACTGCACCCAGCGAGCCGACCCACGACTCGCTATCATGAGAGGAGCGAAAATAATAAAGCAAGGGGAAGGCACGGTGACTTTCCAGAATTTCTGCTGACCAGACTTCCCAGGCCGCGAAAGTAGCGGGCAGGCTATCCATCATGTCATATTTGCAAAAAGTTTCCAGCATCGTTACGCCCGATGGTGGGGTGCCTGCCCGTGAGTCGAGAGTTAATACCTGCACCTCGCGCTTTTGAAATGAGCCATGCAGTGTGAACATAAAGGAAATGCCCAGTGCCACGACTGCCAGGCCGGAAGCCGCTGCCGTGAGTAGCACAAAACGGGCAAGAGTGCCCACTGCCACTAAGTCGCCAAAGCCTATGGTGAGGAGTGATGTGCCCGCCAGATAAAAAGCTGTTGCTAAATTGTCAGGTGATGGTCTAATTTGCGACTTCAGCGCGTACAAGAGCAGCCCATAGCCAAAAATTAAAGTCGTAACCCACGCTGCGATGAGAAACACCAGGGCCAGCGGTGCGAAAGACCCCAGGAAGTCTTCTTGTTTTTCTCCCATTGCCATCTGCTGCCCCAGCCGTCGCCACAAAGCCCATAGGTTGCGCACCAGCAGCGGCGAAATGCGGAAGCTTCGCGCCGTCATACGCGGCACGACGATAGACTGGAAAACGTCAAAGAGCGCAACCCCAACGGCCCACGCCCCAATGATGACTTCAATCAACGTAAAGAACGCGCTAATAACCTGCTCCCTCAAGAAAATTTAACCACGAATGGACACGAATAAACGCGAATTGTTTTGAGGATAGAAGATCGAGGATAGAAAATCGAGCATCCAGCATCTTGTATCCAGCATCATTCGCATTTACTCGTGTCCATTCGTGGTTCTAATTCAACTTTGTGCCTTCTCCCAGGCTTGTTCGGCCAGCCGCTTCATGACCAGACTTTGCTCCCAGCGATCACTAAATTCGCTGCCATCGGGTAAGGTAATGGCATAGCGAGGTGGGCCTAATTCGCTGGTGAAAGGGAACACGTCGCCGGGGCCAGCGCCTTGGAGCCAGTGGCGCATGGCAATAGACCACAACTCCACGAAGAACTGCGCGGTTTGGCCGCTGCCATCGCCCACATCCACTTGCACCGCCTCCCCATTAGAAATGCGCCCATGCAGGTGCGAAGTGCGCTCTAGAATCGGCATCATGCGATTAGCCGCACCCTCATCGGGCCAACCGTAGAACTCGCCTACCACCACGAAGTGCGATAAGTCCCCGGTAAAACGAATGTCAGGAACCTTTTCAATCAGTTCTATCGTTTGTGGGATATTCTCCGTAAAATTGTTACGGTGAACTTCCACAAACATCGGAATACCCCTGTCGTGAGCCAGACTGAGGCCATCACGGATAATGTCCACGACAGTTTCCAGCGGCGCATAGGCATTTGCGGGTTGCGCAAAGATAAAGTCAGCCCCCAACCGCACCGCACGCTCGACCGTAGCCCTCGTATCTTCCAGCTTAAAAGGCCGATGCCCCAGCACCAAACGCAAGCCGTGACGATCCAGAGCCGCTTTGACCTCTTGCTCGTTACTGTCATCCAACCAGCACTCTACTGCTTCAAAACCAGCTTCTTTGACGCGACTAAACTTTTCATCCAGTGTCCATTCCGTCTCGGCATTCATCGGCAGCTTGATCAGTGACCAGAGCGAATGCCCCACACGCAGGCGTGGTGGGTTACTGCTGCCGTCATTGTAGCGAATGTAATTGGTAGACATAAACGATTCTCCTGTTTGGGTGGTCGGGCATTGAAATACCCGGCGGGGAGGCTAAAGCCAACCGTCCTCACGGACGGCTCTCACTACTCCTCTAACCTTGTAGCTCCTAGCCTTTGGCGTCCGGCAGGACGCTTGGCAACGATAGTTGCCTCCCCGCCGGGTATTTCAATGCCCGGCTTCAATCTTCTTCAATCCCTTCCTTGCGCTGGGCAAAATCTGCGGGTGGAGCAAAAGTTTCTGTGGCGGGTTCTTGCGCCCCGTCTGCACGCGGATGAATGCAGGGAAAGTCCTTTTCAATAAAGTAGCGCACTGGGGGTTCACTGGCTGTTGTAAAATAAACTCCTTCCGTCTCAGGCACGCTCAAGCGTTCCAAATCCGATGGGGCCAGGAGAAAACGCAGGGTGCCTGCTGCTAAGATCAGATTAGTTAAGGCGCTGTCAGGCTGAATAATTGCACTCCAACTACCATCGGGCGAGAGCATTAAGGTTTCCGTGACAATTTCTCCTTGCTGCAATTGAGCCAATTCCGATGGCGAGATTCGTAAGCGCAAGCTATTGTGTGTCCATCGCACTTTCATTATGCCATATCACATCCTGTATCCTCTTGAAGAGGCCGCACCGCTGCTGCGATGCTATAACGATAGTATAAATGTTTGAGCCATTATGATATTCAATAAATTAAATAGGCCCCAACTGGCCGGGCAGGAGGCTACCAAACAGCGACAGGTCATGCGCCTGCGCAATGGCAACCTGATGGAAGTAGATGACCTCCTGGTGGTTGAAGAACCATTGGAAATACGCATTGATAATCGCCGCTATATGGCCACCATGCGCACGCCAGGCCATGACATTGAACTCGCGCGGGGCCTGCTTTTTACCGAAGGCGTTATTCAAGCGGATGAAGACATTATCGAGATCACAACCACCACCTGGTGCCGGGAGCGTAATGATGAATTGATGAACATCGTCAATGTCACGTTGCAGGATAGCGAAGAAATACCTGCACATTTATGGGAGCGCAATCTTATCTCGAATTCATCCTGCGGTCTCTGCGGCAAAGCTTCCATCGAGGCTCTGCAAACCAAAGTGTCCCCTTTGCCGATGAGCCGGGCGATTGACCCGCAGGTCTTGTTGCAAATGCCGCACACTATGCGAGAGAAGCAGGAACTTTTTCAAAAGACGGGTGGGCTGCACGCCGCAGGTATCTTTGATGCTAAGGGTGAGTGCCTGGCGCTCTATGAAGATATTGGGCGGCACAATGCCACCGATAAAGCGATTGGCTATGGGTTAGAGCAAGGCTGGCTACCGTGGAATGCGGCACCAGAGCCAGTAGCCCTTCTTGTCAGTGGCCGCGCCAGCTTTGAAATTACACAGAAGGCATTAATGGCGCGCATTCCCATCGTCTGTTCGGTTTCTGCCGCTTCGACTTTAGGAGTCGAATTAGCCGCTGCCAATAATCAAACATTAATTGGTTTTCTCCGGGATACTGGCATGACCATCTATACCATCCAGCGTGAAATGAATTTATGAATGTCCGCTGCGCCACAATTATTGCTGGAGGTGCTTCGCGTCGCATGGGGCGCGATAAAGCATTATTGTCCATCAAGGGGCAACCGCTCATTGCGCACATTGCGGAGGTGCTGCGCCAGATATTTCCAGACTTGGTGGTTGTCACTTCCAATGCCACTATCGCTGATGCCGCTCATGCCCACGCTATTTCTGATATTTACCCCGGCAAAGGCCCTTTAGCGGGTATCCATGTTGCGCTAAAACACTGGGAGCAGCCGACATTTTGTGTGGCCTGTGATATGCCGTACTTGAATGCGGATTACATTCGCCATTTATGCGCGCAATTGGAAGATTTCGATGCCGTCATTCCCTGTTCAGGAGACTACGCTGAGCCATTGCACGCCGTTTATACCCCCGTCTGTCTCCCTGTCATCGAAAGCACCTTGCAGCAAGAGCGGGTCGGGCCAGTGAGCAGCATTTATAAGCAGTTGAAAGTGCGCTTCATTGAGGGGGAGCAGGCGCGGCAATTTGATCCGGCACTGCGCATGTTCGAGAACTGGAACACACCGGAAGAAGTTAAAATGAGTTTGACCACTGTAGAAAATCTCTAATGGAGAATATGGCAGATGAGTTTGAAACTTTATTTTCTGCGCCACGGACAAACACCATGCAGCCGTGATAATGAATTTTGTGGCGCGGGTATGAACCCGGAATTAACTGCCGAAGGTCAGGAAATGGCGCAGGCTTTTGCTCATGCCTATCGTGCGACTTCCTGGCAGACGGTTTATGCCAGTCCGTTGCAGCGGGCAGTCATGACAGCACAGCCGCTTTGTCATGCAGTGGGAATAGAGATGCAACTGCGTGATGGGTTGAAAGAAATTGCTTATGGCCAGTGGGAAGGGAAAACAGTGGAGGTGGTCAGCCGTGATTTCCATGATGATTACCTGCGCTGGACGGCTGACCCGGCCTGGTATCCGCCAACGGGTGGGGAACCGGCAGTCGCTATTGCCCATCGCAGCTTGCAGGTAATTGAAGAAATTCAAAACCAGCATAAAGACGGTAATGTGCTGGTGGTTTCCCATAAAGCAACGATTCGCATTATGTTATGCAGCTTGCTCGGTATTGATGTTGGGCGCTTTCGCTTTCGTCTTGGCTGCCCAGTCGGTTCCGTGAGCATGGTGGAATTTGGCACGCACGGGCCATTACTGCACATCTTAGCCGACCGCACGCACCTGGATGAGCGGTTGCGCAATTTACCGGGGACTTAGAGATAGTACCTTATGCAAGTGACAGCAACAAAAGCCCTGATTTTTGATTTTGATGGGTTGATGATAGATACGGAAACGCCCGAATATCAGTCCTGGTTAGAAATCTATCAGGAACATAATTGCGAGTTACCACTGGCTAAATGGTGCGAAACCATTGGTACCTCGCATGGTACGTTCGACCATTATGCGTATCTGGAAACGCAGTTAGGTCGTGCCCTGGAACGTTTATCAATGCGAGATAAACGGCGTGCCCGTTTTGCAGAACTGATGAACGCGCAATCGCTTTTGCTGGGGGTTGAGGATTACATCTGTCAGGCCCGGCAACGGGGCTTAAAGTTGGGCCTGGCTTCCAGTTCACCCTACAGTTGGATTAGCCGCCACCTGGAGCCTCTGGGCTTGCTGCAAGCCTTCGATACAATCAAAAGCGCGGATGATGTCGAGCGTGGCAAGCCTGATCCTGCTTTATACCTGGCAGCAGTGCAAACTCTGGGTGTTGCTCCTACCGAAGCGATTGCTCTGGAAGACTCACCGAATGGGGTGCTGGCTGCTAAACGAGCGGGTTTGTTCTGTGTCGCGGTGCCCAATGCTATCACGCGAGAACTTTCCTTCGACCTAGCCGATTTGCAAGTTGCTTCCCTGGCTGAGTTACCCCTAGAGCAGTTATTGAGCCTCAAAGACAACCCAAGTTGCCACCTAGAGCCGGGGCTTTTATAGCCCCGGCAGGAAGGCTAAAGCCGACCGTCCAAAGGACGGTGCTCTGATTACAACTCTATCCTTGAGGCGTCCAGAGGACGCTTGGCCGCAGGCCCTCCTGCCGGGGCTTTTATAGCCCCGGCTCTAGAGTGCTATGCGTTCGGCACAGTAAATTCGTAATGACCAGAACCCACTGCATAAGCAACTTGCCCATTTTCGCTGCGTAAGAATTTAACTGCTTGTGCTTGACTGATGGGCAGGCCACTTTCTTTTACCTCGTTTGCAGCTTTGCCGGGAAGGAAGACAGTTGCCGTGCAGTTAGCTGGGATGTCTACACTCAACTTTAATAAACCGTTGGCCTTTGCCCATCCGCTCTTAATGGTACCATAAAGCGAGCGATATTCGGCTCTGGCATAAGTTAAATCTCCCACTATCTGTGGACGAATTAAGATGTGCTTGAACCCCGGTTGTTGCGGGTCGGGATTGATGCCTGCCACATCGCTATAAAACCAGCGACAGACGCTACCAAACATGGGATGATTGTGCGATGCGGCTCCGTTCCAATTCTCCCACAGCGTCGTCGCCCCTTTGTTGATGGCATCACCATAACTGGGGAAAGTGGTTTGATTTAAGAGCGCATAAGCTGTATTAGCTTGCCCGTTTTGAGTAAGTGCGTCTAATAACAATGGAGTGGCCAGGATGCCGGTGTCGAAATGCGCGTTGTTCAGCGTGTTGTTTAACAGGTGGCGGAATACATTCTCTTTATCTATGACGGGCACCAGGCCAAAGGCAAGGGGAAACGCGTCGGCTCCCTGGCGACCGATGGAGTATTGCCCCTGCGTTTTATCTAAAAACTGCCGATTGATATTAGCGGCAATTTGAGCAGCGAGGGCTGAGAAATAAGTTTGGTCGTCGCTCTTACCCAGAACCTGCGCAGCATCTGCCATCACCTGCGCGACATGCGCATAATAGCTGGTATTTACCAGAGTCGGCGGCAACTCTAACTTGTCCGGTGTACACCAATCGCCCAGACACCAACCGCCGGGTTCCTCTTTATCTACGATGCCAGCTTGATTAGTGCGTGTGCTAAGATACTGCACCCAGGCTTTCATGCCTGCATAATGGTCTTGCAAAACTTTACGGTCGCCATAGTAAAGATAGACATACCAGGGCATGAGCACATAAGCCGAACCCCAGGCCGGGCCGCCACCGCCACCCTCAAAGGGAGCGGTATGGGGCACGAAGCCAGTCTTGCTATTCTGGGCATCCCCAATATCATTAATCCACTTGGTATAGAAACGCGCCATGTCAAAGTTATAGATGGCCGCAGGCGCGGTGATTTGACCGTCTCCGGTGTAACCCAGTCGTTCCCGGTGGGGGCAGTCGCTAGGGACGCCACCATGTAGATTGCTTAATTGTGTCCATTGGTAATTCTGTAAGATGTGGTTGAGCAGGGGATTGGAGCACTCGAATTTACCGGCTGGTTCTACCGCCGAATGGACAACTCGCCCCACAAGATTATCGAGGGTTAACGGCCCCGGTGCGCCGCTGACTTCGACATAACGAAAGCCGTGCCAGGTGAAGCGCGGCTCGTAGGTTTCTACCCCTTCGCCCTTTAGAATATAGGTGTCAGCTTGCCCGTAATCTTGTCCGCCCTCTTCAATAAAGCGCAACGTGATTTTGGTAGCGCGTGGCCCCTGAATGCGCAGTCTGGCCCAACCCGCCAGATTTTGTCCTAAGTCAAAACGATAAATGTCTGGTTTCGGGTTCGTCAACCCAATGGGTTTAAGCGTCTGCATGACTTTATCGGGTGGTGCCATCTGCGCCCGCAATGTGCCTACTGGCGGACGCACGCGATGGGCAAGAGTCCAGGTGGCATCATTGTAATCCGAGGTGTTCCAACCAGCTTGCTCTAAGCGAGCATCGTAGATTTCACCCGTAAAGATGCCGTTATGAACAATCGGGCCAGTGGCGACCTTCCAACTTTCGTCGCTGCTCACGTTAGTGCGGCTGCCATCTTGCAAAGTTGTCTCTAAACGTAAGATAAAGCGTGGTGTGCCATACCACATCCAGCCCTCCACGCGGCGGTCACGTTGGTTGTACCAACCATTGCCTAAAACAACTCCAATGACGTTTTGGCCTGGCTTGAGATAAGCGGTGACATCATAGGTAACATAAGCGACACGTTTAGCGGTTTCATCAGCCACGGGATACAGCAAGTGGCGCAGGTTCCGGGTATCATAGTTGGTTTGATTCGGGTCTAAAACGTGGCCGCCTACTTTATGGCCATTGAGATAAAGTTCATAAAAGCCTAAGCCACAGATATAAGCTCGCGCGGATTTAACTTGCTGGTTGAGAGTAAATGTCTTGCGAAAATACGGGCTGGGTTCAGTGGTGAGGCTGTCATTATCTTCGGTTGCTCCCGCCCCAATCCATTGGGCCTGCCAATCCTGGGGCTTGAGGAGTCCCATTTCCCAGGATGCGGGAAGGCTCCACTGTGAGACAAGGCCCGCTCTGTTCCATACCCGCACTTTCCAGTAGCAGGGCTGGCGCGATTGCAGTGGCTTTCCCCCATAAACGACATGCACTGACTCGCCGGATGCCACCTTGCCGCTATCCCATAAATCGGGATGACGAGAATTTAATCTTTCCAGAGTTGTGGCAACCATCACCTGATAAGCTGTCTGCTGCTCACCCCGCTGTGGCGATGCCAGCATCCAACTTAGGCGGGGATGCAACTCATCAATGCCTAAGGGGTTGATGGCATATTCACAGCGCAAATTAGTTATGGATAGAGGCGTATTTGTGGATGGACTAATTGATAATCGGCCCCGGCTTCTCGGCTGAGTCAGTGCAGACACGCCTGCTATTAAGGGAAGCGTTACAAGGACAGCAGGGATGAAGCGGCTTATTATGCTGTGGAATTTCATAATGCACTCATAATGAGAACGCGCCACGGACTATTCGTCCGTGGCGTCGTTTTACATCAACTTTGAATTTCTGTTACTGCTATTTAACCCTGTGGGCTGGCGGCGTAGGTGATGTCGGTCATTGGCTTCTTCTGCGCGTCCAAGAGATCGAAGTAATAACCCCACTCGCCGCCACCTTGGGTGATCTTGAGTAGCACCTGATTCCACCCGGCGTTTAAGTCTACATTGGCCTGATCGGTGCCCGGCGCGGCGGGGCGATTAGCATTGTTAGCAATGACTTGCTTGCCGTTAATCCAGACTTTAATGCCATCATCGGAGCCGACTGAGACAATGGCCTTGCGGGCGTCGGGACTTTTAACATAGACAGTAGCATAACCGACTACATTTTCGTGGGGGTCAAGTTGCTTTTCAAGAGCGACTAAACCATTAGGCTGAATTACTGCCGGTTTCCAGCCCACCGTCTTGCCGCCAGCACCGGGATAAGTCTTGGTTAAATCTACGGCTGTTTCGGGGCCGTAGTTCTTGTCAAAGGCGGCGGCCTGATTTTCCGCGGGCAATGGCCCTAAGATTTGCCAGCCGCGCAAAACGACATCGGCCAGGTTCAGCACGTCGTTGGCACCTTTAATGGTGTCCTGGTTTTTCGAGACGGCGATAATCTGGCGCATGACAGGCTTCAGGCTGGGGCCTGCGGTGCCGCCGATGTTGTTGCCAATCTTAACGGCAGCGGTGGCGGCTTCTTCGGCAAGGTCTTTATTATTGAGATAGGCGGCAACTGCCTGAAATGCAGCCGGGTCATTTACATCGGCCAGGCCAGCCAGGGCTAAACGCTTTTCCTCCGGGCGACGGGCCACATCCAGAGCCTCCTGGAAGAGCCGGACGCGCTCCCTTGCGGGACGGTCGCCTAACCCAGCGAGGCGCACATAGCCACGCATAGCTAACACCTGATGAGTTTCTTTGGGGTCAGTGCGGGCAATCTGGAGCAAGTCGGTGGTGGCTACGGGATCGGGCCAGTCGGCCAGGGTGCGCACGGCGGTATCCTGGACATCGGCATTGGTGTCTTTGGTGGCGGCGCGCACCGCATCAAGAGCGGCGGTGCCTCCGGTATATTTCAGCAGAGTCAAGAGCGTGCGCCGGGCGTCGGGGTTCGCTCCATTCAAAGCGGCTAAAACCGGCGTGGCCCCTGCCGACTTATCCGGCATATTGTTGATGATGGCACTGAGCGCATTGGTTAAAGCATCGCGTTGGTCGTCAGTCGTGGTGGCTTTGGTTTCAAGACTCACCAGGGAGGGCAATACCTGCGCGTTGCCTAAGACACCCAGTGCGTTAACGGAAGCCGTCCGCACGGCAGGGTCGGCATCCTGCAAAAGTCGGACGAGGGACGTAATGGCGGGTTGATCGGTATCGTGGCGAGCGGACAAGGCCCGAATTAACTCGACCCGTGTCTTGGCAGGCGCATTGTTCAGGCCCGTGAGCAGAGTATTATTGATGTCCGCGCCGTGCAGACTGGCTAAACTGGCGCGTGCCGCATCGCTATCTGCACCCTGAGTGCCCGAAGCCGCGTTTGCTAAAAGGGCGATATCGGTGGCATTCCCCAAACGCCCCAGAGCGCGTAACGCCGCGAGGCGTACATTGTTATCCGTGCTGCGGGTTGCATTCACAATCGCGGCGCGGGCGGCGACATCGCCGCGATTACCCAACTCATCTATCAAAGCGGCCTGTCCAGCGGCGGGGAGTTTTGGCACCAGGGCAGCAAAGGCTTGGGTGGCGGCTGTGCCCGGCACTTCGCTAATCAGGCGGCTGGCAATCATGCGCATTTGGTCATCGTTGCCACTTAACACCGTGGTCAAGACGGGAATCGAATTCTGGCCGCGTGCCACGACCAAACCGCGCAGGGCTGCAATCTGCACTCCCCGCGCTTCCGTTGGCACATAGAGCGATTGATAAATCGCGGCGGCTGGCGCGGCATTGCCCGTATGCACCATACGATCTGCGCTCAACAGGAGGGCGTCAATCACATTCTTGCGGAGCGGCCCGGTCGCGGTGCCTTTGGCTGCTTGCAAGTCGCGCACGGCGTCGGGGCCACCAATGGCGCTGAGTTCGGCAACAGCGGTGGCCGCAACCCTGGCATCAGTATCCTGCGCGAATTTAGCGATGGCTGGAATGCTGACGGTGTCACGGCGGTAGCCTAAAGCATTGATAATGGCGATCCGCCATTCTGGTGTATCGGCACCTGTTAAGGCCGTGCGCAGGGCTTGGCTGGCTTCGGTTGAAGGATTATTAGAGAGGGCACGACGGGCACGCTCTTTAACGAGCGGGTTAGGGTCGTTGAGTAAGCCTACAAGAGTGGGAACAGCTTCCCCGCGCCCAATATTCTCCAATTGTTTAAGTATCCAGAGCCGACCTTCCTGAGAGGTGTTGGTTCCCAGGCGCGAGAGCATCGCTTTGGAGGCTGCCAGGCGGTCAGCTTCGGCACCGGGACGCGCCGCGCGGAGGGCAATCTTTTCCCAGTTGTCTTCGGCGGGGCCACGCACATTGAGGTCGTCACTGCTTATGGCTGGCAGCAAGGCGTCGAGCGCCTGCGTGTAGGCGGTTTGTTCCTGATCCGCTGTACGCGTTTGGGCAGCAGTTTCGCCTTTGAGTTCGGAGATTAAAGTTGCCGCATCAGGTGGCTGCGCGTGCGCCAGTTGTGGCAAGAGAATGGGGGCAGTTGTCACAATCCCAAGGGCAGCAAGGCCCAGCAATCTGGGATGCTTATGCGTTTGCATCATAAATCCTTATCCTGATCCTGGATTTCGCGGCCCTCTTTAGTGAGAGATGCCACGATTCAACGGAGGAGTTGTAGTAATAAATATAATGTAACTCATGTGCAGCGGTTATGAAACACCTGTTTAGCGATTTCATGTCTATGCAAGCTTTGCGTTGTTCACGCACCCGTAGGGGCACCCCTCGTGGGTGCCCCTACGGGTGGGCTGCCTGGCCACGTCTGCTCATCCCTGCATTTCGATACTATCCTCTTTATTTTTGCTCTTTATTGAGTAGCCCCTCGTTCTGAGCGAATGGTGGCAGCGGCTCTCCATAAATCCGCTGATACAATTGTCTCTTTAGCTCATCTTCTGGCAAGTCGGGTGGGAGCGAAGCCAAAATCATGGTGCGGGCAGCGTCAAACATTAAGGCTCCCATGATGAAGCGTTCTTCGCCAGAGCGGGCCATTAGTTTTTCCCTCATCAGTTTTTCAATGTGCGGTGGTGTGTCATCCATATAAGCACTCTTTCAACAGGTGGTTAACTTCTAACTGTTGCGCCCAGTGCGCGACATAAGGCACATCGTAACCACTGATTAACAAGTTCTTCACGTCGCGGAGTTGTATCTCAGAATGAGATGGTTTAGCCCATAGCAATTTAGAAAGAATCAAATCCTCTTTGCTGGCGATGTAAGTCTGAAAATCTTCCAGAGTAATTCTAACTCGTCGCTCAAATTCCAATTGCCGATACTCACTACTTTTACGGATGATGCAGTCTACTTTGATGATACTTTCATTGTGAATTAAATTGAACATGGACTCGTTTAGCATAGCTTCTGCAATAGCTTCAGGAGCGAGATAATATTGGGGACTAAAGACGTTTACAAAGGGTGTTAGATTAACCTCCTCCAGGGTGACTACGACATCAATGTCACGCGTCATGCGTGGTGTAGAGTAGTAGTTCATGGCTAATAAGCCAGTTAGCATAAATGGCACATTGAGTTGACTGAACTTAGCCGATATATCGCGGATGATGTCAATTTCATTCTTCATCATTTTGAAGTTGCTGCTGTAAGTTGTTGCTGAACGGTGGGTTCAACAGCAGCCAATTGGCGGGGTTCGATTCCCATTGCTAAAAGAGTTGTGCGCGCTAAGACCTGGTTGCCTGTCGGGGTGAGATGGACGCCATCGGTGGTGAGGCGTTGAGGCTGGTCAGAAGGTTGACTAAGCCAGGCTTGCAATAAAGCAGCGTTTTGATCGGCTAAAGGCAAATGATAATTGGCGGCTAAATCTTGCATGACTCGCACATACGCCTGCAACTTCTGGTTGCGGATGCTCTTTGGGCTATCTTCGTAAATGGTTGGGGTCATTAAAAGAATGCGAATATGCGCGGCTTGAGCCAGCTTAACCATCGCCTCGGCATTTTTGCCATAGTCTTCAGCAGAAGCTCCCTGGGGGCCATCGCCTTGAGGATGGTCTTGGAAACGTAGCGTTAAATCATTGTAGCCCAGCTTAATGGTAACTAAATCGGGGTGCTGCTCAAGCACATCCTTCTGGAATCGTGCCAGCATATCCGCCGAGGTATTGCCACTTACCCCCGCATTAATGATTTGAATATGGGCCTGAGGATAAAGAGCGTTCAGATAGTGGCCCAGCAGCCAGACATAGCCGCCAGGAGAGCTGCCGAATTGGGTTATGCTGGCTCCCATTGTTACGATGCGGTGGACGCCTTGCAGCAAGGGTGGTGTGGATGCCGTAGCTGTTGATGGTGCTGGTGCCCTTGCCGCTGTTACTGAGGTGGGAGTTGGTGCCGCATCAGCCGGGGAATTTAGAAGGCAAAACAACAGGCAGAGAAACAGAACTAAGCTCGGCTTAACCATACCTACTCCTTGTTATGAGCCAATTACCAGGTGTTCGTATCGGTCACACTGAGAAAGAAATTCGCACCTGTTTCGATGACGACTTTATTTGGCCCAGTACGTAAAACCGCAGGGAGGCGCTCTTTGCCAGCGTGCCAACCCGTCCACGCGGTATTTTTATAGAGGCGCACTCCATTGAGCCAGATCGTTTGCAGCCCGGCTCCGGTGTTAAAGAAAACGTGGCGCGGTTTGCTGGCGTTGAGAGAAGCGATGCCCTGATAACTTTTGCCGGGGCCGATGAGCTTATCCAATGATAGGGCGAAGCCGCGTTTGCGTTCACCATCGAGCCACCACGTCGAGGCAGGTTTGGCTTCGGGTAAAACGAAACGCTTCCAGCCAGCATCCGCTTTTAAATTCCGCACTGTTGCTGTATTTAAGGGCGAGTGATTGGCGGGGGCAGCGCGCATTTGCCATACCCGGATAACCCCAGGCATCACGCCGAATCTGAGCGGGATCGTTACCGGGACGCTCCTGTAACCTAAAGCATCTAATACGGCCCGTGCCATGAGCTGCTGGCCGCGAAAGTTGGGATGCACGCCGTCGTCTTCTAAAAGCGATTCCCCATTGTCCCGCGCTTCCTGCATCAACTTCTTGACCTCCGCGACGCGATAACCATGTGCTGTTGCCAGGCGATGCAGAATAACGTCATAGTTAGCCAGACGTGTTTCGGCCTCAGCATTATTTGGCCCTAAAATGCTTGTTGTCAGGATTAGTAATGGAATGTTGGCTAGTTGCAGTTGATCTGTAATAGCCGTGACATCAGCCTCATAATCTGCCGGACTCACTTTATTTAAGGCATCATTGATTCCGGCACTTAATATAACCAGGGTGGGGTGATGCACCAGGACATCTCGCTTTAATCGCTGCCGCATTCTCCTGGCTGTATCCCCACCCACCCCGGCATTAATAATGGTGGGGATCGGTTCCGCTGCATCTCCCAGAGCCTGACGGATTAATTGAGGATAGGTATTTCCATCCGTAATGGAATCACCTAAGAACACAATACGCTGCTTCGAGGCACGAGCCGTAAGGTGGGTGCTGCCGGAGCAGGCCAGAGATAACGTAATACTGGCCAAAAGCACTACTTTAAAGCCTACTGTCGAGTTTATTCTCATAATGCAGCATAGATTCTTCAAGTGCTACTTATGAGAATAGTATAGGGAGAAATAAGGAGACTGGTTGGTCTGCAATGCCGACGACACCGTAGAGACGCGATTCATTGTGTCTTGACCCTGAATGTCAATATTTAGTCAATGCTAATTAGCCATCGCCAGAGCACGTTTAGAAGTGTGGTTGAGGTAGGGGGTCGTGTCGCCACAGGGTAAGGTAACAATCACTCGTGTGCCGCGAGGGTGGTTACTCTCAACTCGAATTGTGCCCTGGTGAGCTTGCACAATACTCTGGCTAATGGCTAACCCCAAACCGGTGCCTCCGCTGCTGCGACTGCGCGCTGCGTCTACTCGATAGAACCGCTCGAAAACGTGGGGTAGGTGCTGCGGGGCAATGCCCTCGCCGGTGTCTGCCACGGTGACTTCCACGTTATTTTTGATTGCTTGGGCCGTTATGGTAATGTCACCAGCAGCGGGGGTATGGCGAATCGCGTTTTCCAAGAGGTTGCTAAAGACCCGGCTGAGATGATCGGCATCCCCCACAATTTCCAGTGGTTCAACCGGCAAATCTAAACGGATTGGAATGGCTGACGGGTTAGGGACTGCATCTACCGTGTGTTCCAGGATAACGGATAACTCTACTAAATCCGGGTGGAGCAGTTGTCCTGCATCCGAACGGGCTAAAAGTAGCAAGTCCTGGATGATGCGGTTCATCTTATCAGCGGCATCATCGGCTACGGCCAGGGCATGACGATACTCTTCAGATGACCATTCATCGGCCAGAGCCAGGCTCGTGCTGCCTTTAATGCGTGCCAGGGGGGTGCGTAATTCATGTGAGGCATCCGCCGTGAAACGCCGTTGTTGGTCATAAGCCGCTTCTAAACCGGCATAGGCTTTTTCCAGATTCCCGAAAGAATCGTGCAAACGGGCGATCATGCCATTGAAAGTTGAAGCCAGTTCCGCCAGCTCATCATGCCCGTTGACTTCCAACCGACGCGCCAGGTCGTGAGCGCCAATCTCAGCCGCCGCCTGGGTGACTTCATGAACGGGGCGTAAAGCGCGATTAGTGAGGAACAAACCGCCTAATCCAGTTATCAAAAGCGCCAATGGCACTAAAGTCAAGAGCGTGCGCACCTGATCTTGTAAGAGGCGGTCATACAGCGCCAGTTCCCGCGCCACCTGCACGACTCCGACAATCGGGCCAGTTTGACCATCCTGGCGTAAAGGCATGGAAAAGATACGCAGATGGTCATCGCCCGCCATTAGAGTTGAATAGTGTTGTTGTCCCTTCAGAGAGAGACTGAAAGTACGTTTATCCCACGGGCCATCGTTATTGAATGGCATCATGTTTTTGCCATGCAAATCTAACATGCGAGGACGGCGCAGGTTAGCGATGCGCTCGGTATCGGCATCGAGAGAGGCGTTGGAGTTGGCTGCGGTTCCGGCATGATCTGCGGGGCCATTCCCCGGAGAGCCTGGGTTAGCAGCGTGCGGGGCTGAACTTTTGGAGTTGCCTCGTGGCGCATCCGGCCAGGGTGGTCTGTCTGGCGATGCATTAGGAGGCGGCTGATGGGTGGCGTTTCCCGGTTGTCCTGGCGGCTGGTCGGGGCCGTGATCATGATGTCTCGCCCGCCAACGCAAGAAACGAGCACGGCCAATAGATGCGTGCCGGGCATGTTCCACCAATTCCTGGTCAATCGCAGCCGCCATCGAAGCTTGCACGCGATAGCAAATTGCCGCGCCAAAGCCACCCAGC
Source organism: Abditibacteriaceae bacterium (assembly GCA_019239895.1). Lineage (GTDB taxonomy): Bacteria > Armatimonadota > Abditibacteriia > Abditibacteriales > Abditibacteriaceae > JAFAZH01. The sequence goes on along the minus strand of JAFAZH010000016.1, from coordinate 25,468 downwards.
ACTAAGGCTAAGATAACCATGTTCCAGAGGGCTAAACGGGCGCGAAAAGAAAGTCTCATGGGGCATGGCCTTCCGTAGCTGGGCTGCGTAACATATAGCCCATGCGGTGGATGGTTTGAATCAATTTTACATCATGCGCCGCATCAATCTTGCGCCGCAGAAAGGTAATGTAAACATCAACCGTGTTCGAGTAGCTGTCGTCATCACGCCAGACGCGATCCATAATCATCTCACGGGTCACGACACGGCCTTCATTGGCGGCTAAAAATTCTAAAAGGGTATATTCGCGCGGCGTGAGAGCAATATCCTGCCCACCCCGCCGCACACTACGCGAGGTCGTATCAATTTCTAAATCCCCGACTTGAATGAGCCGTGACCGATGCACCTTATCACGGCGCATGAGGGCGCGCACCCGCGCCAGTAACTCTCGAAAGTCAAAGGGCTTTGGCAGGTAGTCATCGGCCCCGGTTTCTAACCCGCGTACCCGATCCTCAACGGTATCGCGCGCCGTCAACATCAGAATAGGGGTGGTGTCGCGTTGAGCGCGTAGCGATTGGCAGATGCTCCACCCATCCTGGCGCGGCAACATTAAATCCAGAATGATAACGGAGTAGGAGCCAGCCTGTGCCAACTGCAAGCCCTTTTCACCGTCATGCGCTACGTCTACCGTGAAATGAGCTTTCGCCAGACCCGTCTTAATCAGTTCTGCGATAACAATATCGTCTTCAATCAGCAGGATGTCCATAACGTATCGCTACCTAAGCGCCTGATTTTAAAGAAACCTTTTGGCAGCACAAGAGTGCTGCAATGTGTAATCAGAGCCGTCTTATGGCATCCGAGAATAGAAGATGGGGATGTAAGGATATAACGCTCCTCACATCCCCGGTTAAAACTCTGTTAATGACTTACTGCGCTAGTGGCATGGCTGTAGGCACTTTAGTTACATGCACTGAGCCACCGCTTTTAGCCACCGCCGCCAGGCCCGCCACCGCCGGGACCACCGAAGCCGCCCCCGCCAAAGCCGCCACCACCGCCGAATCCACCGCCCCCGCCGGGGCCGCCGCCAAAGCCGCCCCCGCCAGGGCCGCCAAAGCCGCCGCCACGCCCACCGAAGCCACCCATCATTGGGTTAGGGGGGAAGATCGCGGCTGTGCCACCAACGGTGGCTGACTCATTGCCTATCACACCAATTAACGTCAGAAATGCTTCCAGTTTGGGATTGGTCGAGTAGTTAATTGAGGCATCTAAGGCTTTCAACGCCTTGTCATAACGCTCTTTGTCATCCGCGACTGCCTTGCGGAAGTCGGCCAATGCGGTTGTGGTCTTATCGTCGGTCACATTCTTGTCGGGCAGACCCTTGGCTATGTTCCTGGCCATTTCAAGTAATGGCTCACGCGCCTTCTGTTGCGTTGCAATGAATTGCTTGATCAGGTCTATAATCTCTGGATCGGTGATGCCTGCCGCCTGGAACAACGAAGTCAGTTGCTGATCGGCCCGTTGCTGCTGCCGTTGCTGCATCTGCTGCTGGAAATCGGCCCGTTGCTGGGGTGTCATGGCCGCCCACCGCTGCTGCCATTGCTGTTGACGCTGCTGCTGGCGCTGCTGGATATATTGTTGCTGCTGATCGGGGGTCATGTCCTGGAACCGTTGCTGTCTATCCGCCCGCTGAGCCGCTCGATTTTCCTGCTTGTCTTGTTGGGTGCGCTGGGCAAACGAAGGTTGCACGCTACTGATGCAGCAGGCTGCGGCTAATGAGCCGATTAACAACTTTGGGGTGTTCACCATGCGCTTCTCTATGACATGGCTTTTTAAATTTTCCTGTTTCATTCATTCTCTCCTTGAAATTTTAAAATGTACTTCAATTAATATGGGGTTTAGAACAAGCAGAAGGTATTATTGCTGCCAGTTGGTCGGTTGTCAGGGCTGGGTGGGCTGCTGCCGCCACCGCACTTGCCAGGAGACCCTGACAGCACATTTTCTGGTTTGAGCCATTTAACATGGCCATCCACAAAAGAGTAGTCAGCACCATCAAAGTGTCGGGTGCCACTTGCTCCGACTCCGCCATTTACATGATCGGTGTTATAATTAGCGGCGCTGCTGAGGCCACTGCCATCGCCATCGCCATTGAGAACTGTGCTGCTCGGACTGATAGCCACCACCTCTTTGAAAGGTGCTGCCGGAGTTGTAGAACTCGTAAAACCTAGATTGGAATTATAGTAGTAATCGGTGAAACCAGCCAGCGAAGCACGAGCAGTTATGTTCGCGCCAGTTGGTGCATCATTCTGTTCACTGGGGCACTGGAGCACCTGCTCACTCTTGATATAAGGCTGGATATTAAGTGCCCATCCTGTGAGAGCCGTATCGCCCATGATAGGAAATTTGCTATCGTAATCCTGCATGTACTGTTGAATACCCAGTCCGATCTGCTTCAGATTACTCTGGCACGTTGCCCGGCGTGCGTTCTCTCTGGCGCGGCTAAAGACGGGAAATAGAATAGCTGCCAATATTGCTATAATGGCAATGACGACTAAAAGTTCAATCAGCGTGAAGCCTTGCTTGCTCCTTTTCATACGACGTAACTCTCCTTGAAGATATATTATTAAGCTAAAAGTGGTGTTCCCAGCAGATTCATATTTCGTCGCTGCACCTGCATGACAAACCGCATTAATTAGATATTATAGAGTTCAGATTAACTTGCAGTCATTAAAAAGTCATTAATGGCACCAAAATACTGCTGTATTATTAAAAGAGGAAATATTGTGCCATCTGCCTCAGTCTAGGCGACCCATTTAGCCTGCCAGTAGAGAGTCCGCCACTAGCAGCAAACAAAGAAAAACGGGACAGCTTTTTAAAGCTGTCCCGTTTTTGCCAGAGTGAACTGACTTATTTCTTCTTGGTGGCGCTCATCTTGGTGCTGCTCTTGCCCTTGGCTTTGCCCTTGGTGCTGGTCTTACCCTTGCCCTTGGACTTGGTGGTGCCACCCTTGGACTTGGTGCTGGCCTTGCCGCCGGACTTGGTCACTGCGCTGGTGGTAGCCTTGGTGCTGGCCTTGGCAGCGGTCTTGGGAGCTGCGAAAGCAGCGGTGCTGAGCATACCGGCGATCAAGAGACCGGTGCCGAACTGTGCGATTACCTTTTTCATTTTTCTATCCTTTTTCCGATGATCTTTAAAATTCATCAGTATAATTTTGGCCGACACAATGTTACTTATCGTGTTCCTCTGTGTGGCTTTCACTGAGATTAACGGGGCCGCTATTATTTTGTCACGCCCAAATTTTAAAAATTTTTCAAGCCCTAAGAGGCGAGTTTCCCTTTGTGTGATAATCTTTGCATATCTTATGCATTCCCTGTCAAACAAGGAAAGATTATGAAAAATCCAAGGACAATGAATTCCTTTATGATGACGCAGCACCAAAGGGCACGGCTCTACATGGTTTTGGTGCTGCTTGGGCTAAGTAGTGCCGGGGCAGCCCGCCCGCCACAAAGCGGGGTGGAATGGCGGGCATTTGGCGACCAACTTTTTGCTCTGTATCGTGCTGGTGCATACTCTCAGGTATTGCAGACTGGACAAGCCGCCGCTGCGCAACTGCTGGCCCCAAGCGAACGTCACTATTTGCCAACCATTTGTATTGCTCTCTCACTCAATAAGCTCAATCGGCCCCAAGAAGCGCTGCCATTTTTTGAAAAGGCCCTGACTCTCGAGCTTAAAACAGATAACCTGAACACCTATTTGCAGGCTTTAGCCGTGTTGAATATGCGCTCGCGTGGCGTTGGATTTCTGCGCCAACTTCCCACTTATTACCCTGACCAACGCTCTGCACTGGAAGCCTATACTGAATTTTATGATGGCCTGGTTAGAGGAGATGAAGCCTATTTAGCAGGTGATAAAAGGACGGCGCAGGCCGCTTATCAGAGGGCACTGGACGCTTATGGCAAAATTCCAGTTAGTCCAACAGAAAACGATGCTTTCACCGCCAGAGTGCTCCGGGTGGCCGATGAATATACCTATTATTATCTGTATGACACTCCCGATGGAGTTAAACGCTATGAGATTCTGGATCAATCATTCCTCAAGGCCAAGTTGCGGCTCTGTCAGGATGTGCCGCCCCAAGATAAGCGCGTCACTTTCAAAATGGCCGCCGTCATAATCCGCAACACCGATTTGAAATATGAGGATAAAGGTCAGCAAAAGGCCGAGCAGAGCCATCTGGACGATAATGAACTGGCCTTCTATCAACACACCTGGCAGTTTGCTATGGATGCTGTCGAGCACGCCACGGCTGGCCAATTCAAGGTGCAGACGACCTGGATAGACCTGCCCCAGGTGACGTTGCGCGGCCTGCACGATTGGATGTGGCACGACCGCCTGCATGTGCGACATTTCGATCCCGCACAACTTGATCCGCCCCAAGATGACTTCTTTAAGAAAATAGTGGGGGAGTATGACGGCGTCGTCTTCGTCTGGCATCGTGGCGAGGCCGCTCGCGCCTATGGTGGTGGGCCAATTGAATTGCCGTATCACGGAGGTAAACTGCCCGCACGCGGCGGCATTAAAAGTATGCCCATGAACTCAACCGATTGCCTGCATGAGTTCCTGCATAACATGGGCCGCGCCACCGGTTATTCGCCACATGGTCTCAAGGGGAACCAGGCTAAAGTGCTGGCGGATTATCGTGCCAAACAGGTGACAGATCAGGTGGATTGGTATACCTATATGCTGGGGGCAGCTAAAGATTGGCAACGGGCAAAGTTTCTGCACGAGGCTAATGCTGGCGCAAACGAAACTGATGCTAATGAAACCGGAGGCGACTAACTATCCTAACCAATGAACAACAAAACACCTATCAGGCTCAAGGTTACTTACTGATTACGGGTCTCATTCCTGCTAAAATTGCCAGGGAAGCCGAGGCCACTATGCGACGCTTGATTGGCATTGAGGGTCAAACTCCTGCATCATGGGAAGGCTTCAAACAGGCCCACCAGTCGTTTGATGACCCGGCGCTGCTGGCCTGTTACACCCCGGAACTCTGTGCGGCTACGGCGCAACTGGCAGACGATGATGCGGCTTCATTCAAGCCACCCAGTCGAGCTTATGCTATTAATGTCTTTCCTCGTGTCGGCGAGTGGCACTGGCCACAGCCGCACATTGACCATGCTATTAAAGATGCAGGGCACCATGTCTTTCCTCGCGCTTTTCGCATTGCGGCCATGACCTATCTGAGCGATGTGCCGCCGCATGGTGGCGGCACGGTCGTGTGGCCGGGTTCACATCAAAAGCTGGAGAGCCTCGCCAAAAGTGATCCGGCGCGGTTTGAGCTGATGTGGACGCTGAATCAGGAGTTGCCTAAGCTGGATTTAGGAGAGCCGGTGGAACTAACACCGCGCTGTGGAGATGTGTTGTTTTACCATTATCTGTGCGCGCATGGCGGCAGCATGAACGTTAGCGAACATCCACGCCTGGCCCTCAATATGAAGTGGTAAGTTGCATCCGCAGTGAAAAGCTGATTATAATGAGAAGCAATTAGAAGTCCGCGTAACTGGCGAACGAAGTGGAGCTAACCACGGGGGAGCGCGTGACTGGGAAATTCAGCCGATCGCCTGGGCTACCGGATAAGGTAGTCCGGGCATTTTTGTTTTGGAGGTTACGATGGAAAGCAGAGATCGGCTGATGGCGCAACGCGAGATGTTGCAGCACAACGACCCCGCAGTTTATTGTGCTCTGGTGGGCGAAGAGGAACGGGAGCAGAAAGGGGTGGAATTAATCCCCTCGGAGAATTACACCTATCCTGAAGTACTGGCCGCATTAGGATCAGTGTTCACCAACAAGTATGCAGAAGGCTATCCTGGTCGTCGTTATTATGGCGGACAGGAATATACTGACCAGATTGAAACCTTAGCCGTTGAACGGGCCAAACAGGTGTTTCGGTGCGAACATGCCAATGTGCAGGCCCTCTCCGGCTCACCCATGAACCAGGCAGTCTATATGGCCTTCCTCAAGCCTGGCGACACTGTGCTGGGCATGGACTTATCGCACGGTGGACACCTGACGCATGGCGCACCCGTTTCGCACATGGGCCAGATTTATCACTTCGTAAGGTATCGCACTGAGCCAGAGAACCAAGGCCGTATAGACTTTGAGCAACTGCGGCAGATTGCCCGCGAAACGAAGCCGAAAATTGTGTTGTGTGGTTACACCTCTTATCCCCGTGATTACGATTATGCCGAGTTCAAGCGCGTGGCTGACGAAGTGGGCGCGATTACAATGGCCGACATCTCGCATATTGGCGGTCTGGTGGCAGGTGGTGTGATGCGTAACCCGTTTGATTACGGTTTTGATATTGTGACGACCACCACGCACAAGAGCCTGCGCGGGCCACGCGGCGGGTTGATTCTCTGCTGCGAACCATTCGCCAAAGCCATAGATAAATCCGTTTTTCCTGGTCTACAAGGTGGTCCCCACATGAATACTATCGCGGCCATTGCCGTGACACTGGGCAAGGCGCTACAACCGGAGTTCAAAGCGTATGCCGCTCAAGTTCTCCACAATGCTCAAGCCCTGGCTCATGCTCTGATGACCCAGGGTGCGCAACTGGTGACGGGTGGCACGGAGAATCACATGATGGTGCTGGATACGGTCAAGAGTTTCGCCCTGGATGGCAAAGTGGCGGAACAGACGCTTGATGCTATCTCTATCACAACGAACAAGCAGATCATCCCCGATGACCCGAACCCACCCCTACGACCCAGTGGTATTCGGCTCGGCACGCCAGCAGCCACCACACGCGGCATGAAAGAAGCGCAGATGCAGCAGTTAGCGGAATGGATGGTGAATGCGCTCGCACGCCACCAAGATGAGAATTACTTGAACATCTTGCGTCAGCAGGTTGAGGAGCTTTGTTTAGACTATGCTGTGCCGGGACTGACTTAACTTCGGGACAAATTGAACCTTTGCAGGTGGCCCTGACCTCGACGCAATGGTGATGATTGAACTGAGACATCTCCGTGTTGGGTTGGCGCTCTTTAGCGTGGCGGCTCTTGAGCAGCGGGGGTATCCTGCCCTAAGTTTACCCGAACTCATTCTTCTCCCTTACTGTCCTCAGTCGGCACAGTAAGGGACAAGAATGAGTTCACTTCACCTGATAATCGAAGCTTTGTGTAACAGGTGCAGCATTATTAGCGGGTGTGATCTTAAGCGTCACGCGCCACGGCCCGGCCATTGAGAAAGACACATTGCCTGCGTAACGTCCCTTGCCCAGCTCCTTAAAAACCGGATGCTTAGTGCCCATATCCATACTGGTCATAGCCACACTGGATTCAACCTTAGCCCCGGTCACAGGCTTGCCCGCGGCATCGGTGAGAGTGACAGTCAGGACGTTTTGCCCGTCCGATGTAGGAATGTTAGGAATGATAGATGTTGTGACTTTGATGCCTGTATTTGAGGCCATTGCTCCAGTATTAGCATCCATGCCAGACATTCCTGTCATCTGGTCATGATTCACACCTGCCATGCCGCCCATGCCTTGCATCCGCGAGGGACGGATACGGAAGAAGATTTCAAATCCACCGTGTCGGCTGGAACCGTAGTAAGCGTTAAGGCTGCTGGGATTGGTATAAAGTGTCGCTTGCACACCCAGCCCTACATCCAGCCCCGAACCGTGCTTGAGATCACGCACATAGCCGATGCTATAAGCTCCCACATTATAGATATTGTGCTCATCAGCAGGAGCTAAAACCAACTCATGCCCCGACTTTTGCACGCGCTCCAGGCGGCCATACAGAGTGTTAGAGCCTTTCTGATAGTCGCTCTCCAACAAATAGGCGTTGGTCTTACCTTCACCTGTATCATTGTTTTGGCCCCATACCAGAGCATTCGACCAGTTAGCATCACCCTGGAGCGGTTTGTTGTAAACGAGAGAGGCCGTGGTGCGATGACGATTAACGGCTGGGTCTAACGCCTCCGGGCTTTTAATGTATCCCTGGGAGACTTGCAGTGCCAGGTCACGCGTTGGATTCCACGACAGGCGGCCACTATATGAATCCAACTTAGGTGACTCAAAGTTATAACGATTTTCATCTGGTTCCCGACCCTTGAAGGCACTGGCTTCGAGCTTGAGTTTCCCCGTTGAGAAGCCTAACGTCGTGACACCAAAGGTGACATGGGTCGAATCCTGCCAGTGGTGGGAGATTGGCGCATCCGGCATGTCCATCGCCGACAGGCGGTGCATAAACGTTGGTGGCCCTAATGCTGGCTCACCAGGATAAGCCAGATAAGCGTAAGCGGAATTGCGCTGCCCCAGACGATGTGAATATGTGACAGAAAGTTCATCAAAGAGATCGTGTGGGTGCTGCCGATCATGGAGCGGTAACCCGTTCGCGGTTTCGCCAGTCTGGTAGAGCAGTGGATAACCATGACTCCGCTCAATTATCGGGTCGGCGCTCACCATCAGCCGCACTCCAAATTGTGCCTTAGGCCGCTCGCTGGAGCCAAGCGGGTGGCCATACATGCCCATAAACCACGAGGGTGCATCGAATTTACTGCCGCTGCCCTGACCTGCTATAGAGATATCCCGGCCAGAGCGGAGGGTAGTGTAACGCGGCCAAATAGCGCCATGCAGCATCAGCATGTCCTTGCCGCGCATAATCATCTTGCCATACATCGGCGTCGAGTCCGGCAGCCAGGAAGTGCCCGAACCCTCACGATTCATAGCATCATTGAGGTCAACGGATGACGACATAGGCATCATGCCACGTTGTTCCATGCCGGACATATTCATGCCTTTCATGTCCATACCAGACATATCGCCCGACTTCATATCCATACTCTGCTTGTTCATGTTCTCATGAGTGGTATGGTTGCTGTGCGTATCATGCTTGGAGTTAGTGGAAGTTTGAGCATCAGCAGCGGCCAGACCTGGCAGGGATGCCCCTAAAGTCGCCGCCAGAATAACGACTAAACTGCGCATTGAAATATTTCCTTTTATAAATTTCTTGAAATGGGAAAGCGGCAGTGAGAAGAAAGCTAAAAGAGGATCACAATTGTGAGTGATAACGCGTCACAAACTGTCCTCTCTTTGAGGAGAGGATGTTCGTCTTAGCGACACGATTTTAGCTTTGACTAGGCGGCAGGTGGGGCGCGACCAGGAGAGGTGGGGACAGCAACTTGGCGCGGCGGTCTCTCATCATTATCAAAGAACAACGGGCAACTCTTGCTTGGCTCACCAAGAGACAGCGGGTGCAAGGGCAAGGCTGCAACGTTTACGCGTAGCGTGCCCGATGGCGTCTGTGTCCATTGCGGCGTATCCGGTGTGTTGAAGGCGCATTGATGGGTGGATGAATGGGAAGAGTCACCCATACTGCAATGCAGATTAGCAACTGGCTTATTAGTTTTTGAGTGGAACTGTGCTGGATGTTGATGCTTACAACACGCGCCGTGCATGGAAGGCTGTGCGGCACAGCAGGGCATGAGTGGCGATGCAGGAGCAGTGGCCCCACGGGGCGCAGCAGAGGTGGCACAGAAGCAAGTAGTAGCAGGCTCTACGGCAATAGCCAACATGCCGATGCAAGCGAGCAGCAACCATAGTGGATTACGTCTTAGCGAAGCCATCTTTTAAAAGTATCAACTTGTCTATAGCTGTCATTTTACACGGTTCCGCCTGGGAGCGGTTCCTGATTATCATGAAAGCGCGATGCAAAGCAAAAACGGTTGCTATTGGTGTATGTTGCCAACGAAAGCTTAGTGGCGTATAATCCTAAAAGTAGCTAATCTGTGCATCGGGGCTGTGGCGCAGTTGGGAGCGCGCTTGAATCGCACTCAAGAGGTCAGGGGTTCGAATCCCCTCAGCTCCATTCTCTTATCTTCAAAAAGTCCTTGGCCCCTTGTGGGACAAGGGCCTACGCCTTTGTGATTATTCTCCGAAATCTCAAGATTCGGAGAATTTTATGTCAAGGCGTCCGCTTACTGTTACGAAACGAGCTACCCCTCGTAGTACCCCCACAGTCACTCCACGAGCAGCCAAAACTGCCTCTACCACTTCGTCCAAGACCGCATCTTACCCTGCGTCTAGTGCTGGTGCCAAAACTGCTTCCAAACCTACGGTTGCTGACGATTCTCAGGAGCGTGGCAAGCTTGCCCTACGGGATATAGAGTCACTTGCTGAGGAGTGGCTGCTCGACTGTGAGTACCGCCTGCACTCACCCCAAACCCTCCAAACGCGGCGGGTGTTCCTCACCAATCTCTGCTGGTTCCTTAAGCACCGGCACTATCAAACTTGTGGCACACGGGAACTCAAGGAGTTCCTGCATTACCTGCGACATGGCCATGAAGAAGGGGGCCGGTGGGGACGCAAGCATCTTAATAAGCCTGTCCGACCCGTAACTGTCAAAGATTATCACGTTTGCCTCTCCACCTTCTTTAAGTGGTTGGTGGCCGAGGGTATCCTGCCCACCTCTCCTATGGAGCGCATCCCCCGACCAGTCGTGCGCTTTGAAGAGAAGCAACCACTGACACCTGCCGAAGTAAAGGCGTTGTTTGGAGCAGCCCGTAAATCGCTGCACCCGCAGAGGAATGAGCTTATCCTGCTCCTGCTGTTGGATACTGGAATACGCGCCTCAGAACTGTGCGGCCTTAAAGTTCAGGATATGGATCTGAACCGACGTTTCTGCTCTGTGTTGGGGAAGGGCAATAAACGTCGCGTCGTCTATTTTGGCGTCTCTACCGGAAGTGCGTTGCGAGTCTACCTGCGTCAAAGAGCAGGCAGGGCAGAGGAACCGCTCTTCCTCTCGATTGTGCCGGGGGTGACGGAGCGCCCATTGACACGTAGTGGTTTGCTTAAACTTATCGAAAGACTCGCTAACGCGGCTGGTATCCAGCGCAGTTGCTCCCCCCATGTCTTGCGGCGCACCTTTGCCATTCAGTGGCTGAGGGGAGGAGGAGACATCTTCGCCCTCCAATCTATGCTTGGTCACACGAACCTGCAAATGACCCAGCGTTATCTCTCGCTGGCACGAGCCGATATTGAGGCGCAGGCCCGACAGTTCTCGCCCGCAGATCAACTGCGGGCGCAAATCCACCCGGGGCGTTAAGAATTATGTTGGTTTGAGATTAAGGTGTCATTAGCGACCAGTGCAAGTAAGTCAGATGAGTTTGCGTAAGCTATGACTTAGCTGCTGGCCCGCTAAAAATGATGGGGATCTCTCTGATGCTCCCAAAATAAATGCGGGACAGTCTATCAGAGCCATTAAGGAAAACACGGGCTGGTAAGGATACCTTGCTGCTCCCTGACCGTGTTTTCCTTAATGTGACGAGGCTATTTCATTCTACGCCATTGCCTTGTGTCAGCCATTGCCCTATGCCAGCCATTGCCCTATGTCGTGACCAGGCGGTCAACTGGACTGAACTGGCGGTGCTGTGCTTCAGTATCGGTCATGGCCAGAGCGCAATATTTGCGCGTTTGCTGTAGATTGGTATGACCGAGCAAAGCTTGCACGCTGAAAACATTGGCCCCGTTCTTAAGCATCTGGACGGCGAAGGAACGGCGCAGGGCGTGAACGCACACTGCATCTTTAATCCCGGCTGCCTTCCCCAATCGCTTGATAAGATGCAGCAGACCGGACCGGGTGAGTGGACTGGTGCTGCGTGCTGAGGAGAAAAGAGGTTCATCTCCATCCGATGGCAATTCCTGTCCCATTTTAGGCTGAGGCTGGTCAAGCTCATGAAGATATTGGGATAGTGTATCGGCAGTTTTTCCTCCAAAGAACAGCGTCCTGTATTTGTCTCCTTTACCCCTCACTCGGCACCGGTGGTTAGTAAGATCCAGGTCCCTGCGTTTCAAGGCAACCAATTCGCTGGCCCGACACCCGGTATCCAGTAGCAAGAGGAGGAGAGCGGCGTTCCTGAGAGGATCAGCAGACTCATGAGTTGCTCGCAGTAGGGCCGTTATCTGCTCTGCCGAAAGGGGGCATTTTATTTCTTCTCGCACCTGTGGTTTAGCAATGATGATAAAGGGCGTTTCCGGGGTGATCCGTTGGGCCACCAGCCAGTCAAATAAAGAGCGTAGGCAAGTGTAGTAGTCCATCACGGTGATAGGACGAACAGCATGGGTTAAGTTCTTATTACCGAAGCGTCCACCGGCCTCCTCGTGGCCATGAGCCAGATAGTGAAAGAAGTGGCGAATCTCGGAAGCCCCACAAGTTGCGTAGTTCCTCTGATGGAGGAACCAAAAGAAATTGCGGAGGAACACCCGTCGAGTCTCAATCGTGCGCGGTGATTGCAGCCGCAAATCACAGTCATAGAGATAGTCTTGGGCAAACTGTTCCAGGTCCGCGATATGGACTGCTACGGCTGAAACAGGCTCACGTTGTCCCAAGCGCGGGTAATCAAAATGGTGCTCGTGAAAACTTCGAGAGGATGTAGCTATGTTATTCTTGCTCGGCGCGTGACTACGGTTCATGCAATTTTGTTACTGATGCGGCACTCTTGATCTGTGCAGCCGCAGCATATACTAAATGACGTAAGGATGTCAAGTATTTAGTAAAAAGTAATGTGCTACAATGGAATGAAGAGATGATTGCTAAGGTTACATTTATCCTATCGAATTAGCTACTAAATACCTGTTTATGGACCATGACCTTTTGACACCCGCTCAGGCAGCACAGTGCAAAGGTGTATCGAGAACGGCCATTTATTCAGCCATTGCTGAGGGACGGTTGAAGCATAACCGTATACTAGGGAGGCTGGCTATTAAGAGAGAGCACCTATTGGCATGGTCTCCTATGCGCTATGCAGGTCGGCCTAAGGGCAAGCCGATGACGGATGAAGCTAAAGCGCGTCTGTCAGAGTCGCAAAAGCGCCGTTGGTCACAGCATAAACGGTGAGAAGATGGGGCAAAGCCTTAGCGCTACTTCCTACATGGCAGGTTTCTCTCGGCGTGACCTGTAGGGGCTTAGGGGCTGCGGATGCTCTATATTAGCTGATTACCGAGTCTTGGGATTTGTCCCACCGCTTGTGGCACAACTCCCCTAGAACCATGACACCTTCGTTTCGGAGAAATTTAAAGAGCCTATAAAGCACGAGTGGTACCTCGCTAAAACCCTGGAACGCGGCTATGCCCGTCATATCTTAGTGCATCAGATCGAGTTGGATCTCTACGCTCGCCAGGTGGAAGCCCAGAAGACGAGCAACTTTGATCTGACCCTGGCGTCAGCACAGTCGGATTTAGCTCAGCAGTTGCTCAAGAACAGCTACGTGTTTGATTTTCTAACGTTGCGGGAAGCGGCCCATGAATGAGAACTGGAACAGGCGTTTATCACCCACATCCATGATTTTTACCTGGATGTAGGTGCAGGCTTTGCCTTTATGGGCAACCAGTATCACCTAGAAATCGATGGGGAAAATTTCTATATTAACCTCCTGTTTTACCACCGTCGCCTAGGCTGCTTGGTGGTCATTAACCTCAAGATGCAAGCTTTCGCCTCAGAGTTTGCCGGTAAGATGAACTTCTATTTGGCGGCGATCAATGACTTGGTGCGCCATGCTGAGGATCAACCTTTGGTTGGTATCATCCTGTGTCGCGGCAAGAACAAGAAAGATAGTCGCCTTGCGGTTCTGCAAAATCAGTAATGCTGCTCAGGGTCTGGGCTGGATAAATGGTCTTTTGCACCTTCCAGCAAACCTAACAATCTCGCCTGCTCTTTTTTAAGATTCATGAATGATGTTTCAACATATGTGCGTACTTCTTGGAATGGATAACTTACCAATGAAACATGCTCAGAGAAATCTCCATTCTCCCACCTTTTCAATACTGCTTTATAAGCTGAGACATGCGCAACCATTAAGAGTAAACATTCTGGAATTCTCTCCTCAATTAGAAGGTCAGCGTTCTCGCCAACGGTTTTTTCGAGGCGTAAATTCAAGGGCATAAAAACTTCTGTCATCCAGAGTCGCCAAGCTTCTGCTTCCCCCTTGGTTGGCGGGGGTGTACTCTGCCAATAGCTCTCCTTACCTGGACGGTATTCTGCTCTAAATGCGATCCAAGCGGTCTTTGCAGCTTGATCTGTTGCATACAGAGGCCCATACAACAATTTTAACTGTTGATTGATTCGGTCAAGCCGATCTTTCCTTTCCGCAATCTTTTTGTCATTTAGATATTTTGCAGCGAAGCCTATAAGAGCCACAATAAATGTCACCAACGGCGCTAGCCAAATCGCCATATGCTGTTCCTCCCATTCACTACCGACATTTCCATATAAGTCATGAGTCCCACTATTCGACAGGCAGCTTCACAAAACAATCTTTGAGGTTAATAGCACATTCGCTCCTGTCGTAGAGATTAGCCTTTTGCGGTGGCTCGTGGTTGGAGTCATTCGTGAATGATACTGCGGAAGGCCAGCGAGAGACGGAGTCCACGCGAGAGTTGTTGTCCATTCCTAAAATTATTCTTGCGCCTCGGAGTGCTGTGCGTCCACTCATACCGCGCTGAAATTTCACTATTATGAAATTGTAATAATTGGGGACATTATGGAACTCAACATTTAACAGTAAGAGGCAGCAAACTATGAGCGTGTGTATGAACGTCCTCGGCCTACGCTTAACTGCTTATCGACTCCACTCACATTACGCCTAAACCGCAGCATTTGGAGGCTCACGTTGTAATATTCACAGGCTGTTTCGTCTTGCCAGCCTTGGATTAGAATATGCAGCAAGGCGGGGCGGGGAAGTAGTAGGCAACCCGCTAACCAGTTCGCCTCATCTTCTTGGGCACGATCAAAAGTTCTCATGCGAACGGGAATTTGGGGAGCGATAAAGATTTGGGCGGGCTGATGCTTGCGTAAAATATGACTCAGTTCGTGAGCCATATCGCTGGCTTGGCGCCTTGTGGAATGGCGTGGATTGAGTACGATGGCATCTACGCCCCCTACTCGCACTGTTAATGCCGACCACTCATCTCCCGACTTAGAGCATAAGTATTCCCGGCTTGCATCAGGTAAGGATAGTCTCTGAATATCTATGACCCGCACTTCCAAGTAGTCAGCTAAAGCAAACGTATCGAGTGGATCAGCAGGGCCTAAGTCTAAGCTGTCACGTAGTGCCAGAGCTGTATTTTCTGCCCAAGTCTTAAATCCACGTTCAAATTTAGGTGTTGTCCTTGCTGATGTCATGCTTTACCAGAGAATTTATATGCCCCTTAGTATCTACGGCCTTACTATCTATGGCAACTGTGATCAGGCAGGTAAATTTCTGTCGGTCTCACCGCCCATAACTTGTCCTTCACTGATGAGGAATTCTTGAACCGCCAAGATCAAGGCGCTCAAATGTTGCGCTGTTTCTGCGCTCAATTCTTTATCTGCCCTGAAATGGGCATAGACAGATCCAGATAAGAGTGGCGCCGCTTTTTGCGATTGATTTATCGTTGGTTGTGCCTGGTTAGGAGCAACGACTCCCATTTCTTGACTTATCTCTAACGAGCATCCAAGCAACTCCCCAGCGTCGACTCCCAACCATTTACATAGTTTAGAGAAAGTGTCTAAATCCGGTTGTTTGCCGCTTTCAATGCGCGATAATGTGGCGGTACTGATACCAATTTCCTTTGCAGTTTCCCGCAGACCGCGCTCTCCGCGCTTGCGCTTTAATTCGACTCCTAATTGCTCAATCGTTATTCTGCTCATAATTTCTCCCATGAAACGATTTTGCAGACTTGCAACGATTTGGTAGTGCTTGTATAATATCCGATGGTTTTGCTTTTAAGCAACTTCGTTACCTCCATGCAACATCTTGCCACAAAAAGCGCAAGATGTCCAGGCAATGGAGCAAAGTCGGCACCAGTATAAGTTGCAAGCAAATTCAAACTAAGTCAAAGGCCTAGTATGGGGCCGAAGGAGAGTGCTGTGAATACAGGAGAAAAGCAGTCCTACGAAATCCGCATCGACGAACAGACGTTCCACCTCAGCAACCCCGAACCCACTGGTAGGGAAATCTTCGAGTTGATTGGCAAAGACCCGACCACCCATTTTCTTGTTCAGATCCTTGTGGGCCAAGATGACATTGAAATCGGCCTAAACGATAACCTTGATTTAAGGGCACCGGGCGTAGAGCGCATTGATGTCGTCACCAAGGCCCGACAATTTGTTATCCGCATTGATGAGCAATCCTTCCATCTGACAAATTCCCAACCAACAGGCCGGGAATTGTTAGAACTCGTGGGCCGAACCCCGGACCAGTTTCTGCTGACTTTAGTTCTTGCTAATGAACCGGATCGCCTGATTGACCCCGACGAGCACGTTGACATTAGTCGTCCAGGAGTTGAACAATTCGCCGTAGTTGCTAAGAAGCCCCATAAAATCACAATTTTTGTGAATACCAGGCCGGTAGAAGTAGAGGCTTGTGAGCTGTCTTTCGAGCAAGTCGTGCGGTTGGCTTATCCTACTCCTCGTGGCGGCAACTGGGAATACACTGTCAAATATGAAGATGGTCCCTGTGAGAATCCCGAAGGCGTTCTCATTCGTGGTAAGTCAGTCCACATTCAAGAGGGGATGATCTTTAATGTCACAGAAACTGATAAATCATAGCCCGGATTTGAAGCGCCTCCGCGACGAGGGTTACGACATTGCCATCGTCAGTAATCTCTTAGTGGTGCGGAACATTCCTTATCTGAATTCTCGGCAAGAGATTATGAGTGGGACATTAGTGGATGCGGCCTTGAGTTTGGCCGGGGATGTTACTGCCAGGCCCGAAACCCACACCATCTACTTTGCGGGGGAACAGCCGTGCCATGCGGATGGCACCCCGCTAAATATAGCAGTTGACAGCGCGCGGCGCGAACTCGCTGTCAACCTTACCACTAATTACCAATTCTCTCGCAAACCAGCCGTAGGTTACTATGAGAACTACTACGAGAAGATCACCAGTTATGTGACTATGCTTCTGGGGCCAGCTCAAGCATTCGACCCACAAGCTACGGCTCAGGGGTTTCCGCCTTACGAAACAGCGGAAGAAGAGTCGGTCTTCCGCTACATGGATACAGCCTCCAGTCGAGCCGAAATCAATATAGTGGCTGAAAAGCTCGCCTTAGAAAGCGTAGCCATCGTGGGACTGGGGGGAACAGGCTCCTATGTGCTGGACTTGGTGGCCAAGACCCCCATAAAAGCTATTCACCTTTTCGACGGAGACGATTTCCTATCGCACAATGCGTTCCGATGTCCAGGAGCCGCGTCTCTTGAGGAATTGCGACAGAAACCTAAAAAGGCAGCTTATCTGCGGGATAAGTATTCACAGATGCATCGTAATATCATCGCGCATGAATTTCCGATTGACGCCTCGACCGTTCAACATCTTCAGGCGATGTCGTTTGTTTTTCTCTGCATGGAAGGCGCTCAGAAGCGCCTCATCGTGAATCGCTTGGAAGAATGGAATCTACCGTTTGTGGATGTCGGTATGGGAGTGGAGTTAGTTGAAGGTGCCCTGATTGGGCTGTTACGTGTTACCACCAGCACACCGGCCAAACGCGATCATGTCTCGAACGCGGATGCGATTCCCTTTGCCGAGGACCACAAACTCAACGAATATGATCAGAATATTCAAATCGCTGATTTAAATGCGTTGAATGCTACTTTGGCCGTTATCAAGTGGAAAAAGATTGTCGGGTTCTACGTTGATATGAAGCAGGAGCATCATACTATCTACACTGTCGAGACTAACAGCCTTTTCAATACACACCGTGCCGGGGGAATTAACGCATGAACGCACCTCTGGCCCTCACACACAAGTTTGTGGATAGCGTCCCGGATATGCTGGAGGAGGATGTCCTTTACGTGTCAATCCGATTTAGGACGGTCATTCACAAATGCTGTTGTGGTTGCGGAAATCAGGTGGTGACCCCGCTTTCTCCATCAGATTGGAAGTTAACCTTTGACGGGCGCTCCATTTCCCTATGTCCCTCAATTGGCAACTGGAAGTTCCCCTGCCAGTCGCATTATTGGATTAAATGCAATAAGGTGGAATGGGTGCGGTTCACTGAAGAAATCGATACAGAAGAGTCCCTACAAACGCAGGCTGCCCCTGAATTAGTGAGCAGTGAAGGACCAAGCAAACCGAAAGCCGACGTTGGACAGAGACTATTGCAAAGCATGCAAAGGGCTTGGTTAAAAATAAGAGAGAAGCTAACAAAAAACTAACGCTTTAACGGTTCATACACCCGGAACTGATTATAAACAACGCCCTTTAGCTGGCAGCACTTCCATTGTCTGCTCTGGCTTGCACCCTTCCATACCGGATGCGCTCAATATCCGCCAACGTCGGTTGCAGCGCCCGCCGATCACAGAGCTTGGTCGCGCGACTATCGGTATGACCCATCAACATCTGACACGTCTCCAGATCGCTGCCATTGGAAAGAAAGTTCGTGCCGCAAGTCGTGCGAAACGAGTTACACCCGAAGCCAATCCCCCACCAATCCCTGCATCCTCTAAGCGGCGCTGCACCATCTTCCATGCATCAATGCGGCTCATCAAGCTCACAAGGTATGTCTTAACGCACTATTAATTACAGGAGGGGAACCTTATTTTAGATGTGTGATTCATAGGCCGTCTTTCATTATAATGAGATGAGTAAAAACTGATAATAAGCGGTGCTTACGTTGATTTGAACTCTACGAAAACACCTGGAATGCTGGTTTAGTGACATCACTGTGAAGTCATTATTCACATTCGCTAATAGTGCTACCAGGATAGAAGGATGATGGCGATAGGTCGCACAATCGCTCGTGAGCGTTGCTAAAGTAACTGAATTCTAATTCTACACCAATAAAATGTCGGCCCGTCTGTAAACAAGCCACTCCTGTGGTCCCACTTCCCATAAAAGGATCTAACACCATGTCCCCCGGATTGGTGTAACTCTTAACCAGCCACCGTATTAACATCAATGGTTTCTGGGTGGGATGCAAACGTGGATTCCTACGGCTAAAGCCACAATTAGATAATGTTAAGACACTGCGGGGATAGCGTTCACCTCCAACCGAGCGAGCTACAGAAGGCCAATTGCGCTGTCTCCCATAGAGTGCCACGGGCCCAGTATGCTGGCTGATGTAGGGCTTGTGTCCCAGTTCCATCTGAGGGTTATACGTGCTCTTCTGAAACCGCTTGGCAAAGATTAAGATGTTTTCATGTGCCCGCAAGGGCCGTTGATTGGCCGAGAGCCAGCCCACGGCCATCGTCTTGTGCCAGATCAGTTCATAGCGGAACCACTTGCGATTAGAATTGATAAGGTCTGTCGTAAAGGGTTGCTGGCTGAAGAGCACAATCACTGCATTCTCTTTGCAGATGCGCTCTATTTCCTTCCAGAAACGAGGCCAATCAATCTTCCTATCCCAAAACAGGTCAGTCATGCCATAGGGTGGGTCACTGATGAGCGCATCAATGCTGTGATCTGCTAGCTTAGCCATGACTTCAAAGCAGTCCCCGTGATAGAGCGCGAAACTCATAGTGACCGAGGGGAATTAGGGCTGTAAGGACGGATCGGTTTTATAGGCAGCGGTTTAACCTGCCCAACCCGTGTCCACTTTCCAGTCCGTACGGCTGGCTCACAGCTTGGGGTTGGTCGGTGAACCAAACTGGACGCTGGAGTGTGGCCGCGGGACGCGGGGGTGTGATCTCCCATCAGCAGAGCGGGCAGGCTATCTCGAAACGCTGTCAGGGTATACCCTCGCTTTTTGGGCCAAGCATCAGGCGTCTGAAAAAACTGCTCTAACAATGTCATTAACCGATCATAGGCATATAGCCTGAGCAAATCTCTGGCGAGCTTGCCATCACGCCCCCAGGCGATGGGTGGCGGTTCATTAAGCGGGCTATGCTGGCGGAAAAGTTCCCGGTATTGGTAGAGTAAATGTCGCACCTGGGGATTGGGTTGGTCTCTGGTTTGTCTCAAAGATTCTTTGGAAGGCCAAGAGCGGGCAGGTGCTTTATCGTTAGATAAATATTTTGTAACAGTTTGTTTTGTTGTGTGTGGTTTTCCCACTGGGCTTTGCCCATTCTGCTGTGTGATTTTACCAGGCTCTAAATCTGTTCTCGCAAAACCTGGCCCGGTCTCTCGCCTGACGCTACGCGCTCCTCGTCCCACATCACTGAGGTCCGCTCCTAAACCATAGTACAGCCGTCCACAGTACCGCCGTCGCTCCGCGGCACTTAAGAGTAGCTGCCCTCCTTGATCCTGCACCGCCACCAGGCCCTGGCGCACTAACTGGTCGAGGGCGCGGCTGATGGCTTGGTTGTTACGCCCGGTTTTGACCATCAATTGAGATTGTGTGAGCCAGTCCCGTTGTTTGCGCCTGCCGTCAACCTGCCAGCCAAAAGTCTGGCGCACGATGACGCACAGCAACCGCCACTCCGTGTCTTTGAGAGTAGGCATCACATGATCCAGTAAGCTATTGGGGAATGGGGTTGTAGCTACCGGGGGTGGGGTTGTAGTCTGCGGGGAGCAGGAAGGTGAAGGCATAGGAAAATGTTAATGTTAATGAATTCGAGGTGAACCGATCAAACTCTTGTCTGGGAACTACCGAAATTATGGTCTAGCGGAGCAGCAGTGACCTCCACTTGTAGATCACCGTGCACGGTGGCCTCCCCGGTTGGCTCATGTTCAGTTGCACCTTGAGGTGGTGAACCTTGCCGTGGTGGAGCTTCGGGTGAGGCACGGTGGTGCCAGAGAGCAAGCGGAGCAGAATAGTTGTCTTCAATAGCCGCCACGAGAAAACCGGCAGGATTGCGCACCTTGCGATACGGCAGCCAGCGCAGTTGCCGCTGAATGCACCGAAGTTCATAGTGTTTCAGCAGATAATCCGCCTGCTCCAAACTCATCCCTAAGTTCCATAAGCGTCTTCTCACTTGTTCCCTTGCCGATTCCTGCGGCGAATCAGGGGTAGAGGGTGCGCCAGTTCCTGGCGGACTTTCCGCAGTCGCGGCACCCGTTGGCTCTTGTGGCCCTAAATCCGACGCAGGGGGTGCGGGCGTCCAGTCCATCTGTTGGTTAATCATGGCCTCGACCTCAGCGCGGGGCCGCGCATAGTGTTCTCGTGAATGGGCAATAATGGCCGCACGACCAGCAGGCGGGTGGGGGAGAGTCTGAGAAGTAGGCTGCCCGCCCGTTGGCTCACCGTGGACATAGACGACGAGTTTGGGATGGATACTGTAAGCATCCAATCCACCACCGCGCTTCACTTCCACCACTAAGGGTTCATCGTGCCAGCGAAACTTCACCAGGCGCATCATCCGCGCCCGCACTTTGAGAGGGGATATATGCATCGCCTGAGCCAGTTGCTGCACCGTGGGCAAACACTCTCCGTTGGGACTCAGGAAGGTGAGCATAAAGAGCAGATTTTTGAGATCCTCCGCAGGTAAGGCCAACAGTAAGCCAGAGGTGCGTAAGACCTCTGTCAGGTGCAGGTGGGCTTCGGGGCGGAAGTGGCCTGCGGCGGTTTTATCTCGCTTATGCAGGGTGATAACGAAAGGTTTTTCAAGAGTGGTGGCATCAGTTGTAGAAGAGACAAGAGGGCTATCCATCAGGGAAGAGTTAGGATTTTAATACAGTAGCTCAATATGCAGGAGCGCAACCACAATAGCAAGGCTTGGCGCTCCGCGTTAAAGTGAGGCTGCTTATCGGCGCGTGGGTGTGACGGCTGTAGGTTATCCCCGGCTGCTCCATCCACGCGCACAGAAAGCCGGGGAAGGCCGCTGTGACTTGAAGTATGGAGCGAAGTATTATGCTTCGTCTTTAGCTTCAGGCGCGCGGCTTTTGCTGTGTGGTAATGCGGAAATCCTGCCGTCCCTACGCTAACCGTTGCCTGTTGGTCTGGCGCTGGCCCGGCTCTCCCGTGCGTGCTCACAGTAATCTGCGCCTGCATGATTTTCAGGACGCTCCGCAAGCAGTGGTTAGGGCAATGAGTAAGACCCTGTGGACAGGAATGAGGGGCAGCTACACCAAATATCTGCTCATCATACCAGCCGAGAATCCTGTGGCGATGCCAACCTTGCTTGAGTGGTGCCTTGATATGATGGTGGCCCTGTGTTCCAGCGAAGGGCTTTTGCTGTAATGCATACACCATACAGACGGTTAGTAAATGGATTGGTTAGCAGGCAAGTGACGGAGCAGTAAGAGTAACACCGCCATCACCAGAAAAGGAAACAGCATTTCTTCGGCCTGCGATCCGGTCGTAAAGCGCCAGCCAGCGGGTAACAGGTGGTAGCGGTACTTGCGAGGATACCAAAATGGGATGCCGGATTTGGTGCAAGCATCGGCTATCAGATGACTGGCATAGCCCAGCACCAGAGCTAAGGAAGGTGGCCAGCCCCACCAGGCTACTAAGGGGACGGCAATAAGCGTCACCAGCAGCAGTCCCACCAGGGAGTGCGACAGGCCGCGATGTCCTAACTGTCGGTGAATCACCTGGGACGGCCAGAAGAAGGGCTTAACCCCCACCAGGTTCAAGTGCTTGAGTTTACTCTCGGCAGCGTCGAGATCGGGGAGTAATGAGCCAAGCGCCGCCGCTGCCACCACTAAGCCAATATTGGTGGGGTCAATGCCCTTTGGCCAGGCTTCTACCACCCACAACGTGTTAATGCCGAACAATACATGAGTCGTCCATGTCATTTCACCTCCTGATGCGCCACAGGCAGTGGCGCGATTACGAATTGGATAAGCAGCGTCGGTCACGGTCGCTACGGAGGTCTGCTCGCTTACGGTTGCTTTGGGACTGAGGGATTCTCGGCCTAGCTGCGTGAAGAAGTCCTCATCGACAACCGACTGTGCTTTGCCGTCGTCTCGAACGCCAATCTTATGCGTCAACAAGAGATCTAAGAGCATCTCACCGGTAACTAACTTAATTGGCGCAATGTCATCCTGCGCCGCTGCACGCTCGGCTACGGTGGAGAAATGAGAGGTCGTAATGAGCACGCCATGACGAGCACCCACCCGCAGCATGGTGCCGCGCAGTTCATCAATGAAACGCCGCGATACGGGTCGCTGATATTGCTTGACCTGCACAATCGTCAGGGCGGAAGTTAAGTCGGTGTGACTGTAGGCACGTAAATCTAAGCCCCCATGCGCAGTGCGAGTTCTGCGGTGCCTGCGCCCGGCCATGTGAACGTTACAATAACCGCTCTGCTCCAGCGCCTGCTTTACGATCTGCGCAAACGCTTGAAAGTGTAATTTAAGGAGCCGTTGGTGCAATTGTTGTCTGAGAAGCCCTGATGGGTCTGCTCCTGTGGGTGCAGGAGATTGTTGATGAGAATCTGACATGGGCAGCGAACCCTGAATGGAGGCCACTCGTTTCATAAGGCCCCCTCAAGTACTGATGGTGTGGAGGATTCTTGGATAGAGACGAACGCTGCCCCTGCGCCAGGCTGTTGCGGCGTAACCGACCACTCGCCAGCTTTTACATTTCTAAATTCCGGGCGCAGGTTATCATCCCTGTCATAGGCTTCCGGGGGTAAGCAGTTGGCACATCCCACTAGTTGGCAGGCCGAAGGGGTCGGATAAGTGCCATCCATACTAAAGAGTTCTTGAAGACCCAATTTCCGTCCTAATCGTCGTTCCAGTGCAGCATTCAGCGCACAGGCCAAGGCTAAGGAAGGGATGCACTCACCGCGCAGTAAGCGGCTGATGGCAGATTTGGAAAAGCCTACATCGGCAGCCAAGCGTGCCTGGGATTTAAAACCATACCAGGGAATGTGTGCCATGATGGCACTTACTCTATGTTGCACCTGATGATGCGGCGGTTTCCTGCGAGGCGGTGCTACTGGCGAACAATGCATCGGCTCTTGTTGCGCCAGGTGTTTTTTTCTAGGTGGGTTATTACCCAAAACCTGGTCAGCTCCCGTTAGTGTTTGTTGTGCTATGGGCAGCGATGGTGCTGTCGCATGACTTGATCCCGACTTCACGGTTCCCTCCTTAGAATTACTTATTTGCCTGTATTGTGAAAGTTCCGTTGCTGCCTTGCGAAAGTGGTTGCACGGCTGCAACCATGTGTTTGTGCAAACGTGGCAAATCCAGCCATTAACAACGTTCCCGGCTTCATTTGTTTGAGGCCAGACGCGAAACTTGCCACTCTAAAGAAGAGCGAACGGGTGGGCGAAATTCTCTGTAGAACGTTAATAACAAGGGGAGAGGAATGGTGGAAACTTAGGCCAATACAAAAACCAACCGCGAGCCGCGATTAGCTCCGGTCTATCTCAACAATTACAGCATCGCGATTAAAAAATGGTTAAAAAATGACATTCCCATTACAGCAGAGCTTGAGTGGCACCTCCTGCAACAATATTTGGCGCAGGATCAATTCAAACGCACCTCAGTCTGCGGCAATAATGCACTCGATGGTTATCTTTTTACGTCCGCTAATGTTCATACTGCACTATCAGGAGCATCAAGAGTACTACGAAGCTACTGCTTCATACTACTGAGTGACCAGACTCGCTTCACCAGGATACTTCGATACGTCCCTACTTGCCCGGAACCTGCCCCTTCTAAGTGCCCCTCCACCAGCAGGCCAGAGTCGTGGAGTGCTTCGTTATATTTGTGATAGGTTGGAGGAGCCATCGCTACTGGAAGTCGCCCGGTTTCATCTTCTAAAACCAAAAAGCACATGCCCTTTGCGGTCGGCGGCTGCTGGCGGGCAATCACCACACCCGCCAGTTTCACCCGATCTGTTGGCGGAAGCGTCAGCAATTCTCGCACAGACCGGGTGCCTAAGCGGTTAAGATACGACCGGTATAATGCAATGGGATGGGGACCAGTGGTTAAATTCTGATTGGCAAAATCCCAGGCTGTTTGCGCTGCTACCCCTAAATCTTGGAGGAGAGGCGTAATCTCTTTGGGGAAGATGCTTTGTGCAAAAGAGAGTTGCTCCTGACCACTCTCACCCAGTCGCCTCGCCAAGACTCCAAGCTGCCACAACACGTCGCGCCTCTCCCCAAAGGCGCGTAAGGCCCCCGCTCTGGCCAGTGAATCCCACCCATCACGCGCTAAGGGCACCCGCCGATAGACATCGTCTAAGTCCTCAAAGGCTTTGAGACTGCGCTCCATAACGATGGTCTCAGCTACCCTGGCACTTACCTGCTTGACCTGGGTGAGTGGCACCCGGATCATCCCGTTTTCTACCTGGTATTTAACCCCGGACACACATACATCAACGGGTAACACCTGCACACCACACAGCCTCGCTTCTTCTAATACTGTGTGGACAGGGTAAAATCCAGGTTTATGCTCTAATACGGCTGCCATGTAACAAGCCGTGTGGTGAGCCTTGAGATAAGCCGTCTGATACACCGTGTGGGCAAAGGCCGCTGCATGAGAGCGGCAAAAGCCATACCCCACGAACTTGCCCACCATATCAAAGACTTTATTGGCGACTCGATCCGTGGCCTGGTGCTGCTCTTTAGCCCCCTGCACAAACCTGGCCCGCATTCCTTCCATTTCCTCAGGCGACCGGAACTTG
>JAFAZH010000048.1 GCA_019239895.1 Abditibacteriaceae bacterium | reverse complement strand
CCTTGAGCTTGGAACCCATGATGGTCAACACGGCGATGACCACTAAGGCGATTAAGGAGATGAGCAACCCGTATTCAACCAGAGTCTGCCCCTCCTCTTCCATTACAAAACGCTTTATCATGTCTTCTTCACCTCCTTTTCTCTACTGCATTTTTAATTCAACAGTGCGAAACTGTAACCTCATTCTACCATATTACGGCGCACAATTTCATCTTTATTGCTTAACTTGCGCCCTAAATTTGATAGCTTTATCTTTTCTTAATCTCTCCCACTTCGGCTTCGCGCTGTCACGACCTATTGTCGCATTAATATTGCCAAATGACTCCATTGCTGGTTCCCTGAGTAGCCTTAAGGGGCATGATGTAGTAATACGGATGGCCCTTTGCGAAAGACAACGTGCCAGCCGGGAGACGCTTTGAGGCGTTTAATCAATGCTGGCTGTTGCTTGTCATCTAAGAGTGCATCACTGAAGCCGCGCTCTGCTAAGATTTGAGCAGCGTTAGCGGGGCCTCTGGCGAGGCGAAAGTAATCCTCCCAGAAATCGGTGGGATAGAGTTCGACCCGCGTATCAGCCGATGGGCTAATCTGGGGGCAAAGCATCCAAATAATGTAGGAGCCGTAGCCGATTTCGGTAAACAGCCGTTTGCGCGGCGGGTGTTGGCGCAGATAATCAACGGCTTCTACAGGATTGAGGCGATCTAACACTAAAGGCGGATCGGAGGAGAAACCCAAGGGGAATTGACCCTTTGGGGTAGGCGCAAAGCGAGCCTGGAAAGCATCAGGCAGCGGGATATAGGGTTTTACCCAGGGCAGTGAGGGCACTACAAGTAAGAGTAGAAAAACAGCCATTACCGCATTAATAACGTGCAAACCAGGATTCAGGGGAGCTGTAGGGGGAACAGAATTGCCTGCGGAAAGCCATTGCTTAGTTTTCAATTTGACTAATGCGGTGGTGCCAAATGCACTGAAAAGCGGCGGGTAAAAGAGCGAATACCATGCGAGAGAACGCACATCGCGTAAGGTCATGACAGCCAGTGCCGCCAGCACCAGAACCTCAGCGGGACGCACGCCGAAATGTCCCCACGGGCTACTTGGCTCCATCGTCTCCTCAGATTTGCAATCCTGTTCTGTGTCTTGAGCCGGGCATAGAATTCGATAAGCCATGAATGCCAGGATCAAGGGTGAGATGAAGAAGACATCATGAATGGCATTGCCCCAAGTGGGGCTTTGCCACTCCAGAAAATATTTCTGCCCCGTGGGATTACCAGCCAGACGCATGACATAAGCATAAATCCCTACGCCCTGGGGATTGACCATCGCCACCAGCACACATAATAAAAGCAATAGACCCAGAGCCGCTAGAGCCTTAAAGGAGAGAGGGGTGCCGCCCCAGTAGGTTTTGCGACGGGCAGGCATGGGCCACAACGTGTACAGCAGTTCTCCCCCAAAGTAGGTGACCACCATAATTAAGCCAGTGCAAAATGCGCCGTGGAGATTAGCCCATAGCAGCATGAGCAGGATCAAGGCAACCATCAGGGGGAGGAGACTGCGGGGTGAAGCGGACAGGCGGGGCCATTCCAAAAGCGCCGCGATAAAAATCGCAAAGAGCGGGACAGAAAAAAATTGAGGCCGCACTTCCATATTCGGAGCCATCATCACCAGGGACAGCAAGCCACCTAAAGCCACTAAACGGGCCAATGGCGTCTCAAGAGCGAAGAAGATAATGGCTGGTGAGACGCCTCCTTGCCTCGCGGCGGGAAGATTTTCGATAAGCGTCCGGGCAATATTTAAAGCCCGTGCGTAAGAGACTCCCGTAATCAGCACAAAAGCTGCGACGATGCAGAAACTGCGCAGCACAATAATCCAGGCCAGACCGCCATGATACATCGTTTCATAAAAAAGAAATTCGGCAATCCAACTCTGATAAACGTAGAGGGTGTGAGGGGTAACACCCGCCTCTGGCACGGTGGTAAAGATATTGAGATTTGGCACCTGCCCGGTGGTTGCCACAATCCCTCCGGCGCGTGCGTGCCACCAGAAGTCGTGCGGCACAATGCCGATGCAAAGCGAATACATCGCCACAATAATTGGCACGCACATCAGCCATAACAAACTGATGCGCCCCCACCAGGGAGACCTGATGGGTTGTCCGTTAGAAATATGGGGGGCGTCTGGAGAGAATCCGGCTGCGGTGGATGATTCGCTTACCATGTGACAGCTAATTTAACATGCTATCACCAAAAATAACAAACTGGCGCAAGGAGTTAGAGAAGATAAGCAAAGGTGGTGGAATGAGAGGCTGCCCCTTGTGGGCCAGACACTCTTGTCTGGCTGAGCCTCAAGCGGACAGGCGGAGTGCCTATCTTAGCAGCTTTCAAAGTGTTATCTTAACCCTCTAGTTGCAGAACCTGGTGTCTGACGGATGCCATATTAAGTCGTCGTAGTGATGCTGTTCGCCGCAGTGCTAAACCCAGCGCGAATCTTCCTGCCCATAACGGTTAGCGCGGTAATAACAACTAAAGCAATGAGAGATATAAGCAATCCATATTCAACCAGAGTTTGACCTTCTTCTTCGCAAAAGAAACGCTCAAGCATTATTGTTGTCCTTCTTCCCAAGCTGAGATTTGATTAAAGAGACTGCGCCAGATAGAAACCATTAAATGGCTCATCTTATCTTAGCATTGTCAACATCTTTACCAAGAATTTATAAAAACTTGATATATAGGTCAAGATAAAGCCTTGTTATTATCACGGAAATACATTAAATTACCCTGCTCTTGTATGGAGAACAAAGTTAATTGGAGCCTGGTAGCGGACAGCAACGTGTGAACATGGGGCTATTTTTACTAGCGTAGCAGTAGTGTGGAATTCAGATGAAGAACAATATGGAAAAAACGGTTAGTTTAATTTCGTTGGGTTGTTCCAAAAACCTGGTGGATAGCGAAGTCATGCTGGGTCTATTACAGGGCGCGGGTTATCGCATTACCACTGATGCGGGGGAAGCGGATGCCATTATCGTCAACACCTGTGGTTTCTTGGGGGCGGCAGTTGAAGAAAGCCTGACCACCCTGGATGAAGTCGCCTCGCTCAAGCAGGATGGACGTTGTAAGGCTGTCGTAGCCACGGGCTGCCTGCCGCAACGCGATGCGCAACTGATTAAAATGCGGGTGCCGGGGGTGGATGCCATTCTGGGCACCACAGATTTTCCGCGCATTGTCGCCACCCTCGATTCCGTATTAGAACCAAAAACGACATCCCTGCCCCAGACTCCGGTCTCTAATGGCAACGGTTTAATTCAACTGTCGGTAACGCCAACCCCCCAGCACCGCTATGTGTATGACCACATCACGCCGCGTGTGCGAGCCACGCCACCCTGGACGGCTTATCTGAAAATCGCCGAGGGTTGTGACCATACCTGCTCATTCTGTATCATTCCGCAGTTACGCGGGCCATTTCGGTCACGGCCAATGGAATCTATTGTCGCAGAAGCCCGCCGTTTAAGTGAAAGCGGCGCGCGAGAAATTGTCCTGGTAGCCCAGGATTCTACGCGCTATGGCATTGACTTATATAAGAAGTGGGCATTAGGTGGCCTACTGCGTGAACTATCGCAGATTGAAACGGTGGATTGGCTGCGCGTTCTCTACGCCTATCCTTCTCAAGTCAATGATGAATTTATTGAAGCTCTTTGCACGGCTCCCCGTGTAGCCCGCTATCTGGATATTCCCCTCCAACACGCCAGCCGTGAGGTTTTGGCGCGGATGCGGCGCGGTGGCCATGCCGAAAGTTATGCTCGCCTGTTAGACCGCTTCCGCAGCCTTTGCCCCGAAATGACCATTCGCACCTCGTTTATTGTCGGCTTTCCCGGCGAAACCGAAGCACAGTTCCAGGAACTCTGCGATTTTGTAAAGGCGCAGAAGTTCGACCGCATCGGCGTCTTTAAATACTCCGATGAAGATAGCGCCCTATCGCATGGGCTTGATAGCAAAGTTCCCCCCGAAGTGAAGGACGAGCGTTATCATATTCTGCAAACGCTGCAACAAAAGATTTCGCTCAAGAAGAACCGTGAATTTATCGGCAAAACATTAGATGTGCTATTGGAAAATGAAGAGCCGGGCGGCACGATAGGCCGCAGCCAGCGCGATGCTCCCGATATTGATGGCAATGTCTTTGTCAAAATGACACCCCGCGAGCGCAGACAGCATCTCCCTGGCAGCTTGGTTCCCGTTCG
Organism: Abditibacteriaceae bacterium; assembly: GCA_019239895.1. GTDB lineage: Bacteria > Armatimonadota > Abditibacteriia > Abditibacteriales > Abditibacteriaceae > JAFAZH01. The sequence continues at coordinate 176,506 of JAFAZH010000048.1, read as the reverse complement.
CATTACAGGTGCCAGCGAATATGATCTGAGCGGGAAATTAGCGTAGCTCTCAATCTATTGAATCTACTCGCTGTGATTACAATACGAGTCTTTGAATGGAGTAAGAGCCTGTCATGCTGAACGCAGCGAAGAATCTGGTATGAGAGTCTATGACGTAACTGTTGAAAGCATAATTCTATGAGTCCGCAAAGTAGATTCTTCGTTGCGTTCAGCATGACAGGCTCCTACGTAATGACAACCCCCGCTTGACTCTTCTCTTTTTGCTAAAGCTCTTACGACTTTAAATTCCTGACATGAACTCCAAAGACCGCGAAATAGATGTGCTGATTCGGGCACGCTATCCGATTATTTACATTATTTCTTACGAAGAAAACCGCGTTGAAGATGCCATTCGCACCCTCGTGAATGGCACTAAACAGGTGCAAGTGTGGTCGGCAACGGAACCCTTTACCACCCCCGATGGTGGGGGACGTGCCGCTGACCCCTATCATCGCATTTCGTTGGATGGCCTCACGCACGCCTTAGATGCCTTAAATTACATCCTTAAAAAAGTGCGTGAAGAAAGCGTCCGCACCGTTTTTGTGCTGCGCGATTTTGACCCCTACCTAGATAATCCAGTTATTGTGCGCCGCTTGCGCGACCTCGCCTTTGCCCTCAAGCGGTCTTATTCTACTCTTATTTTTCTTTCGCCCCTTTTAGCTGTGCCCGCGCACCTGGAAAAAGAGGTGGTGGTGGTTGACTACGATCTGCCCGATCTGGAAGAACTCAGGACAATTCTGGAAGAACTGGTGCGGCGAGTTTCCGGTAATCCGAGTGTGCATATTGATCTGGATGAGCCATCGCGGGAAGCTCTGGTGAAGGCGGCGTTGGGCTTAACGGCGGATGAGGCGGCCAATGTCTTTGCCAAAGCGATGGTCATAGGCAATGGCCTTGAGCAGATGGATATTGAGGTTGTCCTATCCGAAAAGAAGCAAATTATCCGCAAGACTGGAATGCTGGAATATTATGAGGCGAATGAAAGGTTCGGAAACATCGGTGGCCTGGCGCAACTAAAAGATTGGCTGGGCAAGCGTAACACCGCCTTTTCGGAGCGGGCGCACGCTTTTGGCTTACCGTCGCCGCGTGGCATTTTGCTGTTAGGGGTGCCTGGGTGTGGCAAATCCTTAACGGCTAAGGCCATTGGCGCGTCGTGGCAAGTGCCCCTCTTACGCTTCGATGTGGGGTCGGTCTTTGGCAAATATGTCGGTGAATCCGAAGCCAATCTGCGCCGTGCTTTACGTGCTGCCGAAGCGGTGGCTCCCTGTGTGTTGTGGGTAGACGAATTGGAAAAAGCCTTTGCCTCGGCGCGGGGCGATGATGGCGGGACAACCCTGCGCGTGGTGGGCAGTTTGCTGTCGTGGCTGCAAGATAAAAAGGCTCCCGTGTTTGTGGTGGGCACGGCCAATAACATTGATATGTTGCCGCCGGAACTGTTACGCAAAGGTCGCCTGGACGAGATTTTCTTTGTGGATTTGCCACGCGAAGCCGAACGAGAAGATATATTTTCGATTCACTTAACGAAACGTGAACGTGATCCGGCAGCCTTTGACATTACGCGCCTGGCGCAACTGAGTGAGGGCTATTCGGGTGCGGAAATCGAGCAAGCTGTCATTGCCTCCTTGTATGACGCCTTTGATGCCGAGCGCGATATGACAACTGCCGATATTGAAGCGAATCTGCAAATGATGGTGCCACTGTCACGCACGATGGAAGAAGAAGTTGCCAAACTGCGCCAATGGGCCGCCACCCGCGCCCGTCCCGCTTCGGTGGAGTAGAGCTGAGATAACTAAGTGGATAGCTCAGGCCAGTGGTTGAAACCACCGGCTGCAAGACCAAGTCCGCCTGCGCGGACTACCCAGTCGCCGCAGGGCGACTTTGTCTCGCAGCCCGTGAATTCATTCACGGATGGTGAGTAGCGTGGGTTAGCTACTAAGCTATCACTCATAGTGTATTTCAAGCTTGCACTCTTCCCACTTTTACAACTCCCTGCTATTCTTTGAAATGCAACAGGTAGAAAATCTGCCATAACTGCTAATCTTATTCTTAATCAAGTTTAGGCCGTATTGTGAAATTTGTTAGTGACCCTTCCCTGATCGTTACTTCTCTCAGTGTTCTGCTGGCTATCGTCTTCTGTATCTTATGGCGGCGTGCCCAAGCCCGCACCACAGCCTGCGAGCAGTTGTGGCGCAATGCGCTCGGTTCGCTCGCTGACCGTGATTATCCTGGAGCCAGAGCACTGGCAGCGATGATGGAAGGCACTGCCAGGGCCAGCGATTTAGCCGCTTCCTTACGCCAAAGCATTGATGCCCTGGAAGCTGAAGGCCATGACCAGCAACGGGCGCGGCGCGAGTTGGAAGATGTGCTCGCCGCACTGCAAGATGCTGTCTTAATGGTTGACCGCGAATCGCGGGTACGCTTCTTTAATGCGGCGGCGACCAACCTGTTTAATGTTCAACTGGAAAACGTCTTAGGCGCGCAACTGCTCGAAGCTTTGCCTGCTTTTGGTCTGGAATCTGCCGTGCGCGCCGCTCTCCAGGAAGGCAAAAGTAGCGCGCAGGAAGTGCAGATATATGGCCCGGACGTGCGCGAAGTCTTTCTGCGGGTGGCCCCGGTGCGCCAGAGCGATGGCCAGGTCACAGGAGCCGTGGGCATTGTGCAAGACTTAACCGAAATGCGTCGCTTGGAGCGGGTGCGCCGCGACTTTGTGGCCAATGCCAGCCACGAATTGCGCACCCCCATTGCCAACATTCGCGCCACGGCTGAAACGATTCTTGGCTCGCCCGAAGACAGCACATTAATCGAGCGTTTCTTGCCCAGCTTGGTCGTTGAGGCCGAGCGTTTATCTCGCCTGGTCACTGACCTGCTTGATTTGGCCCGTGCTGATTCCTCTGACCAAATTCCCCATGATCCGGTGGACATGATTGCGGTGATTTATCAGGCGGTCAACCGGCTCAAAGATCGGGCTATGCAACATCATGTAGCGGTCAATTGTGCCCTTCAAGACGGCAGTGCGAGCCATGTGCAAGTGCTGGGGGATGCTGCGGCGTTGGAGCAGGTCGTCTTTAACTTATTAGATAATGCGATTGTCTATACACCCGCCGGTGGTAGTGTCACGCTCCAGGTAAAAGCGGACGCAGAAAATGGTCATCGCAATGGGGATAACACGGTATCACTGCTCGTAAGCGATACTGGCATCGGTATTCCCACCGGAGATTTGCCGCGCATCTTCGAGCGGTTTTATCGCGTGGATAAAGCTCGTTCACGGGCACAGGGTGGCACGGGTCTGGGACTAGCCATTGTGCGCCACATCGTCGAAAATCATGGTGGCCACATCAAAGTCGAAAGTGAAATCGGGCAGGGCACAACCTTCACGGTAACCCTGCCTGGTACTTAATTGTTAAGCTGCATCCACCCATTTCTCTACCCCGCATCCTCGTTAGTTTCTGACTAACTAAGCTATCTCTTAAACTTTTCTTAATCTCGTCTTAACCTCTCTTAAACTCTTCCTATTTAGAATTAGTGCGAACCACTTAAATTTTTCGGGTTTATGCCCGTGACACTCTGGTTCGTCCCCAGGAGGGGAAATTCTAAAGGAGAGAGTTGTGGAGAAATCAAAAGTCAGTCAGGCACAGGGAAGTGCAAAGCATGGACTGATGATAGCTGGTTTGGCGAAAACCGGCTTAGTTGGAACGGTTGCAGTGGGCTTACTGATGCAGACCATGCCCGCCCAGGCGCAACAGACAGAATTAGACGCCCTGCGTGCCCAGATCGCCGAATTGCAGTCGCGCCTCGATAAATTGGAAGCCGATCAGAACGCCAAGACTGAAGCGGCTAAAACGGCTCCGGCGGCTACGGCCAAGTTTCCTGTCACCGTTTCTGGCTTATTACAGATTAACGCGCGGGCTTATACTGGTCAAAAAGGCCCCTTTGCCAACACGCCGAACACCTTGCAATTGCGTCGTGGCGAGCTACGCTTAACCGCGCCTATTCTGCCCCGCTTGACTGGCACCATTATGTTTGATCCGGCCAAGCAGACTTCGGTTAGCTCGACCTCGACATTGGTGCCGCCCAAGAAAGGCTCACCGGCGGGCACGCCGTCCACGGTGACCACGACCACCACCTTCAACCAGGCTTCTAACCCTTTGCAGGAGATTATCCTCTCCTACCAACTTAATAGCAAAAATACGGTGGGATTCAATGGTGTACTGGGAGCCGCCGCCAAGAACAGTGGCATGGCCTTTGAGATTGGTCAGTATAAAATCCCGGTGGGTTTTGAAGGCGATTTGGTTTCTTCAACAGCCATTCCTACGGTAGACCGCGCCCTGATGTTTACGGCCCGTGATCCTTTTGGCGGTGGCAACGGCGACATCCGCGATACCGGCGCACGTTTGCATGGCACGGCTGCTGGCGTGGACTATAATGTGGGTATTTACAACGGTTTAGGTGAGCGTCAGAATGCTTTAGCCACGGGTGACCCCAAGGCCGTTATCGGGCGTTTGATGTATAGCCCCGCCAGTATTCAGGGCTTGGCTGTGGGCATCAGCGCGGCGGAAGGCAATAGTCGCAACCTGCCCGCTGCTGGTCAACAGGTCAAGCGTAATCTGTTCAACAGCTTCGTCAACTATCAGCGCGATAAATGGGCGGCGCGGGCCGAGTATCTCACCGGCAATAACCAACTCTTAGCCAAAGTGCCAGGTGTCAAGCGCGACATTCGCAGCTATTATGGCTTGCTGGGCTATTCTTTCACGCCCAAGCTGGAGGGTGTATTTCGCTATGATTACTTCGATTTCGCCCACAATTTAGTGCCTGCTGCGGGTGCCCAGACCGATAGCACAGTGAAAGAGATTGTCTTGGGTCTCAACTACTATCTCAAGGGCAACAACGCCAAGATTCAGGCCAACATTGTGCGGCGTCACGGTGGCTCAGGTCTGGTGGCGGCCAATGGCTTTGGCAGCAATGCCACCGCTTTCACCAACGATAGCACGCAATTGCGTACCAACTTCCAGGTGGCGTTTTAAGGATGCATAAAGTGGGGGGAGCCAGCAATCAGGCTCCCACCTGCTGCTACAAAGTTTCAGGAGGATGACCGATGCGAAAAACAATAACAACGTGCGCTATGTTGTTCATGACCCTTACAATTATTGCACTGCAAGTGGCCCGCGCTGCACCCCGTCAGGTCGTGGTCGTGGTGGCTGATGGACTCAGCCCGCAGGTGATGGAACTGGGAACTAACTATGTGAAGTATCCAGCCGATGAAGGGAATACCTCGGCCTTTGATACGCTCACGGCCAAGGCGAAGGCACAACCCGCAGGCGCGGCCAGTTTGGATGCCCTTAAAGGTGTGCTGAAGAATGCCGCTGCCAGTGGCTACAAGACGGGTTTAGTGACCACCAATGATGTCACCAGAGACGCAGGCACGCTTTATGACGCAGCAGGTGCCGATGCCAAGTCGCTGCTCAACAACCCTCAGTTTGATTTTCTAGGTGGCGGTGGCCGCCAGAATTTTGGGGCCGATGTGGTGCAGGGTTTTAAGCAGGGTGGTAATTCCGCCGTGATGGATGTAGATACTTTGCAGGCTGCCGATCAGGATGTCAAAGGTCGCGTCCTGGCCCTGCAAAGCGACGATGCGCTGTCTTATGCCCTTGACCGCAACGCGGGCGAACAGGGTGGTTTGAGCGACTTAGCGGCGCTGGCCATAGAGAGTCTGGGTAAGAATAATTCACCCTTCCTGCTGGTGATTCACGATAGCTTAATCAGCAAGGCTCTCGATGCCAAAGACACCCCGGCAGTGGCGGGAGAATTCCGCGAGTTAGATGGCATTATCAACAATGTGCTGGGTGCCCAGGAAGATAACACCAATTTAGCCCTTGCCGTCTTAGCCACTGGCGGCACCACTGCGCCGCATTTAGCGGGAGCTACACCAGCCGAGCGTGCCAATACCTTCTTTATCCTGTCGGGTTTGCCGATGTCCTTCGCCGGGGCGGGCAACACCCTGAAAGGTGCGAATGACGAGGCGATTACCAATTTCATCACGGATGAATATAAGGATTGGAAATTAACACCCGAAACCCGTGCCGCGATTATTGGTGGCACCACAACTCCTGAAGCCGCAATTCGTGCTGCTTATGAACCGGCCTTACAAGTGAATTATGAGCAGGCCAATGCCCAACCAATGGCCTATACCGTCGGGTTGGATATTCAGGGCGACTTAGTGCAGACCCTTAACAACTGGGCCAACACCAAGCCAGGTGGCTAAAGCTACATGGCAACGAGCAAGCAGTCAACCAAATATCAACAAACGAAAAGGAAATAACCGTATGAAGATGATGAAACAAACAAAAAGTAGTTTTAAAAGCGCGCTATGCGCGGGGGCTTTACTGGGCAGCGTCGTAGTAGCTCCTGCTGCACGCGCCACAGCCGCCACTTTGACCGGGGCCGGGGCCACCTTCCCCTATCCGATTTACTCCAAGTGGTTTGATGTCTACCAGAAGACCGCAGGTGTTTCTATCAACTATCAGTCCATTGGTAGCGGTGGCGGTATTCAGCAACTTAAAAATGGCACGGTGGATTTTGGCGCGAGTGATGCTCCTCTTTCCAACGGTGACATGCAAACGATGCCTGGCCCGGTGGTGCATATCCCTACCGTGGCCGGAGCCGTTGTGCTTTCCTATAAGCTGCCAGGTGTGGGCACGGGCCTGAAACTGACCGGAGATGTGATTGCTGGCATCTATCTGGGCCAAATTACCCGCTGGAATGATCCTCGTATCGCTGGGCTTAATCCCGGTGCGCGTTTGCCCGCACGAGCCATTGCCGTGGCGCATCGCTCCGATGGGAGCGGCACCACCAACATCTTCACCAACTATCTCAAATCGGCCAGCCCCGCATGGGCCAAGCAGGTGGGAGCCGGTAAGTCCGTCAACTGGCCCGTGGGCATTGGTGGCAAGGGCAACGAAGGCGTGGCCGCTGTTGTCCAGCAGACCCCTGGCGCTATTGGTTATGTGGAACTCGCCTATGCTGTGCAGAACCACCTGCCCTATGCCTTTGTAAAGAACCGGGCTGGTGCCTTTGTGCAGCCTTCGGTGGCTTCCGTGACCACTGCCGCCGTGGGTGCTTCCAAGGCGATGCAGCGCGATGTACGGGTCTCCATTGTCAATGCTCCCGGCGCAAAAGCGTACCCAATTTCCGGCTTTACCTATATCCTCGTCTACCAGCACCAACGTGACGCGGCCAAGGGCAAAGCAGTCGTGAACTTCCTACGCTGGGCCATTCACGGCGGTCAGCAGTATGCCCCCGGCTTGCTGTATGCCCCACTGCCCCGCTCGGTTGTCACCATCGCCGAAGCCAAACTGCGCAGCATTCATTAAAACCTAACCCCCGCCGCCCAGAGGGCACCCGGCCCTTCCCGACAAAGGAAGGGGATGCCAAAGGACTACTGCTAGGTAAAACAGCCATTGTTAGCGATCAGAATTTCTTAGGCGATTTCTTCCGTGTTAATTTTGACCCGTTAATCATCCTCAGACACCCCCTTCCTGTGTCGGGAAGGGGGACGGGGGGTTAGGTCAAACGCCGCTCAGGATTCTCATCTGAGCGGCGTTTGACTTTTATAGCCTTGATGTCACATCCCTAAAATCGTATATTGACACCCATTGGGCTTCAAAGAATGGAGATTGCTAATGCAAGGGCACACAGTATGAAAAAGTTAATAGCAGAGTTGCTCGGCACTTTTTGTCTGGTGTTTGCCGGGACTGGTGCCATTATTATTGATGACGTGAGTGGCGGTAAAGTCTCTCATGTTGGCGTCGCGCTGACGTTTGGCTTGATTGTGCTGGCGATGGTTTATACCTTGGGCGATGTATCGGGCGCGCATCTTAACCCTGCCGTCACCCTGGGGTTCTTTGCGGCACGTCGTTTGGAGCCGCGCTGGGTTGCGCCTTACATTGCCAGTCAGTGTGCGGGCGCGTTATTGGCCAGTCTTGTCTTGCGTCTGCTGTTCCCACAACATCTCTTGTTGGGTAGCACGCTCCCCGCTGGTTCAGCCACGCAGTCTTTTGTCCTTGAATTTGTGCTGACCTGGATATTGATGTTCGTCATTCTCAACGTGTCCACCGGGGCCAAAGAGAAGGGTATCACGGCGGGTATTGCGGTGGGAGCGGTCATTGGTTTAGAAGCCTTGTTTGCTGGCCCCATCTGCGGAGCCTCTATGAACCCAGCACGGTCACTGGCTCCGGCCTTGGTTTCGCTGCATATTGAGAGCCTCTGGATTTATCTGCTTGCCCCCTGTGGCGGTGCGTTGTTCGCGGTTTTAACTTGTTGTGGGGTGCGCGAGCCAGGTTGTTGTTCGCCGCCGGTAGCGCAAGCTCCAGCAGCCCCATCTTGAGCAAACTAAAGCGTAGATAGAGGTGCAGTCAATCATCTATCGGGAACGAGTTAGCCTGGCATCAATAAATGGATTATTCTGAATACGACCCCAGCCACAAACATGCAGGCGGGAATGGTCAGAATCCAGGCGGTTAGGATACTCCCGGCCACATTCCAGCGCACGGCAGAGGCGCGGCGGGATGCTCCAACGCCCAAGATGGCGGAGCTAATGACGTGCGTGGTGCTGAGGGGAAAGCCTAAGTGCGAAGCGACCGTAATCACAGATGCGGCGGCGGTTTCGGCGGCGAAGCCATGAATAGATGTAAGACGCGTTAATTTATGGCCCATCGTTTTAATGACACGCCACCCTCCGACGGCTGTGCCCAGTGCCATTGCGGTGGCTGCCGTCATCATAATCCAGAGGGGAATCGGCATCTTGGCTAACATACCTGGCGGCACGGGAATATGTTTAACGCCTTGATACTCATAAGTAATTACGGCCAAGGTCATAACGCCCATTGTCTTTTGCGCGTCGTTGCTGCCGTGGCTAAAGGCCATAAATGCGGAAGAGATGACTTGCAGCCGCCCGAACAGATGATGCACTTCGGAAGGGGTGCGGTGAATGAAAAGGCGCAGCATCAACAGCATCAGCACCAGGGCAAAAGCGAAACCAACGACAGGAGAAATGATGAGCGGCAAAATGACCTTCTCAAAGAGAGCTGCCCACTTAGGTGCATCCAGGCTGCCTTTTTCCGCGATTGCCGCGCCCACGATACTGCCGATTAAAGCATGGCTGGAACTCGATGGAATGCCGTAATACCAGGTAATCAAGTTCCAGATAATCGCGGCGATTAAAGCGGCAATAATCAATTGTTGCGTCGCCAGAGCCGGGTCAATAAGCCCCTGGGAGATGGTTTTGGCGACAGCGGTGCCCGTCAAGGCCCCGGCAAAGTTCAGCGACGCGGCCATTAAGATCGCTTGCAGCGGGGTCAGCACACGGGTGGCGACTACGGTGGCAATGGCGTTGGCCGTATCGTGGAAGCCGTTGATAAAATCGAACACGACCGAGAGCACTAAAATGGTGATGAGAATTACCAGAGCGGTATTACCCATTCTTTAGCACCACCGTCTGGAACACATCAGCAATATCTTCACACTGGTCGGTGGCATCTTCTAAGAGGTCGTAGATGGCCTTCCAGCGCGTGAAGTCAAACCAGTCATTCCGCGCACTTTCCACTAAATTTTCCAGGGCGCGGCGATAGAGCGCGTCGCCTTCATTTTCCAGGCGATTAACCTCAATGGTATATTTGGACATTTGATCGAGCGATTTAGAATCGCGCAAGAGTGGCATGGCTTGTTTGATTTGCTCCGCACACTTCACCAGAATGTCCGCCATCTCCACCGCTTCTTCCGTTGGCTTCTCCACTTTATAGAGCAGTAGCAAGATGCCCGTCTGTTCAATGGTATCCACTACGTTATCTATGGCGTGCGAGAGAGTCTGGGTATCTTCCGGGTCGAGTGGGGTAATCAAGGTCTTGTGCAGCAAGTCATGAATCTCATGCACCACAAAATCGCCCTGCCGCTCGGCATCGGTGATGTGCATGATTTTGGTTTCAGGCCGCTCATAATTGTGCATTAAATCCTGGAGCAGACGCGCGGCTTCAAAGAGGTTCGTGCTGCCTTTCTCGAACCAATCGTAGAACTTCGTTTCGGCGGGCAAAATCTGAAAAGGCATAACCTATCCTTAATCTAGGTGTGTTTATCTATCCGGCAGTCAAGTATAGGCCATTAAAGTGCCTTTACCCACCCAATCCCTAACCCGTCCTTAATCTTTTCTTAAAAATCTCTTAACATAACCCACCTAAGCTTTAAGTTGAAAACAACTTAAAGTGCAAATTTGTGGGCAAAATTCGGGAGGAAGTTTTTTGAAAGTGACAGCAGGTTGGAAATGGGGCGCAGTGGGTGCAGTTTTGGCCTTATCTGGGTGCGTCTCCAGTGGTACCGCAGAGCAGAATCAGACCTTAAGTGGGACAGCAACAGATCAAAATTCAACAACGGCGCAGACAAATACAACGGGAACGGGTGGCGCGAAGGGCCAGTTGACAGGCGCAGGTGCTACTTTCCCTTATCCAATTTATTCTAAGTGGTTCGATACCTACGGCTCCAAAAATGGCGTGCAGATCAACTATCAATCTATTGGCAGCGGTGGCGGCATCCAACAGCTTAAAGCGGGGACGGTAGATTTCGGAGCCAGCGATGCTCCCTTAAAAGCGGATGATGAAAAGGCTATGCCTGGCCCAGTCGTGCATATTCCGACGGTCGGTGGCTCCGTCGCCATTGCCTATAACTTGCCGGGTGTGCAGAGCTTAAAACTTGATGGCCCCACCCTCGCCAACATCTATCTGGGCAAAGTCAAAAAGTGGGATGATCCGTCCATTGCGGCTCTTAATGCGGGGGCCAAACTGCCCAGTACCACTATTGCCGTAGCCCACCGCGCCGATGGCAGCGGCACGACTAACATCTTCACCACATATCTGAAAACCGTTAGCCCCGAATGGGGGACTAAGGTTGGTTCGGGTAAGGCGGTTAGCTGGCCCACCGGCGTGGGTGGCAAGGGCAACGAAGGTGTGACTGGTGTGGTGAAGCAGCAGCCTGGCGGTATTGGCTATGTGGAGTTGAACTACGCCATTCAGAACAAGCTTTCTGTGGCAAGCCTGAAGAACAAGGATGGCCAATTTGTCGAGCCAACGGTGGATTCCACCACAGCCGCCATCGCCGGTGGTCTGCCCGCACTGCAAAAAGACATCAAAGCACCCCTGGTCAATGAAGCGGGCGCGAAAGCTTATCCTATTGTCGGTTTAACCTATATTCTGGTCTACAAGCAGCAGAAAGACCCGGCCAAGGGCAAGGCCCTGACAGGCTTCTTAAAGTGGGCGATGGCCGATGGGCAGAGCATGGCGAAAGACCTGGCTTATGCACCGTTGCCAGCCGAAGTCATCAAGATGAACGCAACGGCGATTGATGCCATTAAATAACCTATTCGCCGGGGCTATAAAAGCCCCGGCAGGAAGGCCGTTGGCCAAGCGTCCGTTGGACGCACAAGGATCAAGTCTTAATGCGTGTCCCGTCCAGAGGACGGTCGGCTTTAGCCTCCCTGCCGGGGCTTTTATAGCCCCGGCACAAGGTAGCTTAGGTTAAACAGGAATCTTCATGGTAGCCGAACCAGCTACTTCAAAAACCCCCGAACGTTCAACAACTCCTGAACGCAGTTCACTCATCAAGAGCGGTGGACTTTTTGGCAATAACGTTGGCGATAGCATCTTCTACTGGGGCACCATGCTCTTTGCAGCCAGTGTCCTTGTGGTATGCCTCCTCATTTTCCTTCAATTGTGGAAGGGCGCGTTGCCTTCGATGCACCGTTTTGGTATTCGCTTTCTTTATACCCGCACCTGGGATCCTGTGCAGGAAGTCTTCGGAGCCTTGCCCTTCATTTACGGTACCTTAGTCTCTTCCCTGTTAGCATTGCTGATCGCAGTGCCCATCGGTTTGGGCACGGCGGTTTTTCTTTCGGAATTAGCTCCGCCCTGGCTGCGCACCCCCGTTTCATTCCTGGTGGAACTGTTGGCAGCCGTGCCGAGTGTGGTCTATGGGCTGTGGGGTATCTTCGTCCTGGTGCCTGCATTGCGCCCTGTCGAAATCTGGCTGGGTGACCGTTTTGGCACGATAGGCGGGCATGATGTTGTACTTTTTCAGGGTGCGCCTTATGGTATTGGAATGCTCGCCGGTGGCCTGATCCTGGCGATTATGATTTTGCCTTTTATTACTGCGGTGTCACGCGAAGTTATCCGTGCCGTGCCTCCCTCGCAACGTGAAGCGGCCTACGGTTTAGGGGCCACCCACTGGGAAGCCTTGAAAGGCCCCATCTTGCGCTATGCTCGCACTGGCATCATGGGTGCGATTATTTTAGGGCTGGCACGCGCCCTGGGCGAGACAATGGCCGTGACGATGGTTATTGGTAACAGCCCGAATATGTCGTGGTCGCTGTTCGATCAGGGCTATACCCTCGCCAGTGTCTTAGCCAATGAGTTTGCTGAAGCCACTTCCGACCTGTATGTGTCGGCCCTGATTCAACTGGCTCTGATTCTCTTTGGCACCACGATTGTGGTTAATGCCATTGCGCGGCTCTTGATTTGGAGCATGGTGCGCAATACCCAACAAGGAATCGTGCGCGAATAATGGAGCAAACCGCCCCTCTCACCATTGCGCCGCAAAGCGCCCTGCGCAGCCAGAACCGTTTGCGTCAGACCCGTCGCCGCCTGGCCAACGCTGGCATGTGGATTGGCGCGAGCCTGGCCACCATTATCGCCTTAGTGCCGCTGCTAATGATTCTCTATTATGTGACGGCACAAGGCTTACCCGCTCTTAATGCGGACTTCTTCACGAAATTGCCCAAGCCAGTCGGCGAAACTGGTGGCGGCATGGCCCATGCCATCGTTGGCTCGTTTATCCTCATTGGCCTGGCCAGCCTAATTGGTTTACCGTTGGGAGTCCTGGGCGGGATTTATCTCGCAGAATTTGGCAACAATCGCTTTGGCTGGACGGTGCGCTTTGCCGCCGATGTACTGAATGGCATTCCGTCCATCGTCATTGGTATCTTCGTGTATGCGGTGGCGGTGCGCCCGGTGCATCACTTCTCGGCTATGTCCGGCGGCTTAGCCCTCGGCATTATGATGATCCCCACCATCATGCGCACGACGGAAGAGTTGGTGCGCCTCGTGCCCATGTCGTTGCGCGAAGCGGCCCTGGCACTGGGGGCTACGCGCTGGCGTGCGGTGCTAAAAATTGTCTTAGGCGCGGCTAAAGGTGGTGTTATCACGGGCATTTTGCTGGCGATAGCGCGCATTGCAGGCGAAACCGCTCCGCTTTTGTTCACGGCCTTTGGCAATCGGTTCTTCAGTGTAAAGCTCAACGAGCCAATGTCGAGTCTACCCCGCGAGATTTATACCTTTGCCATTTCACCCTACGAAGACTGGCACCAAAAAGCATGGGGCGGTTCCTTAGTGCTGGTCTTAATCATTCTGGTGTTAAGCTTAGTCGCTCGGTACTTTACGCGAGGCCGTTACAAAGCCGTGCGCTAACAGCTAATAAGCCCAAACAGTTGGGGAAAGTTTATGAGTTCGTTTATGACAATAGGAACCCTGGAGCCAAAGAATAAAGGGGCAAAACCCATTATGCAAACCGCGCAGAACCTTGAAGCCGCGCCAACAGCGGCACCATCAGAAGCCCCAACGGGAACCACCGCTCCGGTGCCATCGCCAACCATCCTCTCTCGTCCGGCTTCGGCCTCGGTGGAGAATGGGCGCAAGCCGAGAACTGAGAGCCAGATGAATATCACGGCTAAGGTGGAGACTCGTGATTTGAACCTTTTCTATGGCCCTAAGCAAGCCCTCAAGAGCATCAATGCGCAGGTCGCGGCCAATGCGATTACGGCTTTGATTGGCCCTTCAGGTTGTGGCAAGAGCACTTTTCTGCGCTGCCTCAATCGTATGAACGACCTGATTGATAATGTCAAAATCAAGGGCGATGTAACCCTCGATGGTGAGAACATTTATGCGCGTGGAGTGGATGTGGTGGCCTTGCGCCAGCGCGTTGGGATGGTATTCCAGAAGCCGAATCCATTTCCCATGAGCATCTTCGATAACATCGCCTATGGCCCCCGCTTGCAGGGTATTAAGCACAAACAAGAGTTGCGCGATTTAGTGGAGAAGTGTCTGCACCAGGCGGCCTTATGGGATGAAGTGAAAGATGACCTCAAGAAGAGTGCCCTCGCTCTTTCAGGTGGCCAGCAGCAGCGTTTATGCATTGCCCGCGCCCTGGCGACTAAGCCGGAAGTCCTCTTGATGGACGAACCCGCTTCGGCCCTCGACCCGATTTCGACGCTGAAAATTGAAGAACTGATGCGCGAATTGAAGCAGCAATATACGATAGTGATTGTGACCCATAATATGCAACAAGCGGCCCGTGTCAGCGACCGCACCGGGTTCTTCTTACTGGGTGAACTGATAGAAATGGATCAGTCATCCCAAATCTTTACCGATCCCTGTGACAAGCGCACGGAAGATTACATTACAGGACGGTTTGGATAAGATTGATGCTGGTGACTGGATACAAGATGCTGGATTCTGGTCACGAGATGTAGAACTAAATGCTAAGAGTTTTTTTATCCAGCATCCAGAAACCAGTATCAAGCACCAGAGGCATAAAATGAGTATTCGACGCACTTTTGAAGAACAACTGAGCGAGTTACAAAGCGATATGCTACGACTGGGCCGCTTTGTGGAAGAGGCCTTGGGCAAGTCGCTCGATGCCCTGGTGCGGCAGGATTTACAACTGGCCAAACAAGTGGTAGAAGAAGATGATTTTGCCGATGACATGAACTTTGGCCTGCAAGCCCGTGCCATGCAACTATTAGCCCTGCAACAGCCGATGGCGCGTGACCTGCGTATTATCGGCTCCAGCCTGCGTATCGTCATTGATTTAGAACGTATTGGTGACCATGCGGTGGACATTGCCAAAGTGGTGCGCAGCCTCGCTGGTCAGTCGTTCTTTAAGCCTTTAGTAGACATCCCCCGTTTAGGGACACTGGCGCGCAAAATGGTGGCGGACTCGCTCCAAGCCTTTGTCAATCGTGATATGGCCTTAGCGGTTCAGGTGGCACGCGATGATGACGCCGTAGATGAACTATGCGATAACCTGCAACGCGAATTGATGGACAAAATGCGGGACGATCCAACCCTGGTCGAGCAGGCGACGCGCTTGCTGCTCGTGGCGCGTATGTTAGAGCGCGTGGCCGACCATGCCACCAATATCGTGGAGCAAATCTATTATGTTGAAACGGGCGAGATGCGCCCTTTAGCCCGTGAAGAGCATGGCCACGGCCTGGCATTAGCTCCTGACGCCCTGGAACATCACCCCTCTGATCACCACAACACCGAAAGCATGGGGGCAGACCCCGATTTGCCAATTATAACGGCCCCACCTCTAGGTCATTCATCCTGGCATAACGGTTCCGGTAGTTCTTAAATTCCCAACACTAACCTATGGACAGGGCAGTCTCCTATCTCCCTGCGGAGGCTGCCTTGACTCGTCTCAGCGGGCTGCTATCAATTGTCATTTCGATGTCAACGCCGCAGAAATTCAGACTATTTGGTACTATGCGTGCGCTTAGTAGAAAGCCTTATAATTCATCTGGGTGAAGCAATTATGCAAGCAGTGACTCTGGAGGAAGCAAAAACCCACCTTGTTGACCTTATCGAAGCCGCTACTGCTGGCGAAGAGGTTTTTATTTAGAAAAATGAAGAGGTCGCGGTGCAACTTGTGCCAAGAGCAGTCAAGCGGCGCAAGCGTCAGTTCGGCAGTGCCAAAGGTCTTATTGCAATGGCTCCTGATTTTGATGCCCCACTGGAAGACTTTAAAGACTATATGGAGTGAAATATCTGCTCGACGCGCACAGTTGAATCTGGTTCATTGGTAGGGCCATTCAATATAGCTAAATCAGGCACTGCACCCGACTCAGGCGCAACGTCCTTTCCCCCGCTTCTATTGTTCTCGAATTTTCAAATAAGTCTCCACGAAATGCGACCCACGGCGTAGACATTGCAGTAAACTTCGTTCGTTAAAGCTAACTGAGATCAATCAATGACGAAAGAATCACCTGCACCCGTGGAGTTCTTTTAATGGCGGAGTTTCATCCGACGGCAGTAGCGGCTCTGGAAGAGTTGCAAAAGCGTTTTCCTGCCGCGCCGTTTCTCACTTTAGGCCAGACTGTCTTATGGGATGAGCCAGTTAAGGCCGCGTTTTGTCGCATCCTCGAAGGTGTCAATCCCGCAGCGACAATGGTCGCCGCCGTCCACGACACCGACTATTTCGCCAAGTTGCCGCATCTGGAAAATCGCACCGAGAAATATATAATGGTGCCACATAATGATGGCGACACGCGCAATCTGTGGAGCGCGGCAGGTGAGTTAAGCTGCCTCTTTGGGAGCGAAACAGTGCCAACCCGCTCTCTGCTGACGGAGAATGGTGTGGCTTTTGACCGGGTAGCAAAACGCTATCCGGGTGGGGTGGAGGCGTTGTTGAACCATGAGACCGAAGCGTGGGGCTGGCGTGCCCTGGTACATACGGAGCCGCGACCTCTTATTGCTGCCGATGTGAAGCTGCGCGATATTGCTCCCGCTTTGCGCGCTCAGTTGGAATGGGGTTTTACCCAGAGCCTAAACATGGTAGCAGGCGGCAGTGATGAAACTGCCTCCTCCGCTGCGCCTCATCAATCTATCAAGGCTCAAGTTTTGGGTTGGGTAGATGAATATATCCAGGCGGAGCTGGAGGGAACGCTCTCCGACCTGTACCGCTGGCTGACGCCGCGCCTGTGGATGATGGTGCGCGGTGAAGGTTCCTGCAATCTGCAAACCGGGGCTTCTCTTGAGCTATTCCGTTTCAACCGCGCCACGGCGAATTTACCCCGCTTCCGCTTCGTAGATTTATTCCTACAACCCGCGACCCGCGACTTAGCCAGACAGTGTTATGACAATGCTGTGCGGGGCAGTGGTATCTATACATTAGGCCAGTTAGGAGCAGGTGCGTTACCGTTCGATGTGGTGATTCCCGGTCGTGGGCGTGGTACATTGCGCCTGCATGACGGCTCGCTGTACATTGATACCGAAGAGCCGATTACCTTATGCACGGGCTGCGACTGTGGCTCAGTTGAGGAATTGGCGGATGTTTTAGAAGCAAAATTCGGGGAGCGAGTCGCGCTTGTGGGTAAAGCGGTGGCCCTGATTTCTATGCTGGCCCATGAGTTTATCTTTGTCTTTCATGAAAAAGCGTCCAGTTACACTAACCGCACCCAAGCCATGAATCAGGCGTTACGCGCTGCCGGGGTGGACTTGAAGCTTTATCCTATGCTGCGCTTGAAGTATGCGACCTGGGATGCCCTTGGTAATGCAACGGCCACCCTGCGCTTGCCGCCGCATTTAGCGGTGGGTTTTGGCAAAGAGATTGTTCCCGCTGCGGAATTTGGAGCACGTTGGCAAAGTGTCTGCGAAGAGCAGGATAAATTGCGGGCGGCCCTCAAAGCGAGCCAATCACCGCGTGACCTGTTGGCCATTTTAGCCGAGTGGCGCGGTGGCGAGTGGATTGAAGAGCAAAAAGTTTATGCTGAAGCCCGCCAGATCATTAAAACATTACGACAGCGCACTTTGGTGTTGGAACAAGAAGTCGCTGAGCTGCGTGAACAGGCGAAAGCCGCCAAACAACGTGCGGGAGAAGTGGAACGCGCTAAGGGTGAAGATTTTCGCGCCACCATTCAGCCCTTGCGCGAGCGCATCTTTGATATCAAAGAAGCCGCCGCGCAACGCCTGGTCGCTACCGATGCCAATGGTAAGCCGCTCAAGCTGACCAAGGAAGAAAGGGCAGTCCAGGCGCAGCGTGACGAGCAAGAATCTCAGGAAGTTGAAGAGTTGCGCGCCCGTATTACGCAGCGAGAAAAAGAGCGTGCTCATTTTGACGAGGAAATCCGCGCGCCTCGCGCCTTAGCTCATAATGCCCAGGTCACGGCTAAAGCCAAAATTGCCGAGCGCATCGCTCTCGAACGCAGTGCTGATGCGGTTGCGGCCCGTGCGACTATTGCCCGTATTGAATACGAAGCCGAATTAGCCCGCCTCCGTTATACCCGCGATTCTATTGCCGTAAGCTACGGCTTGCGCTATACCAACTATCGCCCAACAGCCTGGTGGTTCCCTTTGGTCTCGCCTGATGGCAAATGGTTTGACCAACTGGTGCAAACGGCAGAAATTAGAATTGAAGAGTTGTAGAATATGTAGGTTTAAAGAGTCATGGTTGCATTGTAGGGGCAGGTCTTGTGCCTGCCCTCCCCCTGCCCAACAGAGCGGTAGATAACAGCGTGGCAGGAACGCTGGGGCAGGCACAAGACCTGCCCCTACAATTCTGGTTCTAAAGCATAACACTCAATTTATGACTCCAAACCCGAAACCCGAAACCCCGAACCCTATCGTCGTCGTCATCATGGGCAGTAAGTCCGACTGGGAGACGATGCGCCACGCGGTGGCGATTCTGGAACAGTTTGGCGTGCCGCATGAGGCGCAGATAGTGTCGGCGCACCGCACGCCACTCTGGTTGGCCGAGTTTGCGGCGGGGGCTGAGCAGCGTGGCATTGAAGTGATTATCGCCGGGGCGGGTGGGGCAGCGCATTTGCCCGGCATGGCAGCAGCGCAAACCCTGGTGCCGGTGTTAGGTGTGCCCGTCGAGAGTCGTGCTTTGAAAGGCATGGACTCGCTGCTTTCGATTGTGCAGATGCCTGCGGGCATTCCGGTGGGGACTCTGGCTATTGGTCAAGCCGGGGCAACTAATGCGGCTTTATTAGCGGTGGCTATTCTGGCCAATACACGTCCTGAATTGCGTGAACAGTTGCGCCGCTTCCGTGACGAGCAAACCCAAAAAGTAATGCAGATGAGTTTAGATGAGTAAAGCGATTCTTCCTGGCGCGACAGTCGGCGTTTTAGGTAGTGGTCAATTGGGGCGCATGTTTGCCATCGCTGCACGGCGCATGGGCTATCGCGTGCATACTTTCTCCTCCAAATCGGATACTCCCACCGGACAGCTCTGTGATGTGGAAGTAACCGCTTCTTATGATGATTTGGAAGCGGTGCAAAACTTTGCGCGCGGGGTGGACGTGGTGACGTTTGAATTTGAAAACGTCCCAGCCGCCACGGTCGAAGCAGCAGCAACTCATGCCCCGGTGCGTCCGAGTGGCGAAGTGCTGCACATCACACAAAACCGCTGGCGCGAGAAAAGCTTTCTGGCCCAACATGGTTTCCCCCTGGCCGCTTTTCGCAAAGTTTGTTCCCTGGATGAACTGCGCACTGGCTTAGATGAAGTCGGCTTTCCCGCTGTGCTCAAGACGGCAGGATTCGGCTATGATGGCAAAGGCCAGTCAAAGATTCAAGGGCCAGGGGAAGTCGAATTAGCTTTCCAATCGCTCAATGGACAAGAGGGCGTCTTAGAAGGTTTTATAGATTTCGAGCGCGAGGTCTCGGTCGTGGGAGCGCGAGGGTTGGATGGAGCTTTTGTGCATTATGGCGTGGTAGAAAACGAGCATCGTAACCATATTCTGGATGTCACCATCGCTCCGGCTGCGGTGCCCCCTGAAGTGGAACGCGAGGCCGTAGCCATTGCCCAAGCCGTACTGGAATCGCTGGATGTGGTTGGTGTGATGTGTGTGGAATTTTTCCTGCAAAGGGATGGCAAGTTACTGATTAACGAACTGGCTCCACGCCCCCACAACTCCGGCCATTTTACCTTCGATGCCTGTGTCACCAGCCAATTCGAGCAACAACTACGCGCCGTCTGTGGCTTACCGCTTGGCTCCCCAGAGCAACTGCGGCCAGCGGCGATGGCGAATCTGCTCGGCGATTTATGGCAAGATGGTGAACCCAACTGGGCAGCGGCCTGTGCTTTCCCCGACGTCAAGCTGCATCTCTATGGCAAATCTACAGCGCAGCCCGGTCGTAAAATGGGCCATCTCACCGCCTTTGGGGACAGCATAGAAGCCGCCAAGCAAACCGTCTGTGCCGCGCGCAGTGCGCTTAGTTAGATTTAGCCACGGAAGAACACAGAAAGAAGGGGTGACAAGGTGAGGGGGTGACAGGGTGACAACAGCAGGACTTACTTGGCTGTTAGTTCTAAACCCCATGCCCTGAACCCCATCCCCCAATTTCCGTGTCCTTCTGTGTGGTTCCGTGGCTAAATCTAACTCTGCTGCAAATCCACAAAGCGCACACTGCCATCAGGCAGGACTTCGGCTCGATAGATATGGATGCGTAATCCATGCGGCCAGGAGAAGAGGCGCAGCAGTTCGGGCACATCGGCTTCCTGTTGGGCATTAATCTGGGCAGGGTTATGGTGGGGGAACTTGCGTTTGTAATCAGCGCAGCAGGCGGCTTCTAAACCATCGTCGGAGGCACCGTGAAAGAGCAGGATGAGCTGTTCAATTTGATGAGCTTCCATCAAAAAGGTGCATTCTTTACGGAGTTGTTCAGGCCGTGCAAACTCAACGCCATTGCCGATGAGCGCGCCAGGGCCACCGGGTATATACATCCGGTCATAATGGATGGTGCCTAAGTGGTTTGCCAGAAATTCATCTACATTCTCTTGCAAACGCCCATCGGAACACGCGACGACCAAAGTATGGGGGCGTGCGGAACTCCACGGTTTCGGGGCAGTGTAAGCTGTTGCTAAAGTGCGTTCTGGGGTAGAAGCTTTATCGGTGCCAAAGTAAGACTGTTGATTCATAATTATTCAATGGACGGATAATAAATATATTACTCAGGGTTCAATTTGAATTTGTACGGTGCCATTTTCAATGCGTACGGGGTAACTTTCCACATCGAAGCCAGCCACAGTCAGGCATTCGCCGTTAGTGATATTGAATTCCCAGCAGTGCCAGGGACACATGACCTTATGGCCTTCGGTAAAACCATCACATAAGGGGCCGCCGGAATGGGGGCATTCATTATCAATGGCGTAGAACTCTTCACCCAGGCGGAAAAGCGCGATTTGCTTGTTGCCAATGCGAACACATTCTCCCACGCCGTCGGACAGGCTTTCACACTGGGCTACTGTGACAAATTCACTCATAAGCAAGTTATGTTTATGGGGTCTCGATAGAAAAATCAAGACCCCATTCTAATTTCTTGACAACAATATTGGCCCTGCTACGCTGAAGTCACTGTCGAAGTCATAGTTTCACCGACATGACCTGGCCCCAACTCGCCTGCCATTTGCAGCACTTGATTCGCCAGTTTCGTAATGCCTGCCTCTGCCTCGCTGACACTATGCGCGAGGAGAAAGGCCGCTGTAGAAACAATCTTGTTGTTGTTATCTACATAAATTTGGTCTACGCCCGTGACGGCATGACTAACACCCAGTGCAATCAAATCCAGAGCGCTTGAGCCATTATCGCCGATAGTCATGGTCAATGGGCCGTTAGGTTTTGGCACATTGCGCAGGGAAAGCGCAACTAACAGCGGCCCCACGCACATCGCTCCAATCGGCTTACCCAGCCCGTGTATCTCTTGAATCACGCGCTCCACTTCGGGATTGACCCGTGCATTGACCCCATCGGAAGCATAGCTGCAAAGGTTTTTTACGACACCATAGCCGCCAGGTATCACGAGCGCATCTAGATCATGGGCAGAGACTTCATTGATGGAACTAATTTTGCCGCGCACAATACGCGCTGACTCGGCGAGGGCACTGCGCGTTTCCTGGCGCGACTCGGCCCCGGTGTAGTGATTCACCACGTTGGCCTGTTCCACATCAGGGGCCAGAGCCTGCACCGACGCGCCGCCACGTTCGAGGGCTAAAATGGTTAATACGGCCTCATAAATTTCGCTGCCGTCCTCCACTCCGCAGCCTGATAAAAGCACGCCTACTTTCATGCTGGTCTCCTCGCTTTCGGGTTGCTCTGGTTCTGGTCGCTCCGGCTTTTGCGCAGTGTGGCTATAACCTGCAATTATAATTCCACAAACGGCTTTAATCAAAGATTAGGATTCAATCAACGAATTCAACATTCACCTTATGCGGGATGACGCCCTGCTCAAAACCCCTATCGAGGAATAACTGCACCGAACGCCGCCCATCTTCGCCATAATCTAAAGTACGCTGATTCACATACATACCCACAAAGCGATCCACCAAACCACGTTCCTGGGTCATATCACGGGCATAGTCTATGGCATAGTCCAGAGCTTCCTCACGATGTTCAAGGGCATAGCGAATGCTCTCGCGCAGCAGGTGCGAAACCCGGCGCATGAGGTCGGTGCCCAAATCGCGGCGAATCACGTTGCCGCCCAGAGGCAGTGGCAAGCCACCCGTTTGCTCGGCCCACCATCCACCCAAGTCAACGATGTTATGCAGCCCCGCCTGAGAATAGGTGAGTTGACCTTCATGAATTAATAACCCCGCCGCAACTTTGCCCTCTGCCACCGCTGGTAAAATCTGATCAAAAGGCATGGTGGTAGTCTGAATATCCGGTGCAAAAAGTTTGAGTGCCAGATATGCCGAAGTCATGGTGCCGGGTATCGCCACCGTTTGCTGCTTAACCGCTTCGAGGGAAAATGGCTCTCGTGCCACAATCATGGGCCCATAATTTTCACCCATCGAAGCGCCGTGCGGCAGCAGGGCATATTTATCATGCAGGTGTGCGTAGGCGTGGATGGAGATGGCCGTTACTTCATAAGTGCCTTCAAAAGCCCGCTGATTGAGGGTTTCAATATCTTGTAGAACGTGTTTAAATTCAATGTCCCCGGTCTCAATCTTATGGCGTCCCAGGGCATAATGCATAAACGCATCATCTGAGTCCGGCGAGTGTGCGACAGTTATAGTAGGCATGGGCAAAATTTAGTCAAGAAATTTGGTTTGTGCCCTGTAGTTTGCAAAAGCGGGGGTGGATTGTAAATAGACGTGGTATTGATGGCTGATATTAATTGCCACAGGCAACGGGATTTATGGTTATGAGATCAAAGTAGATCGCGGAATTCGTCTATGGTCAAACCCGCGTCATGAACAATTCCGGCCATTGTTATGGCGTTAATAGGATTATGGCGTGGTATGATTATGGTGCGAACCCCATCAGACATAGTAATGTGCTTGCCCTGCCGGGCTATGGAGAATCCTGCTTTTTGAAATGCTGCTACTGCACGGAGGTGATTGATTCCCGGAAGCTTAGGCATTTTTAAGCTGCAATCTCAATTTCGCGCACTTGGGCATCCTGCAAATTCTCCTCAATGACAGCGAGATACTCCTGAATAGCATCCTGAATATTATCCAGGGCTTCTTCTTCGGTTTCGCCTTGTGACCAGCAGCCAGGCAAAGCTGGACAAGATACTGCAAATCCTTCTTCCGATTCATACAGCGCGACTTTGTATTTCATGCTTTTCACCTGCTGTTGATTATAACTCTTTAGGTAATCTTACTCAGGCTTTAGCATCTCGCTCTACATTCGCCATCAGTTCAAGAACTTTAGCCATCGCCTGGATGCCTTCTGTGCCCCAGCCATGCACTTGAGCGGCTCGCCAGAGTTGTTGAGCGAGGCTGGCTCCGGGCAGGGGCACCCCCGCATTTTCGGCGGCTTCGGCAACCAAGCGCATATCTTTTTGTTGGGTGTCAATCATGAAACCGGGTGCAAAATCGCCTTTGATAATCTTAGGAGCTAAATTCTGCATCGCCCAACTGGAACCGGCCCCGGCGCTAATCACCGTCATCACAATCTCAGGATCAATGCCCTGTTGCTGGCCCAAGATAAGGGCTTCACAGACGCCCAGCAGGTTCAGCGCGCCGCAGATTTGATTGCACAGTTTCACGCTCTGGCCCGCGCCATGATTGCCGCAGTAGGTGATCGTCTTGCCCATTGCCTCGAAGATAGGGCATGCGGCTTCAAAGTCCGTTTCATCGCCACCAACCATAATCGAAAGCGTGCCATTAATTGCGCCCGGTTGTCCGCCGGTGACTGGGGCATCTAAATAACGCGCTCCCTTTTGTCTTGCTCGCTGAGCTAAATCTCGCGTTAAGGTGGGCGAGATGGTACTCATATCAATGCACAAACCCGCTGTACTGGTTGTGGCCAAGGCTCCCTCCGCGCCGAATAGCACCTGCTCCACGTCTGGCCTATCGGTTACCATTGTGATGATGACCTCGACCCCCTGCGCGGCCTCAGCGGGAGTATCGCAAGCTAGGCCACCCGCATCCACTACTGGCTGAGTCTTAGCACGCGTGCGATTGTAGCAGCGCACCGCGTAACCAGCGTGCAAAAGATTAACGGCCATCGGCGCACCCATAATACCGGTGCCCAGAAATGCAATGGATTTGCTCATGAGGAATCTCTAATCGCCTTTTGCAGCTTGCGGTCGCTTAACTTAGCGGCTAACAGTACACATTTACCGCCTGGCTTTACCGCGTGCGCGAAGGGCTGGTATGGCTTAATACTGGGACTCGTGCTTTTGGCTTTGCGCGAGAGTGTGCCTTAGAACTGGCCGCAGGCTTGGTGCCCCGTGCTGTGGTTGGGCGAGATTGTTGAGCCACACTGGAAGTGCGGGCATTGCGCGTTTCCTCATGTGGCTTGGGCGTGGCTTTGGCATTAGTTGAGAGTTTAGGTGAGGTTGTAATTAGGGGTGCCGAATTAGTCCTAAGCGTCCGAGATGGCTTAGAAGTCGTCGCAATTTTGCGCGTGCGGTCGGTTTTTGAGGCAGGTGCCAATAGAGTGGAACTTGCACCTTTAGCTGTTGCGGTGCCATTGAGTGGGGCTGTCCCTTTGACCCGTTTGGTACCTGAGGTTGGCTTTAACGTCCCATTGGAACCGGGATGTGCAATTGAATTGGGTTTCGACTTACGTTGGGCAGCAGTAGCGGGACGGCGCAGGCGAATTTTTGCGGCACTGAATCCAGCCTTGTTTAAGGCATTATCCCAGGACTCAAAACGGCGGCGAGCGGCACAGAAGAGCGGCTGGTTACTGATTTGAACTGCTTTGGAAGAGAGTGGCTCGCCTTTACGATGGAGAAGCTGAATCTCTGCGATAATGCGAGCATCGTCCCAGTATTGATAGCGAGCCACATCGCTAATATCCAGTCCGGCGGCAGTGATGGCGGCCCGCCACGAGGGGAAACCATTGGGCCGTAGAGCAGCGGCGGCTAAAGGCGGGTCTACTTCCAGGCTGACAGCCCGCCAACTGAGATCGGCCCCCTGCTGGTGCAGTTGAAGAATCCGCTCAATGATACGCTGTTGATCCCAGCGTTGATATTTAGACAGGCGCTCGTAATCTATGCCTGCCGCTTCCACCGCCCGTCGCCAGGTGCCGAAGTGCCAGGCGGCAGCGCGCACCAGATTAAGATGGTGCGCTTCGGCGCTGGCATAATTGAGTTCAGTGTTGGCTTTATGTAACCGCTTGATTTCCTCGACGATGGTACGCCGTGTCCAACGCAATGCTTCCAACCCCTTTGAGCGATGCCCTTGCTGCTAATTAATAACGTGCTGTGATTATGCCGAGATTAAGAGTTGGTGAGTCTGCAACAACATCCAAACTAACAACCTGGTCAAAGTCAAGCTTTATTTGTAGAAGCTTGTTCTACAATTCTTTGACAACTGAAACGACCTCACGTAGCGGCGGCCTAAGCCAGAAAAACAAACTCTCCGGTAACTTTGCCCTCAGTATTAACAGAACACGCTCTGCCGTTAAAGCCGTGCGTCTAATATAAGTGCAAAATTTCACAAACTATTTTAACACAGGTTCGTGGCGAGGGTGCAGTTTGTGCCTCTTTATCAACACAAGAGGCTACTCGCTGTGAACAAATGGCGACAATCGTCGTGTTATACTAAATTCTTGGATTAAACATCTTTATAAGGAACGGCATGACGGCACCGAGCAATCTACTGCGGCAGAAAAATTATCTTAAAATACTTCCCCTTAAAAGAACCCAGCAACAAATTGCATTATACAGTGCCGCGACAGGAATGTTGCTTGTCGGAGCAGGTTGCGCCAAATTCACTTCAACTGGCGTTTCTCCCTCAACACTGAAAGCGGCTGCGCCAGTAAATATGCCCGGCCTGACGGTAGCTCATGCTTCGGCCCCGGCTCCCCGCGCCACTGAACCCCCTAATTCTCTTTCAATTCCCACCTGGGCGCAGGGTGCCGTCATCCATAAAGTTCC
This sequence comes from Abditibacteriaceae bacterium, assembly GCA_019239895.1. GTDB lineage: Bacteria > Armatimonadota > Abditibacteriia > Abditibacteriales > Abditibacteriaceae > JAFAZH01. The sequence continues at coordinate 150,329 of JAFAZH010000048.1, read as the reverse complement.
GGTGCGACCAGGAGAAAAAGTCTTTGCTTTAACCTTTGACGATGGCCCCTGGCCGGAATATACCAGAGAAGTGTTGCGTATTTTGGCGGCTAATAACATCAAGGCGACTTTCTTCATGGTGGGCCATGAGGTGCGGGCGCGGCCTGACGTAGCGCGGGCCGTGCGCGATGCTGGTCATGCCATCGGCAATCACTCGTGGGATCACCCCTCCCGTCCGCGTGATCCGGTGGGACAGGTGGAGCGCACCGATCAGGCGATTGAAAAAGCCCTTGGCTTCCGCCCTACGATCTTTCGTCCGCCGTATGGCCTGCTCAAAAATGGCATGGCACGCCAGGCCGAGCAGGAAAAAGATGCTGTCCTCATCTGGTCTGCCGACTGCGCCGACTGGAAAAAGCCGGGTGCGGGCAGTATTGCCTCCATGATTATTAGCCAGGCTTCTCCCGGCGGCATTGCCTTAATGCATGATGGCGGTGGTGATCGCCATCAGACTGTAGAAGCTCTGCCCCGCATTATCAACACCCTGCGTGAGCGGGGCTATCGCTTCGTCACTATCCCCGAACTGCTGCGAATGCGCTATATCAATCCGTATGCTCCCAAAGCTGCGGGCTTGCATACCAGCTTAGGCAAGAGCAGTCAGGGCAAAACCAAGCACAGCAAAAAGCGTCATAAAAAGCATTAAGAGTTTGGCCCTCACCCCAGCCCCTCTCCCAATACTGGGAGAAGGGTGCCCTAACTATGACTTGATAATGTTCGTTAGATGAACCGCAGAGACGCCGGGAACACAGAGTATTTAAGAGCATCCCTTTCTTCTCTATGACCTCCGCGTCTCTGCGGTTCATCTTATTAGTAAGAGTTTGTCTCCCCTCGCCCAACCTTGGGCGAGGGGCCGGGGGTGAGGGCCAAACTCTTAATAGCTGTATCAGTCGTTTGTCGAAAGGAACACCTTTGAAGTCTTTGCTCCCCTCGCTGCTGGTTGCTAGTGCCTTGCAACTGGCATTTGCTGGCGTGCCAGTTGCCGCCCAGAATACTCGCCCCTCGCAGTCTGGTGCCGCACCAGCCACTCAACTGCCCGTCTTACAAGCTGAGCCGACATCACTTGGCCCTAACACGGTTGTCACTCTTAATCTCACGGCTAATTTTCCTGTGCCCAACCCGCGCCTGCGCGTGGGCTTATTTGAAGCGGGGCGACCCATCATGCTTGCTGATGTGATCCGTGATTTTGTGCAACGCAATGGTAGCTACCAGACTTCAATCACCATTCAAGGTGATCCGGGAGCCTATGAGTTGCGCATTGTATCCAATGACAAAGCTCACGCCGCGTTGTCGCAGTCAGCCCCTTTGCTCATCCCTGGCGTTCATCGTGAGGCGGGGTGGTGGCTGCTCAACGACTCCCCCTTTTTTACTGATGCTGGCAATCTTGGTAACAATTTAAATAACGTTGCCCCCACCGCTCCTACGACTGGCCCACTTTTTTTACCGGCCCTCAAGCGGGATTTGAATCACAAAGGCAAAGTGCAGCCGCACAACGTTTTCACTGCTGCCCCTGTGAACTGGAATGTGATCAAACTGCCAGCTTTGCACGATGCTACAACCAATGAGCCGCCGCTGGACTGGCGAGCCAGCATCGCCAATGCGTTACGCACCGCACAGGCGAGTGCGGCGCGTAACTATCTCGGCTTTGAATTGCCCATAGCAGCGCACAATAATATCCCTTTAGCCGGGGCTGATGTTAATCTCATCAAGCAAATCCGCCAGCTTGTCGAAAACCAGGCTCCTGATGCCGCCTTACTTTTGGGGGTAGAGGTCAATGACGATCCCTCATCCGAAGCGGCAGTCGAAGCTATTAATGCCTATGGAGCGTTTTGTGATGGGGTGGTGATTCATGCAGGTGCGGCAGACAGCATCTGGCCCGTGAAAGCCGCCCGTCGCCTGGCTGAAGAGCAGGCTGGTTATGATCTACCGATTTTCGTTCAAGGGCAGGACGTGACAGAAGAGGGGCGGCTGAACGTAGTTTCCCCACCGCTATCTTCTCTTGATTATTTTATGAGTGGGGCCACAGGTTTAATTAGCCAAAACGACCCTGCGGTGGCCTGGCAGCGGGTGGTTGCGCGCAACCTTCCACTGTTTCTTGGATCGGTGACTTTAGAAGATATTGGAGTGCTACCGTTGCCAGAAAGCCTGGGTGCGGGCAATGAGGCAACGCCCCAACTTTATCGCACACTCCGGGACGCAGGACGGGTGCCGCAAGTGGCGCGCACCCTATCGCAAAAGGAACAGAAGGAATTTGCTAAAGTGCCGGAATCATTCTGCGTGGCGCTGGGGGAGCGCATCAGTGATGCCACTGTGGAGCAGTTTAAGGCGACGGTTAAAGCCGGTGGCATTATCTACATGGAAGGCGCACCCCTGCTGGATGAGAGAGGGCAGCCTGCCTGGAAACTGGCCTCCCTGGTCGGAGCAACTGCCACCGGGATAGAGCGTAAACAGGCGACCATGATTCTGGAAGATCCCTGGACGTGGGGTGCTGGACACGGGGCGCGTGCCACAGTTGAGCAGAATGTGCAGGTCAAGCTTAGCCCCACCTCGTTAGAAAAGCTGCCCAAGCCGGAGCGCGGTAAAGATGTGTTGACTGGCCCGCGTGTCGCAGCGCGGCTGGAAGATGGCTCACCCGCTGTGATTATTACCCCCGTTGGTAAAGGCGAGGTAATCTGGATGCCTTATCATTTAATCGCTGATGGTGAGGGTGGCGAGAACCGCCGGGATGCCGGACTTACCGATACCTTATCGCAAAAGCCAGCCACTCATGAGGCCCAGCCAACTCTGGGCACCCCGCGTGCCCCGGATGCGGTGCTGCCGAATATCAACCGCGCCACGCCATTACAACGCTATTATGCCGCTATTGCCGGTTATATGCAGCAAAGCCTGGTGCATGTGCGCGGCACAGATGCGCAGCAGGCCGGGGCCGAAGCGATTCGGGTGGCCGTCCGTCGCTCCGCCAAAAACACCCTGTTAGTAGCTCTCTTTAATACCAGCAACCAATCGGCAGCGATTGGGGCCGCCGTGGGTGGCGCTCCCGGCGTAGCACTTGACCTGGCGGATGACGATGATTTACCCTTAACCGTGCGCGGCTACCAATCCGAAGCGACCGTTACTATTCCCGCCGGAGGCTGGAAGCTTATCGCCTTTGCCGAATCGCGCAAAGCTTTAGAGGATGAGCGCAACGCCTCTCATCTCCAGGCACACTTGCGCTAAATTATAGATGTTGGGTTGAATGAACTTGGCCTTCCTAACTCAAACTTCAACACTCAACATTAAAGAATGCGATATCTGTTTTATGCTGTTGACGGATTGGGTTTAGGCCATGTCACGCGGCTGCTCGCGTTGGCGCGGGCGGTGCGACGCCAGTGTCCAGCGGCTGAGATTCTTTTGCTGACGGCCAGTGAAGCATCTCACGTTATTTATCGGGAAGGCTTTGCGGCGTTGAAGGTGCCCTCGCGGGCAGCGGCTTCGACAGGGCGGTTGCGGCATGGCTCGTTTGTACGCTTGAGCCAAAGCGTGGTATGGAATGCGGTCACGGCTTTTGATCCCCACTGTTTAATTGTAGACACTTTCGCCGCCGGAGCCTTGCATGAACTGTTGCCGTTGCTGCGCTGGCCATTGCGCAAGGTTTTTGTGTTCCGCGCCCAACGCCCGGAGCGGGCCAATGACACATTCCTGCAAAACACGCTACGGCTGTATGATCTAATCCTGGTGCCTCATGCGCCTGATACGGAAGAGATTCCCACCCCAGATGGCATTCCCACTGTCTGGACTGGCCCGATGCTGTTGCGTGACCGGGAGGAACTGCTTGACCGCACCACGGCTCGTGCCCAACTGGGCTTACCTCTGGAAGGTGAAATAGGATTGCTCACTTTAGGTGGGGGCGGGGAGCCGGAAACGGCAGTCGCTCGCAAGCAATTGAACTGTGCAATTGAGGGGGCTGGCAGCGAAATGCTCTGGGTGGAGATGGAAGGGCCACTATTGCGCCCACCTGCTAATGCAACGAGTGCTAAGCCAGCAGAAGTAACATCAACAGAGGTGGAACAGGGAAGTAGCGTATCTGCAACGTCACCTCCGCTGGCACAACCTCAATGGCGTGTGCTGCGTGATGTTTATCCTGCGATGCCCTATCTCAATGCCTTCGATTGTGCGGTGGCCTCGGTGGGCTACAATACGACGCATGAGCTACAGGCTGCCGGGGTTCCTACCGTGCTGTGGCCTTTTACCCGCGATGTAGACGATCAACAGCAGCGTGCCCAGAATCTGGCTCAGGCAGGGCGTGCGCTCTGTGTGGGGGAAGGCGCCGGAATGGATAATCAGGCAGGAGTGACCGCTGACAACGAGCGAGTCATCGAGTTGACGGCGGCTATTCGTGATCTCATGCAGCCCGCCACCCGCGAGCGACTCCGCCAGGCGATGGCAGCGGCCATGCCAAGAACCGATGCAGAGACGGGTCAAGCCTGGCGCAATGGTGCGGATATTGGTGCAGAGGCTATATTGAAGCTTTTAGGTGCTTAATGGCGAAGACGAGCCTGTCGCTTGGGCTTGCCGGATTTGAAAATCAAACTTCTTAACAGATTTAACGAAGTTTTTCATCAATTCGGGTAAAATGAGAATTACCTTGAAAATGTCGTTACCCCAGGTTCACTACTAAAGGAGAAAACGCTATGGCATTAGGAGATATTCTAGGGCGTGTCGGCTCGATTCTGTCGGCCAACGTCAATGAATTGTTAGACCGGGCCGAAGACCCGGTGAAGATGAGCGCGGAGTTTCTGCGCAAAGCTAATTCAGAGTTGGCCGAAGTGCGGCATGAGGTGGCGATGGTCATTGCTTCTTATGAAGACACCCGCCGCGCCTATGCAGAGAACGAAGCCGATATTACTGACTGGCAGAACAAAGCGCACATGGCCCTGACCGCCGGGCGCGAAGACCTGGCCCGTAAAGCCCTGGCCGAAAAGCAGCGGGAGGAGCAGGAGAATAATGACCTGCGCGTCGTTTTGGATGAGCAGAAGAAACAGGTGGATTCGCTTAAAGCTGCTGCCGAACAACTGCGCGGCAAGATCGCGGACATGGAGCGCCAGCGCGATGTCTTAGTGGCCCAGCATCGCACGGCCATTGCCCGCCAGCATGTGCAGCAGGTGGCTTCCGGCATCGGCAATAGCCAGGCTCTCGCGGGCTTCGACCGCCTCAAGAAGCGCACTCAACACGAGATGAGCGTCGCCACAGCAATGGAAAGTCTCGACTCTGGCAGCCTGGAAGATGAGTTCAAGCAACTGCAAAGCGGCGGTGGCGATGCCAAAGTGGATGCTGAACTGGCCGCCATGAAAGCCCAGATGGGCCTGGCCGCTCCCCGCGCTACCCCGGAACTACCCGAAGGATTTGTGCAGCAATAGGCAAAGACGCGATGGGGTAATTCTGCCCCTCTCAACTTTCATTACCTATAACACAACAGGGGCGCACCATGATGGTGCGCCCCTGTTGTGTTATGTTTATGCCCTTTAGCCTGTGTAAGCTATGTCAGGTGTGACTGGTAAATACAGATTATTGTTAGCAGGTATAGGATCAGCCGCGTAAGTGATAGTTCGCCAGTTTTGACCATTACCTGCACTATCAATATCGTGTGGGTAAGAGAGTGAATCAACCCACAGTCGCATGGCACCTTCAGGTCGGCCATCGGGGTCTTGTTCTAGATCATAGTCCGCATCTGTCGTTGGAGAATGATTTTGAGCAATGTTCCCCAAGACGAACACTTGATAATTCAGTCGCCGGAAACGAGTTGCGGCGGCCAAGTCTTGCGCATCAGTCGTATTCCCATCCCCATTGACATCAAATCTCGGCACGAGAGGCATGGGAATCACAAACCATGAGCCTTCCTGAGCCATAATAGTGGCCTGAACAGTATAGGATAACGCCTGTTCAGGATAACTAACTCCTGGCGTGTTACCCGCAAAGTTTTGATTTGCTTGGAATGGCGTCAAACCAGAAAGGGCACGCTCAATTTTAAAGTAGCCTAAACGGTAGCCTGGTAGAACTCCAGTAGGCCACAGTGTTTCTGCCGGGTCGCGCATGAAGCCAATCGCGTTATCATTAATTGGCAACCAGGTTGTGCTCAACTTACGGCTCATCCATTGGAGATGTGCCTGCAATCTGCCATTTGGGTTTGATGGATTGGGAATTTGATAGAACGGCTCGCCCACTGTTGTGTCAGCCGCAAAGGACTGTGGGGTTTGGCCTGCAACTGGCGTTGGAGTCGGTTGTAAGACCCCCACATCCTCCCAGTACCCTTGAATAGTGGGATCATAAGTTGGGGGGGGATTGCTACCATTCCAACTAAAACTGCTGCCGATGGTAAGAGGTGGTGGAGACCCAAAGGCTGGTATATTAAGAAAATTGGCCCCAGGATTGGACAATACCCCTACTGAAACCGTCAAGGGAACATGAAGTGGAAGCCATGTGGTGGTTACGTTAGAAGCCTTCAGTGAAGCAATGCGCCGTGCTGGCAGGGTCCCATTTGCTGCGGGCAGGGTCATTTGCCAGCCAGTTGGAGTGCTAAAAGCTGCGTTTGACTTAAGAGTATTTAAACTATTGGCAGTTCCATCACTACCCTGATTGGCTGTTGGTGTAGGTGTGGCGGATAAGTCGGTGAGATTAATATCAAAGTCCTGCCCTGTTGAACTGCTGCCTGCAAAATGCTTTTCGTTTGCATCAATGACGGTAGGCGGAGTGTTTGGGCTGGGGTCTTTAATCGTGATAGAAATAGGTGTGGGCGCTGGGTTTGGTGCTGCCGGTGTTGGATAAGTCAGGTCAAAGGCATTTTTCATCTCGCCTGCATGTTGCATGGTGAGATAATAATCACTGGCTGGCACGGTAGTATCATCCAGGCGGAAGTCACGCCCAATCTGTTCTGTGGTGTTTGGAGTGTTGCCGCCCGGTAGGGTCATATTGTAGAAGATTTCTTTGGTTGTCGGATCGGTCACTATGCTAGGATCATTCTGGCCAGGCAGATGAGTAAGGAACTGCGTCGGATTGAGCGTGACATTCTTTTTGGCAATAAGAGCGATGTGCCCGGCACCCCCCCTGCGAATCGCGCCATCAACATAAATATTACCAGCCGACACAATCGTTAGGTCTTTGTTACCTACTGTGCCCCGAACCCGCACGTTACCATCAGCGTAAATAACCCCGTTAAAGGGCTGATTGAGAATAGTACTGCCACCCACAGTGCGTGATTCATTGGATGTACTATAGTCAATGGTCATGCTATATGCGCCTGATATACGGTTGCCAGTAGTGCGATCTTGCCAGGCTTTATTAAGGTCAGGAGCGGCAAACAAAGCATCGGAGCGGTCATCACGGATAATGGTGATTTGATTACCATTAAGCAGGATGGTTGCACCGCGTGGCATGAACTCGTAAGGGCTGACCCAACCCCGAACGCCACGCTCTTCCAGGGATCCAGCCGCGGTAGGATAAGTCCAGGTCTCAGTACTGCTGGGTGATTTCCAGGCTAAGCGATAGCGTGGAAGCGGACTGGTTAAATTTCCGGCTTGCACACCCCCTCCTACATTGGGAGCACCGTCGGGATTAGCTCCGGTTGTATTCGCAAAGAAGGATTTGCGCTGCCAGAGTCTTTGCATGTCAGAAATGCTAAGGGCGCGGTAGCTTCCATTGGCCGTGACAACTTTCTCAAAGTCGTCAGCATTGTCTATATAGACGCCACCGGTCCCATAGCCATAAAGCGAACCGTTGCCAACATCAGAATACTTAGTTAGTTGCTGATAGCGCGTCAATTTGTCATCTAATTGTGGAGGAGATAGCGGTTTTACTGGATTCTTACTGGGGTCGCTGCTATAAGGGTCGCTGTCGGCTCTAACCACCGATGTTAGAGCATTAGACTGCGGAGTTAGCTGGGTATTTAAAGGCACCGGCGTCGAAGAAGGTATGTTAGCATCGCGGATGGCGGCCTGGGTTTGTGCCGCAGGCACGACAATTTTACCCGCTACGGATAAGTAGGATGGAAAAGGCGCAGCAGATGACAGATTCATCTGCACTCTTTCCTGGGGCACTAAGCCACCATTGAAAAACATGCCACCTGCTGGTTTAGCGGCATTAAACGGTTCCCCAAATTCGTTTGCCGAGGACGTTATCGGGGCCGAGTAAATCGTCTCATAAGTGCTAGACGAGCCATTTATGCCATCTGCGTCGAAATTGGCGGTGTAGGTAGGTGTATCGTTCTTCCCAAACAGAGTTTGCATTAATGTGCCCGCAACGCGGACGGTAGCGTTTGGCTGGTAAGTCTTAAGATAGGTATTGTCGAGAGTAATAATGTTAGTCGTATAATCAACTGACTGGACAATAACCGCAGTATCTCCAGTTGATGAGTCATTGAGCAGCAGGGTCTCGCCAGGGACAATGCCAGATGCATCATAAACTGGTAGGGTATTAAAGTTAGAGATTGGAAGTGTGGACTTAATTTTAGTAGCGACTAAGCGATTCTTGTTGGTATCCCAGTTCGAGGTATAATACGCAAAAGAAAGCGGGCTGCCATTAGAGGCAGTCGGCTTATAGGATACGCGGCGAAAGAAAACGTTTGAGTTGTCCTGCGATTCTCCAATAACCGTAACGCGTAATTGGCCACCTTTATCGGGACTTTCGTTGGGATCGAATGCAGCGGAGTCGCCAGTAAATAGAGGCAAGACAAACTCTGTATTATCTTTGGGAACATATTTGACTTCCACTAAGTAAGTTGGGGTATCGGCGTTTGCAGGCAACAGCGGACTGGGAAACTTTACAAAGACGCGGGCATTATGGTTGCGGCGGAAGTATTCGAGCTTGGCCCAGTCGTCAGCTACGGTGTTAGGAGTGCCATCGCCATCCCAGTCACCACCCTTTTGATCTCCGCTGTAGGGCTTGGGAACCGTGCGCGCCCAGCCCTGAGCCTGCTCAAATGGCGTGTAGTAGACATTGTAACTGGTGTCGGGTGAGCTTGAAGCGGGGTCGCCCAGATAAGGGGCAGGTGGTGGGCTAACTTGCTCAGGACGCCATTTTTCGCCTTTAATGCTATCCGTCAGTTGCTTATTCGTAAAGAGCAGTCCAGCCTGGGCTGCGGAACGGGCGCTGGTCACATCCTGCTGGCGGCCCGTCTGGTTAAGGTTCAGCGCCACGACAGTGACAAAGGTCGAGCCAAGCAGGGCGGCGAACACCATGAGCAACACGGCCATTAAAAGTGCTTGGCCCCGGCGCCGCCCGCTACGACTTCGATTTGAGATGGCGCGGGCCGTTCTATAGTTACGCACCATAGAGGAAGCGGGTGCGTTGGTGGCGTTGCGGTCTGAACACTGTATCTGCATTTGGAATACCTCAACTATTAAGACTTGGCGTTGGGACTATAACTTAATGGATGCTAGTCGCATCGCACGCTATTTAATTGGACATTTAAGCCTATTGCAAAGAACTGGCCGATTAAAACTTTAGCTTATTTTGATAGCAGCAATAACCGTGCCTGTAGAGATGAAAATGTAATCATTGGGCTACTCAACGGCTGGATGGAGAACTGGCGGCTGATTTAGGGGCTTCCGCCGGTGGCACCGTTGGTACCTTTAAGAAATCGTCAACACGACGACCCATAGAATCTTTCATCTTGGTGTAGCGAGTCTTAGCCTGTTGCTTGACCTGGTGCTTCATCTGCTCCTTGACTTGGCCCTTAACATCTTTGCCGTAACTATCCCACAGCTTTTTAGAGAGCCAGAGTCCGATCAGCAATTGCCACGGCGAGACAGGGGGCATACCAATAGGGCTTTTTTTTGGCAGACGAATTGGCGGCACCGGTTTTGGCACAATGCGCTGCCAGAGCAGTTGGGCCAGGAAGAAGGCCAGATAACGCAGGAACACAGCCATTAATTTGACTCCATTGGGTTTAACCCCTTAAAGCGCCAGACGGTGGTCGCTGTGCGCCCCATGACAGCAGATTGTAACTTCGTGGCATGAGGTAATAACATCGGAATACGGTTTGTGACGAGTCAGGGAAAAGCGCGTTGCACGCCTTTTTACTGCTGAAATAGAAATTTTGTCTGGCCAGTTGGTTTGTGACAAGAGTGGAGCATCAAGAAAGCACGAAGTCTATTGGACAGGACTTATGAAAAATTAAAGCATGATGTCATTCCGAGCGAAGCGTAGCGCAGTCGAGGAATCTTGCCGTTTAGACTTGTAGTGCCCGTTCAAAGATTCCTCGACTGCACGGCATTGCGCTCACGCTCCATGCCGCTCCGCTCGGAATGACAAGACTCTCCTGTGCTTTGTGCGTAAGTCCTATTGGATATTAGGCAGGTCTACATCTTCCGATAGCCGGACATTCTGGGCCGTCTGCATGGCTCCTGCCTCATCGTATTGGGCTAAGTCGAGCGTAATCCTCACATGGTCAATCTTGCCATCGCCATCGGTGTCCTGGCACAAGAATATCGTGTTAGGAACGAAGGCCGTCGCGCCTAAAGTGGGATCAGTCGCATGAGAAGCCAGTAAGCCCATACCACGCGGTGTCAAAAGGTCGTGGCTGGCGAAAGTCGGGTTAGGACTACCGTCATTAATACTCAGAGGTTCTAAATTCGGTTCGCCATACTCCGATTCTGTCAACCAAAATGAAGTTTGGTCTTCGTTGCCTGAACAGGCCCCTGAAGGATAGCGGCTGTCGGAGATGTCCACCATTTTTTTAGGAGGACTACTATTATCGAATAACGGCATCTGCGCGCGATACATCACAATAGGATTATCTACGCCATCGAAAGGGTTAGATTTAAAACTGCTGTCAAAGGGTGTCTGTCTGCGAGCATAATAGGTGACAAGATAAGTACCCGGTGTAAGAGGCAATTGAGGCGACCCGTTAGTCGCCATTTTCGGCAACAAAAAGTCAATGCGGGAAGGGTTCCCGGCTGGCTGCTTGTTGGAACCGCAAACTATGCTTTTAGGCGTAGAGGAAGCTGCGGAGGCATCCACTGTCTCATCGAATGTAGTGGATTGGTAATAAGGCAGACCACCGTTATTGGTGTAAGGTGCTTTATCCGTCACACCGGGCAGGGCATCATTGGGGAAAACGAAGGACGCCTGGCGGAGTTCAGCCGACATACGATTGAGCATCGCCTGCGCCGATTGCTGGAGTTGAGAGCGTGCATTGCCGATATGAAAGAAGTTTAAGCCCAGGTTCAATGGCACGAAGATGATGGTCATCATCAAACTCAAAATAGCCAGAGCCACCATCATTTCAACAAGCGTGAAGCCAGCCCGCACCCGTCGAGCGTGCCGGTGCATGGCTAACCCACGCCCCTGTGAACGAGCGATTTGAGGTGTGCGACCAGTGAATCTCATCTGCATATCCTTCATCTCCTACACGGCTTGTCACGAATAATCTATAACTACGAGGTCGGCACGCGCTTCCAGCCGCGCACCGCAGCGGGAGCACCAGTAGGTGTCTGCTCAACCGGCAAATTCTTCACAGAACCATCAAAGAACAAGACATTATCATACGGCCTACTCACGTCATAACCTGGGGTGGCTGGACGATGCCATTTACACCAAGTCACAATGGTGTCATCTGTTGGCGGACGGACGACGAGTTGAGATGGTGTGGTTGGCGGGTAAGGTGGATTAGTGAATACTATTCCACCATTGAAATGGAGCAATTGCCGCTTCCAGTTTCCGAAATTAGCACTACTGTCATCCGAGGTACGCATAGATTGATAAGTAGATTGATCTTCAAGGTTTGCACTACCTGTATCGGGATCAAGAGTCTGGTAGGATAAGTAGCTCAGATTATAGTTAGTTCCGGTGGGATCATAGAGTTGCTCATCCTCGACATCCGCCGGGCAGTGCAGTGATTTGACACTGCGCAGATAACGTTCAACGGGATAGGGTTGAGTTTGCGGCGAAGGCATAATCGCATTAGGTGGGACTACAGCGTCAGCATTCTTATCCGGGACTTGAAAAGTGTAGAGCGCCCACAGACCAATATTTTTAGCACCAGGGGTAGTTGCCGCCGCATCATAAATGGGATAGTTCCCATCATAGTCGGCCCCATAGAGCCGGAATGCCTGGTAAACGGTGCGCAAGTTGGTCTGGCAGGTGGTGCGCTTGCTACTCTGGCTCAGGTTCTTAAAGCCGCTTAACGTCATGGCCGAGATAAGAGCGGCAATCGCCAGCACCACCAAAATTTCCACGAGCGTAAAGCCACCCCGCGTTCGTGATGACCTATTGTGCTGTGCCTGACTCCGTGTATAAAGACCCATGCGCTTCATCGCTACCTCACTTGTCGAGACCGTCTTGTGGCTTTTGCTCATGTTGGCCCTTTATAGCGAACCGGCTGAACGGTAGGCCACCACTGCTGACTGATTGTAGTGGTTATTATCAATGTAGGCTGTGCGCGCTCTAATATCCACGCCTTCAACGCTGGTGATAGCAGTAATCCTATTGGCCCCCAGGATATTACCCGCCTGATCGGTTAGCTGCGCTGCGGCAACCGTCGCCCCAAAATTGGCATCAGGCGAGGGGTCAGGTTGCTCATTGATGGCTATAATGCTGCCCACGACCTGAGTGTACTTGGGCGGGCTCCCTAAATCGGAGTACTCATATGACACCATGATAGACTTCCCGGCTTCACTGGGATGGAAGACTAATTGTGAATTCGATTTCACTAACTCATATTCTCGCCATTGCTCGTCAAAGGAATAGAGGTAGGTAGAATACTGCGTCCCATAAAAAGGAATATAGCTGCGAGCCGCTACCGATAACTGATGCGCCCAACTATCTAAAGTGCGGTATCCCGTGCGGGCATGTGGCGCTTTAATACCATTGATATTGTAGACAACCCGACCTGACTTTGTATTAACGTCTACCAGAGCGGAGGCATGAGGATTGGAGCCCGCGCCACTGGCACTGGCGGGGCTGGAGTTAGAGTTCCACTCGGCCTGATTTAAGCCAATAGCTTGAGGATTGGTAGTGTCCATCAGCAGCGAAGACACCCAGGCGGGTTGGGTATCATCAATATTACGAATCGGCATACTCACGGCGGCGACGGAATTTGCTATGGCAGCGGGATAGGCCGGTGTCGGCAAGGGCGCTGCGAGGTTGGGCACACTGTCGTCCAATAACTGCCGCCAATCTTCAACGTCGTAGTCTAAAGTAACCGTGTCACCCGCATGTAAAGTTGGGAAGGTAACAGCATTGAGAGGTAAATAACCAACATGGCCATTGGATATGTCAGTGGCACTACTAGTAGTTATGACTCCTCTACGCTGCCGCAGGCGAACAGAAACTGACCCATCTATCAGAGTTACACCTTGGGCAGCTCTGGTGCTTTGGAACGGCTTGACATTATGACCACTGTTAGGAGTTTGGGCAGAGCCATCGTTGACCATCGAAATGGGTTCATCTGTTACTGATTGCACGCGCTTATATCCTGCACCAGTAATATCTTCATTCCATTGGTAGGAGACATAATAAGTTACCCCGTCTGCGGTACGTGCATTATCCGGGGGACGAATAGAATTAGGGGCTGCATCCGAAAATAATGCTCCAGTAGAAGCAAGATGGGCATTGCTGAAATCTAACTCATCTTGATTGGCAGGTGTTGATGATAAAACGACATCTTTAACTTGATCTTCGGTAAAGACCTGAACATTGCCCTGATACGGGAATTTGGTCAACACAAATAACTTGCCTGTGCTATCCGCTAACACTGTATGCGTCTCGCGCATAATATGTTTAAAATGGGACAAGCTGGAATTAGTGAAAGCACTGGCGATAATGTCGGCTGGTATGGAATGGTTGAGAGAAGTGGTACCGACAACTGCAATAGGTAAGCCGCCCGATGTTACAGCGTCATTCCAAGTCCAGGTGAAAGTAGAAGAATTATATGAAGACACATCAAAAATAGCATCAGGCACTTGACCGGGGTTATTCGCTAAATTCGATAATGTACTCTTGTCCATGCGCATGGCGATGGCGCGGCTTTCGGAACCCTGAATAAGCCCCAACGCGGGTGGGAAGATGCGCAGAATCGCTAAGGCACCGATAACAAAAATTACCAGGGCGACGGCGACTTCTATCAAAGTAAAGCCACTGCGGTGGCTACTGCGACGCGGATGTGACCGCATCTTACCATGTTGCACGTTATGATGAGGTAGGGCTGAAACCTGACAGATTAAAGGGGTTCGCATAGGTGTAGTCACTCCCAGCATCAGAAGTTCTGCGTCTGCCAGTAGCCATTGGTCTTGAATTGGCTTACATCCACGGTTTTCGTGGAGCCATCCAAGCGCAGGATAATATCGCGGGCATGGGCATCGTTAGCCGGGGTTGTATAAAGAGCACTGGGGTCTTGTAGATTGGCTGCCGTTTGTATCCGGTGATAGATGCAATGGGTAACGATAGTCGTCGCTGGCGCGAAGCGGTTGGAGAGAGAATTTTTGATCGGATTTGGCGGCGTGGCCCACGGGTTAAAAGTCGAACCGGGATCAACCAGAAGCGCAGCCGAGGGTGCTGCCGCACTAGCCGCGGTATAGGTTGGATAGGCCGTGCCATCCGCTTGATAGCCCCAGTAGTTCCAGACCAGACGCGCCGGATCAGCCGGGCCAGTCGTTATATCTGTAGAAATATCGCCATAAGAAGAGCGGGGATAGGGAACTTCCGCAGGGTCGTCCGGGCACTGAAAGGACAGGTCGCTAATTTTAAGATAGCCAGTGCCACCCACGCCCGTTGTCGGGTTTACATTAGCCACCGGGGTGGGGACGGGACTGGCCGAATTGGAGAGTGCATGGTCGGCTGGCAACAAGGCCGCCAGCGAACCTGGATAACGCTTTTCATCGCTAAAATAAAGCTGCACGGCCATGCCAATCTTATGTAGATTAGAAGCGCAGCTCGCTTCACGCGCACTTTCCTTGGCCCGCGTGAAAGCGGGGAAGATAATGGCGGCCAGAATTGCAATAATGGCCAGGACAACCAAAATTTCCACCAGCGTGAATCCCTGAAATGACCGTTGCTTCCGATGTTTCATAGTGATACCCCCACGAACATGCGTGCTGGACGCGAATTTCATGCCAGATTTTATTTGCCAAAACACTGCACCGTCACGATCCATTTAATGGCGTCAACTGTGCAGCGGTTTACTTTGGTAATCCTATTATAACTGTTCCGTTATAACTGCTGTTGCAATCACTGAATGATGTATGGACGCCGCTCGTTGGGACGCGTTGCACACATCTTAACGGTTAGATTCTAATGGGACGCAACGCCTGCGGCGACGCTAACTTCGTGCGCAATTTAACGCTATTTTGTTTTAATTGCGTCCTTTAGCGCATGTAATTGGCGTCGCCGCAGGCGTTGCGTCCCATAGTATGCACGAGTTTTGCCCAACGCATTAAGGTGGCGGGGCCGGTGGCGTTTCTCCCATTGGATAAATGCTGCTCTGATTCGTCAGGGGCGGGTTCAGCCAGTTGACATACGCCTCATTGATGCGGCCCCCATAGAGCATAGCGACAATGGCACCAGCAGCTAACATCGGCCCAAAGGGAATGGTTTTGCGAAATGTATGGCGTGCTAACGGCCAGGCCAGAGATTTACGGCTACCATGCCGTCGCGCCCGTGCCTTGGCCCACAGATAGGTGCGGGTGGCACGAGGGATTTTAAGACCAACGCCGACAATCGCTCCCACTACGACGGACAGAAAGAAGAATGTGAGAATAGTCGGGTTCCACCCTAAATTCGCGGCAATCGCCCCCACCAGAATGACATCGCCAAAGCCCAAGGCTTCCTTGCCATAATACCAGGAAAAACCCTCGCGCAGAATCCATAAAATTGTAGCGGTCACGACCATCGCCAGTAAAGATTGGGGCAGGGGAGCGGGCAACAAGGGTGATCCGGCAAAGAGCGCACCCCCGGTGAGTTGCCCGCCCTGTTTGAAGACCTGCCACATATCCAGGGCCACGCCTGCCAGACCGAGAAGAAAAACCGCTTCCAACTGAATCAGGTGGGTTTTGTAGTCAATCCAGAAGATAACCACCAGGGTAGACACTACAATAAGCTGCTCTACGAGTCGCACCGGGTCGCCTACCCACGCCCCGGTGAGTAAATTCCCCTCGATATTCCCCGGTTGCGCCCCCACCATAACGAACAGAATGCCCGTTAGTAGCTCAATGCCAAAGTAACGCCACGAGATTTTCGTGCCGCAATAGCGACACCTCGCCCGCAGCAGCACTTGCGACAGCAATGGCACCATATCCAGCATATGCAAGCGCGTGTCACAGTTCGGGCAGTGCGATGGTGGCTGCACCACGCTCTCACCACGCGGCAAGCGCCAGATACAAACATTGAGAAACGAACCGATGTGAATGCCGAGGATAAAGAGGACGAATAAGACCATTATGCAGGTAGGTGGTAGATAGTAGGTGCAAAAGTTACAAAAGAGTAGAACAAATATCCAATTTTGTCCTAAAAGTCATAGTCTGTCATTCTGAGCGCAGCGAAGAATCTGCTGGTAGTCTTTAGGGACTTTAATGCTGTGAATGTTAAAAATGGAACTCTAGAGATACTCTTACCAGATTCTTCGCTCTGCTCAGAATGACAAACTCTTCTGTTTAGCGGTGATGGATTCTTGAGGCTATCCTCTCTATGGTGAATAGACAAAGGGGCAGAAGGTGGCGGGTTGCGCCTGCCTTCTGCCCCTTTGTGGTTGCGAGTTTAAGTGAGTCTGGGTTCCAGGGTTATGCGCTTGACAGTCATTACTTGTCGTCGCCGCCGCCACTGGAGAGGGACGATACGATAGCGATTAATGGCATGAACATGGCGATGACGATAAAGCCGACCACGAAACCTAAAGCCACGATCATCAGCGGTTCAAGGGCCGCCGCCAGGGATTGCAACTGGGTTTCGACTTCGGCCTCGTAGAAGTCGGCCACCTTGCCCAACATCTGGTCGAGGGCACCGGTTTCTTCACCGATGGTAATCATCTGCACCACCATTGGCGGGAAGAGGCCGCTCTTTTCGAGGGGTTCGCCAATCGGATCGCCTTCACGGACGCGGGCACGCGCCTTCATGATCGTCTCAGTAAAGGTCTCGTTGTCAATCGCGCCCGCCACAGTTTCCATCGCCTGCAAAATCGGCACACCAGAGGTGAGCAGGGTGGAAAGGGTGCGCGAGAAACGGGCGACAGCGATATTGTGGCTCAGTTTGCCGAAAATCGGCACTTTCATCTTATATTTGTCAAAGAGCCGCTTGCCGAACTTGGTGCGGATAAAACTCTTCCAGGCAAAGACCAAGCCAAAACCGCCGCCAACCAGAATAATCGCGCCTTGTTTGGAAGTGGTGAAGTTGGAGATAGCAATCAGGATCGCGGTTGGGGTCGGCATTTCCACCTTGAAGTCTTTAAAGATTTCTATGAACTTCGGCACGATAAAGACCACCAAACCAGTCACAATCAGGAAGGCGACGATCATAACTAAGACTGGGTAGGTCATAGCCGCCTTGATCTTCTGTTTGAGTTTCAGGTCGCTTTCCAAGAACTGAGCCAGGCGATCCAGGGTTTCATCTAAGACACCACCGACTTCGCCCGCGCGCACCAGACCGATAAACAGGTTGTTGAAAATGTTGTTATGGTGCTGCATAGCGCGGGAGAGAGTTTCGCCCGCCTCGACGCGGTTCTGGACATCGCGGATTGTCTCTTTAAGACGTTTGTTAGTCGTCTGCACTTCCAACACCGAAAGGCAACGCACCAAGCTGACACCCGCGTTAATCATAGTGGCAAACTGGCGGCAGAAGATGGAAAGGTGATTGAGCTTCACCTTGCCCATAAAGTTAAACGGATTTTTCCGCTTCTTGTTCGCGCCCTCTTTGGTAACTTGCGTTACCCAGTAGCCGGACTCTTGAAGACGTTTCTGCAACATCTTCTCGTTGTCGGCTTCGGCGCGCCCCCGGTGAATCTTCCCGGTTTTGTCCTTGGCCACGTAGGCAAAAGTTGGCATCGTCGTCTCCTTGTCCCCAGGACTCAATACGGCTGATTAAAACTCGCTGCTGCGAAAGTAAGATACGGCTGGCTGGATGTGAATCTCTAAACGTGCGACGGTTTACTTCGTTCCAGCCGGTTTGTGGCTGCCGAGCATTGAAATACCCGGCGGGAAGGCTAAAGCCAACCGTCCTCGCGGACGGACTCAAACTATAATTCTAACCTTGTGGCGTCCGGCAGGACGCTTGGCGGCTTGTCCGCCTTCCAGCCCACAGCACAGCATATTGATGCTGTTTGGCGGGCACCCAACCCGCCGGGTATTTCAATGCCCGGCTTACCGCCCCGGCATTCCGCCCATGCCCTCCATGCCACCTTCACGGTTGAGCATCATAACTTCAAGTTCAGCCGCATTATGGGCACGGGCCATCGCATCATCATAGGTGATTAAACCCTTATGATAAAGGTCGCGCAGGGCTTGATCCATTGTCTGCATTCCTATGCCGCCCTGCGTCTGAATAATCGAAGTCATCTGGTGGGCCTTATTTTCACGCACCAGGTTGCGAATAGCCGAGTTAGCGATCATGACTTCCACCGCGCCAATGCGCCCGCCGCCGACTTTGGGGAGCAACTGCTGGGAGACAATGGCGACCAGCGAGTTGGACAACTGCGTGCGGATTTGCTCTTGCTGTTCGGACGGAAACACGCCAACCATACGATCAATGGATTCCGCTGCCGAGTTGGTGTGCAGGGTGCCAAACACTAAGTGACCCGTTTCAGCGGCGGAGATGGCTAAGTGAATCGTTTCGTTATCACGCATTTCACCGACCAGGATAACATCTGGGTCTTCGCGCAAGGAGGCGCGTAACGCATTTGCAAAGGCGCGGGTATCGGCCCCGACTTCGCGCTGGTTGACAATGCACTTTTTGTGCTCGTGCAGGAATTCAATCGGGTCTTCAATGGTGATGATATGCTCATCGCGCGTCTGGTTAATGCGGTCAATGACGGCGGCCAGCGTAGTGGATTTCCCGGAACCGGTTGGGCCTGTAACCAGCATTAGGCCGCGCGGACGATGGGCTAAGTCCATAATGACGGGAGGAATACCCAATTTTTCCGCCGATGGAATCTGACTGGGAATGACGCGCAAGGCAGCAGCGATATTCCCCCGGTCGCGGTAGACATTGACACGGAAGCGGGCGATATACTGCGCGGAGTAGGCAAAGTCCAGTTCCCAGTCGTTTTCAAAGCGTTGAATCTGTTCATCCGAGAGGATGTCATACATCATGCGCTGCACGACAGAGGGTCGAAAAATTTCATAATCGTTTAGTTCGCGGATTTTACCGTGTAATCGCACGCAAGGGGGGCGACCAACGGCCAGATGCAAGTCGCTGGCTCCGCTTTCCCACACCCTACCGAGCAGTTCATCTAAATAAACCTCGTCTAAGGACTTCTTTTCTTCGACTTCGACGGTGCCTCCCACTTCCGGGCTGCCCCCATTGGGCGATGGAAAGGCCGTTCCGTTAGCGTTTGGTGGCAAGGTGCCATTAGGAGGAGCCATGCCTGGAGCGACTGCCATTGGGCGTCCGCCTGCTGGCACCTGCCCCGGCACCACCGCAGTAGGGCGTCCACCAGGGACACCAGCCTGTTGGGGCGCGGCGGCTCCTGCCATTTCCGTCGGCATAACAGCTTGCCGACGACCATTGTTCATAGGATTCTGATCCATACTCTACCTCGAATTCAGTGCCACCAGCTAAAACTAAGACCAGCAGCACTACCAACTTGAATCTATAACGTTATTGGATGCAACGCAGAGGCGCAGAGTTCGCTAAGAGCCATAATTTATCTCTTAGCGAACTCTGCGCCTCTGCGATTAAAATTCCGCACTTCGCACTCGCAACTCCGCACTGTTAGTGTCCGCCAGTGAACACCACGCGGCGCACTTCTTCCACTGTGGTCATGCCATCCAGGACTTTGCGGAAGCCATCTTCTTGCAGGGTGTGCATACCACTGGCGCGGGCAGCTTCTTTTAATTCCGCCAGGGGAGCGCGGCGCACAATCATTTCGGCGATTTCTTCCGTAATCCGCATTAGCTCAAAGATGCCCATACGGCCCTTGAAGCCGGTTTGACGGCACTTATCGCAGCCTCGTCCCCGGTAGAATTTGGCATCAGGATGCTGGCGCGGATCATGGCCAAACAGCAGCAACTGCTCGCGGGATGGCACATACTCTTCCTTACAGTTGGAGCAAATGCGACGGGCCAGGCGTTGCGCCAAGGCTCCCACCAAGGAGGCCGAAATTAAGAACGGCTCCACGCCCATATCACTTAAACGGGTGGCGGTGGAAGGCGCATCGTTGGTGTGGATCGTGGAAAGCACAAGGTGGCCCGTCAGAGCGGCTTGCACCGCGATTTCGGCGGTTTCTAAGTCACGGGTCTCTCCCACCATGATAATGTCGGGGTCTTGGCGCAAGAAGGCGCGCAAGGCGGTGGCGAAGCTTAAACCAGCTTTGCGGTTTACATGCACCTGAGAAAGCCCTGGCAACTGGTATTCAACGGGGTCTTCCACTGTCATCAGGTTCTTTTCTACGCTGTTAATCACGTTCATGACGGAATAAAGCGTAGTCGTTTTGCCGGAACCAGTCGGGCCGCACACGAAGAACATGCCGTTGGGCTGATGGCAGATTTCTAAGACGCCCGCCTGTGTTTCGGGATACAGACCTAAGTTATCCAGACCGATGAGCACCGAGGCTTTGTCCAGGATACGCATAACGACTTTTTCGCCAAAGGCGGTGGGCAGGGTACTAACGCGCAAGTCGAAGTCTTTGCCCTGCATACTGATATGGATACGCCCGTCCTGGGGAATACGACGCTCAGCGATGTTCATGGAACTCATGATCTTAATACGCGAGACCATAGGGGCCAGGATGTGCTGGGGCACTTTCATCTGTTCGTGCAGCACGCCGTCAATGCGGTAACGGATGCGGACTTGTTTGCGCTGTGGCTCGATGTGGATGTCACTCGCGCCATCCTTAATGGCATACATCAGCACTGTGTTCACAATGCGGATAATGGGCGCTTCGTCGGCGGCCTGCGCGCTACCGGCGATGTCGCCGGGCATTAATTCCGTATCGGCGTCATCTTTGGCCGATTCCGCGCCTTCACGGGCGGCCTGGCTTTCGCTCTCGCGTTTCTTTTTCTTGCCGCTGGTCATGTCTTCAACGGGCTTGAGCATGTCCAGCATTTCGGTAATGTCTTCGTTAAGGTCGCCGGTTTCGCCATCAATGGCTGTCGCGCCGTTGCCGTTACCATTGCTACCATTCTTGAAGGCCTCAATCTGCGAGGGAGAACAGAGTACGGCACGCACATCCAACCCGGTCTTCATGCGGATTTCGTCGAGGGCGAAGACATCTTTGGGGTTGGCCATAGCGACGGTGAGACGCTTGCCTTCCTGCTTAACTGGCACCGCCTTGTAGCGATCCTTCATCTCGTCTGGCACCACTGCCAGGACTTTTTCGTCCGGCTTTTCGTGCTCTAAGTCGAGATAGGTCACGCCATCAGCCTCGGCCTTGGCTTTGTAGATGTCATCTTCATCTACACCCATGTCCAGGAAGATTTGCTCCCAGGAATCCGTGGTGTCACGCTTGCGATTCATCGCTTCTTGCGCCTGCTCGCGCGTGATCTTACGTTGTTCGCCCAGGAGTTGAATTAGATTCTTTTTAGCGGTTACAGACATAGTTGCACCTCATATTGGCCCTTCTCCCCATACTGGCTTAGCGGTATTCCCCGCTATTGGAATATACGGCGGCTACAATATCAAAAATTCGACGGCTCCAAAATAAATTCAATTCTGATGCAGTCCGGCTTCGTCGTAAAGAGCAGTCGTTTAAAGTCGAGAATTTAAAGTCTTCGCAATGAAAGTAAATTGCAGTGAGCGGCTTAAACTCCCTTAGCAGCATGAGCAATGGCGTCACGGCAGCTAATAGCAGTTATATATTTTAGCAGTTTTTATGTACAATGGGTATTCTACCGCAAATGGTGACTGTTATACAGGTTATTAAAGGATAGCTTTCAATAGCCAGCCCAAGCCCGCAATCAAGCTCCACAGCCTCAAAACTTACGATAATCGGTAAATGGGTTGTATAGACAGAGTTTGCCACAAACGCGGCACGGGGTTACAATCATTTTGGGCCTCTCTCATTATTGTAGCGTACGCACTCATTCATCATCCTAATTTCAAAGCCCACGGGAGTAGATAATGCCCAGCCGCACCAGACCTTTAGAGTCTGAAGAGTTCGATCCTCCTGGCCCCGCAGCCCCCGTGGAGCCGATGCCAGAACGCATCTCCGGGCGAGCAACCTCGGCCCGCACCTCTGGGAATGGCTCGGTGCGCCGCCGCTTAATCAGTGCGGAGAGTGATGAGTCAGGGGCGGCTGGCTTCCCCGCGACTTCGACTTTCTCTTCGGCCAGTTCTCGTGACTTTGGGCGCGAACTGGGGACGCGCAAAGCGCCATCGCGCCGTCCTGTTAACAGTGCCAATCGCAGCGGCAACCGTGCCCCGGCCCAGCCTATGCTGCCCTTGCCGACGAAAAATCCACCGCGTGCCCTGGCTTTTGAAGTCATTGGCGTCCTCTTTGTGGCAATGGGTGGTTGGCTACTCTATAATGCCCTGCGCCCCAGAGCCGAAGGAGTGTTGACGGAATTCGCCGTAGGCTCCCTGCGCTGGACATTTGGCATCGGCGCAGTGATTATTCCCCTTCTGCTGAGTACCCTGGGTCTGCTGCTGATTGTGCGGCGGCACCATACCAATCTGCGCGCTTTCGGACGGGGTGTTTTAGTAGGATGTCTGGTCCTCTTAACCGCGGTGCATCTGACTGTGCCCAAGCACCAGGAATTTCTCAGTGCGGATGTGCTTTTTTCGCATGGCGGCTATGTCGGAGCTGCCATAGCGTGGGCACTGCGTCGCGCCTTGGGCGAAGTGGGCGCCATTATCGCCCTCGTGGCCTTTTCGATAGTGGCGCTGCTCTTCTTTACCGAAGTCTCCTTAGGGCGACTGGCAAGCGGATTAGGCAACATCCTGCATCATAACGCCCGCAAGGTGCCGAAAAGCCTGGATGCGATGCTGCAACGCGAGGAAGAAGAGCCAGAAGATTTTGGCTATCTGCCTCCAGCCGAGACGCGGCCAACTAACCGTCGTAAAGTTCGCTCCCTCCCCCCAGAGATAATACGCGAGAGCCAGCAGAATGGTTCCTTGTGTGAGGATTTCGAGCGCAATGGGGTCTGGCAGGGCAACGCCTGGGCCGGGGACAACCCGGCTGTCATGGGCGAACCCGCACGCCGCTCACCCTTTATGGCCTTGGACAATGTGCTAAAAGAAGAGCTTGAGGTCGAACCCACCGCAGCCATCCCCTTTAATAAAAGTAAGCAGGCTACGCCGGAGAGCAACTCTAATCCGCAATCGGAAGCTCCGCGCATTGAGATTGTGGATACTCCGCCGCCACCATCGGTAGTTGGCCCCACTATGCCGCCAGTACCATCTTTAGCGGCGACACCCCCGCCAGAGGAGAATCAGACCAGTGTCCCCATTAATGCTCCCGATGATGAACTGACTCCAGTGGAAGCTTTAGAGGCCCAGGCTCTGGCCACTGCCAGCAAAGGTGCCAGCCCGAAGAAGCAGCGGCCACAGCAAGCCCGCCGCAGCTTTGGCGATGGCCCTCCCATGCCGGAATACTTCGACCCAGCAGTGCGGGCACTTGACCCACCCTTAGCCCCGGATGTGGTCGGCGTTGAGGACGACATCCAACGTGGCGTGCAGAGTGTGCAGGAAACGCTCGCCTCCTTCAAAATTGATGCGCGAGTGACGGACGTGAAGCGTGGCCCGGTGATTACGCGCTACGAGGTGCAGCCTGCGCCCGGCGTGCGGGTGGCGGCGATTGCCAATTTAGACCGTGATATTGCCCGTGCCCTCTCCGCCATAGCGGTGCGTATTGAAGCGCCCGTGCCCGGTAAGAACGTGGTTGGTATCGAAGTGCCGAATAAGCGTGTCCACCTGGTGCGCCTGCGCGATGTCCTGGAATTGCCAGAGTTTTTAGCCGGGCCATCCAAGCTCTCGTTTGTCCTGGGCAAAGACATCGCAGGCCAGCCTAAGTGGGCCGATTTAACCAAAATGCCGCACTTGCTGATCGCAGGCGCGACCAATTCTGGCAAATCGGTGTGTTTGAACTCAATTATCACTTCCATTCTGGTGCGCGCCACACCCGAAGAAGTCAAGTTTTCCCTGATTGACCCCAAGCGGGTCGAGTTAACGCTTTATCGGGACATCAAGCATCTCTATCATCCCGTCGTAGTCGAGCCTAAAGATGCAGTCAAGGCATTGCGTGGCGCGATTGTTGAGATGGATCGGCGTTATAAGCGTTTCGCCGAACGGGGTGTGCGCAACATTGCCAGTTATAATGCCAAACTTCAGGAAGACGAAGCACCGCTGCCTTATATTGTGATTGTCATTGACGAGTTAGCCGACTTGATGATGACCGCCGCCGCGGAATTTGAAAAGCTCATCTGCCGCCTTGCCCAGTTAGCTCGTGCCACGGGCATTCACCTCATCGTCGCCACCCAGCGGCCATCGGTCAACGTCATTACGGGCGTCATTAAAGCCAACATCCCGGCGCGCATCGCCTTTGCCGTCGCCAGCCAGGTAGATTCGCGCACTATTTTGGACGCGGTTGGTGCGGAGCGACTGATTGGCTCTGGCGACATGCTCTTTGACAGCAATAACGGCGGCAAATCTACGCGCATTCAGGGCGCTTATCTCAGCGAAGAAGAAGTCAATCGGATTGTGGAAGTGGTCAAAAACCACTATGCCGACGATGATGAGCCAATTGAATACGGCCTCGATTTGAACGAAATGGATGATGGGCCAGGCGGGGATGATGACGATGACAGCATCGCCGAAGAAAAGCGGGATGACCTCTATGAATCTATTCGAGAATTTGTGCTACGCAACAACGAAATGAGCGCCAGCATGATTCAGCGCAAGTTTGAGATTGGTTATCCCCGCGCTGGCCGCATCGTAGATCAATTAGAGCGCGATGGCATCCTCTCTCCCCCCGACGGCAGTAAAGCGCGCAAAGTCATTAGCACAGGGCGGTGAGCCGGGCATTGAAATACCCGGCGGGGAGACCTGCGGCCAAGCGTCCTGCCGGACGCCACACGGTTAGGATGCTACAAGGATAGAGTAGCGGTTAGAGCCGTCCGTGAGGACGGTTGGCTTTAGCCTTCCCGCCGGGTATTTCAATGCCCGGCCCTATGGCCCCGGCAACATTCCCTTAAGTCTTAAAGTCCACACCGTAAGCAACAGAAAAGCCCCGACATAGGTTATGCCTTGATAAAACCACCGCTTCGTCCCAACCGCAAGTTTAAACGGATGGCGGGGCCATAAAGACCTTATCAGGGGCGCGAGGGCAATACCCACTAATGCCATAAAGAATAATGGCCCCAATGGGTGGTAGAAAACAGCTTCACTCCACAGCCCATGAGCGCAGCAAACGACCGCCCGTGTCATGCCGCAGCCGGGACAGGGCAGACCAGTAAGGCGATAGAACATGCAAAACGAGGGCAGCCCTGCAATTGTGCCGTTATGAGGTGGCGGTAATAAGCAGGCAATAAGTAGAATGCCAGGCGCTATCGAGGAAGGCAATAGGCGATCAAGGAGCGAGAGAGGTTGCCTGCTGGGAAGATGCGATGGAAAGTCACTCATAACGCGCCGTCAAACTTATACCTCTGCCCAACCACATTAGCGCCTGACATTCTTTAGTGACTTCAAAAAGCTGTTCTAACCGCGTGGTTCAGGAATCGGTGGTGGCGGATAGGTGTCAGTAAAACTGGAAGCAACTGGAGTTGATGGCCCCATAAAATAGTTATTGTAGAGGATGGCGACAGAAATTATGGCCATAGGCGCGGTAAACAAGACGCCAATAACGCAAAGAATCGCTCCGATTCCAGCAACGAGAGTTATCACGAAATAAAAGAGTGCGGCCATAAGCGCCTCGCCCTTGAGCGTGTTCCAACTGGTGCTCATCGCGTCTATCGCTCCCATTTGCTTATCCACGATTAGGGGCACCGTGAACATCAATAGTCCCTGCACTATCAGTGCCCCAACACACAGGACACACAGCCCGGCATAGGTCGCTAAAGCGGTGAGAATGCCAGCGACTACTAAGGAGCCTAAAACATCGGTGGCGCTGAAGAGGTCGCCGATGGAGGGAACCTGGCCGCGCAATTGCTTAAGCGCCATGCGATACATGCCACCCAACATCATGAACGCAACAATTTGCTGCACTAAGCCAAACAGCAATTGCACTCCTATGCCTGCCCCACTGGGTGAGCGGGTGGGGAATGGCTGACCTGGCATCGGGGGTGTCACTGGCCCGCTCAGACCACCAGCTATAACCGTGGAAATGCCGACAATGATGCCCATGACAACCGCAAAAACAAGCATCGCAGGAATCCAGATGCCCATTTGCTGTTGTATCATTCCCCATGCCTGGCCAATGACATCGAAACTAATCTGGGGACGAGGCGAGAAACCGCCTGTATAGCCGGGGCCGCCAGGAGGCGGTGAGCCGGGTGGGGTAGACCATTGTGACTGTGCAGGAATGTGCGTCGGGTCAAACGGTTGCTGCGGTGGGTTGGTGCCTGGGTCTTGCATGGATGTGTTCTCCTTTTACGGAATTTCTACATCTGCTACGTCTACAATCTTTATTGATGTACACGTTAACGACCTGCAATGACATATTTTACAGCAATTTGACCACACCAGGAGAAAATGGCTGGCTGCAAACGTTATGGTCGAGGTCGGGTGGGCGCAGGTGGTGCTGCGACTGGCCCTGTCAGTCCTAACTCCCCTGCGCCATCTTCTGGTTGGCTAAGTTGAAATTGGGCGATTTTGAGGGCGCGTTCGGCTTGCGGCATCCAGTGGGTGTCGGGATAGCGTTGCATGAACATTGCGAGCAGTTGAGACGCCATTTGGGGGTCTTTTAAATGCTCCAGATAGAGTTGGGCACTACGCAGCAAACTAACTTCACCTTCGGGCGCTTCCGGGAAAGTGTAAGGAATTTTGACGAGGGTTTCTGCCGCGTTTTGAAAGTCACTATCTTTCGCCATCTGGTTGCCCACAATGAGTTGTTGTTCCGGCCCCAGAATAAAGTGGGTGTGCTTGCGTAAAGCATCCAGGTAAAGTTGTGCTGCTTTTTCGCGCTCACCACTTTGAATGTAACGGTTGATGGCTAATTCGTAGTTATCCAGAGCAGCATCTTCATTATTGGTGCGGTCATAGGACTTGGCGATAACTTCATAGGCCCCCGCGTTATTTGGCTCGCGTTGCAACAGGTTCTCGGAAAAAGAGACCGCGTTCTCGGTATTGCCACTGGCTAAGGCTTTCTGGGCATCTTCCAGCATATATTCGACCTGGCCTTCTTCCTTGGAACCGATTAGCAAGGCATAGATCATGCCCAAAACAAAGCCGCCAATGTGCGCCCAGTGCGCCGTGCCGCCCTGCTTGCCGACTTGGAAGAGGTCTACGATACCGGGCAGCAGGTTGAACACCAGGAGCCAGATGCCAATAGCCCAGGCCGAAGGAATCTTAAAGGTGCCGAAGGCGGTCTTGCGCATGTAGATCAGGAAGCCAATCCAGACACCAAAAAAGCCGAGGACAAAGCCAACGATGCCTAACAATAACCCACAGATAACCCCTGCTATGGCCGACACCACCAGCACTATGACGAGACTGACCGTCTGGATATAGAAGATATTCACCGGCGTGCGATAAAAACGCAGCGCGAACAAGCCAAGTACCCCTGCGATAGCCCCGGAAGCTCCCGTGAGCGGCAAACCTGCGGATTGCGGTGTGAATTGCATAATCATAATGTGATAAAGCAAAGTCGCTGCAACGCCGCTTAATAGATAAGCCCCGGCGAAGATCAGAGGCCCTAACTCTTCTTCCAGAGCGCGTCCAAACACCCACAAATACAACATATTGCCCGCCAGGTGGAGTAACCCGCCATGTAAAAACATGCTGCCAAAAAGACCTACAATTTTTCCGAAGAATGAAGGTTCCGCAGGACGATAGGCAAAGATGTTAAGCACTGAGTAATGGGGTTCTAATACATAAGAGGAGTTCGCGTGCTGAATTTGCCATAACTGTTGAAAGCCCTTCGCATTATCGGCTTGATCGAGAGCTGTTTTCTCCGCATTGGCACCATATTTATCCATTAGAGTTTGTTTGGCTTTAGCGCCCTCAATGTGATCCGCCCCTAAATTGACGTTGGCGATTAATACGGTCACAAAGAAGATAAACACATTGACACCAATCAGCCCATAGGTAAAATAGGGCACGCGCCGGGTGGGTCGCTCAACCTTATAGGGAATAAAGGCGGTTGAAAAGAAGAGTTGAATGAGGACAACTAATCCTAATAAGGGAGTAGCGAATAAAACACCAAACAGTGGGGGCATAGCAAGTGTTCTCCGGGTCGAGATGGATGCAACTTATTTTATCTCATAATCAAAGCGAAAAGTAAAAAGAAGTCGCGCTGTGGCTAGTATACTGGCTTTGTTTCTACACTTGGCAATGAGGCTAGTCTTTGACTCATTGCTGCTCTTGTCATAGTGGTTACATTAAGCCATACTACGCGCCACTACTCAGGGACTCTGTTGCAAAGTATAACTTTTGTACCATGCTGGCAAGGCCAGCCAGGATTATTGCCTTTAATTTTTACTTATGACTTATTGTTTAGGACTTTACTGCCGAGAAGGTATTGTGCTGCTTTCCGATTCGCGCAGCAATGCGGGCATGGATAACATCGCCGTGCATCGCAAAATGCACGTCTTTGAAGCGCCGGGTGACCGCGTGATCTGCCTGCTCAGTTCGGGCAATCTCTCGCTTACGCACACGGTGCTGGAGCTGATTGAGGAAGATATTCAGGCTGGCAAAGCAGCGCATGACACGCGTCATCTGATGAATCAGCCTTCGCTCTTTGAGACGGCCCGCTATGTTGGTAGCAAAATCCGCGAAGTGGATAAGCTGGATCGCGCCTATCTGGAGAAAGACGACTTTCGCTTCAATATCCACTTCCTGGTCGCCGGGCAAATTGGCACTTTGCCGCATCAGATTTACTACATCTACCCGCAGGGCAATATCATGCACGCGGATACCGACTCGCCATTTTTGCAGATTGGCGAGTCAAAATATGGCAAGCCTATTTTAGATCGTGGCTTTACCTCTGAAATGAGCCTGCGGGACGCTGTGAAGTTTGGTGCGCTTTCAATGGACTCGACCATGAAAAGTAACCTTTCCGTTGGCCCCCCCATTGATATTTTGTGCTATGAGAAAGATGCTTTGAGAGTGTGCCACCAGATTCGCCTGGAAGAAGGTAACGACTACTTGAAAACCATTCGCCAGCGTTGGAGTGCGGGCCTGGCGGAACTGGCGAAGACTATGCCAGAGTTAGAATTTCCTGTTGCTGGCGAATAACCTCTGTCTGTCTTCGCTCTGCTATCGAGGGGGAACGCTGGATTTAGGGAAGGAGCAGCAAAATCTAAACACCTACCGCACTACCTTGGGGACAAGAGCCAGAAATAACCATCGAGCGGCGCTTGTCGAGGCTCCGATTTAGGTCCCGTCTTGGATGCTGGCGGCACTTCGTTAGTCTTGGGTAAATCCGGCTTCGAGGGGGAATTGTTTAACACCACCAGATAAGTATCCTGGCCAACTTTACCCCACGATAATCCGTTTGCCTTGGCCATCTCCCTGATAAACTGATCCACGTTGATTTCGGTTGGGTGCGGCGTAAAGATAGTTGTCTTTTGGAGTGTCACTGTGGCTTCATCACTAAGGATAATTTTACGCTGAATTTGCTGCACCATAGTTCGCAGCAAAGGTAGAGCCTGGGCGTGATTAACATCCATGAAGACGGAGCCTGAGTGTGGCGAAGACGCAATCTGAAACTGGCCGAGCGCGGCCTGAGTAACAGGGTGGGCAGGAGTTCCCAATTTAGAGTTTTGGGCCAAACAGGGCAAGTTTAAGTAGGTAGTTGCCAACGTAGCAGTCGCAACCGCAACTAATCGCTTATTCATATGCTTCTTCTTCCAGTGTTGACTGGATAAGACAGCGGATTCCTAATCAAGTTGCGAGTATCACTGGTTCTTTGCTGTCGCTATGCTCTATGCATGGTGCTGTGGTTATGCTAGGAGCACGCCTTAACTGCTAATGCGAATGTCAGGTGCCCAAGATAGCAGAATATGCTCTCTTGTGGGGTGGAGGATAGGGGTAGGTTCCCCTTAAATAACCCCGCAACATTCATGCAACATCTATTTGTTATGCTTGAGGTGTGGAACTTTATATTACAGCCCATGCGGTTTACGATATGCCCGTACCCTCCACGGCGCTGTTGCAAGTTGAAATCGCCCGTGTTTTTACCTGGCTTCACTCACATCATCCGACCACACGATCATGCTTTGAAACGTGGCCGGGCCATAAGTGGTGACCATCGCGCAGTCAACAGCATCGCGGCCACGAGCTATGGGGACGCGGCCAATGCGGGGGATATTATGGCGGGCATCGAAGGGTCGCCAGCGGCCATCTAGATAAACCTCAAACCAGGCGTGAAAGTCCATTGCAATATCCGGTGCCACCACGCCAACATCGGGAAAGTAGCCGAACACGTAGCGGGCCGGGATGTTCAAGGCGCGGCAGAGCGTGACGCCCATGTGCGCAAAGTCGCGGCAGATGCCAGCGCGTTGCTCATAGACCTCAAAGGCGGTAGTAAAAGCGTTGCTGCTACCGCTCTTATAAATGATATTTTGGTAAATCCAATCGCACACCGCTTGCACCCGCGCCCAACCCATCTCACTATTGCCAAATAGCTGCCAGGCGGTATCAGAGAGGGTATCGGAGAGGCAATAGCGGCTCGGCAAAGTGTAGACCAAAATTTCATCAGGTATCTCTTCGACTGGTAACTGGCGGGCAGTGAGGTCAACTTCGTCGGGTGCGGCGGTCACTTCGACTAAGGCATCATAGCGCAAGGTGACATCACCCGTTGGCATGGTAAAGCGACGGCAGCGATTGCCAAAACTATCAAGATATTCATGCAAGGGAATTGCGGGTGTAGTCTCCCACTTCTCCTGTAAAATGCGGTGCGGCCCATCGCGCCGCGGCTCGACCTGCATAACAGTGGGGGTAGACCACGGGACATGATAACGGAATTCGCAACCGACTTTTAGCGTTAGCAGGCCACTGGCAGGCGGCACATAATCTGGTAACGGACGGGGCGAAAGAAACCGCTCGTCAACTTCTAATTGGTGCATGGCTTCTGGATTCATAACTGAAAAATTGGGTAAAATAATTGGTCTATTTTGCTGTACGATTTTGCAACTCATAGGACTTATGCGCAGAGTGTCATTCCGAGCGGAGTGCAACGAAGTCGAGGAATCTTTAGCGTGAAAGCGGGAGAAGGCATCTCAAGATTCCTCGACTGCACTGCGTTTCGCTCGGAATGACACTCTGCCGTGATAGCTTTTGCGTAAGTCCTAACTCAATTAACTTCTTACCTTCTTGCTATTCCTGCTTAAAGTTCTTCTACCATTAGCAGGAGGTAGCTTAACCCACTAATTCATGGGCTGCGACGCGGCCTTCTTCTCGCGTCCCTCCTATATCATCGTCCTCGACGATGGTATGCACCCGCACGCTCAAGTGGCTTTGGATGCCACGGCCATTATAGACGCCACGGGTGGGTGGCACATCACGGTAATCGCGGCCCATCGCTAACTTAATGTAATAATCATTGGCTAAAAGGTTATTGGTGGGATCGAATTCATACCAACCATCACCAGGCAGCAAAACTTCGGCCCAGGCGTGCGAGGCGGATGCGCCTGCTGCCGAGCGCGAGCGGCCCGTCACTAAATAGCCGCTGACATAGCGGGCGGGCAAACCCACCCAGCGGCACACAGCGATGAAGACATGGGCAAAATCCTGGCATACGCCTTTACCCCCAGTAAAAACCTCGGAAATTTTGGTATGTACATGAGTGCTCATCGGCGCATAGGTGAAATGCTCATAAATCAGAGTATTAAGAGCTTGCACAGCCTCAAAAAGATCAGTGCCCAGGCTCTGGCGCTGCATCATGGTGCCCATTGTCTGGCTCTGGCTCATCCGCTGTGCTTGGACGATCCCCTGATTTAGTCCCACGGTATTAGCTAACTCCTGCAATTCTGGGACGCACTCGACTGGGCCATCGAAACCCAGATAATCCAGGTGTGCTCGTCGTGTCTCAAACTCCGCCAGCAGCGGGCGCGGCGCGAATGGGTTGCGGTGCGTCTCCACCACAGAATGCCCTGTGACCACCACCCGGCGGTGCGGCGGCATGATATTGAAATTCAGCACCATATTGCCATAGTAGTCGCGGCTTTCGGCCAAAGGGCGCAATGGATCAACACTTAAAGAGAATTGGTGGCAGGTTTGCCAGTTATCACTCACGGGCCACAGCCGCGCTTCTGTAAACGTGCCACGAATTGGGCTATCATACTCGAAAGTCGTTTCGTGTAAGGTGGTAATGAGCATAAAGCAAATTCTGAATTTTGAATGTTGAGTTTTGAATTTTCATCAGTTAGAAATTCATCACTCAAAATTCACAACTCAAAATTATCTCAAGCTGCGTGCCGTAATGCACCTTGAAAGTAGGTTTGGGTGATTTTTTGGGAGATTTCGCCACAATAATCCTGCAACTGGATCATATTTTGGTGCAATCCAGACTGGATAATGCCCGTCATGGT
Source organism: Abditibacteriaceae bacterium (assembly GCA_019239895.1). Lineage (GTDB taxonomy): Bacteria > Armatimonadota > Abditibacteriia > Abditibacteriales > Abditibacteriaceae > JAFAZH01. Next base: position 117,498 of record JAFAZH010000048.1, on the reverse strand, counting down.
GGTTTGATCGAGCGTGTGGCGCACATGCGAGGCGATAATTTCCGGCGACCTTTCTTCCAACAAGCCATGCTCAACGGAAATAGAGCGCAGGGAGAGGCGAATTTGATCGAAACAAAAGCGCACAGCGCGCGGGAAAGTGTGGTCTAAGACCAAGAAACCCGCGACCCGCGAAGGCGTAATGCGGGCCACGTTACGCTTCTGGTAGGCTTCGTAGGCGCTGCACGATTTGAGCACTGCAATCCACTGCACGTTATCTATCGGGCCGCCGACTTCATCCAATGACGGCAAAAGGATATGGTATTTCACGTCTACCAGGCGCGTGGTGGCGTCAGCCCGCTCCAGATATTTACCCAATTGAATCCACTGCCAGCCTTCTTCGCGCAGCATAGTGGTTTCGACCAAGCCCTGAAATAACTGCGAGGCCATGCGGATGCGCCCGAAAAAAGAGTGGGCACCTTCACGCCAGATTTGCGAGTGGTCGGTATCCTTCAATTGCAGGTAAGTAGTGTTGATCTGCTCCCACATCTCGGATGAAATGGCATCGCGCATGGCACGCGCATTTTCACGGGCGCGACCAATACAGACGAGGATAGAGTTTGGATTATCCTCACACCAGGTCAGCCATTCGATAGCGGATTCCTGGGTGGTTTTAGGGAAGCGAGCGCGAAAGTCGTCAAAGGGGCTGGTGATGCGAATAATGGGATTCCAATAGGGTGCGCTACTGCCCACCTCTTGCATATATTCGCCCATATCCAACATCATATTGATGTTGACATCCATCAAACGCGCGGTATTTTCCGCCCGCTCGTAATAACGCGCCATCCAAAACAATGACTCTGCGACACGACTTAACATAGGGTCTCCGTTGTCGGTAGTCGGTTAGAGGAAACCAGACCATAACAATGTAGTTACGCTATGGCTTTGCCCCAACCGACTACCGACCACTGACTACCGACTACCGCTAAAAATCCCGACTCAGCACCCAGGTATCTTTCGAGCCACCGCCCTGGGATGAGTTGACGACCAGGGAATCTTTGACCAACGCGACGCGGCTGAGACCTCCGGGCAAGACTTTAATGTCCTCGCCATGAATAATGTAAGGTCTCAGGTCTACATGGCGGCCTTCAAAATGGCCCCCGGTGCCGTCTTCGACAAAGGTTGGGTGCCGCGATAAGGCGAGGGTTGGTTGTGCGATGAAAGAGCGTGGGTTCGCCAGAATGCGCTGCTTCATCTCTTCGCGTTGCGCGGCGGTTGAATGGGGGCCAACCAGCATTCCATAGCCGCCCGATGCGTTAGTTGGCTTTACCACCAATTCCTCCAGGTGCTCAAGCACAAATTTCTGCTCGCTCTCAATATGCGTCAGATAAGTCTTAACTACTGGCAAAATTGGTTCTTCGCCGAGGTAATACTTAATGATAGCCGGGGTATAGGCGTAGATGGCCTTGTCGTCAGCGACCCCAGTGCCCACCGCATTCGCCAGTGCCACGTTACCGGCCCTCCAGCAGTTAATCAGCCCCGTGACGCCTAATGCAGAATCGGGCCGGAAGGTCAGGGGATCGAGGTAGTCATCATCCACGCGGCGATAAATCACATCCACGCGGCGCAAGCCCTGAGTGGTGCGCATATAAACTTTGGCATCGTCCACAATCAGGTCTGACCCCTGGCACAATTCCACGCCCATTTGCTTGGCGAGAAAAGCATGTTCAAAATAGGCCGAGTTATAAATGCCGGGGGTCAGAATGACGATGTTGGGGTTTTCTACTCCTTCTGGGGCCACAGCGCACAGGCTCTCGCGTAGGTCAAGGCTGTAAGTATCCACTGAGCGCACATTATAATGCGCGAAGGTCATGGGAAATGTGTGTTTCATAACCTGGCGGTTTTCCAGGACGTAAGAAACGCCCGAAGGAGTGCGCAGGTTGTCTTCTAAAACATAAAATTCTCCACTGCGGTCACGCACGAGGTCGGTGCCGGTGATGTGAATATAAACATCTTTGGGTACGTCTACGCCATAGATTTCGCGCCGATAGTCGGCGCACCCCAGCACCATATCAAGCGGAATGATGCCATCCTTGAGAATCTTCTGGTCGTGGTAAACATCGTGCAAGAAGAGATTCAGGGCACGAATGCGCTGTTTTAGTCCGGTCTCGATGCGCGTCCATTTACGGGCAGTGATAATGCGCGGCACGAGGTCGAAGGGAAATATCCTTTCCGTGCTGGCGCCATCACCATAAACTGTGAAGGTGATGCCCTGCTGGAGAAAAGTCAGATCGGCTCGCCGTCGCCGGGCCATAAAGTCTTCAGCGGACATCGCGCTCAGTTGATCGAAGACGCCCTGGTAATGAGCACGCGGGCACCCTTTCTCATCGAACATTTCGTCATAGAAGCTATCTTCTCTGTAGTTGGCGAAAAGCCCCTGCTTGACAGGTGGCGAGAAGAGGCGCGCGTTCGTCCCGCCTCTCACCGTGCCTTGCGATTGTCGCTGGGATGAGCCTTGGCTCTGCGACTGGTATGATCCTGAATTTTGATATGGTGATTGCACAGACGTGATAAGATTGACTAAACCCGTTGCCATAAGAGATAACGGAAAATACAAATTACTGCGCACAATGGATGCCAAACCGCAATCGTGCCAGGATGGTTCATTCCTGCTTGTGCATTCTTAAGGTTAGCATCCTTATATTTCGGGTAGGTTAACTCTTTGTAACGGTTGGGCAACGCAACAGTAGAATTTGCATTACGGGCTAGGGGATAACAGAGATTCAGTAGTGCGGGAATGACAAAGGTCTGTGGCAGCAGTAGCCCTCACCCCCGGCCCCTCTCCCAACCTTGGGAGAGGGGAGGTCACACTCTTCTGCTTCTCGTAGGGTATTTGTAATAGCCTCACAAGCAAGTGTGAGTTTGCGCTCCCCTCTCCTGTTATCGGGAGAGGGGCCGGGGGTGAGGGCTTATGCAGAGAGCCACCCCACATAACAAGTGTTTAACGTCAGTAAATAAGCCAGATAAGAAGATAAGGAGTCGAGGCAATGTTTGATCCGAGTAAACCGGCAGTGACGCTGGCGGCTATGCTACAGCGTTCGTTTAATAGTTATGCCGAGCGCCCCTGTCTGGGCACGAAAATTAAGCAACAAAAGCAGAATGTTGGCGCTATCCATAGTGCGGCAGGGGAATCGGATAAGACAGCTAACGCTTATAGTTATGCTACCTACCGGGAAGTTGCGGCGCGGGTGAAGGATGTGGCTGGCGGGCTGCTGAGCCTGGGCCTGGAACGTGGCGACCGCGCCGCGATCTTAGCCGAAAGCCGCCCGGAATGGGCCATGGGCGATTTAGCCTGCCAGATGATGGGCATCATCAGTGTGCCCCTTTTCTCCACACTGCCCTCCGGTCAGGTGCAATATATTCTCAAAGATTCTGGCGCGGCCTTGGTGCTTGTCTCGACCAAATCGCAGTTGCAAAAAATCAGCGCCATTCAAGATAACCTGCCGGACTTGCGCTATATCGTGATGATGGATGAAATTCCGGCGGAGGAAGCGACTGATGACGAAGCGAATCAAACGCCACCGCGCATCTGCTTGCTCTCCTTTGCCGATTTAGAACGTCGTGGCGTCGAATGGAATGAGCAGAACCCCACCGAATACGAAACTACCTGGCCCGCAGCAGCAGCCGACGATGTAGCAACTATTATCTACACTTCTGGCACCACGGGGGAACCCAAAGGGGTGATGCTGACGCACCGCAACCTGACTTTCAATATCGAAGCCATTAGTGAAGCTTTGATAGAAGCGTTTGGCACGGCTAACGATGAGCTTTTTCTATCCTTTCTACCCCTGGCGCATGTGTACGAGCGCGTGGCGGGCTATTACGTGCCCTTGCGCCTAGGCGCGGGTATCGCTTACTGCGAGAGTCTGTTCACCATAGATAAGAATATGCGCGAGGCCCGACCGACTGTGATGTTTTGCGTGCCGCGCCTGTATGAATCTATGCGAGAAAAACTCTTAAGTGCGGCGGACGCTTTGCCACCTGATCAGCAAACCAAATACTTAGATGCTTTAGAACTGGCCAAGAAAGCCGGGGCTGCCAAGGGGCATTTAGAAGGTGCTCCAGCCTTGAGCATGATGGAGCAGATTAAGTATCGCGTCTATGATGCCAAGGTGTACTCCAAAATCCGCGAGCGTTTTGGTGGGCGTCTGCGCGCTTTTGTCTCCGGCGGTGCGCCGATGTCACCGGAATTAGGGGCGCTCTTTCTGGGACTAGGGATTAATATTTTAGAGGGGTATGGTCTTACCGAGACTTCTCCTGTCATTGTCGTTAATCGTCCTGGCCGGGTGCGGCTGGCGACGGTGGGTGAGCCACTGAAAGCGGTAGAGGTCAAAATTGCTGAGGATGGCGAAATTCTGACCCGTAGCGATTCAGTGATGAAAGGCTACTGGAACAAGCCGGAAGCCACAGCAGAGGCCATTGACAGCGAAGGTTGGTTTCACACGGGCGACATTGGCGAGTTCAAAGATGGCTACCTGAAAATCACCGACCGCAAGAAAGACTTATTGGTTTTAGCCAATGGCAAAAAGGTGGCTCCGGCGCCCATTGAAATGAAACTGGCTCTCTCACCTTACATCGCTCAAGTAGTTTTATTAGGGGATAAGCAAAAAGCGGTTTCGGCCCTCATTGTGCCGAAAATGGAAGCCGTGCGCAGCTATGCCAAGCAAGAAAATATCGAAGCCGGGGACGATGCGGAGTTGCTCAAGACGCCCCAGATTACCAAACTGCTGCGCAAGGAAGTGGATAGCTTGACCGATGACTTAGCCGACTTTGAGCGCATCCGCAAAATAAATCTAATACCAGATGCTTTCACGGTGGAAAATGGAGAACTGACACCAACGCTTAAAGTGAAGCGTCGTGTGGTCGCGGAGAAGTACGGCCACCTGATCGCAGGCGAATAAACGCCAGCTTATCCGCTAATATGCGCAGCAGGCGAGTGCTTTTGGCGAGCACATCCCCGTAGCGTTGGCGGCGCAGCAACTGCAGGGAAAGTCTCCAGGCCACGTAAGCTAATGCCAGATGCACCAGGCTCATAACCAGGAACCACATCACCATTATAGAACCTTCAAAGCGCAGTCCAGTCGTGTCTAAAACCCAGATCTGCACTACAGCAATTAACCCCCAGCAGATGGATTCGATCATAAACCCCGCTACTATCGCTACGGCCATGCCTTCAGTGGGCTTATTGGCGTAGATAGCGCACAGCGTTTGCAAACAGGCGGCAAAGAGCCAACTCGCAAGGATAAAGAAGAGGCCCAAACCGGCTATGCCTAGAGGTATTAACGAACCTCCCGCCATGCCAGCCAGACAACCAAAGAGCAGCCAGGGCAGACTCGTGCTCAGCAGTAACCCGCTATAAAAGACGCCCGGCACAAATTTACCGAGTAAAATGGCGGCATCCGTCATAGGGGTTAAGAAGAGGAACAAGAGCGTGCCATTAGCGTGCTCACGGTCAAACGCCTGGCCCAGCGCGAAGGTGGATAAAACTGCAATCACCAGAGCCACGATAAGGACGCCGATAACCACGCCCGTGCCCCAGGCTTGGTAGTTAATGGGGAGTGTCCAGATGTTTTGCCACGTCAGTCCCACCAGCACGCCAGGGTCAGCAATTAAAAGAAAGGCCCCAGCCTCGAATAAGAGCAGCATGGGCCATTGCAGCAACCAGTATTCGCGCTGCACGCGCCGCCGCAACTCTGCCGTTAAAACGGCATTGTCGTATTTGATGCCCCGTTGCACAATCCATTCATTCCACTCGCGCAGAGTTTGGTTAACCTGCCCCAGCCAATTGAGCAGAGCCATAGCGACTTTGCGCAAGAATTTATTTAGTAAACGTAAGGGGGCTGTCAAAGCATCTGACCAGTGAGCTTCTGTTGCTGTCGGCGTAGCCAGTTCATTAGCTGTTGCGGTGTGGAGTTGATAACCTAAAGCAATGGCCAGACATACGGAGCCAATAGCAACCTGAGCGAGTGGCCCCCACCACCACGGGGCGCTAGGCCGCGTCAACTCGAAACGGAACAGAGACAGCAAGGTGACCAAGGGCGAGAGCAACACAATGGGTGCTTGCTCGAAGCCGAAAGATAACCTCAGGTGACCATCCCACACGATAAGTAAGATGGTTAGAAGCGGCAGGCCATAAATCCAGAGAGCACGTAGTGTCCTCACACTTTCCCTGGTTCGCTCTGGCACAACCGCTTGCAGCAAGCTCGTGCCAAAATCGGCCAGCGCATAAGCGACGGCTGTGCCCAAAGTTGGGGCTAACCGTGCCGCCCACACGCCGTTCACGCCGCGTAGCCCGCCGATCCAGCAAAAAAGAAAATAGGTGCCAATCGCTAAAATGAAACTGCGCAACATCCCCGCCAGGGCTGTGCGCCGGGCATCATTTAAGCTGATCTCGTCCTGATAAAAACGTTTAAAAGCGGCCTCTATGCTGGCACTGGCTATGAGTGTGCCCACCACAAGAGCCAGTGTCCACAGTGCGGCCAAGGCCCAATCAGATGACAGGGGAGCGCGGCGCAGCAACATGGCCAGGGTGCTATTGATGATAAGCAAGTCCCAGCCATAGCCGAAAAAGAAGACCACAAGACCCAAAAACAACGCGGCCCCGATAGCCCTACGTTTCCGGGCGCGGCGTGGTGTCCAGAATGTTTCGAGGGAGGAAACATTTGCGGCCAGCGCCGTGAATCGCTGTTGCAAAAAGCCAATCCAGAGGGGCACAATCAGCACAACTGGCGGCAGTGTAAAAGCGAAGAACGGCAACGGGGTGACAATCAGACGTGCCAATATCAAGGGCCAGGTCACGGGAAATGCCGGGATCAGGGGCGTGACTTCCGGGGGCAGGACGCTCCACAGGATTCCAAAGGGGCCAGGCATCCGACCAACGCCAAACAAACTGCCCATGAACGCCTGGATAAAAGCTTGAAAGGCAATCCAACTCAGGAACCAACTCAACCCATTGCTGAATTGGGCACCGCTGCCGCCAAAGGAGGCTTTCGCCGCTGGTTTGCCTCGCTGTTTGCCATTGGTGTCATCAACGGGGCCTGCATTAGCCGTGTCTCCTGCTGCGGTGGCCCCCACCGGCGTGATTTCATAAAGTCCACTCATCATGCGCTGGGTGCGCCGTTGCATTTCCAATCGCTGCGCGGGTGTCATGCTTGCCACAGATTGGAGGCCCGGATCAAGGTCGCCGCGCGCCTGCTTTAAGCTGGCCTGCCACGTCTTGAGATCAAACTTCGGACGCTGGCCTTTGAGGTTCTTTTGTTTCCAGACGGCAGGCTGCCAGGTGGGGAGAGCATGGCCAATCATCAGAAAAACCAGCCCCAGCCCTAAGACATCACGCACCGACCATTGCCCGGTATATAAGGCCAGGCAATAAACTGGCAGCCCGGCGGCCCCAATCAGCAGGGTTAGGGCAGTCGGGTGCGCGTTCATCATCCACAGCCAGCGTTCTTCCAAAATCGGGAGTAGTTGCAGTTGATCGAGGGTGCCTTTAAATACTTCCTGGCGCAAAAGATAGGCGGTGCGCGCTCGACTGGCGACAATGGCCACGTAAGCACAGGCAGCCGAAGTGAGAATCGCGGCACAACTAACGAAGTTACCGCCGAGGGCATGAGGTAGGCTGGTCAAGCTGGGGCCGCGTCGGGGCCTGCCGCGCCAGTAGCGGGGGCGAGTTCCAGAGAAGGCCAGAGCGTTGTTAGCTAACTCCCACAGCCGCCATTCTGCATAGAGCAGGGCACCCGCTAAAATGACAGCCGCTAACACAGTCAGTAGCGGCTTGTATTTGCGGGCTTCGACGCGCAACGCCCGTTGCAAAAAAGGATTATCTTCAAGAGACGCCCAGGTGCGCAACGCCGCCCCGCCCCGCAGCATAAGGCGACGCAGGCGTCCTATCAGATGCAACTTCACCGACCGCTGCACCAGGCGCATGGGATGACCGGGGAATTCTAATGCCATTGCAATTATGAAGGTAACATAACTTGCCTAATAGTGTGTTATAACAGATGCCGGGGCTTTTATAGACCTCACCCCCGCCCTCTCCCGATAACAGGAGAGGGGAGGTCACAGGATAACACGGCTCATAGCGTAAAATGCTATCTCGTTTAAACGAGATAGTCATTCTACGGGGCACCCCTCTACCAGTATTGGGAGAGGGGAAGGGGGTGAGGGCCATATAAACCCTACACCATCATGTACGAGAAACACGAAAACGAGCAGTATTTCTTTGACCCGCCAACACTGCAACACCTGGCGGGTTTTGTAGAGCAGTTCTCCCGCCCCTGCTGCTTATGCACGCCGTTGCTGGGCCAAGAGCTTGAACAGCGCAGGGTGCCAGTTACAACCCTGGATATAGATGAGAGATTCGTGCATTTGAAAAGCTTCCGGCATTATGATATTTATCGCCCTGCATGGTTGGGTGAAGCATTCGATCTTATCATCTGCGATCCACCTTTTTTCAAAGTTTCCCTGGCCCAATTGTTCAAGGCCATTCGCTTATTAAGCTGCCATAATTATGAGCAGCCATTACTCATTTGCTATCTGTCACGTCGTGCGGCCAATGTCACTGGCACCTTCGCTTGCTTTAACCTGGAGCCGACGGGGTATCGTCCGAATTACCAAACCGTGCAAAGGGTGGAACGAAATGAAATTGAGATTTTCGGCAATCTGGGAAATGCACTGCACCACAATCTGGCTACATCCCGTGAAGCATTGTAAAGTTTGCTATGGAAATGTAATATATCCCGGCGACTAAAGTCACGGCTCAGGGCCCCTGGCCGACCGTCCGCCTGCGCGGACGGCACATTCATAAACTTCTTTCCGTCCCCGGAGGGGACGGTCGGCGGCACGCCAGGAGACGCGGTTTCAACCGCCGGGTCTTATGGAATTACTTTACAGAAAGCGAACCACAAGGTCTCATGAAACGACGTTCCTTATTCAATTTATCTAACACCCCTGTTTTTTACTTTTTAGGTGCATGTCTGTTGGTCACTCAATATAAGTCGTTCTGTCAGGCGGCCACGCTGCGCGTCGCCCCGGCATCACCCCAACCGGGAGATGTACTCACCCTCACGATTTACCCTGCTGCTGGCGAAAAGATTAAAGCGATTGGCATGGCGGCTTTTGATACACCGAATGTGAAGTTCTACTCCCGGCGGGATGGCACCGTGCGGGCTTATCTGGGCTTTCCCTTTGATCGCACCGGGGGCAACTACCCATTGCGGGCGCGGGTTCAGGTGGCGCGCAACGGGCAAGATGCCGAACAGGTGGTGTCTACTACCATGCACGCCCGCAGCCGCGACTTTCCCACCCAATACGTTTCTATGCAAAGCTCGACGGCCAGCAAAATGTCGCAGAAGGACGCGCTGCACCAGGAAAAGCTCTTAGTGCAAAGCACCATGAAGAACTCTTATCCGGCACCCCTGTGGCGTGGCAGTTGGCTGGTGCCAACGCCAGGCCGCTCCACATCGAGTTACGGGCGCAAGCGTTATGTCAATGGCAAGTGGTGGGGGCAACATAATGGCGCGGATATTAAAGCTTCTACGGGGACACCCGTGATGGCCACCAATAATGGGCGGGTGGTGTTATCGCAGTATTTGCCGACGTTGCGCGGCAACTGCATCGTAGTAGATCATGGCTGCAATGTCTTCTCGATTTACATGCATCTCTCACAACGATTGGTGCAAGTGGGGCAGAGCGTAGCACGGGGTCAACTCATTGGTCGGGTTGGAGCGACAGGCTTTGTGACTGGCCCGCACCTGCACTGGGAGATGCGGATTGGATGGGAGCCAGTTGATCCCTTCAAAGTGGCGCATAGTGGGCTGGAGTTTTAAGGAAGTCTTGAGGTGCCAAGTAACGAGCAGCAACCGCAACTGAAATCACCAAGCGCCAGGCGCACTGCGTCTCCGCGTAAGCTCACTGTGACACAACGACGGGCACGCTTCGTTGGGGGCGGGCTACTGCTGGTGCTGGCTGGCTTCTGTGGTGTAGGGGGCTATCTCGACGGTTACGGACAGCACGATCATCCACAACCAGCTCACGCCATTGTCATTCTCGGCGCTCATGTGAAAGAGCATGGAGTGCCCGGTGATGCGCTGCGTCGCCGCACTTTGCACGCGGTGGAGCTGTATCAGCAGGGTTTAGCCCATAAAATCATCTGCACCGGAGGCATTGGCATTAATCCGCCTGCCGAGGCCCAGGTCGCCGCACAGTTAGCCATGCAGCAGGGAGTGCCAGAAAGCGATCTGGTGTTGGAGGATCAGTCCACCAGCACCTGGGAGAATGCTTCCAATGCCACGCATATCTGCAAGGCGCATGGGTGGCAGAGCATCATCTTAGTCAGCGACCCTTATCATATGTGGCGTGCCCAGCGCGACTTCAAAATGTTAGGGCTGACCGTCTATCCGTCTCCGGCGCGTAACGCCAGCCTGTTCCACCGCGTCTGGGGCACCTCACGCGAAGTGGTGGTCGTGATGCGTGACCTCATCGTTAAGCCACGCCGCGTTTGACAACCAGCGGATAAGTGAAGCTATGTGACATATCTATATTAGTGTTAAGGAAGAAAGATGCCAATTGTTGACATGCCGCTGCCAGAACTGCACAAATATGAGGGGCGTAATCCTCGTCCTGCTGACTTCGATGCCTACTGGGACAAAGCTCTCTCTGAAATGCGGAGCCTGAATGCCAATGTGGAATTGGTGCCGCACCAACTCCATGCCCCTTTTGCCGAATGCTTTCATCTGTATTTCACAGGTGTAGGCGGGGCGCGTGTCCATGCTAAATATCTACGCCCCAAAAATTCCAATCAAAAGCATCCCGCAGTGGTGATGTTTCACGGTTATTCTGGGAACAGTGGAGACTGGAACGACAAGCTCAATTATGTGGGGCAGGGCTTTTGTGTCGCGGCTCTTGATTGTCGCGGGCAGGGTGGTCTCTCGGAAGATGTCGGTGGCGTGACGGGCAATACATTGCGCGGCCATATTATTCGAGGACTCGATAATGCGCTCAACGGGGAACCGGAAAAGCTTTATTATCGCCAGGTGTTTCTCGATTGCGCGCAACTTGCCAATATCGTGATGAACCTGCCCGAAGTGGATGCCGAGCGAGTCGGGGCGACGGGCGGCTCCCAGGGTGGCGGCCTAACTCTCGCCTGTGCTGCGCTCGAACCCCGTATTAAAAAGGCCGCTCCAGTTTTTCCGTTTCTCTGTGACTATCAACGCGTGTGGGAAATGGATTTGGATGTGGCCGCTTATGAAGAGTTACGCTCCTATTTTCGCAGCTTTGACCCGCTGCACCAGCGTGAGCAGGAAGTCTTTACCCAATTGGGCTATATTGACAATCAGCACTTAGCTTCGTGCATTCAAGCCGAAGTTTTGATGCCTGTCGGCTTGATGGATACCGTCTGCCCGCCTTCCACACAATTCGCTGCCTATAATAAGATTCAAGCGAAGAAAGACCTGCTCATATATCCTGATTTTGGTCATGAAGGTCTGCCCAGCTCTGGCGATAAGATATTCGATTTCATGGCAGGTCTCTAACTTGGCCCGCTGCTTGCGCGTCAGGTGATAGGGAATGGGTTGTGGGATGCTTGCACGCAGTATATAGAATCGCTCTTGACAGGGGAAGCAACATGAAAAAGAGGTTCTCTATTGTAGCGTGTCTAAGCGTCGCCCTAGGCTTAGCGGGATGCGGCGGTGCCAGCCCGCAAGGTCTCATTCTTGGCAAATGGGAAACGGGGCAGGGGGACACTGAGATCAAGGCTGAGTTTGCCGGTGATGGCACGGCGAAAATCACTATGCTTGGACAGACGCTCCAGGGCACGTATAAGTTTGACGGAGAAAATCTGGAATGGACAGTCAACGGTATTACTACCAAATTCCAGGCAAAAGTGACCACGACGGAGTTGGATGTGACCAGCGATGGCAAGATGGTTATTTACAAGCGTACGTGAGATCAAGCCACTTAACCAGTCATTGAACCACGACTGCCTACAGTTTGCGCTTGTGCATCGTTGCAGTCTGCGGCAGCAGATGAATTCCGTCGTTATACTGGTTTTGCCCTGCCTAATAAAGTTAAGACGTTGAGGTAGCTATGAGCGACGAGATACACGAGGATAAAGAGGTCGAAGCAGAAGATGCTCCCCCGGAAGATGAAGAGTTAGAGACGGCTCTGGCCGATGCGCTGGGCGAAGACTCCCGCGCCGCTGAGTTGCGCCAGATGCAAGCGGCCCTGCAACACCGGCGCGAGCTTATCCTGCGCGAAATAGACACTGTAGATGAAGCCGAACGTCGTAAATTGAATGGCGTGTTAGATAGCCTCGACGAGCAGATAGCCATCTTAGCCGAAGAAGCGGAGATTACCAAATTTATTGAAGACTCTGTGCGCGTCGGCCTCGAAATGCGACGTTTAAGTTCTGGATAGATGATTCACCACAAAGACACAAAGGGCACAAAGAGAAGAAGAGAATGGAGGATAGAGAATGGGAGATAAAGGAGCGATAATAAGCAAGATGTCGTTGCGATCCTTGACTCTCCATCTTCTATCCTCACCTCTTAGTGCCCTTTGTGTCTTTGTGGTGAGTTCAATATAAGGAAAAGCAATGAAAATTCACGAGTATCAGGCGAAGGAAATTTTTGCGAAGTATGGGGTGCCAATTCCACCAGGGCGCGTGGCGACAACGCCCGATGAAGTGGCGCAGATAGCGGGGGAAATCGGCAAGCCCGTCGTGGTCAAGGCGCAGGTGCATGTTGGTGGGAGAGGTAAAGCGGGCGGCATCAAGTTGGGAAAAACACCTGAAGAAGCGCGGGCGGCAGCCGAGCAGATTATCGGCATGGACATCAAAGGGCTAAAAGTCGAGCAAGTCCTGGTTGAAGCGGCGGCTGATATTAAAGAGGAATATTATATTGGCATTACCACCGACCGGGCGGCACGGCGTAATATTGTGATGGTCTCGGCTGCTGGTGGCATTGATATTGAAGAAGTCGCCGCCAGCACGCCCGAAAAAATCGCGCGTTTGCACCTCGATCCTGCGCTGGGCTTGCAAGACTTTCAAATCCGCCAGTTGGCTTATGATGCCAAGCTGCCTGCTGCTGCCACCAAAGGCATTGGCCCATTTTTGAAAGCACTTTATAAAGTCTATGTGGATTATGATTGCTCGCTCGCGGAAATCAACCCTCTCGTTTTAACCGGTGAGGGAACTCTGATTGCTGCTGACGCCAAGATTAATATTGACGACAACGCGCTCTTCCGCCACAAAGACCTGGCGCAGTATCAGGAAGCACAGGAAGAAGACCCTATCGAAGCCGAAGCCCACAAGCGTGGCCTTACTTATGTACGCTTAGAAGGTGACATTGGCATTATCGGCAATGGCGCGGGCTTAGTGATGACGACGCTGGACGTGGTGCAGCGCGAAGGTGGTCGCCCCGCCAACTTCCTCGACATCGGTGGCGGCGCGAAAGCCGAAGTGGTACGCACCGCCATTGATACCGTATTGTTGGATAAAAACGTAAAGGGTATCTTCTTCAATATCTTTGGTGGCATTACACGCGGCGATGAAGTGGCGAAGGGTATGTTGGACGCCATGAGCACAATGGATATTAAAGTGCCCATTGTGGTACGCTTGACCGGCACCCGTGCGGCGGAAGGCTTGAAACTACTCGAAGGCAGTGCTCTCACCCCGGCGGCCACCATGCAAGAAGGCGCGCAGAAGATTGTGGGCCTGGTGAATAATGCAGGTCAGGCAGCTTAATTTAACTGGGAGTCCCGCTGCTTTAGCGGCGGGTATGAACAAGAGTAAGTTACAGGTCAAGCAATGAAAAAGTCTTATAAGCGGTTGGTTGTGCTCACTCTATTACTGGGGCCAGTTCTTTGGTTGGCACCTTCTGGCCAGGCGCAGCTTGCGCGTCACGAAGGTTGGGCTGGAGAACATTATCCCCAAACCCGCTTACGTGCCTTGTCGTGGGATGAAGTGGCCGATTGGTCACCGGCTCAAGTGCGCTATGCGGTGAATGAAATGTACGCGCGACACGGCTTTGTTTTTAAGGATTTAGCCCTGCGCAAACAGTTCTTGCAGTATGGGTGGTATAAGCCGATTCCTGGTCTCATTCAAAAGCAAGTCGAAGCGCACTTCAATCATTATGAGCGAGAGAATCTACGGGTATTGAGTAGCTCTCATAGTGCGGGTAAGAGGACAGTGCATGAAGCGGCCAGGGCATATCCGGGCGAGCATTTCCCGGAAACCCATACTCGATTAATCCGCCGCTCTGAAGTGGCGGCCTGGACATCCGATCAGGTGCGTTACGCCATCAACGAAATGTATGCGCGGCATGGCCTGGTTTTCAAAGACATGGATATTCGCAAGCAGTTTTTGCAATTTAAGTGGTATAGACCGGTGCCGGGGCGCACGCAACAGCAGGCCGAGGCGGATTTTAATCATTACGAGCGGGAGAACTTAAAAGTTTTGAGTGCAGCGCGCAAAGATGCGCCGTAACGGGTTGGATGCGCCGTAACTGGCCGCAAGCTGGGCACTTCTACGAAGCGGAGAAATTAAAACGTATGAGTATTCTCATCAACAAAGACACCAAAGTTCTGGTGCAAGGCGTCACTGGACGCGAAGGCGAGTTTCACACGCGGGCGATGTTAGATTATGGCACCAACGTCGTGGCTGGGGTGACTCCGGGTAAAGGCGGGCAGTTTATCGAGCAGAATGATGATACAGTGCCAGTGTTTAACACGGTTAAAGAAGCGGTCGCCATGACGGGAGCCGATACCAGCGTCATTTTTGTGCCGCCGCCCTTTGGAGCCGATGCTATTTTTGAAGCGGTGGATGCTGGCATTCAGGGCATTGTGTGTATCACAGAAGGTATTCCCATTCAGGACATGATGAAGTGCTATCGCTTTCTTCAGGAGCGGAGCGGGTGGATGGTAGGCCCCAACTGTCCGGGGCTGATTACCCCAGGGGAATGCAAAATCGGCATTATGCCAGGCGATATTTTTAGCCCCGGCAACATTGGTATCGTCTCACGCTCCGGCACTCTCACCTATGAGATTGTGGACGAATTGACCCGTGCTGGCATGGGTCAATCTACCTGTGTCGGCATTGGCGGCGATCCCATCATCGGCTCTTCCTTTGTGGATGTATTAGGCTGGTTTGAGGAAGACCCGGCGACGCATGCGGTGGTAATGAGCGGTGAAATCGGTGGCAACGATGAAGAAAAAGCCGCTGAATTTATCAAGACGATGAAGACGCCAGTAGTTGGCTTTATCGCCGGTAAAACAGCCCCGCCCGGCAAGCGTATGGGCCATGCGGGGGCTATTGTGAGTGGCTCGGCGGGCACGGCTCAAGCCAAAATCGAAGCTCTCAATGCCGCCGGTGTGACGGTCGCTGATTTGCCCAATCAAGTGCCAGAGTTAGTGCGTAAAGCATTACAAAAATAAAATTAGAATAGCCGCAAAGAGGCGCAAAAGACACAAGAAAATAGTGGGAGTAGGTATTCCTAGCAGGGGTGTAAAGCAGCGCCCGTCATGCTTCGCGCAGCGAAGAATCTATTAAGCGCGGCTATAGGGCCGTAGTCAGACTCTTGTCCTATGAACACTGGAAGTAGATTCTTCGCTGCGCGAAGCATGACAAGCTCTTACTTCTTAGGACTGTGACTAATATCTATCCCAGCTTATTTTCTTGTGTCTTTTGTGCCTCTTTGCGGCTAAATGCTAAGGAGACGTATGGAAAAGCGAATGTTAGGGAAGACCGGCATGGAAGTGAGCGTGCTGGGTTTTGGCGGCGCGGAAATTGGCTATGAAGGGGCTTCGCAGGAAACAGTTGAGCGACTTTTAGGTAGTGCCCTGGATGCTGGTCTTAATATTATTGATACCGCCGAGTGCTATGACGCGAGTGAAGAATTGATTGGCAATGCGGTTTCCAAGCGGCGCAACGAGTTTTATCTGTTTACCAAGTGCGGCCATGCTTCCGGTTTTGATTTACCGGATTGGGACGTGCGACTCTTGGAGCAAAGCATTGACCGTAGCCTGCAACGCTTGAAGGTGGATCATGTTGACCTGGTGCAACTGCATTCGTGCAGTGAGGATTTGTTGCGTCAGGGCGACGTGATTGCCGTGTTGCAACGGGCGCGGGACGCAGGTAAAACGCGCTTTATCGGTTATAGTGGTGATAGTAACGCTGCTCTCTATGCCGTGGAGTGCGGTGCCTTTGATACGTTGCAAACTTCCATCAACATTGCCGATCAGGAACCGATTGAATTAACCCTGCCCAGAGCCAAAGAGAAGAACATGGGCGTTATTGCCAAGCGTCCCATCGCCAATGTCGCTTGGCGCAACGGTAAACAGCCACCGGATAACGATTATGCCCGCCCCTACTGGGAGCGGCTCCAGGAACTGGGCTACCCCTTCTTGCAGGGTGATAAAGAGCAGGCTGTGAGCACAGCTTTGCGCTTTACGCTGAGTCAGCCCGCCGTCTGCACCGCTATTGTCGGCACTAAGAACCCTGAGCGTTGGCAGCAAAATGCGGCATTGTTGCAGGGCGGCCCCCTTAGTACAGAAGAGCAGCAACAAATCCGTAATCGCTGGCACGCAGTCGCCAAACCCGATTGGACAGGACGGGGTTAAAAGTCGAGGCTGAGATGGTGCTCCGGGGCTATAAAGCCCCGGCAGGGAGGCTAAAGCCAACCGTCCTCCCGGACGGCACACTGATTACAACTTTAATCCTTGTGGCGTCCAAAGGACGCTCGGCCAACGGCCTTCCTGCCGGGGCTTTTATAGCCCCGGCTTTATAGGTAAAAGGTGATGTTATGAAAGCAATTCGAGTTCACGAGTTTGGCGGCCCGGAAGTCATGCAACTGGAAGAGGTGCCCGATCCGCAGCCGGGGGCCGGGCAGGTGGTGGTGCGCTTGCACGCGATAGGAGTTAACCCCGTAGAGACTTATATCCGCAGCGGCACCTATGCCATGAAACCTGCTTTGCCCTATACCCCTGGCAGTGATGCCGCTGGAACCGTGGAGACTATTGGAGATGGCGTTAAGGCGGTCAAGGTAGGGGAACGTGTCTATATCGCTGGAACTTCCACCGGTGCTTATGCGGAGTTGGTGCTTTGTGACGAAAGCCAGGTGCATCCGCTGCCAGAAGGGGTCTCTTTCCAGCAGGGTGCGGGCGTTAATACGCCTTATGCCACTGCTTACCGCGCTTTATTTCAGCGGGCACGCGCTGTTTCTGGTGAAACCGTCCTGGTGCATGGGGCTAGTGGCGGCGTTGGCATTGCAGCGGTGCAACTGGCGCGAGCGGCTGGCTTAACCGTCATTGGCACCGCTGGCACCTCCGAAGGGCTGCAACTCATCACGGAGCAAGGGGCACATTATGCGCTTAATCATCACGACCCCGATTATTTGCAGGAATTGCTGGCAATAAATTGTGCGCGGGGTGTAGATGTCATTATCGAGATGCTAGCCAACGTGAATCTGGGGCGTGACTTGACCGTATTAGCTAAAGGTGGCCGTGTCGTGGTGGTTGGCAGCCGGGGCAAAGTGGAGATTAATCCCCGTGACGCGATGGCCCGTGATGCCACCATTCTTGGCATGACGTTACCTAATGTGCCCCCGACCGAACTGGCGGCGATTCATGCGGCCATTGGTGCTGGATTAGCGCAGGGCACTCTCCGTCCGATTATAAGCCGCGAATTGCCATTGGCAGAAGCAGCAGCGGCGCATGAAGCGGTCATGCAGCCGGGCGCACACGGCAAAATTGTCTTGATCCCTTAAATGGTGCGTGTTCAACGGGGTTGGTTTGCAATTAGGGGCGTGGCGCTGGCAAGTGCCACCCCTTTTTTATTAATTGAGTCGGTGGCGCAGTCTTGGTGCAATCAAGTAAAATGGATAAAATTGTGCGATATTTTGGACAGAGATTAGACGCTCATGAATGAAACTATCAATGTTTTGTTGACGGAGGATAATCCGGCGGATGCGCTTTTGCTGCGGGAAGAGTTATCAGATGCCCAGACGCCCCACTTTGTCATCACGCATGTGGAGAGACTGCAACAGGCGCTTGAGCATCTGGCCTCTCACCAGGTAGATGTCGTGCTTTTAGACCTCTCCTTACCAGATGGTCATGGCCTGGAGAATGTAGCAAGGCTGCATACGGCGTTTGCCTGTGTGCCTATTGTGGTATTAACGGGCAACTCTGACCATGAGCTGGCACTTCAGGCCGTGGAGTCGGGAGCACAAGATTACCTCATCAAAGGCCAAGCCGATTGCAATGTGCTGGTGCGTTCCATTAAGTATGCGATTCAACGTGCTGAGGTGTTGCAAGCCTTACAGCAGGCACACAATGAATTAGAGTTGCGTGTCCAGGAGCGCACGGCTGAACTGGCTCGCATCAATGAAGAGTTAAGAGCCGAGATCGTCGCGCGGCAGCAAGTGGAAGAGTCACTGCAACGAGCTAAAACAGAAGTCGAAAAAGCTAGCCAGGCGAAGAATGAATTCTACTCGCGCATGAGCCATGAGTTGCGCACCCCACTCAATGCCATATTAGGGTTTGGGCAATTATTGGAGATGGATAGTCTGAATGCAAAACAACATCAGAATGTAGGTCATATTATGCTCGCTGGTCATAAATTGCTAAGCCTCGTCAATCAATTACTCCAGATTGCTGAACTGGAAACAACGGACACCATCGATTTGCCAGATGTGCTTAAACCCGTGAACCAAGCGGCCTTTATAGCGGAGATGGGGCGAGATTCGTCCAGTAAGCTGAAATGACTTGCTCTCGTGGATGTGAAAAATCGCAAAGAGAAGTTTTAGGGCGTTTAGCCCAGGATAGTGTTCAGCCCAGTCTGCCGAATTTTGAGATGATGTGTTTGATGCCCTGACGCACGAGCGGCTTTATAAAAGAGCCTGGCCCATTGATGAAGCGATGGCTGAAATCCATCGGGAAAGCAACCAACAATTCGACCCTGGCGTGGTGGAAGCTTTGCTGCGGGTGCAGAGCGAAGTTCAGGCCATACAAGAGGGTCGGCGCGAGCAAAATGCACCTCAATCAATAGCTTTAGCAGTGTCTTTATCGTAGCAGTTAAAGTCCAATAACCATCTTGGGATGAGACTTACACCGCCATGTCTTAACCTAAATTTAATCTTCTGCGGGTTAGACTTGGATAAATGAATCCCAAGATTTTAATAGTAGATGACGAGCGGATGCTCGTTGAGACCATCGAGTATAACCTTCAGAAAGCTGGGTTTGAAACCCTGACCGCCTATGATGGCGAAACTGCCCTGGCCCAGGTCAAGGCTGCTAAACCCCAACTTGTTATCTTAGATTTAATGCTGCCCAAGCTTTCCGGTTGGGAAGTTTGCCGTGTTTTGCGTCACGACCCCGACTACCGACTCTCCGCCAACTCCCTTAAAGCCAATAACTTTCCGGCCATTCTTATGCTGACCGCGCGTGGCGAAGAATCTGACCGCGTGATCGGCCTGGAAATGGGCGCGGATGATTACCTGATTAAGCCCTTTAGTATGCGCGAATTCGTCGCGCGCGTGCGTGCCCTGCTGCGCCGGGCTGTGGAGGACACGAGCCAGGAGGAAGACGGCAGCCTGCAAGTGGGCAATGTGCAACTTGATGTTGCCCGCCATGAAGTGAGCGTGCAAGCGGATAATGGTAATTTGCGCGAAGTCAAGTTATCACTCAAAGAGTTTGAACTCCTGCGCGTCCTCCTCACCCAATCGGGCCAGGCCGTGCCGCGCGAAAAGCTTTTAGAGCGCGTCTGGGGCGACGATTTCTTTGGTGACGAGCGCACCCTGGATGTCCACATCCGCTGGCTCCGCGAAAAATTAGAACCTAATCCCTCACAACCTCAGCACATCCTCACCGTGCGCGGCGTTGGCTATAAATTTAAGGAATAGCTAACCTTATGCCCACCGCTAAAGCAGTGGGCTGATCAAAAATAGAAGCCCCCTGAACGGGGCTAAGACCTATTCCCAATAAGCCTTGCCACAGCCCGGTTCACCGGGCTTCTAAGTTCAGCCCACTGCTTTAGCGGTGGGCTGCTGCATTTATGATTGCATCCGACGCAGTGATTCTTTACACTGCCACGCGATGAATAATTATCCCCTTCCTACTAATTGGACTCTTCGGGCAGTGAGCAATTTTGATGAAGTGCCTGAAACGGTTCGTGATCGTGACATTCCGGCGACGGTGCCGGGGTGTGTGCATACAGACTTATTAGCGGCTGGACTGATTGAAGACCCTTATCTTGACCGTAACGAAGAGAAAGTACAGTGGATTGGGCGCACCGACTGGCGCTATCAATGCACTTTCGATGCGCCTGCTAACTGGCAGGAGCAAGAGCGAGTTGACCTGGTTTGTGAGGGACTTGATACCATTGCCACCGTAGAGCTTAATGGCCAACGGGTGGGTGAAACAGCGAACATGCATCATCCACACCGCTTTAATATTAAGGCATTACTGCGCCCACAGGGTAACACGTTAAGCATTACTTTTGCCTCCGCATGGCATTATGCTCAGGCTATGCAGGAGAAACTGGGTAATCGGCCTTGCGCTTATCCGCAACCCTTCAACTTTATCCGCAAAATGGCGTGTAACTTTGGCTGGGACTGGGGGCCAATTCTTATCACCGCCGGTATTTGGCAGCCCATCTACTTGCAAGCGTGGAACAGGGCACGTATCGCTGCCGTGCGTCCCTTGGTGCAAAGCGCGGATGCCAATAGTGCCAAAGTTGAAGTCTTGGTTGACCTGGAACTGGCTCAGCCAGGGAGCGCGCAGGATGCACTGAACCTTCAGGTTATGTTGACTGCGCCAAATGGTGAAAAGGTACAGCAAAATTTGGCTGTTAGCGGCAAAGCGACGACTGTTCCATTAGAAGTAGATAAGCCGCAATTATGGTGGCCGCGTGGCTATGGCGAGCAGCCGCTCTATGACATAGCAGTAAGTTTGCAAGCCGCACCGGATGCTGGTGAAACTCTGGATGAATGGTCGGCGCGTATTGGTTTGCGGACAGTGCGGCTGAATACAGACGCGGATGAGATTGGCTCGCAGTTCATTATCGAAGTCAATGGCAAGCCCATTTTTTGTAAAGGGGCCAACTGGATTCCCGATGATTGCTTCCCGCACCGCATAGATGAAGCCCGCTATCGCCAGCGCATTGAGCAGTCTATCGCCGCCAACATGAATATGCTGCGCGTGTGGGGCGGCGGACTCTATGAGAGCGAGACTTTCTATCGTTTATGCGATGAACTGGGTGTCCTCGTCTGGCAGGATTTTCTCTTTGCCTGTGCCGCTTACCCTGAAGAGTCGCCCTTTGATAAATTAGTGGAAGCGGAAGCCCGCCATAATATTACCCGTTTGAGCAAGCATCCCAGCTTAGTGTTGTGGAATGGCAATAACGAAAATATCTGGGGTTATTTCGATTGGGGTTGGCAGGAGAAGTTAGAAAATCGCTCCTGGGGCTTAGGGTTTTATCTCGAATTATTCCCCAAATTAGTGGCTGAACTTGACCCCTCTCGTCCCTATTGGCCAGGCAGCCCTTATTCCGGCTCAATGGAGATTCCTCCTTTAGACGATGGGCACGGCAACAAGCATGTGTGGGATGCCTGGAACACAGACGATTACACCATTTACCGCGACTATACGCCGCGCTTTGTCAGTGAGTTCGGACACCAGGCTCCCCCCACCTGGCCCACATTACAGCGTGCCATTCCTGCCGACCAATTAACTCCCGATTCTCCGGCCATGTTGCATCACCAGAAGGCGATTGGCGGCAATGATAAGCTGAATAACCGCCTCGCGGAGCATTTTGAAATTCCAGCGGATTTTGATGATTGGCTTTATCTGACCCAATTGAATCAGGCGCGGGCCATGATAACGGGTGTGGAGTGGTTCCGTTCAAGGCAGCCCGTGTGTTGGGGCACGCTGTACTGGCAAATCAACGATTGTTGGCCCGTCACCAGTTGGGCCGCGATAGATGGCGATGCTCGTCTTAAGCCGCTCTGGTATGCCACCCGCCAGTTCTATGCAGACCGCCTGCTGACCTTCCAACCAGATAAGGGCAATGCCGAGAACAGCCATTTAACACTTTATGCCATCAACGATACAGATGAGGCATGGCGGGAAAATCTTAAAGTTGAACGAGTGACTTTTGAGGGACAGGTGTTAGGGAGTCATGCTGTCTCTATCGAAATTGCGCCGCGTAGTTGCCAGGCTGTTCTGACTTTGCCCCAGGAGTTAGCCGAAGCGAGCGATAGAACCCGCGAGTATTTGCGTGCAGTCGAGGGTAATCAGCAACCAGCCACTGCACTCTGGTTCTTCGCGCGGGATAAGGATTTAAATTATCCCGCACCATCTTTTGATGCCGCATTGAAATCAGAGGGTGCCACTCACTACCTCACTATCACCGCTCACAGTTTGTTGCGGGATGTGGCCGTTTTTGTAGATCGCCTTGATGTTGCTGCTACCATTGATGACCAGTTAGTGACCATTCAGCCGGGCGACATCTATACGTTTGAGATTCAATCTGAGCAGCCGTTGACACAAGAGCAGTTAATATCGCCGCCAATTTTTCAGTGCGCCAATCGCTTTGGCCGCGTGAGATAAGCTTCCCTCTTGCGTTATAAACAGTAGACTAAGTTTCACACTACTTTAGAGGAGATAGTTAAATCGAATGCAGAATTCTAAAAAAGCTGTAGTTGGTGCCCTGGGATTATTGGGTGCATTGGCCACTGTGACGATGAATCCGAGCACAGCAACCGCCAAGACCGTCACGAAAACTACCAAGAAAACCGTCACCAAGAAAACCGTCACGAAGAAAACGACCACTTCAAAGAAGCGGACTTTACCGGGGGGGCTGGTTGTTGAAGATATGCGCGTTGGCAGTGGCCCGGTGGCAAAAGCCGGACAACAGGTGACAGTGCATTATCGCGGCAAACTCACCAATGGCAAAATCTTCGATGAGTCCTATAAGCGGGGGCAACCCTTTCAGTTCATGCTTGGTGCCGGGCAGGTTATTAAGGGCTGGGATCAAGGCGTGGCCGGGATGAAAGTCGGCGGCAAGCGTCGCTTGACGATCCCGTCCTCATTAGGCTATGGCCCCGGCGGAACGCCCGATGGCTCTATCCCGCCCAACGCCACTTTAATCTTCGATGTCGAATTACTGCACGTTGGCTAAGGTTAGCGGCAGGTTAAGCCTCTAACGAAAAAGGACGGCTCCATGTGAGTATGGAGCCGTCCTTTTTGATTTTACCAAGCTGGGAATACTGTGACTCTTTTGCTGTATTAGCCCTCACCCTGGCCTTTGGCTACCCCTCTGCCACTGCGTAGGCGAGGGGAACACAAACTAACACTGATTGGTGAGATGGATGAACCGCAGAGACGCAGAGAGCACAGAGAAAAGTAAATCTTTGCGTTCTCTGCGTCTCTGCGGTTATTTAGTGTTCAACAAGCGAGTAATAGCTCCTGCACCCCTCGCCTACGCAGTGGCAGAGGGGTAGCCAAAGGCCAGGGTGAGGGTTAATATAGCAAAAACTCTTCTCTTCTTGCTTGAAATGCGTCCGCATCATCTTGTGCCAGGTGTTGTGCGCCAGGGATGTCATTGGCTAATAAAGCTTCCAGGACAGGGGGCGAACCGACTAAGCGACGCGAGCGTTCTAATTTCTCAGTGGTGAATTCCACTGGATGCACTTGGTGCAAGGTGGCGAGCAAGCAGAGACCCAATGGGACAATGGTGTGTGGTGTGTTGGCGGAGCCTGCTGTCATGCGGAAGCGAATGCCTCGGCAGCGGTCACTTTCATAACTAGCTCTTGTCGGGACGAACTCGATGGCTTCCCCGGTAATCCCAAGATTGGCGAGCCACGGCTGCATGGCATCAAGGACACGGTCAGGCTTGAACCAAGGGGCACCGATTATCTGAAACGGTGCTGCCGTGCCGCGCCCAACAGCGACGCCGGAGAATTCTAACAGGCATAGACCGGGATACCAGGCCGCTGAAATGTAGTCGGGCAGGTTCGGGGAGGGGGCGATCCAGTTTAAACTGGTGTCTGGCCAGTGTATGGAGCGTTTCCAGTTGGCTACTGGCACAATGGTAAGATTCAGATCAAGCTGGGCATCAGCTTGGTGCAAACGAGCCAGTTCGCCCAACGTCATCCCGTGCCGCACCGGAACGTCCATGTGACCGACGAAGGAACGGCAT
Organism: Abditibacteriaceae bacterium; assembly: GCA_019239895.1. Classification (GTDB taxonomy): domain Bacteria; phylum Armatimonadota; class Abditibacteriia; order Abditibacteriales; family Abditibacteriaceae; genus JAFAZH01. Next base: position 93,275 of record JAFAZH010000048.1, on the reverse strand, counting down.
TCATCGTGGATACCTGGGCCTTCAACAGTTTCGCCGCCGATGGGATTGGGGCGATCCAGCACCACCACAGCTACCCCATGACGCGCACACTCTTCCATTACCAAAGCCAAAGTGGTGCTGTAGGTATAGAAGCGCGCGCCAACGTCCTGTATATCATAGATGATGGCGTCTAAACCTTCCAGCATGGCAGTGGTGGGGCGGTGGGTTTCGCCATAAAGGGAATAAATGGGCAGGCCGTCCTCGGTGTGGCCCGATTCAATATTCCCTTCGCGGGTGCCAGTTGGCCCATGTTCCGGGGCAAATAGCGCACAGACTTGGATGCCCAAAGCACGCAGGGCCTCTAAAGTGGGGAGGCCATCTATGGTACGCCCGGTATGATTTGTCAAGAGGCCAACACGTTGCGCGCACAGTAGATTGAGCGTCTCGGCTGCCTGGCCTGCGCGCAGCACATCTAAACCGGGTAGGATTGTAAAGGTAGAGGAGGGAGTCATAAAAGAAATTAGCTGGTTTAGCGATGGAGTGATGTTAACGGGTACTATTGTAGCGTTATTTTAGTTAAAATGGGGTCAAGAGGAGGGTATGAGAGCCTATAATAGCTCTCTTCAAAGTTTTGGCCTGTTTTTTGCTATGGCTTTTAGCCGCCGTTTCTCACTTAACAGCGGCGTTTTTACAGGGATATTAACCTGTTGTATTTGGCCTCAGTTGCCTCAATTGAATCCCATCTCTGTGAATTCTTTCCTTGCAGCAGCCTTGTCTGAAGATGTCTTAGGACGTTTCGTGACACTATCGCACCACAATACCGTCCGATTGGATGGAATCTATAGAAGGAAGGAGTGAAGCCATTATGCTTCCCCAATTTCAACGCGAAGAAAATACGCCGCCGGACGAAAGACCAGCAGGCGAAACCAGGGCACCTGAAGTTGTAAATGCGCAGGGTCAACCCGCCGAGCGAATTGATCCTAACTCCCCGACGGTGGCTGAACGAGTATCGGCGGCCAGTGAGGGCACCCGCCCCCGCGAAGCCGGGCGCGGCACTGGCACTACCCCCCGTGAGCCAGATCGCCGTCCCGTTACGCCCACCCAGCGCCGCGTCCTGGCTTTTACCTGGATGTCGGTTTTTGCGATGGCCGTCTATTCCATTTTTATGGTGCTGGCTGCTTTTGCGCCCGGCTATGGATTTGTAGACCGCATCGCTTCCATTTTCCTGATTATCGGTCTCTGGTTTATCATGATGCATGGCCTGGGCTATGCCAATTCCATGATTAAATCGTCCTGGGGCTATAGCGAAGTTAAGCGACGTGCTTTTTCGCCACAGGGCTTGCCCAAAGTCGCTTGCGTTATAGCGACTTTCAACGAGCCTGCCGAAGTCCTCGAAGAAACAGTGGCGGCCCTTAGTAATGTAGATTATCCCAATAAAGAAGTTGTCATTCTCGACGACTCGACCAAGGAAGAATCGCGCCAGGCATCGCGTGACATCGCGGCGCGTTATGGGGCTACGGTGCGCCAGCGCACCAATCGGCGCGGCTACAAGGCCGGAGCTATTAACGATTTCCTGCCAACCACCGATGCCCAATATGTAGCTATCTTCGATGCCGACGCTCTGCCCGCACATAACTTCCTGCGTGACCTCGTGCCAATGATTGACGAGAATCCGCGCCTGGCTTTTGTCCAAACGCCGCAATATTACGCCAACACAGAAGTTTCCAATGTGGCGCTTGCCGCTCATCGCCAGCAGGCCGTGTTCTATGAATATATCTGCGAAGGCAAGAGCAACTCGCGTGCGGCCTTCTGCTGCGGCACCAACGTTATCTTTCGTCGTGACGCTCTCTTGGATGTTGGCGGCTTTGACGAGACCAGCGTGACCGAAGACTTTACGACTTCGCTTAATTTGCACAGCAAGGGCTATGACAGCGCCTATTACAACCAGGTTTATGTGTACAGCTTAGGGCCAGAAACGCTGGGTGCTTACTTCACGCAGCAAAGCCGCTGGGCTTTCGGCTCGGTTGGCGCGCATCGCCGCGTGCTGAAAAATATGCTGACGAGACCCGCGTCGCTGCGCGTGGGACAGTGGTGGGAGTATTATCTATCATCTTCCTATTACTGGATTGGCTGGGTCAACTTTATCTTTATGATCCTGCCGATGCTATATATCTTCTTCGGTGTCAAACCGCTCCGGGCCGATGTCTTTACCTATCTAATGATCTTCTTACCCTATATGCTGTTCTCTTTGAATATGTTCTATATGGGCATGGAAGAGCGTGGCTATAGCGTAACCGATATGCTATTGGGGCAGCAGCTTAACTTTTTGTGCTTCCCCATTCATATGTCGGCGGCTGTTGCGGGTATTCTGGGTCTGCGCCGACCTTTCGGTGTCACCCCCAAGGGTGTCAGTGGCCGCCTGAATTGGCTATCCCTGTGGCCTCAATTATTAATGATGGTGCTTTCGGCCATCGCCTTTATCTGGGGTATCTACCGCTACCTCGTCGGCACCGACCGTGAAACCTCGGCCATTGTCATTAACTCCCTGTGGTGCTTATACCACGTCATCTTATTGTCGGGCTTGTTCCGTTTGAACCGGGCGATTACCCGCACGCAACAGAGTCCCTATTTCAAGCGCACGACCAATACCAGCCCAGTACGTCTAGTTGGTGGCGGCGAGGCGGTGCCCGCTGGTGCAACAGGTGCGGCAGCTACGTCTGGAGTAGCAGGCACGGGCGTCTTTGCCCCGACTACCCCAGGAGGCCGTGTCGTGGTGGCTCCGCCGCAACGCAGTGCCGTAGGTCGCCTGGCCTTCTTTATGATGCTGGCTTCCTTAGTTTTGCTCGTAGTCACGGGCTTTACTGTCGTGCATTGGTATACCAACCCGGATTATCCGGTGAATGTCTATGTCTTCGACCGCACTACGGGCCGCGATTATCAGGAGCACCGCGCCCTAGACTGGACACTGAATTTCCTGAAAGTGCGTAAGCAGGGTTCAGTGATCAATCCGGCGGGTAACGGTCAGAATCGCCAGAGCTATGACTGGGCCTCCGACTTTTACGGCTTCATTCCCGGCGACCCCGACAAGGCTGTGCCCGACCCATTGCACCAAGGCGACTTGTTGACCTATGGCACCGACCGGCCTTTGCCAGATCGCCTGGAAACCCCCGGCGTGGTGGACTTGGCGGATGCTTACGGCGAATTCGTAGAATACGATTTCCACAAGAATAAATACGTGCGCTATCGCAATGTGCCAACCGACCCGGGCGCTGCGCCTGATCCGACCAATCCGCAGGCACCAACGGGCATTCTGCCCGCTGATGTGGACAAAATCGAGGATTTCTATAATCGTGGCGGTTTGGTAATTGGCGAGTGGAATACCATCGGTTATCCGACCTTGCCAGGTCAACCTGTAGACCGCAAGAGTTTATTGGCTGGTCTGGCCCGCACCAAGCAGGGCTTGAACGATCTGCTGACGAAAGAGCTACCGCCGCGTCAGAAGGACTTTGACCGGGCGCAAGCTCTTTATAAGCGGAACCCAACGGCCAATGCGAAATATTATCAGATTGCCCAAAAGAACCTCCACGATACTCAGGAGGCTATTCGTCGCACCCAGGCCGATTTGCCCAAACTTCAGCAGATGGCGGCACCCAATTCAGCTTATGACCTGCAACTGGCGGCCCAGCGGCGGTTGGAGAAGATGCTGCATGTGCATTACTTAGGCTGGTATGGCCGCTATGTGGATAAGTTCGAGCAAGAACATGAATATGACTTCCGCCTGTGGAAGAACGTCAACGATTATATTCAACACGATCCGAACCTAAAGGCCAGGTATCCCAAAGGCCCCACCGGGCCGGGCTTCGTGTTCTACCGGGATGGCCCCAGCACGATTCTTGATCCTGAAACGGGTAAGTTGGAACCCAACCCGTTCTCCGCTCCCTTTGTCATCTTTAAAGATGAGTTAGGCGATGTGCAGACGACCGACCTGGCGCGGGTTTACCGCACGACCAAAGAAGGCATTAAGGATGATCCGTTACTGGCGGATGTCGCCGAAACCGTGCCCTGTCGTTTCTGGTTCGATGTGGTGCGCGCTACGCCTGGCAGCACAGTGCTGTCCTACTATAAGCTAAACATCAAGCCGAGTGCGGCAGAGCGGCTGAAGGCGCAAGGCTTTCCGGCGGATTATTTGGTGACGAGTAAGGAAGGGTTGCAGCAGATTGTGTTCCCGGCGGCGATTGCTTCGCGTGACGCCAATAGTGCGCTGCACTCGTTCTACTTTGCGGGTGACGCGTCCGACTATCCCTTAGTGCCGCGAATGCAGGAAATGTTCCCCGCTACGGGTGGCATCTCCTACTTTATGGGCCATCGCCTGGGATCGTTCTCCAACCAGTTCTACTGGAACTATTACGAGCCAATGTACCGCAACATCTTTGCAACCGCCAAGAATGTGCGCTACGCCAATAATTCATAATGGCTGAATTGCATTGATGTTTAATGCAGATAGCACGCAAAACTTCGTTCCGCCATGCTGCGCAGCGCAAGCTTACGCTATTGATTAAATAATAGCGTAAGCTTGCGCATGAAATTAGCGTCGCTTCGCGTTGCGTGCTATTGGCAATTTAGTGATGGGCTTAGCTGGTGTATAAGTGTTAAAATGTTGCCCGATGCTCATTTAGCGCAGCCTAAATTCATAGTTTTTTCATAGTTTTGATACCTAAAGAGGTGAGGACAATTACAACCCCTAAAGTTTTTGCTGGTTCTCCGCCGCGTTTGGCATTGCCATTTTTTCTATGCGTGCTGGGACTTCCGCTCATCAGTCCCCAGGCTTTCGCCAAGCCAACGCACCAAAAAACGCGAGCTTCCCATGCCGCAGCGCCCAATCAGGGTGCGCCCGTTGACCCGGCGGCGCGCATTGCCTTAGAGCGTGCTCGCCAGTTAGCGGCACAGGGGGCGGATCAACTGGCCGAAACTGAATTGCGCCATGCCATCAGCCTGGCACCGTCCTGGCTGGAGCCACAACGCGAATTGGCGCAGTGGTATGCCAAACACGGTCGTTGGGCTGAGGCCGCGGATACCTGGCGGGGCGTGCTGTATTTGAACCGTAACGATCAGAAAGCCTTACAATCTTTAGAAGAAGCGCGTCGTCATTTGCCTTTTCCCGATAACCAGCGTGATGTGGTTAGCCTGGGGCAAAGCTCCGAGAATCGGATTGTTGGTACGCGTGCCACAGCGGAAAAGCATCCCCGTCTGGCGCAGGGCGCGACAGCCCCTTCCAGCGCACCCACGACTAACACTGGCGGTACGTCAGCCAGCAGCGCCACCAATGGTGGCACCACTGATGCAACTAATGGTAGTGCAACCAATGGTGGTGCAACCACTGCTGGTGCAACCACTGCTGGTGCAACCCCCACAGCGGGCGCATCGGCCAATGGCTCTACTCAAGGTCAGACCCCTTCAAGCACCAAGACCAACACCAGCAAAAGTGGCAGCAAGTCCAGCGCAACCTCGACCAAGACAGGAACCAAAGGTGGTGCCAAAGCAGCGGGTGGGAAAGCGTCTGCCAGCACCTCCAAGGCGACTGCTAAAGTGTCGGGTGCTAAGACTACTAAGACAGAAGCATCTAAAGGTGTGGCAAAAGCTGCTGCGCCCAGTGGCACAAAGCATCAAGCCAAAGCGATAGCAACTACGCCAGTGGTGGCTAAGTCCATTAAACCTGTCTCGAAAAAGCGGCAAGCGGCAGCCTGGCCGCATGTCGAAAATGCTACCCGACTCTTTAAGAGCAAACACTATACAGCCGCTTTAGATGCTTATCAGCGTGCCAATAGCCTAGACCCCAATAACCCTTATGCGCAGATGGGCATTGCGGATACGCTTTTAGTCCTCAATCGTTTCAAGCCCGCCGAACAAGCTTATCGTAATGTCCTTGCGGTGCGCCCGACCGAAGTTAAGGCACTACGCGGCTTGGGTGACAGCCTTATAGCTCAGAAGCGATTTGACGAAGCCATTCCCGTCTATAAGCAAGTTGCGGCGCGTAATAGTGGGGATACCAAGGAAGTAAAGTTTCAAGACCTTTATCATCTCGCTCAACTGCTGACGTGGACAAAACAATATCCTGCCGCCGATCCTTATTACCGACAGGCATTGGCCTTAGAACCCAAGCGAGCCGATGTCTGGACGGCCTGGGGCGAAGCGCAGGCTTACAGCAATAACGACCGGGCCAGCGACACCTTCCGTCATGCCCTGGTGCTGGTGAAACCGACCGACCCACTTTATGCTCGTGCGGCTCTTGGCCTGGCTAATTTCTACAACTGGAAAGGTGTCTACGATAAGGCGATCCCGCAATATCAAGGCGTGTTGAAGCAGCAGCCCAATAATTTAGCGGCACTCACCGGTTTAGGCGATGCCCTGACTTATTCTTCCCAACCAGAGTTTGCTGTGCCCTATTATGAGCGAGCCGTGAGTGTGGATGCAAATTCTCAGGCCGCCCAGTTGGGCTTAGGACGCGCCCTGGTGCTGGGACGCCGCTATCAGGAAGGCATCCCCTATGTTAATCGGGTGCTGGATAAAGACCCGAACAACCGGGAAGCGTTGCGTATGCTGGCTCTCGCGCAGAGTAGTCTGAGTGCCAGTGGCACCACAGAGGCCACGGCCCCGGCGCTGGAAGCTTACCAGAAACTGCTGACAGGGGCGACGGCTCCCAACGAACAAGCTGAGATTTGGGCCGCGATAGCCGACTTGAAATCGCGCCAGGGCGACCCTGCTGGAACCCTGGAAGCCTATAACAAAGCCCTGCAACTGGCACCGGATAACAGCAGCATTGGCCTTAACTATGCCCAACAGTTAATTACTCAAGATCAACTGGATACTGCCGAGCCAGTTGTCCGCGACATCGTAACTCGTGACCCCAACAATGTAAGGGCGCGTATTCTCCAAGTGGTTGTTGAAAGCCGTCAGGGGCATAAAGAGCGTGCCCAGGCGTTAATGAAGAATCTGGAAGGGATGGAGATTACCAATCCCTTAGATGCCATTCAACTGGCGAACGCCCTGCGCAATGCCGATGACCCGGACGCTGCCAAGCGCGTGCTAACGCGTCTTGAGGGACAGTTGCCCGAAGATAATGCGACAGCGGTGCAGGTTGCCAATGCGGTGCGTGATGCGGGCGAGTTAGATGCGGCGACTGGACTTTACCAGCAGATTCTACAACGCGATCCTAATAACCTGGACGCTCATGTGAACCTGGGCGAAGTGCTGGTCTGGCAACGGCAATATGATGCGGCCCAGAAACAAATTGATGCGGTGTTGGCTAAAGACCCGAACAATGTCCAAGCTAAAGTTCTGGCTGGCAAAATCGCCCTCAGTGACAAAACTGAAAATGGACTCAATACAGCCAGCGGGCTGGCCAATCAAGCGGTAGCGGCCAATCCTAACAGCGGCCCGGCTCAGGCTCTGCTCGGTACGGTGCTCAGTATCCAGGGCAAGTTTGCCGATGCGGTAGCGAAGTATCGTCGGGCGCTTGAAATCAATCCCAACGACCTGGATGCTCGCGTTGGTTTAGCGCGTAATCTCTATTATTCCAAGGAAGTGCCGGAGTCCATCAGCGAATATCAGAAGCTGATTCAAATGGCCCCTAACGATAATCAGGTGAAGTTGGAATTAGCCAAGATTTACCTCGATACCAACCGCCTGACTGATGCCGAAGTACTGTTTAATCAGGTGTTGCAAAGTCGGCGGAGCGCCCTCTTGCCTGGTGCGGAATTGCCGGGCATAACGGGACAAGTTGAGATGCGATCAAACGCTCGTGTCAGTCCGCTTATGATGCAGGCGTTTGTGGCTCCTTTGCGTGGTGGTCGCACCTTTCATACCAGGGTCTATCTAATTCAAGCTCAGGCTCCAAGCTCAGCGCCCACGACTCAAACCGGTGGCACATCCGCTAACGGCGGCACGCCTAATACGGCGGCTAACGGCACGACCACCAATGGTGCGGCAGATGCCACTGGCAGCACCGCTAATACGGGCAATGGGGCGGCTGGTGGTGGCGCCGGAACAGCAGGTGCTACAACCGATAACACTGGCACGGCTGGCGCAGCCGTGCCCGGCACGGGGGCCGCTGCGCCTGGCACAGCGGCCGCTGCGCCTGGCACAGCGGGAACCGATGCCGCTGCTGCTGCCGCCGCTGCCGTGCCTGCTCCAGTCGCTCCTGTCAGTGGGCCTGATCCGGCGCTGGCCGAGCAGGTCGCGGCTTTGCGCGGTTTAGGTGAAGTGCGTCGTCTTCAGCAACGCTACCCGGAAGCGATTGATTATTTTCGCCAGGCGCTAAAAATAGATGATACAGATACGGGAGCGCGCGTCGGTCTAGCCCAATCGCTGCGGGCGCAGGGTGATTATGTCACGTCGTTGAGTGAAATAGAACGGGTGCTGGCGACCGACGAGAAAAATCTCCAGGCGCGAGTGCTTCATGCCCAGTTAATGGGCGATACGGGCAAACCCGACCAGGCGCAGCAGGAATTGGATACTTTAGTCACTCAATTGCAGGAAACCACCCCGGTTGAAACTTACCTTACCCTTGCCCAATCGTTTAACAGCCTGCGCAACTATGATGCTTCGTTGCAATTACTGGATGTCGCAAGCAAGACCTATCCCAACGAGCCGACTGTGCCTCGTCTGCGGGCAGAAACGCTGACCTTCGCCAAGCGTTGGGAGGATGCGCTGACCGAATACAACAACATTCTGGCACTGCCCGGCGGCGATAAAGATGCTGATGCGCTACTGGGTAAAGCTCGCGTTTATAACTACTCCAATCGCTTGGAGCAGGCGGAACCGCTCTATCGCCAAGTATTGCAACTTAGCCCGGATAACTACCCGGCTTTAACCGAGTTGGCTGATGTTCTCTCGCGGCGCAGCAACTGGGTAGATTCTATTGCGCTTTATCGTCAGGCCGTGCAGAAGAATCCCAATGATTTAGGTGTGCGGGTTGAACTGGCGCGTACTCTGCGTTATGATCGCCAATTCGATGAAGCAGAAAACGAATTAAATCAGGTCATCGGTAAAGATGCCAAATATGCTCCGGCTTATACTGAGCGTGGTATTCTGCGCGGCCAGCAAGGTCGCTATGATCCGGCCATTACCGATTTACGCCAGGCTCTCAGCATCACGCCCACCGACTTGAATGCGCAGTTTGGCCTGGCCGAAGTCTTAGGTTATGCCAAGAACTATGATGAAAGCATCAGCCTCTATCGTACCGCTTTAGAGCGTGACCCAACCAACGAGAAGGGGCGCACGGAATTGGGCTTGATGTTGTCTTATGCCAAGCATTACAACGATGCTTTAAATGAGTTCAATACGGTCTTAAAGCAGAACCCTTCTAATGTGAGCGCGCAAATTGGCAAGGCGGATACCCTGGCCCGTGCTGGCCGCATTCCCGAAGCCTATAACATCTATCAGACGGTGTTGAAGGCTGAACCACAAAACCGCCGTGCCCAGCTTGGCCTGGCCGAAGCCTATGTCTATGGCAAGAATTATGACCAGGCCATTCGCCTTTATGACCAGCTTATTCTGGCCGAGCCGGAGAATGCCAGCTACAAAGTAGCGCGGGCGCGCACCTTAGGTTATGCTGGACGTTATGCCCAGGCGGTGGCCTCGCTACGGCCCGTTATCGCTTCACATCCCAACGATACTGAGGCGCGGTTGGCAATGGCCGAGGCGATGACCAACTCTGGTGAGCGCAGCCTGCAAAATCAGGCGATTGGTCAATATCAGACGGTGCTGCGCGCGGTGCCAGATAACACCGATGCCCATCTGGGCTTGGGCCGTGCTTATTCCTATACGGGGCACTATCCGCAGGCGATTGATGAGTTCCACGGCATTCTCAAGACCCAACCCAAGAATGAGGCGGCTTTATTTGCCTTAGCCGAGGCACAACGCTTCGCGGGCCACCCCTTTGATGCTAAAGGGACTTATGCCCAAACGTTACAAGTTGATCCTAATAATGTGCAGGCTCAAGCCGGAATGCGTGCCGTGCGGCACGATACCGCGCCGATGCTGTCGGCTTATGGTCGCCGCTATACGGATTCCAATGGGGTGCGTTTAACAACCTTTGGCTTTGGCCCCACCATTCCGACACGGGCCGGAACGATTGGCCTTACCGATGAAACCGGCCATTTCAGTCAGAATGGCACCACCTTGTCCCGTAAGGCGCTTAACCTGCTGTTAGCCCGCAACTTTGGCCCGACCCAGGCCCGGTTGCTGGTGAATCGCGTGCGCTATAACGGAGCGCCTTCACGGAATCTGTATGATTTGCTGGTGCAGCGCGCGCCTAACACCCGCGACCGTGTCTATTTAAATGTGGCCAAGCACGAGATTATTGAATCTTTGGGTGCCGTCACACGCGGCATCACCGCAACCCAGTATGGAGCGGGCATTGATCACCCGTTAGCGGAACGCATAGATTTGACGGCGAGCTTAGCCCACCTGAAATACTCGGATGATAACACGCGCAACACGCTGGGCGCCTCCTTGCTTTATCGCCTGCAAGCCAATGCGCCCACACTGCGCTTGGGCTTAGGCTACTCGCATGATGACACCAAATTCATCTCGCCTCTCTACTACACGCCGCAGAATTTCAATGTCATCGCAGCCTTAGCCGATTATGTGTACAGTCGTGATCGTATGCGCTTGGGAGTTTTTGCCAGCGTGCCTTTGACCAATCGCAGTGGCTCCGGCGGCGTCTATAATAACCGTGCTGCCGATACGCTCTTTGGTTATCTCAATTACGATTTGAGCGATCTGATTGAACTCTATTTGCAGGGTGGCATCGTCCATGCCTCCAACTTCCACTCGAATGACATTACGGGTGGCGTCAACCTGCGCTTCTAAGTTGGGCATGGTTTGCAAAAGTGGGCTGGACACTCTTGTCCGGCAGTGCAGGCCCAGTTTGGCCTAGGATTTGTAACGTGGCAAAGAGTCTCACTCTGTGAGGCTCTTTGTTGCATTATGGCCGTTGAGATCGGCAGGCAGGGTGCTTGGCTATCTAACTCCCCATACCATTGTTACTATTTTGATTTCATTGTGTGATAAGCTAATGCGTTTTTTAATTCTTTCGGATATTCATGGTAATCGCTTCGGGCTGGAAAGTGTGCTGGAGGCGGCAGAGGGCGAGTATGACACTTTATTGTGCTTGGGGGATGTCGTGGGGTATGGCGCACACCCAAACGAGTGCTGCGAGATTCTGCGCGGGTGCAATGCGGTTTCGCTATCTGGCAACCATGACGCGGCGGCGCTTGGTCTGATCAATATTGACTGGTTTAACCCCGTCGCCAAAGAAGCGATTCTCTGGACGCGGCGGCAACTGAGTGAAGAAAACAAAGTCTGGCTGCAATCTCTCCCGGCCCAACACGAGGTTGAGGAGTTCGACTTTCAGAATGTGCATGGCAGCCTGCGTGAGCCGTGGGAAGAGTATATTACCGGGGCTTCGACGGCAGAGGCTACCTTTCTTTTGATGCAACACACCCTTTGCTATTTTGGTCACACGCATGTGGCTGTGGTTTATCGTTGCCCCGCAGACCTCGCCTCCTGGACGCGCTGGGAGCAACTGGAAGGTGCCGAATTACCACTGGGAGGCGCGTTCGACATTGAGCCGGGCTGGAAATACCTGGTGAATCCCGGTTCGTGTGGTCAACCCCGCGATGGCAACCGCCAGGCACGCTACGCTCTTTTCGATACCGAACCGCGCCGTGTCGAAGTCCATGCCATTGATTACGATTGGAATGCCGCCCGCTCCGCTATCATCGCTGCTGGCTTGCCTAAAATGCTGGGTGATAGGCTCTTGCAGGGACGTTAAGGACTTATATCAACTATAGGCTAAATTGGGAGTTATGCTGCTTGTGCGCAGTTAAACTGCGCTTTGAAAATTAACCTATGCCAGAAGAACTTCAAATCACACTTTGCGACCAGCAGGCGGAGTTGGTGCGGGAATGGGAAAAGCATTTTCATAACCATTCGGAAGTTGAGGTTCGTTTGGGCGACCTGCTGGACGTTTATGCCGATGCCTACGTTTCCCCAGCCAATAGTCATGGCTGGATGGACGGTGGCATTGATTTGGAATTGCGATCTCGCTTCATGGCTGGCGACATTGAGACCAAGGTTCAAAGGGCTATTAGTAAGTTCGGCAGTGTCCTGCCCGTTGGTCAGGCTTTAATTGTTGAAACGGATGATGAAGATATACCCTATTTAGTGGTTGCTCCCACGATGGAAGTGCCATCCTTCGTTGGCATGTCCAGCAACGCTTATAAAGCAATGGCAGCTTTGCTCAGGGCCATCAGCAAGTTCAATTCCACTGGTGATGACGCCATCAGTTCCGTAGCTGTGCCTGGTCTATGCACCGGGGTTGGTGGCATGGAGCCGCGTGTTGCCGCACTTCAAATGTACCAAGCTTACCTTCACTGGCTTGCTAATGACGATTAACAGGTAGTGACAAGCAACAAACCCAGCATTGCCACGGACAGCTTGCCGCTTTGCGTTGCTCCGCTCCATGTGGCGGCTGGATTTAGCATTATTTTCACTATCTGCAATGGAATACCTTAACGCGCTTTAGCCAGTCTGCCAGGTGCCGCAGGTGTGTTAGATTTAAATTATGCGATTCTTTCCAACTCAACCTAAAAGACGTTCATCGGTGCGCTGGCTTGGCGAATGGGGCTTGGTTGTCACCCTCGCTCTCACCACAGCCTGTTCGCATACTGCGAACAACGTCGCGGGCGCTGCGGAAGGTCAGGATGTCAAACCTGCTGGTTCTGCATCTACAATTCAAACCGGAGCCGCCGTCGCATTTGATGCGGCTCATGCCTATCGCTTGCTGCAAGCGCAGTGTGATTTCGGGACGCGACAGATGGGTAGCGAAGGCCATGCCAAGTGTCGAGAGTTTTTAATTCAGCAATTTAAGCCCCTCGTAGACGAGTTTGCCACTCAGGATTGGACACAGCCTATTGCAAAAGGGCCAGGAGCCGGACATTCTTATAAGATGACGAACTTGCTGGGCATCATACGCGGCAAGGATGTGGCCCCGGATACGGTCGCTCAAAGCCCTAATCTGATGTTTAGCGCCCACTGGGATACTCGTCCGGTGGCCGATATGGACCCGAATCCTGCCAATCGTAATAAGCCCATTTTAGGGGCTAATGATGGAGCATCCGGTGTGGCAACTCTGTTGGAAATGGCGCGGGTGCTCAAGGCGCAGCGCCCGGCTCAAACCGTAGTCATTGCCTTATGGGATGGCGAAGACTTAGGCGAGTTCTTCTATGGCGCACGCTATTTTGCCCGTCTCAGCAGCACGCCCACCTGGAAGCAATGGCGTCCGACACGTTCTATCCTGCTCGACATGATTGGTGATAGCGATTTACACGTTAATCGTGAAACCAACTCGTTGCGCATGGCCCCGGATTTATTTCAAGAAGTGCTCGATGCCGCTGCCGATTTAGGGGTGTCAGATCACTTCGATGGGTCGCCGCTGGAAGTGGAAGACGACCATGTGCCCCTCAACGCAGCGGGTATTCCCTCGATAGACCTGATTGACTTTAACTATCGCCCCTGGCACACCTTAGACGATACCCCCGATAAATGCAGCCCCGATTCGTTAAAAGTTATTGGAGACGTCTTGTTACGCGTGGCTTCGCGTGCGGGGAGGGCCTAAAGCCCGCTGCTCAGCAGCCCTCACCCCGCCCTCACACTCCCAGGTTAATAAAGGGAGAGGGGAGCACAAACTATGAGTTGCCCGTGCGAGTCTGACGCTCCGGGAATATTAACACTACGTTTGTACCTGAGCAGCGTAAGAGTGTGACCTCCCCTCTACCAATATTGGGAGAGGGGCCAGGGGTGAGGGCTGCTGAGGTCTTACCACTTAGCTTTAAAAATGGCCCACTCAATGAACTTTGAAATATAAATCAACAACATAAAGCCGAGGATAACGCCGAAAAGCGTCTGGGCGAAGGCTTCGACTTGTTGTTGGTTGAGCTGACCGAAATCCGTCGCGCCAGGAACGTCGGTTTTGATAGCACCAGGCGCAAGGTTGTAGGCATTGAAGGAAAGTCCGGCCCAGAATTTATCCATTGAACCGGCCAGAGTTTGGAATAGCTTCGTATAAACGGGCCAGATGCCAAACATGGCTAAAATAGTGCCCGGAATGGCCAGCCAACTCATGGAGCGGAATTTGAGGGTTTGATGCTCCAGGTAAATATAGCAGCGACCGCAGGGCGGCTTGCCCTGGCGACTGAGGCGGGTCGGGGCCTTAATCACATCGAGGGATTCGCCCCGTATAATGCGCGAGATCATCTCTTCGTCACAATAGCAGCCCCGCCCAAACTTCCAGCAACGCTTTTTGGCCAGATACGCCGGGCACTGCTTGCGAATCACCTCGCGGCAATAAGGCAATTGCCAGCATGGTGAGAACATGGAGGCATTGCGCGCAATACGCTGCTGGGCCACTTCCGCTTGATGGGCCACTCCCACATCGGCCCGGCCCCGAGCGCGGTCGGGCAGGGTGCTGATCCAACGCATCGCGTCCAGGGCATACTTGCACAAGCCCAGCACGGTCAGGGTAAACCCGCCATTGCGAAAGATGGAAGCCATAACACCGGTGGCGGCGGAGCGTCCCACATTGGGCGAAAAGAGATACCACGGCACGCCAAAATGGAACAGTAAACCCAACGCAATTAGGCCGATGTCAACCTTGCCTTCATCGAACATCAAAACAATCAGGCTGATGCCCATTAAGATTACGGACCAGTTAAAGACGGTGCTCGCAATTCTCAAGTTACTGATAAGCTGACGCGCGACCGGAGTAGTTGGCTGTAAATTGCCAATATCACCACCAAAGATGCCCCAGAGAAGGTACAGGAGAGATACGCCGCCCAAAACAGCAGCAACGCGGAATATCCAGTAGGCAAAAGGATCAAGTGTATCGAGAGCCTGACGCCAGATCGGTGAGTCTTTATCCACCCGCTCGCGGGCATGGGTGGACATCATAGAGCGTGCCAGTTCACCGGTTGCTGGCATCCCATCGGGGCCTGTCGCTGGCAGCATGGGATCACTGGGCGTTGACACAGTTGGCGGCGCAGCCGGAGGACGTGGGCCGTCAATGGAGGAGCGGCGTAAAGTTGCTGGTGCCGTTGGTGTGACAGCAGCCATTGGGGGATTAGCAGGTTGCGCTGCTTTCGTCTGTGCTGCCGGAGTCGGAGGCGTTGGCACCGCCGGAGATGGTACGGCGGGGGCAGGAACGGCGGGCGCTGGCACCGCTGGTTTAGCTCCTGGAACCCCGCTACGGGCCTGAGTTGGATTCGCCTGCGGTGGTTGGGGGCGTGTGCCGGGTGCAATTCCGGGCACTGTCGGTGTGGGCACTGTTGGTGCGGGTGGGCGCGCATTGGCAGGCGGCACTGTTGGAGGTGTTGGTGCTTTAGGCACTGGTGGCACCGGAACTGAGGGCGTGGCTACGCCGCCTCCTGAAGCTGTTAAGGAACCGGGAGCGGCTGTTGGGGGTGGTACCGTAGCCGCAACAGCAGGTGCATTGGCTGCGTTCTCGGTAGGTTTAGCTTCAGCCGCACCTTTCTCTGGTGGGGCAACATCATCATCTAAAAATTTGAATTCGGCCATTGCGGCTCCCCAAACTTCGTTTTATCACCATTCTTACTATGGGTGGACAGGAATTTGTGCGGACACTAACGACCCTCCTGGGGCCAGTGCCATAGCGCAAGAAACCGACTCAAAAGTTTATCAGGCTTTTGGATAGGTTACAGTGGCGTGCCCGGGGCATCGTTGAGCGCCATCCCTGATAGTAAGACCGACGAGAAGCGCCGGAGGTTGCATGGTCAAGCTGTAGAGAGCAGCTTTGCCAAGTACTTATTATTTTACCCTAGTTATAGCAAGTTCGTGTTAAAGGCATTCCTCCATACGACGGGGTCTACTGTAGGCACCCCTTGTGGGTGCCCTTGCTGCGGCATTTTTAGCATCCATGACAAGGGCACCCACAAGGGGTGCCCCTACGCCGGTTTTAAGGGCTATATAATGTGTTGCTTTACTTACGTTTTTATGCCCCGTCGCCAATATTATAAGCGATGTCATGCGCTTCATACAATTGCAGCAGGCTCACTTTATCAATGGCTTTGACATAGCCCTCGTGGGGATCAACCCGGCCTTCCATAACATGCCGCAAAATTGAGTCGTTCATGGTCATCATGCCTTGGCCCTTTCCGATTTGCATCTGGGATGGCAACTGGAAAGTCTTGCCTTCGCGGATCAGGTTGGCTACCGCAGCGGGCACCAGCAAGATTTCGTAAGCCGCCACCCGCTTGCCATCTTTGGTGCGCAAGAGGGTCTGAGCGATGACGCCTTTGATGGTTTCCGAGAGCATAACGCGAATTTGCGCTTGCTCTTCGGAGGGGAACTGGTCAATCATGCGGTCTACGGTGGATGGGGCGCTACTGGTGTGCAGCGTGCCAAAGACCAAGTGGCCAGTTTCCGCCGCTTCGATGGCCAATTTGGTGGTTTCCAAGTCACGCATTTCACCCACCAGAATAATATCCGGGTCTTCACGCAATGAAGCGCGCAAGGCGCGGGCAAAGGAATCGGTAGCGACATGGACTTCACGCTGGTTAATCAGGCAGCGGATATTGTTATGCACGAATTCCACCGGGTCTTCGATAGTGATGATGTGGTCTTCGCGGTGTTTGTTCACATAGTCAATGAGGGCCGCCAGGGTGGTGGATTTGCCGGAACCCGTTGGCCCCGTCACCACGACTAAGCCTTTGGACAGATAGCAGAGATCAATCATCGCTTGGGGCAGTTTTAAGTCTTCAACTGTCCAGACATCGGAAGGAATTAGCCGGAACACTGCGCCAATGCCGTGGCGATCCATGAAATAGTTGCAGCGAAAGCGAGCGATGTCTTCGAGTTCATACGCAAAGTCGGTATCGTGTTCGGCGTCCCACTCTTGCTGGTTGCGCGGCGGCGCGATGGCCCACAGGAGTTTCTTGAGGTCATCGTGGGTATTAATCGCATACTCTTCGAGTTTGGTCATCACCCCATGCACGCGCATCATGGGATATTCTTTGGAAGAAAGGTGCAAATCACTGGCTTCAACACGCCGCATCATATGAAACAGTTCATCAATATGTCCAATGTGCTTGGTGCCCCGTGTGGCGGCAGTGGCTACCGCCAGTTTTTCAGAGTGGCCGCCCGCCATCATGGGGGAGACCCGTGCCACTTCCGGCGCGGGTGGCTGTCCGTCTAAGGATGGAGATGGCGAGGGATTAATGTCAGCTACTAAATTGGAGATAGCTGCTTCTAAACTGGCTGAGGGATTGCCATTAGCCTGGACAGGGGGGGCAATGGTGACCTGGAGAGTGCCGTGGCCGCGTGCCACACCAATTTCAAAAATGCCATGTGGCGATTGGTAAGGGAAGTGAAACCCGCCATCCTGCCCCAGTTGAGGACGCAGCGGAGGCGGAGTGACTTCCTGCACCACCTCATGCAACTTGGCTCCAGGAATGATGGGGCCAGGACTGTCATCGCCATGCGCGAAGAGATGCGCTGGTTTGTCATTGATGAGCACCGCTCGCTCAACCTTTTTCTGCTGCATCATCGCAATAAAATTGTCAATCTGAGCCACAATGCCCTCCCGGTCAAAGTTGGGTATAAGGTTTAGCGCCTAAAAGCTGGTGTTTACATGTGAGCTAACTGGTGAAGATGAGATAGTGAGGAGCAGTCCCCGCAAACTCCCATACCCTATTTCTACATATACCCCTAAACCTTTATCTCTAAACCCAGGTTGCTAAACTGTTACCCTTTGCCCTCTTCAGCAGTGCGTCGTAGCATCTGCCGCAATTCGGAACGGATACTGGAATATTCCAGGGCCTGCTCTTCGGTAATATTACCTTCTTTCGCATGTTTATCGAGCGCCATGTTCATGGTTTGCATCTTCCACTGGCTGGCACCTTCTTTAATCGCCTGGTAAATCTGGCCAGAGCGACCTTCTTCAATATACTGGGCGACGGTCGGTGAGACGTTGAGGATTTCCACCGCGCAGACGCGGCTCTTGCCATCCACGGTGGGCACCAGTTTCTGCGAGATGATGGCGCGCATAGTCTTTGATAAACGCTGTTGCACGAGGGCTTTCTCGTGGGGCTGAAACATGGATAAAATACGTTCCATAGATTCCGCCGCTGAAGCCGTGTGCAGCGTCGAGAAGACTAAGTGGCCCGTTTCGGCAGCCTGTAAGCAGATACCCATCGTTTCCACGTCGCGTAACTCACCAACGAGGATCACATCGGGTGCTTCCCGCAACGAGGCACGCAAGGCATCACCGAATTTGGCCGTATCTATGCCAACCTCGCGTTGCGAAACCAGGCAGCCCTTATCAGGATGGATATATTCAATCGGGTCTTCAATGGTGACAATATGGCCGCGCCGCTCCTGATTAATAAGGTCTAACATAGCGGCTAAGGTCGTGGATTTGCCCGAACCCGTCGGGCCAGTCACCAGCACCAGGCCATCTAAGCTGCGCGTGAAATCGGCCAGCACTTCGGGCAGGCCCAATTCCGCAAATTGGCGAATTTTAAGCTTCACCACGCGGAGCACCATCGCAATCGCGCCGCGCTGCTTATACACATTAACGCGAAAACGCGCGACGCCAGGAATGGAATAGGATAAGTCGTGATCGGGGTGAGTCTGAAAAGCTAACCATTTCTCCCCCGACATCATCATCTTGGCCACGCCTTCAATGTCGTCATTGGTCAGCGTTGGATGATCGAGTTTGCGCACTGTGCCATTCAGTCGCAAAGTAGGCGGCGCACCCTCCTTCAAAAACACGTCGGAAGCATCGGCTTCGGTACCAAAACGTAAAAGTGCATCAATGTCTATTGCCATAACTGCTTGTCCTTTGTCAATAGTTGTTGGTCATTAGTGTAAAGTTCATAACGCTTTATCATTTGCCCTTTATTTGGGAGCGTCTACAAAGGACAAATGGCCAGTGGCTGAGGATTAATCCGTAATACCATGCCCGGCATTTATCTCTTGTTGCCAGGCTTGCCACGAGACTGCGCCGCCCACTGCGAGCAACAAAACCGCGAAAACCGCGCATAAGATGGAGGCCAGCGGGGTGTCCGCAGTGGCCGCCGCTTCCGCTGGTGCCGTGCCCGCCGCAGCCGCACTGGTGACAGCGCCATGTTTGATGATAAGGGCCAGGGCGATCAGCGCCCAACCTGCCGCTGAGACTAAAAGCCCAAAGTCCTGCCGCCCATCGGCCACATTGAGGAAGCCATAACCATACCAGGCTACGGGCACGAGACAAGGCAGCGCAATGAGTAAATAGGCGCTGTCGGGGCGCACCCATTTAAACAGCAAGCCCCAGCCGATCAGGAAGGTATAAAGCATGATCGCCACCACGACTGGCACTAAAAGTCGTTTTGCTGGGTTCGCTTGACCGGATGCGGGTGGATTTGGAGTTTGGGATGCAGGTAGCACATTATAATCTTACCCGAAACAGACGATTTTTACACTGAGAAAGCTGCTTGTCGTAGATTAACAGCCTAAAGGCTAAGGCTGAAGGACAGGCCCTGAAGGGGCTAATGCCCAATCAATGAGTTTCTCCAAGGGTTTTTCTTTGTATTGCTCATTCTGTAAGTCAGATGGAACCCTTCCTTCTATTCTTGTTATCACCTGTTGTTTAGCTGTGAGCGCATATTGTTGATAAGGGGAAGCTACTTGGTCGAAAATATGTTCGGCAACGGAGAAGAGGCGATAAGCACGTCGGAAATCACCCTGTTGTTCAGCAACTTCGCCAAGATTGCAAAGCGTTAGCCCAACGCCGTAGGGGTGTTGCAACTCCTGAGCTAACTGCAAAGCATCTTTATAGAAGTGCCAGGCTTGATCCAAATGCCCTTGATCAAAGGCTAACACTCCTAAGTTAGTCAAAGCTTCGCTGAGACCTCGCTGATCAGCGTTTTCTCGGTAGAGTTTAAGTGCCATCTGAAAGTGGCCTTCCGCTGCTATCTTGTCACCATTAACATCTGCATGTTCGATACGTCCAAGGTTGTTGCGAACGATAGCCAAACCAGTTCTGTCGTCGGTATCATTGAAGCAATCTAGTGCTGAGGTTAGATAGGCGCGAGCCTGGCCATACTGTTTATCTCCGGTGGCAGCTAACCCTAAAAAGTTAAGGGTACGACCTTTGCCTTGACGCACTTCGATATCATCCTGGGAAAGTCTATCTAAAGATGTGAGTGCTGTACTGGCGTATTTATACGCTTCAGCCCATTGATGTTTATCTAGATATAAAGTGGCACGTAGACAAAGCAAATCTGAATACACTTTTATAGCATCCGCAGAAGAGTGTTGAACAGCTTGCAATCCGGTCTCAACGCGATTCTGTGCTTCCTGCTGAAAACCACGTTGTTGGAGGAAGAGGCCTAATGCCAGAGATAAGTGTGCCACATCTTCATATTTTTTTGATTTCTCACTCCAGCCCATCGCAGTTCGCACATTATCTATGTCAGTCTCAAAAGCCCGCAATCGTACCACTTCGTTAGTCGCTCGCCTCTGAAACTCACGCGAGAAATTTACGGCAAAATTCGTAAAATACTTTGCATGTGCCTCAGCCACCTGTTGTATCTGAGGCAACTCTGCCAGCTTTTCTCCAGCATAAGCTAAGATTGTCTGTAACATAGTAAACCGTGTCTGTTGACCTACCTCATAGCGGGTCAATAAAGATTTATCGTGTAGCTTACGGAGCAAAACGAGCATCTGAGGTTTTGTTAGCTGGCAAACGGTGGCGGCTGCCTCGCTCACGAAACCGCCAGTAAAGATACTTACGGTGGCAAAGATGTGCTGTTCCTCCGGGGACAGACGATTGTAAGACCAATCAATAGAAGAGCGTATCGTCCGTTGCCGCTCCGGTAGATTAGTAAAATCCACCTCCAGGAAATCGAAGCGTTGCCGAATTTCTCCTAGAATTTCACGCGGTGTTAGTTCACTAACCCAGGCTGCCGCTAATTCTAATGAGAGTGGTAGCCCTCCAAGTTGACGACACAGAGCAGCAACATCATTTGCTGTATCGTTAGTTATCTGGAAGTTATGTTGGTGTAGTCGGGCCTGTTCTACAAAAAATTGGACGCTTTCAATGTCTAAAAGGTGTTCAGCCGTGAGATGAGGAGACGCTGGTATGGGGAGTGGTGCAACCTCGAATATGCACATCCCCCCAATTTGAAGCTTCTCTCGTGAAGAGACCAGACATTTCACATCAGGCGCTACTTGCCCGATTTTGCTGATGGCGGTTGAGACTCCAGCTATCTGCTCGACATTATCTAAGACAAGCAACAGGTTTTTGCTACTCAAAAAAGTCAGCACGCTCTCTTCTTCAGTTTGATTAATTTGAAGGGGAACGTTGATCCGGTTAGCAAGAGTGGCAAACATTTCCTGCTGTGTATTGGCCCTTTCTAGTTCAATGAACCAGACACCAGATGCATACTGATTAGCGGCTTCTTCTGCGATACGTACTGAGAGACGAGTTTTTCCAACTCCCCCAGGCCCTAAAAGCAGGATTAAGCGTGTGGGGGTGTCCGCCAGAATTTCTTTGAGATGTGCCACATCCTTTTCGCGGCCCATGAAAGGGGTGAGATATAGAGGGAGTTGAACTTGGCCCACCTGCAAAGAATTAAGAGCCGGGAAATCATGGCGCAGATTTGGATGGCACACTTGCCAGAGGTGTTCTTCACCTACACCTTTAAGACGATGTAAACCACAACTGCGCAGGAAGATGTCAGGAGGCAAGGTGTTTCTCGTCAGCGCATGGGTTACATCTGAAATAAGAATTTGTCCGCCATGTCCAGCCGCTTGAATACGCGCCGTCCGATTGGTAACTGGGCCTCGGTAAGTAAGTCGGCCCTGATCATCCCTAACGAAGGGTTCCCCACTATGGATTCCGATACGAACTGCCAGAGACCCCACTTCGTCGGGCCATTGGTGTTGCGCAAAAGCGTGTTGCACGTCCACCGCAAATTGTACAGCGGCACTGGCGTTAGCGAAGACAGCAAAGAACGAGTCGCCTGCCGTTTCAATTTCAAATCCTCCCCACTGTTGCAAATACTTGCGTAACAAGTGAAAATGCTCGTCTCGCGTTGCTTCAAAAGCGATGCCCAAACGCTCAGATAATTCTGAGGAGCGTTCGAGGTCAGTATGAACGAGGGTTACGTTGCCCGTGGGAAATTTAATTGCTTCCATAGGACTATATCGAAAGTGTAAATTTATAAACTATGATTATAGCGTCTAATGATGCCATCAAGGATTCTCTTGCGTGGATAACGTGCAGATTTGAATCCATCCTCTAGATGGAATACACACCCCTGTCAAACTCAAGCTCATAAGTTCAAGTGCAGACGACGCGAAGAGTTGCACAGAGATAGTAAAGGTAGTAAGCTTTGCTTAAATTGATTCAAGGAGATACATGATGGCCGACCTTAAACCACTTTATATTCCACCGGGAACGAGTGATGATGTCCCAATCACGTTGTATAGTAACGCCGTACTAAATCCTAGTGGCTATCAATGGATAATCTATCTTGAGGCGGCTACAGATCAAGACCCAATGGGCTGGGCTGTAATGTGTGACGTAGATAATTCCATAGCAACCGTCACAGCCGCAGATCCCAATATGGGAGGAACCCTGCTGGGGGACTGTCATGGGGTAGCGTGTTTAGTTCAAAATGACGGTGACCAATACTGGAGCTTGTATTATGGGGTATTTGAGACCCAAGATGGCGCCTGCGACAATCCTTTGCAGGACAAAATAATGGATGAGATAAAAAAGATGTTTTCTCTGTAGGGGACTCAACTAATATATTGAGTGCGAACTGCCAATATTAGTGACAGAAATTCAGTCTCCTTACCATAAAACGCAATTCAAATTATTTTTATAGCACTTAGAGGGGTAGTGGCGGCGCTCACTCTTAATGCAGCGGCAGTCCTTACTTTTAGAGGGCTGTCATTTGCTGTCCCTACAACTTCGGTACTACATTTCTCACGGAAGTTTTTATCGCTCTAAGTTCTATAAGAGATAATAAAATGGGTGGGGGTATAGCCCTGAACGGATAAGAGGCTACAGACAATCACGGTGGGGTAGGCTCCGCGCCTCTCCCGCCGTGTAGCCATCCAATCACTAAAGGCTATAGGACCATAGAAAATTATTAACTGCGTGAATGCTGGTAAAGATACAAGGGTAACTTGCTTTGTTGAAGCAAGTTTAATAGATTAACGCATTTAATGATTGGAGTTCGCAGTGGTTGGTTAAGGAGTGGCGAAAACATTGGCATCGAAATCATAATCGTCTAAGTTGGAGACGTGTGGATGCTGCATATCACTAACTAGGCCACGCACACCATCTTTAACATAATCTATAAATTTCCAAAGTGATAAATTGTGCTGAATTGGATGGGCATTTGATTTTTTAGATTTGCCCCTACCGCCTAAGACATCTAAAATTGCCTTGGTAAAAGCGCCATGTTTTTGGTCAGGTAATTCGACTGAAACCTCGCTACTCGCGCAACTGGTTAAAACCAGGACGCCGGAGTGAGCATTTGTGGCGCGCATCAACCCTTCGTTACTGGCTCTGTTGGGAGTTCTAGTGATTTTAGCCGTGCCACTGTGACAGGCATCCAACAAGATAATCAATAGCTTACTTTTTTCCGATAATTGATCTAACCGTGCTGTTACCTCACGCCACGGTAATGCTGTCCCTTCGATGTTTTTGCGATCCACCTCGTGTGTAGCAAAGTAAAAGTTTTGCTCATCATTACTCCATCCATGACCACTTAGAAAGATGATTATGGTATCAGCCCTCGTGACTTGTTGAATGCAGCGGTCTAAGTTGACTTTGATGTTAGCACATGTTGCCTGCTCGTTAATGAGGGTCTCGATATGAGGTTTGGTATAGAGGCTTTGCTGCTGATTAAGCGCGGCAGCTAACCTCATAGCATCTTGATCCGCATATTCTAAATCCAGCCCATTATCTTGATAATGACTTACGCCGACACAGAGACCTAAAAGATGCCCTTTTATAAATGCTGTAGGGGCGCGGTGTAGCAGAAGTTCTTCTCGTGGCGATTGTAAGCCGTCATCATCAAAGGCAATCATTTGTAACTTGATAGTGGTAGTTCCTGTTGGGCAGGGAACCGAAGTTATAAACCGCCAGAATTTTTGGTGCGCTTTGGGGATGCGCATGTTATTCTCTAAGAGAGAGCGGCTATCGGCAGTTAGAGGGCGACTTTCAGCAGTAATCGGTTTAGGGCGGACGCGGGTTCCGTTGACGAAGAATGCAATTGAATTTATTTGGCTGTCGTCTGTGGCTTCAACTCCGATTTGAATATTGTCGCCAGCTACTTCTTGATTATTATGGGGAGATGTGTAACTGGCGAGGGGCGGAAAAGGCCCTTTAAACATTGCTGGCAATGGCATTGTTTCGCCAGACAATGCTTTTCTAATTAAATCGGGACGATAGTAGCGCGCCTGAAAGCTTTCCGCTGGAAATGTAGCGTCTCCTAAACGGAATTTTACAAAACGGTCGGCCTGGGCCGAACCTGCGTAGTAGCCCTCTGGGGTTACGGTTAAATATTCTAATGCATTTGGACTTATAATGAATGGAATTGAACTGTTAACTCCGGATGTGGAGTTAGCTTTATTTTGCGTTGTTGCTGATTGTAAGGCATAAAGCGTCACTAATAGCCGTCCGCTTGATGCCCGCCAAATCCTAATCGTATTATCTGCACCACTCGTCGTTACTGTGATACCATCGGGAGCAAAAGCTATAGCTGTGGTAAGACCAACGGTTTCAGGGGTCGTCCAGATTAGCTTACCTGTCTGTACATTCCAGAGCTTAAGTCCTTGGAAATCACCGGTTGCCACGTTGCGGCTATCCGGCGAAAAATTAACACTCATAGCACGCGAAGTTTGTCCTGTTATGATATGCTGCAAGGCTCCAGTGCGCGTATTCCAGAGCCTGATTGTGGCATCCCAACTTACACTGGCTAATGTTTTATTGTCGTGGGCGAAAGCGACGGCAGTTATATTATTGGTATGTCCTTGTAATATATGTTGCTGCTTGCCTGTTAACACATCCCAGACTATGATTTTGCTGCCTTTGCTGATAGCTAAAGCTTTGCTGTCATCCGAGAAAGCCAGTGCCGTAGAGTGGTCAATAGAATGAAAGAGATGCTCTAAAGTGCCAGTTTTTAGATTCCATGCTCGGATAATTCCATCCCCCCCACACCCCACTACCATTTTGTTGTCTTGCGAAAAGGAAATTGCCTTCAGAGGTAGCCAGGTTGTTTTACCTTTGAGAGTGCGTTGAAGTTGGCCTGTAGATGCATTCCACAGTTTAAGCCCCTTATTATCTATCTCACTGGCCAGGGTTTTACTATCGTGGGAGAAAGCAAGGGAACCGACTACCTCAGGAAGACCCGTTAGGACACGCTGGATTTTACCCGTCTTCGTATTCCAAAGCCTTATTTTATGGTCAATACTGCCACATGCGATGCTCTGTCCATCAGGGGAGTAAGCCAGGGAGGTCGTTCGCATTGGGGTTTCTAAAGGTACATTTATTAATTGTCCTGTGGGTATGTTCCACAGACGCACAATACCTTTAAGCAGGCCACTCCCACTAGCCAAAGTTTGACCATCAGGGGTGAGAGCCAATGCCGTAACACTATCTTTATAGTTAGGTAAGGTGCGCTCAAGGTTTCCGGTTTGGATATTCCAAATTCTAATAGTTTTATCAAAACTTCCACTGACTATCATTTCATTCAATGTAGCCACTGAGTTTGATCCTGCTGGTAAGTTTGAAGTCAAGTTTCGCGCTGAGGATTCTATAGTAGAGAGCTTGGGGTGTAAGAAAACAAGTGAGGTCACACCTGCTTTATGACCGGTGAAGGTGCGTTGGAGGTCCCCGGTTTGCGTATTCCAGAGTCTGATTGTGCCATTGAAGCTTCCACTTGCCAAACTCTGGCTATTCTGCGAGAAGGTTACTACCATTATCATTTCTCCTGGTATAGGGAGCACCCGCAAGTTGCCGGTCTTAATGTTCCATAGTGCGATGAACCCAGATTGCATCAGAGTTCCACCGCCACCCGCCAGCGTTTGCCCATCAGGGGCAAAGGCAATCGTGAAGACAGGTTCTTTTAGCCCTTTTAGTGGCTGTGTCAAAACTCCTGTTTGTATATTGTATAGGAGTACATCTAGGTCACCAGATAAAGCGAGCGTTATACCATCAGGAGCAATAGCTAATGCACGGAGATTCTTTTGATCTGATTTGAAATTCTTTTGTATATGGCTAGCATCTGTATTCCATACTTCTACAGTTCCGTCCATTCTCCCCCACACCAGCAATTTGCCATCTGGTGAGTAAGCCAATGCTACAACGGAGTTAAGGTAATGTGCTTTACCAGTTATAGCTATTCTATCTTCTTCTATAGTGTGCTTTAATTGGCCTGTCGCTACGTCCCACAATTTAACTGTGCCATCTAAGCTGCCACTTGCCAGGGTCTTGCCATCTGGTGCGAAGGCAAGACCCTGTATAGCACCACTATGTCCAATTTCTAAATCAAGCTCCGGGCGCAAGAGAGCTACCTGATGGGGGGAAGAAACTTGAGTAACGCCATCGAGAGCCTGAAATCCCCAGACATTGAATTGTAAATGTAGAATCAAAAGGGTTGAAACAGATATCAAAAAGAGAGAGCGGATGTGCATGATTGCCTCAATTGTAGAACGGCGTTATGAGTGATGGTAGTCGCTAATAAGTTAGCACATTTAGTTGGGTGCCGCTGTTAAAAATTGAACAATAATGTATATAAAAATAAAGATTTTGCTGTATTTTGCAATAATCTGTTATGGTGCTCGTATAACGCAATGGTGATATCGCATGGAATATAACTACAGTAGTCAGATAAGGTTAATATTAAGTGACATTTTTAAGGAAGCCATCGCTGAACGCGCTTTTCCTGGCGGGGTAGTCTGGCTGGCGAACCCAACTGGAATTGTGGCGCATGAGGCTTTTGGGACTAAGACTTATGAAGCAGTGGATGGTGCAGCCTGGTCTGGCCTGGTAGAGCGCAATACTATCTATGATATTGCCTCCCTGAGCAAGCTGTTTACCGCCACGGCTTTCCTCATCGCCGCCCGCGCTGCGGGGGTTCAGGTTGAAGCACCATTGACCCGCTTTCTGCCTCAGTTCGCTACGACTGACAAACAAGCCATCACGCTACGGCAGTTGTTGAACCATTCCAGTGGTATTGAGATTGCCATTCAATCTTTCACCAAAACGCCGACCATTGAAGGCCCCGTTGCTAGTTTGCATCGGGGCTTTGTCCCCACCGAGCAATGGGTGGAGCGCATCGCTGCCGCTCGCTTGAAAACTCCCCCCGGTGAGTCTGTCCTGTATTCCTGCACTAACTATTTCTTATTGGCCCGTGTGACAGAGATGCTTAGTGGTGAACGTCTCGATAAGTTCATAAGCCACGAAATCTTTGAGCCATTGGGGATGCAGCGCACCAGTTTTACGCCACTTGAAGACTTTCCCGCACGGGCGATTGCTCCCACTGAAATATACGTTGGAACTAATGAACCCTGGCATGGCGTGGTGCATGATGAAGCGGCACGCACCTGGCAGCAGGAAACGGGTGGCGCGTGTGGCAACGCCGGGGTCTTTGCTACTGCCGAAGATTTATCTCGCTTTACCCAACTCTGGCTGGACGCAGGGCAGGGCAATGGATGCCAGATTCTACATGCTGAAGATGTCCATCAAGCGTTTAATGATACCGTTCCTGAAGACGACATCCGGCGCGGCTGGTGCTGGCAAATTGACGCTTATGGTTATATGAGCGAAACCGCGCCACCCCACAGCGCCGGACACACCGGTTTCACTGGCCCCACTCTGTGGCTGAACCCACCCACCCGTCACGTTGCTATTATCCTCGAAAACCGCGTCTATCCGACTCGCAACGGCCCCAACCGCATGGGCTACCACCGTCGCATCGCGGAGTGGCTGTTAGAACAACCTGTTTGATTTTAGCCACAGAAGCACACGGAAAAGAGAAACAGGCATGGTTCGTTGTTATCAACGTGTCTCTCGCTGTTGTCAACGCGTGGCTCATTGCTGTCAACATATGGCCCGTTCCTATCAATACTTGGCTCGTTACTGAGAATATATGGCGCGTTGCCAAGAATCT
The DNA here is from genome assembly GCA_019239895.1 of Abditibacteriaceae bacterium. Lineage (GTDB taxonomy): Bacteria > Armatimonadota > Abditibacteriia > Abditibacteriales > Abditibacteriaceae > JAFAZH01. The sequence goes on along the minus strand of JAFAZH010000048.1, from coordinate 65,046 downwards.
GTTGCTCGCAAAACGCTCTATAGCGCAGGTAGAGAAACTTGCCACTGCCTTCTATTATCTGGGATTAAGAAATCATCAAGCTTATAGATGTCACCAGCCTGTCACGGCATTATCTCAGGCTTCCTGATAGCATTATTTTCTCAGGTGGTGCATAATGAGGAAAATATTAGTTTGGTGTCTTAAGGTTGGGCCTGTCCGGGTGAACAGTGACCACTTATTGTGTCTTGGAGTTCTCTTATGGTTAGATCAATAGTTGTAGTTTTGAGGGCCTTGCTCCGTTTAGCTATATGTCTTTCTTGTCTGCTGCTTAGCATTACACCTCCCTGCTACGGTCAAGGGTGTGTGGCACCTCCTGCGGGTTTAATCGCTTCGCGGACCGGTTCGGGGACATTCCCAGGTTCAGCTATGTTGAGTGGTAGTCGAACCATCGAAGCCTGGGTTAATCCTAATGCGTTTTCAGGCTATGGGCTTCCGATTGTAACTGGGGGGACTTCTGGCAGCGGAGACTTTTTTGGCATCTCTGGGGATGCCGGTAGCGCTGCGGTAGGTCTGTACAAACTCTATGTAGACCACTGGTACTTTGCGGCCTACAACAGTAATATCCGGGTAACTCCTGGTGCATGGAATCATGTAGCCATGACCTATGATGGTGGCACCGTTCGCTTCTATGTTAATGGCGTGGCTGGGAGTGCTGTGGGTGGGCAGTTATACGATTATGCTTTGAGCACCTGTCGAGTTGGATCAAACAGCATTGGCGGCACAACGACTCAATCCTCTTTCAGTGGGCAGATTGGTGCAGTATCAATCTATAATCGGGTCTTGAGTGCATCTGAGATACAGGCTATTTATAATGCGGGCGTAGTTGATAAATGCGGCCCCCCAACTATAACGAACTTTACTCCTACGGAAGGTGCGGTAGGTGCCCAGGTCACTATATCGGGCACAAACTTTACAGGAGTCACCGGAGTCACCTTTAATGGACAGACTGCAACCATTATTAGCAGTACTGATACACAAATAACTACCACTGTGCCGCAAAATGCCACGACAGGCCAGATTACTGTAACAACTCCTGCTGGTATGGTGACAAGTGGCACCCCATTTAAGGTTCTCTACCCACCACAGATAGACAGTTTTACACCTACCAAGGGTGTGCCGGATACCACAGTTGTCATCACCGGTAAATACTTTACTGGCACCTCCAACGTGGCTTTTCATGGAGAACCTGCTGCTTTTACAGTTGACTCTGACACCCAGATCACCACTACTGTCCCTCAGGCTGCTACTACAGGCCCTATCACCGTAACAAATGCATTGGCTGCCACTGACTCTGCTGATTCATTTCAGGTATCACACAGTACTTTGGACGTGTTGGATGCTAACCCACAGTACCTTTCGGATATCACATTTCCCGTATCTGTTAGCGACGGTAATAAGTTAAGCAAGCTCATTACAGCTACTACAATCCGCAGTGGCGCGGTTGCTGATGGTGCCACTCTGCTGCTCCTACGGGTTAGATCGACAGAGGATCAATCGGTAACTTTTAGTCGTGTACAAAGCCTTTCAACCTTAGGCATTTCCGATGATGGATTTTGGTCGATTGATTCGCCGGATCCAACAGCGGATCCAACGTTGTCGGGTCCAATGAGTCTACCTCAGAATGAACTGGTTATACCTCATGATCAAGCAGTAGATAGCATCACAGGAGATCACTATTACTTTGCCTTATATAGAGTTCCATCTGGTTTGACCGGGGATATGTATGATCCTGTCACCAAAACTCTTGCTATAACTCTGCAAGTTGGATTCTCTGCAAGCAAAACAACCCTAAAAGTGCCAGTGACGTTAGAGAGGCCCCCCGTGATCTTGGTGCACGGGACATGGTCTGATCCTGGTGCATGGATTGGAGACGCAAATTCTCCTAAAACCTTTGATCGACTCAAACAAGAAGGATTTAATATCTATAATGTTGACTGGCAAGCACAAGGAGGACAGAGCTATGCAGCTAAGGATGGCTTGTTCACTCCTTACCTGCGGCGGCTGCGCCAAGATTATAATAGCAGAGGAATCGCTGTTACTCGCGCTGATGTGGTGACCCATAGCCAAGGAGGTGTCTTAGTACGTCGGTTCGCTAATGATCATGATAGTTACCGCACTGAGTCTAATTTCCATCAAGGGTACTTTCGTCGCTTCATAGGCTTAGCTTCACCAAATCTGGGCACTGATTACGCAAATACAACTTATGAGCTAGAACACGCGCTTTCATTTGTCTCTCTTGGGATCTTGCATCGGCTTCAGAAATTGGCTGACGCTCCAGATGAAGGGGGTGTAGCGGATTTAATGGTCGGCAGCGCCGCACATCGTTCATTAGGTAGAACCGATATAAGTTCATACATGATAACTGATGAGTCTACGACCCTGAATAAGGACGAGGGAAATAACGCTTTAGTATGGACACTATATAATATGTTAGTCTTTATAAAACTTTCTGGCCCTTGGCCTTATCCTAGCCATCCTCTTGACTTGAGTTCTTTTTTAGGCTTTCATACTAGTTTATTCAACGGGCGCCCGAATGATACTGTGGTTCCACTGAAAAGTCAACAAGCCGGATTACTGCCACCATTTGATTCGGAGGATCCCGGTGTTAGGGACCAAAGTAAGGCATGGTCAGAGTTAGGCCTAGGAGTAGGGTATCGAACTCCAATGACTCACACTAGTATGCAGGCGGATGATCTGATCAATAGCCACATAGTTGACTTGCTGAATAGCGACGGCTATAGCTTTGTGCCTTCATTACCCGCAGTGCAAGACGTTTACAACACAACCCATTTTGATGCTCCATATCCTTATACCTTATCAAGTAGTGGTTCTATGCAGTTCAGGAGAAAAGCTTACTCGGCTATTACCAGGGAGGTAGAGACACCTTTAGTTGCTGTCAGTAGTCCCTCTGAAGGCGCTGTGCTTACTCCTGGGGGCACTTTGACTATAACCGTAGATCCTGTAAATGGGGCAAATGTGCAGGCAGTAATGATGTTTGTAGGTTCTGGAAGTGGGTATATTGACTCAGCAGAAGTGGAGAAGTCACCCACCACTACCAGTTTCACCGCTACCTTCGGTATTCCTTCAGGCTACGTGGGCAATTTGCCTATAACAATCTATGCCCGTGACGCTGCCGGAAATGTGTCCACTACCACCACCATCCGCAATACTTCTGTTCAGCCCTCGGCCACACTTCAATCAATAAAGTCAAACCCAGATGCACTAAATTTTTATGCCGCGGGTGCCAGCACCCCTGGTGCAACACAACAATTAATTGTAAAGGGCACCTACAGTGATGCAGTCGTGCGGAACGTGACATCCTCTGACACTGGTACATCATACGTGGCCAACGACAGCAGTGTAGTGACAGTGAGTGACTCTGGAGAAGTAACCGCAATTGGCAATGGAACCACTACAATAAAGATAACAAATGGCAATAATAGTTTGGCGGTGCCTGTTTCGGTGCAGGTGCCGGTCCCCCAAGTGTTTAAGTTGACGCCTACCTCCTCCTTACTTGGAAGTGCTAATATGCCAATAACAGTGAGTGGTCGTGATTTGGATACAGCCTCCGCTGTGCAGTTCCTGCGCAACGGTGCACCTGATCCTGATATAACTGTAGGCGCAATAACAGTTGACCCAACGGGCACTACGCTGCAAGCGCAAATATCAGTTTCGCCTACTGCTACCGTAGGTCTTCGTACAGTTGTGGTAACTACTCCTGGTGGTCACTCAAATAGTACCGCAGATGATGGTAATCAGCTTAATATCGGGCCGGTGCCGATGATTAGCAACTTCTCACCTCAAAGTGGCACTGTCGGTACTCCCATTACGATCACTGGCTCATATCTCAGCGATGTGTCTTCTGTCCAGGTCGGTAGTGTGAATGCTGCTTTTACCATCAATTCATCTAATTCTATTACCGCCATTGTGCCTAACAACGCCGCTACCGGCCCTGTTACAGTGACAACGGCCAATGGTAGCAGCATATCCAATGTCAACTTCATGGTTATACCACCACAAATAGTATTGAGCCTTAATTCCGTAACTTTTAGTGAAAATGCCAATATCAATGCCGCTACTGGTACCATCACACGGAACACTCCTACCAATACGTCTTTATTAGTAGCAATTACCAGCAGTAATACGGGCAAGGCTACTGTTCCGGCTAACGTTACGATTCCAGCCGGTCAAGCTTCCACGACTTTCCCCATTACGGCTATAGACAATGCCGTCGTAGATGGAACTCAAACTATTACAATCACAGCTACCGCTACCTTCAACAACACTGCCCTATCGGATAACAAGACGGTGACAGTAACAGATAATGATGTAGCCAGCATCACAGTTACTCCGACCACAGGACTTGTCACCACAAAAGCGGGTGGGGTGGCAACATTCAGTGTTGTGTTAACCTCGCAGCCCACTGGTTCCGTGACTATACCTCTTGCCAGCAGCAACTCGAATCAGGGCACGGTGGTTCCTGCATCCTTAACATTTACTCCGCCGAATTGGAATCAGGCTCAGACGGTCACTATAACTGGAGTCAATGATGGTATCGCTGAGGGGGAACAACCGTACTCGATTCTTACGGCACCGGCCAGCAGCAGCGATCCTAACTATAATGGCCGGGATGCTGCTGATGTTGCTGTCGTGAACCGTGATGTAAACACGCCAACGCTAACGCTCAGTATCAATCCTCTGGCTTTCCCTGAAAATGGCAGCGCCACGGGAACTCTCACTCGCAACACTCCAACCACTAATGCACTTTCCGTAAATCTCTCAAGCAGTGATGCCGGTGTCGCCAGTGTGCCCGCGACGGTGGCTATTCCGGCTGGTAGCGTTTCCACCCAGTTCACCCTTAATGGAGTGAGTGATCATCTTGTAACCGGTTCCCGTAACGCAGTTATCAATGCCACCACAGGAACTATGGCTGCGGTGCCAGTCACGGTAACAGTAACAGAAACTGATGTCGTGCCTCCGCCCACCATTAGCAGTATGGCTCCCCTTAGTGGTGCCATTGGTGCGGGTGTGACAATCAGCGGTAGTAATCTTGCTGGTGCCATTGTCAAATTTGCTGATATAACTTCTGTTGTAAATGCCGACCAATCCTCAGCCACTCAACTTCTCACGACCGTGCCTCCTGGGGTGCCTCTGGGTAAGGTTCCAGTGGTAGTGCAAACACCTGGCGGCACGGCGACTGCTACCTTTACCGTTACGGCTCCGACATTCTCTGTAGAAGGAACGGTCAAGACCAAAAAAGGCACTGCGGTAGCGGGTGCCAAGGTTGTATTGATTCCTTTAGGCACAGTTAAGGGTGTGCCGACCGCCATTAGCATTCAAGAGGCCATACTGCATTTCTTGGCTGCGCCAACGCTACAATCAACAGGCATTCAGACTGCACCTGTCAGTCCCACCAATGGCAATTATGTGTTCAGCAGTCTACCTGCCGGTGTCTTCATCATTGCACCCTATAAAGTCGGCACCCCGTTCACACAAACCTATCAGGTTAAGACCATCAGCAGTGCCAATCTTAACGCCGTGAACTTTGTAGCCACCACCGCTGATGCTATCAAACCTACAGTGGCCCTGATCCGACCAACGGACAATATGTCGTTTACAGCCAAGGCACTTCCCGCAGCCACTGGCACGGCGACTGATGCTGGCGGCATCTTGGGGGTTGGTGTTGCGTTAGCGCACATCAATAGCTTAACGGCCAGCAGCTTAAATGTGAGCTTCTACAATTGGAGTACCAGCAAGTTTGACCCGGCTATTTCAACTAAGCCTTCCAGCGATCTCTTTAGCCTAGTTAAGCCTGCCGAAATTAAGGCAACCACAGTCAGTGGTGCTAGTTGGAACATTGCTCTGCCTCATAATTTAGCCCCTGGCAATTATCGGGTGGTTCCTTTTACTGTAGACAAGGCTTTCAATAGAATCTATCCGGCAGTTTCTCTATCCGGTGCCACCGCCACCACAGGCAACTTCCACATTACCGCTGGGACGCGTGGTGTGGAGGATGAAACCCCATTATCGTCAGACGTAAAGTTATCCAATGCCATCACACAAGTTAACCCCTCTATTATCCAACTGCGTTTCCTGGGAGCCTTAGATGCCGACAGCGCCGGGGATGCCGCGCATTATGAGGTGGAAGTCAATGGCAAAGCTGTCCCGGTGGAAAGCGCGGGTTATGCTGCCAGCACGCACGTCGTGACGCTTGAGATGCTACCGGGAGCGTTACAGGCTGGTGACCGCGTGACTGTGCAGTGGAATAATCTCCTGGACACCAAAGCCGCCATCCTCACTGGCCACACCGGGCCTCTGGTGGCACATTAGAAGTTGAAGGGTATGGGGTTCAGGGTATGGGGCTTAGATCAGCACCAGTGAGTGCCATGTTCTGACTCTATATCCTAAACCCTATACCCTGAACCCCATACCCCCCCTCACATTGTCAAAAGCTTGCAAATTTGGTATATTTGTTATAGCTTAGCGCATTTTCTCCCCAAGGAGTCGCTTGACATGTCCGGTTCTTCCTCGTCCCGCGCCGTCGCCGCGCCAAAAGACTCTCCTAAGAAGTCTAAACCTGAAAAGTCTAAAGTGGCTGCTGTTAAGAGTCCGCCAGTTAAGTCTGTTCCTTCCAAAGCGGCAGCCGCTCAACCCAAAGCGAAAAAGACCGAGGCTAAAGTTGATTCCAAAACCGTAAGCGCCAAAGCCAAGCCCGTGGCGAGCCATAAAGAGGTGGCTGCCACGCCGCCGCCCGCTGCAAATGCTGCTCCTAAAAATGCTGCTCCTAAAAAAACCACCAGTAAAAAAGCTACTGAGAAAGTTGTGTCTGTGAAAGTTTTAGAAGATCAAAACCCTACTAGCCAAACTGTCCCCGAAAAAATTGATACCGTTTTAGATAAGCCTGCTGTAGAAAACTCGTCGCCAGAAAAAGGGCCAACCACGATTACGGCCAAGGAAATGCGCGTGCAGGAGTTGCTCTCCGAATTAGAAGGCAAGAGCGAGACGACCCAACGCCCCATTATTGACGAAATCGTGAAACTGGGGCAACCCGCTATCAAACCACTGGCGCGGGCCTTGAACTCCGGCGCGACTTTCCAGGTGCGCATGGCTTCAGCGACAGCGTTAGGCGAAATTGGCAATGAACGCTGTGTGCAACCGCTCGTGCAGGCTTTGGCCGACTCATCGCTCAATGTGCAACGGGCTGCTGTCAACGCCCTCTCCCTCCTAGGGGAGCCAGCCGTTGAACCGTTGATGGAGTCTCTTAATTCACCCGATGACTCGGTGCGCCGCTGGTCGAGTGAAGTTTTAGGTAAGCTAGGCCGCAAATCAGTCGCCAGTTTATTAATCGAGCGGCTGGCCAATGAAACCACCGAAGTGCAAAAGGCGATGATTATCGCCCTGGGCGAATTAGGTTCGGCTAAGGCCACCGTCCCGCTGCTTGGTTTCCTGGAATCCGAGAATATGGACTTAGTGCGGCACACGGCGGAAGCCCTGGGTCGCTTAGGCGATGAGCGTGGCATTGATAACCTGATTCAGTGCCTTGATTCACCTTCCGTAGATGTGCGTAAGGCCGCCGCCGATGCCCTGGTCAAGACCGGTGAAGCGGCGGTGCCTGCTCTCAATAATGCGCTCAAGCACTCGAATCATACGGTGCGCCGTTGGGTTGCCGAGGCGCTGGGTCACTTAAAGGATTCGCGGGCTTTAGGGCCTTTGGTGGCGGCGCTCAAAGACGAAAATGTACGCGTGCGCCGTTATGCGGCCTTGGCCTTAGGTGAAATTGGCGACCCCAAGGCAGCAAAGCACCTGCAATCGCTGTTGCATGACCCGATTCAAGATGTGCGTTACTCCGCCGTTAAAGCGGTGGCGGGCATTGGCGGCAAGGCCAGTCTCGAACCGTTGACCACGGCCCTTAAAGACCCGGATTGGGTGGTGCGGCTCGCCGCGGCCCAGGGTTTGGGGTCATTGGCTGATAAGCAAGCGGTGCCAGTGCTCTGTGAGGCACTTAAGGATAGCGAGTGGAGCGTGCGCTATCATGCGGCTCTATCGTTAGGAGATATTGGCGATGTGGCGGCAGTTATCCCTCTTATCAAAGCCCTTAATGACCCCCGTGAGAGTGTGCGCCGTAGCGTGGTAGAATCGTTGGGTCGCCTGGGTGATAAGCGGTCGGTGCCCGCTCTGGAACGCCAACGCAAGATTGATGAGCATCTGGTCACGGCAGTGATTGATTCCGTGTTACCCAGTCTGCGGCGCGGGCGCAAAGTGGAGCCACGCCCAGAACATCGCATGATGCCGCAGCCGATTATCAACAGTGCCACGATTAAGCCCAAAGCCGCGATTCTGGCTGCCCGCAGCACCGCCGCCGCTGCCCAAAGCGCCGCTAATGCCGTGAATAGCAATGGTGGGTAGTTGAGCTTTATTTAATCTCACGCAGAGGCGCAGAGGGCGCGGAGAGTTTTTGAGGATGGAGGATAGAAGATAGAGAATCGAAATAGGCAACGATCCTCTATCCTCGATCTTCTATTTCAAACTCTCCGCGCCCTCTGCGCCTCTGCGTGAGATTCTCTTTTGGAAAGTAACAATGGCCAAGGACAAAAAGGCAAAAGAACAAGAGAAAAAGGTGGCAGATCGCACTATCGCTGTCAATCGGCGTGGGCGCTTTAGTTACGACATTGAGGAGTCCCTTGAAGTTGGTATGGAGTTAACGGGCACCGAAGTGAAGAGTGCGCGCCAGGGCCAGGTGCAATTTGCCGAGGCTTATGCGCGAGTGGAACCCGGCCCTCACGACCGGCCTGAAGTCTGGGTGCATGGGATGCATATCGCGCCCTATGAACAGGGCAATATCTATAATGTGGAGCCGCGCCGTAAACGGAAACTCCTTTTACACCGTGCCCAGATTGATAAGTTAGCGGTGCGAGTGCAGCAAAAAGGCTACACTTTAGTTCCACTCAAGTTTTACTTCACGCGTGGCAAAGCCAAACTGGAATTAGGGATTGGCAAAGGCCGCAAGACGCACGACAAGCGTCAGGTCATCAACGAGCGTGAGGCCCGTCGTGACGCGCAACGGGAAATGAGTAATCGGTAGTCGGTGGTCAGTTGTCGGTGGTCGGTTTAGGAAAACCAAAGGCTAACGAAGTCGTTCTAACCAGGTCTTCACTACTGACCACCGACAACTGACCACCGACTACCACCTACGCTATGATTACGCAACGCGCTGTGTTGGTTGGGATTGTGGGGTTTTGCCTCTATCTCATCGCGTTCGTCAATGTGCTGCCGACGTTCTACGTCCTGACCTGGTTGTCGGTTGGTATTCTCGTCTCTTCCTTGGGCATTGCCTTACTTTCCCTCGTGGGGCTTAGCTGTGAATGGCATATCTCCGAGACTCGCACAGCAGAAAGTGTCGAAGTCGAACCCCTGTTGCCAAGCGAATATGATGTTGTTGATGGCGATGAAACACCCTCTGGAATAAGCCGAGAACCGGCCTTATCTGGCCCGTTGATGGAAGTGCAGCTTGCCAATGCGGGCACTCTTAACAAAATTGGTGTTTTACTGGAAGTCAGTTTGAAGTCTCTGTCCCGTGACGAGATCATCACGCGCCGCTTTCTGATGGAAGCCCTGCCTTCTGGCGCGAGCATTGAGTCAACTCTACCGTTGAGCCGTCTGCCGCGTGGCCGCTACCGGATGCAGGGCGTGCGCCTCATGGGTTCCGATGTCTTAGGACTCTTCCGTATGCAAAAGCGCATTGGCGCTGGGGATAAAAGCAGAGCCAAGGCAGCCGCCCCAAAAACCACAAAAGCTGCAAAAGATAATGCTGATAATGGGTTAGGGCGAATCAACACCTCACCTTACAATGGTCAAAGACAACCCCAGGAAGATAATCCTGATGCTCAATTAATCATTGGGCCAGCGATGATTTCTTTGCATGATACAGCCATGAAAGCCGAAACGGGAGCGGCGTCGGGCCAGATGGGTGTGACGCGGATGTCGCGCAGGTTAGGCCAGAGTGAAGAGTTGCGTGGCACTCGCCCTTATGTGGCGGGCGATGATTTGCGACGCGTGCATTGGCGCTCCACGGCACGGCACGGGCACTTAGTCGTTAAAGAGTTTCATCAGACTGCACAAGATCAGTGTCTAGTCGTGTGGGATGGCGCGGCACAGACGACCTGGGGTGAAGACACGGTGACCACCACAGAATTTGGCCTACGCCTCGTTGCCTCGCTATGCAACGCCTGGAGCGAATCGAATCGGCCTTATACCCTTTTACGCCTGGATGGGCAACCGCTGAAAGTGACGACTGCGGAGCCAGGCAGCACCCCAACTCAGTCTTTGAGTCATGTTATTGAAGCCCTGGCTGATGCCAATGCCGAGCGCACTATGCCGCTCAGTCAAGCTATCACTGGACTTTTAGGTGGCTTACCAGCGAGCTATGAAGTTTTCGTGGTAACCGCTTCGTTAGCACCCGACGTGCCGCAGTGTGCTATGCAGTGGCGAGCGCGGGGGGCACGCCTGCATGTTGCTTTGGTAGATGGGGCAGCGTTTCTGAGCTTAGATAAGGCAAACCTGTGGCGACGCCAAACGTCTTACTCCCGCCAGGCCGATGTGGCGCGTGGGCGGCGTGCAGGCAAGCGGCGGGGCACCTCGGATGTGCCGCACCAGCGATGGGAGAGCCATACTCAATTGGCTATTGCCGCTGGAGATGTGGCCGTAACGCCAGAGGCTTACCGAGCGCAACAGCAAGCTCTGCAAGAAAGTGGCATAGATGTTATCACAGTAGCGCCAGCGCCCGACACGCCGCGTGAGTTTGCCCCTCCGATTCGCCAGGCTTTGCGCGAGTTACTGGAACAACCTGCTTATGCAAATTACGCCGCCCGTTAGAGTTCAAACTCGCACTGTCGCCGCGCCGCCCCCATGGGAGTTAGCGATTCGCTATGGTGCCGCCTATGCGTGTACTCTAATTGCTGTGGCGGCGGCTCAATTACGCATTCCCAACGGGTTCGCCGCCTTGTTAGCCGGGGTGACTCTGCTGGGTCTGCCCATTTCGCTGTATCTGCGCTGGTCGGGCTTGCGCATTGGCAGTTACCGCATCCGCCGCCCAGTCATCAACAGTGCGGTAGTCGTTTTAACCACCGCCGCCGCCTTATATCGCTTTCACGACATTATACCTCTGCTGACACGAGCTTTTACATCCGATTTTTACCAGTTTATTGGCAGATATAGCACGGAGTATCCCTTTGAACTGCTGATGCAGGTCTTTTTGCTGTTTGCCGTGTTTCGCTGCCTCGCCATCATCAACGACAATGACGCTGTGCTCTGTGCCTTACCTTCTTTTTCCGTCCTACTCTTGCTCATCGTTGTGCATCGGGGGCCACAGGTGGTCGCCTATTTCTTGTTATGGTCACTGATTTCAGCCGTGCTATTCGCCCTTGACCATCGCGCTGAAGCCCGGCATGGGATCATTGGTCGCTTGCCCTCCATTATGCCGGGGCAGGATGTAAAGCTATCGGCGCGCAGCCTGGCGACCGTCATGGGCTTTTCCTTGCTCTGCGCGATGCTGCTGTCTTATACCTTGACCAGCCGGGACAACGATGAGAAGGGCAAAGCTGAAAGCTGGATGTCCTCCCTGGCTTCGCGCCTGACGCGCTTGGCCTTTCTGCCGGATGTGGCCATCAATGCCGGGCCGGAACGCCAGATTGATTTCACTTCAGCGCCCGCCCTGCCCTCACGCCGACCACTCTGGCAAGTTCAAGCGATATTGCCGTCGGATCACGCCATACATCCTGCCTACTGGCGTCTTTTCACGTTAGCTCGCTATGATGGCTCAATTTGGTCACAGACGCCCCGCACGCATGATGAAGAAGTTCTGCGCTCGATCTTGCCGCGAACTTCACCCGTGCTGAATTTTAATCCACGTTCCTATCCGTCCGGTGCATCATTTATGCACTTATATGGGCCGAGCGGTAGAAGTGAGCCACCAATTTACTATGGTTATGACGTGGCCCGGCGCGGCCTGGCCGCAGGAGCCGGGGCGGGCAAAACGCCTATTACTCATAATTTTGGTGCGCCTCGCATGTTAGTGCGCCAGACTGTGATGGCCCGTAGTCTCAGTTTTGGCTATGTGCCCATGTTGCCCGAAGCTCGCTTGCTGCGTTTGTTGTATTACAGTGGAGATGTGAGTAGCCCGGAACGCATTTTTATACGTAAAGATAATTCGGCTGAAGTGGGCGTGTTGGATCGGGGCGGCGTGGCGCAAATCATCAGCGAGGTGCCGCCTGGCGGAGAATATACGGGCTTGCGTGGCTCACCACCTTTATACCGTCAGCAGCATCCCAACCCACGGGCGGCGCTGTCGCCACAAGAACGCCAACTTTATCTGGCACTGCCCAGCACCTTGCCGCCAGGCTGCCGCGTGCGGCGACTGGCACTGCGCGAAACCCACAAAGCGGATGCCGACGCCAGTGACTATGCGCGTGCCCAACGGCTGGAACTCTATGTACGCGGCGTCGGCACCTATACTTTGCACCCGCCGGAAATACCGGCTGGGCAAGATGCTACCGACTACTTTTTATTTAAGAGTCAGCGTGGCTATTGCACCTATTACGCAGGAGCCTTAACTGTGCTTTGTCGTGCGGCAGGTATTCCGGCGCGGGTGGTTAGCGGCTTTGTAAATCCTGAATGGGACACTTCGGGGACAATTGGCACTATTTATGAGTCGAGTGCCCATGCCTGGACGGAAGTGTGGGTGCCGAATTGGGGATGGGCCACCCTGGATGCCACGCCCACTGATGACCGGGGCAACAATGCACCCAACTGGTGGGATACCTGGACCGATGTGCTGACGGGTTTGCTGGCGGCTGACAGGAAATGGCTTCAACAGAACCATCTGGCCCTGGCGCTGGGCAGCCTGTGCTTAATCAGTATAGGCGTCGTGCTGGTTGGTCGCCGCCAGGGTTTGGGCGGCCCGACGCTGCGTTGGCTCTTACCGAATCATGCTCACCTGAGTGATGATGCCACGCGACGGATAGTATTCAATACCTACGGGCGCGCGGCAAAAGTTATGACCCGCCGCTTTAGGCCCCGTGCCCATTGGGAAACGCCGGTTGAGTGGTTACAAGCCGCCGAAACGGAATTGGAGTTGCGCGACCCGACACCCTTACGTCAATTAACCAATCTCTATGCCCAGGCCAAGTATTCACCCCAACCCCTCCCCAGTGAAGCCGGAGCCGTTGCCCAGACCGCACTGACTAACCTCTCCTGGCAACGCAATGTGAAGCCGGAATAATCTCGCACCCCAACATTATCCACTGAAAAGGAACTGCCAACATCACTCGCAAAGCTGACCCTCCTGGCCCACTGCTCAACACTGTGCTTGAGGGCGAATGTATTTCAGTCATGCGGCGCTTACCAGCAGCTTGCGCCCGGCTCATCATTGCCGACCCGCCTTATTTTCAGGTACTGACCGAGCAAGCGTGGGACACCCAGTGGCCCGATGAGGAAGCGTATCTCCAATGGTCGGCGCGTTGGCTGCAAGCGGCCTTGCGCCTGCTGGTGCCCGGCGGCTTGCTTTACTGTTTTGGGCAATTAGGCAAACGCGAGCACGTCATGCTGCACCTGATGTCGCAGGCGACTCGCTCTAAAAAGAGTCAGGCCGCTGTGCCAACCTGGGAGTTCCACGACCTCATCATCTGGGATCGCGTGGTGGGCTATAACGAGCGGCGAGACAGCTTCACCCCGGCTTATGAGATGATTCTCGTGCTGCGCAAGCCCGGCCCCGTGCTCTTCAATAAAGATGCTGTGCGCGAGCCTTACGATGCAGCCACTAAAGCCAAGTACCTCAAGGACAATCGTTATAAGGATACGGTTGCACGCCAGACCCATCTGGACAAAGGTAAATATGCCACCAACCTCTGGCGTATCCCTTCCTTAAAAGGTGCTTCCCGCGAAAAAGTCGGCCACCCCTCCCAGAAACCCTGTGAACTAATCGAGCGCATCATTTTGTCGAGCAGTAACCCCGGTGACTTGGTGCTTGATCCTTTCCTCGGTTCTGGCACAACTGCTGTGGTGGCGCAGAACTGTGATAGGAATTGGCTGGGTATTGAACAAGATGCTCAATATGTAGCAATGGCACAGCAAAGAATAAGTGGAGTTAGATCACAATAGGTTAATGTCCTATAGAATCTCCTTGACCTGTGATGGAAGCTTATTTATACTCCGATTAAGTCTACTTGTTGTGTAGAGTTTTATATCTATGTCAAAGTTCTCTCGCCACCTGATGCTCCCCAATGCAAGCTGTTGTGCTTGTTGTTGCTGCGCATCTGGAGTCGGTGGCGTGGGGAGAGTCATTTGTTGAGGCGTTTAACTTAACTCTTGTCCATTTCATGCACCGACTTCTGTGAAGTCGGTGCATTTTGCTTTTATGACGCTTGCTTGCTTTTTATTTGAGTCCCCCTTGCTTTTTCATAGACGAGACTGCCATGAATCAACAGATATCTCCTTCAACTCTAGGACATTTTTTAACCACTCCGTTCGGGGCGTTGCTGCCCGCTACGCCCTCCCCATTGGCTACCGCACAGATCGCGCAGCAACTGCGTGCGGCTCTGATGAACCTACATCCACTGACTGGCCCGGATTTTTCCGCCCTGCATTCTGGGCCAGTTGCCATGCCTATTGAATTGAATGATGTCCGGGAATGCGCTCCTAATGTCGTAGTTCTGCCTGCGCCACCCTGGAGTGCGGCGGAACCGCGCTTGTGGGTGCGCCCTGAGGTGGGAGAGCGGCTGCGTCGGGCGGCTCATGCCTTGCCCAGCAATTTGAAAATTGGGTTCTGGGAAGGATTTCGGCCCTTAGTGACGCAACAGGCACTGTGGAATATTGGCTTGGTTTTGCTGCCGATTTTGCAACCGGGGCTGCGTCGTGATGAATTAGAGTGGGTGCTGGAAAGCTGCGTGGCCCGACCCAACGCCACCGCCGAGCACAGCACAGGTTATGCGCTAGACATTGCAGTTCTGGATGAATCCCATCAAGTTTTAGATCCAAGAGATGCACGGGGCCAATTAGCCCACCGCATCTTCAGCCGCGCTCTAACCAGGGCGGGACTAATCAACTATGCGGCAGAGTGGTGGCACTGGTCTTATCCGCCAGCACCAGACACGTATGCTGCCCCCATTTCGGCATAAGCCTTGCTAGTTCCTATCACCAGATGAATTAGAGCTAAAACCCTAATTGGTGTAACCAGGAAGAGGTAATGCGATGATAAAATGGACTTGCAGGCAAAGCGAGATGCTATTTGCCCCAGAGGATATGGCCGCCAATGTGCCGTCGAACAGTTCCACCCAGGCGGCCACAGATCGAGACAAGACAGGCAGCGATGGCATGGGCGATGGCGCAGTGGGTGTGTCCGGTGATAATCATGGTAGCCAGCGCAGTATCCCCCGTAGCGCGGCAGATTCCGGCACCGGGCCGGATGATAAAGACCTGGCGGATGTTGGCCCCACCGTTGGCCCTGGCACAGATATTCCGTTGCCAGATGATATGGACATCAGTCCCACCAGCAGCGATGGCCGCACCAGCGGCACCGTTGGCGGTCCCGTCGGAGGCATGGGCACATAGAAGGTAAAAGGTAAAATTAAAAATTGTGCAAGGCTACAGTTTTAATAAGCTGTAGCCTTATTCTTTTGCGGTGGCTTTTGACCCGCCAAAACTGCGCGGAGCGGACAGGAAGGGGTCGGGCGGCGCAATGCCGAAGAGTTGGGGCTTCTCTTGAGGCGTAGGATCGGCTTTCGGAGCAAGGCGACTGAAAACCAGATCAAAGCGCAGGCTGCACTGTAAGCGGCGTTGATGCTTATTGTCAATTTTGGGATTCACCGTCATCAAGGCGCGGGTGAACGGTGGTTGTGACTTTATCTTGTGGGCATCGGCCCTGGCCTGGGCGGGGGTGGCGGCACGATTCTTAACTACCGCATCTAAAGCCTGTACATCCTGCAAGGTAATGGGTATCCACAGCGATTGCCAGAGTGCTGGAGTCACCGTAGCCGCGACAATGTTCACGATGCGTTTACGTGGCCCTTCCTGTCTCCAGTAACCAATGATAATCATGAAATTCTCATTGATCGTAAACTGGCGCAAGGTATCACCTAAATCCACCGAACTGCCATACTTGGTAGTTTTAATCGAGACGGGCAGACCACCATATTCCTTGTTGGCTGACTTTGCGACATCCCACTCCTGCGTATAAGAAGGTGCCTCATAGTGATCGAAAAACGTATCGCGCACCCACTTCTCAAAGATATACCCATGATGCTGCACCTCATGCCGCTCGCCTTCAGGCTTAGCCTGCACCGCAGCAGGCACAAACAGCAAGCATAAAAGCAATGCCTGAAGTCTCAGTTTCCAAAGTTGCATTACTCTATTGAATTAAACCGCCAAGGACGCCAAGGAGAGGGGAAGGGGAGAAGAGGAGGGGAGAGGTGGATATCATTTGAAACGACGCTTGCCGCTCCCTCACCGTTTTAACTTGTGGCGATGTTTCCCCCTCTCCTTTTCTCACCCTCTTCCGCTCCTTGGCGTCCTTGGCGGTTCAACTAAAATTCACTCGCTTTCAGTCTCATAGCACGAGTAGTAGTAAGGAGTTTGGGCCTCGAATTCACCAGCGCAGGTGTCTACCATTTTATAGACCGGAGCGATGCCCATTGCTTTGCGGCGGGCGCGAATCTCCGGTTCTTTCACGCCGATGAGTTCGCCTAGATGGTGGTCATTAAAGCCCAGTTTTTTGGCTTTGCGCATCAGGTCGGGCGTGAACTCATCCAAGGGCTTGTTCCTCAATTGCTGTTCCATTTCGATGAGGTGCCAGATTTTCTGCAAGAACCAGCAATCTACTTTGGTGAGGTCGTGGACTTCTTCGATCATCATGCCGCGCCGGAAGGCTTCGGCGATAATGAAAATCCGTTCATCGGTTGGCACCCGCAGCTTTTCTTCGATTTCCATTTCGGTGAGCAAGCCCACGCCTTTGCTGCGCAGGCCATAGACGCCGATTTCCAACGAGCGCAAGGCTTTCATGAGGGCACTCTCGAAGGAGCGGTCAATGGACATTACTTCCCCCGTCGCCTTCATCTGCGTGGTGACGCGCCGGTCGGAGGTGGTGAATTTATCGAACGGCCAGCGCGGGATTTTTACCACGCAGTAATCCAGAGCCGGTTCAAAACACGCCAGGGTCTTTTGCGTCACGGCGTTGGGAATTTCATCGAGATGGAAACCGATGGCGATCTTGGCCGAAACACGCGCAATGGGATAGCCAGTGGCTTTACTGGCTAAAGCCGAAGAGCGGGACACACGCGGATTGACTTCGATCACATAATACTGCGGCGATTTCGGGTCGAGGGCCAACTGCACATTGCAGCCGCCTTCGATGCCCAGTCCACGAATGATTTCCAGACTCGCGCTGCGTAGCATTTGATACTCTTTGTCGGAAAGCGTCTGCGAGGGCGCGACCACAATGGAGTCGCCCGTGTGGACACCCATCGGGTCGAAGTTCTCCATGTTGCAAATGGTGATGCAGGTATCGTTGCCGTCGCGCATCACTTCATACTCAACTTCCTTCCAGCCGTTGAGGTAGCGTTCCAGCAAGATTTGGTGAATGAGCGAGCGGTCTAAACCACTACGCACAAACTGCTCAAGTTGCTTGTCGTTGTAAGCGATGCCGCCCCCGGTGCCGCCGAGGGTATAAGCGGGACGGATAATGAGTGGATAGCCAATCTGGTCGCGGAAGGCTTTAGCTTCTTCCATCGAAACGACAATCGCCGATTCCGGCACCGGCTGGTTGAGCCGCTTCATGGTTTCTTTGAAGAGGTCGCGGTCTTCGGCCTTTTTAATGGATTCGAGGGGCGTGCCCAGCAGTTCAACATTGTATTTGTCGAGAATCCCCGCTTCGGCTAAACGATACGCCATGTTTAGCCCCGTCTGTCCGCCCAATGATGGCAACAGGCCATCGGGCCGCTCTTTGGCAATGACTTGCTCCACGAAGGAAACCGTCAGTGGCTCAATGTAGACGGCATCCGCCGTTTCCACATCGGTCATAATCGTGGCCGGATTGGAGTTCACCAGCACCACGCTGACGCCTTCTTCGCGCAACGCCTGGCACGCCTGGGTGCCAGCATAATCAAATTCCGCTGCCTGGCCAATCACAATCGGGCCAGAGCCAATCACCATTACTTTGTTAATATCAGGTCTTTTTGGCATATCGTATAAAATGGGACGCTAACTTCGTTCGCTAACTTTGTGCGCAACTACGACGCTAAATAGCGTTCAAATGGCGCATGAAATTAGCGGACGAAGTTAGCGTGCTATGGATATTCTGTTTTCTTCTTTACTAAATCTGCAAATCTATCGAACAAGTAAGCGTTATCCTTGGGGCCGGGACTGGCTTCGGGATGGTACTGGACGGAAAAGACTGGTTTTTCGCGGTGGCGTAAGCCTTCCACTGTGTTGTCGTTCAGGTTCAGGTGCGTTACTTCCACATCGTCTGGCAGGGAATCGGCCTGGACTGCGTAGCCGTGATTTTGGGTGGTGATATGCACTTTGCCCGTCGTTAAATCTTTGACTGGGTGGTTTGCGCCCCGGTGTCCGAATTTCAGTTTAAAGGTTTCCCCTCCCATAGCGCGACCTAAAATCTGATGGCCCAGGCAGATGCCGAACATTGGTAAGTTGGGATTTTGTTGCTGCAACGATTGAATATTCTTCACTTCTTCATCCAGTGCCTTTGGGTCGCCTGGCCCGTTAGAAAGCAGGATGCCATCGGGTTGCCATTGGAGAATCTCTTCGGGGGTAGCTGTGCAGGGCAGGACAATAACTTCCAGTCCCCGGTCGCGCAGGCTGCGCAGGATGTTGAACTTGGTGCCATAATCCAGCACCACGACACGTCCCCCGGCTTCTAGGGGCATTTCCCACTGGTCGGGTGGGGCAGTGGCGGTGTGGTGGAGAGGCGCGTTGTCCGCTTTATTCTCCTGCACTTTTAAGGCTTCCCCCTGTTGCCATTGGTAGGGGCGCGGGGTGGTCACCTGGCGCGCGTAGGCACCTGAGTCGTAATCGGGCAAGTTGTGCAGAATCGCTAAGCCCTCTTCCACTGTATGCTCGGTGGTCACCATGCCTAACATAACGCCGTGATCGCGCAGATTCTTGACCAAGGCGCGCACATCAATGCCTTGAATACCGACAATGTTATATTGCTTGAGGTAATCATCGCCAGCGGCATCGCTGCGGTAGTTAGAAGGATTCTCGCACATCTCTTTGACGATGAAGCCAGCCACTTGCGGGTTGATAGACTCATTATCGTCATCGTTAATGCCGTAGTTGCCAATCAGTGGATAAGTGAGAGCCACAATCTGGCCCGCATAGGAAGGGTCGGTGAGAATCTCCTGATAACCCGTCATAGAGGTGTTGAAGACGACCTCTCCAGTCGTCGTCCCCGCCACCCCAATGTTGGTGCCTTCAAAAAATGTCCCGTCACTTAGAATTAGTAATGCTTTCATGTTGAATATGTTGATTCACCACAAAGACACAAAGGGCACAAAGAGAAGAGGATAGAAGATGGAGAATCGAGGATTGCAACAACTCCTCACTTTTCCCATTTTACGAAATCTCTGTGTTCTTTGTGTCTTTGTGGTGAACTAATTTACCTTCGATAATAGTTGCCTCAACTTGACCTGTCATGGACACGCCATCGAAAGGCGTGTTCTTGGATTTGCTGGCTAAGTCCTCGGCATGGAGCGTCCACTGCGCTTTGGGCTTAAAAATGACAATGTCGGCTGGTGCCCCATTTTGCAGCGTGCCGTAAGGCAAGCCCAAAATGCGTGCCGGGGCCGCTGTCATCTTCTCTATGACTTGAGTCAATGTCAGGTGCCCTGGTTCCACTAAATACTGGAGGCACAGGGGCAGCAAGGTTTCCAGGCCGACGATGCCAAAGGGAGCCAGGGCGAACTCACGCTCTTTCTCATGGGCGGCGTGCGGCGCGTGATCGGTGGTAATGGCGTCAATGGTGCCATCTTTGAGACCTTCAATTAGAGCCTCCATATCTTCTTGCAGCCGCAAGGGTGGGTTCATTTTGGCATTGGTGTTATAACCGCGACACGCCTCATCAGTGAGGGCAAAGTGATGCGGGCATACTTCTGCCGTCACCTGCACACCATCATTTTTAGCCCGTCGAATCTGTTCCACTGCGCCCTTGGTGGTATTGTGCAGAATATGGATGCGATTGCCGACTTCCCGTGCCACCGCACACGCCTTAAAGACCGCCAACTCTTCAGCCAGTCGTGGCATCCCGCGCAAGCCCAGTTCATTGGAAACAATGCCCTCGTTCATACAACCGCCGTGCGTGAGGGCGGTATCTTCACAGTGCAGCATCGTCACGAGATCACAGGTCTTAGCATATTGAAAGGCCCGGCGCATAAAACCTGCATCCTGCATCGGAAAGGCGTCATCCGAAACGGCCACCGCGCCTGCCGCCTTGAGTTCAGCCATTTCAGAAAGTTGCAGGTTCTTGGCCTCAATCGAGACCGAAGCGACTGGCAGCACATGCACCCCATTGCCTTCAGTGCGTGCCCGTTGCAAAATGTCTTCGACCACGCTGCGGCGATCAATGGGTGGTGCGGTGTTGGGCATGACGCAAACGGTTGTCACTCCACCTCGTGCCGCCGCTGTGGTGCCGGTCTGGGTGTCTTCTTTATATTCCTGTCCCGGCGTGCGCAAATGGACATGCAGATCAATCAGCCCCGGTGCAACGATGCAACCAGACGCATCCAGATTGCGGATTGCGGACTGCGGATTGCGGAGTTCCGAACCCATAGCCGTTACGCGCCCGTTCTCAATCAGCACATCGGCTGTGGTGTCCAAGTTTTGTGATGGGTCTATAACCCGTCCGTTTTTAATCAGCAAGTCCATATTTAGGGTTCAGGGTTTCGGGGTTGGAGTTTAGGCATGACGCAGGAAAGTTATAGCTTCCTGTATATCAAACCCGAAACCCTGAACCCCAAGCCCTGCCGTCACTCCTCTCCGCCCAGCAATAAATACAGTAACGCCATCCGCACGGCGACGCCGTTGGTGACTTGTTCTAAGATGACGTTGCGCTCGCCATCGGCCACTTCATTCGAGATTTCCACGCCGCGATTAATCGGGCCGGGGTGCATCACAATAGCGTCGGGTTTGGCGCGTTTCAGGCGGCGTGCGTTCATGCCATAGAGGGCTGCATATTCCCGCACCGAGGGCAGATAGATGCCGTCCATGCGCTCATTTTGCAGACGCAGCAGCATGACCACATCCGCGCCTTCAATCGCGGCATCGCAGTTAGTTTTGAGACACGCTCCATACTTATCGAACTCAGGCGGCAGCAGGGTATCGGGGCCACAGAGCGTGACCTTAGCTCCTAATTTTTGCAAGCCCCAGAAATCGCTGCGCGCCACCCGCGAGTGCAGCAGGTCACCGATGATAGTGACGCGCAGATTCTCAATCGGCCCCTTGGCTTCTCGTATGGTTAATAAATCCAGCAAGCCTTGCGTTGGATGCTCATGGCAACCATCACCGGCATTGAGAATGTGGCCGCGCACATAACGTGTTGCCATTTCCGGTGCGCCGCTTTGCGGGTGGCGAATCACAAAGCAGTCCACCCCCATCGCCTGCATCGTCAGCACAGTGTCTTTAAGTGTCTCGCCCTTGGTCACACTGGAGGCCGCGACGGTAAGAGACGACGTATCGGCAGAAAGAATCTTCGCCGCCATTTCAAAGGAAGCGCGAGTGCGCGTGGAAGGCTCAAAAAAGAGGGTGCAGACGGTCTTGCCGCGTAACGCTGGCACCTTGCGAATAGGCCGCGCCAGCACTTCTTTGAAGTTAGCCGCCGTGTCGAGCACAAGGTTAATCTCCTCGGCTGACATCTCCTGCAAACCCAGAATGTGTTTCCGTTGTAGCTTCAAGGGAATATCACCACAGAGACACAGAGGCACAGAGTTTGAAGAGTAGAAGATGAGTATGCCAATTGATGCGGTGCATGATTGCTTTAAATCTTCTCTGCTCTATTCGCATTTTCTCTGTGCCTCTGTGTCTCTGTGGTTAAAGTTTCTCCACACGCACAATATCTTCCCGATCTGTTTCCTTCACACGCACTGTGACATTCTCGTTACGCGCGGTGGGCACGTTTTTGCCCACGAAATCGGCGCGGATTGGTAGCTCTCGATGGCCGCGATCTATGAGCACGGCCAGTTGCACGGCAGCGGGGCGGCCCAGGTCGTTCAAGGCATTTAAGGCTGAGCGCACCGTGCGCCCGGTAAAGAGCACATCGTCCACTAAGACTACCGTTTTGCCCGTAATCGAGAAATTAATTTTAGTGCTCTGCGGTATGGCCTGCCGGGTGCCGTAGTCATCACGGTACAGCGTGACATCTAAAGCGCCAGTGGGCGTATGATAGTTCTCAATCTGGCTGATTTGCGTGGCAATCCGCTCGGCCAGGGGCACGCCACGCGTTGGGACGCCGACGATGACCAGATCGCGGGCACCACGATTGCGCTCCACAATTTCATGGGCAATACGTTTTAAGGCGCGGGTGATGTCGGCTTCATCCATCAAGACCCCAGGGACGCGCTCTTCTCGTTTTTCTTTTAAGTGATGTGCCACGGTTTAATAAAAAAGCCCCTGCTCCCCGACAGGTCGGGAGGCAAGGGCCGTGCTTATACCTACAAAATGAGAGTGTTGAATTTTCATGGTTGCCTTTGCGCGCCTCTCAGGACGTGTTTAAAAGGGCTTGTAACTAAGACCTGGATGATTATAACGAATTTAAGATGCTGCTGTCAATCAGAACTACGTGAGCTAACGCTTCTTGCTGACGGCTTTCTTAGCATGGCTGGCTTCAGTCCCTTGGCCTTGACCATCAGCGAAACTGGCCGTAATGGGTTCTTTCACTGCTACAGGTTCAATCACCTGTCGTTTTGCCAGCAATGTTTCAACATCAATATCTAGCATCTTTGCAGCAACGGCTTCGTCGCCTCCGGCTCGCTCTATGGCCTGGGCAATTAAGCGGGCTTCGGCTTCGCGCAGGGTTGGCAACGGCTCTGCCTTGTCTTTGTGCAGGCCCGCGACCGGGGTGCCTTGCGGTGAAACGGCCCAAGCCTGGGCGTTCTGGACGTTCAAGCCTTCGGGAGCCAGTAAAAGGTGCCGCGCCTGGATTACATCATCTTCGGCGAGAATGACTGCACGCTCAATGCAATTTTCAAGCTCGCGGATATTGCCGCGCCAGGGATGATCCTGCAACATCTGCATGGCCCCATCATCTACGCTCAACAGACTCCGTCCGGTTTCTTCGCAATATTTCTTGATGAAGTGCTCTACTAAAAGCGGAATGTCGGCCCGCCGTTCGCGGAGCGGCGGCAATTCGATGGGCACCACGTTGAGACGATAAAACAGGTCTTCGCGGAATGAGCCATCGGCAATCGCTTTTTGCAAATCTTTATTGGTGGCGGCAATGATACGCACATCTACACGGATAGTTTTAGAAGAACCAATCCGCTCGAATTCGCGCTCTTGTAAAACGCGCAATAACTTAACCTGCACAGGTAAGGAGACTTCGCCAATTTCATCCAAGAACAAGGTGCCAGTGTGCGCCCATTCAAAACGGCCAATGCGCTGGGTATGGGCATCGGTAAAGGAGCCTTTCTCGTGGCCGAATAATTCATCTTCCAATAAATGTTCCGGGAGAGCGGCACAGTTCACCTTGACAAAGGGTTTATCGGCACGACCGCTCTGGTAATGAATAGTGCGGGCCAACACCTCTTTTCCGGTGCCGCTTTCGCCTGTAATGAGTACCGTGGCGTTTTGATTGGCAACTTTGGCGGCCAGAACATAGGCGGCTTGAATAAGGTCGGAGGAACCAACGATGTTATCGAAGTTATAACGGGCGCGCAACTCGTCACGCAGATAGCGGTTCTCATCAATGAGTTGATTACGTTCCAGAGCGCGGCGAGCCACCAGGGAAATGTCGGCGATGTTGAAGGGTTTAGCCAGATAATCGTAAGCTCCCAGACGCATGGCTTCGACCGCTGTTTCTTTGGTGGCAAAACCGGTCATCATCACAACGGGCATCTGGGGCGTGCGGCGTTTAACTTCTTTAAGCACTTGAATGCCCGTCATATCCGGGAGCTTCATGTCGGTGAAGACCATATCGAATTCGCTGTCCGATTCAGAAAGCAAAGCCAGACCAGCGGTACCCGTATTGGCGCTCTGGACGCGATGCTCATCACGCGATAAAACATCGGTGAGTAGTTCGCATAAATGCTTTTCATCATCAATGACAAGAATATTCTGACCGGGCATAGCTCCTCCGCACGTCGTAAAATACTAAAGAGTCTTAAATGTTTGATTATACTGTCCGACGCCGATTAGTTTATCATAGGCTTATAGCCGATTGTTAAGATTACGTGAGGATATGCTCTGGTTGTGACATTGTCTTCTTCGCACCAAAAACACCGCACCGACAAGCTCAACTTTAGACACCGTAAAGCCATAAACACGGGCACGAGGCGCAACTTTCCCAAGCTCAGTGGAGGCGATGCGCCATCGGCTTAAAGTTTGCCGGGCGCACTCCCTCGCGGGGCGCAGCGGAACTGGGAGCACAAAGGGCCAGCCCCCTGCGCGCTATGGCCGGGCGTATTGCCCTGGCTGCACTGGTCTTGTGTGTCGTGGTTGCGACCTTGCGCAGTCGGTTTGGTGACATCGCTCCCTGGCCCCCTGAGCGACCCCTACGCATTATGATGACGGGCTTTACCGCCCCTAATTTTCAACCGCGTGCGCAATTGCAGGAAGTGCCCGTTGGCTGGCTCCAAACCTTTGGCGCTGTCCTGGCTTTTGCTGGCAACCTGGCGCAACAAGTGGGGCCAAAAGGTGCCATCTGGTTGGTCGTTCTTATGCTACTCGGTGTGGCGGCGTGGTGGTTGTTGGCCCACCTGGGCGAATGGCGCAAACCGTTACTAC
The DNA here is from genome assembly GCA_019239895.1 of Abditibacteriaceae bacterium. Lineage (GTDB taxonomy): Bacteria > Armatimonadota > Abditibacteriia > Abditibacteriales > Abditibacteriaceae > JAFAZH01. The sequence goes on along the minus strand of JAFAZH010000048.1, from coordinate 40,011 downwards.
CACTCTGCATCTTAATTGTGCTGCAATCATTTGGTGCGGTTTACTACCTATCGTCTTTTCTGACTCCATCGCGCCGCCTTGTTACACCCTTTACCGCTTTCGATTTTCACACGCACACCCTGCGTTCCAATGGCCTGTTGACCCCGCAGCAACAGATTGATTGGCATCGGGCGCGGGGTTTTGCGGGTCTGGCTTTTACCGATTCCAATACCCTCATGCCAGTGGCTGAAATCTCAGCCTTGCGCGCTGCCAATCCTGACATGCTGTTGCTCAATGGTTGCGAGTATCATGGTGATGCGCACTTAGTTTTGTTGGGACTGAAGAGCGCAATTTCGGCACGCGATATGTCCGTTGCGGATGCCATCAAAGCGGCCCGAAGGCAAGGAGCGATGGTCATTGTCGCGCACCCCTGGTCGCCTGCTAAATATTCCATTGCCCAATTAATTCAAATGGGGGTGGATGGCTTTGAAGGCTGGAACGGTGTAATCTGGAGCCACGAAGTAGCGCAAGTGGATAAACAGCGCCATCTGATTGCTACGACTGCCACCGACACCCTTTCCAAAAGCGGGTCACGCTGCTTTACCTGGACGCTGCTGCCACGCGGCTTGAATAATCCTGATAAGGTGCTGCGCGCCCTGCGCCTGCGCAAAACGGCGGCGGCTTTTGCTCTTAATGATGATGATACACCTGAAACCTATGACCAGCGACAGGCGCGGCTCAAACACCTGAGTGGCTTGCCGTTAGCTGTGCGTGCGGCCTGGGGTGAACTGGCCCCCGCGCAACGCATCAATGCCCTTTTAGGTCTCTTGGGCCTTATATCCCTTTTAGTTGCCTGGGGTGCCGCATCAGGCCGTCCGGCTGCCATGTCGCTTGGCCCCAGCCGCGCCGTGGATTTTCTGCGCCGTCGTCGCCTGGTGGGTCGTTTATCTGGCTGCTTGCTGATGTTACTGGCTTTCCTCGGCTCTATAGATGCTGCTCTACTGACAATGGGCGCCACCTTCAAAGCAACCGCTCCTGTCAAAACCAACACCCTGGCTCATCTGACCCCGCTCCACGCCATCGTCGCGTGGATTATCCTGGATGGACTTTATCTGTATGGGCGCATCTTGTGGCAAAGAACACGGTAAATACAGAATACGGGAAACAGGATACAGAAAACGAGGCAACTCTAACTTCTGGGTGTTCTGTTTCCTGTCTTCTGTATTCTTCTTCCCCTTTTTGGTGAATCCAGCAGATTGCCAGATTGTCTCTAGACGCGCATACTGATATAGATGCCAACTCAGAATTTATCCCTTGATACTCCCGCCGCTGCACTGTTAGAAGAGAGTATTCAATTACCCGATGCCGTAAACCAAAAGTTAAGTGCTATTGGTGTCAATGGTGATGCCCTGCTTAAAGTCCAGGCCGATCTGGATGCCGCTGGTCGGTGGGGGGAGCGTTACCTGGTGGCAACTCCTGAACGCTTTCTGGTACTTTCGGTTAACGGGCATGACCAGAATGGCAAAGCGGCCACGCCCCCTAAGGGTCAAGCCTCGGATATATCAATTGATCTTGATGTCCCGATGCAAGAAGTTGTCGCTGCCGAGACCAAGAGTTTGGTTGGCGCGGCGACCCTCGAAGTGCGCCTGCGCAAGCCCAGTCCCAATGGCATTGTCCAAGACGGAGTCGGTTCAGATCACGGTGTAAATGGAACTCTACCTGATAGCAAAACTATAGAAGTTGATGGCCAGCCGCCAACCCACAAGGTGGTGGAGCCGCGCCCGGAGACGAAGGTAGAAACCGAGCGGGTCGTGGAAGTTCTGCGCTCGTCGCAAGCCCGCTCTAAAGAACTCACCCTCGCGGCGCGGCACTTGGAGCATTTGCGCGAGCATGGCTCTTTAGCCACCGAATTACAGCAGGACGCCAAGTGGCAACGTCGCATCTGCCCAACTTGCGGCAAACCGCTTCCCCTCGATTCTGAAGTTTGCCCCTTCTGCGTCAACAAGTGGCAGGCGTTGCGCCGTTTGATGAATTATCTTGGCCCTTATAAGTGGATGGCTATCGGCAGCGGTGTTTGCAGCATCATCAGTACGTCCTTGTCCTTCGTGCCCCAGATTCTATTTGCGCGCCTGGTAGACAATGTGTTTCAGGTTTCGCGCAATAGCAATCGGCTGGCTATCTCGATCACCCCGGCCAGTCCTGAGCGGTATCGCGCGTTGGGCTTAATTGTTATTGCCATTGTCCTGGCCTCTTTCATGTCTACTGTGGTGGACATTATACGAGGGCGCACTGCCGCCTTTCTGGGAGCGCGGGTGCTGCATGATGTGCGGGCGCAGCTTTATTCCCATCTCCAACGTTTATCACTCGCCTTTTATGATAAGCGCGAGGTGGGGGCCGTGATGAGCCGCGTGCAAAACGATGTGGGCATGTTGCAGAATTTCCTGCTCGATGGTGCCGAAAACATTATTATCTCAACGCTGACCATTGTCGGCGTGGTGGTGATTATGTTCTCGCGCAGTTGGCTCCTCGCCTTAGCGGTATTAGCTCCGGTACCCTTCGTGGTCTTTGGGACGAATACTTACTGGCGTGGCCTGATGAAGTTGTGGCGGCGGGTCTGGCATCAAAACTCCGTTCTCGGTGCGCGCTTAGCCGATTCACTAAGTGGGGTGCGTGTGGTGCGGGCTTTTGCGCAGGAAGAACGCGAAGTCGGGCGGTTTCTCACCAAGAGCAGTGAACTACGCGATGCCACCATGCGCGTTGAGCGCAAAGCCGCCGCCTTTTACCCCACACTGGGCTTTATTATGGGTTTGGGCGGGCCAATCACCTGGTATTTTGGTGGTCGCCAGGTGTTAGGTAACACCCTGACTTTAGGCGCGTTGACTCTCTTTACTGGCCTCCTCGCCCGGCTCTACGGCCCGGTGCAGCAGCTTACTCGATTAGTGAACTTCTTAACGCGCGCTATGACAGCCGCCGAACGTGTCTTTGAAATTCTGGATACCACGCCAGAAATTCAGGAGCGTGCTGATGCCATTGCCATGCCGCAGGTGGGCGGGCGTGTCGAATTTCGTCATGTCACCTTTGGTTACGATAAGCACCGACCTGTCTTAAATGATGTGAACCTGGAAGTCGAACCCGGCGAGATGATTGGCCTGGTGGGACATAGTGGCGCGGGTAAGAGCACGCTCATCAATCTCTTAATGCGCTTTTATGATGTGGATGAAGGTAGCCTGCTGGTAGATGGTGTTGACATTCGAGAAATTAAACGTGATGATCTGCGCCATCAAATCGGCGTTGTCTTACAAGAGCCTTATCTTTTTCATGGTTCCATCTTCAGTAACATCGCCTATGGCAAGCTGGATGCTACACCAGGTGAAGTCATGCGCGCAGCCCAGGCGGCCTATGCCCATGATTTTATCGTGAGTTTTCCTGATGGTTACGATACGGTCGTTGGCGAGCGGGGCACCCGCTTGTCTGGTGGCGAACGTCAACGCATCTCCATTGCCCGCGCTATCCTGCACGACCCCAGAATTCTCATTCTCGATGAGGCCACCGCTTCGGTTGATACCGAAACCGAGCAACAGATTCAGCAAGCCCTGCGCAACCTCATCAAAGGGCGTACCACTTTCGCTATCGCGCATCGCCTGAGCACCCTGCGCAACGCCGACCGCCTAATTGTGCTTGATCACGGGAAAATCGCCGAACAAGGCACCCACGATCAACTCATGGCACTGCACGGTGTATTCTATAAGCTCGTCAATGCTCAAAAAGCAATGAATGAAGTCTATGCCGTTGGCGGTTAGTTGAGGAGTTCATCCAGGAAGCAAGTGAAGAGCCAAGACAACTGCTGCGGTTCGTCTTACAACCTCTTTATGAACAACGCTCCATATCCTACGCCTTACCCCGACGTGAATGTTGTGCTGCTCGAATTACTACCTGCTGTGCAGAGCATTTTGGGCAGTCACTTTATCGGCATGTATTTGGATGGCTCCCTGGCGACTGGCGATTTCGACGAGGCTAGCGATATAGATTTTGTCGTAGTCACAGATAAAGAGATTTCAGGCGCTCTTTTTGAGTCGTTGCAAGCTATGCATGACCGTATCGGCATAATGGACTCGCCGTGGGCCATACAACTTGAAGGCTCCTACATTTCGCAGCAAGCGTTGCGCCGCTATGACCCAGCCTATGCGCTGCACCCCAACATTGAGCGTGGCAGCAATGAACGTCTTAAAATGGAGCTGCATGACCATACCTGGGACGTTCACCGTTATGTCCTACGCGAAAGTGGCATAACATTGATCGGGCCTTCGCCGCAAACTCTCATTGACCCCGTCGCGCCAGACGACTTACGGCGGGCAATGTTTGCTGCTTTACAAGAATGGGCAATGCAAATCCTCGACGAGCCTACTCAGATAGACGGTTGGGGGTATCAGACCTATTCTGTCCTCAGCCTGTGCCGCATCCTCTATACGCTTCAATATGGTACTATCGTTTCCAAACCCTGTGCGGCGCGCTGGGCACAAGAGACATTGGAGAAGACATGGGAGCCTCTAATCGAACGAGCCTGGGTGGGTCGTCATAATCCAGGATTAAAAGCGCCAGCGGACGATGTGACTGCAACTCTAGACCTAATTCGTTACACACTTGAATATAGTCAAAAATTTAAGATGCCTGCGAATAAAAGATAAGCCTCAACTAAGCTCCTAAATGGCCTAAACCGACCCCAATCGCATAAGTCACAATGCCCTCAATGGCACCAACGACTGTCATCTCTAAGCCACTACTCCACCACGAGCGCACGGTGATAAGTGTTTTCGCTGCTCCCACTGCAAAGTGAGCAACTAAGGAAACAATGGCTGCCGCGATAACGGCGGGATAGCCATGCATAAAGAAGAAGGGAATGATGGGGATAAAGGCTCCAACAGCGGTGGATACAGTGCCCGAAATCGCTGAGACGAGCGGATTGCTTAGGGCTTCCTCGGTTAAGTTAAGCTCTTCGGCAGCTAAAACGCGCAGGAATTGTTCGGGGTCTTTGGATAAGTGTTCCGCCATGCGGCGGGCGTCGGCTTCGGGGACACCCTTGATTTGATACGCCAGCGTCAGTTCTTCCAAACCTTCTTCTGGATTCGCTTTTAAATCTTCTCGCTTGCGATGCAGTTCAGCTTCGTAGATTTCACGTTCGCTCTTGGCCGCCAGGTAAGCTCCTGAACCCATTGAGAGCGCACTGGCAATCATGCCAGAGAGTCCTGCCAGTAGTACGAATTTGCTATTGCCCAGCGTAGCACCTGAAACCCCAGAAACAATGCCGAAAATTGCGCCCAGCCCATCATTGACGCCATAGATGGCATCGCCAATCCAACTGGCCGGGGAGCGCCGCCCGCGTTTTTCGCGCAGGGCATCCAGGGCAGTTTGTGGGTCGCGTGGTCTGGCTCCATCCTGATGAAAGTGGTGCTCTTCAACTGGACGTGTGAGCAACTTGAGTGTTTTGGAATGCTCCCGTTCATCTTCGATAAGGTCTTGGAGAATTTGCACGCTGGGTTCATCCCCCAGTTCTTTCATCTGGCGACCATAGCGTGCCACATGCTGTCGCTCTTCAAGTTCAATGCGCCGTAGCGCGGCGTCCATGCCACCGATGCGATTGGCAAAGCTATCAGCTTGACCACCAGGCAGACCTTTGTAAATTGGCGCGGGCGCTCCCAGTTCTTCCAACCGCCTGGCCCATCGCTGGGCGTGTTGCGTTTCAGATTCAGCCATCTGAAACAGTGTCCGCTTGCGTGCCGTATCCGGCTCCCGTTCTGCCAGGGTGCGATAGGTGGCCGCGCCCTCGGTCTCTTCTTCCCAGTTGGCGTAAAGAGCATGTAATAAACGCGGGTCTGGAACCGTAACCCCTGCAACTGTTTCAGTAGTAGTTTCAGCCATTCAATATTCCTATCTTCTATGCCTAAAATTAAACCCTAAGATTTCCTGTGAGCCATCTATCTAAAAACCACTGCAAAGAAGGCGCAATACAGGTTCGGCTATCATCCTCATGGTTCCATGCGTAAATGCGTGAGTGGCGCACGACTCCATTTAAAACTGCATAAGCAAATTGATCGCCATTACCTGCATCCGCAAAGAACAAGAGCGAGTCAAAGGGCATACAAGTTTCCTTCAAAGTTGGCTCTTGACGAAACCAACTATTTTCCTGTTCAATCCGCTGGACAGGCCACATCAGATGAATGTCGTAATTGCTGTAAAGCCCATCCGTTTCTTTAAGAAAAGCTTTGAGTTCAGCAGGCAAGGTGACACTTAGCGAACTTTCGAGTGCAGTGATAGCGATGGATGCAGCCGGTGGCGCTGTTTCAAGTGGCATTTCGCTTGTCTTTGCCCATTCAGCAATTAATTCCAGCCACATTAAATTTCCGTTGCAACAGCGAATGCTACACTCTATTGGTGCGCTACCTTAAATTATACCGGGCCTTTGTTATCAACTGCTTATCGCGGACGATGGAGTTCCGTGCCCAGTTTTTTGCGGGGATCGTGGGCTACCTCATCTGGACAGGCGTATCGTTACTCTTTATCGAGGCGGTGTTTGGGCAGGTAGGTGTGGTGCGCGGTTGGTCACGCGAAGAGATGTGGGTGCTTTACGGCACTTATGTAGCTTTGGAATCACTCTGCTACGGGCTGCTCGGCCCCAATATGTTTCGCTTCTCTAATCTCGTGCGCGAGGGCGGCTTAGACCTGGCACTGACCAAACCCGTGAACACGCAGTTCTATGTCTCAACGCGCTATATTGATCCGAACGGGGTGATGAATGGTCTGCCTGGTATTGCCCTGTTGTGGTATGGCTTGCACCGCTTAAGTTTGCACCCATCCTTGATGCAGTGGGGCCTGTGGTTAGCCTTGCTGTTCTGTGGCCTGGTGATGGCCTACTGCATCTGGTTCTTTTGCGTGACCTGGGCGATCTGGGCCGTGAAGTTAGAAGGTATTGCGGTGATCTTTGACCCCATGATGCAGATGGCGCGATTCCCGCTTGAAATCTATCCGCAGCGGTTGCAGTCGTTTCTAATCTTTGTGTTGCCTGTCGCCTTCTTAACCACGTATCCGACTGAGGCTTTGTTAGGCAAGAGCCATCCTGCAACGTTGCTCGGCGCGTTAGCCTTGGCCGCTGTTATGTTATGGCTGACGCACCTTTTCTTTCATTTCGCACTGCGCTTTTATAGCAGCGCCAGTTCGTAGTTTATAAATGAACCGCAGAGACGCAGAGGGCGCAGAGAAGGAACAAAACTTAAATCTCTGCGCCTTCTGCGTCTCTGCGATTTTGATGCTGGGAGCACCATCAGTAGTCCTGTGACCACCCCTCGCCTACGCAGTGGGAGAGGGGCGGGGTGAGGGCCTAACGAACACCAACACCCGCAGCTTGTGAAGTTAAAGTGTGACCTGTAACGTCTTTTAAGTTATGCCAGGTGATGTTGATGTGATCTCCAGAGCGTAAGCTGTTATCCGCTACTGCCAGCTTGACGATATGCGTGGTCGCACTATAAGCAGCACTCTCTACAACGACTGAATGCCCATTGAGAGTGACTATATAAGTTGCGGTATCGCTGGCTGACTCACTATCTAAGGCACCGGTAAAGCGGAGTTCAATAATTCCGGTGCTGGCTTGGGCAGAGGCAGTAGAAAGTTTGATGGTAGAATCGGATGGCGTGATGACGTTACCCGCTACAATGGCTGGTGCAGCCTTATCATTATCGGTGACGGTCACTGTCCTATTGCCTTTGATTAAGCCGGGAGCGCTGGCTTCAATGGTGACACTCTGGGAGCCATCAACTAACGTGTCGTCCACAGCGTCAATGGGGAACGTGGCAGAAGCCGCACCCGCCGGAATCGTGACCGAGGCGGGGACATGGGCTTCGCTGGTGTCTTTGCTCACTAGAGTCACTAGCAGCGGGGCATCAGTTGGTGTGTTGCGGGTGACGGTGCCCGTGGCGGCATTGGCACCTGCGCCCTCGCTGAAAGTGCCTGGTTTAACGGTTAAGGTCAGGGTTGGCACCTCATCATCTTTAACTGCGATAACTCCGGTGCCATTCACGAAGCCCAGGGCGCGTGCCGTAATGGTGACGTGCTGGTTACCATTAGCGATGGTGTCATCTATAGCTTTTACGGTGAAAGTCGCCGTCGTTGCGCCTGCGGGAATAGTGACTACCGCAGGCAAAGTCAGTCGGCTGGGGGCATTGCTGGAAAGTGTGACTGTTAAAGGTTGAGTGGTGGATGTATTGCGGCTGACCGCCATCTGGATGGTGTTGTTGCCGCTGCCTTCCTGGATTACTGTGCTGGAAAGGGTCAAGCGTAGCGTGGGCACATCATCATCCACCACCGTCACGACCACCTGGCTTGGTAACAGGTCTTCGGCATCCGCACTGGCGCTGATAGTCACGTCTTTATTGCCATCTACCAGGTTATTATCTATGGCGTTCACTGTGAAACTGGCGGAGTCGGCTCCGATGGGTATGGTAACTGTGGCTGGCACCTGTACTTTATGTGTATTGCTACTACTGAGATTAACGGTCAGGGGCACATCGTTGGGTGTGGTGCGGCGAACTGTGCCCGTCGCTACACCATTGCTGGCGTTCTCGCGGAAGGTGCTGGGACTGACTGAGACGATCACCCGTGACTCGTTATCTAAGACTTTCATGTCTATCGAGGCGGAGGCCAGGTTGGGGGCCGAGGCCGTCAGGGTGACGGTTTGTGCTCCATCAACTTCTAAATCATCCACGGCACTAATCGGAAAGGATGCGCTGGTCGCGCCGCGCGGAATAATCACGGTGGCAGGCACAGTGGCTTCTGTCGTATCGTTGCTAACTAAAGTCACTACCAGATCAGTGGTAGGTGGCGTGTTGCGGGAGACAACGCCCAGCGCCGCATGAGGCCCGGCATCTTCGCGGAAGCTCAGCGGCTTAACAAATAAGCTCAGCGATGGCTCATTATCCAGAACCCTGATCTTGTAGGTGGCCGGAGTGAACCCTGCAACAGCGGCGGTGATGGTAACATCACGCGCGCCGTCTAAGGCGGTGTTATCGAGGGCGCTAATGGGGAACGTTGCAGTGGTGCGACCAAACGGAATCACAACCGAAATAGGAACGCCAATTTGCCCCGTGGGGTCAGCCGTTACGGTCACTATTAAGTCCGAGTTAGTCGCCACATTACGGCTCACAACGCCGGTCGCGGCAAAGGCCCCATCGCCTTCGTTGATGACAGCCCGACTCACGTTCAGCGATAGTGCAGGGACATCCGCTTCATCATCGGTCACGTTCAGCGTGGCCTGACCAGGATTAAAGCCAGATGCGCTGGCGGTAATAGTGGCCGACCGCAAGTCGTTAGCAATAGTATTATCAACTGCGGTGATAGTGAAGGTGGCGCTGCTGGCCCCGGCAGGAATAGTGACTCCAATCGGCACGGTGGCGACCGTCCCATCACTGCTGGACAAGTCAACCACCAGAGGAGTGTCGGTGGCTGTGCCGCGATTAACCACCCCCTGCACCGTCGAGAGCGCGTTATTGGCTAAGCTTTCGGGAATCGAAGAACTTATCAAGCGCAAACCAAGCGTCGGGCCATCGTTATCTGTCACCAGTAAAACGGCGCTGCTCGACACAAAACCAGATTGACTGGCCGTAATTGTAACAGGCTGCGAGCCATCTACAACGTTGTTATCTACTGCGCTGATAGCGAAGTTAACCGATACGGCACCGCGTGGAATGGTGACTGTCGCAGGCACGCGTGCCCGGCCCGGATTACTACTGGTGAGCGTCACGCTTTGCGGCTGAGCTACGGGCGTATTGCGGCTGACAGTGCCAATCGCGGCATGGGTACCGGCCCCTTCGCCAATGGCCGTGGAGCGCAAGGCAAGACTCAAAGTGGGCACTTCATCATCGGTGACGGTAACGGTGGCAGAACTGGCATTATAACCACTGGCACTGGCCGTGAGCGTCACCTGTTGGGGGCCTTGAGCGCGGCCATCATCTACAGCGGCAACGGGGAAAGTCACCGATGTTGCTCCAGCGGGTATGGTGACTAAAGAAGGCACGCTGACTTTACCAGTATTGCTGCTGACGACAGTCACTGGCAGCACATCTTGCGCGGCGGCCTGCTTACGCGTAATAGTCGCTATGGCGGCTCTGGTGCCTGCTGTCTCGCTGAACGTGGAGCGTGAAATGGTCAGGCGCAGGTCGGTCTCATCATCGGTGACATGCACTGTCACTTCTATGCCGCTATAGGTGTCGGCATCGGCTGTAATGGTGACATCCTGAGTGCCATCAATAATATCATCATCCACCGCCGCGATGGGGAAGGTGACTGAAGTCTTTCCGGCGGGAAACGTCACCGTATCAGGAACAGTGAGTTCCGTTGTATCGCCACTCTTAAGGGTGACGGTGGCGGCATCGGCAGCCTTGGCTGGATTGCGCGTTAAAGTGCCAACCGCCGCGTTGGGGCCTGCGCCCTCGCTGAAAGTCGAAGGGCTGACGGTGAGATTGAGATACGACTCATCGTCTAAAACCGTGATGGTCGCTGCATTACTATAAAAGCCAGGTGCGCTGATGCCGATGCGGACGAGGGCATCGCCATCCACGACATTGTTATCAATGGCCTGCACCTGAAAAGAAGCGGTTAAGCTCTTGGCGGGAATGGTGACGGTGGCAGGCACCTGCACCCGTTGCGGATCGCTGTTATCAATCGTGACCACTAAATCCTGATCTAAGGCCGCGCCGAGCGTAATGGTAGCCGTGGCGGTGCGAAAACCGGCTTCCTCGCTGATGGGGTTGGGAGTGATAGTGAACGGCATCGTGGGTAATATTTGCGCCAGTGCGGGGCGGTTTCCACTTATCACAGCTAACAGCAGGCAAAACAGCAGGGTGTGCAGTCGAATCTTCATAGGTCTCTCTTCGAGCGATTAAATAGATATTCCCAACACCGAACAGCCCTTAGCGGTCACTTGAGCATTGGAAGCCGGGCATGAGGTTGGATTGGGTCAATTAATCGCATGAGCCTCATCCCGCTTGCAATGTTAAGCCGGGATAATCAGGTGGATTTTCAGGTCGTGGGATAACAAAAAGCGGCTGCTTACGCTATCGTGCAGCCGCTACTATTGTACTATTTCGCCTCCTCAACCTGCAACCAAACCGAGGTTTGCAGACAGAGTTGCAAGTTATGACTATTTGATGCCTGATACGTCGTAGGCCCACTTGCGCGAATTTCCCGTGCCCAGAATCAAGGTTTTGGCTGTGGCGTCCTGGGGCAATGCAAACAACACGCGGAAGGTGTATTCGTCGCCCGGCTTGAACTCATGATCGGGATCGGCATCACGCTTGGCCTGGCGATAAGCCACCGGTTTCTCCCGTTCACCATCGCTATCGGTAATGGCATAAAGTGGATCATCGCCCCCGGTTACATCGAACATCGTCGGCGTGGTCTGCATCAAGTTTTTAGCGGTGACTGTAGCCACAGCGAACTTCTTGCCTTCTGCGGGGCCATTCTTATCTACAAGGGGGTCGGTCGAGTAAGCAAAGCTGTCCAGGCGTAAGGCAAAACTGCCCGATGGGGCGTAGGTGCCTACGGTGCCTTTACCCTCTGGCAGTGGGGTAGACCTTGAAGCGTCGGCGGGGTCGCGCGCCTCAGTTGGTAGCGGCGCAATAACATTTTTAGGATCGCCATTCTCCCCAGCCTCCTCTTTCGTTGCACCCGCAATGTAATAGCGTAATGCATCCTCGTTGCGCCCTTTGCGCCCCTGGTTCACCATAATCTTAACAATACGGGCTTTTTCGGGGATGACAAAGCCCCATTGGAGAGGGTCTTTTAGCTCCGGTTGCCCCAACCCCTGTCCTGGTCTTAAAGTCACAGAAGCGGTATCAGCCTTCTTGCTGGACAAGGCCATCGAGCCGCCTGTATAGAGCTGTCCCTTATCATCCACCAGGGTTAACATGTCTTCGGGATTGAAAAAATTGTCGTCTGGGTTAGCATTCTTTATCGCAAAATCTAACACCAGGAGCTTCATATCGGTCTTAGCAGTCAGGGGTGCATAAGCAACGAAAGGCTCTAAGGTGTAGCGAGCTGCCAGCACAGCGAAGTTAAATCCGTTTTTCAGGCTGTACACCGTGCCAAATTGGACACTGGCCCCGGCCAATTGCTGCTGGCCCTTGACTTGATTCACAGCGGGCGGTTTCGGCGCGGGTGGTTTCTTTTGAGTTCCTCCTTGCGGAGCGGCTATTGCCATCGTTGTTATGGCCAGAGCAGCTATGTTCAATGAAGTATAAAGGCAACTAATACGCATGGTAATTCTCCTCTGCAAGATGAATTTGTGGCATGTTATGGCATGGTGTTAACCTAAACAGCTTAAATAACGAGATGCGTTTCCACTGGGATATTTTACCTTAGAATTGCATTCTATTTCGCAGATGCCTTAGTTACTGGAGTTAGTGGTGGGACTAACCGCCGGTTTGATTAAAGTTTGGCGCAAGGCTTCGAGGGTGCCTTTGATAGAGTCGTCATCTATTTTCTGACTGCCACCATCAGGAGCGCGGCGGGTGACGTAGAAGGCATCTTCGGCGCGTCCGGCCCAACTGGTGATTTTCGCCGTGTGAATATCCAAACCAATGGTCGCTAAGGCGCGGGTGACGTGATAGAGCAACCCTGGCACGTTGTCGCTTACGATTGAAATAACTGTATGCTCATCGGAAAGGTCGTTGCGTGCCCCAATACGCTGCGGCACCATCCCTTGAGCCGTAATCTTGCTGGTGGCTTGCAAGACGGACTCCACCGTTTTTTCATTCAGCAAGACTTCGCGCAAAAGAGCCGCGAGGCGAGCCGCCCGCGATTCGGTAATAGGTCGGTTATTGGAGATAATATGTAAGCGGTCGAGGACAATGTTGCGCGATATATCATCAACTCTCTCAATATTTTGATTGGGTGGACCATCGGTCAGATTTTGCTCATCTGAGTTTTGGGCGAGCAATGTGTAAACCTGTGCTTCCAGAATATCCACACCTGCGGCCTGCACTACGCCGCAGATTTTGGACAGTAGTCCCGGCTTGGGATCATCATAGGCCACAATGGTCATTTCAGTAAAAGCGCGGCGCGGATCAGTATAAAAATCAACAATCACTTTTTCTTGTGGCAGTTGATCGAGGAACTTCAAATGGGTGGCAACTGTGGGCAGAGGTGTGTTGAGAATGTAACTGGTGGGCAGTTCATCCGTCAGTCGTTGCAAGGTGGCTTCGTCTAAAGCGAGATGACGCATTTCGTGGCGTAGACGCTCGCGCTCGCGCTGCACTAAGTGCTCCCGCTTTTCGGTATCGCTGAGCACTTCGGCGGTCTCTTCACGGGTCATGGCAAGCAACACGCGTTCATAGAGTTCCTGCATAGACTCAATATCGAGGTTCGAGTAGGTGCGCTCGCCCACGGCTTTGGTATCGGCGAGGGCCAGCAGGTATAACATTTTTAAGGTTGGTACATCATGGACATACTCAATCACTTCGCGGATAGTGCCGGGCGCAGCCAGGTCACGCAAGCGGGCGACACGCGGCAGTAAAAGGTGCCTTCGTACCAGCAACGCTAAGAGTTCAGTGCGCTCTGGGTTTAAGCCCAGTCGCTGCCCGATGCGCGCCATGATTTGTGCCCCGCTGACGGCATGATCCGTCCCCGCTTCAATTTTGCCGACATCATGCAGCAGGGTGGCCAGCAACAGCAATTCCCGGTCTTCCACGCCTTCCCAGACATCGTGCATTTCACCCTGGGTCTGGCGCTGATCCCACAGTTGCCCCAACATCCGCACGGCGAAAATCGAGTGCTCACCCACCGAGAGTTGATGCGAAGGGTCGGCGGGTGCGAGATGCAGCATAGAATGGAACTCAGGGATAAGCTTTTGCAGCACCCCACGCGCCCGCAGTTCGGTGAGAGCATCCGCCGCTTCGCTGGGGTCGCGCAAGAGGGCCAGAAAGCCAGCGCGGGCAATAGGATGCGTGCGCGTTTCCGCATTCATGAGGGGCATGGCTTCTTCGATAGCACGATCAAGCTCCGGGTCGGTGGCGAAGCCATACTTACGCGAGAGGACAAAGGGCGTAACCACCAGTTCAGGATGGTTACGCAGAGTGTAAGGATGCGCGGCCCCCAGGCGCGTGTGCGTGGCGACAAAATGGCCATCAAGGGCCAGTGGCCCTTCAATCAGGCGACGCATGACTTTTTCGGAAAAACGTAAGGAAACCTCGGCGTGATGATAATAATCGGCTAACAAACGCTGGGCGGCAGTGGCCCCCGAACCGACGTAACCAAAAGCCCGCGCACAACGGTCCTGCAACTCAATGGAAAGCACGTCAGTTTTCTTCTGAGTCGCCAGGTGCAGCCAGACGCGCACGCGCAGAAAGAAGTCGCGCGCCTGGATGACCTGGGCGCAATCATCTGCCGTGACCACGCCGCGCCATTCCAACTCACGCAACGGTGCTGTCGTGCGTAGCATGGCCCCGGCTACCCACAGCGCGGTCTGTGCTTCGCGCAACGCCCCGGCCCCTTCTTTGAGATGAGGCTCCACGCCGTATAATGAAAGTGCCAGTTGTTGAGACACGTTGCGTCGCTCATGCACCTTGCTCAACAGGAATTCCACCGTGTCCCAGGTGGTGTAGAGTTCGTCCATCATGGAGCGCAGTAGGTGTTCACTGCCTGCCAGTCGTCGCGCTTCTAAGAGTGCGGTCTTACCGGTATGATCCAGTCGCTCACAGTCAGCGATAGGGCGGTAGGCATAACCCACATCTAAGCGCGCGCCATCAATGAGCACTTCGACAATGAGCCGAAAAGCTTCCTTCACTACCGCGTCAATGAGTGGGTTTTCTTCTTCGGCAGGCACGAAAGCGATGTCAATATCGGAGTGGGGACACAATTCTCCCCGTCCATAGCCACCAATCGCCAGCAACGCCAGGCCCCACTCATTTTCAGGATGCAAACTCGACCCGTGTAAGGCGTTAGAGCCATGCGCTTCAATATAGGATGAGCGAGCGCTATCCCAGGCCACATGGTAGATGCGCCGCAGGGTTTCATCTATTAGGTCGCTGTGCGCCTGCATCCAATCGCGCCCTAATCTCGACGCCTGGGTAGGCCGTAGCAAACGCTTGCGCCCCTCAATCAAAAAATTACGCAGTTCTTGAACCGTGGCATTAATCATACGGCTACGAGTATTTATCAATAAGTCTCACACTGCAATTTTAGGTTTAACCGCAGGGTAATCTGAGAAGCCTCAAATTAAGCCAATTTCAACCGATGTTGGCAGTCTCTAAAAAGATTTAATAATATATATTATGACAATATAATTTAGCGGGCTGTTAGATTAACTATGGATAAGGTGCATAGAAGGGGTTTCGCCATGAAAAGAATTCTCTTTGTCTTTGGCTTATCTATTACTTTTTGGGGTTTGTGGCAAAAGGGGCTGGTGCATAAGCCAACTAAAGAAAATAGGATTAGCGTATTTAACCAATCTGCACAGACAGCAGACCTTATTACTCTCAGCCCTCCTATCAATGGAATTGTGTTAGGCGAACGGGGACAATTGCAGGTTATTCATTCCCGCTCCGGGCGCATGGCTCATGCCATTGTAGTGCGCCCGAAAAAGAGTAATTGTCTTTCTTATCTGGCCCTGCATATTGTTGAACCTACTACAGTTTCAACTTTAACCTATCAGGTAAACGAGCCGGTAAATCCAGGGCCAGAAATAGATGCGCAGGGTGCAAGAATAGCTTTTGATCCCCAATTCTCCCCTGATGGTCGTTATGTCCTTTTCAAATATGGTGAGCCAATAAGCGAAGATGGCACGTATCGGCTCTATGTCCTGGACATCATTACTAATAGTCTTAGCTTAGCTTCGGATAAATATCTCACTTATCGGGTTGTTTCCTGGGCACCAGATAGTAACTATATCGCTTTTGTGGAAGGTGGTGATGCGGATGGTCGAGACTTTTTCCATGATCTTTACAATGGGCCGCTTCATCTCTATGTGTGCAACTGGCGAACTGGAGAAGCACATTTAGCGGTTAGCAACGACATACTGAAGGCACCTTTCTCCTGGTTAGCACCACACACTTTGCTTTATGGAATTTTATCCGAGCAAGGACAAAAGATCGTAGTGGAAAGACTCAAGGCAATGATGGAGGGGACGAACCAAAAGCAACAGAGCCATGCCAATAGACAGGCTCAGGTTAATGCCGCTAAAGCTAACGTGGTTCAGCCTGAGCCACGCCCCAACCTCTATGCTTATTCCTTTGAAAACCAAACCTCTAAGCTACTCTTTAAGGATGGCTATCTTCCTGCGCCAGCGCCTGATGGACAGCACCTCGCCTTTTTCGGCTCAGAGCATCCTGAGAAGCCATATCCCTTACGTTATGGGTGGGAAGAATCTCCTCAAGGTGCTTCGCTGGCAGTGGCAAGGCTCGATGGTTCACAGCGCATAGCACTCAATGTAGAGGGAGATGATTACCCCTCTATTTTCTGGCTCCCAGATAACCAACACTTTCTCACTTTTGAGCAGATGAAACCCAGTCCTAATGCCCAGGCGGAAGTCAGAAATTGGGATGTCAAAACTCGACATTTTAAACGATTAGCCTTACTCCAAGCCAAAGATTACACACAAGCTCCGCGCCGTGGTGTTGAACCACAGTTTTCTCCCCGGCGCTTAAGCAGCAATAGCGATACGCTGTTTGTCTGCGTAACCGAATTCACTGGTCGAAATCCTGGTAGTGCTTTCGTCAATGAGACAAGTTCCCTTGAGGCCGTTGAAGTAAATACAGGGAAGGTCACAATTATAGCTCAGGCGAAGGATGATGACGGGGTGGATTGGTATGATGAGCTACCCGATTCCCATAACCCCGATAATTCAGAGCAGTCTCAAAAATAGGCAACATTATTGCCCCCTTAAAGCAAAGTGCCATATTGCGGATTTGACTTGCTCCTTACAACGCATCCCGCACTCGTTCCATGACGGCGCGAGCGGGCTGGGTGTAGCCTTGCCATGCTTCTTCAAAGCGGGCAGTGGCGACTTCGCTACGTTCATCAGGATAGATGGCGCGTGCCCAGGCGATAAATTCGGGGCTGCTGCGCTTGACGGCATGGATGGAGTGTTCCTGGGTGATTTGCAGGCGCAGTTCGGCACGGCGTAGGAAGGCATAGGCGTGGCTTAAAGCGTTGGCGTCCGCGTCGGTTAATAGCTCGGCATCACGGGCCGCTTCGATCTGACGCAAGGTATTGGGCGTTTGCAAAGCAGGCACACGGAAGCCATTTTTTAGGGCCAACCACTGGGCACAGAACTCAATATCGCTGAGGCCACCACGTCCCAGCTTTACGTCAAATACAGTGGTTGTGCCACTGGATGAACCGCGTGCAGCACGTTCTTTTTCGACCCGGCTTTTGATGTGGCGCAATTCATCGCCCCATTCCGCACACCATTGTTCGGGATATGCTACATGATGAATGGCAGCCAAGAGTTCGGCGGCAGTTTCGGCATCACCCGCCACATAACGGGCGCGGGTGAGGGCCTGGCGCTCCCAGATAGCGATGCCATTGGTCGGCTTCTCGAAGTATTGGATGTAGCCAGCTACTGGCGGAGCCAACGGCCCATTGCGTCCTTCGGGGCGCAGGCGGGCATCCACCGCAAAGCAGACGCCTTCTTCGGTGCGCTCACTCATGTAGCGCGTTAAATCTTCGGCCCACCGTGCCCCCAAACTGGCATAACGATTGGTCTCATTCTCATTGCCAGGGAGAGCAGTTGGCACTTGGTAACTAAAAAGCACATCGGCATCGGAAGCGTAGTGCATTTCGCCACCACCTAATTTGCCCATGCCCAAAACGCAAAAAGTAATACGCTCCGAAGCTGGCCGCAGGCTCGCCCCGACTTCATCACAGGCTAAAGCTAAACAGGCTTGCGCCAGATCAGCGATTTCGCGGGTAATTTCCAGCGGCGGTGCATCGAGGGCTAAATCGCGCAAGCCAATGCGTAACATCTCCCGTCGTTTCCAGCGCCGCAGAGCCGCAGCCCGGTCGCGGAAAGTTAAGCAGTAAGAGCGGCAATCGGCCCGCGCCTGATCCCAGGTTTTGGGTTCGACGATGGCCGAGCGTTGGGCCGCTAAGTCCAGCAGTTCAGGAAAGCGAATGAGGGTGTCGGAGAGGAACTGCGAGCCGCCGAGAATGGCAAACACCGCACGGGCCAAATTGGTGGATTGCCCCAAAGCCCGTAACAGCGACAGGCGATTGCCCGAAGCGTCACACAACCGCTCTAAATTAATGAGCGCCCGGTCAGGATTAGCCGCATGTTCCAGATAGCGCAAGACATCCGGCAGGGCTGAATGAATCTGGCGGGCTAGGGGAGCCGGAAACGGGTGCGTGGAGGTGCCTTCTGCAATCCGCTGCACCCGGCGCTGGGCATCTGGCGGGAGAGGGAGGGAGAGGGGGAGAAGGGGAGAAGGGGAATGGCTACCGCTGGCATAATCGCTAACCTCCCGTGCATCTGTCCCCCCTCCCTCCTTCTCCTCTTCTCCCCCTCTCCCTCTCTCCCCCTCTGCTGTATCCTGCCAACCCCAGAACATGCGTTCGCAGAGGGCGCGAATATCGGCGCGATGGCGGGTGTGTTCTTCTTCGAGCCAGCGCAGGGCCGCTTTGCCACGCCACGGGCAACCCGTGCGGCGGGCCAGAGCGATGCGCTCGGCGTCATCTTTGGGCAGAGTGCGCACGGCGCGTTCATCCAGCAGTTGCAGGCGATGTTCAACTACCCGCAGAAAGAGATAGCCGTCGCGCAAGCGGTTCGCCTCTTCAAAGGACAGGGCACCGAACCCTTCGAGGGCTTCCACGGCGCGCAGGGTATCATGGGCGCGCACGCGCGGGTGCTCCGGCCCCACCATCATCTGCAACTGTTGCACTGTCCATTCGGCGTCGCGGATACCGCCCGGCCCCTGCTTGACATTGGTCGCGTCGGAGCCTTCGGCGGTCGTTTCCGAGCGGCGCTTCATGTCGAGGATTTCACGCAAATGGGCATCATCAGCACGCTTGGCCCAAGTCACACCGCGCGTGAATTTGCGAAAGCGCCGCCCCAAGTGGGCATCCCCGGCCACCACTCGCGCTTTGATGAGCGCCTGCCACTCCCAGGCGGCAGCATAAGATTCGTAATAACTCAGCGCGTAGTCCAGAGAAGTGACCAGCGGGCCGGATTTACCTTCGGGCCGCAAGCGCATATCCACTCGGTACAGTACCCCTTGGGCAGTAGAGGCCGTCAACTCGACTAACAGCCGTTGCCCTAATTTCTGCATGGTCTCCTCATCGCCATCATGGATGAAGACGAGGTCAATATCAGAAGAATAGTTCAATTCGCGTGCGCCTAACTTGCCCATCGCCATGACTACGAAAGGTAGGTTGCTGCGGTTACTACCGTTACTATCCTGGCTGTTGTTGGCGGTTTCTTGAGCCAGGATAGCGAGGGTTTGCTCAACACATACCTGGGCCAAGTCCGAGATTTGATGCACCACGGCTTCAAAATCTTCGACATCGCGCCAGGTTTGACTTTGCATATCGAGCAGCCCAATGCGCAGGGTTTCACGGCGGCGAAAGCGGCGCAACTGTTCTAATTGCGCCTGCGGTGTCGCATGGTCTTGCAGGGCCGTGTGCGCCCTGCGGCGCAGTGCGTTGCGGCTTAGCGATTGGGGCGCGGTTCGCATCAATGCCAGAAGCTCCGGCTGCCGGATTAAAACATCGGCTAAAGCTTGCGAAAAGGACAGCAAACGACAAAGCCTGCCACGCATTGCCGGGTGCTTTTGGAGATCGCTAAAAAAAGTGGTGCGATTGCCAACCACATCCACCAACCGGGCGAAGTTGACCAGGGCGCGCAAAGGAGCGGCGGCTTCCGCTAAATCTTGCAGTAGATCATCAAGCACCCGCAATAAAGCTTCACGGTCGGCTGGCTCTTTGGCCAATCCCTCAATGAGCTTGGCGGCGCGTGTTGTCGAAAAAACCTGCTTGCGGTTAATGGTTGTCCATTCCCCTAAGCCCAGCCGTTCTAAAGCGGTGTGTATAAGTTCTGTGTTAATCGGCTCGGCTTGCAGCAGTGCGGAAATTCTTTTCATAGCGTATCTTCAAAGACAAGGTGTCTTTAGTTTGCCGGTGCAACGGGGTAGGGTCAACGCGTAGAGTCAAGCGTCAGCCATGAGTTGTTGGCGGTAGGGGTTGCTTGGCAGAGAACTGTTAGGGGAGTACAATGTAAGTACAGAAGCGCATGGAAATCAGCAGCGGGTGGAGTCATGAGAACGTATTTAATCAAAATTGGTAATTCGCAGGGGGTTCGTCTTCCCAAGCTACTCATTGAGCAAGTTGGATTGGGTAAGCAAGTTGAGATTGAAGCGCAGCCACATCAACTGGTTATCCGTCCAGTGGCTCAAGTGCCCCGCCAGGCGTGGGATGAGCAATTTAAAGCGATGGCGGAGCAGGGGGATGACCAACTGTTAGATGCTGATACGGTAAGCTCTAGCCACTGGGACAATGATGAATGGGAATGGTAAAACGCTTTGAAATCTACCTGGTCAATTTAGACCCTACCGTTGGGGCCGAAATTCAGAAGACTCGGCCTTGTGTAATCGTGTCGCCGGATGAAATTAATCGTCACATTGCAACAGTTATCCTCGCCCCTATGACGACCAAGGGTCGCTCCTATCCGACTCGTATAGCGTGCAAATTCCAGGGCAAGGAAGGGCAGATTGTGCTGGATCAACTCCGCACGGTAGACAAGACCCGTTTAGTTAAGCGTTTGGGGCGGCTGAGTAGCCTGGAGCAGAAAGAGGTTCTGGCGTCGCTGGCTGAGATGTTTGCGGAATGAGTGGTGTTAAAGCTCGATAAATAAAATCATGCCGGGGGAGATTCAAAATCGGACGCAGGTTTACCTTGATAATGCAGCCACTACACCCCTGTGTGCAGCGGCCCAGGCGGCGATGGAGCCTTATCTGGTGGGCACCTTTGGCAATGCCAGCAGCCCCTATGCCGTCAGCAGGAATGCCCGTGCCGCGGTGGATCGCGCTCGTGGTCAAGTAGCAGCCCTCATTGGGGCGCAGCCGGATGAGATTGTCTTTACCTCTGGCGGCACTGAAAGTGATAACTGGGCCTTGCTGGGCACGGCTCTGGCGAACTGGGAGCGGCGTGGTCATATCCTCGTTTCGGCAGTGGAGCATCATGCAATCCTAGAACCTGCCGAAACCTTGCGCGATTTGGGCTTTGAGGTGGAATCTATCGGCGTAGATGAGAACGGGCAGGTTGCCCCGGAAGCAATTGAACACCTGCTGCGGCCCAATACCATCTTAGTTTCCGTGATGGCTGTTAATAATGAGGTTGGCGTTTGCCAGCCGGTGGCGGAAATTGGGGCTTTGTTGCGTGAGCGGGGTATCACTTTTCACACCGATGCGGTGCAGGCTGCCGGTAAACTGTCTGTATCAGTGAATGAATTAAATGTGGATTTGCTGTCGCTCTCGGCCCACAAGTTTCAAGGGCCAAAGGGTGTTGGTGCGCTTTTTATTCGGCGCGGGGTGAAAATGCGCGCCTGGCAGCGGGGCGGTGCGCAAGAGCGGGGCCGCCGGGCCGGGACAGAAAACGTGCCAGGCATTGTTGGTATGGGAGTTGCGGCGGAAATAGCACACCGCAACCTGAGTCAGAATCAGACGTATTTAAATAGCCTGCGCGAGCGGTTGGAACAGGGTTTAAAGAGTCTGCCAGGAGCCTGCATCAATGGCAGTTCTGCGCCGCGTGCGCCGCACATTACGAATGTGTCATTGGCAGGCCAGCGTGCAGAATCCCTGGCGCTCAACTTAGATTTAATGGGTTTTGCGGTGGGCACTGGCTCCGCCTGCGCTTCCGGGGCACTGGAACCTTCCCATGTCTTGACTGCAATGGGACGTTCCCAAAGTGCAGCAAGGGCATCGCTGCGGGTGTCTCTCGGCGTGCAAAATACAGTTTCAGATATAGACAACTTCTTAGATGCGGTAAAGCAAGTCTTACAGCGTAATTAACAGGTGAGAACGCACTTGGGATAAATGAAATGCACTCGGATCAGATAGCACCTCAAAACCAGCATAGTTGTGATAGTGACATGGCTTACTGGTGGCAAAAGACAGTTAATGCCTATTCTGGCAGATTTTATGCTCAGGCATTGGTAGGCGCTGAATATTGTCATAGTTTGAATCCAGATAGCTATACTTGGTCGCTTTATGGAGCTGTCTTAACCAAGTTGCGCCGTTTTTCTGAAGCTCGTATAGCTCTTAATGAGGGCATGACCTGTGCTAATCAGAAGCGAGAAAAATACCTTTCAATAATTGAATGGGGAAACTTCTACAGTGTTAAAGGTGCAGAGGCAGAAGCGGAAAAGTGGTACCAACATTTGGCTCAGGTCAAGCCTAATGATACGATTGGATTTATTTATCTGGGAGGTTGTCTGGCCAGCCAAGGCAAATTAGAGGAAGCGGAGAAGATTCACCGTCATGCCACGACGCTTCAGGGGAATCCTGATGAGGCGTTCCTTAATCTAGGTTTTGTGTTGCGGGCGCAAGGACGTTTTAGCGAAGCGGCACGAGCCTTTAAGAGTGCCTTGGCTCTTGATCCAGAATATAGCTTTGCCCAGGAAGCACTGGATGATGTGCTTGGAGCATTAGAGATTGCAGAGGAGATTAAATACGAGGAGTTGGATGATACGGCTCATCCTAAGCAAACAGTCTATATGTGGAATGACCTCGATATTGCTAAATGTGCCGGGGAGACCGTGGGTGCAGGCCTTGGGCGGGTGCGTCAGGCGATCAGAATGCGGGAAGATGATAAATACGAACGGACGCATACTATATTCACCGATAGAAGCAAGGCTAAATACTGGTGGAATAGAGCTATTGAAGCTGACCGACACAATGCTGTCGCACAAGCTTTACTGTGCATTGAACGCAATCTGGAATTAAATCCCAATCATTATGGGTTTGTCCTTTACGGGATGATTTTGAGTGACTTGAGGCGATTCGGCGAAGCGGAGGTAGCACTTAATCGTGCTGGCACACTAGAGAAGTCGCTCCCCAAGCATTTAAGCCCAAGAGCCGCACACAATGCATGGGCGAAGCTTTGCGAACTGCAAGGTAAGTTCATAGAAGAGGAAAGGTGGCGTCGTAAAAATGTGGAGTTAGCTGCTGAAGCTGAACCCTGGCAGGAGGAAGCCTATTGTGACCTTGGGAATTGCCTGTATCATCAAGGCAGAATTGAGGAGGCTGAAGCTAACTTTCGCCAGGCACTTACCTTTAAAGATGATCAAGAGGTGGCATTCTTTAGATTGGGTTGCGTCTTACGGTCTCAGGCCCGTTTGGGTGAAGCCAAGCAAGCTCTGGAGAATGCCCTTGAGTTAGACCCAAATTATAAAAGGGCGATAATGGCTCTCGAAGATGTGACTGGCGCTTTGGAGATGCAGCGAAAATTAAAATCTAAACGAGCTATGCCAGTCAGTATGTGAAGTGAAACAAGATGAGCAAGAGAGTTTTATGTGCGATGAGCGGCGGCGTGGATTCGAGCGTTGCGGCGGCATTGCTGGTTGGACAAGGTTATGAGGTCATCGGCGTCACCATGAAACTCTGGCGTGGCGAGGATGACCCCTTTGCGGCGCATCGCTTTGGCGGCTGCTGCACCGTGGGCGCGACCGAGGATGCGCGCCGAGTGGCCGATCAACTCAATATCCCGTACTATGTGCTCAACATGCAGGAAGAGTTCAATGCTGCTGTGGTGGATAACTTCGTGGCGGAATATGCCAGTGGCCGCACGCCGAACCCGTGTGCGCGCTGTAACGAGTTCATCAAGTTTGCGGCCTTTCTGGAGCGGGCGAATGAGTTGGGCTGTGACCTCATCGCTACCGGGCATTATGCACAGTGCCAATGGGATGGACAGCGTTATCATCTGCGGCGCGGCCTCGACCATAAGAAAGATCAAAGCTATGTCCTGGGGATGCTGGGACAGGCGGAACTGGCCCGCTCCCTCTTTCCCATCGGACATCTGGAAAAGTCCGAAACGCGCCGACTAGCTGGGAACTTAGGCTTTTGTGTGGCGGCCAAGCCCGATAGTCAGGAAATCTGCTTCGTGGAAGATGGCGATTATGCCCGCTTTGTCATTGAGCGTGCCCCAGAGTTAGCTGTTACTGGGCCAATTTTAGATGCTGATGGCAACAAGTTGGGTGAGCATCAAGGGCTGGCGCATTATACGGTGGGGCAGCGTAAGGGATTGGGTATTGCCGCCCCCCAGCCGCTCTTTGTGACGCGCATTGATACGGCGCAGAACGCCCTGGTGGTTGGCCCGCGTGAGGCTTTGGGGCGCGCAGGTTTAGCTGCCGAGCGAACGAAGTGGACGTATCAACCACCGCAGGTTGGCGAGGCTGTGCTGGCACAAACCCGCGCTCATGCCCGCGGCCTGCCTGCGACAATGGGAGCGGTGTCCGCTGACGCCTTTGAGATTCGCTTTGTAGAACCGCAAGCAGGCGTCTCTCCAGGCCAGATGTGCGTCTTATATCAGGAGGATGAGGTGATAGGAGCCGGGACGATAAAATAGTCCTCACTGAAATACCCCTCACCCCCGGCCCCTCTCCCATACAAGGGAGAGGGGCCGGGGGTGAGGGCTTCATAAAACTATGACACTTCAACCACGACAAAAGGCGATTTTAGCGGCGGTCATTGAACGCTATGTGGAAAACGCGGAGCCGGTGGGTTCCACGACCCTCGCGGTTGACCCCTATTTTACAGCGCAAGTGGGCAATGTCTCCTCGGCCACCATTCGTAATGAATTGGCCGAATTGGAAGCGGCTGGGTTGCTGGCGCATCCGCACACCTCGGCAGGGCGGGTGCCCACCGATGCTGGCTATCGCTATTATGTCAATGAGATACTACGTCCGCGCGCCTTGAAACCGAACGAACGGGCGCAAATTGCGGCTCGTATTGCGGCTCCGGCGGCTTCGGTGGAGGATGCTCTGCGCGAGGCAACGGCAGCTTTGGCGAAGTTGACGGGTTATCCGGCGGTCGCCAGTTTGCCCACCGCGCAGCGGGATACCATGCGGCACCTGCAAATTAATCCCGTGCCGCCCCAGCGATTGATTTTAGTGCTTGTCACGGCGGCGGGACGCATTGACCATCGCATGTTTGAAGTAGATCAGGAAGTGCCCAGCAGTCGTCTAACGACGGTGGTTAATTTTCTGAATGAGAAACTGAGCGGGCGCAGCCTTTCCTCCCTGCGCACGCTACCTTTTGAAGATGTGGCCGAAGGTCTGCACGATGCGGCCACGATTAATCTGGCGCGGCGGGCTTGGGAATTGGTGCGCCAATCGGTAGCCGATGTCACAGATGAGCGCATTGTGGTACAAGGTTTGATTACGCTCTTAGATGAGCCGGAGTTTTCGGATATTCAACAGGCGCGAGCCGCAATGCGACTCTTTGAAGATGGCCCGGCCATGAGCGATTTATTACGCTCCTCGTTAGAACGTGCCGCTATTGTGCCGGAAAGTGCGAGCCGTGCCGACAGGTATGTGTCACCGCACACGATTATCATAGGGAGTGAGCATCCCAAAGTAGATAACCCGACCGTGGAAAGGTTCTCGTTTGTCGGCATCGCTTATGGCGCGGGTGGTGAGGTGCTGGGGACAGTGGGCATTATGGGGCCAACCCGCATGAAGTATGCCGATGCCATTGCCCTGGTGCCTGCTTTGGCCGCCCGATTGCAAGTGTCCCTGGAAACATTGTAGATAAATAAAGGGGCTGATGTAGACCCGCCGCTCAAGCAGCGGGCTGGGCACAAAAAGCCCGGTTCACCGGGCTGCACAGGTTCGACTAGCCCCGTTCAGGGGGCTTTCACTTCAGCCCGCTGCTTGAGCGGCGGGTGATGTGTAAGATTCTAAGAGATGGATATTGTATCGCTTCTGGTGGTGTGATGATGCCTCACTCCCTGGGGCATGGCACCGTGAGCGGAAATATTCGTCTATCCCAGCGGGACAAATATTGAGGAGAATAGAATGGTTCGTATTCCGATTACCGATAGACCCAGTCCACAGCAAAATCTGTCGCGTCCAAGCGAGGCGGAAGAGACAATTCATCATAGCTCCGCGACGGGCACTCCGTCGCACGCGCTACGCGAGGATGAAGCTCAGCCAGTCGGGTCAGAAAAAGACGTGCCTGACCCGACCACGACAGATACGCCCAATAATGCGGAGACGACCAGACCAAATTCTCCTCCCAGTTCTGTAGAGTCTGATCCGACAGTGCCCCCGGCCTTGCAGCCAGTGGATAGTGCCATTGATCCTAACCATTCCCTGGGCACGACGGCCCATGAAGTGGCGGGGCCAGGTGGCGCGGATGTCCCTGGTGGCGATCTCACCCCATCCCAGGACGCAGGCGAAGCGATGCAGGAAAATCTCGATCAGCGAGCTGAAGAACAAGAGATTGGAAGACAACAACAGGGAGGCGAAGTGGAAACCCAAACCAAAGATTTAAAACCCCATCCAGCACATCCGCAGGAAGGGTTGCCAGCAAATCCAAATGGTAGTGAAAATAGTGGTGGTGCGAATTCGACTGATGCAGGTGACGGCTCTAACCAAGCTACGGATGCCCAACAGGGAGCCAGCGATGGTGTCGTAGCACGAGCCGCAACCGAGCAGGACGAACGCTTTTTGCGCTTAGCTGCCGATTTTGAAAATTATAAGCGCCAGGTCGTGCGCCGCGAGCAGGAAGTCCGTGACCGTGCGGTGATGAGCGTCTTAGAAGATATATTCCCCGTTTTGGATAACTTCGAGCTGGCGGTCAGCCATGCCAAAAGCGCCAAAGACCTGGACTCTGTACGCATTGGCGTTGAGCACATCTTACAGCAACTCCGCAACACGCTCAAGAACCACGGCATTGAGACGATTGAAGCCAAAGGCCGCAAATTCGACCCATTGCATCATGAAGCCCTGGGGCAAGTGGAGGGCAATGGAGAACCAGAAGGCACCGTAATGGAAGAAGTGCAGCGTGGCTACTCTTATAAAGGCCAGGTGCTGCGTCCCAGCCGTGTCAAAGTCTCCAGTGGCTAAGACGGCAGTTGACTGGAATTATACTTAATCTTAAAAATCAGGCATTCTTAGTCAAGCGAAGAATCTCTTCTGAGTTCTCCTGAAACCTATTGCCAGGGGAATTTCTTATAATAGATTCTTCGTTTTGCTGAGAATGCCTCTTTATAACCTAAACAGTAAAATAAAGTAGATGCCTGTTACTGGGGCATTTATTGTTGAAGTTGGTGCGTTTAATTTGCAGAACACTACAATGCCAAGAGATTATTACGAAGTTTTGGGCGTGAGCAAAACAGCCTCGGCTGATGAAATTAAGAAGGCTTATCGGAAGTTAGCACGCGAGCAGCACCCGGATGTGAACGCCCATCGGCGGGAAGAAGCGGAAGCGGCATTTAAGGAGATTGGCGAAGCTTATGGCGTGTTAGCCGATGAGGACAAGCGTGTGCGCTATGACCGCTACGGCCACGCCGGCCTCAGTGGCCAGGACTTCGACTTTAGTGGCGTCGGTGGTCTGGGCGATCTCTTTGAAGTGTTCTTTAGCGGCATGGGCGGGTCTGGCACCGGACAGCGCACCCGCGAGCAGGTGCGGCGCGGCGCTGATTTGCGCATGGATGTTACCCTGACGCTGGAAGAAGTTTATGCCGGTGTGACGCGCAACCTGGAAGTGCCATCTTTAATTCAATGTGAAACTTGTAGTGGCAGTGGCGCACAGCCAGGCACGCAGGTGCAAAGCTGTCCAGCCTGTCGTGGCACGGGACGCATCCGCGAAGTTCGCAGCACCTTCTTTGGACAATTTGTGCAAGAAGCCCCCTGTGCGCGTTGTGGCGGCACGGGCCGCATTATTCCTAATCCTTGCACAACCTGTCGTGGTGAAGGTCGGGTGCGCGGCACGCGCAATGTGACGGTTAAAATTCCTGCCGGGGTGGATGAAGGCGACCGCGTACGCGTGACGGGGGCAGGAGAAGACGGACAAGCTGGTGCGCCTGCAGGCGACCTGTACTGCTTTATTTATGTCGAGCCGCATCGCCAATTCCAGCGCCGCGAAGATGATGTGCTCTACATCATGCCGATTTCTTTTGCCCAAGCTGCTTTAGGTGACAAAGTTGAAGTTGCTACTCTTGAACTGAATGAAGCAGGCGAACCAATAATGTCTGAAATCACCGTGCCATCTGGAACTCAGAACGGGGCTACCTTTCGGGTGAACGACAAGGGCTTCCCCGACCGCATGGGACGGCGCGGCGACCAAATCTGCATCGCCCGCGTCATGGTGCCAACCAACTTAACCGAGCGGCAGAAGGACATTCTCCGTGAGTTCGCCGAAATTTCAGAAGAGTATCCCGAAGAGCATCCGCGTGGCTTCTTCGATAAGCTCAAAGATGCTTTTCGCGTAGATTAGAACAAATGGGACGCTAACTCTGTTCGCTATGCTTTGCATTCGCTATGCTGCGCAACGCTATTTATTCAATGGCGTTCCAATAGCGCATGAAGTTAGCGAATGTAATTAGCGTCCCATCCATTTTAGGCTGTCTTAGTCAAGTCCACTGGCTTGCCAGTATCCGCACTCTCGTTGGCCCCCAGCGCAACTTGCACCGTTTTATACGCATCGGCGTAGTCCGTCCTGATTTTGGTGCGGTCACCAGTTCGCACCGCATCCAGGAAGGTGCGGTCTTCAAGGGGGAAAATGGCTCCCTCACTGGCAAACGATTCTTCTGTATTGCCGCCTTCTCCGCGCGTGATGATTTTCACATCATGGCCCCAACCGTTGAACTTGGCCGCCGTTTTGGTGCCCAGAATATCGAGCGAAACGCCACCTCCCACCGGAGTGGCTGCACTGGCTAAGATGGTCGCCAGGGCGCCACTTTCAAATTTGATACTGGTGGTCATGGCATCGTCAATGGTATAGCCAGGAATCAAGTTTGGTAGTTTTTTATTGAAGGCAGTAGTGGTGTGGGCAAAGACTTCGACCGCATCGCCTAAAAAGTAGCGCACTAAATCTATCGTGTGCGAGACTTGCTCCACCATCTGCCCGCCACTTTTGGCTTTAATTGACCACCATTGCCCAATGAGTGAGGTCTTCAGTCTCTCGGCGGTGGGGGGGCCACCCAGCCAGCCACCGTAGGCCAGCACTGGCTCGTCGTTAGCAAAAGCTTGTTTAGCACGCTGTACACTGGGCTGATAGCGGTTCATATAGCCAACCGCTGTCATCAGATTCTTCTTTTTAATTTCATCCCGCAGTTCGCGCAATAAACCGAGATCGTTGCCGATGGGTTTCTCCACTAAGAACGGGACATTGCCCTCAATACAGGCCCGCTCTGCATCCCCATGCGCGAAAGGCGGCAGCAGGATATAGCACGCATCCAGACCCGCGTCGGCAATCATCTGTTGGGGCGAAGAGTAGGCGACTGTGCCATGCTCTTTATATTTATCCGCCTGCGCCTGGGCACGCTCTAAAACCACATCACAAAACGCGGCAATTTCAATGTCTTCAAACTGTGGCGGCACCAAGCCTTTTAAGTGGGCGTCCGCCATACCGCCCGAACCAATAAATCCAACTCGTAGCTTCTTCATCATGCTCTCCTGACTTTAGGAATTGGGCGAAGTGTACCATAACTCAGTCTCAAGCATTTTTGCCAGCGACGGCGGTTGCTTCACTCGGCCCACACCGCTTCGGGTGGCTGGCCACGGCGAATTCTAATCGCGTGCAAGCGACGCTCCGGCGTGGAGATGGAACCCTCGTGCTGCCCGCTTGGGAGATCCGCCACTTCATGCACTGGCATCGGATACACCCGCTCCCAATCGTATGCTTCAGGGGTTAATGCATCATCGGAAGATGTCGCATGGGGCGGTGTATCAGGAGCGGGTGCTTCTAGCTGGCGGACGCCGACTGGCTCCACGCGCAGTTCGTCGGGCAAGACGCGGATTCGTAGGTAGGAAAAGAGTTTATGCTCAACCGTAGCACCAGACATGACCGGGTCGCCGCTGGCCCAGACGAGGCTGGTTAGTCCGGCCTGAACCAATGACTCTTTGGCCGCGCCGTAACGCCCTGCCAGGAGAGGCGAAAAAATCGAGCCTTGCAAACGGCCTTGGCCACCGGCCCCGGCTACCAGGTAGCATTGATGGGGCGCGGCCTGGCTGCGCAGCCACTCAAAGCCATGCGAGTGCCCGGAAATCACTAAATCGGCATCTTTAAGAATTGCTTCGAGATTATGGCGCACACCGATGCTATCGCCGTGTTCGGCATGGCTAGGCAAGGTCGTATAGATGGGGTGATGTAAATAAACAATGCGCCAGATGCGTGCGCTTGGATCATGGCGCTGTTGCTCGGCTTCTTCGGCTTTAACCGCAGCCAGACCGCTTTTGAGCCACTCGATCTGGGCCGCGTCGTAATCTTCATCGCTGCGCTGGCTTAGTTTGCGCGCCATCGCCAGGTCGCGTTGCGTGTCCAGAATTGCTTCACTGAGGTCGGTTTCTTCCTGTTCCTCTTCTTCCTCACTAATCGCTAGCGCACAAGGGCCAGACAAAGATGAGCCTACCCGCTGGCGGCACCACTGCCCCAGACTGGCATCCAAGGCTAAGCGGGCCTGCCGTGCCGCTTCATATTCGGGCGCACCGGGCAAGGTTACAGTGAATTGGTCACGCTGCGCTAAGTGGTGCAGCCACGCTTCCTGCAAGTCAGCCAGAGAGTCCAGTTGGGCTTCATAGGCAGGCACCGGCTCCGGCGCGGCCTCAATAGTTTTAAGAATTTCGCTCCACTGGTCATGCAGGTCTTGATTCTGTTGAGCTAAGGCTTTGAGGTGCTGGGCTGCCTGCGCTGAATCCATTTGGGGCAGAGCAGTTTGCGGCAGTGCCGTTTCGACTGAATTCGTTTCAGGGAGAGACGTTTCTGGTGTCGCAGTCGCAAGCTTATCAGCCCAACGGTTGGTTGCCGCAGAAAGAGCAGCGGCGCTGGTGGCAACGGCGTGCAAATGAGATTGAAGGTGAGGCCACAGGTCGGCGTGTTGGCCAGCACGCATGGCCTCGCGCTGACGCGCGGTTTCCTCTTGCTCCCATTCGCGGTCGCGTTTTACTTGCTCGTTCAGATGCCCTAATTTGCGTTCGGTGCGCTCCACGATGGCGTGCGCTTTTTCCTTAAAGGGGTCGGCGGTGCCCGGCGGCGGCGCATCCAGGGTATTGGAATCGAGGGCGAAGCAGTGTACATTACCCCGCCGGAACTGGTAGTAGCGGTTGGGCAGGCGGGTGCGCACGCCGGGCTGATAGGGTAGGGGTTGTGGCCTATCCGGTGCTGATTCCACAAAGGCTGTCATGTAAGAAGCGCCCATATCGGAGCCGCCCAGGGGCACGGAAAGTCCGATGCGATAGAAGAAGTGGGTTAGCAGCTTGCTAAACCCCAGCCACGATCCAAGCTTCATTAGCCCCGCGACCCAGCCGTGCAGATCATAGTAGTCGTGATTGCCCGGCACGGGCAAAAAGGGAATGCGAAAGATCAAGTTGTTATAATGACTTTGCTCAGTCAGAAAAGGACGGTAGGGATCAACGAAGTTGAGGTCGTACAGGCGTTGCTCGCCCGTTAGATAGTTAATGTCGCCGGTATGGATTAGCATCTGCGCCGTCGGCTGCACCGGGGGTGCTCCCAGCAACGGCTCCCCCGTCGGAGCCTCGGCTAATAAACCGCAGTCCTGGGCCATGAACGTAGCCACAGCACTCTGCGGTGAGATGCGCGAGCCGAAGCGGTCGGAGTCGCCCGTATCACCCAGCGCTAGAAAACACCACTCTGCTGCTGGCGGCTCTGGCGTTTTAATAACCAACTCATGCTGGCGCGTGGTATCCGCGCCGTCCACTGTCCAACGCTGGATGATCTCCCGGTCGGCATGGTTATAGAACCAATCTAAATCAATGCGGAGGCCAAAGATTGAGAGCATAACGATGATGAGTCAGCAAAACATCTTCACGTCTGGCAACTTGGCTGATGTTGAGAGTATGGAAAGTTGACACCCTCAGCGCAACCTACGGCATTATTACATCCCCTCTGTTGCCCCTGGTGGCGTAGCCGATTTGGAAGAAGGATAATTTCTTAAGCAGGGATTTTGTGATTGAAGGATACGGCCTCAGTGAACCAACTCACCAAGGGTTCGATAGAAGCAGACATTGCCAACGCAGTCGTGCGCTTTCAGCGCGAGCAGCAGGGGCGTGGCCCGGCTGACGTGCGCGCGCATTTGCTGGGCGAGATGGTGTTGGTACGCTGCAAAGGTATTTTTACCGCCACCGAAGAACGCCTGGCTGCCTCGGAAGAAGGCCGCCGCCTGGTCAGAAGCGCCCGCCAAGAATTGCGCAGCATCAACCACAGCGAAATCGAAGAGATTATCGGCCAGATTGCAGGCTGCACAGTAGTTCGCTCGTTTTATGATGTGGACGTGCAAGCCGGGGAACAAGTCGAGATTTATGTGCTCGATGCTGATGTTGAAAAGAGATTGCTGCGGGGTTAGGGGAACTGCTCCGCATTAAACACGCTCTAGAATTTTACCAATTTCATGCGGGGTAGCTCCTGTGGCGAGAATGGCGCGTACCAGCAACTCGATAGAGACCGAACTATGTCCGCTTTCGGCCTTGGCAACACGCGATTGACTGGAGCGGAGTTTCTCCGCCAGTTGAGTTTGTGTCATGCTCCGCACACGGCGTTGGCGCAAGTGCTTACTCAAAGCCAATTTAATTTCGATGAGGGCCGCTTCTTCCGGGGTTAACTCTAAGAATTCAGCGACTGTGCCATCCTTCCAACCCAATTCTTCAACTGTCTTTACTTTGTGCTTCATAATTCAACTTTCCTGTGCTGGCCTAGCCATATTCATTTATTAGACAACTACTGTAATCTTTTATCTCTCCCTAAGTGCATACCTTAATCTTAATGTCATGTTTGGCTTGAGTATAACGGCTGCACAGCTAATTTATTCATACAATACAGTGCAGCCTCCCACATAGGGTTTCCACTTTACACACAGTCACAATTATCAGTAGGAACCAAGTTGTCCTTCAGAATACCGTATAACAGCAAGTTCTGTTGTTGCACACGGCATTTCTATTCCACACTATTACTACGCTTGGGAGAGGTTGTCGGTCATGTGCTTAACAGCATCTTGACGACCAAAATATTGTTCATCTATTGAACAACCAGCAAAGACCTCTTGATAGCTCCGTTTCAGTTCACGCGCTGAATCACCCGTTGCACTATTCACTATGTAAACCCGTTTTGGGTTTCCTTCTACAGCGGCGCGAAGGAATAATCTCATAGTTAAATCAGTTTTCGGCAGTGAATATCCAATGCAGTAAAGCTCACTCGATTCTTTCAAAGACTTACGAAATTCACTCCATGTCAATCTCACGGTGCGAGTTTTATAAAAAGCAGACTTGTCAGCCACAGGCGGAATAATCAAAGGTCTTAAGTCCATCTTATTAAGTCCTTCGTATTCAAGATGGCTTTGGATATTCTTCTGACTCTCTTCTTCTTTCTGGCCCCGTCCTATGAATTCGGGAAGCCAATCTTCATATACCTGCTGACCTTCAACATTCTCATCACCGGAGAAATACCAGTTAACAGAACCATGTAATTTCAAAAGGCGATAAGTAGGACGGGTTTCCCCAGCAAATACGGCGGCAGTTCGCTGCCCTAATGGAGCTATTGGCATACGATATAGGTTAGAGGTGAAGATATGATTAAGTTCAGGGTGTTCTCCAGTCGCACGCTCAAGCACCGTATCATAATTGAGTGTAGCAACAGTTGATTCGGTTTGATGCAAGTGAAGCACGAAGTTCTGTAACCATGCTGGCCTCTCTTCATTGAAAGCTTGCTCTTCACATTCACTTATATATGTAGATATTTGACGAGAAACCATCAGAAAGGCTGCTTTATCTAAATACGATTCTTCAGGAGTCTTCCAAGGCATATCTTGGTATAAATATGTTAATAATTGTTCGACATCGTTACTCAGCCCAAGATATGAGGGAGACTGAAAAGGGAACTCATACCATTTGATTGCGCTCTGGCTTAATTCCCACAAGGTCGGCATACGGTTAGAAACCGCCTTCGAGAAACCAGCTCCGAGAATGAAAACTTTAGACATATTATCTCCCATCACGTTATCATCATAACGCATTTGAAGTTAGATAACAGTGACAAAACAAGGTGCAGCAAAGGGCGATTAACTTTAGAATTTGGGTGTTGCATATGGATAATAGAAATTCGCGCAAGCAAACGCTAAAGCGGGTGAATCTGCTAACCTTATTGAACAAGCTAAGACCGAGTATAAAATTAAGTTATAAGCGCATCTTGACACTCAACTTAGAACGCAGTAATAATACGGGAGTAGGACAGACGATAACAATTTAAACAGAACACTTGCGGTTGCCGCGCTGAAGGGTCTCAATCTACACAGTTGAGACAAGTCAGAGGGGAGGCCGAGGGTTCGCAGAGCTATTCGCACGGTGTTGCCGTGGCGGAAGTTCTGCAACCTTCGGCCTCCCTTTTTGTTTGTCGGGGAGCTTTGAGGGTAAGTTGTTACCGCCAAATTTTTATGAGGTCAGGTTATGGCTATTTCGATTAAGCGGCTTTTAGTGGGTCAACCCTTAGCGACCGAGCGGGCACAACATGAAAGGCTGCCTAAGATTCTGGCGCTGCCGGTTTTCTCTTCTGATGCGATTTCTTCTGTGGCCTATGCAACGGAGGCTACGATGGTGGCGCTGATGGCAGCGGGCACAGGCTCATTTTGGCTTACGCCCTGGCTCACGTTAGGTATCGTGGTGTTGCTGGCTATTGTCACCACCAGCTACCGCCAGACGGTGATGGCTTATCCCAGTGGTGGCGGCTCTTATATCGTGGCGCGTGATAACCTGGGGGAACTCCCGGCGCAGGCAGCAGGGGCATCACTGCTCGTGGATTACATCCTAACGGTGGCAGTTAGCGTAGCATCGGGGATTGCGGCCATTGTTTCCTTAGTTAAGGCCTACTCGCCCTCATCCCATATTGACAATCCCGAATATGTAGTGTTGATGTGTGTCGCTTGTGTGGCATTTATCGCTGTGATGAATCTCCGGGGCATCCGGGAGAGCGGCGCTTTATTCGCCATTCCGACCTATAGCTTTATTGGCATCATGTACGTGCTGCTGGGTGTAGGACTATACAAGCTCCTCATTTTGCATGGCATTCAGCCAGTCCATAGCCAGGCCGAGTTTACCCAAGCCAGAGATTACAGCGAAGCCACGCACTCGGCGATTCAGGCTTTACGGCCCTTGACTGCGTTTTTAATTCTGCACGCCTTTGCTTCTGGCTGCACGGCGCTGACGGGTGTTGAGGCCATCAGTAATGGTGTGCCGGCTTTCAAAGAGCCAACTTCGCGCAATGCCGCCATCACCATGATGTGGATGTCTACTATTTTGGGCACGATGTTTCTGGGCTTAAGCTACCTCGCTGTTCATATTAATGCCCTGCCGCCGACAGCGGTGTTGCCGGGGACTTCCGAGCAAATCGGGGATACTGTTTTGTCTCAGGTTGGCATAGCGGTACTGGGTAAGGGGTTTTTATTCGTTGTATTGCAGATTGCCACTTGCTCGATTCTGGTGGTAGCGGCCAATACCAGTTTTGCCGACTTCCCGCGCCTCAGCGCAATCATGGCGCGGGATGGCTTTTTGCCGCGTCAATTTGCCAACATTGGCGATAAGCTCGTCTATGACCGGGGTATTGTTGTGCTCTCTATCCTGGCCAGCATTCTCATTATCGTGTTTCGCGGCAGTGTAGATGCCTTGATTCCGCTCTATGCGATTGGAGTCTTTCTTTCGTTTACCTTGAGTCAGGCCGGTATGGTAAGTCGCTGGTTCCGGCTCAAATCAAGAAATTGGCAGGGCAAGGCGATTGTCAATGGCAGTGGCGCGGTTTTAACATTGCTGGTGACGATCATCTTTGGCGTCGTGAAGTTTATGTACGGGGCCTGGGTTGTGGTGCTGCTCATTCCCGCCCTGATTGCCATTTTCTTTCGTATCCATGCCCACTATCGCAGTGTCGCCAAACAACTGAGTTTGGAAGGTTATCGGCCCCAGCAAGGTGTGCGCCACCATGTTCTGGTGCTGGCTCCTGATATTCACCGGGGCGTAATTCCGGCCTTACAATATGCGCGGGCGATTTCCGAAGATGTGAAGGCTATCCATGTCTCGATTGATCCCGCGCGCGAGCAGCGGGTGCGCGAGCGATGGCCCCTGTGGTCGCGTGGGATACCGCTCACGGTTTTGCCCTCGCCCTACCGTTCACTGATAGACCCCGTGGTGCAGTACATCGAAAAGCTCCAGGCGATGGAACCGCGCAGTCTCGTTACAGTGGTTATTCCAGTTTTCGTGCCGACTGGATGGTGGCCTAAATTCTTGCATGGCCAGGCAGCTTTAATGTTAAGCTTGCGACTAGGTTTGAAGTCCGGGGTGGTGGTCATTAATGTGCCCTATCATATTGAAGCCTACGTGCCCCTCTCGCCCGCGAAGATTGACTTGAGCCACCACATCAATCACGATGGCCACGGTAGCCTGAATGGGCAGAGTAGCCTGAATGGTAAGGGTAGCCTTGATGGTCAAAGTAGTCCCTTGCTGTCGCATCATGGCCCCAATGGGTAGCGCACGCAAAGTCGCATTAGCCCTCACCCCTGGCCCCTCTCCCAATACTGGTAGAGGGGAGGTCACAGGCAGAGTATTTTCGTAGTTGCAAAAGTAATTGTCACGCTATCAAGCAATCCTTGTTGCTCCCCTCTCCCTTGTATGGGAGAGGGGCCAGGGGTGAGGGCTAATGCCGGTATTCTTTAGTGGATAGCATCGCGTGGCGTGTGCTCGCGTGGTATTACTTTAGGTAATGAGAACCACGAGCCTGCGCAGGCAATTACTGTTTAGCCATCTGGCCTTAGTGGGATTAATGGCCCTGGTGATGCTGGGCGCGGTGTTGAACTTCTTCCGGCTGGGGCACTCGATTGATCGCATTCTGAAAGATAATTATAAAAGTGTGATTGCGGCGCAGGATATGAAAGAAACTCTGGAACGGCAGGACAGCGCCGCGACCTTCTTTCTGGCTGGGCAGACGCATAAAGCCCGCACTCAGTATGAAGCTAACTGGCCGCGCTTTGAGCAAGCCCTGGACATTGAAGCGCATAACATTACCGAACGCGGCGAACAGGAATTATCGGAAGCTATTAAGCAGCAGTTTGCTGCCTATCGTCAGGCAACTGAGGCCCTGCTCTATGCCAATCCACCCATGACAACCGAGCAAGCTCGCGCCTATTATTTCAGCACCCTCGAACCGGAGTTTCAGCGCCTAAAGCAGAGTGCTCAAGATGTATTGGCCTTAAACCAGGAAGCGATTGTGCGGGCCGATGCGCGGGCGAAAGTCGCCGCAGACCGCGCCTCCTGGATGGGAGTCGGCATCACTTTTGGCGCTCTGCTTTTAGCAGTCGTTTTCGCCCGGCAAGCTATTAATGCTTCCCTGACTCCATTACTGGCACTAACGCAAGGTGCGGAGGAGATTGGGGCGGGGCAGTTAGAGCGGCGTATTGAGCTGCATCGCACGGATGAAATTGGCACTCTGGCGCAGGCTTTTAACGACATGGCGCAAAAGTTAAGTGCGGCGCGGCAGATTGAACAGCAACGCCTGCACCGTGCCGAGAAAATGTCGGATGCAGCTTTAGAAAGTCTCTATGATCCGGTCATTGTGACCGATGCCGAGGGCCATGTGGTACATCTCAATCACGCGGCGGAAGGTCTCTTTGGCGCGGCGGAATCAGCCGTGGGTTTGCCAGTGGCCCAGGTGGTGCAGGAAGAGCGCATTGCTGCTGCTATTGAGCATGTGGTGCGCCAGGAGCGGGTTTCGGCTGAAGAAGATGAGAGTGGCTTTGTTTCACTGCCATGCGAAGAGGCACCGCGTATTTACCGTCTGCGGGCTACACCCATGCGTGATGATGACGACAGGAAAACGTTGTTGGGCGCGGCCCTAGTCTTAGAGGATGTAACGCATCTGCGCGAGTTGGACAGACTAAAAACCGAGTTCATCAGTGTCGCTTCGCACGAATTGCGCACCCCAGTGACTTCCCTTTTACTCTCGGCCCAACTCCTCAAGGAAGAAACGCTTGGTCCTCTCAATGAGCAGCAACACATGGTAGTGGCGGCGCAACGTGAAGACTTGCAGCGATTGGATCGCCTGATGCGCGACTTGCTGGATATTACGCGCCTGGAATCCGGGGTCATGCCGCCACACTTTGAGGCCATATCAGCCCGTGAACTGGTCGCAACGGCGTGTGACTCGGTCGCCGCGCAAGTGGCTGACAAACGTATTCATCTGGAGAGCGATGTGTCGGATGAGTTGCCCGCAGTGCGCGCCGACCGCAGCCAGATTATCTGTGTCTTAGTGAATTTGCTCAACAATGCCGTGCGCCACACCCCACAGGGCGGACACGTTTGGCTGAAAGTGCAATGCCAGGCACAGGCCCACAATGGAGAAGTAACTTTTGCCGTGCAGGACACCGGCACAGGTATTCCCTCCGATTATCTGCCGCGCATCTTCGACCGCTTTGTGCAAGTGCCGGGGGCGACACGGGGCGGGGCCGGGTTGGGGCTTTCCATAGCCCAGACCATCATCAAAGCGCATGGCGGAGAAATTGAGGTAACCAGTGTGCCAGGGCAGGGCAGCACCTTTGAGTTTACGCTGCATACCAATAATGGTGATGACTAACAGGTTCGGAAAGGAGCCATGTGCATGGCGCGAATTCTCATTGTAGATGACGAGAACAATATCCGTTTAATGATGCGATTGGCCTTACAAGCCAGTGGGCATGAAGTTGAAACGGCTGCCGATGGAGCCGAAGGTCTGGATAAATTCGGCGCGGGCACCCATTGGGACTTGGTGCTGCTCGATCAAAGGATGCCGGGTCTCGAAGGTTTGCAAGTGTTAGCCGCCATGCGCCAGCGCCACCACGCGGCGAAGATTATCATGATTACCGCCTTTGGCACCATTGACCTCGCTGCCGAAGCCATGCAAGCGGGGGCAACGGACTTCCTGCGCAAGCCCTTTACAATGGAAGTCCTGCTCGGCACCGTGCAAGCGAGTTTGAAAGCTCATGGAGTGGAAGAGAATGCCACGGCTGCTCACACCACCACACCATTGCGTGCCCCACTTTCTCTGCAAGCAACTTCTATCAATGGCTATCGCATCGAGTCTCCTGGTGAAGCACCAGAGAATGGTAAAGGTGATACTGGTGGGGTTACACGTTATAAGTTTCAGGTGCATCAGCCTGGTGGAGAAGTTCGACCATGTGTCATCGAATTGCCAGCCGCTTTTAAAGAGTTGGTGAAGACCCACACTGATAGTGAAAAGATAGCGCACGGAGACCAATTCTGGCGATGGTTAAGTGAAGAATCCCTAGCCAACTATCTATGGCAACACGCCGAATTGCCTCCCAACAATTTCTTGCAAGTGACCGAGCTTACAATGGGCCTGCGCCGCTGGATAGATAGTGTGTTGGTGGCGTGAGAACTGGTGGTGTAACGGTGTAACAGGCATTGTAAATGTCGCTCGCGCACTGCATCTCGCCTACCCTTCTCTAATAATCTGTCTTGGGCATATTGACGCACTGTTGCCAAGAGGCGATAGCGGCCCACCCCCTGCGCATCTTCCTCGTAGACGAGGACTTATCTACTAATGAAGTGAGTAAGTTTACCACTTCCCAATCTTCGATGGATGTTTCAGTGTCCATTATGATGTGAGTTTAAGTGGCAAGGTGAGGACAAAGGCGGTGCAAAACCCCTCATCCAATACCGAAAGACAGGGGCCTTGGGCGGTGCAAAAAGCTGCCGAGGTCAATGTCCCATCAATGTGACCTTCAATAAAGACTTGACCACCATGCGCTTCGACAATTTTTTTGACCGACAGCAGCCCCAGTCCGGTGCCTTCC